>CALAJV010000010.1 GCA_937922805.1 uncultured Acidimicrobiales bacterium | reverse complement strand
GAAGCATAATTCTGTATCTCCGTGTGTAAATGATTCCGACCCGATTGGGCTAACAACAAAAACATCGACGAACCCAACCAAATGCTGCATAGGTCACGAGTCCCAACCTCGTTAGCAGAAGCGCCCAAGCCGTAGCAGACGCAGGCCGCTGCTAACACCCATTCGAATCGTCACGATGCGGTACTTTTCTTCGGTTAATCGATGCCGTAAACTCTCGGAGAAAGGGATAATTGTGTCGAGCTCAGCTCGGCCTTGACACGTTCGCAGGGGTGAAAGAATGAGTCGATGTTTCAATCATGACGACAGTGCCAAGACCGGCCTAAGCCACGTGGCAATTCCATGGGGGGCGAGCGGCGCCTTCGATGTTCCGGCAGTCTGGCTTCGCGATAACTGCCCTTGCCCGGCTTGTCGAGTCGAAGCGACAACGGAAAAGCGAAACCTAATTAGCCAAGTTCCCCTTGGCGTCGCACCGCTTTCTGTGTCCCGCCCTGATGCCGAAACCCTGGTTGTCGATTGGGGCGAGCACCAGTCTTGTTATACGAGGAGCTGGTTTGACTCATTAGCTTCGAACTCCTTTCGTCGCCCAAGCCCCAAGATCTGGTCAGGTGGTCATCGGCTCACAACGTTCGAGGCTGCGCAGTTTGATTCAGAGGATGGTTCGACGACTGGCGCCCTCGAACTGATCCACACATTAGCAACCCAAGGCGCAGCTTTGGTTCGTGGAGTTCCCAGCGAACCGGGTGAGTCAGACCGCTTCATCTCGCGGTGGGTTCCAGTTCGTGAGGTCGCTTTCGGCCGAGTCCATGACGTCTTTTCCAACCCAGCCGGATACAACATCGCTCATACCTCCGAAGCCCTCCCCCCGCACAACGATATGGCGAGCTATGCAAACCCACCCAGCGGTCAGATAATCCACATGTTGGTGAACGAGTCGACCGGGGGTGAGTCAACGTTAGTGGACGGATGGAACATCGTAGAACAACTGACTGAGGACGAACGAGAAGTTCTGGCTTCGGTATCGGTTCCGTTCCGACAGTTTGACTCCTCAATCGAGACCTGGGCTAGGCGTCCTCTGCTGCGATTCGATGATTGGGGCAATCCAATTCATTTCAGATATTCGAACCAGCTAATGCAAACACTCGAGCCAGACCACCCGAGACTTGGTGAGTTCTATCAGGCGTACCACCGCCTAACCGAACTCCTCCTTACTCCTGACAACCAAGCGGTCTTTAGACTGGACACAGGCGACTTGATGCTGCTCGACAACCATCGGGTGCTCCATGGCCGGCGCGCTTTCCGTCCACAGACTGGAGCCCGCCACCTCCAAGACGTCTACTTCGAGCTCGAGGACTTGATCAATCATGGAGAGGTCTTGGCCAACCGAACCTAGGTCCTGATAACGGACTGCCCGTCTGGTATCACCACAACAACCGTGTGAACTTGTCACTGCATCGACCTATTGTGATGGGCGTTGCGTGACCCGTTATGCAATCGCTCGCGGCCATGGCCGCTTCAACCTCCTCTCCGGAGAAAACCGCCGGAACTAGTAGTTGAGGAATCCTATGACCGAGCGATCGCTTCCCGAACCGATTCGTTGCTTCCGCGATGCGTTGGGGTTTGCCATGAAGCTCCACCATGACGAAGTCGAATCCCGGTTAACCCATTGGCCGGATCAGAACAATCAAGACCTTCCCACCCAGGCAACCTCAACTTGGCTAAGAACCGATGCCGAGGCCGCATTATCAGTTTCTTTGGTTTCAGTTGTCCTTCTCACAGCATCGGGGCATTGTCTCGATGTCGGTCTGCTACGAACAGGCTCAGTCGAGATGGCTGCGAGCTGGGCAGTTGCAAGCTGTCGAGAATTCATCCGGGAGGACGAGGAAATCCGAAACGTCCTTTTAGTATCGGTTTGCCCGACGGCCACCCCGACCATTCGAGAGTCGGACCTTGATTTGTTCAGGTCACTTCGGTGGCGACTTTCGATCGCTGGTGTCGACCTGGTGGACTGGATCGAAACCGATGGCGATCACGTGCGCTCGTTCGCTTACCTGACCTGCCCTGCGGCTGCTTGGGCTGGCTAATCCACCGTAGCTACCCCCCCCGACTGACCTTGGGACAGCGCCGATTAACCATGTGGACTATCAGCTCGACTGGCAGTTGCGGGGTTCTAAACGTTGACGCTCTCGTGATCGGCTAGCTGGCGATTTTTGCGCTCAGAAAAGACCACAGCAGCGACTAGCAACATGCTGATAATTCCAAGCGACACCCAGGTATTCATGTGGTACCAACGGGTTGCCACCATCTTGGCTCCGACGAATACAAGGATCGCTCCGAGAGCGTGGTTCAGATAGTGGAATCTCTCTTTAGCGTTTGCCAACAGGAAATACATCGCCCGTAGTCCGAGAATGGCGAACGCGTTAGATGACAACACAAGATAGTTCGAGCGAGACACGGCCAAGATGGCGGGAACCGAATCGACGGCGAACACGACATCGGTTGCTTCGACCACAATCAGAGCGGCGAACAACGGTGTCGCGGCCCGACGACCATCAATTCGGGTGAAGAACTTCTGACCTTCAATTTTGTCTGTGACCGGCATGAACCGTTCCAACAGGCTAAGCCCGCGAGCGGTCGATTCGTCGCCCTCATCTTCTTTGTGTCGGATTATCTTGAGACCGGTGTAAATCAGAAATCCACCGAAGACCAACAGCAGGATTTCAAACTGCTCGAGCAGCTCAGAGCCAAGCACAATGAAAATTGCTCTAAGGACCAACGCACCAAATATCCCGTAGAACAAGACTCGATGCTGATATTTGACTGGGATAGCAAGCGATGTAAACAGCATCGACCATACGAAGACATTGTCGACGCTGAGCGCCTTCTCGATTAGGTAACCACTTAGGTACTCGCCAAACGCCCCAGACCCGAAGGTAAGAAAGACGTAGACCGAGAACCCTAAACCACAAGCAACCCAGAACAGAGATTCAAAGAGAGCTTCTCTCTCGCTTGGGGCGTGAGCCTCTCGATGTCGGAAAAGGTCGATGGCCAAAAGCACCATCAAGAGAACACCCAAAATGATCCATGGGGTGCTCCCAATCGGGCCCAGATCGACGAAGTTCTTGTCGGTTTCATCGGCCGCCAAGACCGCTATCTGGCTCATCGTTGTTGAACGCTTTCCCTAGCCACCGAAACAACCGTTCGTGACTCGTTTTCTAAACCCAGTGATCGAACTGACTCAATACAAATTACGATTCTAGCTTTTTTGGCTGACCGCACCTTGCCATCGACCCGACAAGTTCCCGGGTATTGATTTAGGTCGGCCATACGAGGCTAGCAGTGACTATCCCAAGCAAAAATCCGAGATACCTACACTGAACCGTGGGAATACCTCAATATTAGCCCAGTTGGGCTAATCGACAGCTCTTCCCCGAACGCGTAACCTTCGGACTGTTTGAGACCAAACTGGGATGATCGGCGCCGATTCACTACGCTACAACTCAGCGCTGACCGTCAGCGCAGAATTGTTAGTGACAGATCGAATAGAAAGAGCCTGCTCTATGCCCCGAATGAACCTTGAAGGATCGTCTGCCATTGTTACTGGAGGTGCGTCTGGCATCGGTGAAGCCTCAGCTCGACAGCTGGCCGATTTAGGCTCCCGGGTCGTCATCGCTGACCTTAACGAACAGAGAGGCCAAGCGGTCGCCTCAGAAATCGGCGGACTGTTCGTAAAGTGTGATGTATCAAGCGAAGAAGACGGCGCAACAGCCGTCGCAGCCGCGTCGGAAATGGGTCCGGTTCGAGCATTAGTCAACTCAGCGGGCCTTGGCCGAGCAAGCAGAACAGTCGATCGCAACAACGACCCGGCCTCGCAGTCAGACTTTGACTTCGTAATCAAGATCAACTTGCTTGGATCGTTCAATATGCTCAGACAGTCGGCAGCGGCCATGGCCAAAACTGACGCTCTCGACGCCGATGGCACCAAAGGAGCCATCGTCAATATGGCTTCAGTTGCCGCCTTCGACGGGCAAATTGGTCAGGCCGCTTACTCAGCATCGAAAGGTGGCATCGTCGGCATGACGCTGCCGATCGCTCGTGATCTTTCCGCTGTTGGCGTTCGTGTTAACACGATCGCCCCGGGCCTGATCGATACACCAATATATGGTGAGGGCGAACAATCGGATCAGTTCAAGGCCCACCTAGGACAATCAGTTCTGTTCCCAAAGCGTCTCGGCTCAGCGGAAGAATTGGCCTTCATGGTGACCGAACTAATAACCAACCCTTACATGAATGGTGAAGTCATAAGAGTTGACGGTGGCATCAGAATGCCACCGAAGTAAGAGCTTTTGGTTGAGAGCACCACACCTGGCTAGCTCGTAGTCTGGCGGGGTGTGGTGCCATCAACTTCACCGTGCGCGCCGCCCAAAGCTAGCCATCGATAACAACGGTGAGACGAGTCCACGCCCCCACAAAGAACGGAACACCAGGCGACAAGTCGAGGGGCTCACCTTGCTCGACCGGTTCCGATGCCGGCGATTCGAGGAAGGTTCCGTTCGTTGAACCCACATCAATGAGCTGGAACTTCCCTTCGCCGACTACCCGGACAACCGCGTGTCGGCTCGAGACGGCCTGATCGTTGGTTAAATCGGCAATGTCGAGATCGGGATGGATAGCGCGACTCTCGCTAGTGCGGCCTATGTGTATCTCGTCGCCCGCAACTTCCACTGCTTGAGTCGGGACCGGATCGGAGGGAAAATCAATCTCACCGCCGGTAACGACTTGATCGAAGAAGGTCCGATCTACCGATATCTCAAATTTGGTCCTCTCGACCTCACGGCTTTCAGTCGGAGCACCAGCCTGTTCAGCGTCGGCCTCTTCAACCTCGCTCTCGGTTAGAGACGCTACGTCGGGCGCCTCGATTCCTTCCTCAGCAGGTGAGTCGCCCTCAACCGGAGCGCCAGGAACGCCTTCAAAATCTGGAGGCAACGACCCGGTTAGAAAATCGTAGCCGCAGTTCTCGCAGAACATATCGTCAGGACCGTAAGCCTGATCACAGTTGGAGCAGTTCATTTCACTAGCCACTGTCAATCCCCTACTTTGTTTTTCCGACTCGGACTGTTCTCGTCGAGCGCACGTCGAGTGCCATTTCGTCAGTCTTGTTGACTTGGCGTTTCAGCCGGACCGTCCCGGTAGCTGGATCATCCACATCAACAACTTTTTGCAACAGACGCACCGTATCGCCGTTGCCGGCTTGATGAGCAATCTGTACCGCTCTCCCCAACTTCACCGTGGCTGTCGCCTGATCTCCGGCGTCACGGGCGGCAAGCCCTTCGGCTATCACCGATGCCAGTTCAGCTTGGCCGGTGTAGTGGGCGACTTCACGGTTTATTCGGGTTGACAGCCGTTCATCGTCGGTCCAAATGGCCCGAACCAGAGCCGCTGGCTGTTCGGCGTCATCGATCACAAGCATCACGCGAGCCGCCAACCGCTCATCTCCAACGTTACCGGTTGGGATACTAACGCGAATGTGATAATCGCGCTCTTCGTCGCCTGACCAGGAACCAAGCGGGTAGTCATTAGTGAGCGGATTGACTGGCTTGGCCGAACCGGTTAGATCCTCCAGGTTAGGTGCCACCTGCTTGACAAACTGGCTGACCGAGCCCTTTGGCGTCCACAGCCGAAGGGCGACACTACCGACCTGTTTGCCCATGGCTTGTTCGGTTAGTCGACGAAATTCCGCTTCCATATCTTCTGGTCGAGGGATGATGTCAACCGTTCCGAGTAAAGCCGAAGAGATAGTTCGTAGCTCATTGATATCCCAGTCAGCCCCAAGACCTCGGGTATCGCATTGTAGGAGCCCGGTGCAGTCTCGAATCGCCGCTGCCAGGGCACCCGGCTCATCGTGCTCATTCTTACCGTCGGTGAGCAGTAGACAGTGGGCGATAGCGTGCGGGTATTGGTTAGCGAGGAAGGCGGCGGCCTTCAGCCAGGTGCCAATCGCGGTTCCGCCGTTTGCTCGAACCCGCGAGACCATTCGCTTGGCTTCGTCTCTAGTCGAAGGACTCGATACGGCTAGACCATCTCGTGGATAAACCATGTAGGCGCCGGCGTTGCCCCCAATAATGGCGAAATAGACCCCATCGCTAATGGTGTCGATGGCGGCTTGGGTTGCCGCCTTCGCCGCGTGCATTTTGGCACCGCCCTCTTCTTGCATCGAACCAGATGTGTCGATAGCGATTATCTCGACTGCATCCCGTTGTGCCGACACACCAACCTCTGCGTCTTCGGCCTTTACCGTCACGACGGCGTCGATTGTGTCTACTCCGGCTGGAAGGTACTCATTTTGGAACACCTCTGCTTTGAATCCTGTCACCTACGAACTCCCATTCTCACTAGTCTTGTTGCTTCTTCTACCCGTATTTTCTGCCGCTACTCTGGATCAGACTTTTCTTCTGGTAAATCATCGCCAGCCAATTCAACCCCTACTGCCGTCGGTTCCTCTGGCGTGGCGTGTTGGTCAAGGTCGATTCGTGATTCGATTACTGATGGGGGTTGCGGATGGTTAGTCCATACTGCAGCCGTGATGTTGTCGTGTCCGCCATTGTCGTTAGCGAAGTCAATCAGCTGGGATCCAAGTGTTGTTCCGGCTGCGCCCTGATCTACCAAACGTTGCACTAGCTCTTTTAGTTCCTGGGCCGCGGACGCGTACCGCCACAGACCGTCGGTGCAGACCACCAAATAGCCGAGACCTTCAAACCGGTGAGACGCAAGATCAGGCGTTGGGTTCGGACTGTCGGCTCCGATCCAACGAGTCAGGCTACCCTCGACCTCATGATCCGAAGTCAGTAGTAGCGCTTCGTCGCCTAACCAGTAGGCCCTACTGTCACCTAGCCAGCCAACTGTGATGTTAGCTCCGTTGGCATCAGGCTCGGACACCACGGCAACGAACGTTGACGATGGCGGACCTCCACTGGAGCCGGGGTGATTGCTTTCAACTTCGGGGGCAGCCGCAGCAACGTTCTGAGCAGCCACAGTGGCGCTTTCAATTAGAACATCAAGATCACTTTTCGAACCATCACCCGACTCAGACTGTGTTCTGTTTGTACGGTTAGCTAGAAATACCGGATCGCTCAGACCGGAAAGCAAGACGTTCAATGCGGCTTTGGTTGCCGCTTCCGATGCTTCGGCTGATCCCGGGGTGGATGAGACACCATCGCAAACCACAAGGGCGGCTGCAGTCACGTTGCCAGCTTCATCGAATGCGTGCCCAACGGCTACAGAATCTTCGTTGTGACGATGACGCTTGCCCTTGTTAGTAACCGCTATGAGGGCGTCTTCACCGAATTCCATATGGTCGCGTTCTTCGGGCTGTTTATGGCCACAGATACCGCAATAGCCTTCATCGGTTACCTCACGCTCACCGCACGCTTGGCATTCAGGAAGGGGCTCAGCGTTGAGATCATGCCCGCACGCTTCGCACCATGTTGCGCCTTCGGGCGACGTCTCGCCACATGCTGGACATTCCATTACTTGAACCTCATGTTATTAAGCCCAACTTACGAGAAACGGATATGGATGCGAGCGGTTCCGCTCTTGCGTGCTAAATGTCTGATCTTAAACCCTGAACTTGCATACCGGAGGTCGAGCCTGAATCTAGGCTCGGAACGCCTAAAATAATGTACGTTTGCGAATAGCGTTGGCTTTATCAACCAGACGGATTCGTTCGGGGCGGGTGGTGGCGATCCTTGCTTGGGTCCGATACGTTTTTTCGAGTGCGGCCCGTAGATCATTTTCGTTCAGTTCGCTTCCGAGCAGCTGCGCGCCGTCGGCCATGCGCCCTGATCGAACTCCATCGAGCGCTCGTTCATAAATCTCGGCTGACAGCTCTCCTCGTTGCGCCGCGTCAAGTTGTAAACGCTCGATAGTCTGTGACGCAGCGCTCAACTCCTCCAGGGTTGGTTCGCCAGCCGGTCCCCCGGCAACCAATGCTCGGGCTGCCGCCAGTTGCGCGTCATAGTGGGCCGCGGAACTAGTCGGGACCATGTTGTAGGCGGCTACAACTCCATCGGGATTACTCAGATTCCAGTTGCACCGGGCCAGACCGAACGCCGCTGAGACGTAGGAGGAATCCGACGAGATAACTCGCTCGTAGAGACTTAGTGAACGTTCATACTTGCCAGCCAACTCGGCCGCTAGTGCAACCGCCATTTTGGGTGCAGTCTCGCCTGGCAGTTCGGTCCATACCTTCGAGAATCCTTCTGCTGCCGCCTCGGGGAGGTTCATCTGCAGGTGATGAATAGCCCGATACCACCCAGCACGCCACTCCCACGGGTTTGATTGCTCGACCTGTTGCAGGATTTGCTGAGGATCATACGGAACTTCTTGCAAGACCATACTTGCGGAACTCGAGTCAGCGTTGATTTTTACTTGCGCTCGTTGCAGCTCGCGAACCTCCATTAAGGTCCATGCCAACCTCAGCAGAACTTCATCCGAGTTTAGGATCTGGCCAGAGGATAAAGCGTTAGAAATCGCCGTCGCCGCCCGACCCGGATCGGATTCCGGCAACCCCAGCAAAAAGGCGGCATCAGGGTCCTCTTCGTGAACGCGAGCTGCGGGCAGGACTCGCCAATCGGGAGCAGTGGAGTCATAGCCTTCCGAGCCCGAAACTAAAAGATTGGCTAGCTGATCGGACTCGAACAGCCTTGATGCACTGGCCCGGGGCCGACCATGAGTAATCGACGAAATTTCTCGCAGCACGCCGAGAAGCTGCTCCGACATTTCTTCGGCCGATTGGAACCGATCGTCTCGATGATACGCCGTGGCTCGAAGTAAGAACCGGTACAACGACTCCCACTTAGCGAATAGCGGCTCCTCCTCGGGGGTCGGAAGGGCGTACAAGTACGATCCGTCGTGAAAGACAAACCGGATTATCAGCACCGCTAAGGTTCGACCGACCGTATATAGATCGGAGGAAATCGATGGGCCGAGCTCAGCAACCTCAGGAGCTTGAAACCCTTGAGTTCCAAAAATTGCTGCTTTCTGATCCTGAATTTGCATTACCGCACCAACGTCGATCAGTTTGACCTCGTCGCCAACGGCCATGATATTCGCTGGTTTCAGATCGTTGTAAACCAACCCAAGTCCGTGGAGATAGCCGAAGGCGGGAAGAATCCCAATGATGTAGGCAATTGCCTCGGCGATCGGCAATGAGCCGCTGCCAGCCCTCTGCCTTTCTTTAAGCTTTGAGTTCAGCGACTCGCCACCAACCATCTCCATGACGATGTACCCAGATCCTCGGTGAGTAACAAAGTTATAGATGTTGACGATATTGCCGTGTTCAATCTGAGCTAAGAATTGCCGCTCCGCCACCGCGGCCGCTGCCGCATCGACATCGTCTTCGTTCAGAAGGCCTTTGAGTACGACCCAGCGATTAGAGACAGCTCGGTCTCGACCCAAGTAGATCCAACCCATGCCACCGTGCGCTAGCGGGCCGAGAATTTCGTACTGCCCCGCGACTAGTTCGCCCTGACGCAGCGACGGTTCATTGGTCAAAAAATCGAATTTGGTTCGACAGTTGGTGCAAAAACCTTTGACCCGTCCTTCGACTCCATCAATAGTTCGGCCAACCGGGAGGCCACAGGAAGTACAGATTCGCTCTTCCTCAGGCACGATTCCGAGCGCTCGGCGAATCTTCTCCTCAGACATGACAGCAGCTGCTGGGTCGCCAACGACAGTCGGCGGCACATCTACCAGGCCAGCCCCGATGCCACTCCGATTAGAACCGGTTCGCCCTGATGCTGCTGTGGTTGTCCGGCTGCGGGCAGTCGCAGTACCAGCTCCGGGCAGTTTCATCGATGTCTCAGGCGGCCGTGGCGGAGCGAGCGAACGCATCGAGTCGACGAGCACCCCGGACTCAGCCGAACCTACTGAAACATTGCCGTGGCCGGTTGAACTAGGTTGGGCCCCGGTTGCGGTTGCCGATAACCCGCAGGTATCGCAATAGTTGTCAGCCGAAATCGTCCCGGTGCACCCACCACGCCCGCAAACGGTGCCGATCGGGACCGCTGACCTTGTGGCCCCAGCCGTGGCCGTACTCGCATCGCCGGCGCTCGGAACGGCAGAACCATGGCTGCTCGATGAGCTACCGGACCCAGGCGAGCTAGCCGCCAGTCCGCAGGTATCGCAATACCCGTCTTGGCTAAAGGTGCCACCGCAGCCCGGCGTTGTGCACATCTTCGCCACGTGGCTCCCGATCGGCGGCGGACCGGGTACAGCAGGGATAGGCGGGGAGGTCTTGATCCCAGCTGGTTGCGCTGAGCTTGAACTAGCCGAAGACGGCGGCTTTACACCACAGGTATCGCAAAAACCATCAGCGGAGATTTCTCCTGAACAGCCAGGTTGGGCACAAGCGGTCATTGTCTTAGTCTCGCCGCTAACTCAGCGATTGCGGCGTCGGCTACTGAAAGATCGGTCGGAGAGGTAAACAATTCCGATCGCGCCCGGTCAACAATTTCAGAAAAATCCATGTCTTCTGCCTTTCCTGCGGCAGCAATCTTGGCCTTATAGGCCTGGAGTCGGCCTCGAAGCTCATCTCGTCTCTCGAGCGGCGCCCGATTAGCTGTCTCGGCTCTAATTAGCTGGGCTTCGAGTTTCTTGACGGTAGTAAGCCAAATGTCGAGAAGGCTACGTTTCTGGGTCCAAGCTGTCGACCCGGCGTCATCGAACAAACCATCGAGCTTGGCCGCCAACCCGTCCGGCCCGTCGATTATCGCGGCGCTAGGAGTCCGTACGAGCCCAGTCACTGAGTCGATCTTCGTCGACGCTTCTACAAAAGCTGCCTCGGCCCTGGCCCGGATCACTCGAAGCGAAGCCAGCCGTTCCTCTGTACCGTTGAGGTCCTTGTCCAGATTGTCATGACCGGTGCGCAATCTAGCCATCTGCTTTGCTGCTTCGGCGACATCTCGGTCCAGCTGGGGACCGTCAGCGCTAACAACGCTCAACGGGTCACTAAGCAGTCGCTCGGCCAGGTCCTCGACTTTGGCCTTTGCCCGTCCTATTAGCGGCTCGGTGACCCCGAGGGCCTGAGCTTCGCCTTCAAGCCGAATAAGGGTGTCGCGAGCCGAATCGATTCTGGGCATCAGCCCAGTCCAAAGATCCTCAACAGCTGAAACCGCTTCGCTCACGCCAGCCAAGCGATTCCTTATCTCACCCAGCGTTTGATTCACCGACATCGACACAGTCCGACCATCGGCGAAACTAATCGCAAACCACTTTTCGGTTAGCAAACGGCGAAGTTCTGCTTCCTGATGTGCAGCCGATCCCTTTTCGTCGGCGTGAACCCGAGCCGTCCGGAGCTGAGCGTCAGCGGCTTCAACCACCGTCCACAGGTCCTTCCCGGCTTCGATTTCGTCAGAGAACTTGCGTCGTGTTTCGGTTCCGGGCTCGGCGTCTTTGAGCATCAGATACGATGGGGATGCCTCGAGATCAACTAGGTTCGCTCGCATGGTAGACAAGGCCGATTGATAGAACTCGAGATCATCGATCGGGCGACCTCCGGGAGGTCTGGAATACGAAGATGGATTGTTACCGGGCGCCACGATTAGAGTTTAGTTGACTCCAGGCCGAGCACGGACCCACAACATAGCAATACGTTAGCTATTCACTTGGCTGTGACACCTTGTCGTGGGTCAGGATTGAATGGTGGGGTGCTAGGCCTAAGAAACGAGATGAGACATGGTGGCAAGCGCTAAGGAAATGGCGGCTGAGATTCTATCCGCAAACGGCATCGACATTGATTGGATTAGTCGAGCGTTAGCACCCCGTTCCGATCAAGACATCATCACCGAAATCGATTCGATTGCTATTGGCACCGGCCAGGTCGGTGAAAACGTCCGCTGCACGTTGCGGTGGGCAGGCTCATCGACCGCGACACCTGCGGACATCCGGCCCAACTCCATAGTGCTGAAACTCCCATCGCTTGACGCTGCTAGCCGGGCGGCAGCAGCTGCGACCAGGACCTACGAAAGAGAAGTTGGTTTCTACCGAGACGCAGCCTCAAAAGTCGCTCTGCGCATTCCAGCAATATATTTCATCGAAGAGGACCGACTAAACAACACCTTTGCTTTAGCGATGGAAGACATTCATCCCGCAGCGCAAGGCGAACAGCTTATTGGCTGCACAACCCAACAAGCTCGGCTCGCTGTTGAGGCCGCAGCACAACTTCATGGCTCGACCTGGAACGCCTCGTGGGTGACCGATCTCGACTGGGTTGACACATACGACAAGGGTCAAGTTGAACAGCGAGCCGGATTGGTTGCCAACTTGTTCCCCGGCTTCATGGATCGTTATCAAGATCAGATGACCGAAGACGAGCGAGCAACATGCAACTGGTTCCACGACAACATCAAGGCGTATCTGTACGCCGCTGGAGGTTCCGACGTTACCGCTCTGGTTCATGGCGATTTCCGCCTGGACAATATGTTGTTCGGACAACCACCAGCGCCGCCCCTGACCGTCGTCGATTGGCAGACCGCTTCAGCAGGCCCACCAATGACCGACGTTGCGTATTTCGTTGGCACCAGCGTCGAGCCATCGAATCAGGCCGAGATGGTCGAACCGCTCCTTCGGCTTTATCACGACTCGCTTGAGACTCAAACCATCTCCGTCGACCGTTCGTGGATCGATCACCAATTCGCGCTTCGAGCGCCTGCCGGCCTAGCTATGGCAATTGTTGCCTCTCAAATCGTCGGCCAAACTGAGCGCGGTGACGCGATGTTTTTGGTCATGGCCCGAGGGTCTTGCCACCTCATCGACGTGACCTCAACAAAAACGCTGATCAGCTAGTGAGCCGACCGATCCACATTCTTGGCCGAAACCCGTTCTAGAAAACGGCTCTCACAGCCCATAGGTCAGGAAAGGCGGGGCGGAAAAGGGTCGACCGAAGGTATTCGACCCCGGCCGATCCTCCGGTGCCGATCTTCATTCCAATGGTCCGCTGCACCATCATTACGTGACGATAGCGCCACTCTTGTAGCCCTTCGTCGAGATCGATCAGAGACTCACACAAGCGAGACATCGGGGGGTCTTCTCGGTACATTTTTACCACCGCTTGTTGGACCTGAGCAGACAAGCCTACCGCTTGAGTTAAATCTCGCTCTAAGAACTCGGTCGGGATGTCGTATCCTCGCCGGGCCGCGTGGCGAATAAAGGCGTCCCAGAGGGTCACCCCTTTGTAACGACGGACAAGGTTCTCATACTCTCGGCTGCTATCGACGAATCGCTCAACGTGCTCTGGATTTTTCTGACCCAAAATGAACTCGATCTCTCGGAACTGAGCCGATTGAAACCCACTTGAGTTGGCAAGAAATCGTCTGAAGGAAACGAACTCGAGTGGCGTCATCGTTTCCAAAACATCAAGTTGGGCGGTAAGTGTCTTGAAGATCCGAAGCACTCGCTTGAGCTGGTGACCGCTCAGAGACCGATGGTCATCGTCAAGGTGTTCGATCAGTTCGTCGAATTCGTGCAGTACCTCTTTGAACCAGAGCTCGTAGATCTGGTGAATAATGATGAACAACATTTCGTCGTGTTCAACCGGATCAGACACCGGTTCTTGCAAGCTAAGCAGTTCCTCGACTTTGAGATAGCTGCTATAAGACATAGACGGGCCGCTGGCCTCGCTTTGAGGGTCGCTGGTTTGAGGGTTTGTATTCTGAGAACCTGTTTCATCTGCCATGCTTGCTCACCATCTGCTGGTCTGTAGTCCTAGATTGGGGTTGGTAGCGGTCCGAGGTTCGCTACCTGTTCGGCCGCTCGGTCGAAGTCGACGTCTTCTAGCCGATCGACTCCTCGAACCAAGTCGGCGTATATGGCGGCTTGCTTAGCCGCCCGTTGCTGCACTTGGGCGTAAGGCATGGTGGTAAACATGACCATGCCATACCGAGCTGCTACCGAGTCAGGGAACCGTCGCTCTAGCTCTAGGGCCAATTCTCGAGCCTTGAGGTAATCGGGATCGACGACGCCCGATCGCATTTCTATGTAATTTTCCAAAGCCATCGCTGCTATCGCATCGGCATCGGGCTTGCGAGATTTTTCGTAGCGAGAAAAAGCTAGCTCGATGTCGTCGGGATGTTCAATCAACAGACCATTGAGCAGGCGGCACGACTCCATCGCCAAGTTCATACCCTGACCGTGGAACGGAACAATCGAGTGGGCGGAGTCTCCGACCAAGACCGCTCGACTATCTAGGCTCCACCCTGAGTTGTATATCGTGCCGAGATGGCCGGTCGGGTTAGACAAAAATTCGGTGGCCAAGTTGGGAACCAGTGGCACAAAGTCGGAGAACTCTCGCTCGAAAAACGCCATCACTTGCTCTTCAGTCTCAAGAGCGGCAAAACTGGCCGCCGCCCCTTTGTTTCGCATAAACAGCGTGACGGTGAAATCTCCCTCGGGGTTTCCTAGCGCAATGAGCATGTAGTCGCTTCGGGGCCAAATATGCAGAGCATTCGGCTCAATCTGAAACTGACCATCGGGGCCAGCCGGAATCGTTAACTCTTTATAGCCATGATCGAGCGGTTGCAATTTAGATGTCCCACCGTTCAACTCCATCATCGATTTACGGATGGCCGAACCCGAACCATCGCAGGCAAAAATCGTGCCGAACGAAATCGAGAAGTGTTCCTTGTCGTCTTCATGGCCGAGGATCTGACCTTTGTTGGTAGCAGACTCACCGTCGGTCGAGCCTTCGCCGGTCGGAGCATCGAGCTCATAGGGAGAAAATCCGTCCCCATCAGTGAAGGTAATTGTCCGGGCACCAAAATCGACCGTTCGACAGCGAGCATTAAAGTTGATACGGACCCGACCCGTGGCCTCAGCTGCTTCGAGCAAAATCGCATTTAGATCGCTACGTGAAACCGCGTAGATGACTTGCTCATCGGTTGTCCCGTAGGGCTGGAAGTTGGCCTCTGCCCCGGCTGGGTGAACCATTCGCCCAGCCATCGGAATCAGGATGTCTCGAACCTGGTCGAACAGACCTACTTCCTTCAGGGCGACGATCCCGCGAGTCGCCAACGCCAAGTTGATCGAGCGGCCAGCACCAATATCGACGGATCGAAGATCCGGTCGACTTTCAAGTACCTCAACATCAAACCCTTGATTGGCCAAATAAAGCGCCATCAACGATCCGGCTAAGCCACCGCCAGCCACAACCAGTTGCCCGTCCTCACCCAAAGCTGCCATTGGAAAACCTTACTGGAGGATGTTGCGTAGAGTCGTGACGAACTGTCGGATGTCTCCGAAGGAATTGTAGAGGGGCACCGGCGCCACCCGTATAACGTTCGGATAGCGCCAATCGCAGACGATGCCTGCGTGCTC
Source organism: uncultured Acidimicrobiales bacterium (assembly GCA_937922805.1). Classification (GTDB taxonomy): domain Bacteria; phylum Actinomycetota; class Acidimicrobiia; order Acidimicrobiales; family SZUA-35; genus JAHELU01. The sequence goes on along the minus strand of CALAJV010000010.1, from coordinate 466,243 downwards.
GAGCTGGTCAAACACCGATTTTCCGTCGTGGTTAGGGTCGACAATTTCCAACGCAAACTGACAACCACGATCTTGCATCGCCGTTGGATTGATGCAGCGGACCTTGGTCGGCACCATGTCGTCGAGTAACGCATCGAAATAGCGGATTTGCAATTCCGATTTGGCTCGCAGAGGCGTCATCCCTCCGGCAGAATCGATAGCGTCGAGCGACGCCCGAAGCGAAGCCATACTTAATACTGGGGCATTGCTAATCTGCCAAGATTCAACGGTGGGAATTGCTTCGAACACTGTTTCCATCTTGAACCGAGTTGCACTGTTAGTTCCCCACCAACCCAGAAATTTGGGTAGCGTTTCGTCGCCGATGTGGCGGTTATGAACGAAACATCCGCCAACTGCGCCAGGACCAGCATTCAAATATTTGTAGCTACACCACGCAGCAAAGTCAGCGCCCCAGTCGTGCAGTTCCAACAAGACGTTTCCGGCTGCGTGGGCAAGATCGAAGCCCACCATAGCCCCGACTTCGTGAGCGGCCCGAGTTATGTCGACCATAGGCAGCACCTGTCCGGTGTAGTACTGCACCCCAGGCAGAAGGACTAGGGCTAACTCATCTCCGTGTTTGGCAATCTCGTCGAGAATGTGATTCGGATCAAGGAGAGCGTCATCACCGGAAGGCTCTACGACTACCAGTGAGTCCTCCGGTCGAAACCCGCGCTGACGGATCTGCGATTCAACGGCGAAATGGTCGGACGGGAACGCGTGAGACTCGATCAGGATCTTGTGCCGCTGCTCAGTTGGCTGATAGAAGCTGACCATTAGCAGGTGAAGGTTGACGGTCAACGAATTCATCACCACCACTTCGTTGGGATGGCCGCCAACGATCATCGACATTTGATCGGTCAATAATTGATGATATGAAGCCCAACCCAGCTCGGGAGAGAAATGGCCGTCGACGCCCAGTGAACCCCATCGGCTGAGTTCGTTGGTGACGTACTCTGCGGTAGCTGTAGTTGGCAACCCTAAGGAGTTGCCAGCCAGGTATACCTTCCTCGTTCCGTCTTCGTTTACCGGGCAAATGAACTGGTCGCGAATGGGCGCGAGAGAATCGGCGTGGTCTAGCGCTTCTGCCAACGATTCGGAGGAAACGTTGGCAGTTATTATCGCTTCGCTAAGCAACGTATCTGCAGTGTTCACAGCGACCTTTCACTCTGCTACTACGTAGTAGCATCAAGATCTTACCCGCCGTTGTCGACGCCAGCGCGGGTCAGGAGCTCAAGAACTCTCGTGGTAATCGCCGGATCCATTGCCGACCTTTTGGCGAAGATCGTGGTATCCAGCCACTGCCGGGCTGTCTCCTCCGCTAAGCCATACCGGCCGGCAATTAGATCTTCAACTCCGGGGCGGCTGTGAAGACTGTTGGCTTCGGATATCACCGAGTCGACGATTCGCCCTACTTCAGCCGTCCGGGCCGCCAGCACTTCGTTACGAACTGCTATGACGAACGACGGCCACGGCGTTTCTTGAACCGCCAGTTGACGAAATTTTCCGGCCGAAACTAATGGTCGAGTCATGTGTTGCTCCCATAGGAACAGATCAGAATGACCAGCCGCAAAAGAGTCAACCGCACCATCTAGGCCGCCGACGACAACAAACTGGTCATCAGTTACTGACCACCCCTGCGACTCGGCGTGAACATACGCCATCAGGTGAGAGCCGGAGTTGAACCGAGAGATAGCAATACGAGCACCCTGCAGCTGTGACTCATCAGTGAATTGAGATCCTGCGGGAACGAACACGCCCCATTGCAGCGGGGACTCGACGTAGATTTGGAGAATGGTTATTGCTGCGCCTTTTTCTATCGCACCAACAGTCCCTTCAGTCAGGATGCTCACCATGTCCAGATCGGCCGAGTTCAGGCTGGACAACATCTGGCCGGTTCCGCCTGGCTGATCAAACCACTCAGTGGCAACACCGCTCAAAGCGTCAGACGCCAGCGCTAAGCGCCACGGAAGGTTGAAATGCTCGGGAACCCCGCCAACTCGTATTGGTCTGCTGGTCATTGTCTAAGTGTAGGGTCGACGGGGCTAAGCCGTTGGCAAAGCACCATCGGTTTCACCAGTCGGTTCAGCCTCGACCGGTGGACGTTCACGGTCGGCTTTACGCTGATAGTGAATGATCGCAACCCAGCTAGCGATTGCCAGAAACAGTTCACTAAGGACAGTCGCTCCAACCGCGCCTCGCCACCCAAACGGGGGGATAAAGATGAGATAGAGCACAATTGAGAAAAGGCCAGACCCGATAAACACGTAGGCTCGCTCCACTGAGCGACCAAGGCCGAGTAAGCCGTTCATGGGTGCACCGCTCAAGGCGATGAGGGGAATGAATAGCGTCAGCCACGGCAGCATCTTGCTGGCTTCTTTAAACTCATCGTCGAGCAATAGAGCCTCAAAGATAGGTAGGGCGGCAATGATCAAACCGGCGACAACAATCGAAACACCGAACTTGAAGGCCGAGTAATTCCGGGCTCGGCGGAGGTGCAGCCCAGGAAGGGTCGGATCGTCTGGCAAGAATCGTCGGAAGGCGGCCTCATCTAGTACCCGCAGCGGCATTGTGCCAAGAAGAACTAGGCGATATGCCGCTCCGTAAAGTCCAGCATCTGTGTCGTAGCCGAACTGTTTGAGCACAACCTTGTCACCGTTTTCTTGCATTGAGGCAACCGACATAGGCATGCCGAAGGCAGCTGACGCTTTCCAATCCGATCTATGAGGCAACGTAAGTCGGTACTTCTGGTTGTGCCTCGGCAGGTGAATGAAGACGAGCCACAACGCGTACGCCGAGTAGAGAATGGCGTAGGCGATTCCGAGATTCTGTATGGTCAAAGCTTCGGTTTTTTCAATGAACGGAATGCTCGGCTTTAGCCTGCCACCGTCAGCAGCGATGGTGCTATCAATCCCGGCCAAACCAACAATTACGCTGAATTTGATGAGCATTGCGCCGAACTTTACTCGAATAAACGCCGGGTATCCCGATGTCGATTGCACCGACATACCAACGATCGAAATCACCGACATACCAAGCAATTCGCTGGCCACAATGAGAGAAATCGTAAGCGTCGAAAGATCATCGATAATCACCGAGGCGTAGCCAATGGCTAGAAATCCCAATATCGAACCCAAGAACAACGTGAGCGAAAGAAACGATGCGACAGTTGTGTTGACCTCGCTACCGTCGTGTAACCGCCGCTGCAACAAGGCCAAGCCAGGGCCGGCCCAAACGATTGATCCGATTGGGCCAACAATTGCGTAGAGAGCTACATAGCTTCCATACTGCTCAAGCGAAATGACTTTCTGCAGGAGCAGAAATGTGAGCATCGTTGTCAACAACATGAAGAGGTCGAAAGAACCACCCCAAAGGGTGTCTGCGGCTAAGCCGTCAAAAGCAGTCCATACCCGGCGGACTAATGACAGTGGGCTCCGGCGTATTCCCGACATGCAGAGCTTGGCTAGCTCGCTGATCGAGCCACGCAGAAAACAAGTACTTCTGCCGGTCGCCCAGAATGATTAACACAACTCACAGACCGAGCCTAGCGCTTGATCCTAAGGATGAGCGGCGGCGTTTAAGCGACCAACTGCATAACTATGCATAGATCACGCCAGTTCCGACGTAGTCAGGAGCGTACATTTTCTCTCGCACAGCTCAACCGGTTGATAAGAGCTGGGCGGCGACAACTGCCAGCGCTAAGGCCGAGGCACGGAGCGGACCCATCTTCTCTCCAATGAATATTCGGGCCAACCCAACCGTCATGATCGGATACAGCGAGGCTAGGACCGATACCAGCGTCAACTCACCAACCTGGGTGGCATAGAGAAACGTCAAGTTAGCTCCGGTGTCTGCGATGCCAGCACCGGCGAGGAGAAGCCACCCAGCAGCAGTAAGTGTTGGAAACAACTGTCGGGCTTGCCGACTACGTTGCTGATCTGGCGAGCTGCGGCCAAGCTCCGGTATTCGAGTACGGGTCACGACGACCGCAACCAAAAACAACAGGGTCGTCGTTGTGGTTCGAGCCGCGACGATAGCCCAGGGCGTGGACGACGATGACGTGCTGTCGAGGAAGATAAAGAACAGGCCGAACCCTGACCCAGAAAGCAGCGACTCAGCCACAACCCGAACTGTTACCGGCGTCGCCGATGCACCGCCCTTGTTGCCAATCTCGCTTGACGCCAACCCGATTGCGACTAAAGCTAGAACTATTCCAAGCCAGCTGCGACTTGAGAATCGCTCGCCACCGGCGAGTCCCCATATTGCTGGTACCGCTGCTGAGGTCAGGGCAGTTAATGGGGCAACGACGCTCATTGGACCGACCGACAACAATCGATACAGCAGAGCGACGCCAACGAGACCGGCTAGTCCCCCAATGCTGCCGCGTGCTAGATCCGGACCGTTGATCGGGTTACCGATCAACACCGCCGCAAAGCCGATTCCGATTAGACCGATCAGGTGAGAAATCGCGACGACATGTAGAACCGAACACCGCTTAGCTGCCATGCCTCCAAAGAAATCTCCGGTTCCGAACAGAGCAGCTGAGGCAAGGCCAAGCAGCAACGCCATTCAGTTTTCGACCGATGCAGCCCTTGCTGGGGCAAGCGAAGGCCGACTAGCCGTGACGCTTTTAGATTCCACTTGGAGCGTCGGTGATTTGCACCTCAAGGGCGGCTGGCACCCCAGCCACTATGTTGTCTTCTAGTGCTTTGTCGCCCTCGGGAGTACCGGTGGGATAGAAGCAGGCATACGAGTGACCGGCGGTAATGGCATTGACTAGTTTCGGTCGTTCTTCACGACACATTGTTTGTACTCGGGGACACCGATCAGCGAACGCACACCCCTTGGGCGGATTCACCAGGTCAGGCGGACGTCCCCCGATCGCAAGCAACCTGGTATGGCTGGGATTTTCGATTCGCGGGATCGAGCGGAACAACGCTTCGGTGTAGGGATGTTTCATGCTCCGGAAAAGCGTTGCCGTAGGAGCCTTCTCTACCAGTCGACCACCATACATAACTGCAATTTCGTCGGCTCGTCCGGCCACAACACCGAGATCGTGCGTCACCAAAACCATGGCCATGAACCGATCGCGTTGCTGCTCGGCGAGCAAGTTCAAAATTTGGGCCTGGACGGTTACGTCCAATGCGGTCGTCGGCTCGTCGGCAAACAACATCCGAGGCCCACAGGCTAAGGCCACTGCGATCATCACTCGCTGTCGCATACCTCCCGAAAGTTGGTGAGGGTACTCATCAACTCTTTTCTCCGGCTCTGGAATTTTCACCGACCGGAGTAGCTCAATCGCTTCCTGCCTGGCGGTTTTCTTATCGACCCCAAGGTGAATTCTTAACGATTCAGTAATTTGCTTCCCGATACGCATCACCGGATTGAGCGACGTCATCGGATCCTGGAAGACCATTGCCATCTCTTTGCCCCAGATGTGGCGCATGTCTTTGTCCGACAGATTGAGTACCTCACGGCCATCGAAACGAACGCTGCCCGTCCGCTCGACGTTTTTCCGAGGCAGCAAGTTCATAATTGAGCGGGATAGGACTGTTTTCCCTGACCCTGACTCACCAACAACACCTAGGGTCTTGCCTCGGTCGAGAGTAAACGAAACGTTGTCGACCGCAGTCACGGTTCCACGGGCCGTCAGAAACTTCGTTGAAAGACCTTCGACTTCTAAGAGCCGCTCGCTGTTTCCTTTTGGTTCTGCGTTACTCACTTCACCCCTCCAGGTGCCTCGGGGGTCGTGCTGTGTAGCAGGCCATCTAGATCGCTGCTGACCGTCACCGGAACTGAGCGCTCGGAAAGGTGCCAATCTTTTTCATCCAGCGGGTGGTGACAGGCCACGAACTGGCCGTCAGCGACTTCGGCTATCTCAGGTTCAGCGGTGGAGCAGATCTCGGTTGCCCTGGCACACCTGGTTCGGAATCGGCAACCAGATGGCGGATGAATCGGCGATGGCAACTCGCCATCGATTTCTTCAGCCGACCGAGGATCTACCAGCGGATCGGGAACTGGAATAGCGCTCATGAGAGCACGGGTATACGGGTGCCGAGGCTTTGAGTACAACAGATCTGGTTGCCCTACTTCACAGACCTTGCCCAAATACATCACAACCACTCGGTCCGAAATGTTTTTGACTACTGCAAGGTCATGGGCGATAAAGATCAAGCTAATGTCGCGCGATGCTTTGAGATCCTCCAAGAGGTTCAGCACCTGCGCTTGGACCGAAACGTCTAACGCCGATACCGGTTCGTCGCAGATTATGATCTCAGGGTCAAGGACCAAGGCTCTGGCAATTGAAATTCGTTGAGCCTGACCGCCAGAAAACTCGTGCGGGTACTTTGTCATCGACACTTGGGCCGGGATGCCGACCTCTTCCAGCGCCGTGAATACCTTCTCATCAACCTCTTTCGCAAACTCCTTCTTTTCCATCGCTACCAGCACGGAGCGGGCAATCTTGAACGGAATCATCAAGAAGACGAGAAGGAGCCAGATAGCCGAACCGATGATCCCAACTATGGCTGCCGGGGCAAGTAGGAGCCCACCACCCCGAATAATTTGGTTGGCAAGGTCGGCGCCAGCGCCGCCGTCGCGACGCCCAAACTGGTCAGGCTCTCCAACGGCGGAAGCAACTACGTATAGCAACACACCGCCCAGGAGCACACCCAAACCTATTTTGGTCAGCAGGACCAGCCACTTGTTTTTCCAGAGCTTCAGCATTGCTGGCGTGAAGTTGTCCCACGCCTGCGCCGCTGGATATCGAGGAAAACCATCTAGCCAACGCACCGTCAAAGGTTCGGCGACAATATCTCGTATGGTGCGCCGAGGATTAAGCGATGAGATCGGGTCTTGGAAGATCATTTGGAGCCGGCCGCGCACATCACGCAATTGATCGGCGCCAAGCGTTGAAAGATCGATGGCGCCGAGCCGGACCGAACCTGAGGTTGGCGGCGGCACCCGCATGATTGCTTTCCCAGTTGTCGACTTGCCACAACCGGACTCGCCGACAACGCCGAGGGTCTCGCCCTTCATGAGATCGAAACTCACATCAGAGACTGCGTGGACTTTGTCGCCACTCGTGCCTACCGGGAACTCCACCGTTAGGTGCTCTACCGTTAGTGCTCCCCCACCTCTGAGGTGAGCGGTACCAGAACCGGCCATTTAAACTCCCGCCTCTCGGATGTCAGAGAGATCTACAAACTTGTCAGCCAGATAGTTGAGGCTAAGAATTGTGAGGAACATGAAAAGTGATGGGAACAACACCATGTGGGGGTAGTCCTCGAGATCGGCTCGACCGTTGTTGATTGCGATTCCCCAGGAAGCGCCAGTCACATCGCCGACTCCGAAGAACGCAAGAGCAGCTTCAACCACTACCAAAGCAGCAATACCAATCAACGCGAAGGATGCCATCGCCGGCAACACGTTAGGTAGCACGTCTCGAACAATGATTCGGAGGTTGCGGGTACCGATAGTTCGCGATGCCAGAACGAACTCTCGGTCAGACCAAACTAGCGTCTGAGCCCGGGCTACTCGAGCGATAGCCGGCGTGGCCAAAATAGCGAGTGCGATCGCAGTCCATAGCGTTGCGTTGGTAGCCGGTGAAACGTCGAAGAACAAGAATCGCTGATCTTCAAAGCCGCCGCTGGGAGCGAAAAATCCGACCAGTGCTAGGGCCAGAACCAATCCAGGGATGGCCAGCATGATATTCACAATTGAGGTCAGCACCGTATCGATCGTTCGACGATAGAACCCAGCTAGGAGTCCGATCGTTCCGCCCATGATTGTCCCGCCCAAGGTGGCGATCATTGCGACGCCCATCGAGCGACGAGCACCATAAATGCACTGCGACAACACGCTTCGACCCAAGTTGTTTGTGCCGAGAAGGTTCTCACTAGATGGCCCTTGCCGGATATCTCCCACCCGTTCGTCGATCTCGGGCACAGGCAAGAAGTTGGCGAAAAGAACGCAGATGAGAATTATGGCAAGCCAGATGATGGCAAGCCAGAAAAACACACCTTTCTTCTTAGCTTGATAGCTGGCAGCTGCTGCCGGCTCGCCGCTCGTCTCTGCCAACGAACTCACGTTGCCGCCGTCAACCTTCAAACGATCTACTGGCGAATCAGGTACTAGATCAGGCTCGGACATTTCGAATCCTCGGATCGAGTGCGGTGTACAGAAGGTCGATAAGGAAGTTCAGCAAGACAAACCCAACAGCTAGAACGACAACCGCCCCTTGAAGAACGAGAAAGTCGAACCCGACGATGGCAGCAACGATCTTGTTTCCCATGCCTGGGATGATGAAGATAATCTCGATGATCAGAGCGCCGCCGATTAGAACTCCTGAATTCACCGCAAAGACTGTTAGTAGGGTGAACGACGAAGGTCGTAGAGCATGCCCCCACAACACTTTGGCTGGACTCACCCCTTTGGCTTTGGCGGTCGTAATGAAGCTCTCCTGGAGCGTCGAAACCATGTCGCCACGAAGTAGCCGCATATAGGTTGCCGACAACGCCATGGCTAGAGAAACCGATGGCAACAACATGTGTTTGAAGTGATCAATCACGCTTTCATGCAGGTAGACGTAACTTGTCGCTGGCAGCAAATCCAGCCAAAGGGCAAGAATGTAGACAAGAAATGTTGCCAGGATGAAGTTCGGTATCGAGAGGAATCCCAGGGCAGCAGTAGACACGACGGCGTCACCGCGCCGACTAGCTCGGTATGCGGCATAAACGCCAGCTGGAACCGAGATGACTAGGGCCAAGAGCTGAGCGTAAACCATCAGCTGAAGCGAGATTGGAATCGCTTCACCAATTTGTTCGGAGACAGAGATGTTGTTCACGAACGATGTACCGAGATCGCCGACGACCGCGCCAGATAACCAATCTAAGTACTGTTGCAAGAACGGAGCATCAAGGTTGTTCTCAACGATGAACTTGTCGACAGCGTCAGCGTTCGCTCCTGTACCCAGCACTCGAATGGCGACTACTTCCGGAGTCACCCGCTTGGTCTGAAGGAAAAAGGTAAACAGGGTGACGAGCAACAGCGTTGGAACCAGCGTTGCTAGCCTCTTTAGAACATAGGACCCGTTGGTCACCATTGCCCCAGCCACGATCACTAAGAACGCTAGACCGAGGCGGATCGAAAGTGGAATTCCAACTATCCATCCGACGATCAGTATGACGATGGCCGCCACCGCGCTTAGTGCTCCCACGTTTTGTAGTCGGTTTCGCAAACTACAGACCCCTAACCGTTCGATTTTGTCTTCTTCCCACCACTTCCGCCTTCGGTGTTAAACGTTGTCGTGTTTCCAGACTGGCTTACAACGGAGGGCCGGGGCAAAATCCCCAGCCCTCCGCAACATCTATGAACTCTTCAGCCCCGATTTGGAGCTTCCGGTTTGGCGATAGTTAGCCTTGGCAATCGCCTTCGGTGCACCACATGTTTGTTAGATAGTGGCGACCAGAAACGATAGACCTCGTAGCTTCACCCTCAGGTGTCTCCAGAGTTCCAAGACCTTGAACGTTTGGATTAGAGATAACACCCCAGAGGGTCCAAACGGTCCAGAGGTTGTAGACCTCAGCACCGAACTGTTGGTTCACTGCTTCAGCTGCTGCTTGTCGAGCGGCAGGATCGTCGGTTGAACGCTGAGCAACGAGGTTCTGATCAATGATTGGATCTTGGAATCGACCGAAGTTCAACGCCAGCGTTCCGATCGGAGAAGAAGTACCGGAGAACCACCAGAGGAACTGGTTATCGGGGTCAATACCACCGTGGTTACGCCAACCGAATGCCTCGAAGGTACCGGTTAGAGCGAGGCCGATGTACTGGCCCTGTTCTACTGGGGTAACTGTGGTTTGGATCTCGTCGCCGAATGCCTCAGACCACATCGATTGGATCAATGTGTTGGTTTCTACGTTGAACGGATCGTTAGTTGTGTTGAACGTGAATTGGATCAGATCCTTGCCGGTGTCGGCCTTGCATTGCGTCCACTCTTCAGCGGCAGCGTCCAAGTCGTAGGTTGGATATCCGGTGTCTTCCAAGTAACCGATCGCTCCTGGAGGGAACGGTCCGTTCGCAACTTCGACGATTCCGGCATATCGCTCATCAGCGATTCGTTGTTGGTCAGTAGCAAAAGCCAATGCCCGACGACAGCTGGTGAACCGAAGTGGACTCTCGGCATTGCTGCCTTCAGGGTCCATCGGCGCTGGGGCGTCGAGACCATTGATAGCCGAGAACGTTGGGTTCTCGCCTTGGGCCGAGTTAAGCAAGATGTGTGAGGTCTCACCGAAATCGCTGGCGGTGATGGTGCTGAAGCCGTCATCGTCGGTGAACCGCGCGATTTCGTCAGCGTTAGCGGTGTGGATGATGTCGAACTCACCTGACGCCAAAGCATCAGATCGAGAAGCGATATCAACAGCTACGACGAGTTCTACCTGGTCGAGATATGGCAGCTCTTCGCCAGTGATTCCGTTCGGACCTCGCCAGTAGTCCTCATAGCGGGTTGCGATTAGCTTGTTGGCGTTACCAGGTGAGAATGACTCAAACTGGAAGGCGCCTACGCCGACGGGAGCAGCTGGATCGCCGCCACCTGGAGTTGCTGCAACCTCTTCAGAGTAGAAGGCCGTGCCTTCGTTTCGGAACGGAACATCATCGAGCGATGCCAACCATGTTGGTGAGAACATGAACGCGCACTGGCCGATTGAGAGGTTTTCTGGGAACGGCACCCATGGGGCATTCATAGTAAAGGTAACGGTTTGTCCGTCAGCAGTGATGTCGCCAATGTTTGCTAACGCTGGACCAGTAAGCCCACTACCTCGACAGGTGTTGATGTTGAACGCAACCGCTTCACCATCGAGTGGTGTGCCGTCGTGGAAGGTAATGCCATCACGAATGGTAAAGACCCACTCGGTGTAGTCGGCGTTTGGTTCAGCTGACTCAGCGAGGTACGGCTTAACGCCGCCGCTTTCAACCGGCTGGAATAGCGGATCACTCACGGTTTGCAGCACGGTGTAGCAGCTGATCGCGCAGCTAACCCGATATGGGGCCCATGGATTAGCGGAATCCGCCTCCATGCCGTAGACAATTGTGCCACCTCGGACCGGTCCACCAGCGGCCGCGTCGGTTTCTTCGGTCTCGGCTTTCACCGTTGTTGCCGGACCTGAGTCCTCTTCGTTTTCGGTGGTGTCGGTGTCATCTCCACCGTCACTGCTGTCATCGCTGCCGCCACCGCAAGCTGCGGCAACTAGCGTAAACGCCAGCAAAAGCGCCAGCAACGTTCTCAACTTACCCATTCAGATGTCCCCTTATACATAGACGTCGTACCATGTAAGGTAGCCGTATGGTCGACACATTAGTTGACTGTTTGGTCAACTTTTGGACCGACCTAGTTGGGCTATGGGACCATACATTTGGATAAGGGTCAACCTTAGAGGCACCCCGAAAACAGAAAGTCACGAACGGGCATTGAACTTCACCCATCAGAAGTCGATGTCGGGCCGTTCGTCAGCTCGGAAGTCAGGTCGATTGGTAGTTTGTTTCGAAGATCGAACCAAATTCATCCCGCTCAGCCCAACAACCGCAGCAAATCGCAGATATCAATCGCTACGCATCAATCGCAAGATAGATGTATGGGCCGTGTGCCCTGAGGCAGATAAACAGGCATGTGATAGCTTATTCTGGCTTCGCCGAGGCAAAGGACAAACCAAGCGTGGGTAGGAAATACAGCGAACGACTCGAATTCCAACGTAGTGCCGAAGACACAATCCGCGCGGTTGAAGTGGCGTTTACCGAATGCGGTTTTCCACCATCTCGTTCAAATACGCCGTCAACCGGGATGACAGAAGTGCGGGCTAGTCGCCAGATGAGTGCCGGCAGCTGGGGTGAGAACGTCACAGCTCAAGTAGCGACCGCTCCCGGAGGGGGATCCCAGGTGGTGGTTGAGTCGAAGTTGGTCTTCGGATTCGTTGACTGGGGGCGGAATAAGACCAATGTCAGTCAGGTGGTGCTGGCTCTAACGCGACGCCTTGAAATGGATTAATGATTCGATCGAGCCTTCGGTCTACCCCACTACAGCAAGGGGGGGGTTAGCTCGCGAGTAAAGACTCCCACGAAACCTCGGCTGGATCCCACGCAAGCGTGGAGACTTTTCCATTTGCTGCCGGCAGCTCCAGGGTGACCCGGGCGTCACTTATTCGCAGCACCCCATCGCTATCCCCGACCGAATCAAGGCACAACTCACCGGTATCGTCGATCTCGAGGGCGAGGCCGAACCCAGTTGGCACATAACTGACTCGAACTGCTTTTGTCTGCTCCATACGTATAAGACGACCAACTACGGTTCAATGTTCCCATCTGTTGGTTACGAATTGATCTCATCCTGGAGTCGGGCCTGACACACTACGGCGCCGGTCCTGACGGTACCGTTGGTGAATCAAACCCTTGTCCTAGGAACGAAGCCAGCGCAGTCGAATGTTGAGGTTGGCCGATCAATCCCAAGCAAACGTGGCCGACATGAGTAACACTGAGTTTGGGCCGCAAGCCACAATCGATGCTGGCGGCAGTCAAACCCTTGAACCCAGAAGATCTGAATCACCATGCACCAAATACTTGTCTTGAATGGTCCAAACCTGAACTTGCTCGGCCAGCGGGAGCCCGACATTTACGGGGCCTTGACTTTGGCCGACATTGTGAATCAGCTACAGGTAGTAGGGGAACAACTGGGCTGCCAAATTCGTGATGTTCAATCCAACATTGAAGGTGAACTAGTCAACGCTATCCACGACGCTCAGGGGTGGGCGGATGGAGTGGTTTTCAACCCTGGGGCGTACTCGCATACCAGCATCGCCCTCCGGGATGCCATATCCGGAACTGGTCTTCCCGTGGTCGAAACTCATATTTCGAACATCCACAGTCGAGAAGAGTTTCGTCACCAGTCGATGCTGGCCGGCGTGTGTATCGGCGTGGTGGCCGGATTTGGTGCCACAAGTTACGAAATGGCTCTAGCCGGTTTAGTCCGTCATATCGGCACGTAACCCTTAGCTGTCGCAGCTGATGCCGAACGACTACCAGCCTTGATCGAAGTCAACCTGGCAACCCGCTGTTGTCGTGTGCATTCGCAACCTTCGATGTATTCTCAACAATGGACGAGTTTCTGAACGGCTCAGGCTTAAGCGTGGACATGCTTCTCTGCGAGTCTGCACAGTTGTCGGGCGGCAAGCTATTCATACTCGGGGGTGGTGTCGCATTCATTGGCCCAGCCCCTCGAGCTCTCGCAATAGCTATGCAAATAACGGTGCCGTGGAACCGGGCAAACATTCAGCATGACTGGCGCATTGATCTCTTTGATGAAGATGGGCATCCGGTGATGGCTAAGTCGAAGGCGGTAGCAGTCCAGGGGAAGTTTGAAGCTGGTCGACCACCTGGTCTACGCCCCGGTTCGCCGTTGGGGGTTTCGCTGGTAATCAACCTGTCACCACTCCCTCTTCCGGGTGGAAAAAGCTACACCTTTGCGCTCACCATCGATGAAGAGCACCAACCAGACTGGCGACTCCGTTTCTTTATGAAGCCCAAGCCGTAGCCGACATGTCGATCTCCCCCAGCCGCCGTTTTTGAGCAACGACGTAGTTTTAGTTAGAGCGTCTCTGGGTTATTTTGCGAAGGCAAACTCTGCAAATCTCTCATCGTGGCATCTGACATAATTGTCGACACCCCAAGATCCTCGCCAAGCGACTTGGCCGCTTCACTTTCAGTGATTTGACGAAGACTGCCAGCTTTGTAACTGTCAACCAATTCTCGGAGCCAACCTTCGTCGGCCTCGTTGACTTCGTCGTTTATGTTGGTCCATAGCCACGCCAGATCATCAGCGGCTGACGCCACTCGCATAGCTTCGGTCACAACGGCCGCCATGCCCGAAAGCACCATTGACCGTAGAAGCATCCTCCGTGAAGCGGCGCCAGAATCTCCTGCTATTACTTCGGACTGCCCCCCATATTGGCTGACTAATTCGGCGTAGCGGTCAGCACCGTCGCCACAAACAAGACTTGATGTCGTGAGACCCCGGTCGGAGCCATCAGGCATGAGGGCCACATCGGCGTAGTTAACTTTGGCTGAGGCCGCCATCGACGCTAGCTCCTGCTTGAGTGAAGGACTGCTGCCAGAAAGGTCGGCGTAAACGGCATCTTCGACAAACACTTCAATGGCCTGCAGTAACGCCAACTCAGCATCTTGTTCGTTGGTAACTCCCAGGATGAAAGGTGAGCGGGCGGCAGCCAGAGCAGGGTGCGGAAAGCGGTTGACGCCAACCGGAGTCGCAACCGGTGCCGGGTCAAAAGCCGCGACGTCAGCGCCAGCTGCCGCTAAATCGCTAGCAAGAGCGCTACCAGTATCACCAAGACCGAAAACACATACTCTCATTGTGAGAACAACGATAGAGCCGGACGCCGGTTACCGCCTCTTAATCGACCTGAAAATTCTCCGAACAGTCGAGAACAAGCAAGCTGTCCGTCAAAAACCGACCGAGTAAACCGAGGCGAGGGCCAACCTGGAGGCGAGATCCGTCGCGGGTAGCTGGCGGCTACAATGCTGCCAGCGGGTATACGACCGAACTGGTGCGTGACGTAACTGGTAGTTGGCCTGACGGGTAACTGAGCCAACGAGTATTGCCCACTGGGTATGGCTAATCGGTAAACGAAATGAGGAATAGTGGCTAACATCGATTCAAGCGCGTCTGGAGACGGGGCGACTCCTGCACCTCCAGGTTGGTATCAGACTGAGCTGGGCCAGCGATACTGGGACGGGAGCCAATGGCTCTCAAACCCGCCGTCGGCGCCAGCTGGCCCTATGGCCGGTGCTGGCTATCAAGGCGCTCAGCCACCCGGCAGACCAGCGTACGAAGTTCCGCACCCGAGCGGCATTTCCAGTGATGATCGCACCATGGGGATGCTCGCCCACTTACTGGGGCTAGTTGCGTCGGGTCTGGCTCCGCTGATTATCTATATAACCAAACGA
Organism: uncultured Acidimicrobiales bacterium; assembly: GCA_937922805.1. Lineage (GTDB taxonomy): Bacteria > Actinomycetota > Acidimicrobiia > Acidimicrobiales > SZUA-35 > JAHELU01. The sequence continues at coordinate 451,195 of CALAJV010000010.1, read as the reverse complement.
GATCAGAGTCCCTTCGTTCGCCATCATGCCGCTGAGGCGCTGAATTTGTTTCTGACCGTCATGGTTGTTGTCTTTGGGTCCCTGGTCGTTTTCTTCGGTGGGGCGGCGCTGATTGCAATCGTCTCTACCGAGGTTGCGGCTGCGGTCTTTGTTGCCGGTTACTTCCTTGTCATCATGGGTTTAATGGCGGTATCGATCGGTTCTTTGGTGCTGACGATAATTGCCGGGATCGCCGCCAACCGAGGCGAGTGGTACCGCGTTCCGTTTTGTTTCCACTGGGTCAAGTAACAGAGCGGTTGCGACGATGGGCCGTGCAAACAACAGACGAAACCCGAGAGCGACCGCGCCCGCACCCCTGCGGTTGGCCATGCACTATGCCTGCTTCGTCTTCGCTGTTTGTCTCATCCTTAGCGCTTGCGGATCTCAACCGACACTTGTGTCCGAATCAGCCTCGCCGCCGTCGAGCGATCCGTCGCTGCCCCGTAAGACAACCGAGACAACGACCAGTTCGACGACGAGTAGTACCGATCAAATAGAGCCATCAGATGACTCGGTCCCGCCCACCGATGTCGGAGTCGTTGGTCAGAACACGATTGAAGAATTCGAAGCCGGATTTGAGTTCTGGTCTTCCGCCGCCGAAATTGTTCTCGATGACCAACTGACCTTGAAAAACGGCAGAACCGACACAATCAACGATTTGCCAATTACTTACTACAACGTCGACCCTTTACTGTTTGTTGCCGCTACTACCAACGAATCAGGCCTCATCACTGGCCACGCCTTCTCGTTTGACCCAAGCGCTTCTAGTTACCTTTACTTCGGGTCTGTTTATCGGCTGACGATCCTTCCATCTGAACTGTTGTTTGGCCCTGAGGTCGAGCAATTCATTAACGACCCAGGGCGCGATCGGTTAGAGAGAACATTTGACGAGGGCGATGTACTAATAACTCGCACCGGTGTTGATCCCATTAATGCGCCCATCTTTACCTTGAGCGTTATCCCATCGACTGATCCAATGGTTACCCACGATGACGTGCGAGCAGCAGCCCGCCAGGCTGGCCGAAAAGAAGGTAGCGACGTAACGAGTGATGAAAGCGCTGGCAGCCTGAAACGTGACGTCGAGGTCACAACGTGCGAATTTGTTGATGGCAACGCCCATGTCGTCGGCAAAGTCACGAACAATGGCGATTCAGCCCGCGAATATCTTCTCCGCCTTGAGGTGTTCGACACCAGCGGACAGCGAGAGATTCCGTTTGCTTTTGGCAAGACGCTCAAGCCAGGCGAATCACTCGATTTCGATGAGACCGTCGACATCGGAGGCGGCAACTGGGAGGAATGCCACCTGCGGCTACTCGACCCGCAAGAACCAACCGGATAGCCTCTGAACCGGCTACACAGTGCTCTCAACAGAGGCGCTCAGTCGATAAAGGCCCAGTCGGTAAACACTCCGTTTGGGTCGACGAGTACCACCGTCTCGCTACTGTTCGACCACACCGGGTACCGCTCTCCTAGGTACATCTCATTCGCGGTATCGGTGCCGTTGCCCGATCGGATACGTAGCAATGCTCCAGGTTGCATGCGCCCAGTGAGCGGAAATCGGTGACCGAACGTTTCGTCTCTAATTGTCCACCCCGATAAGTCGATCTCCTCAGTGCCACCGTTAGCGATCTCGACCCACTCACCGTTTACGTTCGACCGGTCATCCCCCTCAGCATCGACCCGGGTTTCGCCGATCGACAGCAGAGTCGAATCTTTTTGGCCACAGCCATCTCCCCAAATCCCCCGTCCATCGTTAGCTGCTGCCTTCATAAGTTCTCGTTGCAACCCATCACCACCAGTGGCGAGTCCCCACCCTTGGCCGATAAGCAGCTCGATCAACAGTCGACCATCGACCGAAACCTGTCCTAGCGTGCGACCAAACCGATCCTTGGTATCAGGTTCGAAACGAATGTTGCCGGGTTCAACCGCTACTTCGAGGGCTTCCTTCGCTCGAAGTCCCTGACACGTCTTGTCGTTGTCCTTGGTATATAACTCGGGCGCGTTCAGCCCAGGCAACCTAACTTCGATCGATTGACCGTCGACCTCTAGCTCCAGCGAATCACCGTCGATTACTCTAACCACCGATGCTGGTTGCCCCCAGTTTTCTGAAACCGTTGGGACTCCTAGTGAATCCTCGGCCGAAGCTTCACTAGAAACACCAGATGGATCTCTGTTGGCCAGATTCTCAGCGAAACTGCAGCCACCAGCAAGAATCGGCACAACAATAGTCAACGCGATAGTCGTCACCCCAGGGACAGCCACGTGTCGATTCGGATTTCTGAACGCCAGCCAACCACGGTCGAACATCGAACAAATGTTAATCAGCAAACCAAGTACCGACGCCGCCGATATCGAACCGCACGAATAGGAAATACAACGCGAACGAAACAAAAGCCAGAATCATCGGTCGGACCGTAACCCGTCGATGACCAGTAGCGAACGCAACTAGGGCAACTATTGGAACGATAAGCGCGGCGGCAAAGGCAGCCAGAAACCCAACGAGCGCCAGGTCATAGTGAAAGCCGAACACTTTCGGATCTGGCTGGTTGTAAGACGGCCACTCACCATTTTCGAATCGTGACCGAATTGTCAGAGATGCTAACAAGATGCTGGCGATAAGTGGAAGACTTGCCAGCGTCCACAGCCCGATAGCCACAGCAGAACGAGCGCCACCCGGCTTTGATGGCGACCCGAGACCAGTGTCGGCGGTCATGTCGTCCCAATCTTTTTTGGACGGGTCGACTGAACCCAGGGATTGGCTCGATTCCATGGGTTTATCCTACTCGCCGGAGCCCTAGTGGAGGGATCGAGTCTCTCCTGCCGGCTGCGGCTGCCCGGTGGTTGTTCGCAAAATGAAGATCAGCGCACAACCGGGCAACGTCACTAGGGCAACAGCAGCTCCAACCGAAAGTTGGCTGTCAGCGAGCACTCCGACAACGACCGGTAGTATCAGAGTCGCTACTCGTGACCCCGCAGTCATGGCACCCAAGGCCCGTCCGGGCGGCCCCGGCGCCTTGGCCGCTGCATCGTAGAGCTGTGGAAATATCACCGAGACACCAAGAGCGGCGACAAAGTATCCGAGCAGTGACACCGCCAGGTGTCCCGATGGGTCGAGCCAGTCTCTAGGAATGAGGGTGGCGATCGCTATCCCAGTTCCAGCTAGAACCGCGGCTGACCGGACCAAAACTCGGGTTCCAATTCGTGATTCGATCCAATCGCCCGAGAATCTTCCAACAACCATCCCGGAGGTGAACGCAACGAACCCAAACCCGACTTGTTCGGTACCAATCGAAAGGTCATCGCCGAGGCGGAACGATGCCCAATCGGTCGTCGTCATTTCCATTGCAATAGCTGCAGCTCCAAGGGCCGCCAGCACCAAGGCGACGTTGCGACCAACCGATCCGTTGGTTCGCTCCTGAACATCATCTGCCTTCGATGAACCAGATAGGTCAGCGGTGCCTGGATCGGTTTGATGATCAGGTCCGGCATGGCCCAACTCACCATCACCGGGAAACTGGTGACGACCAAGTAAGGAGAATCCGACTCCAATTTCGACCATAGCGAGCGAAACGGCGACAGCAATAAGGTGGGTTTGCAGACTGATCTGATTGGCAGTCGCTTGGGCGGCTAGGACCCCGCCAACTACGCTACCGAGGCTCCAAAGACCGTGAAGTCGGTTCATTACCGAAACGTTCCGGTTGGCGCTAAGCCACGAACCTTGAAGGTTCATACCAATGTCAACGCCAACATCGGTGAAAGCGACAATACCGAGGACAACCGCAAGCGCTGCAACCGATTGGGTGTAGCTGACTAGCGGAAGACTCGCCAGCATGACTGCGGTTCCAATCAGAATCACTGACCGCGACCCCAGTTTGCGGATCAGGGTGCTCGAGCTAGCACTGCCGATCAAACCCCCGACTGAGGCCAGCGTTAAGGCAAGGCCAAGCGTCGACTTTGACGCGCCAACTTGGTCGCGTATTTCCGGAAGGCGAGGAATGACCGATGCATAGACGGTGCCATTGATCCAGAACTGGACGCCGACCGCGAATAGAGACCGACGTTGTTGCTTGGGGGCGATTTTATTGGCCAACGCGGCCGCGATTCGTATACGTCAACGAGCGTCAATCTGCCGACTTGAATTTGATCGACTGAGCCGCCTCAATAGTGACCCCAGGTGGGGTTTGTTCAGGGTTTGATTTTGCGAACTCTCGAAACTGCGTGACGCTAATTCGCTTCTGCAAGAGTCCGACATTGTTACTCGATGCCGCCCAAGCAAAAAATGACTCAGCGTCAGTTATTTTTGGAGTCTGTCGAGTTGCGACGGTCACTCTTCCAGCTTCGCTGTCGAAAGAGTCGGTGTTAGTTTCGGCGGCGTGAGCTAGGAACCATTGTTCTATCGCCTCAAGCTGGTCATCGATTGGCCCGACGGTTGCTTCAAAGTGAGCTTTGAATGGCTCGATCTGCGTTTCGAACTCTTGTTGCGCTTCGCTTCGAGCCTGCTCTAGCGCCTTCCACCTAGCCATCGCCGAGCCAGGCTCAGCGGTGGTTAGATCCCAGTTCTGTTCAGGGTCGGTGCTTGGTTCATCGACCGTCGTTTCAGCAGTCGGAAACGGCGCCACGGTCGCAGAGTTATCATCAGTGTCAGCCATGCTGATAAGCCTATCGGTACCCGAAGGTCAACTATTTGGACCAGCGAACTTCCCGGCCTCCACCGATTAGCCCGAGTACGCTAGCTAGTTGATGACAAGGATCAGCATCAACGAACGCAAGCAACGGCTTGGTATTCGCCACCTTTTGACACCCGGTCATCGATGCGTCAGTTCAGCACCCACCACAAATTTGGTTGGCACCGTTGCCGATTCATTGGTCGCTCTGCACAGCAGCGACCCGGCCAGCGTTTATCTCTCGATAGCGGCCCGCTGTCACGGTATTGCCCTCAGCGACATAGATCGTGGGCTGTACCAAAATCCTTCAGTAGTTCGCCACCACGGGATGCGACGAACGATTTGGGTTGTCTCAGCCGAAACAGCAACCATGATGCACTCAGCGGTCACGATCAAAATTGCCGCCGCCGAGCGTCGGCGACTACTCAAGGTTCTTGGGCGACCCGAGGCTTGGCTTGATGAGGCCATATCTGAAATCGAGGCGCTAACAAGCGAAATGGGACCGCTACCGTCAATAGAGATTGGCAAACGACTCCCCCGGCTCGCTTTTCCAATCGTGCTTGGTCCGAATACGAAGCATTCAGTGAGCGTCAACGCCCATACTCGGATCGTGGTCCAAGCTGGGTTCGAGGCCCGCCTCGTTCGAACGAGACCGGTTGGGTCGTGGACCGCCTCAAATTATTCATGGGTTGCGGCCACACAGTGGCTAAAAGGATTTCCAAACGAGACACCCGATCCTGATACTCAGCGCCAGGATAAAGCCGACCTGGTCGACAGATGGCTGCAACGATTCGGCCCCGGAACATTTACCGACATCGTGTGGTGGACTGGGATGACGAAGCGAGATGTGACTGCCGCTTTGGCTGATTGCGGTGCCGTTGAAGTGCAGCTTCCGACCAGCTCTGGCTGGCTCAGCAGCCACGACACAACGGTCGCTGCTAATGATGCGGACCAACCATGGGCTGCGTTGCTCCCAGGTTTGGACCCTACCTCAATGGGTTGGAAAGACCGCGACTGGTACCTTGACCCGTCAATAGCCTCGGAAATAGTCGACCGGAACGGCAATATCGGCCCAACAATTTGGGTCAACGGTTCGATCGTTGGCAGCTGGAATCAGCGCATCGATGGCTCGATCGTGACCGAGAACTACTTGCCTCTCAGTCGAAGCCAAACAGCGTTGGTAAACGTCGAAATCGAACGACTACAAGCTCTGTTAGGCTCAGCGGTGGTTAAGCCTCGATTCCCAGCCCCGAACCAACGGCGCTTGGTCGGACTTCCAGCCAGCTAGAACCGTCCGATGCTCTTGCTATCTCAGTTTACAAACCAGCTACTCCTAGTCGAATCGGCCTGATCCGAGAACTACCGACTAAAGCAGTCGACTAGTGTAACTCGGGTGACGGACGGAATAAATCTCGGCATTGAGGGGCTTGGTCCGGCCACGTTACTTGATCGTGGTGGTTCAGCCTATGTCTATTTGGCGGAGCAGCTAGCCTTCGGCCGCAAGGTCGCAGTTAAAGTGCTGTTCCAAGCGCTGGAAGACCCCGATACCTTTCGTCGTTTCGAGCGCGAGTGCCGCGCTATCGGCGCCGTTTCTGACCATCCGAATATCGTTGTCGTCCATGGTCGGGGACTCACCGAGGACGATCGGCCCTACTTGATAATGGAACATCGTCAGGGCGGTTCTCTGGCCGACCAAATCGAAGAGCGTGGTCGGTTTACCGAAGTCGAGACGGTTCAGATCGGCAAAAAAATAGCGCAAGCGCTCGGAGTTGCGCACGGGGCTGGCGTAATTCACCGCGACGTCAAACCGGGAAATATCCTGCTGTCCCAATACGGCGAACCAGCGCTCGCCGACTTTGGTATCGCCCGAGTCGATGGCGCGTCGAAAACCACCGCTGGGATTCTCACCGCTAGCGTCAACCACGCCAGCCGCGAGGTGCTGAACGGCGGTGAGGCAACCATTCAGTCAGACATCTACTCACTTGGTTCCACGTTGTTCGCCCTAGCTACCGGGCGAGCACCGTTCGTGAGTCCGTCCGACGATTCGGTATGGACGCTCATCAATCGGGTGGTTACGACCGATCCGCCCGATGCCTCTCAATTTGGGGTGTCAGCGCCCTTAGCCGAGGTGTTACGACTCGCCTTAGCTCACGATGTCGGTAGTCGATACCAAACCGCTGACCACCTGGCGCAGGCCCTCGAAGATTTGGCCAGCGGTAAGGGCACGGTAACGAACAGAACAGCCGATACCGAACAATTTCTGGTTGACGGCGGTGCAACAACTTCGAGGTATCCCAACAAGGTTTCAAATCCGGATGGTTTACCAGCTGGTCAATCCAGCGTTGATTCAGCCTCCGAATCGGCCAATCCACCAGTGAACGCATCTACGAACGCTGTGACCGGGCCTAGTCATGACCCCGCCCAGCCGGGTAGCAAAATACCGATGATCGCCCCCATCAACGCCGGGTCGCGAGAAGCCAAGTCCGAACGGCGGCCGCTGCTTATAACCGCCGTCGGTGCTGGCGCAATCCTGTTGCTCGCCGCGGTGGCGTGGTTTGCTATCCCTCAGCTTCAGGGCGCTGCCGACCAGGCCCAAAGCAGCGCCGAGGAGGGTTCAGACGACAACGATGAATATCTGCTTAGTTCATCTGTGTCGAGCGATGACAGCGAAGCAACAACTGTTGGGCCAACGCTTGACGTACGCCAAGCCCAAATCGGTCCGCTCGTGGTTGACCGGCGCTATGCCTTATCACTTATCGACAGCTCTGGCGAGCGTGAGATTGCCAGCATCGATGACAGGCAATACCAAATTTTGCTTGATGGTGAGGCGGTTACCGATTTGGAGGACTCAGTCCCGGTCTTCTTCCCTACCAGCCCGGGACGCTTTGAGTTGACGGTCGAAGTTGTGGATGAAACAACATCGGTCATAAGTAGCGGGGTCGATATCTATATAAGTCCCGGCCCCCCAGAACCCGGATATCGAGTAAACCTCGCATCGGTCCGGTCGGTGCCAAGCAACTGGCCTCAAGCTCTGCGACAATTCGACCAGCTTCTTGATGCTGGCCACAGCGAGCTGAAGCTGAGCTTGAGTAGCCGAGGCGAACAAGACGGCCTACCGTTCTGGAACTTCTACGTTGATGGGTTCGGCGAAGATCGCAGCAAAGCGCAGGCCTACTGCGACGAACGGGATCTGGGACCCGATCAGTGCTTTCCGGGACGAGTGACTGGGTCGGCGGCTGAAAGTTAGCCAGTCTCGGGCTCCGTTGATGTTCTTTTCCTGTCGTTCAGTTACACATTGCTGGCTCGAATGAGCAATCCTTGGACTGTGCTGAATTTTCAATTGGAACCAGAACTTGAAACGCTTCGTGCCCGGGCCAAAAAGGTGGCGGGAGAAGGCGTCAAGTTACATGGCCGACATAACGACAGCTGGATCAACGGCTACAACAAAGAGTTCGCCCAAACAATGGCGAGCGAGGGTTGGATCGGAATGGGCTGGCCCGAGCAGCACGGCGGACAGGGTCGCCCACCGATCGAACGTGTCATTGTGGCTGAAGAAATGATCTCAGCTGGCGCCCCGATCGCCTCGATGTGGTTCGCCGATCGACAGATGGGACCAACGCTCATAGCCTACGGAACATCAGATCAGCAGGCCGAGTGGCTACCGAAGATGCTAACTGGTGAATCCACCTGGTGCATCGGTATGAGCGAACCCGATGCCGGATCAGACCTAGCCTCGCTTAGCACCAGCGCAGTTCGAGACGGCGACCATTGGCTGATCAACGGGCAAAAGATTTGGACTAGCTTCGGAGACGTTGCCGACTACATCTACCTGATTTGTCGCACCACAACCGAAGGGCCACCCCATCGAGGCATTTCCGAAATTGTTGTTCCGATGGATCTTCCCGGAATCGAAGTTCGACCGATCTCTGATATGACAACTAATCGCCACTTCTGCGAGGTCTACTTCACCGATGTCAGGGTGCCGGTAGAGAATCTTGTTGGCGTCGAAGGCGACGCGTTCAAACAAACAATGCGCCAGCTCGAACACGAACGAGGCGGAATCGATCGGCTGGTCTCAAATCGGGCCTTGTTCGATATGGCAGTCGAACGAGCCGACAAGACCGATCTTCGAGTTCGCCAGGAAATTGCCCGGCTAGAAACCGCTTACCGAATCGGCAGGCTGCTGGTGTACCGAGAAGTGCTCCGACAGGCTCCGGCCGGCTTTAGCGCAGCGACCAAAGCATTCTGTACTGAGCACCAATGGAACGTAGCTCAGTTTGTGGCCGCCACGTTCGGGCCGGAGGCAACACTATGGTCTGATGTAACCCATGGGCTGACGTACGCTCCGGGCTACACAATAATGGGTGGAACGTCGAACATCATGCGTAACATCTTGGGCGAACGGGTTCTTGGCCTACCTCGAGAACCAAGAGCCAAACCGTAGACGTCTCAAACCTGATAGCAAGGCGGCAGCCTCGGTCAACCCACTTCGAGCTCTCCGTCTTGAATGGCCTTGACGGTGTCAACCACTTCATCCTTTATGCTGCCTGAGAGTTCGTAACAACCGTTGAGCTCGATTACCAAGCCACCGTTCTCCAGCGTCAGCTCATAGGCTTCGCCACCGAGTTTGCCGGCTTCAATCTGCGCCAGTGCTTGCTGTAGAAACACATCCCACCGATACACCTGAGAGGCGACGACCACGTTTGGCGCTAGCTCTTCATGGTTCACCTGGTTGCCGATCCAGGCTAAATCTCTCTGGTTCACGATGTCTATAGGACCGGTCACATGTTGTGCAGTTCCCGTTATCACATCGGCGCCGGAAGCTATGTGAGCGTTGGCTACAAGGTTTGCCCGCTCAACGCTGGCAAAGGAACCGGTGTATTCAGCCAGAACGGAACCGTTTTTCGAAAAGGCCCCTTTCTCAAACCCAGAGATGTAGTCGAAAGAGTCGCCTGCTTGTACCGGGCCGACCGCACTAACAACTCCACTTTCTGAAAGCAACGCCGCCAGCACCCCGTTAACGTAACCACCCTGCTCGGCCGCCGGCCGATAGGCGTAGACGTTCGATTGGCCAAGGGTGTCGCTCGCCGAGCCGAACAGGAACGATGTCTGAGGAAAGTCGGGCGCTATCTGCTCAAGCTCTGGCCCATACAGCGCGCCGTGGACGATGACGACGTCTACACCGTCGGTGGCGTAGCCTCGAATTGCGTTGGCACCGTCTGACACCGCAAATGTATTGTCGGAAATTTTTGCTTCAATTCCTAAACGCAAAAGGGCGTCAACCATGCTCTGGGTAGAAGAAAAGTCGTCAGCCGGGCTTGGTGCTACCAGCGCGATGGTTAGATCCGAGACCGGATCAACCACCCCGATCGATCGATCGGCTCCGCATTCGGTAGTCGTCAACCCCGAACCCTCGCCAGAGCACGCCGATGCAAGTATTCCAATGGTGATTAGGGCCGGGAGCCAAACTCTGTTCATACCGACCCACCTAGCCTTGTTTGCTCCCACAAACCCCAATTATACGCCAATCGGTCAAACTGCACGTGGAGCTCACCAGCTCAACCCCGGTCGATGGCGTTCAGATAGTTGTAGATCGTGATGCGGCTAACGCCTAATATCCGAGCCAAATCGTCAACGGCGCCTCGCAACAAGAACGCACCTTGGTCGTCGAGTTGGCCCACTACTGCCTGCTTTTCTTCTCGACTCCACTCCAACGGCGGTTTGCCGATCACCCGTTCGGCAGCTCGAACCATGGAGTCAAGAGCATCGTGTAGTGGAGCCACGGCGAGCTCTGATTCAGTTCTGGTGATATGGATTCGGACCGACGCTGCGTCATTGTTCATGGTGGCGACGACCAAATCTCTGATCGCGTCACCGATGGATTCAATCGAGCCGGTGGATACAAATCCGAAAGCATCACCGCTTACCGTTAACCCGGTGTCGGTAAATTGGGACGTCGCCTGTTCGATCTCGTCTTTGAAGCCATCGGCTCCAGAGCGAGCCACAACCTCAACAGCTGCCTGGTCTACTTTGTTACGCGGTGATTTTGCAACTGGCTGAGATCGAGGTCCGGTGTTCTTTGACGCCATCCACCTAGCCTGCCATCGAAACGTCGCGTTCGGGGCTATTGACCGTTTTTGGGTGACAGCGGCGCCTCTCCATTTGGTGATTTGCCGAAGCACCGTTTACCGTAATGGCATGCCTGACGCACTGATTATTGATGCTTGTCGAACACCACGGGGAATTGGGAAGCAAGGAAAGGGAGCACTGGCGCACCTCCACCCCCAGCACCTCGCTTCGACCGTGTTAGCTGCCCTGGTGCAGCGGAACGGTTTCGATACCGCTGAGGTAGATGACGTAATCTGGGGAACCAGCTCCCAGGTCAGTGAACAGAGTGGCGATCTCGGACGGATGGCAGCGCTCGATGCCGGATACGATATCAAAGCTAGCGGGGCCACGCTGGACCGGTTTTGCGGCTCAGGAATTACCAGTGCCAACTATGGTGCCCATGCGGTTATGGCCGGCATGGAAGATTTAGTCGTAACTGGCGGCACCGAAATGATGTCGCTACCGAAGAAAGGGATGCTTCCTATTGGGGCGAACAATCTTCGCCTTCGGGAGATTCACCCCCAGCCTCACCAGGGCGTCTGCGCAGATGCGATAGCGACCTTGGACAAAATTCCCCGCTCTGCGCTCGATGCCCACGCTGCTGACTCACAGGCCAAGGCCGACGTCGCCATTACTGAAGGACGATTCGATCGCAGTCTCGTCCCGGTTTACAACCTTGATGGCACACTCGCTCTCGATCGCGAAGAGTTCCCCCGGCCCGGAACGACCGCTGAGAAACTGTCGGCCCTCGCCCCTAGCTTTGCCGCCGTAGCCGACTATCGCCACGATGACGACACACCGACATTTCGAGAACTGGTAGCCAAGAAGTTTCCCGATCTGGAGATCGAGCATGTTCATCACGCTGGAAACTCCTCCGGCGTCGTCGATGGCGCAGCAGCTCTTCTGATCGCTAGCGAGGATTATGCCAAGGTCAACGGCATGAAGGCCAGGGCGCGCATTGTTGCCACTGCCAATATGGGCGACGACCCGACGCTAATGCTTAACGCTCCAGTGCCGGCGGCCCAGAAGGTTCTTAAACGGGCTGGTCTGACCGTTGAGGATATTGATTTATTTGAGATCAACGAAGCCTTCGCCGTCGTGTCCGAGAAATTTCAACGCCAGCTAAATCTTGATCGCAACAAGGTCAACGTAAATGGCGGCGCCATGGCCTTGGGCCATCCGATTGGAGCAACCGGAGCGGTGCTGATAGGGACAGTGCTCGATGAGCTCGAACGCCGAGATGGCCAATTTGGTCTGATTACAATGTGCGCCGCCGGTGGAATGGCTCCAGCCATCATCATCGAGCGAGTCTGATTTAGCCAGCGGAAACGTTTCGGCTTCGGTCGGGCCCTAAGCTCCGTACTTTGAGAGATACTGCTCGATCTGTTGTACCTGGCCCTGGTCTTCGAGTTGCGCCATTATTTCGTGGACCGTCACGATGGCATGGGTCCTCATCCTGAACTCTTCAGCCAAGACAGAAAGGGCGGCCCGTCCGTCGGGCCCCTTTTCACAACGGTCAACCGACACAATAAGGCCAGCTAGCGAGATGTTGGCTTCGGCCTTCAATAGCGGAACTACTTCTCTGATGGCTGTGCCGGCAGTGGTAATGTCTTCAACGATCAAGACCCGATCATGATCGGCCAACTGGTGACCAACGAACAGCCCGCCTTCGCCGTGATCCTTAACCTCTTTGCGATTGAAGCAATAATTGACACTGTGGCCACGCTCAGCCAACGCTGCCGCTGTCGAAACAACGAGAGGAATACCTTTGTAAGCAGGGCCGAAGATCACATCAAAGTTGGTTCCGAACTGATCAAGAATCGCGTCAGCGTAGAAACTGCCGAGGCGACGGATCTGGTCGCCGGTGCTATATAACCCGGTGTTAATGAAGTACGGAGTCTCTCGACCACTCTTGGTAACGAACTGTCCGAACGTAAGGACTTCTGCCTGCCTCATGAAATCGATGAAGTCGGCCTTGTACGCTGTTTGATCACCCACGGTTGCGACTCTAGCAACTCATCTGAGACACTGCGCCAAAACGGCTGCTGGGTCCGGCCGATCCTCGGAACCCTCGCTCCAATAGCCCCAGTAGAGTTTCCCGTCCCGCAGCACGAAGTCGCCGCCCAGCTGACGAGTGTCTTCGACAGGCCCACTCTCGCCGGTCGGCATTCGCATCCGTCGTTTTCCAGCCAAGCTAAGTTGCAAGTATTTCCACGCCGCCCGTAAACCCCATACCCGTCCGAACGTCGCCCGTTCGAGCCCGAACGCAGCATAGGTAGCTTTGGTCGGGTCGAGCAGAATTGGGAAGGTCAACCCGAAGTGACTGGTGTGGGCAATGGCCATCTCACGGGAGGTGAACGTTACCACGACCACCTCTACTTGTTCGGTAGTTCCGGTTCTAGCAAGTTCATCGCGCACGGCGATTACATGGGCGGTGCAGGGCAGTCAGTAGATGTGGCGGTGAAATATGACGATCGTTGGTTTCGATTGTTCGGTTGAAACCCAACGCTCGCCATCGGCTGACAGGAGATCAATTTTCGGGGCCAGTTCGCCGATGGGCGGTCGCGCTATCACCTACACAACTCTATGGGCCATACTACGGGTGTCCAAGAAGGTGCCAACGATAGACGCGAGGACCCCAAGATGAGTACCGTCCGGTGTGAAGTGAACAATGGTGCGCTGCTCGGCGAATGTCCGTTGTGGAGCGACGAAGAAGAGGTCTTGTATTGGGTCGATATCGACGGTCTGGCTATTCATCGATATGAGCCAGCATCTGGGAACAATCAAACCGGTCATCTTTCGTCGAGACCAGGGTCGATTGCACTGACGGATTCCCCTGGGGTCCTTCTCGTCGCCACTGAACATCAGCTCGGATACTACGACTGGAATCAAGCCAGCTTTTCGCCGTGGGTGCCGTTGGAGGAACCAGCAATTGGCAACCGATTGAACGATGGCCGATGCGACCCCGCCGGTCGATTTGTTGTTGGTTCGATGTGGCACGAGGTGTCCGACGGCAACTCAACTGGCATTCTGCACCAAGTTGAAGCTGACGGTCAGGTGACAACGCTCCGATCCGAAATCGGCGTCTCAAACGGAATTGCGTTCGATCCGAGCCGCGATCGTTTCTACTTCGCCGATAGCCCAACCGGTACGATTTGGCTCTACGACTATGATCTCCGAACTGGGGCCGCCAGCAACGAACGACCATTCTTTCAATACGAACAGATAGCGGGCGCCCCAGACGGCGGATGTGTAGATTCCGAAGGGTACTACTGGTCGGCATCGGTCTTTGGATGGGCCGTAACCCGAATCTCCCCCGATGGACACCTCGACAGACAAATCGAGCTGCCGATCCAAACCCCGACGATGCCAGCCTTTGGCGGACCGGACATGACAACGTTGTACATAACGACGCTCAGCTATGGTGCGTCCAAAGATGGGTTTGTAGCTGGCTCCCTGCTTGCGATCGAAACGGATGTAGTTGGTGTGGCTGACACACGCTTTCGCCGTTCGTAAGACACAAGTTGGCTTAACCGGCGAGGTGGACCAAATGACCTAGCCGACTTTCAGTGTTTGCCGATGGCGACGTGAGGGTACTTTGCCATATGATTAGTTATCGCATAACCGGGAGTTGAACATGGACCGGCGGATCGAGTCTTCAGACACCGACGAGCATCGAATTCACCTGCCCAGAGCCGATGAGGTTCCGAACGGGCCCCCCGGTCGTCGACGGCAAATCAGCACTGAATTGCCTCCTCGCGAAGACCCTTTTAGTAACCCACCGAGCTTGACCCCAGGTCAGTTGCCGGAAATTTCAGAGTTCGACGTTACTCCTCGCCCAACGCCAGACTATGGCGCCACCCCAGTGGATACCTACAACCGGATTCCGGAGAGTCCCGGGTTGTCCGAGCCTCACTTGGGTAATGTCTACGATGAGAGACCGGCCCGCTCCAGCAACTACGAACGATCGAGCCCTGTCGCTTCATCAAGCTACAGACGTTCCCCCGCTCCTCCCCCGTTGGCCCAGTCCGGCGCCAAAACAACTAGAGGGCGGCATCGGTTGCTCCTCCCAGCACTTGGACTTGTTGTGATCGGGACACTCTTCTTCTTGTTCAATCGGTTCACCGGTGCTGATCAACCGGTCGCGCTCGACGGCGAAGCCTCGGCGTCACAGTCAACCGAACTAGCTACGCCGTCAACTCTCGAAACGAAGATCGTCGACCTAGACGAAGTGGCCGAAGAAGACACGATGCGGCTAGAAATTCCGTTGGAAGCCAGCGGGTCCACGGCCGATCCTGATATCGAGGTGGATATTTCTCTGCCTCCCTTGAAGTTCACGATCGCTGACGGCAAAGTCCGACTTTCTGGGACGGCTCAAACCGAGGAGCAAGCTGCCGCCATGATCGAACGGGCTGGGACAGTGTTTGCTGGCGTCGAGTTGGTAGCTGACTACCAAGTGAATCCAAGAGCTCCCAGCCCAGTTTCGGGTGTTGTTGTACAAAAACCGGTGGTGTTCCAATCCGGCAGTGCGGTGATCCGGCCTGAGTATTACCCGGTACTTGATGCCTGCGCCAACGTATTGCTTTCTCAACCTAGCCTGGTGATGACCGTTGCTGGCCACACCGACAACGTCGGATCTGCTCAGATCAATTTGGCTTTAGCCGAGCAAAGAGCCCAAGCCGTTATCGACTACTATGTCGCCTCCGGCCTCGACCGAGAACAGTTCGAACAGGTCGCCCTTGGAGACCTCGCACCGATTTCGACTAACGAAACGGAAGAGGGCCGCCAGGATAACCGTCGAACTGATCTCGAATTTGAGGGCATCTTTGAGGACGTGATCGAGGCTACTGACGAATAGCGCGCTGGTAAGAGCGGTATTTCTCTGGCTAGGCAAAAGTAGTTAAGCAAAAAACTCTTTCGTTTCGTCTACTCGAAACCGCGACGTTGCCAGCACGGCAAGTACTGCAGCTGCTGCGAACAGAACTGCAGCAGATGGCGCAACGTCGGCGATTCCGCCGTTCTCAAGAAATACCGATCGATGCCCTCGCATTGCCCAGTAGGCCGGTGTTAACGGCGATACGAACTGAGCCCATCGAGGCAACGCCTCAAACGGAACGAGAGCGCCCCCTAGACCACCGAACAGCATGGCGCCGACGTTTTGGAGACCGCTAAGTTGATTGACCGTTCGGAAGGTAGCGGTGGCCAGCAGGATCAAGGCAATCACACACGACGAGTACGCAAACAACATGATCAAAACCGCTACCGGCGATCCGCCGTTTAGCCGTAGGCCTACTAAGAGCCCACCAGCAAGTAGCAACATGGCTGAGTAGACCACGTGGATCAGAATCCACGGCGCAGCAAAGCCCAACAATAAGTAACGAGATGGAACAGCTGATGACCTAAGCCGATCCCAGGTTCGCCAACCATGCTCGCGGTACACGCTGAACCCAACCGAACCGCCAACGAAAAACCCGAACAGAACCATCTGCCCGGGTACTACCAGCTCGGCTCCGGTAGCGTCGCCAAACCCGGAGTCCACCAGTGAAGCGGCCAGAACGTTTCGAAATAGAGGCATTACCACCAGCGGCATACCGAACATGATCAAGATAAACCATGGATCTTTCACGAATATCTTTAGCTGCACTTTTGCTACCGCTAGCGCTTGTCTCATCGCCCTAATTGCCTGCCTCAACGTCAACATCATCGCCAGCAAGGTCGTTACCAGTAACAGCTAGGAAGACCGTTTCTAAATCGGGCAAGTTTCGCTCAACAGAAACCAGCCGGTGAGCCTGATCCCCAAACCGGGCCAGCAAACCAGCCATCGTCAGATCTCCGGGGACAACGAACGTCTGATCTTTTTCGGTCTCGTCACCGCTATCTCCTGACTGACCACGCTCGAAAATATCTAATCCGTCGAAAACCTCGGACGGAACTCCACCTCTGGCGGTAAACCGCAGGCCGCCAAGATGGTGTTCAGCGATCAGCTGCTCTTGAGTTCCCCGAGCCAAAATTTGACCATCGTCAATTATCACGATGTCGGCCCCGAGCGCCTCGACCTCGGGCAAATAGTGAGTGGTGTATACCACCGCGGCGCCGTCATCTGCCATTTCCTTCACCGCTTCGATTAACTGTTGTCGGGTGGCGACATCGGCTCCAACCGTCGGCTCATCAAGCATTAGCAGCTTGGGTTGATGAACCAACGAACAGGCGGTATGTAGGCGGCGGGCTTCACCGCCGGAAAGTTCGTTGCCTTTTCGTTCGAGTAGCGGACCAAGGTCGAGTCGTTCAGCAATTTGTTCGCTTCGTCCTCGGCGCTCTGATCGGGCTACTCCAGCAAGGTCACAAAAGAAGTGTAAGTTTTCGCGAACGGTCAGCACTGGATAGATCCCCGTTTCTTGGGGTGCAATGCCGAGAACCTGGGCCGCTCGATTCGGTTCGGCTAAAACATCGATGCCGTCGATGTGAACCGTTCCTTCATCCGGCGCAACCAGGCCAGCGACAATTGAAAGTAGCGTTGTTTTGCCTGCTCCGTTTCTCCCAAGCAAAGAAATGATTTGGCCTGGTTCGACGTCGAGATCGACCCCCCGCAACGCCGCAACGTCACCAAACGACTTCTTTACTTGTTGAGCGTGAAGCACAATGCTGCCCTCGCCATATGCTGGCTTCCTGGTGAACTGCCTACCATCATGGTCGAAGTTCGAAGACCGAGCCAGCGAATATTGAATCTGTCGTCAACCGTCGATTGGTCGATTCCCCTCGCGCTGGGCTCGGCGTAGTCGCATCTGTTCGAGGATTGTTGCTTCCTCGGATGTCAGCACCCCTCCAACGGTTACTTGCTCCCGAAATTCGCTGTGGGCGTTTACTACGTCGACGTAGTCGGCGAAGTTTGTCTCGTTTTCGAGGTGGATCATGCTCGGGTATCGATCGACACCGATGGGTTTCGTTATTCGACCGGCCTTGATATCGGAAATGATCGGTACCAACGTGGCCGCCAATAGGCGGACGGCCGGGGCGGCCGCATAACGAGCGATGACTTGCTCCAACATGTCAGTGACGGCGTACAGCCTGGACCATGATTCCAGCTCGCCGGAAATGTCAGCTTCGGCGACTGCACGGTCTGTGGCCTCGTCTTGGGTCGGACCGTTGGTTGAAGGTTTAGCGCGAAATAGGCCAGCAAGGCGGTCTGCCTTTACTTCGACACCGTCGTAGTCAAGCCATGAACGCAAGGCTTGCTGTGCAGCCCGGATGGTAGGTACGTCGTCTCCAACTTGATAGAAACTGACGACCACTGAGCTGTCGTGGCGCTCCACCATCTGCAGACACGGAACCTCTAGCACCTTGAGTCGATCGAAAATTTTGAAGGCTCCTGGTCCGAAGCAAACTTCAGCTCCAGCCCAAAGCCACATTCCTGGAATCGGTGTTCCCCGTCCGGGATTTGCAGACGTATCGATCTTAGGTCGATCGAAAATTGGGTCGTTGATTGTCGGTAGATGCTCCCAATTAAGACCATGCACGTCGTAGGTGTTGGTCTGATCAGCCGACTGCCAAAACATGTCTTCGCCGTCACCAACAACCCACGTTGTAAATCCGTCGTAGGCCGATGCAGCGTCCAGAAAGTCTCTTGGCGGCAGATCCTGAGTAGTGAGAATCATCACTTGAAGTGGCCACCGACCCATTTCAAGAAGCTGCAACGACCCGTCCGGACCCTCGACTCTGGCCCATGCCGACTGAGTTTCCGCCGCCAATGCGTTCCGTGATCGTTCATCAAAGGCGAGCTCAGTATCTCGACCGACCTGGTCTGATCGAAGCACGGTAGGGGTAAACCCCAAGGCTTGGCCGGTTATGAGGTCGACAAATGACCGAGGGCTCAGCGAGTTAGGTTCGAAACAAACATAGGTGAGGATCATGGGAACTCTACGATCTGTACAGTAATGCCTTGTTGCTGGCCGTAAAGGACCAGCGAAGAAAGTTCGGCCGCTTGGCCTTCAGGAACCCTAATATCTAGCGTCACATTGGCTTCAACAGTGACAGCGCCAGAAATCTCGATCGTGTGCCCTTCGGCTGCCAGCGCGTCGATTTTTCGTTCCATCCGGGTTTGGGCTGTCGAACTTGCCGGGTCGACCGAAACAACAGCGACAACATTGTCGCCCCGAACGAAATCAATGTTCACGTCTCCGCCGAACTCGGCGCCAGCCGAGTCCCATTCCCGATAGTCAGTTACTCCTAGTGAATTTTGAACGACCGTGCCTCGCAGCGTAGGACCCAACTCCCACACTGACTCTGGTAACTCGATATCGGGTAGCGGACCGGATTCAGGAAGGGTGGCTAGCCTGACCGGCTCAGTGAACTGGCTTCGGTCGGGCACAACTATTTGTGTTCCGCCTCCGGTGGTTTGAATGAGACCATCCAATTCAGTGGTTGGAGCAATGGTTGATTCAAATCCAACTGCACCTTGATCTACTGGCATAATCACGTAAAGGTCGTACTGTGGGGCATGACTCCCAGCTGGCAATCCTAGATAGTCGGCCAGCGAAACCCCTTCGGCCTCGGCTGCTTGCAGCGCCGATAGCGGAGCAAAGTAGGGAGAGTAGGCCGAGATGGACTCGCCGGTCGGCACGATCTTTACTAGCGGTTCATCCACCGCAACGGTAGTGGGAGCTTCCACGCCAGACTCCAACCATCCTTGAACTCGCCTGTAGATAGCAGTATCGGAAGTACCAGGAGCGGCTTGGGATGCGGCATCAAGCATCTGTTGGCCCTGTGGTGTAGCCAAGAACCCGTTGATATCGGCCGTGGCCATGCCGTTAGTTTGGAAGGTTGACGACTGCTCAACCTGTACTTGTTGTTCTGCCGTCAACCGTTGATCTTGATTGAATGGGACCCCGTCTACCTCAATTGGGCCATCGGCCAGATTGGCTGTTGTGGTAGCGCCACTCCCGCCCGGGCTGCCGGGTCCGCCGGAACCACCAGTAGCATTCGCCGCCACCGAGACAGTTCCGTCAGCAGCGCCACTCGATGGCGACCCGTATCCGGTTACGTCGAACTCGTTCACTCGAATCGACGTCACGTTTCCGTTCGAGTCGAGGGCTACTCGCGATGTGGTGTAGATGAGTGTGCCGTTCGCTATCGCGTCTTCTATCAGCGCAGCAGCTTCCGGGTTGACATCTGCCATGTCATCGAGCGTCGATTGGGTATGTTCCCAGGTTCCTTGTTCGAACTCTTGACCGTTGATCTTTCGGGTCGAGAAGTTTCCGGAACCTCCCTTGGCTTCATTCAGCAACACGTAGGTTTGGCCATCAACTTCTACAAGTACCGCCTGATCGAATTGGCCCGTACCCCCTAATGCTCCGTCTTGATTAAAGTCGCCAATTCCAGCAGCGCTAAGGTCAATCGGTTGGCCGTCCAAGGTGGTGAGTTTGGCATCAGGGCCGAACCGTTCGGTAACGAAGTTTACGATGGCAACTTCTCCGCCGACCTCGCCGAGCGCTCGGCTCGCATCGACTTTTTGCTGTTGGGTTAGCTCTGGTCTACTCGGGTCGTTGACTCGGGCGGCGGCAGCAGCATCAAACGTTGGATGTTCTCCAACGGTAGGGATCAGAACTAGCTCGGCCCCTTCTACCTGTGGTGCTCGAACTGTTGATGGCGGTTCGACTGTGTGAACAAACTTTGGACTTCGACCATTTGGATTTATGCGCTCGCCCCGAAGGAACCTGCCTCGCAGATGCTCGGTCGAAAGCGCACCGTTGGGGTATGTGTCAGCGTAATCAGCCAGGAAGTCGGAGAATGTCTGGCCTTTCAACCGGTTGAAGTCTGTTTGTGAGAGCCCTTGGGAGGCCGGGTCGAACGCATCGATGCGGGTGCCATCGGGGTTTGGCACCTCGGGACCGGTTGGACCCCCGTTCGAGGTCACCAAGTTGCTAGCGATGAAGCCGGGGGCGGCCCAGAGACCCATCTGGGTTAGGGCCCATACCTTTTCACCGTCTGAGAGGTCTGGATTCGAGATGATTCCCCACACGTCGTACCCGTCAGCGGCATTGCCAACCCAGCCGCCGACTCGGTTAAATCTAGTAACCGCGGTCGTTGGCTGAGCCACACCGTTGGGACCGACGATGGCGAAACCTCGTACCCCAGTTGAGCTCAACGCAGTAGTACCAGCAGTGGCGATCGCGAACGCATTTGCTCCGATATTGATCCAAGCCCCTCGAGCATACGGGTCGCTCAAGCTGTAGCTTCCGCCCCGACTGGCGTGGCCTTGTAGCTCATCAACGCTCTTGATGATCTGGTAGCCGCTGGCGGTGGCAACCAGAGCGAAGCCAGTTCCCATGACCAGCGGCGTTGCCGTTCCGGCACTTCCGACGATGAGGACGACACCCCCGACAACACCAATACCGGTGACGACGTACTCGAATACTCCAGGTCCGTCGAAGTCTTCGGTCTTGAAGACGTGAAAGCTTGGTTCGTCGCCGTGGCCGAATTCAAGATCGCTGACCTTTTGCCCGCCAAGCACGGTCGGAACCGTCACTGCGGCCCGAGGCAGGGTTGTCTCTTTCCACCAATGTTGAGAGTCGTTGTAGTAAAAACCTTGTTGGTCTACGAGCCCAAGTGGTTTGCCGTTTTCATCGAGAACTTTGAACAGAACAATTGTGCCCCGGTTTCCGTCGCCAAAGTTGAGCTGCACTGGCACAGCCTCAAGCGACGCCGCATCGGCAAACTGGCCCTCAGTTTCGATCCGGTCGATAATGGCCCTCGCCGCGGCCGCTTGGGGACCATCGGGGTCGATCTGTAAAGCGGTAAAGACAAAGGATTCGGTGTCGCCTTCGAGTCCAACTAGTTGCGATCCAATCGCTCCGTCAGGCGAGTACAGATCGAAGCCATCGTTAGCGAAGAGCGAGTTCAACGCAGGATTTAGAATGAGGTCGCCATCACCAAAGTCATCATTGAACGTATCGACGGTCCAGTCGCCAATAATGACTTTTTCGAGCACTCGAACCATGTCGCCGTACTGAAATTCCGACTCGAGGCCCAATACCCTCGACGCGTTATCGTCGGTAACGATTTCAGCTAGACGGGCTTTCTGCTCGTCGGTTAGTGGTTCTCCGCCGTTTATATTTACTTCGGCAATCCGTTCCAAATATGCCTGGTTGACGGTCGGGTTTTCCCAACCGTTGTCGGTCTCCCCGATCGTGTCGGCGTCCCAACCGTGGTCAAGGGCCAGAACTATTAGCTGGGCTCGCATGTTGGCATTGGTGTCGGTGTTGAACCCAAAAAGCTGATCGTCGAAATCTTTGTCTTGGTCGGCCAGCGTTATTTCCCGAATCTGAGCTTCTTCAGCCGACGTAAGCGGCTGCCCAGTCATGGCAAACGTCGCGTTCCGAGCAACGTCTACGTTGTAATCGGCTTCGACGGTCCCATCGTGGAAATCTTCGACCGTCCAGCGGGAAACTTCGGAGTCAAGGGTCTCTGTCTCGTATCGACCAAACAGCGTCGTGTACACAAGCTGGGATCGAGTTTCGGCGTCTACTCGAGCGTGCTCATACCCTTGGGTGTTGGTTAGAAGCGAAATCCCATTTGGGTCGAGCAAGATTTCTTCTAGCCGAACCGTTTCACTCTCTTGGGCATTAGCGTCGCCCGGATTGGCGTTGAGCGCTAGAAGTCCCGCCATCGATCGGGTAAAGGTTGTGTCAAAAGTGGGAGCTGAGTTGGGATTTACTTCATCGCCTCGTTGCCGGTAGGCATCTGGGGAGGCAGTAGAAAAGACTGCCGTAACGAAATTGCTATGCCCATCACCTAGGGTGACTCCCGGCGGAGCCTGATCAACCATTGCTTCCATCGTTTGGGCCACGATGTCTCGACGCTGATCATAGTCGAACCAAAAATGCGGGATCGAGTAGCTTCCGTTTGACGATGCCTCATCGAATACCTTGTCCAGCGACAGAGCGTTTCCAAACAGCGCTGATTCTGAGAATACGCCGACCGTACCGTCGCCCAGGGGTACCTCTCGGACGCCGTCCATGGTGGCGACAAAGTCTGGACGATCCTCTGGACTATACATGAACAACGCACTTGCGCTCAGAACTGCCGCCAGCATGTTGCTCGAGTAGTCATCGGGTGATCCCAGCTGAAGATCGACCGCTTGATCAGCGTAGGTGGCGGCGGCCATATCGCGAAATGCCTGATTGTCGTCGCCGTGCCGCTCAGCCCAAAAGGCGACGTCGTTGAGATTGATCAGACCTTGGCCCTCCTGAGGAAGCGGGTATCCGGCTTCGGCGTCGAGCTTTACCTCGGCGACATTGAACGCTACGAAGGCTTCCATTAGATCCTGCTGATCAGTAAGCGTTACTTCGCCCAGCTTGCCCTCACCGTTAAACTCATCTCGGAGGTCGCCACCGCTGAAACCGGTGCCTTGATCGGCCACGTAGTCTTCGATAGCAAGAGACCGCACATGAGCACCGGCTGCACTGTCAGAGTCGAATGTCAAGTGGGCGGTTCGCAGAATGGCGTCAGCCCCTTCGGCTTTCCAGTCGTTGTTTGGGTTCTTAGCGTTCCCGTCGTCCATAGCTATTAGCGCATCAAGATTGTCTGGATCGGCGTAGTAGCCAATCGCAATTTCAACATCGGCGACTGCTTGATCGAGGGCTGAACCTTCGAGACCGTATTCGCTTGCAATTCGGTCTCGAAGTCCGTCCATGCCGCCTGGCTGGGCCAAGAGGTCGATTTTGTCGTCCATGTCGTTTATTTTGTCGTCATCGAAGATGGCGTCAAAATACTGGCCAACGGTATAGGCCGACTGAACTTCGGGGCTCATGGTTAACACTGCGGCTCGGTCGTAGTCGCCGTCGCCTGCGGCATCGCGGGCCGCGAATGGACCGCTCATCACTTCGGAAACCAACTCGAGTGATACATCACCGTTCAACACGTCGTCGATGACGCTATTTGGATAGTCGGCCATGGCAATGGCCTGGGTCGCGGTGAGGTCACCGTTGATGACAGCGAGGGCCACGCCTTCGTTGTCAGCGATGCCTGCATTGTCAACCCGCCGAGCGGCGGCGAAGCTCATTTCACCCGATACCACTTGGTCTTGCAACCACGGTTCAAGTTGCGGAATTTGGCTGGCTACGTAGGCGTTGATTTCGCCTGCCATCACCGCTTCAACCATTTCCGGTGGACCAGCGGCAAGCACCTCAGCAGACTGCTCGCTAGCCCCCGCCGCAATCAGATCTTCGATAGTCTGAGCTTGCGCAGCCTGCGCCAGCAGCGACTCAGCTTCATCGTGATCACCTCGGGCCCTCGCAATCGCTGCTGCTTGGGCCAGCTGCTCGGCCGCGGTGCCTTCGTCACCTTCACCAAAGGTGACGTCGCCAACTGCCAACCCAACTTCTTCCAGCGTCATGTCGACTTTTTCGGCCGAGGCAACCTTTACATTTTGACCCTCGCCGTAGTTGACCAGAGCAATAAAGATCTCTTCGACAAAAGCACTGTTAACGACCGCTTTTGAGAGTAGCTCCCGGAACGGAGTGGCCGAGTTGGTTCCAACGCTGTGGCCCGTGGTTGCTCGCGTTTGAGCCTGTTGCGCTACCACCCGCTCTAATGTGGCCTCCAGAGAGTTGTAGTAACCCTCCCCGTGGGTGAAGAACACCTCTAGGTCTTCAGTTTTAGCGCTAACTTGCCCGCTCATGCCCCGCTTACCCAACGTCCGGCGCAGCTTGTTTAATGTCTGCTGCGCAATCGACCAACTAACTAGTCATCACCTTACTGGACATGGCTAGGGCACGAGAATGGGGAGCTGTCCCCCGAAGCCTCTCCCAAGTAGGAGTATCCGTGCCGGGGACTCGTCCCCATTGGGGATGGATCGAACCTACGGGAGACTTAGACAAGAACCAGCTAGAAACGCTAGCTAGAAGAATGGGTACAAATCGAGGTAAGAATTGCTGCCTCGTAACGATCCAATACAGGAGGACGCCATAATGAAACCAATGATGACACCTCCAACTCACTACGCCAAGTACGACGAAGCGGCTCGTCACCTACAATTTCAACAAGATCGTCTTGAAAAACAGCGCTCGTTGGTCTTCGAGGACAATACGGTCGCGCTAAACGGAACGTTGCTCGGATTTCACAATCTTCCCGAGATTCACTACCGAGTTGCCGTGTACGCAATTGCAATAAACGATTTCGATTTAGCCCGCACTCATCTCCACTACTCATTACTTTACAAAGAGCACATTTTCGCCATGGCCGGCCTTGCCCCCGGCGAGACCGTTGGTTTCCAGCCCCCAGATCATCCAACGATGGTAGGTAGCGGCACCACGGGCCCAGTGAGATACACCACTCACCAGTCATGGTTGGATGCATTCGCGTTGGCCGTATATCTCGACTACGGACCGGTTGTTGACCGCCTACTTTTGTTCCGTTCGTTTTCGTTTGGCACTGGTCAGACCGAGGCCAATCCGGTCTACGAACCATGGGCTAGCCTCTATCGAGCAACGATAGAACAACCAGCGGAATTGGAGCAGATTCTTCGCGCCGCCCTTGATGCCGCTGGCCCCGATGTGCAAGGCCGCGGCGACTTCTTCAAAGAACTAGCCCATCGAGTCATCCCAAATTTCAAGGTGTACGGGGCAGTCGGAGCCTGTGACCAAGCTACATTCACTGAAACAGTAAATGAAGCTCACGACGCCCACAAACAATGGTTCAGCATGGGTACGAGAACTGGCAATGCCCCTGCGCTACTCAATCTTCACACCGCAGCCATGATTAGGTTGGGCGAGAAACGCGAACTAGAAGCACCGCCGAGCCCATACGTTCCCGATCTCGGGCCACTCGATCCTACGATTGGGGTTCCAAACGGCTCTTAGTGAGCGGCGTCAGGTTGCGCTCCAACCCCCGTCAACCCCAACCACCTGACCGGTTTGGAACCGTGATGTGCCGTCAATAAATGCACCACAGAAATCGGCCAACTCCGACATTGTCCCTAGCCGACCTAGTGGAACGTTGCCAACGATCCGGGCCATGACATCTGGATCGTCGGCGCCAGTCGCCGCTCGGAACGCGTCGAAGTCCATAAAGTTCGTCCCTACCGCGTTGAGCTGAACGCCAGAGGCCGCCGCCTCCGCCGCAACATTCTTAACCAACATGTTGGCGGCCGCTCGAGCAGCAGAATATAGCGGGGCATTTGGGACTGGCTTAATTCCGGCCGCACTAGTGATAGCCAACACTTGCCCAGATCCGGCTTCTAGCAGCGGGGGCATAAAGATGCGGAGCGCATTGTAGACGCTTTCGAAACATCCGCTGACCGCAGCGTCAAAATCCTCAGCAGTACTTTCGAAGAATCGCCCGGTAACAATCCGACCGCTAAAAAAGACAACCGAGTCGATTCGACCGTAAGCATCTTTCGCCATGTCAACCAATCGAAGGGCCGAAGAAGGGTCAGCTAAATCGGCGACCCCATCAACGGTCCAGCTCTGCGTTCCGAGTTCGGAGAGCTCATGGGGTAGGTCGGGAAGTGGGTCTCCCAAAACGAGATTGAAACCGCGGCGAGCCATCGTTCGAGCTAGTTCGGGGCCAACGTAGTAACTGGCGTTGGAAATTATTGCCACCGGTCGGTCTTCGCTCATTGTGCACCTATAGCCAGAGTTGAATCCATGGAAGTAGCGTACCGGCTGTCATTGATCGACCGCTTTGAACCGAACCACGTCACCGTCAGACACGAGAAATCGACCATCAGCTAGCAACAGGCCACCGGTTCGACAGTCATCGGTGATCACAGAACCAGGTTGGGTTGGCACTTTGGTTGAGATGGTCACTTCGAGCATCTCACCGGTTAGGTAGCTACACAGTCCGAGGCGTTCCGAGTCGACAAGTATCAGCGCTCCGGGTGCTAGCTGGACTTCGATATCGGTCATTGCTGGTGACGGAGCTATGTCGCCTCGGCCGATTCGTTCTGCTGACCCATCCTCGGGTTCGTTGTCGGCAACCCAGATCTCCCCGGCCTCGGTTACAGCAAAAGCAAACGGATTCTTCCAACCGGCCGAGAGTATTTCAGGCCGTTGCGCTGGACTAGCGTCGGGTTGAAGCGCCAGCATCTTCCCGTTAATCGTTTCGGGATCGTCGATGAGCTTACTATCCAGCAGCGTTCCAACTCCCAAAACCAGACGACCGTCAGGCAAAACATCCAAGTGTCCGCCGTTCGCTCCTGTGGCTGAGGCGAACCCAGACCAGACAAGGGTTGGCTGTTCGTCCTGTACTGAATTTGAGCTGTTCTCACTAGGGTTGACTGGATTGTCCAGCACTAGTCTTCCGACGACTAGGTCACGTTCGAGATTGGTCCAAGAAATATAGAGCGCTTCTTGGTCAGCCGATCCGGCCGAGGCTAACCCGAGGAGACCTCGTTGCCCATCGCTCGCCACAGCGACGGTTGCTACCAGTCTGGGTTGAAGCTCTACCAGCGACATTCGCCAAATCTCTCCCGTCTTGCGGTTCCCGACAACTACATCACCATTGGCCAACTGGGTCATGGCTGCCACGTTGGCAATCGGTATAACCCGGGAGCCGTTCGGTTCAGTAGCAGAATCGGAATCGGCGATGCACCCGGAGGTCGCGATCAACACCATCACCAAGGCTAGTGCGACCCGACTGGCTCTGCGGCCCGAGCTGGCTGATCGCGATCTTGCCGAAAGAGTTTTGGGCACGGATCGATCGTAGTGCAACGTCTATCGTCGCAATGGGTCATAGAATTTCTCCGTGGCTTCAGATTCAACCGAAAGCAACGACCCGATGGCTGACGACTTCGATTTGCCATCGCTATCGCTCAAACAGCAGCTACTGCTTGAAGCTGCGGGCAAGGCCGTTTCCTACATCGGCGACGAACGAACCGGCCCAGTTGCGCCTCGTCCAGCGACCGCTTCGGAACTAGTGAACGATCTACGATCGAGGCTTACTACCAGTCTTGATAAGCCGATGTCCCCATCTGACGCTCTTGAACTGCTCCATTGGGCCGGCCTACAGGGCGCTGTTCGTTCCACTGGTGGTCGCTATTTTGGTTTTGTTAACGGAGGGGTGAAGCCGGCTGCCTTGGCTAGCAGCATTTTGGCTGGCGCCTGGGATCAAAACGTAGCACTACCGGTAATGTCGCCGGTCGGTTCAGTCGTTGACGAAGTCGCAGCTTCGTGGATGGTTGAGCTTCTCGGACTACCGGCAAGTGCTACTGCCAGTTTCTGCGCTGGAGCCTCTATCGCCAACGTAACCGCCATTGTCGCCGCCCGGGACTATCTGCTGGAGTTGCAAGGTTGGGATTGCCCAACCGATGGCTTGATTGGGGCACCGAAGGTTTCGGTCATTGCCTCGGCCGAGATTCATGTGTCAGTTCTTAAAGCTCTCAGGCTGGCCGGGCTTGGAACCTCATCTGTAGTCATGGTTCCGACCGATCGCTATGGCCGCCTCGACCCGGATCAGATGCCGGCTATAGATGGCCCCACTTTGCTTCTGCTGCAAGCGGGCAATGTCAATACCGGTCACAGCGATCCGTTCGATCGGATAATCGATCAGCTCAACCCGGATGATACTTGGGTTCACGTAGACGGCGCATTCGGATTGTGGGCCAATGCCAGCGCCGATCGCCGCCGGTTCGTGGCTGGGGTTGAACGGGCAGACTCTTGGGCCACCGATGCCCACAAGTGGCTTAACGCTCCCTATGATTGCGGCCTCGTGGTGTGTGCCGACGGGACCAGGCTGCGACGTTCAATGCAGATGGATGCGAGCTATGTTCCCTCCGACGGCGAGCTTCGACCACTAATGAATCTCGGTATCCAAATGTCTCAAGGGGCTCGGGCCGTTCCGGTTTGGGCGATTCTAGCCACCGAGGGCAAGTCTGGAATCGAGGCCATGATCGACCGTTGCTGCGATGCTGCGTCCCGATTTGCGTCTCGGTTGCAAGATGCTGGAGTCACCGTTGTTGCTCCGGTGGTTCTAAATCAGGTACTGGTTTCGTTTGGTAGTGACGCACAAACCGACGAAGTGGTAGCCAAGGTTCAATCCAGCCAGAAGTGTTGGATGGGAGCAACAACCTGGCAGGGCAAAAGAGCTATGCGAATTAGTATTTCCGATACGTCGACCACCGATGACGACGTCGATGATGCAGTCGAAACTGTTTTGTCAGCGTGGTCCGAGGTCGGCCATCGCCGGGACGTTTAACCGAGGGTTCGAGCGGTGACGACTTAGTTCAAAAACCCAAGATCCCGGGTCTTGAAATTGGACAGCTCCGGGAACGCATCATCTATTTGCGCATCAGATAGCCCCATCCATCTAGCCAACGTGGCGCCATGTTGGCTAACCGAAGTAGTTGGAATGATTCGGCCAGCGAAGTTACTGTTTCGGTCGCCGATATCGTCGGGGTTGCTCGCGCTAGCGGTTAAGTTAGGTAACGTTCCGAACTGCCCAGGGTTGACAGCACCACCCATTATGAATGAGTGACCGCCCCAACCGTGATCAGTCCCATCACCGTTTATGGTCAGCGTTCGCCCAAAGTCTGAGGCGGTAAACGCCGTGACCGAATCGGCCATTTCAAGCCCATCCATTGATCGTTGGAATGAGCTAGCTGCGTTGTCGAGCTCTGACAATAGTTGTGGAAATCGTTCAGCCTGTTCACCGTGGGTATCCCACCCGTCCAGCCGGACAAAGAACACCTGCCGAGGCATTTCTAGCTGATCACGATTTTTGATTAACTTCGCTACCAGTCGCAGTTGCGCTCCGAGTCTGGTTCCGGCCACATCGTCCATTCCAACGTCGTTGGCTTCAGAGTCTGACGTGGCGGCAAGCAAAGCTTCGGTAGTGAGTATTGATGATTCAAGCGATTCTGTTGCTACTTGATCGAACGGGTTTGCCGATGACTTAGCCAACTCAAGGTTGGTCATCAGCGCCTCGTTGAGGCTAGTGAATCGAGGAATCCAGTCCCGGGTGCCCGGGTCGTAGCCGTCAAGCAACGAAACGCTGATCGTCGGCGAAATGCGACTGTACTTGGCCCCAACGCCAGACGACCAAACATTCGAGCCATTAGTCGAAAACGATGGGGCTAGAACATCTTCACTTACGGCTGCCGTTACTGAGCCACCCCACCCTTGGTCAGAAACTAGCGTTGAGCTCCCGGTTTGCCACAGCTTTTGTTGTGCGTCGTGGGCGAAAAGGCTTTGCGGTACGGATCGGCGAGCTTGAAAGTCAGCCTTAGTCGTTGGCCGAACTAGGGGCCCTACGTTAGTAACCACTGCGAGCTTGTTCTGATTGGCAATTTCGGCCATACCAGGAAGGGCCGGATTCAAGCCAAAGCTGCCGTCGCCGATTGGAAGCAGTGAACTCGCAGGGATAGCGAACGACCCTCGAGTAGCGCTGTACACAGCGTGGCTATGACCCTCTTGTCGTACATCTCGGGGCACGAACATATTGAACGAATCAGCACCGCCACCCAAAAAGATACACACCAAGCTTCGGGCTCCGGTCTGGGCCGCCGCCCGCTCACCGAGCACTTTCGGAAAGGTCGACAGCGTGATGCCCGCTGTTGCCAATCCAGCCACGGTCAGAAACTTGCGGCGACCCAAGATCGGCCCGAACCCTCTTGTCTTTTTTGGTTCCGAACGCTTAGCCTCGGGGTTTGACTCAGACGACTCCCCGCCGAAAGCCGTCTGAGTCCCTGCTGCCCGCGCCTTAGCAAGGAGATCCTTATTCACTTCGCTAACTCGCGGTCTTGGGGGCGATTCAACTGGCTCGCGAAGTGACTCGATCGAGCCACGAAGCGATCGAACCTCTTCGTCAGCGAAGTCGATCGGGTCAATGGACTCGAATTCTTCGACCGGATTGGCCGGGTCAAACGCCGGATCATTCGGCCCAGCGAGGGGCTGAGATGGTTCACGAGGAATGATCGCTGGCTGGTAGGCAGGGTCGAGCGAATGAGCATCACAACTTGGAGCTTGAGCTGGTTGGCGAGGAATGATTGCTGGCCGTTCGACCGAGTTAACCGATTGATGCTGGGATAGGCCTGAATCGATCTCACAGGTAACAGAACGGTTAAACGGGTCGGGTTTGCAAGAAGTTGGTTGCTCGGTTGTCACAACAATCTCATTTCTGAACCAGGTGGAAGGGCGAGGCCGCTATCAAAAACGTGGCGTCGAGCGCCCGAGTCAGCGGACCGTCTAGATCGTTCAACGGAATGGATCGAACATGATCGGCGATTACGTTTAGCGCATCGGCAGGCACTGCTCCGCCAGTCATCATTATGTTGAGGTGTTCGAGCAAGGCGTTCACATCGTCGGCTAACTCAACTTCTCGTTGCAGCTGGATTCTTGCGTACTCTTCAGAACCAGTTCCGAGATGGTTGAAGTCATAAATCTGAGAGAACAGGAGGTTGTTGGTCGAAGCGACGTTGATCTCGGTGAGAATGTCGAGCTCTGGAGCAACAAGATCGCTGTCTGATCGGAGCGGCGTCGTCGGCAGGAAGAAGTTGAATACGTGCGGAGCTTGCAGGACCGCTTGCCCAACCACATTGTCGATCGCGTCCATCGGCCTAGCTCGAGGGCGAATTTCGCCGTCCGACGTTGACCCTGGTTGTACATTAAACGTACGTAGTGTCTGCAAGAATCGGAGCAACGGTTCTTTGAACTTGCCGAACGTATCCGGCATAGTTATGTGGCCCGAGCGGGCTTCGGGGTCTAGAAGAATTGCTTTCACTACCGCCCCCAAGTCGCCTCGCTCCCCCGACCCATTGTCGGCGAACACAACGGCCACGCGCTCCACGTAACCCGGTGATGGATTACTAGTAACCAGGCGCCTGATTAGGTGGGTCGAGATGAACGGAGCGACATTTTTGTGGGCGAAGATATTGTCGAGCGCTGCGGTCAGATCCTGCTGTGCGGTCTGGCCGGGGGGAAGTACCGTGCCGTTCAACAATTTCTTGGCGCTCGTGTCGTGGTACTCCTCGAAAGCAACCATGGGAGATTCTTTGTCGAACCGTCCAGCGTTGGTGTCGGCCCACTCGGCCTCGGCGTAACTCCAACCGGTGAATACCTTGGCGAAGTTCTCGACCTCGCTTAGTCCGAAAGCGGGAACAACATCATCTCCCTCAATTCGAGGGCGGCCGTCCATCTCTAGTTCGTAAAGACCGATCGAGAAAAGCTGAAGAATTTCTCGGGCGAAGTTCTCATCGGGGCGAACGTTGCGTTCCGGATCGGCCTTCTCGTTTCGAAGATGGCTGAGATAGACGCCCATACTCGAGTGAAGAGTGACTCGCTCAAGAAGCTCTCGGTAGTTACCAAAAGCGTTGTTGGTCAACGTGTCATAGAACTGCGAGACTGCATATTGAGAGTTGCTCAGCACGTAATCAAGATCGGATATAACGAATAGCTCGCTCAGAGCGAAACCTACTCGCTGGCGAAGCTGATCGGGTCCGTCCAAAACGTTCGTTGTCCAAATTTTGTGTCGGGCGGTGCTGTTACTTCCGTTGCTGTTTTCTTTAACCCAGTCCAGGGTGGTCGACGCGGGCGCTGCCATCTGAGCATCGATCCAGTCGGCATAGCTTCCGCCTGCCTGTAGTTCCTGAACTTCAGCCAGTTTGCCGCCAAACGTAGCTTGAGTTAGGAACCGCATTGCTTCGGCGGCAGAGATTTCTCCGTCCAACGGGATCGCGGTTGGCGCCGGCTCCGTGGTCAGCGTTGTGTCAGGGTCGGCCTCGATTGTGGCACTCGTGCCAGCGTCGGTTCCAGCGTTGGAACTTTCGATCGGGATATCAGGAGACTTTGCCGTTGATGCCTTTTCGGCTTCGCCCGAACAAGCGGTAGCTACGCACGCAGTTGCTGCGCCCACGATGGCTGGAGTTGTAGCCGAGCGGGTAAACAACGAACGCCGAGTCATCTGCTTTGGTTGGCTTGCTGACTCAGGCTGGTCCGATTCTTTAGACTGCTTTGAAACTGCGGCCGTTGCCACTGGGGTCGTAACCGCGGCAGTGTCGGCTATTTCGATGTGCATCTCACCCGCCAATCGAACGAAGACATCGCCGACAGATTCGATTCGGACTCCACGTTCTGCCTGCGATACCAAGGTTTGCAAGTCGAGAACACGGGTTTGGAGGTTACCGTTTCGAGCTGATTTTCCGATACCGATCTGGTACCGATACCGGAATCGTCGTCTCGGTAGCAAACGATCGTTTGGCACGAACTTGAGCTGTCGACGTCCTCGGTTGGTCTTAAGTTCAACATAGATTCCAAAGTTGCTTCTTGTCTTGGCGGAGAATGTAATCGGTGCAATCGGAAGCTGAGCCGAAGAGTCAAACTGCTCGAACACTCGACCAGGAGCGCTCAAGACGACCAGGCCGGGGTGGGCCAATGTGTCCGCAGGCTTGACGATGCCTCTTCCTTTTGCAGCCCAGGTGATTGTCGACACGCAGTTCCTTCTTTTGTCAGAACATCCGATTTACAGGTCACTCGAATGAATGACCGCTTTCGGGGGACAATTTCAGAAACTATTTGGCCAATTTCTCTAGATATCGCTCAGCGGACCCGAAATAGGCGATTTCTGTACCCAACAGAGCGGTAATACGACCGAATTAGGGTGCTCGCTAGGTTAAGTCGCGTCGATGGAATACAAACGCTGCCACGATCGTCGGGATCAGCGCCCACAGCGCCACAATGGCGAAGGCAGTCCACGGTCCGTGGGAGAACACAGCGACGTCAGAACCACCAAGGATCTTGACTGTTTTCGCCACTTCACCGCCACCAATGACAGCGTTGGCATTCGTGAACAACTCGAACGGTTGGAACCACTTCGCCACCAACGCAATGATGATGTTGCTGACGATAAACCAACCTAGAACTGCCACTACCGCAGCCGTTGTGTTTTTAGCTAGGGTCGCTATTGCTACCGCCAAGGTAAAGAACAACGCTGTTACCGCCATTGACCGAGCAATTACGATGACGACGTCGAGGACAAAGCGACTATCAGCCCCTTCCAAGGTGCCGCGAACAGAGGCCAGCAGAAAGAACAACCCGGTAAAGAAAACAAGAAGCAGGCCGCCGACGAGGGCGGCGCCGAGTCCGCCCGACAAACACTTTGTCAGAATCACCTTTATTCGTCTCGGCTCCCACAACAAGAGATTTTCGACTGTCCCAGCGCGGTACTCGGCACCAACGAATGATCCACCCAAAACGACAGCAAGAATCAAGACCATGGTCGCTATTCCAGGCAATGCGGAGTCGAACCCTCGCTTCGCTTCTCGATATTCGGTACCTGGGATTGCCACCCCGTTGAATTCTTGTTCAGCGATTCGAGCCTCGGACCAATCGTCGGACCGGGTCAAGCTCAAAAGGTCGGTAACCCAGACCCGACGGTCAGGATTGTCTTCGAAGGTGCAACTTTCGCGAATTTCATCATCGGACAAATTGGCCAGTTGAGGGTCGCCCTCTTCCCGAGCTTGGATGGTAAATTCGACGCACCCGGCATCGGGTTGAGGCACGTAGTCAGGGTCGGGAGGATCAGCGCTCGACTGGGTAAAGGCGATACCTATTCCGAGAACAAGTAGCAGGGCGAATACCCCAGGTGCAATTAGGGTGATGCGCCGACTCCAGAATCGCTTCAGTTCAACCTTCAGCAGTTTCATAGTTCACCTTGGCCTTCGGTCAACTCTAAGAAGACTGATTCCAGAGATGCTTCGGCTGGTCTCATACCGCTGAGAAACACTTGGTGAGCAGCTAACGCCTTGGTAATTTCGTCGGCTCTAGCCGCCGGAATCTCGACGTGAACCGTTTCGGGTTCTGGAACGGGCTGTACGTTGAAACCGGCATCGTTGAGGATTCTGATTGCCTGAGCCGGATCTCGGACAGTGACGATCTGTTTGTTTGACGCTCCAAGGCTGACCATTTCGCTGACCGGGCCCTGGCGTATCAGCCGCCCTTTGGAAATAATCATCACTTCGTCGCAGGTTTGCTGAACTTCGCCCAGCTGATGGCTGGAAACGAAGACGGTTCGACCCGAAGAACCTAAGCTGCGAATGAGCTGGCGGATCTCGACTATCCCGGCCGGATCAAGCCCGTTCGCTGGCTCATCGAGAATGATCAGTTCTGGATCCTTTAGCAGGGTGGCAGCAATGGCCAACCGCTGTTTCATTCCCAGCGAGTACGTCCCGAATTTGTCCCCGGACCGATCGGAAAGCCCGACCGTATCTAGTGCCTCATCTATGGCCACAGACCGCACGCCGACTACGTCGGCTAGCATCTGCAGATTTTTCCTTCCGCTAAAGTTGGGGAAGAACTTTGGCGTTTCAACTAGCGCTCCGATGCGCCCGATTATGCTTGGAAGATTGGAGGCGACGTCAACCCCAAATAGTTTGACATCGCCAGCGGAAGGCCGGATCAAACCGAGTAAGCAACGAATTGTGGTTGTCTTTCCGGCCCCATTCGGACCGAGAAACCCATGAACTCTTCCACCGGCCTCGATCTGAATGTCGAGTCCATCGATGGCCGCCACACCGTTGCGGAAGTCTTTTCTTAATCCCCGCACATCAATAACTGGCTGCTGCATTGTTGCCAACGTTCATCCTCAGTTTCCACACCGTGGCTGACCGCAACGAGTTGGTTAGACGCGCAGTCACACCGATCTGAATTCGACTCTCACCCTATCTCAAACCACTCCTGACCGCTGTTCAGGCCAGGTCTGTGTCGAGCAGTTCCATTAGCAGGCCGTCATGCC
This sequence comes from uncultured Acidimicrobiales bacterium, assembly GCA_937922805.1. Lineage (GTDB taxonomy): Bacteria > Actinomycetota > Acidimicrobiia > Acidimicrobiales > SZUA-35 > JAHELU01. Next base: position 415,664 of record CALAJV010000010.1, on the reverse strand, counting down.
AGGCTCCATCCGATCCGCGCTCATAGCGTCGAAGAACCCCAATCGGCCGGAACCCTACTTTTGTGTAGCTGCGGATAGCTACGTGGTTGTCGGCCGCAGGGTCGATCGTTATCCGATGGTGGCCTCGATCACGAAATAGGTGGCGGGCCAACGCGGTTACTGCGTCAGTACCAAATCCCCGGCCGTGGTGCTCCGGATCGATATAGATATCTATGGTGGCATGAAGGTAGTCAGGGTCTTCCTCCGAGCCCCACTGCACCAGCCCAATTGTGACGGGTTCTGAATTGCTGTGGTCCTGCAGTGCCGCTTTTGTGCTCGCAATCGTAATCACATATTGCTCGGTCTCGTCGTCATCAAGATCGAACCGCAGCTCTGCTTCGACGTCTTCCGCCCCTCGCCATCGAGCAACTACTTCTGGGGTGGCCCGAATTCGCGCTAGCTCAGCTAGGTCGGCCTTAACCACGGGCCGCAGCACCACCTGCTGGCCGGACAAACGACCAACCTCAGCTCCAGCGCGGCCATTGGGTGAGCTTCGCTGGCTATCCGGATCACCCAAGACCATTACACCTCCGCGACATGAATCGTGCTCAGCTTAGCCAAACGTTAACCAGAGGTCGTTAGTCGGAGTTCGCTTTTGAACCGCAGCTAATCGTTTATCGCCGAACAACTTCCGATTCGGCTGACCGAATCTGGCTACTTTTCTGTGGCGAAACCGTCTCTTCTTTGAGGTAGCTTCATCTCAAGCACTCGAGACGCAACAACGGTCCGCAAGATCTGGGCAGTACCGCCCCCGATGGTGAACATTCGAACGTCTCGGTACATTCGCTCAAGTGAGTTGCGCCGGGAATACCCCGCCGCTCCAAACATTTGGAGGGCGTTGTTGACCACGTCGATCGATGCTTCGGCAGTGAATATCTTAGCTTGGGCCGCGAGCGTCGGATCTGGGAAAGCACTGTTGTTTGGACCGCGCGACGCTGCTGCTCGATAGGTCAGGCTTCGGGCTGCTTCAAGCTTTACCGACATATCAGCCATCATCCATTGCAAGCCTTGGAACTCGGCAATCGGGCGACCGAACTGCTCCCGCTTTTTGGTGAAGTCGGTGGCGAGCTCGTAGGCACCGGCGGCCAGACCGAGCGCAACGGTGCCGGCGCCAACTCGCTGACTGTTGTACGCGTTCATCAGGTCGGCGAAGCCGCGGCCAAATCCTGATGGGGGGAGCAGAACCATCGACGGCTCAATTTCGACGTTGTCGAAAATCACTTCCATCTCCGGAATCCCCCGTAACCCCATTGTGGGTTCCCGACGCCCGAAACTAAGACCCGGGGTTTCATCTCGGATGCAAAGGAAGCCGCCGATTCCCTGTTCGATTCCGCCCTCATCGAAGACCCGGGCAAACACCAGGTGCAACTTGGAGACCCCGCCTCCGGTAATCCAGTGCTTGGTTCCGTTTAGGACATAGGAGTCGCCACGACGATCGGCCCGGGTGGTCATTTCCGAGGCTGCGCTACCGGCGTCTGGTTCGGTGATACAGATCGCTGGTTTGTCACCAGCCAAAACTAGATTTGCCGCCAGTTCTTTCTGCGCCTCAGTTCCGTACGCCATTACCGCCGATATGGCGCCCATGTTGCACTCAACGGCGATCCGACCGGTCACACCACACACTTTGGCCATCTCTTCCACGACAACTACGGCATCAAGGAACGTTAGTCCGGGCCCACCGAGAGATTCAGGAATTGTCATTCCACAAAAGCCAGCTTGGCGAAGAGCATCAACGTTCTCCCACGGATACTCCTCGGTTTCGTCAACTAGGGCGGCCCGAGGGGCGATGACTTCTTCAGCCAAAGCTCGAGCCGTGGACTGCAACTTGATCTGTCTCTCAGTTAAGGCCCAGCTCATCTCGCTCCATTCGTCGCTTCGGTCCAAACCTCGGCTTGCACGCTTGACTCAACCATACTCGGCCTCGGTCATCCCAGAAATTCCCTCAGCTAACAAGAGCCATTACGATCCAGGGATGGACCAAGCTCTGCCAATCCCCGCCGACGGACCGTACTACGACGATCTACACTCAGGGCTGGTTTTTGTGCGCCCGACAGCGGTCACGCTCGATAGTGGCTTGGCGGTAGCGTATCAGGCCGTCTCCGGTGATTCGCTTCCAATGAGCATCAATCAGCCACTGTGCCAACAGGTGACCGGCCGACCAGAACTTCTCGTTAACCCAGGCCTTGTGTTCACCATGTCGATCGGCGCTAGCACTGTGGCAACCAAAAGAGTTGTGGCCAACTTGTTCTATCGAAACATGGTTCTTCGAGAACAGATCTTTTTGGGCCAAACGATAGAGACGACGACCCAAGTAGCTGGTCTAGCCGATGCTTCATTAAGGCCAGGGAAGCCACCCCGAGGTAAAGCGTTGCTGTCGATCAGCTCCTCAATCAACCGTTCAAATCGTTCGACTGATTCAACCGCTGACGACGTCGTCCTCGACTACCAACGATGCGCACTTATTCCGTGCCGAGGCGACGCGCTCCCGGGACACGACGATGACGTTGGCTCCTCAGAGAGTGAGGTCGATCTCGATCGGTTCCTTCCCTCTGTCCCTAATGGTTGGAACCTTGATCCGCTCGGCCCCCACGATCAGTGGGACGAAGGCGAGACTCGCTACGACCAGCTCCGAGATGTGGTCGACAACGCAACGGCTTTAGTTCGCCTCAGCCACAACGTGGCAGCAGTACATCGAGACGCTGAGGTATCCCAATTTGGTCGGCGGCTCGTCTATGGCGGACATACAGTCGCTCTGGCCCAGGCATCGCTTGTCCGGACCTTAGCGGGGATGGCTACGGTGCTCGGTTGGCAAAGCTGCAACCATTTGGCTCCCGTCTTCGAACAGGACATACTGTCATGTCGCCACACCTTGCTCGGTGAGCGCAGCGTTGCCATCGGGACCGTACGAGCTATCCGAGTTGAAGTGGCAGCCTCCCGAAACGATGAGAACAACCAGCGAATCGTGGCTCCAGTGCTCGATTGGGTGGTAGTTGTACTCAGCACCTGAGACTAAAGAGGGAGGCAAGTTCGGTCCAACTCAACGTGTCTGACGAATAGTCCGATGTTCCCGGCCCGAGAAGTTCCTTAGCCCCTGCGGCTGCGGCGCTTAACGCCGCCTTAGCCAAAGAACCACCGGTGGACACCCTACGGACACCGACTTGACGCAGTTGTTCAACGGTTGGTCCACCGGGATAGGCCAACACATTAATAGGGCCCGATGTTTCGTCGACGACTCTTGCAATCGCTTCTAAATCAGTTAGGCCGGGAGCGTAGAGACAGGTTGCACCAGCGTCGTGGTATGCGGTTAGACGGGCGATCGTGTCTTCCAGGTTGTTCTGGCCTCGCAGATGATTCTCAGCTCGGGCTGTTACCAGACATTGCGAACCTTGGACGACAGTACACACTTGGCCGACCCGATCAGCTGCTTCTTCGATCGACAAAATTTCGCCAGTGACCGGGTCATAGTCTTCGATTGAGAAACCAGCGGCGCCAGCTGCAACCAGCTGGGTAGCTGTTTCCGAGATGCCGCCAGGCTCTCGAGGAAAGCAATCTTCAGCATCGACGTTGACCGGGATTTCGATGGCTGCGGCAAGGGTTGCGACATGATCAACCAGTTCTCCCCGAGAAATACTCTGATCAGCTCGACCAAGGGCAGCAGCGAACCCCGAGCTAGTAGTAGCAACCGCCTTAAAACCAAGCCCGGCGAACAGAGCGGCTGAGCCAACGTCCCACGGATTCGGCATAACGAACAGACCTTTAGTATGTAGTTCGCCAAACTGTGAGCGCTGGTCGGCATGCCAAGCTGGTGTCGTCATGTGGCCATGCTACAGATCAAAGACCTCCGGGCAAAAAGTTTCGACGACTAGATGGCGGAGCGTCAATTGACCATTCGTTCGCGGTCCCCCCAGTAAGGTTTGCGAAGTTCGGTTTTGAGCACCTTACCCGATGGGTTCCTCGGGATAGTTTCCATCCGTTCGACTGAGGTTGGACACTTGTAATGGGCCAAATTTTCTCGACAATAAGCAATTAGCTCGTCCTCAGTTGGGTCGCTACCGTCAACCGGGGTCACGATGGCCTTTACTGTCTCCCCCCACTTGTCCGACGGTACGCCGATCACGGCAACATCGGCTACGGCGTCGTGGGCCATCAACACGTTTTCGATTTCCGCTGGATAGATATTTTCGCCGCCAGAGACGATCATGTCTTTTACTCGATCGTGAATAAAAAGATAACCGTCGCGTAGGTATCCAGCGTCGCCGGTACGAAACCAGCCTCTACCATTGTTGTCTTTGCCCTCGGGGAAGGCTTCAGCTGTTGCTTGTTCGTTAGCCCAGTACCCGAGCATATTCTGGGAGCTCCGACACCAAACCTCTCCTACTTCCCCGGCCGCCATCTCGTCGCCTGAAACCGCATCAACAATTCGGAGCTCCACATCTCCCCACGGCTGGCCAGCCGATCGAAGCAAGTCGGCCCTTGGCCCGCCCGGGTCGTGATCGTCAGCCCGGAGAATAGTTATACCTCCGGTTGTTTCGGTGAGCCCGTAGGCCTGAACAAACTTGCAACCCATTGCCTTCATAGATCCGACGAGCACCTGTTCGGTAATTGGCGATGCGCCGTAAACCATCGCCCGCATCGATGAGAAATCGGTGTCGTGAAGGGTCGGCATCATGAGCAGAAACTGCAACACCGCCGGGACTAACAAAGCATTAGTTATTCCGTACTTCGGTATAAGTTGCAAAATCTCGGCCGGGTCTATGTCTCGAAGGAGCACGTTCGACCCTCCGTTGTAGAGGCCGACTACTCCCCAACCGCTACCGGCGATATGGAACAGTGGCATTGCCACCAAGTTGACGCTGTCTTCGTCGAAATACCATTCGCTCGACCCGATCGGCATCATCTCAAAAAAGTTCTTGTTTGTTAGCTCAACTCCTTTCGGCAGTCCGGTCGTGCCTGAGGTGTAGAGCTGGTAACAAGTGTCTTCCCATCCCACCTCAATCTGGGGGTCTTCCTCTGATTGACTACCAATCCAGTCCTGGTAATTTTCGTAGTCTCCGGACTGTCCGATGACTACGACCTTGGCCGTCGCCGTCAGATTCATCTTGGCTAAATGGCCGAGAAAATCTTCGCCGATGAGTAGAACCTTTGCTTTTGCGTTGTTGAGGATGTATTCCATTTCCGGTGCAGCGAGACGCCAATTTACTGCAACCGTCACCGCGTTGACCTTGCCTGCTCCAAACAAAAAGGTGAAATACTCTGGCGAGTTCTTGTCCAGGAAGGCAACTCGATCCTGGGGATCGACACCGGCTTCCAACATGGCGTTCGCCACGTGATTCGCCTCCAAATCAAGGTCAGCGTAGGTCCACGATCTGTCCTGATAGTGCAAGGCCGTCTTCGTCGGCCTTTCGGCAACGTGTGTTCTCGTTATGTCACCAATAGATCTAATTGTCCCACTCATTTGATCCCCTTGTCGTCGTGGCCGCAGGCCCCGGTTGAATCGGCACGCTTGCGTCAATCACCAAACAAAGCAGACCGCTGCGACCTCGTCAAAACCGAACCCGCAGTTCAGGTTCCGACGGGTAAAGCCAGCGGGAGTTGAACTGCTAGAATCGGTAGATGACAACGTCGAGTGAATCGAGCAACATCGATGCCGATCGGCTAACTCCGGCAATTGGTGCTGAGCTGAGCAATGTTCCGACTAAGTGGTTGTCGGGCCAGATGTCCGGCTCTGACCGGGCGGCGATAGACGATGAGCTCTATCAGCACCTGATCGATCACCAGGTAATCGTGATCCGAGATGCGAACTTGTCGGCGCCATCGTTGGCAGCCATGGGTTCATCGTTCGGAGAACTTGGGGCCCGCCATCATAGCTACCCGACGCACCCCGAATCGGATGACGTAGTCATCCTGGAATGGTCTGGCGACGATAAACCCGACGCCGCCGAGTGGCATTCCGATATGACCTACCGGCCGAACCCGCCGTTCGCATCGATCGTTCAGGCCGCTGTTGTCCCGCCTAGTGGAGGCGACACCCTTTGGGCCAGTATGTACGCGGTTCATGATGCCCTTCCCGACGGTCTCCGGTCCGACCTTGAGAATCTTGAAGTCGTCCACGACATGGGAGCATTCCGTACTCCGGCCTACCAATCCGACGGAGTCGCCGGCATCGAGAAGGCGATGATAGAAGCCGGAACTGCAGTTCATCCGGCCATCATGAATCACCCGGTCACTGGCCGCCCGTACCTCAACGTCAGCGAGTCTTTTACCCGGTGGATTATCGGCCTGTCAGCACCGGAGAGCGCTCGGTTGCTTACTGAGGTCTTCGACCTTATTAATCGACCAGAGTTTCATTGTCGGGTCCGCCACCGCCCCGGCACTTTGGTGATGTGGGATAACCGCGGCACCCAGCACTACGGAGTAGCAGACTATTTACCTCATCGGCGCGTTCTCCATAGGGTCGCAGTCAGCACCGACCGACGAGCGAGAAGGCCTGCTGCCTAAGATCGCGCTGACCACAACTTGGTACGTTGACGACGCAATATCTGGTTAACGATAATAAGTAGTACAGACAGTCCGATAGGGACCGTTGTGGGACTGTCGGAGCAAAGCGATCAAAGTTTGAAACGGGCTGGCGTAGCGAATCGAGCCGACCCGTCTCGACTCGATCCGAACCACGCCAGAATCGAAATTGTGGTCCGAGCAGTTGCACTGGTCTTGACTGGGCTATTTGCTTGGTTCTTCCTTGAACCGCCAGCAAGAATAGCGGTCCCGATCATGCTGATGGCCGCCATCATTTTGCAGCTTCTGATCAGCAGAGCTGTTCCTTCTTCGAACCGAGACGTTGCCTACCTCGGTGTCGATTCGGCGGTAACGATTCTGGGGATGGTGACCGTTCCCGCGTTGTGGGTAGTCGGACTGGTTGTCGGCGTTGCTGCACTAATTGTGAGCTACTCCCTTACCGGTTCCCGCTGGTCGCAGGTTTTCAACTGGGCGTTGATCCTTACCTCTCTGGCCATCCCGATATCTGAGAACGAACAATCGGCGTTTGTAGCCGCCACGTTCGTAGTTGCCATCCTCATGGTCTATCAGTACCGTGTCGCCACAAACGACAAACAACTCCAGTCGCTTCACGACGATCTCAGTCATGGTCTAACCGCTGGCGGAATTTTCGTCCACCTCAGCTCCGTCCAAGACGGGCAGGCCAAATCGGTTATCGGTCCAGTAGAGAATCTGGTTGGCTGGTCTGAGCAAGAGTGGATCACCAAACCTCAAAGCGAAATAATTCACCCCGATGACCTGAACGACTTCCGAATTGACCAAGAGCTACTCTCAACCGGAGCAACATTCGATCGGAAGGCCCGATTCCGCCACAAGGACGGATACTGGGTGTGGCTTCATGATGTAACCCGGGTAGTTGAGGCCAGCGGTCGAAAGTATCTTCGAGGCTTCACTCGCGACGTTACCGAACTAGAAGAAGCCAACCGGCAGATACGAGACCAAGCGGCTCACGACGAGCTAACTGGCCTATTTAACCGAACGTCTTTGACCGCTGAGGTCGCTGGTCGGCTCGAACGAAGCGAACCCTTCGCGCTGGTAATGCTGGATCTCAACCGATTCAAGGAAATAAACGACACGTTCGGCCACGAGTACGGCGACCAGGTACTCATCGAAACTGCTAGCCGGCTTCAATCGGTAAGCCGAGAACAAGACACCGTCGCACGGCTCGGAGGAGACGAGTTCGCCATCGCTATTGGTGGCGCCTCCTCTGAAGCTGAAACCCAACCTTCTATCGACCGAATCTGGGAGACTTTATCAAAACCAATTAATCTTGCCGACACTTCGATTCACTGCCACGCTTCAATCGGTTACGCCCTGAGCCGTCGAGATCAAGATCTCGACGTTAGTACCCTTCTTCACTGGGCCGACGTGGCTATGTACGAAGCTAAGCAAGGTGGAATTCAGTACTGTTCATTCTCTCCCGAGATTGAACAGAAGCTAACTACTACCCGTCAACGCCGGTCTGGAGTTATCAAAGCGCTCGACCACGGACAGTTGGTCCTCCATTTCCAGCCCAAGGTCAACATGACCGACAACTCAATCTACGGTGTCGAGGGCTTAGCCCGATGGATGCATCCGACCGACGGGCTGCTACTTCCTGGTGAGTTCATTGATGCGATCGCCATGAGCCCTCAGATGGCGGGGTTCACCGACCGCATGATTGGCGAGGGCATCAAGTTCGCAGCATCGTGCAAAGAGCAGGGCACGCCGGTTTCGGTCGCTATCAACATAGGCGCCCGGTCCCTGTTTGACCGGGCTCTAGCTGAAAGAACAGCTGAACAAGCCCACTACTATGGTGTAGATCCAGCCCAGCTTATTTTCGAGATAACAGAGCAAAATATTATGGATGACCTGACGGCAACGAGCACCGTGCTTAGTCAGCTGTCCGACCTTGGGATTGGATTGTCGGTGGACGATTTCGGTACCGGCTATTCGTCCCTGTCTCGACTTATCGATTTGCCAGTTACTGAGGTGAAAATCGACCGAAGATTCGTGAGCGAAGCGATGACCGATCAACCAGCGCGGGTGGCAGCACAATCGATCATCGAGCTAGCAGCTAACCTAGGGCTCGACGTGGTAGCCGAAGGCGTCGAGGAGCAGGCCCAAGTCGACTTACTGCTGGGTTTGCGGTGCGAACGAGCCCAAGGTTTTCTTTTCTCCCGGCCTGCCTCAGCCGACCACGTCCTCCAGCTGCTGAGATCTCGTCATAAATCGGCGACGGCCAACCTCACCCCACCTAGTTAAGATCAATCGCCAATAGATGAACGTCTAGTCGTCAGCGAAGCCGAGCCAGCGATGGGCCAGTTCCTCTGCCGGAAGGGGAGTTGAGAGCAAATAGCCCTGCAAGCTGTCGCATTGCTGATTCGTAAGCCACGTCTTTTGCAGTTCGGTTTCCACCCCTTCAGCTACTGTGGCCAGACCCAAGGCTCGAGCCATCTGGAAAACAGCCGATATCACCGGCTCATCTTCCTCGGAACTAATTCGATCGATGAAACTTTTGTCGATCTTGACGATGTTGGCTGGCATCTCATACAAAACGCTTAGCGACGACTCCCCCACCCCAAAATCATCGATAGCCACCTGCACGCCTTGCGACTGTATTCTGGCCAAGACCTCAGCAGTTAGTTGAGGGTCTCGGGAGACAGCTGTCTCAGTTACCTCAAGAATCAGATCCGATGGCGCCAAGTTATGCCGGGTCAACGCACTGGTAACCACATCAATCAGATCGTCCGCTTCGAACTGAACCCGAGACAGATTTATGGCGATATAGAACGGGTTGACAGGCGAGCTCGAGACTTCGATCCCTTTCCGCCACTGAGACAGCTGTCGGCACCCTTCGTCGATTACCCAACTCCCGACCTCTTTGATTAAACCCGTCTTTTCTAGATGAGGTAGAAAAACGTTCGGACGGGCTTGGTGACCATCGGGAGCGTTCCAGCGGACGAGCGCTTCGACACCAACCAGCTCGCAACTAACCGATTCAAAGATAGGCTGATAGTGAAGTTCGAATTCTCGTCTCTCCACAGCTCGTCTCAGGCGAGTATGCAACTCAAGTTCATCGTCGGCCGACTGGCGCATTCGGGCGTCGAATACTCGACTACACCCCTTGCCGTCATCCTTGGCATGGTAGAGCGCGATATCGGCGTCTCTGACTACTTCCTCGGCCGACTTCGATGTGGAATCCAGATGCGCAATCCCGATACTGGCACCGGTATAGATCTCGGCACCGGTAATAGTGAAGGGCTTAGCTATTGCTGCGATAATGCGGTCTGCGACTTGTTGGCTTTTGGGTGCCGTCGTATCGATCAAGAGCACAGCGAACTCGTCAGCACCGATTCGGGCCACGACAGAGCCGTCGAGAACAATTGACTGCAGCCGGGCGGCCAAAGCTCGAAGCAGATCATCGCCAAAGCTATGACCAAGCGAATCGTTGACTGTTCGGAACGAATCAAGGTCCAGGTAGAGCAAACTACAAGTAACTCGCTCATCGATACACCGACTTATCTGTCGAATCAAGGTGCGACGATTGACTAGCCCAGTTAAGTCGTCGTGGCCCGCCTGGTAGACAAGCGTTTCTTCTCTGAGTCGATCTTCGGTAACGTCGGCCGCTGTTCCGACCAGAGCGACAACTTTGCCGTCCTCGACTAAGGCTGAACCAACCAGCTCGACGTACCGTTTCGAGCGGGCCGAGTTGAACTCGACCACGTGGGAAACAGTCTCTCCCGGTTGGCTTAGCGCAGCCTCAATTGCAGTCTTGATGAGTTCGATCTCGTCTTCGTTTACAGTCGAAACGAATTCATCCCACGAGATCTCCTCGGCCTTGACGTCCGTTCCTAGCAACTCTCGCGCCCGTCGGGAGAGGTGGACACGGTTGTTGACCATGTCTAGCTCCCAAACTCCATCCCGAGAAGCAGCCGCCGCCAGTAAGAAACGTTGCTCGGTCCGTCGCAGCTTCTCAGCTACCAAAGTCGGTTCAGTGACTTCGGTGAAGAAGCCCATGATTCCTTCGACCGTTCCATCAGGTCGTAGAATCGGCAACTTGGTAGTTCGGATTATCTCAACTTCTCCGCTGGTTCGAGTCTGAACTTCTTCTTGACTTTCGAAACCTTCGCCAGATTTAAGAACTTGTTGGTCGTCAGCAAAGTACTTTGTGGCTTCTGATCGGGGATGAAAGTCGAAGTCATCTCGACCCCAGATGTCGGCAACGGTCTCGGCCTCCAGCGTGTCGAGAAGGCGCCGATTGGCCCAAGTGAAACGAGCGTTGGCGTCTTTGTTGAACAAAGCGATCGGCGCCACCTCGAGAAGCCGATCCAGATTCTCTAATCGCCGACGCTCGGCATCAACCAATGTCGCTGCGGTCCTACCGGCAGATAGACCGGCTAGTAGCACCGACGGGCCAGCCTTCGCCTCGATCGGCATAAGCTTCACTAAGGTTGGATCGGTCAAGTCGCCACGAAGCTCGACCACAACCGTTTGTGGTGTGCCGCTATTAAGACATCGTTCAGCGGCCTCCCGTAACGGAAGCTGGGAACCGGCTAAAGCAAGTTCAACCACTGAGCAACCGTATGGGTCGAAGCCGGAAGGAAAGGCTTCGATATGTTCAATCCGGAGCCGACCGTCAGCAAATAGTAAGACGTCGAGGCAATCAGCGAGGTCGACCATCCGACGGAGGTCGTCATCTTTCAGTTCCGCCCGATGCCAAAGACCACCATCGGATCCCCGGGGTCGGGAACCGGGAGAAGTCTTTTCCGCCTCAGTCACCCACCCAATATCGGAGCGGAAAGACTCGCCCTTGAATGCTCCGCACCACGGCTCGCAATACCCGACCGAGCCTGGTAGGTCGAACGACCTGAGCCCTCGCTACAGCGACGGAATTGAAACTAGCCTCTGATCGCCTGAATTTCTCCAACACCCAGATCAAAGGCAGTAACAGCTGTTTGCGTACTCGGGTTCGGCGTTGTTGGCGCCGTAATCCCCGCCGCTGGGACGGCAGTTATTTGATACTGGATAATCCATTCGGCCGCAGCGGTACTGGCAAACATATCGTTGCTTCCCTCTCCAGCCGATGACTGTTCGAATGTGATGATGCACGCGTTAGCAGGCGCTGGGTTTTGATACGGAATACCAGCTCCGGCGCAGGTCGTCGAGGTTACTCCGAAATCCCAAACAACTGTCTGTAAGTTAGCAGTGGCCTGAACGGTTACGCCGTTGACGGTCGCCGTGTTCGTCACGACCGCTGGGTTTTCAAGCCAGAACCATGTGGGAACCCGAACTAAGGCGTTCCGACTGGCATAGTCGGGGTCAGAAGCTACGGCTGGAGCTAGAACCAGCCCGCCGATGGCAGCGTTAATAGCCGGATTAGGATTGACTGGCGGCGGTGGAGGGGGCAAAGTCGGGGCTGGACCGACGGGTACCGGGGCTCCACCGACTGGAGGGCCAGCCGGTCCGCTGCCCGGGGCCGGCGCAGTACCGGGTGTTCCCGGGGTGCCTGGCGTTGTCGGCGTGCCGCCACACCCGGGCTGTCCAGCTGGGCCAACGAAACAAATTGGTGGAGCAGGACTACTCGGCTGAGGTGCAGGTGATGACGGACCAGGACTACTCGGCTGAGGAGCAGGTGATGACGGACCAGGACATGCTGTTCCGAACGTCCAGTCGGAACAGTTAAACGTTGGTGGGTTTGGAGGCGGGGGCCCGGAAGGGGTGCTAGCGGCTGGAGTCGACGGGGCGCTATTCGTTGGAGCCGAAGGCGACCCTCCGCCACAGGTAACGCCGGGGTCGGCCCCATTGCAGGCCGGAAGGCCAAGACTGTCGACTGGCGCAGACACGATACATCCGCACGCCCCAGGTGGGGGCTCGATCGGGTAGCCGTTGTTGAGCGTGTTGGAGCCCGGTCCGCTAGCTGACGACGAACCAGGGTCGCCGCTGCAGCTTTGGAGAGGTGGACCACCAGATGTTGAACACGCTTGCGCTGCTACTGACGAGGGGGCGAACACGAAGGCGGCGACCGCGAGAAGCAGACTAAGTGCTCCAGCGGCCAAGAATCCGAAAATAGCCCTGGTTCGGTGGCCTACAGCTTCGTTTGCGTCAAACCCCATGTCGTTCTGCCCCGCTCGCATCCCGTTAGCCGTCTTAGCCTAGACGAAATCTACCGGCCTTAGCCGTCAGGACTGTTGCTAACCTGTTGCGAGGCTATTTCACTGGATATCGCCGGTGCCCCCGCTAGTAGACGATGACCGCCAAAGCCTGACCTGAGGGTGCTTCAATGCACTCATTTCGAGCCCCTGTCTCAATCCATCCGACTTTCCAGATGCCATCGTCGAGCTGCATCGTGGCCACAACGCCCTCCCGATCTCCACCATTTACCGGCGGAATGTCATCGAGTCGTTGACCCGTATCGGCGTCGAAAACACCGTGAGCCGGATCGAGCATTTGGCAATCAAGAATGGTCACTTCGGTAGCCGAATGGACCGCAATGATCTCGGGAGCGGCGGCCACGCCAAGGGTAAACACCTTTCGATCCTCGACGAACTGCTCTAGTCGCTGCACAGTCAGATCCGTATGTCGTCCCGTTGTGGTCTCGGCAATTGCTGGGCTTGAGGGGTCAGGTGGGTCCCAATAACCTGGCACGGCGTTCCAGAACTGCCAGTAACCATCTAGAACGTCACCGGCCATCACCTCGCTGATACATCCGGCGAGCGCTACCTGGTTAAGCGATGTAACCATCCAACCGAACTCTTTCAACGTTAGTTCGGCCTCAATAGCGACCGACGATTGGGGTCCGTCAAACGCTGGCGTTGGCAGAATAGCGCAATCAACGACGGCTGCAGTAGCTACCGAGCTCGATGTGAACTTTGGCTGAGACAAGATCGGGCCGCCAGAGGGAACCAATAGGCGTAAATCTTCGGTCACAACAGGGTCGGCCAACCTGTCTAATTCCTTACGGCCCTCTGCGCTGTCGCCAGCCTCAAGAATCTCGATCAATCGGGACCACGTCTCGAGCGGTGGCAACCGGTTGATCGTGGCGCCGTCAGGGTCGCCAATTGCAGTTTCAACTCCCGACTCATCCGGAATGGGCGCAGCCGGATCAGCGCTAGAGCAACCAACGGCCAAGACCGCCAGTACGACTAGCACCAGCGAGGCTCTGAAGTTGAGATTCCCGCCGGAAAGATCGCTCCGTTGGCAACTAAAGAAGCCCACGCGCAATCGGTATCAAGAGAAAATTGATGGCGACGATGACCAGCAATACTGATAGATCAAACCCGCCCATCGGCGGCAAAACTCTCCGAATGGGAGCAAGTACTGGCTCAGTCACTCGATGCAGGATGTCGACAACAGGCCGAAAACCAGAATCAGGACCAATTGGAAACCAGCTCAGCAAGGCTCTGGCAATAAACACGAATGAAGCAATTCTCAAAATCAGAACTAGCGGATTACCCATGAGAGTCAAGGGTAGGCCAGATCTAACCTAAAACGTTGACGCTCGTGCCCTCGGCTACCGTTCGATTACGGGTAAAGGTTCCCATATCAATCTCTTGGCCGGTGTAGCGGCCCGTGACCTTGACCGGGTCGGCATCATGATTGACGCCAGCTTCGACGTTCTCGATGAGCTCAGCCATGGCGTGTCCAGCAATCGGCGCGTTCTTGAACTGGTTGCCGCTAGTACCCATGGCAACGTAGAACCCGTCAAGATCGGTCCGATCGTAGATCGGCGTCCAATCGGGGCTCGCATCGTACAACGCTACTAAACCTCGCTTCGTTCCTGGAACTTGTGCATCGTTGACTCGTCGGGCCAACCGCATTGCGTTGAGTTCAAACTCACCGGCGTCGAGCACCTCGTCAAACTCATCAGGATCGTCAACCCATTCCAGCTCGTCGCAGTCTGGTTCGACACTCCCGATCAAAATGTTGTTACCACTCTCAGGTCTGAAGTAGATCCCAGTATCAACATCGCCTAAAGCGAAACCGACTTTCTCGAAGTCAGCACCGACTGGTCCTGGCACAATCCACACCTCTCGCCGCATCGGCCGAGACGAACGATTCATAGCTCCAAGCACGCCCGCCATCTCACACAGTTGACGACTGTGGGGCCCACCAACGTTGACGACGACTGGGGCGGCAATGGTGTGATTGGAGCCATTACTGTCCCGGACAATCACGCCGGTCACCTGATTTTCGTTGCGCAAAATTTCGGTAACCTCATGGCGGTATAGGAACCGGGTGCCGGCATCTACCGATGCGGCCGCTAGGTTCGCAGCCGCTAACTGTGGATCGTTTATGTATCCCGATTCCGACATCACGATGGCTCCGTCGTGCATCGCAGATGGCTCGCCCCAAAATGGAGCGTCTAGTTCGGTCAAACGCGCTGGAGGCCCGAAAACACCAAGATTCAAGTTTGGGAAACGTTCCACCGACTGGGCCGCCGACAAATCCTCATACTGCACCCCAATTTTGTCTAGATGAGGCAGAACTTTTTCGTGATGACCACCCGGTGTTTTAAGCATGAGCATCGGTGCTGGCCTGAACTCAGCCAGCGGACCTTCGATATTGCCGATGTGGTTCGCCCAGTCGAGCCAGTAATGCAAACCTTCGTAGGACATAGCGACACCAGCAGTTGTCGAATAGCTAAACCGGACAACGGCACTCGATGAACTGGTCGAGCCATACCCGGCCGACGGCAGACGATCAACAACTACGACGTCGTGCCCACGGCGAGCCAGTTCTAGTGCAACCGCGCTGCCAATAACCCCGGCCCCGATTACAACTACTTGGGTTGATGGAGGAACCGATGAAACTACAGACATTGGGTAATGTTATCCACCCGTCGGTTGCTCTCAGTCAATAGCGACCCAAACCGGACCATTGCCGACTTCTTGAGTGTCTAACAGAACCAGTGTGCCATTCTCACGAATCTGATAACTAGCGAGCGCCCCAGAATCTTGGCCGGCCGCCACCAGATATCGTCCGTCAGGAGTAATTGAAAACTCACGCGGTCGCTGTTCAGTAAGGGTGCGGCCGAGTGTATCCAGTAGCCCATCAGCACTTACTCTGAATCCGGCAATCGAATCGTCGCCCCGCACCGAAGCGTAGAGGAATCGGCCGTCTGGCGTCAGATGAATATCTGCCCCGGAATTGCCCTCTGGTTGTCTGCCTGGCGGGAGCGCAGTAATTGTTTGGATCAGCGACAGGCCGCCCTCACGGTCGACTTCGTAGACGCTTACATCGACGCTTGTCTCGTTGATGACGTAGGCGAATTCACCGTCTGACGAGAACACGATGTGGCGGGGACCTGCTCGGCCATTAACGCTTATCTCGCCAACCAAGGAGAGCTCCGATCCGTTTAGCGAGAACCAAGAAATCTTGTTGCCGGCTCGATGAGGAACGTACACCAGATTGTGGGCCGGATTGAAGTGAGCAGCATGTGGTTCTTCGTCGGTCGTACGGTCGGTTGTTTGATCTACGATCGTCCCGTCGCCGTTTGCCCCTACCGGCAGGACGTGGCCGGCGATGGCGTCATCACCAAAATAGGCCGACACCATCGAGGCCTCGTCGCGCGACAGGTCAAGATATACCGGATTTCCGAGCAGAACGTCGCGGACAACTTTTTCCAGTTCGCCTTCGTTGCCGATCGAAATCGTGTCAACGGTTTGTTGGAAACCTTCGTCAACCCCGACGTAAAGTCGACGACGCTGGGTTGCTACAACAATCGGGCCGGGCTGACCATCAAGCTCAAGGTCGAGCGCTTCTAGGCGAGTTAACGAGCCATTGGGTCCGAGCCGCAAAACTCGGATTGCTTTGTCGCCGCTCATGCTTACATAGAGCATTCGCGACGGAACCTGATCGCCTGTCGGCTCTTCGAGCGGCACGGTTTCCACGGTGCCGACCGAGCCCAACGACCCGTCAGCCTCTTGGGCATCAAAATTGACTGATACTGACGAGTCTGTGGTGGCCTCTGTGGCTGATCCGTCACCACAGCTGGCCATCGAAACGGCAGCAAGAATTAGCCACACGAAAGCTCTGATGCCCCGCGTTTGATCCCGTCCAGTTCTAGCCACTATCACCAAGTATAAACGACCGATCCTTCGAACCCAGACCTGAGTCAAGTCTGTTCAAGCAACAGAACTACCGGATCTCGGTCCGAGACGCTCGTTGTACGTACATGGGGAAACAAATTTTACCAACCTTGACATCAAAGTGATGTACCTAGTGATGTAAGACTTGATTTAGGAACAATTGGGTTCGTTCTTGTTGAGGATTATCGAATACTTCTGCTGGTGTTCCGATTTCGACAATCTTGCCTTCATCAACAAACCCGACGCGAGATGCAGCTGCCCTGGCGAACCCCATCTCATGGGTCACTACGATCATGGTCATCCCGTCTGCCGCCAGATCTCGCATCACGTCAAGAACTTCTTTGATCATTTCCGGGTCGAGAGCCGAAGTTGGCTCGTCAAATAACATGACCTTGGGGTCCATGGCCAAAGCCCGGGCGATAGCGACTCGCTGCTGCTGTCCCCCTGATAGCTGTCGAGGGTAGGCATTCGCTTTGTCGGGAATGCCAACCCGTTCAAGTTGCGCCAGCGCTACCGACTCTGCCTTTTCTTGGGTGCGACCTCGAACTTTCATTTGAGCCAGCGTGACGTTTCGTAGCACCGTCAAGTGAGGAAAGAGGTTGAACTGCTGGAATACCATGCCGACCTCGGCTCGGACTAAATCAAGATCAGTTTCGTCGTCGACGAGATTGACCCCGTTAATCCAAACATCACCAGCGGTCGGGGTTTCGAGAAGGTTGATGCACCGCAAGATCGTTGATTTACCACAGCCGCTTGGGCCGACAATCACCACTACTTCACCTTGCGCTACCGAGAGATCCACACCGCGCACAGCATGGATAGTTTCGTTGAACGTCTTGGTTAAACCTCGAACTTCGACGATCTTCATCGCTCCCCCTCCCGCTCAGGACTCATCTTTGCTTCGAACCATCTCATGAACGCTGATAGAGCCAGAACAAGTACCAGATAGACAAAACACATCGTGTAAAATCCGGCCTTGATTTTGAACGTACTGGCGTTGAACTGGCGGGCGTTACGGGTGAGCTCCAAAACACCGAGAACAGACAGTAGCGAGGTGTCTTTGAGAATGGCAATGAAGTCGTTGCCAAGAGGCGGCAATATCGACCGCATCGCCTGCGGTAAGACAATTGACCATGTGGTACTTCGTTTCGAAAGACCCAACGATCGTCCGGCTTCGACTTGCCCAATCGGAACTGACTGGATTCCACCGCGAAAAATCTCGGCGATGTAGGCGCCATAAATCAGCGCCAAGGCGATGACCGCTCGCCAAAACGTCGGAACCGAGTTTGGCACGCCAAGTGCTTTTGAAATATCAGGCACCACTACTAAAGCAACGACGAAAATCAAGACAATCATCGGAATGCCGCGAATAATCTCGATATAGGCTCGGGCCAGATTTTTGAAAACAACATTCTGAGAAAGTTGCCCCATCCCAGCTAGCAAACCTAGAACCGTGGCAATGGCGAACGCAGAGAAGGTTGCACTAATCGTGAAGTAAATGCCAGGAAATATCGCGGACCAAGCCGCTCGGTAATCTTCGTTGAAGACCACTAACGCCAACAGAACCACGACTAGTGACCCGACCAGGAACATCCACCACGGAAACGATTCCCACCATCGGTCAGTGTCGGTGCGCCTTTGTTTGGCCTCGGGAAAATCAGGCCGTGGTTGATCCGATACATCTGGGCTGGCCGCTGAGAATGGATCCATATCGTTCGTTCCTCTCACCAAAAATGGCGCTGTCCGCTGCTCGTTTAAAAGCAGCGGACAGCCCGTAGATAGGCCGCTATTAGATCGACCTCACGTCAATCAGTTAGCTGATGTCGTCGTAGGTGATGGTGAAGGCGTCAGAGAAGTACTCCTTACCCAGTTCCTCCATCGTTCCATCAGCTTTCATGTCGGCAATCGCCTGATTGAATGGTCCGACCAACTCAGAACCCTTAGGGAAGATGAAGCCAAGCTCGTCAGATGAAAGCGAGTCACCAACCAACTTCAAATCATCAGCATTCTCGCCAACGTATCCTTGACCAGCAGTTTCATCGATGATGACTGCACAGGCGTCACCAGCGATCACTGCTTGAATAGCGAAACCAAATTCATCAACCGGACTAACTCGACCTTCGCCTACCAGCTCAATCGCCGTGTCGTAGTTAGTGGTTCCGCTTTGGGTGGCCACCGTACAGTCTGACGCTTTCAGCGCATCGGCGCCGTCGATGTCTGAGTTGTCGGCACCAACCAAGATTCGCTGATCTATGTTTATGTAACCATCAGAGAAGTCGACTACTTCCGCTCGCTCTTCGGTAATGGTAATGCCATCAGCGGCCAGGTCGAACTGACCGTCGGAGACCGCTTGGATCATTGGGTCCCAATCGAAGGTCTCATACTTAGGAACGCAGTTGAGTCGCTCGCAAATTTCGGCCAAAGCGGCGTAGTCCCAGCCACCAGGCTCGCCGGTTTCAGCGTCAATGTAGTTGAACGGCAGGTAAGCATTCTCGACGGCGACGGTAATTTCCCGTCCGCCGAGGTCATTTCCGCTAGCTTCACCAGAGCTACTCTCAGTGTCTGAGCCGCACGCCGCTGCTGCCAACGAAACTGCCAGCAACAATGCCGCCATTCGAAGCAATTTCTTCATGGTTTGTTTCTCCCCGTTTAGTCAACCAATGAACGAGGATAACAGAAAGGCCAAGGGCGACGACCCTTGGCCTTTCTTCAACAACATTTTCGACAACAATGGCTCAAACAGTGCCGAATTTCTGTGGCGAAATGAAACCAAATCGCCACAGGAGTATGCAATTACTAGTGACCGCCAGCGTCACCCAGGTACGAAGCCCGAAGTTCGGGATGAACTAGCAGCGCATCTGCGGTGTCGTCTAGTACCACTCGGCCGGTCTGAAGAACCCAGCCTCGGTCGGCAATAGACAGCGCCATGTTGGCGTTCTGCTCAACCATAAAGATAGCCACACCATCGGCGTGAATCTGTTGGATGAGCTCAAAGTTGGTCTGGACTAAAGCAGGCGCCAACCCCATTGATGGCTCATCCATCAACAGAACTCGAGGTCGAGACATCAACGCTCGACCCATGGCTACCATCTGCTGCTCGCCACCAGAAAGGGTGCCCGACTTTTGGTTCAGGCGTTCCTTGACTCGTGGGAACATCTCGAAGATGCGCTCCATGTCGCTGGCCATACCGTCTTTGTCTTTCCGAAGGTAAGCGCCAAGTTCGAGGTTCTCTTTCACCGACAGCCGTTTGAACAAGCGTCGGTTCTCAGGAACCATGGTGATTCCCCGCTCAACCCGATAGCTGGTGGGTTGGTTGGTTACCACTTCGCCGTCAAGAACCACGTCGCCGGTAGTGGGGGTAACCATACCGAGCAGGGTCTTTAGCGTAGTTGACTTACCTGAAGCGTTGCCGCCAAGAAGGCAAACGAGCTCACCGGGGTAAATCGCAAGGTTCACGTCTTTGAGAATATGAACCGCACCGTAGTGGGTGTTGATATCGCGGAACTCTAGAAGAGGAGTTCGTGTGTCTTCGCTCATGTTGCCGCTCCATCGGTTTCGCGGGATTTTTCGATTGGACGACCGAGATACGCCTCGACAACCTCTGGGTTGGTTGAAACTTCCTCGAACGATCCAGCAGCGATTGGCTCGCCGTGATCAAGGCAAACCACTCGGTCGGATACATCGCGCACAACATTCATGTCATGCTCGATCATTACTACAGTGAAGCCCCATTCGGAACGTAGCCGACCGATAAGGCCAGTTAGCTCAGCCGATTCCTTTGGATTCATACCAGCAACTGGCTCATCCAACAGAATCAGCTCTGGCTTGGTTGCCATCGCTCGAGCTATCTCCAGACGACGCCGGTTAGCGTACGACAGTACCGAAGCAGGCTGCTCTAGACGGTAACCGACAAGACGGGAACCGAAGAAGCCTAAGACTTTCTCAGCGTGCTCCCGAATCTCGACTTCCTCTTTCTTGAAGCCGGGAGTTTGGAACAGTGCCCCAAACAGACCCTGCTTGGTCCGACAATGCTGAGAGACCATCACGTTTTCTAGGATCGTCATGTTGGCAAACAGTCGAACGTTTTGGAACGTTCGGGCAATGCCGAGTGCAGTCACCTGATTGGGGTCAAACCCGACAATAGAGTCGCCCTTGAACCGGATGTCGCCGGCCGAAGGGTTAACCATGCCCGAGATGAGGTTGAAGAAGGTCGTTTTACCGGCACCGTTCGGGCCGATAACACTTACGATCTCCCCTTCATCGACATGGAAGTTCAAATTGTTTAGGGCGTGGAGGCCACCAAAGGTGACGCTTAGGTCTTCAATTTCAAGAAGTCTGCTCATGCTGGCGCTCCTGCAGTTGGGCCGTCGCCTAGTTCGGCTTCTGATGCTTCCTCATCTTCATCTACTTGCTTACGCAGCCAAGCGTCCTGGAGGAATTCATCTTGGTGAAGCTCCCTAGTACGTCGAGCGTTCGGAACAAGACCTTCCGGCTTTGTCAACATCATGAAGATCAACAGTGCACCGTAGATCAGCAGCTTGTACTCGGAGAATTCCTGGAGCAGACCAGGCTGCTTCGGACCGCCAAGCACGCCGATTAGGACGACCGCACCGACAATAACGCCGGGGATGTTCCCCATGCCGCCCACGATGACCACTACCAAGATGATGATAGAGACCAGGATCAAGAAGCTAGATGGGAATACTGAGCCAACCTTGGCCGAGAATACCGCTCCAGCGAACGATGCCAGTACCGCACCGACAACGAAAGCCATCAGCTTTACGTTTACGGTGTTGATGCCCATGGCTTCGGCCACGCTTTCATCTTCGCGAATAGCCATCCATGCTCGACCCATTCGGGACCGCTCAAGCCGCCACGAGACGTAGATAGCAATCGCCGACAAGGCAAGAACTAGATAGAAGACCGACCTTGGGTCGGTTCCTTTTACTTCAAAGAAACCGAAGTCGGCGGGCGGGATGTTGGTAATGCCTTGCGCTCCGCCGAACCATGGCGATAACCAATCGGAGAGGAACAGAAGGCGAATAATCTCACCAAACCCGAGCGTCACGATCGCTAGGTAGTCGCCCCTCATACGAATAACAGGCGCTCCGATCAACAGACCAGCCAGCGCTGCGACCCCGATAGTAACGATAAGGGCAACCCACCACGGAAGCTCTGGAGACCAGCCCGGTGAATTAGGCGACGTCAGAATTGCTGTGGTGTAACTGCCAGCAGCAAAGAAGGCCACATAGCCAAGGTCAAGAATTCCGGCTAGGCCAACTACGATGTTTAGGCCAAGGGCCAGCAACAAGAAGATGCCTACGTTGGCCAACAGCTCGTTCGTGATCTTGCCAGTGAAGATTGGAAGAATCACTAACAGCAGACCACCGATGACGAACATGGCGATATTGGCCTTGGTCCGACCGCCACCTTCGACGGCGCCAGCATTTATTCTGGTTTGAGCCTGCTTGACTCGGCCTTTGCCAAAGAATGCGACCAGCCCAGCAACGATTGCAAGCACGATTGTGCTGATGATGGTCAAGCCACCGCGTGCTGCGTAGAGGAAGTCGGTGATGAAGACTAAACCGAAGCCCTTAAACAAGTCGGTCAAGAAGGTTTCGAACACCGAGACAAAGAGCACGGTCACGACCATGATCTTGACCAAACGTCGCATATCAGGCGTTAGAAGATGTAGTCCGGCACCGATCGCTCCAAGGAGCAGTCCAATAACGGCCCACATCACAATTCCGAAGAACGAATCTTCGCTGAACTGAAGAAGACCGAGGGTCTTGTCGCTCCAGTTCACCAGCGGATCTCGCAAGTCGAACGAATCCATCAACAGGATCAACAGCGATAAGCCAGCACCGCTTAAGGCGCCGACAATTCCGCCGGAAACAACTTCATTCGCACCCTTGGCATGGCTAGCCATACCTTCGAGTACTTCTTCTCGAGCTACCAGAAAGCCGAGCGTTAGCGGAACCCAGACAACGGCCAGGTAGCCAAGGCTAAAGACTCTCTCGATAACAAGCCTGCTGTCGAGGCCAGTAAGCATCCCGGACAAGACCACGAAAATCATGGTTGAGGCGCCAATTGCGCCCCACTTAGCTACATCGGCCCAGTCTTGATCGAGAGGTGCCTTACCGGGCAAAATCGTCGGTTCGTCGGCAACATATTCATTTGGTTGAGTAGCTGCGGTCATGCTCGATCATCTCCTGACAGTTTCTCGCCAAAGAGGCCAGTTGGCTTGATTAGCAGCACAAGGATTAGTAGCAGGAAGGCAATGGCGTCGCGTAGCTGCGAAACACCGTTAACCCCGAGGGGTTCAAGAATCATTAGGGGGAGCAGCGACTCTGCTGTTCCTAGCGAAATACCGCCAGCCATTGCGCCACCGAGGTTTCCGATGCCGCCGATTACTGCTGCGGTAAAGGCCTTGATACCAGGAAGGAAGCCGCTGGTCGCGATGACGCTGCGGAACAAGATTCCCCACAAGATGCCAGCCACACCGGCCATTGCGCCACCGACAGCAAAGGTGGTGACGATGGTGCGGTTCACGTTGATGCCCATCAACGATGCGATTTCTTTGTCTTCGGCGACAGCTCGCATCGCTTTACCAGTCTTGGTTCGCTCTACGAACCACCACAGGCTTGCCATTGAAACGGCAGCAACGATGAGAACCAGGATCTTGGTTCCTTCAATCTCGAAGGTGAGAATTGAGCGCTTTTCTGTAAGCCACTCTGGCAGGCGAGGGTAACCCTTTGCGCCTGGTCCAAACAGGAGAATAACGGCGTTTTGAATGAAGAACGAAACACCAATCGAGGTGATCAACGGAATGAGGCGAGGTGAGCCTCGTAGCGGCCGATACGCCACTCGCTCCATGATGACCGCTGCTCCGGTGGAGACGATGATCGAGATCAATACCACGAGCAGAAGCGACAGGATGAAATTTGCTTCCCATGCTCCGGCCTCGAATAATTTTGAGGAAGTTATAAACCCAGAGAACGCTCCGAGCATGAAAACCTCGCCGTGGGCGAAGTTAATGAAGCCAAGGACGCCGTAGACCATCGAGTAGCCCAGGGCTATCAGTCCGTACATGGCGCCTTGCGAAAGGCCGGTTACTAACAAGCCTTTGAACTGAGCGGCGGTGAGACCGGTCGCATCAGGATTGACTCTTTGTGCAAAGGCATTCTGTGGATTGATCTGCTGGGCGATAAACGCCAGGAAACCAATTACTAGAAGCCCTATTAGGAGCACGCGGAGCAGAGTCAAGAACCGATCAACGTTGGTCTTGCCCTTCCCCGTCTTCGATCTTGTTGCCGCTGTCAAGATTTCCCACACCCTTCATGACGTATGAATACACGTGATGTTATTTATGTTATGTGACCACATCTTTGTGACCACTTCTTTGTGACCACTTCGAGTGGCCCCTGGATGCATTCCGCTACACCCCCCGGGCACCTGCCCGAACAAAAACCCACCCCTGGAGGCACGTTAGTGCTGCCAGGGGTGGGTGGATTACTTTTTACGTACTACTTAGGGAGCGAAGTCGAAGACTACGTTCGCCTTAGAAGCTTCGATATCGGCAGCACTGGTGTGCTCGATGATCGTGATTTTACCTGAGCCGCAGTCGCCGAACTCATCACAAGAGATGGTTCCGGTTAGACCGTCGTAGCCGCTGATTCCATCAAGGAAGGTGCGAACGCCAGCTCGGTCGATGACCAGGCTGTCGCCATCAGCGGTAGCTGATGCTTTGATTGCCTCAAGCAGCATGGTGGTCGCATCGTATGCGTGACCCCAGAACGCTGCAGCTGGTGCTTCGCCGTGCTCTGCTTCGTAAGAAGCGAGGAATTCATCAGCGGTTACACCGGTAGAAGCGTTCTTGTTCTCACCGAATCGAACGTCAGGACCTGAGAAGTACATTCCCTCGGTCTGCTCGAGCTCTAGGAACCCATCAACCAATAGGCCGTCAGCAGCAAGAAGAACGGTGCTCTCCATGCCAGAAACGCCAGGAGCTTGCTCAGCGATGAAGTCGCCTGCAGGCTGGAAGATTGGGAAGAAGAGTGCTTCTGGGGTACCAGCAGCAACTTCAGTAAGTACAGGCACCATGTCGGTGTCTTCTTTGTTTACAGCGGTAAAGCCAACCATCTCTCCACCAAGTTCCTCGAATGCATCCGAGAAAGCTTGTGCGAGACCCTGGGTGTATGGATCGCCATCGTGAATGGCAGCAGCGGTCGTGAGACCGAGCTCTTCAAACACGAAAGAAGCCATAGCAGCACCTTGGAACAGGTCGTTGTGAGCTGTTCGGTAGTAGCCTTCGTTGTAGTTCTCGCCAGCGGTGCCAGCAAGGTCAGAAGTAAGTGCTGGAGAAGTGTTCGATGGTGAAATCATTACCATGCCAGCCTCTGCAATGAGAGGAGCGGCAGCGGTAGCTGCACCTGAACATGAGGTACCGATTACACCTAGAACCTGCTCGTCAGCAACGATGGTCTGAGCAGCAGCTTGGCCACCGTCAGCAGAACAAAGATCGTCAAGACCTTCGCCCATGTCTACGTCGAAGCCTTCGATTTGACCGAAGTCAGTGATAGCAGCTTCAACTGCTCGCTGGTTAGGAATACCGAGGAAGGCTACGTCGCCAGTGATTGCGTTCAGAGAACGAATCTGGATGGCGTCGCCGGCAGCAACGGTCACAGAGCCAACAGCGGCTCCGTCTTCCATTGCTTCGTCGTCTTCCATGGCTTCATCGTCTTCCATCGCTTCATCATCATCAGATGATTCGTCGTCAGTTGACTCTTCAGTGTCGTCCTCAGATCCAACTTCAACCTCTACATCAGCATCGCCGCAAGCAGCTGCTACTAGTGAGAAGGCAAAGAGAAGACTAAGCAACGACAGAAGTCGTTTTGATAGTTTCACGGGGGCCCCTTTCATTTGGCCAATTTCGTTTGGGGCGCTCCCGCCCACAACACATACAAAGCCGCGCATTCCAAATGACTAGTTGGGGTTCCCACCAAGCTGTTCGGCCCACGCGACTAGGCACGGTGGGTAAACTTACAGTGCTGACTGGCCCTAAGCAACAGGCAAAGCCGAATGATCTTTCAGATTCGGCTTGAATACTGACTAGCCGCAACAAGGCCAAATCTGTATTTCTCTACTTGAGGGAACTATACATCGGCCAAATAGGTGCGGTTTTGAGCGATAGACCTCTACTACGACGGGTGATTGTTGAGAGATTATGACGGCCTCGATGCAATCCAACAAACTTTATTACCTTCTATTAGTCGTCAAGTCAATTCGTTAGAGGCCATTACTTAGCGATTTGAGCCACTAACGACACCGCTGATCGACCGCCGAGCACGCCGCTACTTACCAGCGAAAAACATTGGCAAGCCGACTCGAACCCGCAAACGGTTTGCCGATCAATAAGATGGTAAGAATCAGGCTTAGCAAAAGCGGCCTGCGAACCTCTCAACCACTCGGAACAATCTTCTATGGCTTATGGCCATGCCTGAGGTGCCGTCTCATTTGGGTGGAGTCGTTCGATGAGATTGGGTTTCGCTTACAAACACGAGCGCGGCACCCCTAGAAAACTACGGAGAACGACCTCGTGACTGAGAACAACGCCGATCGAGAAACTGCTGTGCGCAACGACCTGCGTAACGTCGCCATCGTGGCTCACGTCGACCACGGCAAGACCACGCTGGTTGACGCCATGCTTCGCCAAACCGGCGCCTTCGGCGATCACCAAGATATTGCCGAACGAGTGATGGACTCAGGTGATCTAGAAAAAGAAAAAGGGATCACCATCCTGGCCAAGAACACCTCGATCGAATGGGGCGGGACGACTATCAATGTCGTCGACACACCGGGCCACGCCGACTTTGGTGGCGAGGTCGAACGGGCGTTGACCATGGTCGATGGCGTTGTTCTTCTCGTTGACGCCGCCGAAGGTCCGCTTCCTCAAACTCGATTCGTGTTGCGTAAGACCTTGGCTCGCAACCTTCCCGTCATTCTCGTAATCAACAAGGTCGACCGACCAGATGCTCGGATAGCTGAGGTTGTCGATGAGGTTTACGAGCTATTCCTCGATATCGACGCCAACGACACGCAGATCGATTTCCCGATTGTGTACTGCGCGGCCAGAGACGGATGGGCCTCGACCAGCCAAGAGACCGCCGGCTCAGACCTCGAGCCTTTGTTCAAACTTTTGGTTGAGAACATTCCAGCGCCTACCTATGAACCGGGACATTCGCTGCAGGCGTGGGTTACCAACCTCGACGCGTCTCCTTATGTAGGCCGGCTCGCACTCTGTCGGGTCATGAACGGCGAACTGACCAAAGGTCAAACTGTCGGGCTTTCGAAAGTCGACGGTCAGATCGAGCGGGTCAAGCTAACTGAGCTGTACTTAACCAGACACTTAGAGCGGGTTCCGGCCGAAAGCGCAGCTCCGGGCGATCTGGTTGCCGTTGCTGGAATTCCCGACATTATGATTGGCGAAACGCTCGTCGATCCAGATAATCCGGCCCCAATGCCCGTCATTGAAGTAGACGAACCAGCTCTGTCGATGACGATTGGCGTGAACAACTCACCCTTGGCCGGAAAAGATGGCAGCAAGCTGACGGCCCGAATGGTGAAGAACCGACTCGATCAGGAACTAGTCGGCAACATGAGTCTCCGAGTTAACGCCATCGACCGGCCTGATGCCTGGGAGGTGCAGGCTCGAGGCGAGTTGCAACTTGCAGTACTCGTTGAGCAGATGCGACGAGAAGGCTTCGAACTAACTGTTGGCAAACCTCAGGTGGTAACAAAAGAAGTCGATGGCAAACTTCACGAACCAGTTGAACGAGTCACGATTGATGTACCCGAAGATCACCTTGGGGCCGTAACTCAGCTCCTGGCCGCCCGCAAGGGACGGATGGAAAACATGGTCAATCATGGCACCGGCTGGGTCCGACTCGATTACTTGG
The DNA here is from genome assembly GCA_937922805.1 of uncultured Acidimicrobiales bacterium. Lineage (GTDB taxonomy): Bacteria > Actinomycetota > Acidimicrobiia > Acidimicrobiales > SZUA-35 > JAHELU01. The sequence continues at coordinate 388,042 of CALAJV010000010.1, read as the reverse complement.
TGCCGGCCCGAGGTCTCATCGGATTTCGAACTGAGTTCCTAACCGAAACACGCGGATCGGGAGTTCTCAACCACACCTTTGAAGGCTTCGAACCTTGGTTCGGAGAGCTAAGAACCCGCCGAACTGGATCGTTGGTAGCCGACCGTCTTGGGCCGGTTACCGCGTACGCTCTACTAGGTCTTCAGGAACGAGCCGAGATGCTCGTTTCACCGACGACCGATGTCTACAACGGAATGATCGTTGGCGAGAACAGTCGAGCTGAAGATATGGACGTCAACGTTTGCAAAGAAAAGCAGCTGACAAACCACCGAGCGGCGGCATCTGATCAGACAGTCAAGCTAACTCCAGCTAAAGATCTCTCGTTGGAACAAGCGCTTGAGTTCATAGCTAACGATGAATGTGTCGAAGTTACGCCTACTCACATTCGTTTACGCAAAGTCGAACTCGATCAGGTAACCAGGGCCCGGCAACTCAAGAACCTGAAAGCAGCCCGGCTAGCTGAGAGTTCTTAGTGGTGGTTGGGCTACTCTTCGTGTAAGCGAAGCGAGGAGCAGCTCACCATGGCCCACCAGGCTGGATACGAACCAATCGAGTCGGCCTCGGTCGATGAGCTACGGGCCGTTCAACTTGAACGGCTGCGCTCCACCCTGCACCTCAGTTATACCAAGGTTGACCACTACAAAAAGGCGTTCGACGACGCCGGAGTACACCCCAACGATCTAACCAGCCTGGCCGACCTGGCGTCGTTCCCTCTCCTAACCAAAGCCGACCTTCGTGACAACTATCCGTTCGGGATGTTTGCGGTACCTCGAACCGATGTCGCCCGGATTCACGCCTCATCAGGTACAACCGGCCAGCCAACCGTTGTTGGCTACACGCAAGCCGATATCGACACTTGGGCCACCGTTATGGCCCGGTCTATTTTCGCCGCTGGCGGACGCCCGGGCGATATCGCCCACGTTGCCTACGGGTACGGACTGTTCACCGGCGGCCTGGGCGCTCACTACGGAGCGGAGAAGCTCGGATGCACCGTGGTGCCGATGTCAGGTGGGCAAACCGAAAAACAAGTTCGACTAATTACCGACTTCAAACCTCGAATCATCTTGGTTACCCCGTCCTACTGTTTGAACCTGATCGATGAGATGGAACGGCAGGGCCTGGACCCAACCACCAGCTCGTTAGAGATTGGAATTTTCGGAGCCGAACCATGGACCGACGAACTCCGACAAGAAATCGAAAGGCGGCTCTCGATCCACGCTGTCGACATTTACGGCCTATCAGAAGTCATGGGTCCAGGCGTCGCTCAAGAGTGCGTTGAAACGAAAGACGGCCTTACGGTTTGGGAGGACCATTTCTATCCAGAGATCATCGACCCTGAAACTGGTGATCTGGTAGCAGATGGCGAGGAAGGAGAGCTTGTCTTTACCTCCCTGACCAAAGAAGCGTTCCCGGTTGTTCGGTATCGAACCAGAGACCGAACTCGGCTCCTTCCTGGAACGGCACGAACCATGAGGCGAATGGAGCGAGTTTCGGGCCGAACCGACGACATGCTCATCATTCGCGGAGTCAACGTTTTCCCGTCTCAAATCGAAGCAGAAATTCTAAAGGTCGACGGTTTGAGTCCACATTTTTTGATCGATGTTGGCCTGGAGGGCAACCTGGCCAGCCTAAGCGTTCAAGTAGAACGCAGTCCCGAGTTGTCCGACCCCAGCCTGGCCGCCGCCGCGCTCGAACACCAGGTCAAACAGAATGTGGGTGTTTCCATCACCGTCGACGTGGCCGAACCAGGCGTTGTTCCACGATCCCAAGGCAAGGCTCAAAGGATCAAACCAAGCTCCTAGAGCTATTCGTTCCACCGGGGCTTGGTGTTTAAGAAGCCGAGGGGCTTGGCTCTTTCAGGGTTCGAAACGATGGACCAGCAACGACGAAAGCAACTGCGACTAAGAACATGATCCCGAACGCCCCGGCCCCGTATGCGATCATTCGATCGTAGTGCTCATAGAGCGCACCGGACACAATAGCCATCGAACCGGCGGCCAAAGCTTGGGCTGCGCCTAGGACTCCTTGCGCCCCCGACTGCCGCTCTTCTGGAACCGCCATCCCTACTGCTACCCCGCTGGCCGCAAACGTCAAACCATCGGTAACAGCATGAACCATCACCAAGGCAAAGATGGCCTCACCGGTCGGAAGCACTCCGTAGCTCCCCATGAAAACCGATGCGATGAGCAGGCCAATGGTTGCCACCGGCAACGGACCGTGGCGCTGCGCTAGCCGTCCGGCGGTGGGTCCGAGAATAATAAGCGGAACGGCAAATAGAATAATTCCAAGATTGGCTAGCCAGTCGGCGGTCCCAAGATCGGCGTGAACGACATCCCACAGCGCATCAAAACTGCCGATCATAAGATACGCAGCGGCCCCTAGAACTACTGCACTGGCGAATGGCCGAACTTTCAGAAGGTCAAATGCCAGAGGGGAACTGTGATTTGGCGGCCCTTCGGCCACTGTCATGGTGAGCGACACCAACAAGATGATGAGCGAGACCACAGCAATTACCGCAAATGGAGCCACTAATCCAAACGGGCCGACTAGTACTGCTGAGATAGCTGGCCCCAGGGCAAACCCAAAAACGTCGGCCGATAGCAAGCGCCCCAGGTTGCGTCCAAGGTCGTTGCCTGAGCCAACAACGACTAGTCGCCGAATTGCGGGCAAAGAGACTCCAATGGCGAGGCCAGAGATCACCCGGCCCGTGATCAGCACCGCCAGATTGGTTCCGAGTCCCATCAGTAGCAAGCCAGCTGCATTGGCAAGAATCCCAACGACGACAAGCCGGCGAGCGTGGCCACGATCTCCGAGTGGGGCAAAGACTAGCTGGGCAAAAAAAGCGACGATGAAGCCAATCCCGATGATCCACCCGACCTCAGTCTCTGAGATTCCGTAGCGGTCGCGGTAGTCACTTACGATCGTGAACAAAACGCCGTAGCCGGCAGCCGATGAGGCTGACAACGCGCTGTAAACCCAAACCATCGCCGGAGAAGCCGCCTCGCCGGTTTGGATAGACTTCTTGTCGGATTCGGTCAAGGCAACGCCTGGCTCTCATTTTGGTCGACAGGCGACGAACGACTAGTGCTGCGGTGAATCTCGCTGGTCTTGAAGGTCACTGAGCTCCAGGCTCACACGGTAACTGCTGCCACCGGAGAACCATTGTGGCCTGGTTACAAAGTTGGTATCAAAAGACTGAAATCCGAGTCCGAATAACAACGGACATCGCTTTCCGGTACCGTTGAAACAATCACTAGGACAGCTACGGCTGGGGCAAAAAGGGCTGAGGGATATGACAGACAACTTTGGTAGCGGAAACGGACCGGGCGACTTCGATCCGCCACAATATGGCGGACCACCGGCGCAACAACCAGGACAGATGCCACCGGTACAACAACCAGGGCAAATGCCACCAGTACAACAACCAGGACAGATGCCGCCAGCTCAGGGCCAGCAAAATTACCAGATGGCGCAGCATGGTGGGGGCGCAATGGTTGCTCCTGGCACCGAGAACAAAAAGATCATGGCTGGCATTTGCGCATTGCTCGTTGGTAGCTTTGGCGTCCACAAGTTCATTCTTGGCTACACCAATGAAGGTATTATCCAAATTGTTGCCACATTTTTTACCTGTGGCTTTGCTTCGATCATTCCGATCATTGAGGGCATCATTTACTTGACCAAGTCAGATGAAGAGTTCTATCAGACCTACCAGGTCGGTCGAAAGCCTTGGTTCTAGGCTCCGAGTTGAATTCTGTATCGCTTACATCTGCCAACGCCTCGGCCGTCGTCGAGTGCGTTGGTGGACGCCTAGCTTCACTAGTGATCGGTGGCCATGAGCTGCTGGTTACTGAAGGGGCAAAGCCAACCCGTTGGGGGTCATTCCCGATGGTTCCATGGTGTGGTCGGCTCGACCACGGGACGCTTGAGTTCGAGGCCGAGACGTACCACTTTCCGATAACTAGCCCGCCTCACGCAAACCATGGGGTGAGCCACACTCAAGTCTGGGACCTTCTCAGTTCAGACTCATCCGTCGCTAGCATCGAGACAACACTCGGTGACCCATGGCCTTTTGGCGGCAAGGTTGGCCAGAGATTCGAACTAACCGACACTGCTCTCGTCGTTGAGATTTTCGTCGAAGCTGGCGATAGACCGATGCCGGCCATGGCCGGATGGCACCCATGGTTCCGACGCCAACTCGACAACGGCGACCAAGCCACACTGGTAGCTAGGCCGAAATCTCGATATGAAGTCGACGAACATATGATCCCCACCGGAAAGCTGGTTTCGGTCGAACCCGGCCCGTGGAATGAGTGCTTTGTAGGGCTTGAGCAGCCGCCGTCGATTAGTTGGGGCGAATCAATCGCAGCCACGATCGAATCAACCTTTGACCACTGGGTTATATTCACTGAGCCAGAACATGCGCTCTGCGTTGAGCCACAAAGCGGTCCACCTAACCATCTGAACCGGGATCCGCTTGTTCTTCAACCCGGCCAAACGCTGACTGGGTCGATGACTATCGCTTGGACGGTTCGGTAAGCCACTCGATCACATTGCGCGGGTCTTGATCCGGGGGAAAGATCGGATAGAAGACTCTAACGATCACCCCGTCGTTGATAACCATCGTCAATCGCCGCAAGAGCTTGTTGTGATCGACTTCCATTGTCGGTAAATCTAAGGCCGTAGCTAGAGCCAAGGAATCGTCACTTAAAAGTTCATACGGTAGGTGGAGACGATCCGCCGCCTCCTGCTGATAGTCAGAATCTTGCGTTGACAGCCCGAATACTCGATCAGCGCCAGCTGAAATAAGCTCGGCAACGAGATCACGGTACGCACAAGACTGAGGCGTGCAACCTCTGGCACCAGGAATCTGCTCCCACCCATCAGGTAGCGCGACATCGGGTCTACCGGTCATCGGATAGGCGTACACCACTGAGCATCCCGACATTGAGGCTAGGTCGACTGAACCTCCGCTGGTCGAACGAAGCGCGATCGGAGGAAGTTCCATTCCGGTCAGATGAGCGGCCGCACCGTCGTCTGGCGGTTCCGGAATCTGGCTCCAATCAACTGACTCAAGATTGTTCACTGCCACATCGCTTCTTTCTTCTGAGTAACAATCATCTGGAACGTAGCAGGCCGCTGAGGCTAAAACATAGTTATGGTTACACCGCTTCAACCTTGGTCCGCCCGAGCAGTCAACTTGGCTGATCATGCCGACAACCCAATACATACTGATGAAGGCGCCCGAGCGGCAGGATTCGAAGCGGCCATCGTCGCTGGAACGACTATTTATGCCTACATGACCCGACCTCCGGCCACAGCCTGGGGCGAACAGTGGTTAACTCACGGCGGCGGCGAACTTCGTTTGCGTCTTCCTGTCCTCGATGGCGAGCAAGTTGACTGCCTGGTTGACCAGCGAACTTCGACCATCTCTGCTGCGGTCGACAATGAAACGCGAGCAACGTTCGAGCTGTGGGCGACCGCCGACGCTCCCCCAATGAGAACTGGAGATTCGCTGCCGACAGCCGAGTTCGTTCTCGGCCAATCTCAAGCGGAATATGGAACAAGGGCCGGCGATGATTCGAGCCTCTATCAACAACTCACGCCTAACGGCTCAGGACTGGTAGCTCACCCTGCCATATGGCCATCTTTGGCCAACGGCGTATTCTCGGCCCACTTAATTTCCGGGGCTTGGGTCCACACTCGGAGCCGAATCTTTCACCAAGGTCTCGCTCATGTCGGGGACGAGATAACAATTCAATCAGCAGTAATCGATCGTTTCGAGTCCAAATCGGGCAAACGCGCTGTGGTCGATATGCATATCGCCGCCAACGGTCAACCGGTCGCACGAATAGAACACGAAGCCATCGTAGAAATAACTAGTTAACAACTAGTTAGGGCAGGCGTTCCGGGTCGATTGAGAGCCTCACGGCTAGTTGGCCGTGATCTGATGCTGGGCCGAGGCTTGGAGCGCCCTTGACGCTGCTATCAGTCAAGTGATCGTTAAAACACTGCGCAAACTGGATGTCGCCTATCCGATAGGGATTGCGATAATAGAATTCCTGGCTGACCAGGATGTGATCAATCGTCCCGTAGTGGCCGTTCCAAATATGGGTATAGAGCGAGCTGTGCTCGGTCCGACGAAGATGAGCTCGGGCCGCCGAATACAGTTCAACATCCCAGAACTTCTGCTTTACTCCAAGCCGCCAACCTCGCCACGGCATTTCGCCCGACACCATCTCAGTCGTTACTGCTCCAACTTCGTCGTTTAGATCACCAGCGACAATCAGCGGAACGTTGGCTTGCTCCACCCGTTTGAGTACTTCTCGGCGGAGGGCCAATGCTTCCCCCGCTCGCAAGGCCAGAGATCGGAAAGCTCCTTCAGCTCGTTCGAAGAAGAGAAAATTCCGTTCGTCACCGGCTTCGGACCCGGACGGAAATTTCGGCCTCTTTGATTTGAGATGGGCGTTCAGAAGCCATCCACTTACCCCCTTGCCGAGATCGACTTTGGCAACCATGATCGGACGGCTGAGTTTGTCTAACCGGTACGAAAATCCCTCAGACTCGGTTACCTCAATCGGTTCATCACGGAGATCTTGCACCACTATCTTCTCCTCGATAGCTCGGCGAGAAAGCAGACCTAGCCCGGGCGACGGGTCATCTGGGGTTGAATCCGAGTTCGGTATGTGCCATACGTGATCGAAGTTATCTAACGCTGCTTTGTGCGATGAATAGCGTTGCAGAAGCAAAGCCTGGTATCGATCAGCTAGATCTTGTAGCGGCTCGACTTCGAATACTTCTTGCATGCACACGAAGTCAGCGTCCATCCGAACCAGCTGTTCGGCCATCCAGTCGAGTTTTCTGTCGTACTCGAGCTGAGAGTACTTCTTATTTCGGTAGTACGTGACGCCGGGGCTAATCAGGTTAAGTGCGTTGAAACTTGCGACCGTTACGTAGTGGAGCGCCATAGCTCGACATTAACCCACTACGGCGAGCATAAGAAACGATAACGGGTGGTCAGAACTAACTCGGCGGTGACGTTCGCACTAAGAAATCGACGACGCATTGGCCAAACACATCATTTTTGTCGCCCGCCACCATATGAGCAGCATCATCAACCCGAACGTACTCAGCGTGATCCACCAAAGCAAGAAATGCCTGAGCCCCGTTCTCATCTAAGACATCGGAAAGCCCGCCTCGGACCAGCAATGTTGGCACGGTCAGGTTACGGGCCGCATCTTCTAGCCTCCTGGTCCGGGTCCGAATCTGATCTTTCGTCATCGGAGCTCGACGTCGATACCTCGGGTCCCAATGCCAGTGGTATTTGCCGTCGGAACCAAGTCGGACGTTCTTCGCTAGACCTTCAAGATTTCGAGGCCTTTTGCGGTGCGGCTGGTAGTTGGCAATTGCTTCTGCCACCTCTTCCAACGAATCAAACCCATCTGGTTTCTGCCCCATGAACTGTCCGACCTTGCCGGTTCCCGACGATTGGATCCTTGGAGCAATATCAACCAGGACTAGTCCCGCTCCGACGAGATGCTTCTCTCCCAGCGCAGCCAGACTGGTATTACCCCCCATTGACGCTCCAACCAAGATCGGTTTCCCGGCGTCAAGCGCGCTCACTACCCGGCACAAGTCTTCCACCATCACCGATCGATCATAATTGCCGTCTGGAGCCCACTCGGAGTCTCCATGGCCGCGAGCATCGAAGGCAACGGCATAGAAACCGGCGTCACCGAGTGTTTGACCAACCCCTCTCCAAGCGTGCCTCGTTTGACCCCCTCCATGTTGCAGCACAACCAGTGGCCCGTTTGGGTTGCCCCAGCTGTCGCCCGCTAGCCGAACGCCAGCGCCCTGCCAATGATGCATCGGGTTTGGGGCACCAGCAAGGCGCGTTCCAGCGCTCACGTTGCACCGACTATGAGATGTCCATGTTCATAACACACTGCCCCATTGTGACCGCACCGGGCTGTAATCGCCAAACAGCCAACGTCATGGGTTGGGAACCACTACGTTCGGTGCGACACTCGAAACCTCATGAACGAACAGCGCCCGGTCGATGCGGAACAGATTCCGCCCTCGGCGTGGAGAACGTTGTTTACCGTCTCACTAATCGGGTTCATGGTAAGCCTCGAAATTACTGTGATCGCTTTGGCTTTTCCGTCTCTTCGAGATGCCTTTCCCACTACGACAGAATCCACGTTGTCGTGGGTGGTCACTGCCTACAACATCGGCGTCGCTAGCCTTCTTTTGGTTTCGGGTTGGGCTTCAGATCGATACGGAAGAAAGAAGCTCTTCCTGGCTGGGGTACTTTTGTTCGTCGCCGGTTCGATCTTGGCTGGCGTGTCCTGGTCTGCCTCGGTTCTGATCATCGCTCGACTCGTCCAGTCGGTTGGTGGAGCGATGCAATACCCTGCTGGGTTAGCTCTCGTACTTTCGGCGTTCCCACCGGCTCGAAGACAAATGGCCGTTGGAATCTGGGGGGCAGTCGGAGCGCTAGCCGCCGCAGTGGGGCCGACAATCGGTGGAGTACTACTCGTCATATCGAGCTGGCGTTCAGTGTTCCTAGTTAATGTGCCCGTCGCTACGCTCGCGTTAGTTGCCGGTCACGTGTGGCTGGTCGAAGGTAAAGGCCAGGCGCCGGAAAAGGTTGACCGATTTTCAGTTCCAGCCGCGTCACTCGGCGTGGCCGGACTGGTACTGCTAATCACCTACGGCGACCAATGGGGACCGCTGACAGCTCCGTTTCTAGCGACCTCAGTGATCGCTGTTGGCTTACTTATATTTTTTGTCTTCCGGTCTCGCTCTCACCCTCAACCGTTGTTTGATTTAGATCTGTTCAAGCTGCGGTCCTACTCGGTAGCAACCGTTGGCAATCTACTATTCGGCGCCGCGTTCTTCGGCTGGCTTTTGACTCTGCCTTCTTTCATGTTGGATACGTGGAACTGGTCTCCGCTACAGGTCGGCCTTGGCCTCGCTCCCGGCCCTCTGGTTGCGATGGTGACGTCCCCCATTTTCGGTCGAGCCGCCGACCGAATTGGAAACAAGCCAATCCTGACGATGGCTGGAGTATGTGGGGCCATCGGCATGGTCTTGTTCGTGCTGTTAACGACGGTCGAACCGAACTATGTTGTCGGGCTGCTGTTGCCCGGCACCTTTATCGGTCTCGCCGCCGGCGGAAGCTTTGCCCAGCTCGTCGGCGCTGCGATGCGCGATGTTCCGCCCCAACAGTTCGGTAGCGCCGGTGCTGGTCGGCAGACCGTCTTCCAACTCTCGGTCGCACTGGGGGTGGCTACAGCGCTGGCGATCGTTGGTCGGCCAGAGGCAGGCCAACCAGCGCTTGAGGCACTTCAACGACTTTGGGTATTCACATTGGTACTGTACGTCGGCCAGGCATTACTCTTTGGTCTGGTGTTTCCGAACAAGGCGGACTAATTGAACGAGATAGTGTGGCCATCCGATAACCAACCGAGCGCCCGCTGGCCGTTGTATACCCGCGGCAACATCGGCGAGGTGTATCCCGAGGTCGTGTTCCCATTGGAGTGGGCGATCGCAGGACAGCCATCTGAAGCTGGTTGGAGGCGGGGGGCGATCGAAATCGGGTTTTTGACCGAAGCCGATTTCGACGATCAGGACTTCAACCTTGTTGGTGTGTTCGGCGGCTACGCCTACTTCAACGCCAGCCTGATGCGGCTGCTCGGTGTACGCACCCCAGGGCTCTCCCCCGGCCTTATCGACAAGCAGTTCTTGGGCGAAGCAGATGTACCTGCCTATCTCAAGAAACCTGGCGATCGAAACATACGAGCCACAGCCAACGTTATCCGCTCGGCGTTGCGTACCTTACGAGCAACGTCGGTGCCGCGGGTAGAGGCAATGCGCCAAGCGGCTGATGCGTTCAAAGCCAAAGCACCCGGCCTAGATGATTCCGACGAAGCCCTGTGGCGTTACATCAGCATCGACGTTAACGACGTCTGGGCCGAAATGATCGCTGGTCACGTAGCTAACACGATGCAAGCAACGATCTCCGCTGGAGCACTAACCGATTTCTGCGAAAAACACCTTGGCGATCCAAATCTTGCTATTGCGTTGACTACCGGGATCGGTGATGTGGTTTCTGCCGGGCCGGCTCGAGCTATGTGGCGTCTTGCTAACGAGACCGAACCCGAGCGTTTCGATTCCGAATTCTCCAATTTTCTAACCGAGTTTGGCCATCGCGGACCGAACGAGTTTTCCATTGGGGGCCGAGATTGGGCAAGCTACCCCGAGGTGGCGTTGGCCGCTATTGATGCAATGCGCGCACTCGGCCCCAACCGATCGCCTGCTCAGCAGGACCAAGAGGTCGAAACAGCTAATCGGAAAGCGCTTCAGGCCGCTCACAAAAAACTTGGTCGACGATCAAAGAAACTAGACAAAGCCATTGCGAACGCGGCCCTTTGGTCGAGGGCACGAGAAGAGTCGAAAGATCAAGTAATTCGGGTTAGCCAAACCCTCAGGCATCTTTACTTGGAACTGCACCGAAGAGCGGCCGCTAAAGGCGGAACCAAGGACCCACTGTTACCGCTTCTTCTTACCTGCGAAGAATTCGAACGGTACTTGTCGGACCCAAAACCTCTTTTGCCGACGATCGACCGACGGAGTCAAGATTACTCAGCCCTGGCATCTTTGAACCCTCCTTTCGCGTTTGATGCCAACTCGTTCGGAGGTTCCTTTCCTCCGCTAGATCAGTGGGAGAAACGGCCAGAAATCGGTTCTCAGGTCGCCCCGGTAGGAACCAGATTCGCCGGTTCGCCAGGCGCCCCAGGAACCGCCCGTGGCCCAGCCCGCATCGTCACCGATCCCGGTGATCCTAGTGCTATCGAGCCCGGCGACATTTTGATCGCACCCCTCACCGATCCAGCTTGGACTCCGTTGTTCCTAGTGGCGGGCGGTGTCGTCGTCGAAGTCGGCGCCGCTATGAGTCACTCGATGATCGTGTCACGCGAGCTCGGTATCCCATGTGTCGTAGGGGTGGACGCCGCGACGCTCAAGATTGCCGATGGATCGATCATCGAGATTGACGGCCAGGCCGGAACGGTTCGTATCGCCGAGTAGTTCACCCAGGCGGCAGGCCCAAAAACCCTCGAATAGCATTAGCCAACGCGTGGCGGCCCGGTTCGCTGGAGGGAATCAGGTCGACAGCTCCAATCGAAGTGTGAGTTTGACCGAGGCACTGAAGGTGATTGGCATCAACCCCTGCGGCCTTAAGTTGCTCGGCGTATTCCGCTCCCTCATCACGTAGAGGGTCGAACTCACACGTCACGATAAAGGCTGGGGGTAAGCCAACCAGCGTTTCGGCCCGAATTGGCGACGCCCGAGGATCGGTTCGCTTCTCGGATACCCCATCGGCAGGAAGATAATGGTCCCAGAACCAGTGCATTAGTTCGGTGGTTAAAACGTAGCCGTCGCTGTTGATTTCGTACGACTCTCGTGAGAAATCACAATCAACGACCGGTGTAAGCAAAGCTTGACCGGCAATGGAGGGTCCGCCCTCATCGCGAGCTATCTGACAAACAACCGCGGCAACGTTGGCACCAGCGCTCCATCCTCCGACGGCCAATCGGTTTGGGTCGCCTCCAAGTTCTTCGCCTCGGTCGGCGACCCATCGAACAGCAGCGATTCCATCCTCGATAGCTGCTGGGAACGGATCTTCGGGTGCATGTCGATAGTCGACTGAGATAACCAGAGCGCCTGATCGAACTGCTAGGTCTCGACAAAGAGGGTCATCAGATTCGTGGCTTCCGAGCACCCAGCCGCCACCATGAAAATAGACAAAGATTGGCAGGTCCGGCTCGTCGGTAGGGCGGTACAAGCGGTAGCCAAGGGGGCCCGCGGCACCATCGAGTTCTCCGTCGACCACTTCAGCAACCTCTGGACCTGGTGGCCGCTCCGCCGCCGACGCCGCCATAAACGCGCGGGCATCAGCTGGTTCCATGGACACCAGAGGTGGCAAACCAAGCTCTTCGACATAGTCGAGCAGCTGTTTCACATCAGGTTGCAGTGCCACGTATCCTCCTCAGTCGTTTCCGCCGTTTGCAGCCGACGCGAGAACCGACCACGCCCGTTCTCGCTCGTCATCGTCGAACCCTTGGGCTACCGCAGTGAAGTCAGTCGCTCCGGCAGCGGCGATCTGAGCTAAGCCTTCGCTGACCTGTTCTTCGCTGCCAATCAGCGAAATGTCGGCCGGACCATCCACTCCTTCAATATCGAGCATGGCCCGATACGACGGTAGCTGGCCATAGATCGTCAGGGTCTTGGCCACAATTGCGCGCGCCTCGTCGGGCCGGTCAGTAACCCAAACTGGCAAGCTACACACAACCGACGGAGCCGGTCGCCCTGCGTCAGCGGCGGCCTGACTAATACCTGGAACGATTTGGCGCTCTAGCGTCTTTGGTCCGACGCACCATAGAATCGTTCCGTCAGATCGGGCTCCCGCGATCTTCAACATTTGATCCCCTAGCGCCGCCAACATGAGACGCGGTGGAGTATCGGTCGGCATCGGCGATTCGCCAACGAATGACCACACCTCGCCTTCGTAGGAAGCCTTCCCGGTTGCCAGCAGTTCTTCTAACACCCCGAGATAGTCGAGCATGTGTCGGATCGGTCGTTCCCACTTCATTTTCCAACTGCCCTCAACCGACATCTGATGCGCTAGGCCGATGCCCAGGATCGTTCGGCCTCCCGTGGCTGCTTGAGTGGTAAGTGCTTGCGCGGCCAAGGCTTGAGGATGACGAGGCCAGGTTGGGACGACTGCGGTGCCTAGGTCGATCGAACTAGTTGATCCACCGGCTACTGCGAAAACGGTCAGCGCATCGACAAGGCCGGTCTGAGCTAGCCAATAGTTGGCTAACCCTTCGGATTCGGCCCGCTGTATGTCGGCGACCATTGCCCCCAAATCTGGTTTGGCTAGAAGACCTGATCCATTAATCCCAATTCTCATGGGCCGTACTCTAGTTCGGACAGCCGTCCATAAGCCAACGACGAGTCAGCGAAATCGATCCGGAAAACCTCCGATCGAAAGGCGTCGAAGCCTAAGCCGTCGACTTTTTCCGCCGACGGGAACAATAGCCAACGATTGGATGTTTGATGGCCGGGAACTCTGAAGATAGGCAAGGAACACTTGATGGCCTCATTACAGAGGTCGCTACTGCTCTGATGGGAGTGGCGCTCGATAACCTTGCTGCCGTCTCGGACGAGGTAATGGTGACAATCCAAGGTTTCTTTGGTGTCGACGCCGTCTTCCTGCGACGACATGATCTTGAACGGCGAGTAGCAATCTTAGAAGCCGAGTACCCGCCGCGTCCGGTTGATTTCGCCGATGATCCGTTTATCGAGGTTCACTTCGATGACAACCCAACATTCGCCATGGGCGAACACTTGACAGTCCCGTTGATCATCTACCCCGACGGTGGCCAGTTCGATGAATTTATTGAAGAAGCCTCTGGAACTCCGTCAGTAACAGTTGCGGTCGTTCCGCTCCTTCGAGGTGGATCGACGATAGGAGGCCTCGGCCTCGTCCAGTTCGGCATGCGCAGCTTCGAACAAGCAGAGGTTGCGGCGCTCAGCGCGATCGCCACGCTTTTCGCTCAGCTTTGGGGTCGCCTCGAAGCTGAACAAAGTGTTATGCGACAAGCCTACTTTGATCCACTGACCGGGCTTCCTAACCGACTTCGGCTAGTTGAACAGATCGAAACGCTCGAACAAAGCGAGTGGGTCTCGTTCATTTCTATCGACATCGACAATATGAAGGTGGTCAATGATGGCCTCGACTACGGTGTGGGCGACCAGTTCATTCAAAGGATGGCGAGGCGGCTCGAAGCCAACATGCGGTCAGATGATCTCGTTGTTCGTCTCCAAGGCGACCAGCTTGGCGCTCTGATAATCGGCTTGCCACCAGAACGAGTCGACATGATTGCCAATCGACTGGTTGGCGATCTCTCCACAAGCGTGCTCGTGGGCGACATCAACTTGGCCCGGTCGGTCAGCATCGGCGTCGCTCACAATAGCGTCTCGGCCCAAAACGCCGACCTCCTGGCCGAATCTGAAGCGGCACTACACCTGGCCAAACTCAAAGGAAAAAACCGGGCCGTAACCTTCGATTCAGAGATGAGGGCGAAGGTTCTCCACCGATTCGAGGTCGAACTCGAACTTCGCGAAGCCCTTGAGCGCGATGAGTTGACCCTTCACTACCAACCGGTCGCCGATCTTGTGACTGGGAAAATAATCGCAGTTGAAGCGCTGCTTCGCTGGCAACACCCGAAACGGGGATTGCAAGCAGCGGGCTCGTTCATCGACGTGGCTGAAGAGAGCGGTCTCGTTATCGATATCGGCGACGTTGTGATGGCCAAAGCCATCGAGCAACTGAGTAAATGGCAAAAAGATCACCCTGATCTCGAAATGTGGATCAACGTCTCCCCGGCTCAGTTGATGAGTCGCGACTTGGCGTATCAGGTCGAGACCCTTCTACTCGAACACAATGTTCCTTCGTCGGCCGTTTGTTTAGAAGTGACCGAGCATGTCATCCTCGACGATATCGAGTCCACTCGCGGGGCGCTGGAGAGGCTACGGACGATGGGAGTCAAGCTCGCACTTGACGATTTCGGCACGGGCTACTCGTCAATGAAGCAGCTCAAGAGCCTCCCGATAACTGCACTCAAGATCGACATGAGCTTCATCGCTGGTCTTGGCGTCTCCGATCACGATTCGGCCATCGTCGACGCCGCGGTAACGTTGGCTGACGCGTTCGGTCTTGACTCCATCGCCGAAGGGATTGAAGAGCCCAAACAAATTCTTGAACTCCGCAAGCGAGGGTGCGACAAAGGGCAAGGGTATTTCTTGGCCCACCCGGCGGCGCCGGAGAAAATCGAGATGCTGTTAGGACAGTCGCTGACGATGCCGGCCCTAGCGGACGGAATCTAGCTCAGCGGACGGCACCACTGTTCGTAACGGGCTAGCGTCAACCGTTCTTCTGCGAACGTTTCTGGGTGAAAAATGGATCGGTCGATGGTGCTAATCGGACCAAGGTAAACGTGGATCCCTCGACACCAATTCTGATCACCCGCGGCGATGGCATGAATAGCCTCGGTAGCCAACGAAATGGCCTGTCCGGGGCCGACTGATAGTCCATCGTGCAATTCAAGACCCTCACTGGCCCTGCGGCGGTACAGCCGGTGATCTTCGATTCCCTGATAAACCCCGATCGCTACTGGCATTCGATGATCGTGGGGCGGTTGAGCAACCCCAGGAGGCGTGTCGACGAGCACCACCGACAAGTTTGTATCTTCAAACAAGACTTCTTCAAGTCCGCCTACGGGAATCGGATCTGGTGGGTTCAGTACGGGCACTTCGTCCACGGCCACGGTTGAATCAGCGACGAACCTCTCAACCGCAGCCAAAATAGCCGGGAGCGCCTCGGACTTGTCGTGTGCGACCAACGATCGGCACTCGGCTATCAATTTGTCTAACGATTGGCTCATCGTTGTTCCCCACATGTGTGACTGGTGTTGTGCTCGCTGTTCGATGCTGGCCGCTTCGACTGGCCTGATTACCGACTCTAGCGGGCTAGTTCGTCCGGAGTTGATGCTGTTACGGTGATCAGACCGTTGCTGTTGACTAGAACCGGAGCACCTGAGCTATGTCTATTCGTTGGGGAATACTTTCAACCGCAAAGATCGCGAGAACCCATGTCGTTCCAGCAATTATGGCGAGCGAGTCGAGCGAGGTGGTTGCAGTTGGGTCTCGCCAGCTGGCAGCAGCCGAGCAGTTCGGAAGCGAGTTTGGCATCGACCGATGCTACGGCAGCTATGAAGAGTTACTAGCAGATCCGAATGTTGACGCTATTTACAACCCACTCCCCAACCATCTTCACGCACCACTTACGTTGCAAGCCGCCAAAGCGGGCAAGCATGTACTTTGCGAAAAGCCGATAACGCTGAACGCAGCCGAAGCGTCGCAGCTCGCATCTGATCTAGCTCTCCTGGATAACGGCGCACTTGTGATGGAAGGGTTCATGTATCAGTTCCACCCTCAGTGGGAAGCAGTACTGACCATGGTTGCTGAGGGAAGAATCGGCGAAATCGTTACGGTGCAAACCTGGTTTAGCTATTTCGGGGATGACCCAGCCAATATTCGGCACAAGCCCGAATGGGGCGGCGGCGCCTTGATGGACATCGGCTGTTATGCAATTCACTCTGCTCGTCGGATTTTTGGATCGGAGCCGACGAATGTTCAGGGCCGGGTTAAGGTCCATCCGACCTTTGGAGTCGACGTTCATGCGTCCGGCATTCTCGACTTCGAAACGAGCCAAAGCGGAGGACACGCAACGTTTACCGTATCAACCATGTCCAACCCGGATCAGAGAGTACATATTGTTGGCACTGATGGACGCATCGAGATCACTCGACCTTTTAACGCTATGAAGAATAAGCCAATGATCGTCAACGTTGGCTCGGAGATCGGGACTCTGTACGGCGAACCGCTGAAAGAACTAGCCTTCGGACCAACCGATCAATACCAGCGAATGGTTGATCAATTTGCCTACGCAATCGCCACCAACTCGGCCTCGCCGGTTCCAGTAACGGATGCTATTTCCAACATGGCCGTTATTGATGCAGTATTCGACTCCGCTGGTTTTCACTTCTAGCGATGCGACCAGGGCCTTCGCCCACTACACTAAGGTGGTCTATCTCAGTTGAGAGCTGAGTCTGGCAATCGAACCAAGAGCCGCTTCTATGGTTGAATCCGAACTATCGCGAGGGCGTCCTCGTATCCATAGCGACCATGAAATCCTTGCCGCAGCAATGGATGCTTTTGCCGAGTTCGGCTACGAAGCAATGTCGGTACGGCTGTTAAACCGTGACCTTGGGTTAAGCCACGGAACGATCAGCCAACGGTTCGGACCGAAGCAACAGCTCTTCTTTGCCACAATTGATTGGGCGAGACAAGACATTAGCCTTGACTTCACCCATACCCAGGGCAAGGTGTGGACCGATGATCTCGACGAACTATACGACCGTATCTACGAATTTCTCATCGTCGCTAGTCGGCGTCCCCAGATAATCCGATTCGTTCAAAAAGAAGGAACAACCCGAACGCCACAGATCGACTACGTCACACAGGCCATGCCCGCGCCGCACCTTCAAGAAATTGCGGCCTGTCTGCAGCGGTTGATCAACGCAGGACGAATAAGGCCGGTCGATCCACGATCGGTTGTGATGTTGATGACGTTCGGTGCTACTGCCCCGATGACGATGCCCCTGTTGGTCAGCCCAGATGGGGGGCCCATCGACCCTGATGTCTCCGCTCGACAGATGACAGAACTTCTCGTGTCAGGCCTCAAGCTGTAGATAGGTGCGGCCGACGTTGCTACTCGATTAAGCGAACGGGGTCGCCAAGTAGCCTGAGCGACCAACCAGATCGGTCGGTTCCGCTGCCCGAAGTCGTGTAACGAACACGCCACCAGCAGTCAGCACCACATGTGTAGTCATCGGGAATATCAATTTCGATCTGCACAAATCGATCGTTAAACGCTGGCCGGAATGAAGTATTTAGACAAACGTTACCGCCTACACCGTTCCAATTACAGGTTGTTCCAGGTGGAGCGAAAGCAGTCTCGGCGTACGGGTAACTCCCACCAGTCGGCATCTTCCCAACGCTTACATCTGAATACTTCCAGTTGAACGGCATCGCATTGTCGTTCGAATCTGCAAACTGCAAATTCTGCACGCCCTCAGCTGCGTCAAAGAACGTGATCAACAGTCTTTCACCAGCATGCGTTTCATCTATTCTGGCTAGATAGAAGGCCGACTGACCACCTAAGTCACGGTAGAGCGGTAGATGTTCGAGCGCATACAATTGCGGGCACGTTGGATCAAGGGTGGAGAATGTGCAGAGCGTTGTTTGACCAGTTCGAGTTACCCGCATAGCGAAGTTATTCAAACCGGAATCTCCCCAATATGAACCACCCGGATCGTTGTTCGGATTCCGATTGCTCAACCGAACATAATAGTAGCCACCGTTGACTCCTGGCGTAGCGAGCGCTTGGGCACCGGGTATTGGCAACCAGCCGTTGGCACTGCAGGCGTTAGTTGAAAATGACCCTTGTGTAATAGGAGCGTTGGTGGCCATGAAGCCTTCATGGTCGACCGTTAGGCTTGGGCCGAAAACTTGGTAAAACAGTGGTGTCCCTGGTCCGAATCTACCATCGTTGGTAATACTCCCAGGACAACCGATACCAGGGTCGAAGATATCGATATCAACTGCTGGGGACGAGGGCGCATACTGCACTGCGAAAGCGTATGCATCGCTGTCGAAAGTCGGATTCGGAAGGGCATTCGCAGATGTGGTGTTGGGCCTCCTTCCACAGACTCGCAGACCTTGAGAAGTAGTGCCATCGAAATAGCCGGATAGGAATTGATCCCCGTGTTCATGGTCGGTGCAGTACGCATTGACCGAAAGCCACATCTTGTCGTTCGGTTGCCCTAGGACCGCCGGGTCGATCGTGCCCGTACCAAGGCCAGACGTTGGATTTCCCATGTAAACCGGTCGGACATATTCCGAAATGCCATAGCGGGTGAGGGTGATGTCGTCCATGACCAGTTTGGAGAAGTACACATCTTCTGAACTGCGAATTTCAACTTCGAGCGAATACGAATTCGGTGCCGTCACCCTAATCTGAGGGGCCGGACCAGAGTCGAAGTCGTTGTTGTTGCTCGGGGTTGCGTCGGCGTAGCCGTTTAGAAGAGCCGTTTCGCGCGCCACTTGCTCCGCTTGCGCCAAGTCCGGCATCATGGCAACTCCGGCTAGCGCTGATGCGTCGGCCGCCCGTTGAATCTTTTGACTTTGGACGTACCAGGCACCGATGTCGGTTGCAAAGGCCGCAAAGATGAGCAGCGGCACCAGTAGAAGCGCGGTCTGCGCTATTACGTAGCCAGATTCATCGGAGCGGGCTCGGGCAGAAGGTCGCCTCTTGGCAGTGTTGGTAGAAAAGGTCACGGACTGCTCCCAGCGTCGGGCTCGATGCGCATAATCGCGGTGTCGTTAATGTCGAAGGTGCCATTTCCGAAAAAGCCAGTTTGCATTGGCTCCTTGATCTCAACTCGCACCGCAACAAAGTCAGCCGCGTTCAGTTCGTTGGCTCGGGAACCGGGCGGCCACGACCCGTTGACCCAAGCTCCGTAGTTTGCGTAGTGGCTAGAATCGTAGACGCTGCATAGCCCGGCTACTCCGGGGTAGACAGCTGTCTCGCATCCAGCCGGCATGGCACCATTCGGATCGGTGGCCTTATAGATGACAATACGCTCGAGGTTGGTTCCCGAGTTGCCTAGGGCAGCCTCAACCGATTGTACGATGGCTTCGTCGCTGGCAATATTTTGACCAGTCTGGCTCCCGGACCGGGCCCCAGATCGAGCGGCCTGAGTAACAAGCTGACTCTTCGACCAGGCCGTCCCCATTTCGAAAATGCCGAAACAAAGAAGGAGTAGGAAGGTGGCGACGAGGGCGAACTCGACCAAGGCCGCGCCCCGCTCGTTGTCGGCGCCGCTGTGATGGTGGCACATTGGTTTAGTCTTCATCGGGCTCGACCTTCAAGATCGTCGTTTCTCCCAAGGTCATACCGGAGCCAAACATCCCGGTAACGTACTCGTGCTTGGTAGCCACATGTACCCCGATGTAGTCGGTGCCGGCCGAAAGACTCGTCTCGCGAGTTGTCGGGCACCAGCTTGAGTCCCTGGTTCCGCACCGGAAGTTACCGGTGTCGTTTCCGGCGGCATCATCAAGTTCAGCAAAGAAGTCGGAAACGGTGTAGTGGTTGCAAAGGTTGCTGACTGAGCCGGTCTTGCAGGCATCTGGTAGCGAACTGTTCGGTCCGCTTGCTTCGAACACAACCACGTACTCGACCTCTTCGAGGCCCATTGCTTCTAGACCGTGCTGAACGGTCCGGAGGACGAAATAGTCTGCGTCGGACTCGTTGCCCTTAGCGCTCGCAGCACGGGCGCCTTCTCGGCTGGCGTTGTCGGTGGTGAGTGAGTTTCGGAATACCAAACCCATCTCAAGGATAAAGAAGATGATCAGCAAAAACAGTGGAGCGATTAGCGCTGCTTCGACAAGCGACGCGCCTCTTTCGTTTCTGCGGTTCCGACTACGGGCCATAGTCGATCTATCGACGGTAGTTTCGGCTGAATTTAGGCATTGGGTAGAATTGACTGCGGTCTCTAAACCTGGATTCTTACAGCGTCGCGTCAGCACCCGGTTACGGCACCCACGCCGGAGGGTCAGGCAGGTCAGGGTCCATGTCGGCGATATGTTCGCGTGGTTCGGAGATACTGCTGCCGGTTTCGACTAGGTAATCGCCCGATTCTCGAGTCAAATAGCTGAGAGCGCCGAGGCTAGCGCCCACAAACAATGCGGTTATCAAGGCATACTCGACAAGCGTCGCGCCTCGCTCGTTTTCGTTAGCGCCCTCGTCGCAGGGTTCTCGACTACAGTCCATGCACGAATTGTCGGCATAGTGGTTAGCGAGCTTAACTTGCTGGGCCCGTTTACCTATCTGTTGTGAGCCAGCTGGTCGATTCAACGCCCAAGCTGGCAGACTGGTCCGATGGGTACTGACGCGCGGACGTATCGATTCTACGACAATCGACAAAAATACCTGACCTTTGTGAACACCTGCGATGAAAAGTGGAGTGTGGCCGAACGGGCGGCCAAAGAGCTTGATTCGCTGAACCCGCAACCACCGGCCCTAAGGTTGTTCGATGCTGGGGTCGGTGACGGCACCGTTCTAACTCACCTATTGAGTGCAATGCATGCGCGTTACCCGACGTTGCCGTTCTACATTGTGGGCAAAGAAATCAGCCTTGAGGATACGCGACTAACTCTAGAGAAGCTGCCGGACCGATTCATTGAACACCCCCAAACCGTTGTTGTTCTCACTAACCTCAACTACCCGGAATCTCCCTGGTTGCGGCCGTCGACGGCAGACAAACAGGAACGAATGGTCTTTCATACCGTCGGGCTGGAGGGCGACACTGCTCACGGCTACGGCGATCAACTTCGTCAACTGAACGAGTTCCTTTCCGAGCACTGGGCCGTCCGAGCCAGCGAAAAGACGGGCAACCCCCTGTACGTTACGCCCACTGCCCTAGTTATTCATCGAGCCGATCAGAGGTTCGCACTCGATGCGATCGTTCCGGATCCCGACAACCCAACCGCCGACTTCGACCTGGTCCTTGCATCGCAGCCGTGGCGATCGCGCATGTCAGCCGAGTTCAAAGTAAAACGCATTCTTAGCCCTCTCACGAAGGCACTGCGAAGCGGGGGTGTACTCCTCGGCATTCAATCAAAGGGGGGTGATCCCGGTCTAGAAATCGTTCACCGAGTTTGGCCCGACGAAGAACCGTTCCCAGTTAGCCGTCGCGAACTTCTCGACGTCCTCCGAGTTGAACTCGGATCGGAGGCATCGTGCTACGACTTACTGGCCATGCCTGATCATATGTCTGACTTGACCTACCGAATGCATACGCTGCCAACAGAAATCGGCAATCAGATCGGGACGTCAACGTTGTTCGCGGCATGGAATGCCGCCATATACGTTGCCCAAATCGAAGATGACCGAGTCGAGCAAGCTACTCTCGACGGCAAGTATCTCGATGCCACATCGCAGGTGTTGCAAGACCGTGGCGGCCTGTGGTTCAACGATGAAACGTTCGTAGTTAGGAAGCACTAAATCAAGTTAGATGCCGTCACTGTCGAAAACAGTGCCGTGCCCACTTGGCTTTTGAATGCCCTACAGACCTTCCAAGGGTCTAATCCGGCGCAATTTTTCGTACCGACGATACTCTTCGGTGCTCTTTTGGTCATTCGGCGAGGGTGGAGAGGTTTGGTTCTGTCCGATGAGACTCTCCGTAGCGTGACGGTCACGTTGGCCCTCACCATCGGAAATGGCTTAATCGCCACCATCATCTTGTTCGAAGTTGACTTATCTGTCGCGCCGTGGAGCTCCATTGGCCTCCCCCATCTCTCAACTCAGATATGGGAAGGCTTACCATGGCCGGTCGGCGTACTAGCCGCCGTGTTGTTGATCGATTTCGTTGACTACTGGACGCACCGACTCATGCACCGCTCCATATTGTGGGGCGTCCATGCGGTGCATCACACCGACCCGAGGCTAACTTGGATGTCGGCGTTCCGGGTCCACTTCCTTGAACGGTCGATCATGGCGGCTGGCTATTTCGTCGGACTTGGGTGGATTGGTTTCCCGCTCTCCTATTTGATTGCGGCCGCTGTCATCGCTTACCTCCACAATCGCTACGTCCACTGTAATCTTGGTTGGAACCATGGGCCGGCAGCCAAAATTATCGCCTCGCCAAACTGGCATCGGTGGCATCATTCAACCCTTCCGGCCGCCTACGACAAAAATTTCGCCAACGTCTTTTCTTTTCTAGACCTTGTCTTCGGCACATACTACAACCCGGGGCCGTGCGAGACCGAAGTCGGGTTGGCCGAACCAAGCCCCGGACCGATAGGGCTGTTCCTCTATCCATTCAAGTATTGGCTTCGCCTAGCCCGGAAACGCACACCCGATCTGCCCTTCATCGGCCAGAAGAACTAGGTCACGAACTATTCCTCGCTGCTGATCTCTGCTGCTAACTCAAGTAGCTGACCAAGACAGCCAAGCTGGTCGTCGATCGTCTCTCCCGACAAGTTCACTCGGAGGCCATTGACGCCACAGGAGCGATACTGGCGAAGTCGTCGACGAATCTCGTCTGGCGGCCCGATTAGGTTCGTCTCCAAGCCAATTTCAATCGGAACTCGGGCCGCGGCAGCCTCTCGGTCTCCGCTGAGCCACAATCGTTGGACTTCGGCAACATCATCAGTGAAACCTTGCCGAGCAAAGGCGTTGTTATAGAAGTTGACCGACGCCGAGCCCATGGCCCCGAAGGTAAAGGCGTAACCGGCAGCATGACGTCGCCCCGCCTCTTCGACGTCATCAGTAATCTCACACGAAACCGAAACGGTCAGGTCGACGTCATCGATTGAACGCTTAGTTCTCCTGGCTCCGCTCTCTATCTCATCAAAAAAGGCGTCAGCGGTATCACAGAAAAACGAATTGCCGATCCAGCCGTCAGCAAGCTCACCAGTCAACCGCAAATTGGCTGGACCAAGCGAGGCGATGTAAATCGGCACATGGCATGGGCGAGCCGCCGAACGGAGAGACTTTCCTTCGCCACCAGGAAGTGGAAGTTGATAGATCTCCCCATCAAGGGCCACTCGTTCCCCTGACGTGACTTGGCGAATAATCTCGATCGTTTCCCTGGTTCTTTGTATGGGGCGGCTAAACGGGACACCATGCCAACCCTCCATTACTTGAGGCCCACTAGTTCCGATGCCAAGAGTGAATCTTCCGTCGGATAGGTCTTGGAGTGACATGGCCGACATCGCTAGAACTGCAGGCGAACGACTCCCTAGCTGAACGATTCCGGTGCCGAGCTGAACTCGTTCGGTAGCAATAGCTAGCGCGCCAATCGGGGTCAGGGCGTCGTAGCTCCAAAATTCGGGCACCCAGACCGAGTCAACGCCTAGCCGCTCGGCCTCGACGACAAAGTCAACGGCAGCCCGAGTGGTAGGCAGCGTTGCAATGCCGATCTTCAAGACTCAACCTTCAATCGTTACTTTCGACTATTGCGGCAATCGGTACGCATCAGCGGTTGGCTTCAACGGTCGAGCGTACCACAACGGTCGGCGGAGGCCGGTGTCATTTGTACCTGCTGGTCTGGTTTTTGATAGCCAGTCAAGATAAGCCTCGCGGGATTTCGCCGTATCGACTACCACGTCCCCATACTCGTCACCAGGTTGAGCTGGCCCAACCCGAACTCTCTGGTGCCAGCACTGCATCCCAGAAATAGGGTCGGGCTGGACACAAAAAGTGGCGTTTTGGTGCACCCCAGTGTCGTTCCACCAAATACGGTTGGTGTCGCTGTCACCAGATTCGTACGGTTCGTTTCCGTGCTCTCGTTTCAACTTCCAGGTGCTGCCATTGCCATCGGCATTTGATTCGCTAGTTATTGCTGCCTTACCGGCGCCCCAGGACCGAGCTTTGTCTTCTTCCAGCCGCCATCGACCCATATGGTGTGACGCGGCGACAACACCGGGGCGTATCCCCTCAGTTCGCCACGCCGAAATTACGAAGTGTCCGATCCTGGTGGATATCCGAACCAGTCCGTTCTCTTCTATTTCGAGCTTCTCGGCGTCCTGTGGGTGAATCCACAGCGGATGCCGGTGGCTGATTTCATTTAGCCACTTCGAGTTGGCAGAACGGGTGTGAATTAGCGTCGGGATTCGAAACGTGGGCAGCAGAATTCGCTCATTCCCGGCCATGTCCAGATCTTCCCAATGGACGTGGCTCGGGATCCATTTCGGAGTGGCGTACTCTGGCCAGCCCCATTCGGCCAGAGTAGTCGAGAACAGTTCCAACTTTTTCGATGGAGTCGGGAAGCCCTCTTTGGCTTCGCCGTCAATGGAAACCGCAGGAGACCCGTCGCCTAATTTGGCTAAGGTGACGTCACTGAGGTCAGCCAGGTCTCCCGACCACGCACCCGATGTTCCTGGTTTGCGATAAACACCGTCGTCGTCAAGTACACATCCATCGGTTTCGGAAGCGTCCACTGCTCGCTCGTAGGGCTCATACGGGTCCGTGGGCACGCCAAAGGCCGAGCGATCACGCATGTATTCGAGCGGGGTCTGGCCGGCGTCGGCCGCTGCTTCGGCTAATCCGGGAACATTCTCGGAGAACATCTCGGAGTAGTACTCGTCAATCGTGACCGGCTTTCCAGGGTGATCAACCGATTCGAACCATTTCCGAATGCCGAGCGCTCCATCGGGATCAATCTTCCACGACAGATCGATCCAGAATTCGTTTTCTTCCCATACTTCACCAGGGTTGTAGTCGTAACTGCGGGCGTCTGGGCCAAGGGCGCCGCCCTTGCTGATCTCGGCGTATCGCCGAAAGACCGATTGACGAAACCCGATCCAGCGACCGGCGTGGGTTTCGTAGCTGTGGACGTCGTGGCGTTCGGTAGAAACTCCCATGGGTAACACGTAGTCAGCGAACCAAGAAGTCTCTGACCACGTCGGCGTCAAGGCTACGTGGCATTTAACTTTCTCTTCGTCTTGTAGAGCTTCCATCCATGTGAACCCGTCCGGGTTAGTCCAAATCGGGTTGTAGACCCGGGAGAAGTACACATCCAGCGTGCCCCGACCCTCGTTGAGGAAGTGAGGGAGCAAAATCGACATCTCGTGATACGACAGCGGATACTCTTTGGGCCACTCAAGCTCGTTCCAGCTGGTGAGCTTGGGGGCGCCCATCGGTTGCGCCGGTGCGAACTTGTTCATTCCGTTGCCGGCGGTTCCGCCTTTCGTCGCTACCGACCCAGTCAGCACGTTTAAGAAGAACAAGCATCGAGCCACTTGCCACCCACCCATATTTCCAGCACCGGCGGCCCGCCAGTTGTGGGAGGCGAATTTTGTAGGGTGGGCGCCAATTAATTCGGCGATCTCCCTTATCGTTCCCGCTTCGATGCCAGTTTTCTGCTCCGCTGCTTCCGGGGTGTACTCGGCGTACTCGTCCAGCAGCGCGGGTCGGACCTGATCCCAGCTAACGGGACGTTCCGGGTGTTTGTTCTTGAGATAAGTTTCCCAGTTCGTCCAGCGTTGCATGAACTCGGCGTTCCACGTTTCTGACTCAATGAGCAGCCGTGCTATCGAAAGCATGAGGAACGGTTCGGTTCCGGGCCAGGTTGGCAGCCAAAAGTCGGCCTTGGCCCCGGTGTTGGACAGACGTGGATCCACGGCGATGATTTTTGCCCCATTCCCCTGGGCCTCGATAATTCGCTGCGCATGGGGGTTGAAGTAGTGCCCTGATTCGAGGTGAGCCGAGATTAAGAAGATGACCTTGGCGTTGGCAAAATCAGCGCTTGGTCGATCGTGGCCCATCCAACTCTGGTACCCGATGCGAGCATTCGACGAACAAATATTGGTATGGCTGTTGTGACCATCAACGCCCCACGCTTGAAGAACCCGGTTGGCGTACCCATCTTCACCAGGCCGACCTACGTGATACATCACCGAGTTGCGGCGGTCTTGTTCGAACGCTGTCCGGATCTTGTCGCCGACTTCGCTCAAGGCCTGATCCCAGGTGATTCGCTCCCATTGGCCCGAACCCCGCTTGCCGACTCGCTTCATCGGGTACATGACCCGCTCGGGATCATAAACCTGGTTTAGCGTGGCTGGCCCTTTGGCGCAGTTGCGACCTCGACTACCCGGATGCTCGGGGTTACCTTCTATCTTTGCGATGTCGCCGGTTTCTTGATCAAAGTATGCGACCAGGCCACATCCGGCTTCGCAGTTGAAACACGTGGTGGGAACAAGTGTGTAGTTGCGTTCCTTTTTTTCCGGCCACGCTTTGGCATCAAGCTCAGTCCAGTTATGCCATTGATCGTGAGGCGGGTAGTTCGAAAGTTCAGTCACAAATTCACTTCTTTCTAACAACGACAGCTAACAACGACAGCTAACAACGACAGCAAACAACGACAGCAAACAACGACAGCAAACAACGACAGCAAACAACGACAGCTAGGACAGCGGGACTGATTGGCCAGCTCGGACAAAGCAGTCTTCGTATGCGAACATTCCGATCAGGGATGCGACACCAGCAATGGCGGCCAAAATTGTGCCCGCCGACCCAATAACCATGGCCGCGACAACCAGAGCGGCAGGCACTACTAGGCCGAGCAGGATTCCGCCGAACCAAAATTGCTGAGCGTACTGCCCTTTTGTCATAGCGTGGATAGCTAGCTCAACATGCCTCGACCCTCGGGAGAACAGTTCGATGGCGATTAGGGCGCCGGTAGCAAGAACGCCGCCTAGAAGAACCCACCGGATAGCGCCAGGCGCTGGAATCTCCATGAACAGATCAGCAATAGCAAAGGCAGCGCCACCGGCGGTTACAGCCTGGGCCAGCAGAACCGGTAACAGCAAAGGCGTTTGCCATAGATCTCTACCTTCGCATTGACCGAAGAGAAACGCGGTGTATCCAGCCGTGCCCATCGCTGCGACCACGGCAGGAACAGCGAGAATTTTGAGCAGCGTCGACGATTCGACAATTCCACCTAGGAACCATAGGGCACATACAACACCGAACGCCATAAGGACATACGCGCCCTTAACCAACCATGACGACCAGTTTCCTTTAGTCAACAGATAATAGAAACGGCCAGGTTGCTTTAGGTCAGCTACGAGGAGTGCGCCAGTCACGGCAAGAAACGCACCGGCAACTACCGGAGGCATAATCCCGACTGCGGCACGAGCATCGCTGTGTCCCATAAGAACAAGTAATGCCGCTACCAACATCACTCCGGCCGAAACTGCCTTCGTGACGAGGTATCCGGAGACCTTCTCCTTCCACGTCATGGTATGCGAAGTTGTGTAGGTGGTTCGGGCCACGACCCCCGCTTCGTCGGTCGGCTTATTGCCGAGTTGAACCGGGACGGTCGGATGTCTGGTGCCGTTCGGGTCTCTCAGCGTGTCGGCCCAAATCATGCCGTCGTTGGCAATGGCGGTAAGAGTTGGGTCGAGCGACGCTTGGTCAGCACCTCGATAGTAAACCTTCGGTTTTGTGTTTTGCTCTGGCGCTCGAACGGCCACATCGTCACGGGCGATTATTCGACTGATTTCGCTTGTCGGATCATCAAGGTCACCGATTTTGATCGCTTCAGTCGGACACACGATCTGGCATGAAGGCTCAAGCCCGACCTCGAGCCGATGATTGCACATGTTGCACTTGTGAGCAGTGTTCGTTTCAGGGTTGATATACAGAGCATCATAAGGACAGGCGTTCATGCATGACTTGCAGCCAATGCAATCATCGTCTTGGAAATCGACGACACCGTTATCGGCCCTAAACAACGCTGAGGTTGGACAGATCGTCATACACGGAGCGTCGTCGCATTGATTGCACCGCATCACGTTGAACTTGCGAGCAACGTCGGGAAAGGTACCGGTTTCTATGTACTTAACCCAGGTTCGATTAACCCCTAGTGGAACATCGTGCTCGCTCTTGCACGCAACAGTGCAAGCGTGGCAACCAATGCAGCTATCACTGTCAAGCAAAAACCCCATTCGGGTCATTTTTCTCTCCCACGAAGTCAGATCAGCTTACATTGTCTAACACAGATGTTAGACACTCTCAATTAGGGCTTCCAGAACCGTAATCGAACAGGCTGAATCTGACTGCCGTTAGAGCAAGTTCCCGTATCGATGCAGCGTTTTACTAACCGCCTGCTCCTTTAAATAGTGGAGCAGTTCGAGTCGGCCTTGGCTTGTTACTGGATCGTTGGCAATGTGCAATTCATTGCCGTTCGCCGCTTTCCTTATGGCCGGATCGACTTCACCAATCACTCTAACTCGTGACACCCCAAGCGTCGGCAATCGAGATGCGAACTCACCTGCGGTTTCAGTTTCGAAGGTCGACACGGTGACCGCAACTCCGCACTTCTTAGCCGCTGCCACCACCCGCTTAAAGAGCCGAGGTGGCTGCCCTTGTTCGACTCGGATTGCTATTCGTTCAATCGGGCGATACCGGAAGACATTCGATTCGCAAAACAATCCAGTCGGATCATGTTCTGTCGAGAATTCGCCAGCCCAGGCCACATCGTCGCTGGCCATGGCTTTGGCCAACCATTCTTTGTCGTCTGCTTCGGAGTCGGTTGGTTTCCAGGTCCCGAGCTGAGCCACATAGTTTGGGCCCCCAGCCTTGGCTCCTGGGCCAATGGCAGATCGCTTCCAACCTCCAAAGGGTTGGCGTTGAACAATGGCGCCAGTTATTTGACGGTTGATGTACGCGTTTCCTACCTCAACCTGTTCAAGCCACTGCTCAATCTCATCTTCGTCGAGCGAATGAATTCCTCCAGTTAGCCCAAACGCTGACGCGTTCTGCTTGTCGATTGCGTCGCCCAAGTCATCGGCCCGCATCAAACCTAACACCGGCCCAAAACACTCAGTTTGGTGGAACCACGACCCGGCGGTGACTCCTAGACGAATACCTGGGCTCCAGAGGCCAACGTCAAGCTTCGTTGGCTTCACAAGCCATTCTTCGCCGTCGTCAAGTTGAGACAGTCCACGAAGCAGTTTGCCTTCAGGTTCGGTGATGGTTGGCCCCATCGAAGTTGACAGATTGGCAGCCGGACCAACCTCAAGGCTGGCGACTGCATCAACCAGTTGACGTCGAAGTCGGGGGGAATCATAAACGCCGCCGACACAGATCCCGAGGCTAGCTGCTGAACACTTTTGCCCGGAGTGCCCGAAAGCAGAAGCGACTAAATCAGCAACGGCCAGATCTATATCTGAATTCTCAGTAATGATCAGCGCGTTCTTGCCTGATGTCTCGGCAAAGATCTTCAAGTCAGGTTTCCAGGAACGGAATAGCTCTGCCGTTTCGTAGGCCCCAGTCAAAATGATGGCATCTACTTCGTTGTGAGTGATTAGGTGACGACCGGTGTCGTTGTCGGGAACTCTGACGTAGCGAAGAACCTCCGAAGGAACTCCTCCGGCCCAACAACACTCAGCGACAATCTCCGCACATTTCGGCGTTTCAGGAGCTGGTTTTAGAACAACTGCGTTTCCAGCTGCTAGCGCCGAAGTCACTCCTCCGACCGGTATCGCTACCGGGAAGTTCCAAGGCGGAACAACGGTGACCACGCCGAGCGGCTCGAAATCGGCATCCACCATCTCGCCAAGATCGAGACCACGATCGCCGTAGTAACGAGCGAAGTCGATCGCTTCTGAGATTTCCAAATCTGCTTGGGCGAACGTCTTATTTGCTTCATGAATCATGGCCGAGATCAGGTCGCCTCGACGCCTAGCGATCTCGGCCGCAACATTACGTAAGACTTGCCGTCGATCGGAAGCTGATCTGGCACTCCAACCAACTTGGGCTGCTCGCGCCGTGGCGAGTTCAGCATCAACCGCAGCAAGCTCATCAATGACTGTGTGGGTTACCGGGGTGGGTTGCGACCCAAGAACGTTGGCCGCCCAGTCTCGGTTGGCCGGCAATGTCGGGTCGGTGTCGGGTTCGTTGAAGAACGGTTTGTCGTCGACTGAAGGCTCTTCGGTCAGACGATTCTGCGTTCGTTGCGGCTCCGAGCCAACAGTCCACCTGTCGCGAACCGCGTCTCGGAAGCGACCTTCCTCGAGTCGCATGGCTGGACCGTCCGGCTTCATCTTGAACAAATGGTGGATAAAATTCTCATCGGTTGCGTTCTCTTCTAGCCTGCGAAACAGATAGCTAATGGCGACATCGAAGTCAGCTTCGGCTACCGCTGGTGTGTAGAGCAGCAGTCCGTTGCTGCTGTCGCGAACGGCTCGGGAATGAGCGGGCGCCATACCTTCGAGCATTTCGAACTCGACCCGATTAGACACCCCTCGCTCTTCAGCCAGCAGATGGGCGAACGCGATGTCGAAGAGGTTGTGGCTGGCGACGCCAACCTTTAGCGCCGCTGTCCGCTGCGGAGTGAGAACCCAATCAAGGCATCGTTTGTAGTTGGCGTCGGTTTCGGCCTTAGTACGGTATGGGGCCTGCTCCCAGCCACTCATCGCGGCGTCGACTTTTTCCATTGCCAGATTCGCACCCTTGACCAGGCGAACTTTGGTTGTTCCTCCCGGTAGGCCGTCTACAACCTTCGCTTGCCGTGCGGTGGACCACTGTTCCAAGGTCTTCAACGCGTTGAATGAATCAGGTAGATAGGCCTGAAGGACGATGCCAGCATCAATCGGGTGAAATTCCGATTCGTCGAGTAGCGCCATAAAGGCATCAAGGGTGAGCTCTAGATCGTGGTACTCCTCCATATCCAGATTTATGAAGGTCGGAGGCGAGGTCTTTGCCGCTTTTTGGAACAACGAACGGAGCCGTTCGATTACCCGCTCTAGGCTTCCTTCGTAGTCCCATTCGTTCAGCTGCGAGACTACCGCCGACACCTTCACCGAAACGTAGTCAACGTCAGGTTGATCAAGCAGCCGTAAGGCTTCATCGTGTCGCCGGTCGGCTTCTTTATCGCCTAGAACGGCTTCACCGAGAAGGTTCACGTTTAGCCCAAATCCCTCAGCGCTGCGCGATCGCAAGTGTTGGGCCATAGCGTCTTGCTTCGAGTCGACAACAAGGTGGCCGACAAGACCTCGCATCCGACGGGCCGCCAACGGCATCACCACCTGAGGAATCACCGGTGCTAGCTTGGCTCCAGCTCTCAGAAGCAGCTTGTCAGCAGCGGAAAGAAAGCCCGGTAGTTGACCGCTCTCAACAAGTCCGACGAGTTGACCGGCCGCAGTCTTGTGATCCTCAGGTCGTATCACTCGATCAACGAATCGCATGGCGAAACGGACACCGCTCGGATCCGCTACAACTCCGCTCAGCTGTTCGACGGCTATCCGCTCCGCCCTCGTTTCTATTTCTTTAGCTGTCTGGAGCCACTGCTTCACCTGCGAGACTGCTTGTTCAGTGACCTCGGCCAGCGGATCCGGGGAGCCTAACGGCCAATGTTCGCTCGCAACGGTACTCTCACCGCTCGTACTCTCATCGCCTGTGCTCTCACTGCCGGTTCCCTTATTGCCCATAGATAGAGTATCGGCTAGAAACTGCCCCTGATTATTGTAGGTTCCGAGCTAATTTGGCGAACAGAAACTACAACTGGAGCGGACTGCCTGCAAGCGCTCACCCCGTCCGAGTCGTCGACAATGTAGATTTAGACCAGTGGCTGAAGATCCTGTAGATCCCGCGACTGACGTTGGCTCCACCGGCCCGGCAGTCTTCGCTTGCCAAGATGAACTACTCGAGTTACTCGATCTGCTAATCGATGTGATTTTCTGCATGAAGGGATTGGACGGTCGATACGTCGCTGT
Organism: uncultured Acidimicrobiales bacterium; assembly: GCA_937922805.1. GTDB lineage: Bacteria > Actinomycetota > Acidimicrobiia > Acidimicrobiales > SZUA-35 > JAHELU01. The sequence continues at coordinate 356,029 of CALAJV010000010.1, read as the reverse complement.
CAACAGCGCGTTCGTGCGACGGACCGGCCGCAAATCCAAAAGAGAGGTAATCGGATTCCGAGCTACTGAGCTATTCGGACCGGCCCTAGCCCAGCGCTACGAAGAACAAGATTCGGTCGTACTAGCTGAAGGAAAGACCTTACGAGACGAGCTCGAACTAATTCGACGAGAAGACGGCTCGCTTGGCTGGTACCTGACCAACAAAATTCCGGTTGCTGCTCAACAAGACCGAAGTTCGATCACCGGACTGGTCAGTATTAGTCGAGACCTACGCACACCCAGCGCTGACGACACGGCCGTCAGATCGCTAAGCCGAGTTTTGGATCACGTTCGTTCCAACCTAGCTACCACAATCCGCGTTGCCGACTTAGCGACCATAGCCGAATGTTCGACATCTCAGCTCGAACGTCGGATGCGAAAGACTTTCGGTCTGTCGGCCAAGCAATATGTATTGCGGGCTCGAGTGGACAAGGCAGCTGAGCTACTCATCAATACTGAACTTTCTGTCGCTGACATTGCGATCGAAACCGGCTTTTACGATCAAGCTGACTTAACCCATCGGTTCGCCCGTCTCACAAACGAGACGCCAGCCCAATTCCGTTCTCAACAAGGCACCGATCTGTAAACGCTGGTTTGACGATGAGGAGTCCGAGCTGCGTACCCCACCAGGTAGTTGCAGCCCGGACAGATCCTCGCGTGTTCACACTGATGGTGAACAACTACTTGCCTACCACTAGCAAGTGCTCGATCGAGCGACGATTCTTGTTTTCGCCCCTCGAAGAAATCCGGGTCATTTATCCCCACCAGACAAATGACCCGGGAAACCATCATGCTCATCCGGGCAACGAGCCCCACCAAGCTCGCAACCCGGACAAGAACCTCCAAGATCAACCATCCCCACCAGACGAATGACCTTGGATACCCGCCGTCTTGCACGTACGACTATCTTTACAACCTACTTTTTCCCATTTCAGAATCCCGTCCGAGCAACGAGCCCCACCAAGCTCGCAACCCGGACAAGAACCTCAGGATCATCCATCCCCACCAGACGAATGATCCTGATACACCGACTCGAGGTTGTTTCACTACCACCGAGTGCAACAACCTCGAATCCCGATACGCCCACCCACCGGGCGTTTCGGATAGTTCCCCACCAGCCAGACTTTGGGTCGAAAATCCCCACCGGACCTTCGACCCAAGTATGACTGAACGTGTTGTGCCTTGCTAACTTGCCTTCGAGGTTGCAGCGCTCCCACCAAGCGCCGCTACCTCGAACTCCGATCGCACACTCAATCCCACCAAAAGAGTGTGTACCGGTTTGTGCTTTCTGACTTGACCTTCAAGCAACATCCCCACCAGACGCTATCTCAGGGTCCCGCCTCAGAAAGGCACACATTGGCTGCCATTGGTTTGGCAGCTCGACTATGAACGGCTCTCTGTATCACAGAACCTTGTGAGTTCATTCGATCGGTTCCTATACGGCTCCACCTTGGTCGTTAGACTGATTTCCTCGCTGCACCGGACGAAGGTTGGCCTTTGGCTTGTTCACTTCGTCGGTTTCTAAATCAGCCGGTGTGTCTTCACCGACTGGTTCAATTCGATCATCATCAGCATCGCCGATTTCTTCTGGCGACGGATCGGTCGGTTTGCGACCTTCGTTAAGCGTCGCCCCCTCGTGACCGGCGGCCATATCAACCACTCGTCGAGGAAGAAGGTCCATCGTGCCGGTCGCTTGGGCCCCACCGACAATTGCGGCGATGACTGCAGCCAAGATGGCTGTTCGACGTCGGGCCAGATGGGGAATCGACGATTCAGAGATCTCCGGTTCCATATCAATCGCACGATCCCGGTCTGCGTCTAGCCAGTAGACCTCAGCATCAGGTGTTTCGTCGACGTGAGTGCTCAGTTCGTAAGGATTTTCTGGGAAGGCTCGTTCTTCGTCGAATACCGGCTGAATGACCGGAGCCCAAAGTGGAGCTTCTTCGTTCAGCGGCTGAACCGCCGGCCTGAATGCGTTCTCATCTACTTCTGGTTGAACGTCGATTTCAAGTTCTGGTTTGGTCTCGGCCGCAACCGGCTCAATGACTGATGCCGAAGCGATGATCGGGATATCGGCGGCTTCGCCACCGGACCTTTCTAGATCTGCGTTGGCTCGAACTCCAAGGAACTCCGACAAGGCCGCACTTGGCGTACCGGGCCGGACGGCATCGAAGGCAGCCGCGCCCTCACGGAAAAACGACGCAACCGGATGATCGGCAAAGGCCGGATCAAGTTGGTCGTTCAGAGCAGCTTCGAGCTGTTCGTCTGTGAGTCGAGGTTCCATGTAACCGTATACACGTCGTGGGGGCGAATTAGGATACGCCTGCTGGCAGAATTTCTTTTTGGAGTCGGCGCAAACCCCGTCTTTGGAGCGCTTTTACCGCTGAAACAGGGCGTTCTACGATTTCAGAAACTTGTTCCAAACTTAGATCCGCCACCATTCGAAGCGCAATTACGTCCCTCTGATCGTCGGTGAGGCACTCAAGCTGAGAGATCGTGCTCTGGAGCGAAAGCCCCCGAAGAGCGGCCTCTTCCGAGGATTGTTCAAACCCTTCTTCGGGTACCTCAACGCCATCAGCGACGGCTGGTCGTCGAGCTGCGGCTCGGTGGGCGTCGATCAGGCGATTTCGGGCAATCGCAAATACCCAGCCGGTAAAGGCCGACTCGTCCCCATCAAAGCCATCAAGGTGCTGAAATACCTTTAGGAGAACGTCGTTTGAGATAGCTTCAGGGTCGTCATTTCCACGAGCAGAGGCAAACGCCGTTACTGGGCCCGAGTAGGCGCGGAAAAGGAGCTCAAAATCCCGACTGGAGCCATTTTGGGCTCCAGTCAACACCGACCCAAATTTGGGTCCCAGTCCATTACGGATCGCCATGTCCTTCCAGTATCTCGCACCAAAGGTCTAGATACAAACAACCATTGGGCTTTGAGGCAGCACAAATTGCTGTATTGAAGCCAAACTTCGGCCAACGAAGTTGGTTCAGTTAGGTAGATCTACTACGTCGAATCGGAGCCAAAATGGCTACTTAATCAAGCGCATCTAGAGGTGCCACAAACTCATAACCTAGTTCGTCGGCGACCGCCGGCTCAGTCACCTTGCCATTAGCGACATTTAGACCTTTGCGGAGGTATTCATCTTGTTCTAAGGCCCCTCGGACTCCCTTATTAGCCAGCGCCAACGTGAACGGTAGCGTCTCGTTATTGAGAGCGTAGGTAGAGGTCCGAGGCACGGCACCAGGCATATTGGCAACGCAGTAGTGGACAACGTCGTGCACGAGATAGGTCGGTTCGGCGTGGGTCGTCGCCTTCGACGTTTCCATGCAGCCACCTTGATCGATTGCCACATCAACCAAAACCGACCCTGGTCGCATAGCTTTGACCATGTCTTCAGAGACGATCTTCGGCGCTCGATCTCCTCGAACGAGGACTGCGCCGATCACAAGGTCAGCGTTTACAACCGCTTCCCACGTTGTCGCCGCGTTGCTGTGAATAGTTCGAAGGGCAGGCCCGAATCGCTTCGCTAGCCGATCCAAGACGTGGCTGTCACGGTCTAGAACCGAACAATCGGCTCCAAGCCCAACTGCCATTTCGATTGCATTCTCACCAACGACGCCACCACCAATTACGACCACGCTTGCAGGCGGGACTCCAGGCACTCCGCCTAATAATAGGCCAGCGCCACCTTGTGGTGCTTCCAAATGATAGGCACCGGCTTGGACGCTCATTCGGCCTGCGACTTTAGACATCGGAGCCAACAACGGCAGATCACCTTTAGCCGAAGTGACAGTCTCGTATGCAATGCAGGTAGCACCGCTGTTGACTAAGTCGGCAGTCTGTTCAGGATCTGGGGCTAGGTGAAGATAGGTGAACAGAACATGATCAGGTCGCAGCATTGCTCGCTCAACTGCCTGAGGCTCTTTCACTTTGACGATCATCTCGCTTGCTTCAAAAACGGCCGCCGCATCTGCCATGATCTTCGCGCCAACCATTTCGTAGGCGGCGTCGTCGGCGCCAATGCCTAACCCGGCGCCCGATTGAATGACGACGTCGTGTCCAGCACGCCTAAGCTCCTGGGCACTGTTGGGTGTTAGCCCGACCCTTCGCTCGTTGCTTTTGATCTCTGTTGGGCATCCGATAATCACTGTTTGGCTCCCTCTAGCTACTTGAAATCTCTGATGAAATCCTAGGCCAACCCTCGTGGTTGATCTCGGCGTAATTAGGCGTACTAATGATCTTCAGAGCAGACATTTTGCGCCGATAGTACATTTTGCGCCATAATCATGCAATGGAACTACTCGACAAGCTTGATGTAGCTGTATTGAACGAGCTGCAGCAGGATGGTCGGATGACCAGTGCCGATTTGGCCGAGAAAATCGGCCTGTCCCCATCAGCAACGCTACGTCGTATTCGACGACTAGAGGAAGCAGGAGTCATCGACCGCTACGTTATGTTGGTCAACCCGGCGGCGGTAGGGCGAAGCGTTTCCGTCTTCGTCGAGGTATCTCTCAACTCCCAAGCCGAAGAATTACTCGAAGAGTTCGAGGCTGCAATTCGAGAAGCACCGCAAGTAATGAGTTGCTACCTAATGGCCGGGGACTCTGACTACCGGGTACACGTCATCTGTGAAGACGTCGCTGGTTACGAACAGCTCCACCAGTTTCTAGCCAGCTTGCCTCACGTGGCTAGCCTACGTTCGAATTTCGCCATTCGTGAGGTATGCGCTCGAACTGAACTTGCTCTCAACTAGCTACGGATTATTAGCTAAGACTTCGTTCAATAGTCCGCTGTTCACGTCAAAGACAAACCCGCGGATGTGCTCCTTGTGCGGCACGAACGGCGTCATCTTGAGCCGCAGCATCGATTGCCGCACGTCGTCATACGGGTCTTCGAATCCCTCTACTGACCACGGCGGCTTGACTCCAAGCTCAGAATGTAGTTCGGCCCGAAAATCCGCTTCATTGACTTTTTGCAATCCACAATCGGTGTGATGGATCAGCAGAATTTCTCTCGTTCCTAACGCCCGCTGAGACAAACACAACGAACGAATAACGTCGTCAGTGATCACTCCGCCAGCGTTTCTCATAATATGAGCGTCGCCATTATTGATGCCCAAAATGGCGTGGACATCAACTCTGGCGTCCATGCAGGCGACAACGGCCAAATTCAGACCAGGCTCAACGTCAAGTTGACTATCGTGGGATTGACTCAAGTATCGAGCGTTACGTGCAACTAGGTCGTCGGTATTCGGCGAGAACGTCATGCGATCAATACTCCGTTAGCGAATGAGGTTCTTTAGCCAGCTCGGCTTCCTGAAATCGGCTTGCTCGCAGGCACATCGGTCGGCTTCAGCCACATCACCTAATACATCTTCGACGTGAGCCCCACAGCCCACCCATCCCGGTTTTTTGCAGTCGGCACACGTAATGCGTTTACACATGATGCTAATGCTAGCGCCCTCAGCCTCGCCCCACGAATGGCATCTCTGTAGCCATCACGTTCATAAATAGAACGTTGGTATTTAGCGGCAGCCCCGCCATATAGCTCACGGCTCGGCCAACATTGTCAACGTCCATAACTGGTTCAGCCATCACAGACCCATTGGCTTGCCGGACTCCGGTCGCCATAGCCTCGACCATCTCGGTACCGGCATTACCTATATCGATCTGTCCACAAGCAATGTTGTGGCTCCGCCCATCTAAAGCGAGCGACTTGGTCAATCCGGTTATGGCATGTTTACTCGCCGTATAGGGAGCCGAAAAAGGCCTCGGCGTAGTTGCTGACACTGAACCATTGTTGATTATTCGACCACCGCCAGGGTCCTGTCGTTTCATTTGAGCAAAGGCAGCTCGGGCGCAAAGGAACGAGCCGGTCACGTTAACTGCGATAAGTCGCTCCCAAGTATCAACAGAGAGTTCGTCAATTGGAACCGCCGGAGCTGAGATACCAGCGTTGTTGAAGAGCAGGTCTATGCGACCAAAAACCTGGACTGCCTCGGCAAACAACATGTCAACGTCGGTTGCTTGAGATACATCGACAACGACGGCGTGCCCGGGTCCGGCCAAGCCAGCAACGGTTTCGTCCAACGTGGCCTGAGTTCTGCCACTAACCACCACCAACCAGCCCTCAGCGCTAAGCGCTTGGGCGGCAGCCTTACCTATCCCCCGACCACCGCCAGTTACTACCGCCACTCGATGTAGCTTGTCAAAATCGCTCACGCCTCTAATGAAGTCCCGCTAGAGCTATCTGTCAACTCGCTCTCGAAACTCGCTCTGTCAACTTGCTAGCTAAACTCACCATCCGAACTCGCTATGTTTCACCCGGGCATCTACGGTGGCCGGGTGGAACATCTTAAAGGCAAGACTGCAGTTGTAACCGGCGCCGCTAGCGGCCTCGGATTTTCGTTTGCGAAAAGGTTCGCTGAGGCCGGAATGAACGTGGTGCTTTCCGATATCGAAGCCCCACCATTAGAACAAGCCCGAGCATCGGTGGCCGAAATTGCTAGCGGTCATGGCACCGAGACAGTCGCTCATGTAAGCGATGTTGCTGACGAGCAAGCCGTTGCCGACCTGGCGTCGGAATCGATCGCCCGGTTCGGTCAGGTGAACGTGCTCTGCAACAACGCTGGGGTGGCGGGCAGCGGACTTACTGAAGGCCCCGGAACGATAAACGCCAAAGAATGGAAATGGGTTCTCGATGTCAATTTGTGGGGCGTAATCCATGGACACCAGGCCTTCTTGCCCCACTTGCTCGAACACGGCGATGGTCACATTGTTAATACTGCATCGATGGCCGGTCACCTTCCCGGCCATAATGCATACAGTGCCTCGAAATGGGCCGTTGTGGCAATAACTGAAGGCTTGTTTAACCAGCTGAAAACGACCGGATCAACCGTTGGTGTCTCTTGCCTGTGCCCGGGATGGGTTGACACGAAAATCGCCGACTCCTCTCGCAATCGGCCTGAGTGGGCGGCCCCGGATGCGCTCAACGAACCATCGCCCGAATCCGAAGCCCGATACGACTTCATTCGTGACCTCTTAGCTTCGGGCAAAAACCCCGACGACGTAGCGGAGTTGGTTCACGACGCGATCACCAACGACAAGTTCTGGATCTTTACCGACATGTCGATGGTGGCAACACTTAGCGGTCGATTCGAATCAGTTCTTGAAAACAAAAATCCCGAGTGGGGAAACCCTCTGCTGGGAGGCGGCGACTAGTTAACCTGGTGGAGGAAGGCTGACAGTAGCGGAAGTCCTCTTTCCAAAACCTGGGTGTCATTGGCGTACCCAATTCGAAATGCACCTTCAATTTCAAACGCGCTGCCCGGCATAAGAAGAACGCCAGTTTCTTCCAGCAACTGTCGACAGAATTGGTAGGAATCCATCTCCAGGTTGTAGTGCACCAACGCTGTCGTACCTGATGATGGTTTGACATACGAAACCAAATCTTCGGTTTGCACCCAATCATCTAGTATCTGCAGGTTTCGGCGAGTAAGCGAGCGACTTCTTTCCAGTAACACATCGGCGTTGGCCAGTGCCAGCGAAGCCAAGTAGTCATTGATCATTCCGACACTGATCGTGTTGTAGTCGCGGTGATGTGTTACTTGTTCTAGTACCTCAGGTGGGGCCACGATCCATCCCAGACGAAGTCCAGCTAAGGAGAACGCTTTAGACATGCTGCCGGTCGAGACTCCGTTTCCACCAAGGTCGACAACCGATGGTGTTGTGCCCGCTCCAACCTGATCGGTTCCCCGATACACCTCATCGCAAACCACGTAGGCGCCGCAATCTTCACCTATCTCCAAGATCTGTTTCAGCGCCTCTTGGTGAATCAACGAGCCAGTAGGGTTGTTCGGGTTTGTAAGGGCGATAACTGAAGTGTCATCGCGGACGATAGCTCGTAGCTCATCGATGTTAGGCAAAAACTGATCTTGCTTCCGGAGCTGTAAAACGTCGACATCGGCGCCAAAACTCTTAGGGATTGAGTAGTGTTGCTGATAGGTCGGCACGAACGAAACTACGTGACTAGTGGGCGACACTAGAGCCGAGTAGATCAATGCATTCGCTCCCGCCGCGCCATGAGTAACTAGTACACGATTTGGTTCGACGTTGGAATAGAGGTTGGCGATGTTGGTCCGCAACTGGAGCGACCCGTCAACGGAGCCGTAGTCCATCTTCATGGACAGAAAAGCCGACAACTCAGTTTCGTCGGTACCGCACAGTTCAAGCAATTCACCGATCGTTAGAGATCGAACGCAGGTCTCAGCCAGGTTGTACTGGCATTGCCCTTCGAACTGCCCCATCCAAAGCTCAACTGCGAACGGTTCGATTTCCATGACGTCCTCCAGTGCCCAACAAGTTGTGGACACAATTGTTGCTGTACCGACGAAAATCTAGCGGACTAGGTTTGACAGCTTATCGAGCTGCGTATCCGCAGGTCTGTTTTTGCCGGTTCGGAGGCTTCACCGCCCGCACAGCCCTACCGTTGCAATAGACGTGCAAGACCAGTGTCACGTCTCGACATAGCCATTGGTCGACATTGGCACTCTTGGCTGCTTTCAACATGTATTGACTGCCATTCGAAAAGTACTTCAATCCGTTGAACCGGCAGGTGAAATCTCCCTTTGGTCTCGGATCTTGCTTCGATGTATCTATGGGCTCCAACCGAAGGTAACTCGAATCTCCTCGACATTTCCAGTTGCCGGTCTTGTCGTGTTCAAGACATCCCCATGGGTATCCCGGCGGATCAACATCGACTACATTCTCCTCACACCGAGCAGTCAAACGACCATTTTCGCTTTGATTCGGACAGTCTCGGTCTGTGAGTTGACGATACGTGATCTTGCCCCCCGTTTGAGGCTTAAACTTGCCAGTGAATCTCCAAGACGAGTGAATATCAGCGCACCGTTCCCGCCCTGACTCAGCAATGCGAGAGTAGGCGTTTCGACCATTACTCCAGTAGACAGCTCCGTTCGCCCGGCATTTAAACTCGCCGAACTCGGGACGCAAACTGTTCTCAGGGAAAAGAGCATTGCCTCCGGTTGCGCAAGAGTAGTTGTTGTTCGAGCGGGCGCAGTATCGGGGCCGGTGCAAAATATTTCGTCCAAGGGCCCACCAAGCTTCGTATCCTGGGCCACATTTCTTGTCGTTGAATGTGTCTTTTGTAACGCACACCCTTGGAATGCCCTGGAGCGCAGACAGTCCGTAGCGGAGCTGTGTCTGTTCTAGTTCGTTGGCTCGCTTGTGAGTTAGTTCCATGAGCCGAGTCGATTTCAAGGCTCGCCGGTTCAACGACTCAAGTCTCTGTTTCTGGGCCGAGCTAGGAGGACCTTGTAGTGCTTCAAGTTCTGCTCTCACGGCATCGAGTTTCGCTTCAAGTTCGGCATTCTTGGCTTCGAGTTCATCTATTTGTCTGTTCTTGGCCGCCAGTGCTTCGACCATTCGGTTGTGTTGGTCAACCGCGTCTATTTCCTGGGTCAAGTCCATGGCAAGGTTCAGACCCGGGATGGACTCAACGACGATATTTCGCCCCCAGTTCTTCGCCCAATTGGCTATCGCATCCTCATAGTTCTTCTTCGATATCCCGGCCTGTTTTTCTAGATCCCGGTTGCGCTGCGTAATAACAAGGTTGGCCAGGTGCTGACGCTCGCCTAATACTCCTCTTGACGGAACGTCTTCCCAACCTGATGCGTCGCCGTCGGGATCGACCATGTCGTTCTCGCTCGGCAGTGCCGAGGCGGGCGTAGCACTCATCGACGCCGCCACCACTATCACCGCTATAGCTGGGACGACGAAGAAACGCCATCGCCGTATTGGTTGAAGTAGCAACACGGTTTGATCAATGATAGTCAAGCGACGCATATGAAGGCTCCCTTTGTTCGCGCTGGGTTGGCTTGCAAGCGGAACACTACTTTGGGCTCGCCAAATGGGCATTAACAATTGCAGGTACCTGCAAACTGGCGTCGAGAAATCGGTTCGGTGGCTAGCCGGTAGTGGTAAAATTCACGGGGCCGGCGGTTGCCACCTTCGCTCCAGTTTGGCTTCGAAGAGTCAAGGTAGCGGTGTGTTCACCGGCCGAGAGATCCGACGCTACAAAAATTTGGTCGTTGTCTGGATCGGTGTAGTCAGTACATCGCCCATCGACGCAAACCTCGATGGTTTGACCATCGGTCCACAGCAACCAGTTTGCGCTGAACGGAATGGCCGCCGTGTCGGCCGACTGGAAGGTAGCACCATCTTCAAGGTCAATGCTGATATTCGGGCATTGGGCTAGACCGTTCAGGAATACTTCCACGTTGGTGTAGGTCGCACTTAGGTCGTTCCCGGTCGGATCGTTTAGACCTAGCTTTTGCTCCCATGAGTCAGGCATACCATCAGAATCGTTGTCGGCCCAACCGTGACGGGTGGCCGTTGTTGGGTATTCGGCGAAGTCTCGAACCTGGTCGGACCCAACTCCGGTCGTTCCGCTTCCGGTCTGGAACTCATCGAGGACCCGCTGATCGTGAGAGTCACGCTGAGGACGGCTAGCTCCGATGCAACGGAGATGATCAGACCCGGGTCGGGCCATGGCCAAAATATCGCTTGCGTCGGTCGGGGTCGGAGACGATGGCTTGTTGGCATTGTCATTCAGTACATTGTCAACCTTGCGTGGCTGCTGGACGACTTCCCCGACGTAGTTATCAGCGATCTCCATGAACGAGTTAGTTTCGGTATTTCCTCCGAGATCAATCGGGCGGAAGAGTTGACTGGTACTAGCTTTTGAATCGGGTCCATGCTGAACCAAGTTGCCGATTATCGACCCTTCAAGATTGTTTTGCCGGTCGGGTCTGGCTTTGGCTTGTATCCCGATGGCGGAAAAGTTGTACACGATGTTGTTGATCAGTTCACCGCCGCCGACTCCCCAGACATGACTGCTTTGCTGGTCGAAGTGGGCCATGAAGTTACCGACCAACGAGCACCGTTCAACCGGCCGAGCTGCCTGGGCTGAAGAACAACTGATGCCACTCGATTTCGATGCCGGACTGCTTCCAACAGTACTACTCGACGAGAACCCGGCTCCTTCCGCCGCGATCGTATTGGACACTGACACGTCTTGGATCAACGCACCGGTCGGTTCTCCCAAGGCTGGAAGTGAGAACGAGATAGCCCCCTTGGTGGCCCACATGCACGAGATGTGATCAAAGATGTAGTCGGTGGGAGCGTTCGCAGCCTGCGTGCCAACGACCCGGAGACAGGAACTATTGTCGGCTGTCCCCTGGGTTATGGGAGCGCTATTTCGCATCCGACAATGACGCATGATCACGTTACTTACTTGGCCTCCAAAGCGAAAGCCATCACCAACGAAGGTGATTCCCGGTTCGGGGGCACTCTGGCAGGCAACGGTTACGTCGCTATCCAACCGATCAAGTATCAACTGGCTACCGGGAAGTGATGTACTAGTTCGGTAGTCGATGACTCCAGCGACAGAGAACACAATGATTCTCGGTTCGTTGACCTCAGTCATGGCTTCTCGGAACGTGACGAGATCGTCGTTCGGGTCGACTGTATTTTCCAACGAGTTAACAATGACGACCCGACCGTTGCGACCGCCAGTCGTCGTCTCAGCTGCCCATCCGGTGGCATCAGGAAAAGCCAACGGACCTGTACTAGGTGCTCCGATCGACGTTGGCCGATCACCCACGTCAATACCCGACGGATCTCCCGCGGTCACCGCATCTTCGCTAGTTTGGTTCGACTCACCCTCGGTCGAGTCGACAGTTATCGATTGGCCCCGCTCATCGCTACTCCCTTGTTCATCCCCACCGTCTTGGCCGCTGTCGTCAACCCCTTGTCCTGCCGGATCGTTGACGACCACGATTGGTTTCTCGCCCAGGCTATTCAAGATGCGGAAGCCAACCAAGCCAATCAGAATTATGGCCGCAGCGGTCACGATCGCTCGAAGCGAAACTAAGGCTCGGCGTTGCATGGCTTTGACCGCGGTAACCGAACGCCCAGTGTGGGCGGCCGTTTCTCGGATCGATAAGCCGGTGAGTACTCGCATCTCGACCACTTCACGTTGGTCATCGGTCAGATGGGAAAGTAGCTGCTTCGTGGCGTCAGTCTCGACCAGATGGTCATCAAAGGATGATGTTTCTTCATCTGCGATAGTGCTGAGTAGTTCGCCGTCAGAACTAGTAACTACGGTCGGCTGAGATGCCTGTCGTCGAAATTCGTCGGCAATACGACGGCGGACGATTTGATATAGGTAGGCGCGAAAGGCACGGCGGTCAGTTCCGCGAAACTTCGGCAAATTCCTAATCGCGTCAGCCAACGCAGTATTGGCGACGCTTTCATGGTCGACAGCTTGATTGCGACGGGCGTAGGACCGGACCTGAGGCCCGAACTCGTCGAGCAGCGCCTTAACCGCAGCATGGTCGTTTTCCGCTGCTGCTTTAAGCGTTGCTGCAAACGCTTCATCGTACCTAGTTACAAGAATTGTTCTGTCCCATCCTCGACTTCTCGGGGGCATCTGATCCGAGACCTGCTCCGCCAAGATGTTGAGTCGTGTTCGGCGCCAGAAAAGATACTGGTAGCCAAAAAAAATCGCCGATATCCCCGCACATACCTATTCGCCTCTATTTATCTTACATTTTTCACCAAACTTTTTCGACAAGGCAGTATCTCCTGCGTCATTTAGTGCGACTTGAACAACACCAGCAGCAAACCAGCTGCACTGTTAACAACCAAAAGTCGTAAGTAAAGACTTGATAACCAGAGGTGAACGTCGGGATGAGACAGCGGGCCAGAATTGCAATGATCACAATGGTGGGGGTGAGCGCCCTAATTCTGTTGGCAGGCCTCGTCGCCTTGACTGGCGCCAATTCGCCAGCTGAAGAGACTGATTCTGGTCTCGCCGTAAACGAAACTGCGCCAGCTCAAGCCCAGTTCGATGAAGCGGCTACAGATCCAGCAGAGCCGACGCCATCGGCCGCACAACCGTCGAATGATGTGATCGCTGTCCAAGCGTCGGTGGCCAAATCAGCCCGACAGGCAAAAGCGGCACAGCGGTCGGCCAGGAAGTCAGCGACCTCGGCCAAGGCGGACGCGGAATCAGCAGCGACTTCAGCCCAGTCAGCAGCCGAATCAGCAGCAGCCGCCGCCAAGTCAGCCGCCGAAGTAGCAGCGCTTGTATCCGGGGAATCAAACACTGGTTTGCCGACTCAACCTACTGTCGATCCAGCGCCAACAGAGCCAGTACCCGCAGAGCCAGCGCCGACCGAGCCAGTACCTGCAGACCCAGCGCCAGCTGCAACTGGGACAGTTCCAACGGAGCCAGTTCCAACGGAGCCAGTTCCAACTGAGCCAGCTGCCACCGAGGCGGCACCAACAACTGAGCCGACTCCGGCGGGAAGTTCAAACGAACCTAGCGAGGCATCGTCGTCTTCAAGCTTCCTGACTACTAACGCCGAACCAACGTCGGTCGGTACGACCACGACGTATCAAGCGATCCAAGCAGGTGCGCCAAAGGAGTATCGGTTCGAAGTAGCAAACGAATATCTAGCCGAGTACCTCCGTCAAAACCCCTCAGTTCGGTGGTGGCGCCAAGACCACGCGGCCAAGACCATCACCGCGCTTGGCGAGCCGAAGATCGCCGGCAAGCAGGTCTCTATCACCCCGACCGGCGGCGACGATACCGCAATGATCTCAAAGGCCGCGGCCGAGGCTGGCGCCGGCGGTGCAGTTGTTGGTAACGGAAAGCCATTCAAAGTTGCCAACCTCATCACCAAGAAGGGCGTTACATACAAGAACATGCCGATGGTTCCAGCAAATATGGCAGTGTCGCAAATGGTTAAGGTCACTACCCCTGATGTGTCGTTTATCAACTCGCCGATTGACATGCTGGAGCGTGAAGTAACCAACGGCTTCCTCGTCTACGACAACGGTGACCGGTTTACGTTGGTCAACGGCGGTATAGCCAACCAAATCAATCGAGCGGGCAACGCCGGATCGGCAATGCTCCGGATCAACCAGGGCGCCAACGATGTGTATATTGTCGGCAATACCTTCAAGAACGGCTTCGCTTCTGATCAGGGGTATTCGATTCGAGGTATCCACTACTCGGGCCCAGATCGGGGATTTGTCCCAAGCGGTGGAATCATTGCCTCTAATCATTTCGAGAATCTTCAAAGCAGCGAGAAGGGTGCCGACGCCGACGCGTTTGTAGCTCAAGGATTCGATCTCAACAACCAGTTCTCGAAACGACTCCTGTTCGCCGCCAACGTTGGAGTTGACGCCGGAAAACGACTCATCAAAGCGCAGTCAGGCGGGATCGATGCTCACTCAAATTCAAACTGGTGGAAGACGCCAAACGGACCTGAAGGTCGACGAGTTACTCGAGTCCATTACGACAGTCACGGCGTTAGCAACGTGCGATGGACCAACAACTACGCTCGCACCGACTACACCAATCCAAACTCTGAGTCGTTCTTCATGCAGATGCTGACCCACCTGTGGGACGCCGACTACAACAACTCGAACGCAGTATTCAAGAACAACGTGTATGAGCACAACGAAGAAGCTGCTGGTCGAGCCCCTTACGTATTCCGATTGGTTGACCGAGCGGCTAAGGGCGGGCCAGCGTGGCCTCGAAACAGCCAGTTCGCTGACAACCATCTTCGAGGTAGTGGAACTGTTGGGTACGTGTACTGGTTCAAGGATGGGAACGACCCAACGGGGAAAGCGTTTAACCACAAGAATAACAATTCTCTGAAGGCCACAAAGGGCCAATATCGAATGAACTAGCCGCAAGCTCTTACCGGATCGTAGAAATTGCGAGATACGAAACGCTCGCTACTAAAACCCACGCTACGAACCCAACAATGAGCGGACGGGGGCCGAGGCTCCGGAGACGGGAGAACCGAACTCCGGAGCCTAAGCCGACCAGAGCTGCAGCAAGAACCCAACTCTCAACTACCCGAATTGGCGAAAGAAGCCCATCCGGAACTAGACCGGCGGACCGTACCGCAGCCATAGCCAGAAAGCATCCGACAAACAGCGGTAGCAGCGCTGGCTTGTTGATCGTGTCGCCCAACGCCGAGCGACGGCGGTTGAGGTTCACCCCGGCTACTAACGGGGCGAGAAGTGCGACCCGGGTTAGCTTCACCACCGTCGCCACCGCAACTACTGAGGCAACCGGAGCCGCATCACGCAACTGGCTCGCGCCGTCGCTACCGCTCGACCGATAGTTCGATGCCGTCGCTACTACTTGAGCTACGTCGTGGACGCTGGCTCCAGCCCAAGCACCAAACTGTTCCCCACTTAGGTCAAGGGGTCCAGCCAGAATCGGTAGCGCGAAAATGGCCAGACTTCCGAACAACGTGACCAGCCCAATTGCGGCCGCGACTTCCTCTTCATCGGCGTCGGAAGATCCCTCAACGGCGGCAATCGCTGAGGCGCCACAGATCGAGTACCCGGTGGCGATGAGCAAACTCAAACTTGGCGACAACCCCATTCGACGTCCAATCGCTTGTGTCCCGAAGAAGGTTGCGACCACGGTGACCGCCACGATGGCTACCCCCCGGCTACCAAGACCGACAACGTCGCTGAGGGAAAGCCGAAGGCCAAGCAGAACGACTCCGACCCGCAGAATTCGTTTGGCGGCAAACGTCATACCCGGTTGGGTTCTAGGGGTAACCAATGAGGTATTGCCGATCAAGGCTCCAACAATGACGGCGGCGACCAACATCGAAACCGATCCAGCTAGGGAGTGGACAACTGCTGCTACCACAGTCCCAACGACAACAAGCGCCAACCCCAGACCGAGGCCCGGTTCGCCGCCAGGATCCAACCCATTGCTGGCATCAGATTTGATGCCAAACTTGGTATCAACGTTCGGGTAAGGCGAAATTCGAGCCATAGCTATAACTGTCTCTCATTGCCACCCGTTCTGGTAGATGAGGCTTCTCTTTATGGTTATAGCTTGGCTCTATGGGTCGTTATAGAATAGATATATGCCCCTTTCGTCAACAACGCCGGAGCTCGGCGCCCTCGATGTTTTTGTCACCGTTATCGATTTGGGCAGTCTGTCCAAGGCGGCTCAAGTCCATAACATTTCCCAGCCAAGTGTGAGTAGCCGGATCCGGTCGTTGGAACGACAGCTCGGCATCAAGCTCCTGAACCGATCACCGACAGGGTCAACGCCAACTACTGCCGGCAGTCTCGTCGCTGACTGGGCCACCGCCGTACTTCGATCAGCGGACGAACTCAACGCCGGAGTTACCGCGCTCAAGGCTCGCCGATCCGGCCGGCTCCGAGTTGCCGCCAGCATGACTAACGCCGAGTATTTGTTGCCAGCATGGCTGGAGAAGTTTCTCCGGAATCGACCCAGCGATGCCATTCAACTTCAAGTCGCCAACAGCGAGACCGTGCTTGAAGCCTTGTCGGCCCAAAAATGCGACCTCGGATTCATCGAATCACCTCAACCGGTTCCCGGCATGCGCGAGCAGGTAGTTGCAACCGATGAACTACTGCCGGTGGTCGGCCGCAACCACCCTTGGGCCAAGCTTGATTCTCTGCCACTGGAAGTTCTTGCTGGTACTCCATTGGCAATGCGCGAGGCTGGCTCCGGAACGAGAGATGCACTGGAAGCCCGCCTGCAACAGCTTGGCCTGACCTCGCCCCCATCCGCAATCGAGCTTGGGTCGACCTCGGCTATCAGAGCGACAGTGGCGGCGGGCGGCCCACCGGCAGTCATTAGCGAATTATCAGTCCGAGCCGACGTGGCCGCCGGGTCGCTAGTGATCGTCAATATTGAAAATCTCTCGATCAAACGGAAGCTTCGAGCGGTCTGGGTTAGAGATGATCAGCTCCACCCACTAGCGGACGCTCTGCTTACACAAATTGGTCCGCCGCAATAGGCTGGTACTGTCGCACCAGTGATCATCTTGCTTATCGCCCTCGCCGCCGTTGCCACTGGCGTTCTTAGCACAGTCGCCGGGCTTGGCGGAGGCGTGATCTTGTTGGCCATCCTGGCCCAGTTCTACTCACCAACGATCGCTATCCCTATTCAAGGTGGGGTTCAGTTTGTTTCGAATGGGTCGCGGGCCATCATGCTCCGAGAACACGTCGAATGGCCGGTCGCAGGATGGGCATCGGTTCTGCTACTACCAGCAAGCTTCGCAGGTGTTGCGGTAGCCACCTCGGTTCCCGAACAGGCGACCCAAATCGCACTCGGCCTTTTCCTGCTAATTGTGACCTGGCGGCCAACTTGGCTCCGGTGGCGATCCGAAGGGTCACTCCCTCGAAAGGCGCTGCTCGCCGTCGGGGCCGCATCCGGATTTCTCAACAGCACCGTTGGGGCCAGCGGACCGTTCACTTCTCACTTCTTTAAAGCAGCAACCGCTTCCCATGTTGCCTTTGTGGCTACCGCTGCGACTACCCAAATTGTGGCCCACACGTCCAAATTGATCGCCTTTGTCGTTGACGGATTCGAGTTCCGACAATATCTGGCTGTGATGGCAGCGGGCGCACTCGGGACTGTCATCGGTACCCGAATTGGCGGCAAACTACTCCACCGGATCGATGATCGTCACTTGACCACTTTGTTCAGTATTGTGCTGACCGGACTAGCTATCCGACTTATCTTTCGCGGCCTTGTTTAGGGCTTTAACGCCGGAGGCTCAGCCGACTTGAGCGAGCGCATGAATAAGCCAAGGCCACCGAAACCAAGCACCAAGATGACAATGAGATCAAAGGCACTCATTGTTCTAAGCGAAAAGTTCACCGTGGACAGAACGCCGAAAACTAGGGCTACCAGCGAGCCGATTGCTAAGAGCCATCCGATTACTGAGCTGCTGTCGTAGAAGATAAATACGATTCCGAAGATCAGGGGGATGAGCACCATCCCGGTTGTAATTCCGAACCCACCAACGGAGTAAAGACGCATCCCGGCTCCGAATCGAGAGTTCACAACAATGGCGTTGAGCAGCAGGTAGAAGCCGCCGATCATCATCACCGACCCAAGTAGGAACATGCCAATACCACCGCTGGTTCCACCGGCTCCCCTGAGAGGGTTCTTCGCATCTGGCATGAACGGGGAGTCATTCTCTTCGACCATAACTACCTAACGCTGGACGACAATTAGTAGATGGTACCAAACTAGCAAACCGCATCCGGATTGGTGGATCGCCTCGTTTATGATGGATTGCATGTCGCACCTGTCAATCTCCGAACTCTTGAATGAATACGACCGAGCGTTGGACTACACCACCAGCCTGACCGCCGATCTCTCCGCCAGCGAGATTTCGTGGCGAGCGGATGAGAATTCGAGTGCGATTGGTTGGCACCTGGGTCATCAGCCTGCGGTGTCTCATTTCATGGTGCGAAACCTGACGGCGGCTGAGCCCCCGGTTGACGCTGAGCTGGATGCTTTAATGGACTCCGCTACTGCCGCCACGGATCGAGGCACCCTTCCCGAGCTAGCGCGCCTACGCGGCTACCGGGATGAGGTAGCCGACCGGGTCAGGTTTCATGTTCGAAACATTGATGCTGGCAATGTCGGCGCCCCCGCTCAACTACGAATCATCGCCCACACGATGATGACGGCGATCATCAACCACGAGTATCAACACTCAAAGTGGATCGGTGAAGTTCGATCCGAAGTTCACGGCAAGGATCTCCCCGTCATCGTCAACTCGGAACATCTAATCGAAGTCGATGGCTACTGGATGGTTCAGGCTTAATGGTGCCGAGCTACTGGCTCTTATTCGATCGGTGCGGTAGTGATACCTGAGTAACACATCTCATCACCGGTTCCGTCTGACCACAAGATGTAGCCCACCGCTTCGTAGGGTGCTCGTTCTCGGTTCCAGGAGCAATCGACTCGAATCACGTCGTCCTCGTCGATGATGATGTCTTCAACTGGTTGATACCCGAGTTGCCATTCGAAATCCCAGTCGGGAATATCTAGCAGTATTCGTTCTTCGGGCGTGTCCGGGTTCAACGTCAATCGGATGCTCTTGCCCAACTCATGCATGTGTCCGGTAACCGAATAGATCCGACCCGGGTTCGTTACCGGCAGATCACAGGTGGATGATGCGTCGCCGTTGGTCATGTGGGCAAAGTCTTCTGGCGTGGCCCCACATCTTTTGAGGAAAAAGTTAGGCAATCCACCGATGAAATCGCCGTAGAGATTTTTTACTCGAGCCAGCGCAACGTCGCGATCACAAAGCGGCTCGGTGTCTCCCTCGTAACAAGGAATTTCAGCCGGACCGAGATACCGGGCACCGGTAAACCGCTTGAACCAACCGGCGTTCGCCTCAATTTCTTCATCAGATGCGAGGCTTAACACATAGCGTGAAGAGTCCTCTGGGTATGTCCCGTCGTAGTGGTAGTGGACTTGGACGATAATGAAATCGCCAGCGGTGAGGGGAACCGCGTATCCTTCAGGAAGTCGAGTCGGTTGACCCCCCGGGGCCCACCCGCCCAGCCGTTGGGTATAGCCACCTTCAACCGGTTCAAAATTGAGTCCGCCGTAGCATGTCCAGCCAGCGTCTTCGTCGCGCCCTTCGAGCTCGGCCACTTGATCTCGAAGCTTGCCGCTGACGAGGGTCACAATTGCGTGGTGGGCGATCTCGATCTTGTCTGGTTCGAAATGAGCGCCAACAATGTACTCGAGCTCTTCGTTGCCCGGTTCGAATACCAAGCACCGATATTCATCTGGGGTTCGGGAAGTATGCCGATACGGACCACCGGCAGCGGTCATGACGATGTCACGGTCTTCGAGGTAGGACGGTGCCTGAGTTGACTCAACCGGGGTGTCAGACGGAACGTCGATTGTTCCACCGTCTTCGGCCCAGGCGTAGATTCGAGCGAGTTCTTCAGGTGTAAGCGATTGATCACCAACGAAGTCGGGTGACAGAGACGACGCTGGCCACGGGGGCATCGCTCCCTCTTCGACATAAGCCCGAATTCGTTCGGCGTTGAATTCTGCATCACCAGCATCGTCGAGCCAAAAGTGGCTAGCTCCGGCCTGACCGCTGGCGTGACACGAAGCGCAGGCCCTCTCCAAAATCGGCTCGATGTGAACGCTATAAGAGGTATCGGAGACGTCGATGTCAGCTGGGACAAGCTTCGGTGTCGGTTCTACCACCGGTTCCGGCTTTGGAACAGCCGTCGTCGATACCCCCGAGTCAGGCTCGGTAGTTTCGACAACGTCGTTATCGACGTCGTCGGCCTTATCAGCTGCAGACTCGTCGGCCGCTGGAGATGCGACTTCCTGGCTGGCGTCGTCGGCATCGCCGGTTGACTGTTCGACCCCTGTGCCACACCCCATCACTATGAGGAACAGCACTACCAATCCAAGCCATCCCCACCGTGGAAGCGATGGACGAACACCACCGATCTGATCATCACCCATGGTGCTACTTTAGGGCGTAAGGATGACCATTGCGAATATGGCGCCAACTGGTACGATTCGCCAAATGACCCTCGATCAGTTCCGACGCGAACCGCTATTGTTTGGGCCTTCGCCTATTCACCCCCTTCCTCGGCTCAGCGAAGCGTTAGGTGGACAAGTCGAAATTTGGGCCAAGCGCGAAGATTGCAACTCTGGCATCGCCTTTGGCGGCAACAAGGTCCGCAAGCTCGAATACCTTGCAGCCGAAGCGATCGACACTGGTTGCGACACTCTCGTATCGATCGGTGGAATCCAATCGAACCACACCCGGCAAGTAACCGGCGTGGCGTGCTATCTCGGGCTGAAAGCGGTGACGGTGCAAGAGGGCTGGGTCGACTACAACGACATGAACTACGACAAGGTCGGCAACATCCAACTGACAAGGATCATGGGCGGCGACGTTCGAGTAGACCCGGCCGGTTTCGACATTGGCGTTCGTGACAGTTGGAAACGAGCTCTGGAATCAGTAGAGGCTGACGGCGGCAAGCCATACCCTATCCCGGCTGGCGCCTCCGATCATCCGCTCGGCGGTCTCGGTTTCGCCAACTGGGCGGTTGAGGTGGAGCAGCAAGAAGCCGAACTCGACACGTTCTTCGATTCGATCATTGTCTGCACTGTCACTGGCTCAAGCCACGCCGGGATGATCGCCGGGTTCGCGCTCTCTGATCGGTCGGGCCGTCGAATTATCGGCATTGATGCATCAGCCACGCTAGAACAAACCATCGACCAAGTTAGCCGCATCGCCACCAACACAGCTCAAAAGATTGGATTAGATCGACCTCTTCGAGATGATGAGATCACCGTAGTTTCCGGCTATGAGGGTCCGGCCTACGGAGTTCCCGACGCTGGCACCGTTGAAGCCATTCAACTGGTGGCACGGACCGAGGGAATGCTCACCGACCCGGTTTATGAAGGTAAGTCGATGGCCGGGTTGATCGGCATGATCCGGTCTGGTGAGATCGAGCCGGGTTCTAGGGTGCTGTATTGCCATCTCGGGGGTCAACCCGCGCTGCCCGCCTATGCTGGTTTCCCCGGGCTCGGATCACCCGAACGAGAACTCTCCCACTAAAACGAAGCGCTGCGAGGGTGGTAAAGCTCGGTCAGCCGAGCGGTGGCATCTTCGCTTAGTTCTATATTCAAAGACTCGACCGCGTCGGTTAAGTGATGAAGCTTGGTGACGCCAACGATTGGGGCGGCCACCACCGGATTCGCCAGCACCCACGCCATGGCTACTCTCGCCATTGGTTGTCCAAGTTCGGCCGCTACTTCTGCGACTCGCTCAACCGTGGGTCGGTCTCGCTGTTCTTCAAACCGGACGTCAAGTAGTCGATCACTCTCAGATCGGATCGTTGTCTCATCCCAATCTCGAGTAAGCCGACCTCGAGCCAGTGGGCTCCATGGAATAGAACCAACTCCCTGATCGGCACATAGCGGCATCATCTCCCGTTCTTCTTCTCGTTGCAGCAGGCTGTACTGATTTTGCATTGAGATGAACTTGGTCCAACCGTTCATTTCTGCCGTGTGCTGCATTTTGGCGAACTGCCAAGCCCACATCGAGGACGCGCCGATATACCGAACCTTGCCTGACGAGACAACATCATGCAGCGCTCGCATTGTCTCCTCTACAGGAGTCCTGTCGTCAAACCGATGGATCTGGTATAGATCGATGTAGTCAGTACCGAGCCGACGCAAACTGTTGTCAACTTCGGTCATGATCGATTTGCGAGAAAGGCCACGAGCGTTTCGGCCGTCGCGCATCGGGAAATACACCTTGGTAGCTATCACCACTTCGGATCGGTCGGCCATCTTGGTCAACGCCGGTCCGACAATTTCCTCGCTGGTGCCGGCCGAGTACGCATTGGCGGTGTCAAAAAAGTTGATGCCGGCCTCTAGAGCGGCTTCCAGAATCGGATGGGTCTCCTCTTCGCCAATGGCCCAATCATGGCGTCCCGGACTAGAGCCTCCAAATCCCATACACCCTAAGCACAGCTTTGAGATCTCAAGCCCTGAGTTTCCAAGTTTGGTGTATTTCATACTCACTCCCCGGTTCGACGCAACCATAGCACCGGTCTTTTGGCTGCCACTGCAGACGAGATGGCGGAAGCTAGAATTTCGTCAGCCCAAAAAGGATAGAAAAATGAACCGTATGACCCGCCGAATGCTACTGCTCATCGTGGCAACCCTGTTCGCCGCTAGCTGTGGCGCCTCAACAGAGTCAGAATCAACCGCTGATGTACCGGGGATTCGACTTGTTTCTGCTTCAGAAGGGGCCGAAATTCAAAGCGATCCGCCTGCTGATCTGGTGGTGCTTGATGTGCGGACGCCCGAAGAGTTTTCCGAAGGTCATCTCGAAGATGCGGTCATGATCGATTTTTACCGAGACGACTTCGCTGATGAATTGGCCGAACTAGATCCCAATGTGCCATACCTGTTGTATTGCCGTTCGGGTAACCGGAGTGGTCAAACTGCAGAACTGATGAAAGATCTCGGTTTCACTGACGTGGCCGATATTGATGGTGGAATTGTGTCGTGGACCGATTCCAACCTTCCAACGGTCACAGGGTGAGTCTGTGACCTTTCACAACATCTCCTCGCTATGAGAAGTTAGCTTTGGCGGCGTAATCGTCATCGATGATCTTGAGACAGTTTCTTGAACCTACATAGCTTGTAATCGGACCGTTCAACCCCGACCTTTTGAAGCCAGGTATGCCCGTCGAGCTTCACCACATTCCGGATCAGCGAATGCGTTGGCTAGCCCATCGGCATCAGACCAACTCCGCATTGTGCCAACCATCTGGTCGGTAACCGCGTTCACGTGTCGCTTCGTAGCTTGTATTGTCAGGGGCGCTTTGGTCAGCAATTGCGCCGCCAACTCCTCAACGGCGATGTCGAGTTCTTCGTCCGGCACTACTCGGTTCACGAATCCAGCTGCCTTGGCTTCGGTCGCGTCGAATGGCCGACAGGTCAGCACCAGCTCCTTTGTCAGTGCTGGCCCTATCTCGCGAACTAGCCGAGGTATTCCACCCCAGGCCAGGGGAATTCCGAGGTCGACTTCGGGGATCGAAAACTGGGATGAACTGGCCGCTAATCGCAAATCGCAGGCGGCAGCGAGAACCAAACCGCCGCCAACGGTCCAGCCGTGTAGTTTGACTATTGCCAGCGCTCTCATCGACTCAACTGCGTCCGCCATCCGTCGACCGTGTTCTCCGACTTCTCGAGTAGTGATCTCTTCCTTTGAGCCAAAGCTATTCAAGTCGGCCCCGGCGCTAAAGGCCCGCCCGGCGCCCGAGACAATTACCACGGTCACGTTGCGGTTGGAGTCGAACCAACGAGCGGCCTGCTCGATTTCGTAAAGGCATTGCCAACTCAGCGGATTGAGTTTGTCCGGACGATTCAATGTGAGTCGGCCCAGCCTGCCGTCGACGGCCACGACAATGTGTTCAAATTCGGGGGCATCAGTAGTGGTCATAAGATCTCCTGCTGTTGTAGTCGACTTATTGGCGGCGTTGAGTACAACTCGCTACTTGGGCCGCCCATGTAAGGCATTGCGGGTAATTTGGGCTACTTGGTGGTCATTGGCGAGACCAAACACCCAGTCGGTTGTTCCGACATTTACCACGCTGTCGCCGATCGTCGAGATGGTAGCGACGCCGTTACGAGCTCGACCGATTGGGTCATCAGTGTCGCTAAAGATGCGTTCGGCGATGAACTCAAGATCGCCTTGGTCGCTTAGAGCCGATATCGACGCCGGGTACTCCCCTACTCCTACGTTGCTTGATGGGACCCACGCCACGATCTCAGTTGAGGCTGGAACACCGCGAGCCAAAGCGTCTTGGCTAGGCACTGGTCGATGTAACTCATCGAGTGTTAGATGGCAGCCAACAGTTTCGTAGCCAACTACTCCATCGTCTCGGCCGACAACGTCTCCGTACCGCAGCTCGGTGTTGGCGAAAAGCCAATGATCGGGCCTCGACACTAAGAAACCGCCCACCCCCTGCGGCGTGGCCTTGCCAAACCGATGGTAAAGCCCGAACGCAGAGCCCGCACCAAGAAGAGCCCACTCGGGTTGACCAATTGTTGGGTCGGCCCACATACCGGTCACCGGGCCGGGGCGATGGGGGTCAGCTTCGCCTAAGTCATCTGCGTGGCCGTATTTGTAACACACCATCGTTGATCCGTAGGTTCCGGCCGTCCGACGCACCCGCCAAAACATTGTATTTCCGGCCAAGGAAACTAGGCGACCGCCGCGGCTGAGGTGTTGCTCGACCGCGGCCCGTTCTGGGGCCGACCAGTACTCGTCATGGCCAACAAGCACAACGGTCTCGTAGCCGGCTAGCGCTTCGGGGTCGGTTTCGAGGTCAGACGAGATCGCGTAGTCGAACATCCAACCATCTTGTTCTGCCCACTCGACAAACCGACGACCGTGACTCGCCCAACCGGTCGAGCCAATCGCTGCCGGATAGTTGTTTGCGGTTCGATACTCTTGGAACCGTTGACCATCGGCATCGTGGGCTTCGCCGAATCGGGTTGGTCGAGCCTTTCTGTCGTCACGGTTAACCTCGGGGCGCGCCAAGAGGCCCCGAACAAACGGCCGGTGAAACGCCACCGAGGTTCCACCGGTGTAAAGACTTCTACCGCCCCAGTTGTTGTAGGCATTCCATGTGTTAGTCGGAACAACATACAAAATGGACGGACGTTCCCCTGTTGCGACGGGCCGACCACGAACCACAAACCCAGCGTGGGCTACCGCCCGTTCAGGCTCAACCCCGTCAGCCCGCAGGGTCACCAAGTAGAACCCCGATCGCCACTTCTCGGCCACCGGTAGGGTCAAGGCGACCGGCCAACCACATCCGTTCTCATCAGCGTCAACGGGTGGTTCGATGTAGTTGCCCTTGAGCCCGTCAGCCTGGTGGACGATCTCTCGCTGCCCACCCCAACGCTCGACAGTAACCGACCACGAGTCGGCCCTGGTCGAGACATGCAACTCGACTTCGTCTCCCGGTCGATAGCTCAAGGCGCCGGTATAACCCTCAATCGCATCAAAAAACGTTGGATCGTCGAGGTTGCTAGTACCTTCGTTGCCGCCCTTATCGCTACGTTCCATCCGCCCACTTTCTCATAGCACCAACCACAAAGCTAATAGCGCACAGCTAATAGCGCTCGGTCGGGCGGCGCTGGTGAACGAGCGGACGTTAGCTACGTCGCCAATGTCCTTATCGGAGCTTCCGGTTTCAAATGAGTGTGTTGGCGAAGATCTGCCACGCTAGGACACTCTTTGCCACCAGGCTCAACACAATGTAAATCGTTTCGCCGTACAGGTAGTCTGCCCATTTGCCGGTTCGACGGTATTGAAGCCACTGGTTAATAGCGAAGGTGTTAAAGAAAAAGAAGAGGCTAAATATGATGCCATAAACAAACCCCGGAGGACCTTGACCACCCTCTTGGTTTACGTTCACCGCCAAGTAAATCGCCAGAGCGGCCCACGGACCGATGCCTGCGATGCAGCCAAACCAAAACGGTGTCCACCACGTACTGCGATCGGGAGCGTTGACCATTTCCATGATCCAGCCGAAAAGAATCATCGAAATGTTGGCGAACCCGAGAGCGATTAGGGCGCCAAGGTCAGTAATGCCGGTAACGAGAGCGATCAGCAGAATCATCAAAGTCGATGAGATCGAGTATTCAACCCATCGGAACCGATTTCGACCCCGCCGCAGTTCACTCCCATATTTGCGACCCCCGACAGTGGCAATAACAAAGTGGAAAAATGCAGACAGCAACAGGAAAGAGGCAGTGGCCCACGCGAGGGGAACACCAAATACGGAGTTAACTACGCCCTGACCGATCGGAGTGCCAGGAGGGCCGTTAAGCGAGAACGAGCTAACGTCAAGTTCAAAGTCGTTCCCAAGCACGATCATCAGCACACCCGAGATCAAGTGGAACAGACCCATGATGAAGTTGAAGCGTTTCAGCTTCGTCAATCGTTCATCGGAAACTTCCACCGTTTCTCGCTGGAAATCTACGAGGTTGGCTTCATTAGTGACCATCCGTGCACCCTATATCGAGCAACACACTCAGTGCCCTATCGAACAGCGAGTTTAACAAAAAGGCAAGGCCCAGAACCTAAGCGAGTAACGGCTCAAGGCTGCAAGGTCAGAACGGGGCATAGGCAGTCTGCGGTGCGGTCGGTACGGTCCACCGCTCGCTCGGACCGATCGCTGCGACCGGCCCGCCCGGCAACGGCACCGAGCCATCCTCACCAAACAGCCAGAGCACGAAGTTGGTGCGCTCACCGCTCATGATCGGTTGCGCCGTGTGGGGAACGTTTCCATGATGGATCATGGCGCTGCCCGGCTTAAAGGTCAGGGCCGTCACGTCCCCCGTCGCTTGATCGAAGAAGTCGACTGTCGAGCCGGTGAAGTCCTCACCGGGAAGGTTCAGATTGATGTTCAGCGTCACCGACGAGGCGTCGGTGTGTGGCCGAATCGATGTGTCGGTGTCTGGTTGATAGTGGATCGAGAAACCGAAGGTCTGCGTGTCGAGCCCCACGATGTCTGGGAACAGCAGCCGAGAGATCGGACGCATGTAGGTGTTCATCACCAACCGATAGAAGGATTGGAAGGTTGGGGCAGCAATGAAGCCCTCCGACTTCGGATCGAGCATCGCACCGCGACGGTTAAGCACGATGCCATAGGGCGGACGGGTGGGAATCCCGGCATCCCAGACCGCTTCGAGATAGCAACGAAGCTCGCCGATTCGTTGCGGGTCGAAGAACTGGAAGGAGAAGACCCCTGGAGCGGCCTCGTGCATCAGATCCGACACGACATGCTCGGTGCTCGGGTCTGCCCATGCTTTCGTCACGGCTGCTCGCAGATCGGCGTCCAACAGCGAGTCGTCAAGCGCAACCGCTCGGCTGGCGTCGGAGGCGTCCCAGTCAGCCCAGGCATCGGCGAGCAGCTGAGCGTTGTCGGTCCAGAATCGCTGGACCGACGGATCACGCCGCAGCATCGCTTCACGGGTTGGCAGATCGAGCGAACGGGCGCGTTGTAGGTGATTCGGAGTCTGATTTGGAGTCATATTAAGCAGTCCTTGTGACTCAGCCGATGATCGTGGCGATCGTCGCTTCGATGGAATCGGTGATAGCGGCGTTCTTTCTCTCATCCATAGCGTCGGGGTGAGGGTTCGCGAATCGACCAGAGTCGTTGTCGAAGTAGCGGCCAGACGCATCGGCGAACTCGGCGGATGTCGCGGCCTTCGCCAAGATGTTGGCACCGACGCTGATGTCGTGGCCATCCGATCCGTACGCCTCCTTCACCATCTTCGTTCCGAGAAAGGATCCAGGGTTCACAGCAATAACCGCTGATCCGTTTTCGCCCAACTCGCGAGCCAAGTGGTTCGACCACATGGTCAAGGCGAGCTTGCTCTGGGCATAAGCCTCGCCTTGGTCCAGCGACACCTTTCCCACAAGTGCATCCGGGTCAACCGGCGCTTGGGCGGCCGATGACAGGTTGATAACTCTGCTGCTTTCACCAAGCAGGGGCATGAGCCGACGAGTCAGCAGGTAGGGAGCGATAGTGTTCACCAGGAACCGGAGATCAAGTCCGTTTGCCGCGACGGGGTTCGACAGGCGGAAAACCCCTGCGTTGTTGATGAGAACGTCGAGCGTCTCGTGGTTTGCTTTGACACTCTCAGCGAACGCCACGACGTCACCAAGGTCAGAGAGGTCGGCGTGATACCGCTCCAGGCGCCCCGTCCCGCCTTCCGCTCGGATCTGTTGTTCGGCAGACACGACTTTCGGTTCGCTTCTCCCGTGCAGTAACACCGTGTGGTTCTCGGCGGCAAGCACCTTGGCGGTGGCGAGACCGATGCCGTCGGTCGAACCGGTGATGAGAATGGTCTTTGTCATTGAATGGTCCTGCTGTCGGGGAGGGTGAAGACAACCATGTTCGGGTTGCCTTTTAGGTCAGAAACCATCATTATTCAGGCAGTATCTAAATACAAGAAGGCACCTTTATGACATCTAGGTACCCAGAAGAAACTACCAGACGGAAAAGGACTCCGAGAGCGGAAGACAATGACGTGGGGGATTTGTACTCAATCAACTGCCCTTGTCGCGAAGTGCTCGACCTTATTGGATCGAAGTGGTCGGTGTTAGTCATCGGGCGCCTCGAAGAAGGATCTCATCGCTTCGGCGATCTCCGACGAGCGGTTCCAGGAATCACCCAGAAGATGCTCACCCAAACACTTCGGCGCCTCGAAGAGGACGGCATGGTTCGCCGCGAAGTCCTCACCGAGATGCGGCCACCGGGCGTCGAGTATTCGCTGACCGAACTGGGGCACACCATCACTGAACCTCTCGAGGCAATTCGCACATGGACTGAACAACACCTTCCCGACGTACGGCGGGCCCGAGACCAGTTCACCGGTGCCTAGCGAGGGCCAAACCCTATCCCTAGGGCTGAGCCCTAGTCGGCCATATCACTGAGTTGAGCGTCCGGAACGGCTGGACGTACCAAGAGTTGCAGGGCTGCGGCGTGAGCATCGAGCTCCGCCCGTCCGGCGTCAGTGATTGTGAACCACGACTTTCGGGTTCGCCCTTTACCCGTCCTCTTTGACGTCAGATAACCAGCGTCGGTTAGCGCTTTGAGCTGTTTCGAAAGATCGCTGTCACTTAGGCCAAGTTGATCGCGCAAATGGCCAAACTCGATCTTCTTAACTGCTGCCAGAATGCCCATGGCGGCTAGTCGTTTCGGCGAGACTAGCACTGGGTTGAGATCGCCTAGGGTCATGAAAGAATCGTTCGACGACCGAGAAAAGCGATTACGGCCAACCGCACGCCGAGCAGAACTAACGTCGTCAACAACCAACCGACAATCGACCACAACGGAAAGAAGTTGTCGTGGCCGATCATGCCACCAGCCATCACCCAGCCCAAAAAGAGCGTAATACTCAGTGGGATTCCAAGTGCAAATGCCCAGGCCAGAGCGGTGATTGACGGTGTACCCGGCACTGGACCTCGGGTATAGGTGTACCACGCCATGAATGCCGCGAGCATGCACAATGCGACGTTGGTACCAACCATTCGAGCAATGCTGTCGAAGAAGACTTCAGGACTACCAAAAGGTAAGAATATGGCTGCAAGAACTGGCATCAGCCACCACGGGCCGGGGTGAAGCCCTTGGCGCAGCTCGACCGAGCCTTTTGCGCTTCTCAGCAGAGCTAGATCGGCTGCAGGATCCACCGCTAACGCATCGTTTGAATTTTCCATAATGGCAAGTATACGGATAACTTGCCAACATGGCAACTAAAAGTTGGAGAGACCACTTGGCCGAAGTCGTGTTGATAGATGGCGACAGACCAAGCCCGCTCCGAAAACTACGAAAGCCAACCCAGTTGGATTGGCCTTCGTTGCTGTTTCACTTGTTACAAGTAGTAGCAGGGGCAAGATTTGAACGTGCGACCTTCGGGTTATGAGCCCAAGCACGACTGCCTTTGTTGACCTGCTCTCAAGGTCGGAGACCAGTGTTTGCGGGGTTGATCGTTACGTTTGACCGGTTTTCACCTTGACCTACTTGTGAGTGACGACGGGTGGATAGATGACAAATAGATGGCCGATAACCCCCTGAAAAATACGGGTCAGGCAGTTATCGACGAGCGACTGTGAGATTAAGCAGGGTGCCTTCATGCGCGACAATCGACTATGCCATCAAATATGGAAGAATCATTCCACTTATGATGGATGTTTGCTATTCTTACTGCATGGACTTTAAGCACCCCGTCCAAGCCATCATTCCCGGAACGCAAGGCCGAGTGATCGCTGCGCTCGCCGAGACTACCGCCGAACTCAACCTCACTGAAGTGGCTCGAGTGGCAAGCACGAGCCTGGCCCAGGCGTCGCGGATACTGCCCGGCCTCGTCCAGCTTGGTCTGGTCGAGCGACGTGAGGTTCCACCGTCATCACTGTTCCGACTCAACCGCGAGAACCTGGCAGCACAAGTTGTTATCCAGCTTGCTCAATTGCGTGACGTTACGCTCGAACACATGGGCGTCGCAGCGGATGAGCTGCCGATTCGACCGATAAGCGTCATCGTCTTTGGATCATTCGCTCGACGCGAAGCCGACAGACTAAGCGACATCGACACAGTGATAGTGCGACCGGACGATATCAACGATGATGACGACACTTGGAGCAGCGGAGTCGAGCAGTGGAGCGAACGCGTCCGCTCGTTCACCGGCAACCCAGTGGAGGTCATCGAAGCCAATCAGTCCGAGATATGCGAAAAGCTGACTACCGCAAGTGCCCTGTGGAGAAATATCGCCAGCGACGGAATCGTGGTCCATGGTGCGACCCTCAACGATTTGCGGGAACGGGTACGTGCCTAAGCCAAGGCGGACGAGACCGGTAACGAACGCACAGGTGAACGCGTGCGCCAGCAAAGCCCAAGAGTACGGAGAAGCTGCATCGAACGAGCTCGACTCGCAACGCTACATCGCCGCGACAAGTTTGGCGATTCACGCAGCAATCAACGCTGCCGACGCTGTGTGCGGCGCTCGACTCGGGAAACGGGCCGCTGGCGAGGACCACAATCAAGTGCTGACGCTGCTGAAACAGGCAGGGACAGACGGCGCTGCCGCTGAGAAGGAGCTACGGCGACTTCTTCCGCTCAAGACAAAGACGGAGTACGAACCAGACGACATAGCT
This sequence comes from uncultured Acidimicrobiales bacterium, assembly GCA_937922805.1. Classification (GTDB taxonomy): domain Bacteria; phylum Actinomycetota; class Acidimicrobiia; order Acidimicrobiales; family SZUA-35; genus JAHELU01. Next base: position 324,857 of record CALAJV010000010.1, on the reverse strand, counting down.
GCCGGAGTCGCCAAGAAGGCTGTCGAACGAGCGCAACGATGCGTAGCCCTTGCAAAAGCAGTGACCCAAGCCTTCGAGTAGCCGACCCCAAGCTCGATGCACCAATGAAGCTGGCGGACTCCCGCTCGAATGCCAGCCCCTCGCAGGGTTCCACCCTGGAGCCGACATGTCAACCATGACCCGGAACAACACATGGTGAATAGATGGCGGGCGCCCAGAAAACTACGAAAGCCAACCCGGTTGGATTGGCTTTCGTTAGTGTTTTACTTGGTGTTAGTAGTAGCGGGGGCAAGATTTGAACTTGCGACCTTCGGGTTATGAGCCCGACGAGCTACCTGGCTGCTCCACCCCGCACCGATATTGTAGCTCGTTAAACGCCGCCTACCACCAAATTCGTGATTGACATTCGAGGCGCCTGTCACTGAATGGTGTTACTGCGACGCAGAGGTCCAAATCAGAAGCTGGCTGTCTTGGTTCCCAATCGCTAGAGCGGTGTTTTCGACTGGCGATTGGACAGCAACGTTAGTAGACGCCGGCGATCCAAGATCGACCTCGACCGCCAGGTCGACTCCGTCAACGGACCGTTCCAGGACAACAAGTTTCGTTCGGTCCTGAGTTAAAACAACCACGTCTAGGTCACCGTCACCGGTTCCGTCGGCAACGATTCCCATATCAAGGTTTCGAGAGCCAATGACGTGGGTTGTGAACTCACTAGCCGACGCGACCAAAACCAGCTCATCGCCTTCGACTCTGAAATATTCGACCACTCCCCCGATATGGGGGATCCGTACGTCCACGACCTCAAGTTCCCCGCCTGGTCCTACTGGCGCAACACCAAGTTGGTTCCTCCATCGGTTACCTCGACCAATAGGTTCAGACTGAGCCAGGAGCGACCCGTCCAACCGGTAAGCCACCAACCGGGCTCCCGTGTCATCATTGCTTACCGTGACCAGAACGTCGGTCTCCCCGTCACCGTCAATATCGGCCAGCAGAGGCGACAAGCCCTCAATAACGTCAGGGCTCGACACTTCAATCAACACACGTTCGCCGGTACAGAGGTCGTTGAGTTGAACTCCCGCGGCTTCAAGGTCGTCGCCTAAAACACCGTGATCGTACCGGTCGGTCGGGCTGACCAACGCGGCGACAATGGAACCATCCCGGACGACTCGGGTGTCGGGCAGGGGGTTGTCGAACAACCCCAACTGGGCGGCGCTGGCGCCAGTCGGTATCTCAGGTGGAACTCTCTCGCTCGACGCTTCGACTGAACGAGTCGACCCGTCGGGACCAACTATCACCGCAGCTCCCGAGTCGACAACCACATACCAAGATCCGTCGCTATCAAATGGCAAGACCCAAACCGGTTGGCCTTCCAGCTCAACAACTAACCGCTCAGCCACAGCCAAGTCGAACACCCCCTCAGCAACCCGGTTCCCGCTCGCTCGAAGATCAGTTCGGTTGACCACAACCGCTTCCGAACAACTTGGATCAGAGTTTACGATCGAAGACGACGGAGAAGAGAAAGAAGAAGAGACAGGGGTCGAAGACGCGACCGGATCGAGCGTCGATGGTGAACTACATGCGGCGACAACAGCCGCTATCACCGCAACTATGACGACCAAACAAATGGACGGAAAGAAACGACGAAGACCTGAACCGGCAGCCACACTCAACAAGCTAGGCGGCAGTCCAATTAGGATCACGGCCAACTAAACCAAGGTACCGATCGACAATGTCGGCGCCCGCGCTAACCTCGACCTCAGCTTCGGCAACTAGGTTTCGCTTTGCCAGGTTGGCTCGCATCGGAGCGATCGTGTCGTAAGAGCGTTGCGCTAGCTCAGGATCAAGACTGGGTTCTACTCCGGTTGCTTTGGCAATGTCCCAGCCGTGCGTCAACGGATCCCACTGGACAACACTGATGAACTGATCGATTGACATTGGACCGAACCAGAACTCACCTTCTTGGTTAAGCGCCCCTTTTTGATCCAAAGCAGCCAGCACCCCATCACGGGTTTTGTTCCACTCTGAGACCGGGTCGGGCAACTCTTCTGGCTGGGCAACCCGTTTCATTTCGCCGCTGGCGATTGTCTCGGTAGCGCCTCGGAGAACGCCGATCTGGTGAGCCAGCACATTTCGAGCGCTCCAGCCCTCACAAGGAGAAGGGTTGTCCCACGCTGCTTCTGGTACTCGCTGGACTACCGCGTCCATCCCGTAAACGGCTCGAGTAAAGTTTCGGAGGTTCTCGCTCATGGAGCAATCCTCGCGTGATCAACCGATACTCGTCAACGTCACGCCTCAGACGGTTCAAGTTCAGGCCGAGGCGAATGAATGCTTGGTAATCGAGAGGCCGCTCCGGCGCCAAGCAACGCAAAGCCAGTGGAAAGAAAAAACACTGGAGCAAACGAGCCGGTTAGATCTGCCACTAACCCGCCAACTTGAGGCGCCAGCATCTGAGCGATGCCGAACGCCAACGTGGCCGCGGCAAAGGTTGGACCGTAGTCCTCAGCCGTTGTGCTCTCAACCACGTAGTAGGTAATCACGGTGGGAAGACCACCAAAGGTCAAGCCAATACCGAACGCAGCGACAAAGGTCAGGCTTGTCCAACCCGGCAACACTGCCATGACCAGAACCGACCACACCACAAACCCGAACACCAACGCTCTTGAGGGCCCAACCCGACGAGACATCGACACCAACAACAAACCGCCAAACATTACGGCTACGCCAAGCACGGTGAAAGCCAGACCGGCCGACGCCTCAGTCCACCCTGAATCGTCTTCTAACCGACTGGTAAAGAAGGCGATAACCAAGAGGTAGCAGAACCCGAAAGAGAGATAGGCCACCGTCAACGCTTTCCACCCTCTCATGCGGGTAAGGACGCTATAGCCCCCAATTCCCGCTCGTTGCCCACGAGGTTTAGCCTGGCTGTGGCTGAGCAGCATCATGAGCGCAACTAGTACTAGCAGCGCAATGGCCGCCAGGATCGCGTACACCGACCGCCACGCCTCGTCACCGGTTCGAGAACGAAGAAACCCGCTCAAAAGTGCAGAAAAGACCATGCCAACACCAATGCCCGCTCCGACGCATGCCACTGCAATCGGGCGAAGTTTCTGCCCAACGGCATCAGCAGCTATGGCAGGCGCCGGAATCCACACACAGGCCCCACCGAATCCGGTGAGAAACAATCCAACGCCTACCAAAATTTCATTCGGTGCAAGCGAGATTAAGGCTAACCCCAGGGTGCTAGTTGTAATACCGATTCGCATCACCGCCAGCAATTTGAGCCAGCTCGACCCGGTGGCCACAGCCAAGGTACCGAGCAGGTAGGCCCCGACGTTGATCGTGCCCAACGTGCCAGCGATAGTGTTTGATAGCCCTAGGTCATCTCGAACAGCTGGCAAAAGAATGCCGTACGCAAACCTCCCGAACGCTTGCGCCACTCCGGCCGAGAGCGCAAGCAAAGCAACAGTCGACCAGCCTGAACGTTTAAACACCAAGGGCCTGGCTAGAAATCACAAGCCGCCAAGGTGACGCTCAAGTACATCGCCGTACTTCTCGAAAGCCTCGGCTTTGCGCTTTGGCAAATGCATCGTTGGGAAGAGATCGTCGCAGGGCACGTACTGGTCGAGCACTCGCCTCGCCACCTGAACTTTGTGTACTTCGGTAGGGCCATCGGCCAAACCCATATGGAACGACTCAATCACTTCCTTGGCGAACGGCATCTCCCAGGAGGCACCGAGGGAGCCGTGAATCTGAAGGGCTCTGCTGGCAACACTTCGATATACCGTAGGCATCGCTACTTTGACCGCCGAAATGTCGTGGCGGACCTTTCGATAGTCCTGGTAGCGATCTATCTTCCACGCGGTTCGGAGAACAAGCAGGCGGAACATCTCCATTTCGATCCACGAATCGGCGATCATTTCCTGGACCATCTGTTTGCGACTGAGCAGCTCGCCTTTTGTTGTCCGGCTAAGAGCTCTCTCGCACATCATGTCGAAAATTCGCTGAACTCGACCGCTGGTGCGCATAGCGTGATGAATCCGACCGCCACCAAGACGGGTCTGGGCTACGCCAAATCCACCGCCCCTTGGTCCGAGCAAATTCTCTTTCGGTACCCGAACGTCGTTGTAGCGAATGTATGCGTGAGAGCCTTCGTCTTGGGCTTCGGTTTGATAACCAAGCCCAACGTTGCGAACTATTTCGACGCCAGGGGTATCGGTAGGCACTAGGAACATCGATTGGCTTTTCACCAATTCGTTATCCGGGTCGGTCACGACCATCACGATAAGAAATGACGCGTATCGGGCATTGGACGAGAACCACTTCTCACCGTTGATTACCCATTCGTCGCCGTCGAGCTCGGCCCGGGTTTGAAACACAGCCGGGTCGGCACCACCTTGAGGTTCAGTCATCGAATAACACGAGACTATTTCGTTTCGCAGAAGCGGTTGGAGGAAGCGCTCCTTTTGTTCCTCAGTACCGAAGTGGGCCAATATCTCACTATTGCCGGTATCGGGAGCTTGGGTTCCGAACACAGTTGGCCCGCAACGAGCCCGGCCCAAAATTTCGTTCATCAGCGCTAGTTTGACCTGCCCGTAGCCAGGCCCACCAAGATCCGGCCCTAGATGGCAGGCCCACAGGTTCCGTTCTTGAACGATGCGCTGCAGAGGCGGAAGTATCTCCTGGCGGACGGGATCGGTCAGATCGTAGGGAGTCTTGATGATGAAATCAAGAGGCTCCACTTCGGTCCGAACGAACTCGTCCATCCAGTCGAGATCTTGTTGGAACGCAGCGTCGGTTTCGAAATCCCAGGCCATGACGCAATTCTTCACCCCATTGGCCAAGAAGGCAAAACCACCAGCAGGCCAACCGGAACCAAAAACGTGGAACTAGGCCAAAGCGCCAATAGCTGCGTCGTAATCAGGCTCATCAGCAATTTCGCCGACAAGTTGGCTGTGGACCACGTTGCCTTGCCCATCAACGACGACAACGGCTCGGGCACACAGACCGTGCAGCGGCCCGTCGACCATCCCAACACCATAGTCGCTTAGGAATTCGGCATTTCGGAACGTAGAAGCGGTTTGAGCGTTCTCGATACCTTCAGCTCCACAGAATCGCCCTTGAGCGAAAGGCAAATCAGCCGAGACGCAAAGCACTGTGGTGTTTTCAAGCGATGCGGCCCGTTCGTTAAAGGTTCGAACGCTGGTGGCACACGTTGGGGTGTCGACCGACGGAAAGATGTTCAACACGATTTGCTGTCCAGCAAGGTCGCTTGAACTAACCGTGCTTAGATCGCTCTTAGTTAACGTAAATTCTGGGGCAGCTGCGCCCACAGCGGGTAGATCGCCGCTGGTGTTGACTGGATTTCCGCGTAGTGCTGTCTCGGCCATTGATGAGCTCCTTTGGGTTGAACGCGATCCTACCCAAAAAGACGAATACGCCCACTCGGGCGCATTCGTGTCGCTGTTACTAATCGTGGCTAAACCATTGGCAACTGCACGCCGTTAGGGTGTAGCCGTCGCAGCGCTAGGTTTCTGCGGCGACCACACCCGAGGCGGCTCCTCGTTGACTGTTAGGCCAACGAGAAGAGGCCCAGCTTTCGAACACGGCGGAAGTGGATCGAGTAGCGGGCCTATTCTTTTAGATCTTGATCAGGTCATCCAAACCGGAGCGGCGACAAGAGCGCTACCGATAGCGGTGGCTCCGACAAAAGATGTTGCAGATATGAAGACAAACAGACGACGAGACATTAGAGTACTCCCAGCAGTAGTTTCTTTGTTGTTGGTTGAGGAACTTGTAAGCAGTGTCTCCCTTCAGCATCTTGAAAGTCTCTCCATCTAGTGCCTACTCGAGGGACAAGCCATGGGGACAACAGCCAAAAAAGGCTTCTGACCAGGCGTTTTGCTTATCTTTTGAATGACGGGGAATTCTTTGCTTTTGTCCTCACTCTTTCGATTGGGCTCTAAGTTCGCCTTTTCTCGTGGTCACCTCGTGTCCGGCGGTCCGTAGAATCACCAAGTCTCGCTTGATGGTTCGATCGCTCACCCCTAGCTCCATAGCCAGGTCTGAGACTCTGGCCACAGCGCCTTGGGCAATGGCAGACTTCGCTAAACGAGTCAGGCGAGCCCGTCGGCGCTCGGCGGTACTGGAACCGGCCCAGTCGGCCGGTTCGGAGATGACCCAGTTTATTGTGACATAGTCTTGCGGGCGCAGCGGTCTGCCTGATGCGGCGCTGAGACGGGGAAGACTTACTTCTTTAGACTTTTCGTATCGCGACTCATAAGCGATTTCGATGGCGACATGCTCAGGAACACTCGACCAAGCCCGCCTGGCCACGTCGCCGCTTAATCCTTCGAGGCTGACGGCCAAACGCTCATAACTGAACGCAAACTGTTCGGCAGCGAGTGCCGAGGAGCCAGCCTGCTCGAAGACCTGGCCACAGAGCCACGCAGTCACATGAGGCTGCCTGCTTCCTGAGATATTTAGCTTGGCCGCACGCTCGGCGCAACGAACCGCAGCTGCTAGCTGATTGGTTTCGATAAGTGCCTTTGCCTTTCGAGCCAGCGCGATTGGTAAAATCGAGTCAACCTGATGTTTTTCGGCCAAGTACGAAGCCGCTTCCAAATGCTGGATTGCGTCTTCGTATCGCTCAGAGACCAGGTCGATAAAGCCAAGGACAAACCGAATCTCCAGCTGGCTCACTTCATCTTCGGCTTCGACAGCTCGCTCCAACACTTGGTTCATCCGCTGTCGGGCCCGCCTTGGTCGGCCTCTACGAGCATCAATGCTCGACATAGTGCACAACGCAAGCGTTTCGATCCGAACGTTGTTGGTACTTCTGAAATACACTGCAGCTGACGTTGCCAGCGTTGAGGCGTGGTCATCATCACCAAGCAACAGATGGTGAAGCTCAGCCAAATTGACCTGCACGATAGCCTCACCTCGACGGTTGCCGTGAGCGCTGAATACCTCGGTCGCTCGATCGAAGAAATTGAGAGCCCGACCGCCTCGACCTAGGGTTCCGTTCAACGTCGCTAGGTTGACGAGGTTGAGTCCCTCCCCGTGGCGATAGCCGATTGAGTCGCTTAACTCCAAACCTTCCAGCAGCGTACTTTCGGCCTGGCGGTACGATCCGTTATGCCAGTCCAACACTGCTTGATGGCCGAGGGTTTCGACCTGTGCCCGAACATCACCAAGCTCACGTGCGGTCTCGAGTGCATTCGCAAGGTGCATTGCGGCCGGCTCTAACTGAAACAGATCAGCGTAGGCTTTGCCCAACATTGTTTCGGCGGCCAGTCGATCTTGAACGCTCTCGCATTGCGAAACAACATCGGTCAACGGCTTGATCGCGCCTTCGGCGTCACCTGACCAAATAAGGGCAGTTCCTGCGATCGTTAAAAACGAGAAGGGTGATAACCCGTTATCGGCCGCCCGTTCAGCCGATGAAAGAGCAAGACGGATGGCTTCAGCCGGCTCGTCGGTGTTCGCTAGATACCAGCAATGTCGCTCCGCTAACTGAAGTTCGACATCCAGCGCAATTGGTTCACCGGTCAAGCGTTTGATAACTAACTCTTGTTCCGATCGCTCCCCCAACACGTCCAGCGCCATTTCATAGCGCAACAGCACAGGGGCGATGTCAACAAGACTAAACCCAGCTTCCCCTGCCGAATAGTCAGCCTTGGCGAAATTCTCAGCCGCAGTTCGGAACGCATTCATTTCTAGCGCTCGATCAGCGGCCTCAACATGCCAGATGTAGCCTTTGTCCCACCGGTCGGCCAGACAGGCGTGAAACGCCAACTGTTCAACCCCGGCGTCTGGTTCACCCTCCATCCAATCGTAGATTTTTCCGTGGATCTGTAGCCGCTTTTCGTCTGACAGACCCTCGTAAACCAATTGCTGACTATGGCTATGCGAAAACTCGAAACGACCGTTCTCAAGATCAGAAACGAAACCGGCCTGTATCGCATTAGAGAGCGCTTCGAGAACTTCGGCCCTCGATAACGAAACGATTTCGGCCAACATAGCGACACTAAATGGGCCAGACAGAACTGACGCGGTCTGAACAACCTTGGCGACAATCGGATCTAGCGCCCTTAGTCTCTGAGCGAGCGCCGCCTCTAGCGAAGTGGGTATTGACTCCGAAGCAGCTCGCGATACTGATGAGCGGAACGACTCCAACGCGAACAGCGGATTTCCTTCTGTTTTCTCAAGCAGTTGGCTAGCCGCAGCGACGGTGAGATCTCCAGGACCATGGAGCCCACTTACGAGGTCTTGGAGTTCATAAAGGTTCAGCGGCTGCAGCATTATCCGAGAGCTGTACGGCTGGGTATCAAGTTTCGACAAACTTGACCACACGTGCTCTGACTGCTCAGCCTCGAACCTCCGATAGGTCAGCACGACCAAAACCGGGGTTTGAGCAAGCCGAGCGCCTAAATGTCGGAAGACATCAAACGAATCTTGATCACACCAGTGAACGTCTTCCAACACAATCACAGTCGGGCCAAGAGCGCCCTGAGCCAAGACCACCCGAGCCAAAGCTTCACTCATTCGACTCAACTCTTCCGACGGCTTCAGGGCCGAAACCGGATTGTGACCGTCACCAAAATTTGCCAGCTCGGGGAGCACTGGCGCTACCTGCTGGATCCAGACCGGATCGAGAATCTCGACCAAATGCTCAGCGCGAAGTCCGATTGTTGCTGGAGTCAGAGCCTGTTTTAGCCCGTCGTAAGGTTGCATGGGACTCAGATGGGAGTGACCTGCTCGCAGTACCCGCAACCGCCGCCACTCGGCCCCTTCGATAAAGTCCTCGATCAGACGTGATTTCCCGATGCCGGCATCGCCTTCGACCAGAATCAATCCCCCAGCTCCAGCATTGAGATCATCGGCTCGGCTAAGCAGTACCGACCGCTCTTTAGCCCGACCGACCATGGGAACGTTGAGCTCAGATAGACCCTCATCTTCGAAATGGGTCACCGTTAGGGCATCGGCTCTGATTCGTTCGATCAGGATCTTCGTTTCTTCCGAGGGTTCTACCTTTAGCTCATTCCAGAGGATCTTGCGGCAGTTCTCGTAGTAACGCTCGGCGCTGGCGCCATCGCCGAGCATGGCACACGTGCGCATCACCTCTCGATGATTCTCTTCTTTTAGCGGGTCATGGGCCAGAAGAAGCCGCAGCGCTCTCAGAGCCGATTCGTAGTCTGTTCGGGCTTTATATAAGCGAGCTAGCTGTTGCAGCCCGGACTCATACCGATCTGCCACTCTCGATCGTTCATCATCGATCCAGTCGTCGTAGAAGCCTTCCAGAAACTCGCCTGGAAACTGTTCGAGCACCTCGGAAAGATCGTCAGCGATACCAATGTTTCGACCACGACGGACGACTTCTTCGATACGGTCCAACTCCTGCTCGAACCGCTCCGAGTCGACATCAACATCGAATTCAGAACTAATTTTCACTGAGCCAGCCGAGGCAACAACAAAGTCTGAAAGATCGGCGTCGGCTAAGGCTTTGCGCATCTGCCATAGAGCGTTGCTTAAACGCTTCCGAGCCTTGTCGTCCGGCAGATCCGACCAGAAGCGACCTGCTAACAGGTCTCGCGTTTGAGCTCGGCTTCGATGAACGACCAGATACGACAACAGCGAGGTCGTTGTCCGCGGCAACGACGATATTGTTTGCGCGCCAGATCCAAGCGAAAAACCACCAAGTAGTTCAATCTGAACCGATCGCCGACTCACACAGTCAACGTTAGTCCGATTGTGCTCGCGGTTCGAGCCCTCAGGCGTAACCGACCTGACAAAAACCATGGTTGCAATAGCCACCAGGGTTTTTGGCCAAGTACTGCTGGTGATATTCCTCGGCGTAGTAGAACTGGGCCGCCGGAGCCACTTCGGTGGTTATCGCTCCGAACCCGCCGTTGGTTAGAAGGGCCTGATAGCGAGACAAGCTAGCCTCAACCGCTTCTCGTTGCTCATCGCTATAGGTGTAAATCGCTGATCGGTACTGGGTGCCGATGTCGTTGCCCTGCCCCATGAGTTGGGTTGGATCATGGTTTTCCCAGAACACCCTCATCAAATCATCAACCGATACTTGATCTGGGAAATACACAACCAGCACGGCTTCGGTATGGCCGGTCATACCGGTGCAAGTCTCTTCATAGGTCGGATTTGGCGTCGTCCCACCGGCATAAATCGCAGCAGTGGTGTAAACCCCGTCAAGCTGCCAGAAAAATCGCTCAACTCCCCAGAAACAACCCATGCCAAGCAAGATTTGTTCAGTCCCCTCGGGAAACGGAGCCACCAACGAATTACCGTTAACGAAATGGGCGGCCGGGACAGAAACCGATTCGGCTCGGCCCGGTAGCGCCTCTTGCGCGGTCGGAACCTTCAGGTCGGCAGGATTCACTCGTCTAAACATGGGCCTGATCCTTCGTTCTTGGCTCGTCACTAAAGCCAGTTTCGGCTCTAGAAATGATAGTACTACGCAAAATTGGTGTTAATTAGACCACAATCAATACAAAATCAGCCGAAAATCGCCAAAGAATAGCCCACACCGACTCCACACCGAGCTATGTAACGGCTACCATAAGAGGCACGAAGTCCGGCTGTGGTGAGCGCTTCGCGGCGGAATGCGTTCATCCAGTCGGATTTCTCTTTTTAGGCGTCGTCTTCTGCTGGCTGGTCTTCATCGGCCCCGACGTCGGTTCCGTCCTCAGCACCGTTTTCGGTGCCATCGACGGTGGCGGGAGCAGCGTCGACTGGTGCCTGCGGCTCAGCTGAGCCGGTCAGCGCTTCCTTGGCCGCTTGAAGAGCTGCCTGCGCCCGCTGAAGCTGCTGCCCAGCTTCTTCTTCGTCTGGGTTGATCGCGGCCGCGGCAACTAGCGCATCGGCATCGCCGAGCATCTCGTTCACCGATTTTCCGGTCGGGTCGTATCCGCTGCTGTCCAGGTCAAGCGGAGCGGCGCCCAGAACCCCATCGATAGCCTCTTCTAAGGTTCGGCCCATCGAAATTCGTGTAGTCGTTTGCTGATTTCCTTGCTCGACGCTCCCGAGCGTTACGCCAGTCGCAGCGACGATTCGCTGCAGTTCAGGAATCGAGTTACCGCTACTGGATTCGACATAGATGGGCCGGACAAATAGCACGGTGTTCTCGACCATGACGGTGCTCATCTCGCCGAAGAGAACATTGTCTTTGGCGATCTCTTTCCGACCGATGAACTCCGTTACTTCACCGTTCTTCCTGATGTCATTGTCAATTCGAGAAGGCGCCGACACTTCCCCACTGTTTCGCTCTAGAAGAACCAGCTCACCATATTTTCCAGGATCAGAACGGGCCATCAAGATGCCTGTAATCGTCGGACGCGCATCCTCGCCCCCTTTGCTGTCACCGGGCACAAAGACTCGTTGCAGAACAAACTCAGTTTCATCGCTATCGGGCAGCCGGGCCATCAAATATTGCGACGGCATCGGATCTGAAACTGAGCTTTCGCCATCGACGCCAAGATTTGCCCGAAGCGGTGGCTGCGTAGCGACCGACCAAGCCAAGGTGCCTTCAATGAATTGAGTCGGGTCTTCCTCTTGGTACGTGGACCAAACTTCGGATTGGACATTGAAGATATCTTCGGGGTACTTAAGGTGAGCTTCGATGTCGGCAGGCATGTCGCCAACATCAGCGAACAACGTCGGAAACGATTGACGCCACGCCGCTATTACCGGATCGTCCTCATCGATGACGTAGAGAGTAACTTCTCCCGAGTATGCATCGACAGTGGCCTTCACCGAATCGCGTACGTAATTGAAGTCGATCGGGCCAAAGTTTCCGAGCGGACTAGGCGAGGATTGAGCGTAGGGGAATTCGCTACTAGTGGCGTAGCCGCTCAAGATCCAAGTGATTCCGTCTTCTCGCAATACTGGATAGGGGTTGTTGTCGAATGTGAGGAATGGAGCCAGCTCCTGCACCCGATCTCTTACGTTTCGGTGATAGAGGATTTTCGATTCGTCTGAGATGCTGCGCGAAATAAGCAGATCTAGTTCGCTGAATCGAAGCGAGAACGCCAGTCGACGCAGGACCGAACCGATCGGAACACCCGCTGCCCCGTCATAGCTGGTCAGCTGCTGAGTATTGTCATTCCGCTGAAAATCAACTTCTTGTCTCGTGGCCCCGACTACGGCATAGTCATTGAAACTTTCACCGAAGTAGGTACGGGGTTCAGCAAGTCCAGGGGCCACCCCAGGGGCAATGGCCGGATTCTCAAGACCTTCAACCAAGTAGTTCAACCGGCGAGACGCAGTATCTGGGTCGGCCTCGCCAGTGTCGTAGCTAGCCGCCATTACTGCGCCGTAACCGTGAGTGAAAATGATGTGCTGGTCTTCCCACTTGTTGGCCAAGGAAGTGAAATCTAAACGGCGAGGAGAAACCACTACCGGCCTTGTCTGACCATCAATCTCGTAGCGGTCAACATCTAGCTCGCTGGCGAACTCAAACGTACCTCGCTCGGCTTCGTCCCGATTGACTTCATCGCTGGCCAAGTCGGGATCAACAACTGGAATATTGAAGATTAGATCTTCGTACACCGACAAGTCGTCCCGGGAGATGCCTTCTTCGTAGTCAATTCGGAATTCGGTCAACGCGTCTTCGTCGAGCCCGTAAGCGAACTTTGTCGCGGCAATATTGTGAGCAACGAACTCAGCCTCTCTTTGAGACTGCACGTTCTGGACCCGTAAGCGCTGATAGGCAGCTGGGAAGATTCCTCCGACAACGATATTCGCCACCAACCATATGCCGAGGGCGACCATCGGGAGACCCCAACCAGTTCTACGGATGTTGGCGACGAACAACGCGGCACAAAAGAGCGAGATTAGCGTGAGCAAGTTGAGCGCAGGAAGCTGGATATTGACATCGGTGGTTAAAGCCCCGTCGTACGCTCCTCGCTGGGACGTCAGAAGATGGAATCGGTCCAGCCAATATCCGACGGCCCGAAGGACTGCTAGAACCGCGAGCAAGATCGACAAATGCATCTTGACGCCAGACGAAACCTTTTCATCGGGCGACGACGCTCGAATTCCACCGTTGAGGTAGTGCGCAAACAGCATCACGATGACGGTCAGTACCGATGTAGCGAAAAGCCAGTCGACTACGAAACTCCAAAACGGGAGTCGGAAGACGTAGAACCCGGCATCACGGCCAAACAGCGGATCTGACCAATCAAAACTTCCGCCAGACCTGAACAGGAGCCAGTTTTTCCATTGCGATGACGTATTAGCGCCTGAGACCAAGCCAAAGATTGCGGCAACGCCGAAGCGCAACTTACCGGCATGGTCGCCGACTAAATCGTTATAGCGTTCAACCAGGTCGTCTTCTGCCGACCTCGTTCGTAGGACTGGCTTGAGTCGATCAGCCAGAATCAGGTTGCCCCACAGCACCGCGAACAAGATGGCAGAAAAGACAGCGACTAGAAAGATTTGGGTCAGGCGTATTGTCGACCAGACCGACTGTTGACCAAGGCTGTCGAACCAAAGCCAATCGGTATAGAACGCGGCGACGCCGTTCGCCGACAAAAAAAGCACCAACGCTAGACCCGCTGCTAGAAGAAGCGGGGTACGGAAGCGAGAAGCTTTGGGTCGATCGCTAATAGTACGCACTTGCGCTGAGCGTACCGTTGTTCAGCCCTTAGATCCGTGCAGGAACGGAAATTTCGAAGGATTCGTGTTAGAAGTCGGCCGAAACAACAAGGCAACGACATCCGGGCATCGCCAACGGACGAGCATGACCGCTCGGGAATACTGAGCCTTTGACGACCTCGGTGGTCGCCGCATTGATCTCACAAACTGGATCAGGGTCGGTTCGGGGATCGATTAGCCAGGCCAATCGCTCCGCCGGTTCAATCGAGTCGTATAGCCCAATGGCAAACGCCTCATACAGTGCATCTTCAGCTAGTCCCGGGAGAGCGCCATTTCGAAAATCTCGATAAACGGCCCGGATAGGTTCAAGGATCTTTTCCCTGTCGTCATCCTCGGCCAACCTGACCGCCTCGATAGTCGGAATTCGAACCTGGTCAACGATGAACTTCGCTAGCTGCCGAACTAGATTGTCGAGGGCCCTCGGGGTGAGGTCGCTGTGATCGCCGGCTGCGACACCGGCTTGTGCTACTTCACCGAGACTCCGGCGCAACGGCGTCAAGTATCGGTCGATCTGATCACCGAATGCTGGCAGTTCGGACGTCTCTATCGAGCGACGGCCCGCTCGGAGGCGATCTAATACGTCGCTCTGGTCGTCGTTGAGCGCCCGGCGAAGCTGCCGCCGGAAGTCGGCGCCCGACCGGGCGAGGGCGACGTCACGAGCTGAAAACACCGCCGGAGCCTTGCCTGGCGCTGGCTCGTCTAGATCGATATCACCCCGGTTTCCCTCCAAAAGGCTTGTGGCCGACCGGGCAGTCACCGTTGTGATGATCAGATCTGGCGATTCTGGTTCGCTAACAATTACAGAATGCTGCACTTCGCCGGTCGAACCATCATCAACGACCAGCGAGTCTTGCTCGTCTGTTCGACGAAGCTCAATAGTCTCGTCGGCAAGGTCGATTGTCGTGAACCCATCAACCATTGTCATGGCTTGGTTCGCTCGAATCTTCGGAGTTTTGATCTCGCCATCGCTCGTGGTGACGGTGTCGAGCTCGGTGGTTATGTCAGAGTCCGGATCGGAGCCCGATTCAGAAACCGGCTCGATGCCAAGATCGTCGAGTATCTCATCAAACTGATCCCGGCCGGTGTCAAACCCAGCGTCTTCGGTCAGGTCGACTGTTTTGGCTGTCACTCCGCTCGCAGCTGGGGCCTCCGACCGATGCTTTGCGGCCTTGGCCGCCGCCTTTCGCTTCTTGTTGGCGCCCTGACCTCGTTTGGCTTTGTTGTTGCCACTACGTCCAGCCTTGGTTGCTGTCTTCTTGCCAACACTTTTGGCAGGTGCGTCGACGGCGGCTGCTTCGACACTCCCCGACTCGGCGACAGTCTCATCAACTGGCGTTTCCTCGGCTTGTTCTCCCACGGGTTGTAACGAGCCATCCTCTGCTGCCTCGGCCTCGCTCGTTGTCTGGTCAAACAAGGCCGTTATGTCTTCATCATCGACCTTTGGTTTTTCCGCTTCGGCCAGCGTTTCCAGCGCTGTCTCGGCTGTCGCATCTTCATCGCCGACCACCATCGACGGCGGGTTAGCCTGCGGCGGTGAATCTAACGTCGACTGAAGAGCCGATAGCGAAGATCGTTCTAAATCAGCAGCGATAGTCTCAAGTTCGGTTCGGGCTACCGACAACGACATTGCGACGCGGTCCCTGGCGGCGCCCATCTGCTCTAACTCTTGACGGGCTGAACGTCGTTCAGCTACCAGCTCGGCCACTACCTGTTGACGCAACGTTTCTGCGTCAGCAACGATCTCTCGGGCTCGTTCTTGGGCTCGTTGTTGTTCTGCCTGCCCTGACTCTTCGGCTTCAAGCATGATCTTGGCTGACTCTTCCAGAACCATTGCGTGGTGCTCGCTCGCCTCTGAACGCAACTTGGCTGACTCCGACTCAGCGTCGGCTTCCAACTTCTCGACCAGGGCTTCGATTTTGGCTTGCTTATCTGCAACCAGGGCTTCCGCTCTCGCTCTTGCCTCGGCCAGATGTTCGCTGGCTTGTCGTTCCATCGCCTTTGCTTGGCCCTCGGCACGCTTCAAAATGTCGGATGCGGCAGAACGGGCTGATTCTAAGACCCGGGCGGTCTCTTGCCCTAAAAACTCGATAGCTCGGGATTCGTCTAATGCCTCGTCGGCCCCGGACGAGTTCGAATGATTAGACCGGCCACGCGGTGTCGATTCGCCGTCAAGTTCGGTATCAGCTGAGTCGCCGGTGACCGAAAGTGATCGTTGGACAAGCTCGACCTCAAGGTCGCGAATATCCTCGTTGAGGGTTTCAATTTCTGCTTCGAGTTCTTCGACCCGATTATGAGCTGGCGTCCGAGTTTCAAGGTTGCCAAGGTCCGAATACTCCGCTTGTTGCTCAAGTTCAGCAGCGAGTCGACTTAGGTAGCGCCGAACGGCATCTTGGTCGTAGCCACGAAAAGCGGTAGGAAACGTGGCCCTAGCGATCTGTGAAGGTACGAACTCTTGATCACTTTGCAAAGCCATAGCTAAATGCTACGACGCCGAGCGCTGCTAGTGCTGGACCCTCGCTAAGAACCAGTCGGTGCCGGATTGGCGGCCGCGAACTCCTCGACTGCGTCGATATTGCCACCCAGTTCATCCAACGCCACCAGCGCTTCATCGAGACTATTGACGGGGATGATTTTGAGTTCATCACCTGCCGTTTCAGTAATTCGCTGCTGGTCCTGCTCGCTCAATCCCCCCGGAACAAGGAAAGCGTCGACGCCTAGATCACGTACAGCCGCCGTTTTTTGTATAACACCACCCACTGGTCCGACAGCTCCGTTGGCATCGATGGTCCCGGTCACCGCTATCTCGGCGCCCCCGGTTAACTCGCCCTCAGTGAGCTGATCGAGAAGGGCCAACGTGAATGCAAGCCCGGCTGATGGCCCACCAACTGAGCCACTGTCGATGTCAATCTCAAAGTCGAAATTTTCCTCGAACCACAAACGGTCTGTTGGCTGAATACCGAGGAACGCAGCCGCCGGGTTCTCAGGGTTCTCAGCTAGTACTACCGGCACTGCTCTAGTCTCTTCATCACCGAACGACTGAACCGTCAGGCTAATCTCTTCGCCCGGTTGACGGCCTTGAAGTAGCGACACCAACGTTGTGGTGTCTTTGGTTGGATCCCCATCGATGGCCAGAATGGAATCGCCTTGGGTGAGAACGTCAAATGCTGGTGTGTCGGGAACGAGTTGAACCACCACAACAGCATCGGTTCGAACGGCGTCATAACCTAGCTCTTCTAGGGCCACTGCGATGGCAATCTGCTTCGAGTCTCGCATCAAGTCAAGATTGAACTCACGATTCTCCTCGGGCGTTCGATCGCCGAGAATCACCTCTTCGGCCACTATTTGCGTGTCGTCATTCGATTGGAGCCAGAGGTACTCCCACAGATTTGGCCTTCTCCGAACGCTAACGGTGGTGTACAACAACTCGCCGTCACTCGGGAACTCATCGATGCCAGCGATTTCGATGAGCGGTTCGGTATCTCGAGCTGCGCCGGGGACAAGCGCAACTTTCGGGACCTTCATGATCAACCCGCCTACGATGGCGCCAACGACAATCACCGCTACGAATCCACCAAACCAATACCAACCCGCCCGAGAGAGTCGCTCAAGTTCAGCGAGATGGAACTCGCGATCCCGTTGGGTTCCATTCGCTGATGACATGCCTGACGATCCCAGTTCGTCGGTCACCGGTACACTTGGCCTTTCAGACTCCATCGTCCTCCTTTGGGCGTGCCTCGTTTACTAGCCTAGAGCTAGTTCGGCCCCACCAATCGGGCAAGGGTGGAGAGCTCCGACCGATAGCCCCCACAAGTAGCTAAATGAGCGATGTATGAACTTATCAACCACTGAGCAAGAGACGGCGGCGGCCAGAACACCCCTGTGGAGGCGGTTCACCGCCCTGTTCACCTTGGGTTCGATGGTCGTAATCGGCGGAGTGATCTTGGCATTTTTGATCGCGGGAACGCTTCTAATGCTGCTATTCATCGTGGACCGCTCAATTGCGTAGCCACTCCGAGTAAAGCCCTAGCGGCCGAACAAGCCCCGCTTAGATCCGCCTGCTGCTACGTCGTCGCCATTCGAGTTTTCCGAACTCGAACTATCATCGGAAGATGACCCGTTGCCGTTCTTAGCTGGGGTGCTTCCTGGACCAACTTCAGCTGTGGTCGTAGCGTCAATCGCTTTGCCGTCACCGTTTCCGCCATCCAACGGTGCGCCGGCCCCTGCCAGCTCGACTCGGTAGTAAGGTCGGTACTCAAATACGACTTCTTCTAGACGGAAGATTCGAGCATGCTCGACACCTTCCTCGTTCCTCATCTGCTCAACGAACGAAACTGCGTCATGTATGTCGTCTGTTTGGTGGTAGCCGGGCTTGCCGTCGGCTCCTCGATAAATGACCATATGTGACACGGAAAACTCCTACTCTTTAAGTACTGGTTCGCTTAATTCCAGATCTGAGCACTACTTGCGGCGCTAAAATTCGACCATGAGGTTCGGGCGGGTTCGGCGTTGCCGATCCAGCATCCCAGATTCTAACCCTAAAGAAAAGTAATCATTTTGAAACATCTTTGTCGAAGCATCGCGATCGCTGGACACACAGGTGATGAGTCGACGGTTAGGTCTGGATTAGACCACGACGCACCCGAGGTCCGAATCGTCGCGCTAAACGCCGCCGACCGCCTAAACCTGATCGATCGTGACTCCCTGAGCCAATTTCTGGCCGATCCAGACATCGGCGTTCGTTACCGCGCCATCGAGCTGGCCGCCCGCTCATCATTAGGCAAGGATGTCGTAGCCTTACTGTTGAGCGCGCTCGACGAACCGAAACTTTGTGAAGTTTCTTGTTTCGCGTTGGGTGAATTGCCGCTCGAGGCCCAAGCCAAGGCTCAAGTTGAGGTGTCACTAAGTCATGTGGCCGCAGATAATGATGACCCGTTGGCCCGCGAAGCGGCGGTCGCTGCGCTTGGCTCACTCGGCTGCGGCTTGGCCGCAATCCTGGCTGCCACCACCGACGTTGCCACTGTGCGACGCCGAGCCATTCTGGCGTTGGCCCCGTTCGAAGGACAAGAGGTAGATGCAGCCCTAGCGAAGGGCCTCGAAGACCGAGACTGGCAGGTCCGCCAAGCCGCCGAAGATCTAGCTGGCGGCTAACTCAGGTCAAAAAAAGGTCGGTGAGTTCGTCGAAGTGACCTAAACAGTGTTGCGCTCCACGAATCGTTGCCATCGCTGGATCCTCGACTACCAAAACCGGCAGTTTCGTTCGCCGGGTCAGGAGCGTACTCAGTCCCGGGATCTGAGCCCCTCCACCGACCAGGTAAATGCCAGCGTCAATTAGATCAGTACAGATTTCTGGAGGGGCCGCGGCAATACAGTCCACAACGAGCTGAACGATCCGGTTTATCAAATCGAAGATTGCGTCGCCAACATCTTGTGAGGTCAGATCGCACTCCACCGCTATTCCTGAATCAACGGCGCGAACTAAGGTTGGCCGAACCGTAACCGCGGTGCTACCACCAAACCCGTATCGGTCGTCGGCCCGAGCAAGATCAAGTTTGACCTGCTCGGCGTTCTCATTACTGATAATTGCGCCACGACGACTGCGCAGATGCTCAACAATTGCGGCGTCTATATCGATACCGCCTATCCGCTCCGAACGTAGCGCCACAACTCCCCCGAGGGAAACAACGGCAGCCTCAACGCTCCCGCCACCGATATCAACCACAACGGCCCCTGCCGGCTGGTCCAGCTGGATGCCAGCCCCAAGAGCGCCAGCTAACGAATGGCCAAGAAGGCGAACATCGGAGGCTCCAGCTCGATAAATCGACTCGAGCAAGGCCCGACGTTCAACCGCTGTTGTTAACGACGGCACGCAAGCAACCACTCGGGGTAGGTGTAGGCGCCGAATCCGGGCGCGGCGCAGAAAGGCTTGAATCAATAAAGAGGCCGCCTCGAAGTCGACAATCACACCACCACGAATCGGGGCTATGACAGCCAGTTCTTCTGGAGCTCGGCCGACCATCGCCGCCGCGGCATGACCGAAGGCAACTAGCTCTCCAGTTTCAGCCTCCACCGCAACAACAGCGGGACCGGTAACTAGAAGACCATCACGTCGCGATGCGACTGACACCTTGGTGGTGCCTAGATCAAGAGCAATATCTCGAACCATGGCGGCGGGCCATTCTCTTCTACTCGGCGGGTGGGGAATCCTTACCCGATAGTAGACCAGTAGCAGCATCGCCCGAGTCGACCGGAGCGACAGACTCCACTGAAACAATGTGCTGGGCTTCTCGACCCCAGCTTGTGCCCTCAGACCAATCTTCTCGCTTCCAAATTGGAACGGTCGATTTCAACGTATCGATGCCAAACCGGGCCGCCTCAAATGCGTCAGCCCGATGGGGCGCCGATACCGCTACGACCACGGCAGCTTCAGTTAGTGGAACTTCACCGATCCGGTGAAGAAGTACGACTTTGCCTACGGTGTTCCAACGATCGAAGATCGCCGTCGCAATTTCGTCCAATCGAGGAACGACCTGAGATTCGTATGCTTCGTACTCAAGCTTTGTAACCCCGTCGCGGCCGACAGAATGATCGCGGGCTGTTCCAGTGAAAACCACAACGCCGCCGCACGAAGGATCGACGACCCACTCCGACGCTTCGACCACCGGTAGACGGGTGTCGGATAATCCAGTCCAAATTGAGCCACTAGCGGGCGCACTGAGCGATCTCACCGCCCCATGCTACAAGCAAGCCTTGCGATAGATGATCTCACTGCCGCCTCGGCGGATTTGGCCGGATAGGGAATTGTCCATGTAGTGCCGAAATGACCAACGCCCGCGCCCTGCATTCGCTGTTCGACAGCTACTCTGCAAGTGTGTGGCTCGACGATGATGGCGAAGACACCCCGATTGGGGGTGGGGTCCCTGACCCTTCGCAACGCCATTGGCGCCACCCATCGGAATTAGCAGCCGAACTAGCGGCGCTCGATCCGGTAGAGCCCGTCGCCACCGAACCAACTTCTCGTTGGCCGATGATGCGGCCGTTTGGTGCATTGCTCGGAGGTATCGGTGTGTGCGCGGTCGCCATCGTTGCGGTTGTGCTATCCGGATTTGGCGACAAGCCGCTAACCGTTGGCACCTACCAAACTGCCGCACCAACCGGCCCCGACGATTCGGGTTCAGCCCCAGCTCAGAACCCCAACCCGGCCAACGAAGACGTAAGCGATTTCGCACCCGCCTTCCCTGCGACCGAGCCAATACCTCCGACCACACTCGATATCTCGTCGGGAAAGGGGTCACGGCCCGCGGAAAGTAGTGAGCTGGATCGAGAGGCCTTAACCCAGCCAACAGGCTCGGTTGATGTTCCAACCGCCGAGAGCACCACTACGGTGTTTCAGTCTTCGTTGACACCCCAATCGTCGACCACTTCCAACACGACTAACGGCTCGAGCAAAATACCAGCCGACACCTCGCCCAAAGTTGACTGGGACGAACTGGACCAACTAGCAAACGGTCAGCTGTCGTTGACATCAGCCCTCGACAAGATACCGAAGCTCTTCGCTGAACCCGACCGCGATTCACGCCTTCTCGGTTCATATGTGGTCGGCGAAGGTTTCATCCTTACTAGCAACGCAAATCTGGACCAGGCTGATTATGCGGTAATAGCCAACACTGATTCTTGGGTGGTCCTTCAACCGATCTTTCAGGTGTCCGATATTGCAATTCTTGTTCCGACCGCAGGCCACACGCTGACCGGAACAAGCTCGCAAATTGGAATCGGGCTTGAACCTCCTCAGCTCGGACAAAACGTTTCAGTCGGATTGGCTGACCAAACAGTTTCGGCCGAGCTGGTGGGGACGATTGTCGCGACTGGGAACGTTCTCACGACAGACATCCGTTACCGACCTTCGATGGCTGGCGCGCCGCTGTATAACGCTTCTGGAACAGTTATCGGAATTGTCGCCACTCCAACCACATACGGCAAAAGTGATTCGGAGCCATCAGTAGTTGCCATTTCGATTGCCGACGCGGCCGCTCTAGCCCAAAGCTACCTATCGAGCGATTCCGTCACCGTCGCTATGCTCGGCAACCTAGAAATCGAAGGCTCGATCAATGGAGTCTTCGTTCGCGACGTGCCATCAGTTTCAACCTCGACCAACGCGATCGACCGAACAGGTTGGTTTGAAGTTGGAGACAGAATCAATGCCTGCGGTGGCCTTCCGATCGGCTCGATGGTTGACCTAGTTATCGGCACAACCCGCGTCGTTCCCGGAACGACCATCAACTGCACGGTGACTAGGGACAACGCAGAAGTCCTGGTACGTCATCCTGTTGGTCCTATAAACAACTGAGCTAACGAGCTGACCGGCGAGCCAACCACATTGCTCCGCCCAGTACTGCCACCCCTGCTGTGCCCGCAAGGCCAAGCGCTAACTCTTGCCGCCGCTGGGGGCCGATCGACGACAACAATGGTGACGCGCTGCCGGCAACATAGGCTTCCTCGTTTGTAAACATAGGCTGCCACCCTTCAGCCTTCAGCCGATCGTTTGATATAACCCACGGGTGTCGGACATACGGCTCTAGCCCATCCAAGAGCTTTCGGTTCGCTACCGCCTTAGCCGCTCGAAGCCGAACCTCGCCGAGCAGGCTTGGAAGTCGAATCTCGGCTTCGCCTCTCAAAGCCCGAAAGACTTCCGCCTCGATCCAGCTGTCAGGAGCTACGTTGAAGACCGAGTCCAAACGGCTGAGAGAGGCCAGCACGATCGCGTCGGCTAAATCATCCTGATGGAGAAACTGAACCGGCGGGTCAACCTGATCGGGCCGAATGGCTACCGCTGCTCGCAGCGCTGACCCGATCCAGCTCGAATCAGTTTCAGATAAGGCCGCCGTTGGTCGAAGAACGGCCAACATCGATTCCGTCGAGGCGGCCCAAGAGATTGCATCCTGCTCCAGCTGAGCTTTGATCCTGACATGGGTTAGCTCAGAGTTCGGGCGAAGGGTTTGCGCCTCAGTGATAGGGACGGGGTTATCGCTTCGAGCGCCATAAATGAGTCCAGAAGAGAGTAAAACGACGTGACGACAACCGCCCAACTCTGTCGCTTTAAGAACACGAGCGAGCCCGCGCTGTGCGATCTCCATACTGTCTCTGTTTTTGCGATCCTCGGCCAGATGAATAACCGAATCGCACCCGGAGAAAAACGGGTCAAGTTCGCCGTCAGTAAGGTCTACTTGATGAATTTCTAGGTCGGGAGATCCAGAATGAGCCCCAATAAGTTCCTGATTTTGTCGATCTAGAGCAACCACTCTGGTAACTGACGGGTTGTCAATTAGGCGCGAAACAACCCGTTTTCCTATTGCACCTGCTGCCCCGGTCACCAGAATCGATACCACGTGATCTACGATGCCCTTGTGAGCAGCATGAATCCACCCGACGGCGAATTTCCTTTTTTTGATCTGAACAACCTTCTTGGAGGCTTGTCAGGCCAAGATCCATGGAAAGCGGCAGCTGATATGGCCAGTTCTATTGCCACCGATGGTAAAGCAGAGCCAAACCTTGAGCCGGTCGATCGCATTGCGATCGAAGACTTAGCTCGAGTAGCTGAACTCCATTTGGGGTCGGCGGCAGGAATCTTGGTGCCACCATCGGCCAAAATTTCTGCGGTAACTCGATCGGTCTGGAGCCGCCAAAGCGTCGATGCATACAAACCGTTCTTTGACCGATTCGGTGAGGCCCTTTCTCAAAGCGTCCAAGCTGAAAGCCAACTGGTGGCTGAGCAAGATCTGTCCGACGAAGATCCAACCGCCGACTTGACCGCACAAATGATGATCCAACTTTTTTCTGCGCTTGGTCCGATGTTGGTGTCGACAAGCGCCGGTTCGATGTTGGGTCATCTTGGCCAAACCGCACTCGGCCAATATGAGTTACCGATTCCCAGGACTTCCGACGAGGTTCTAGTGGTCCCAACCAACATTGATGCATCAGCGGAACAATGGGGAGTGCCTAGGGATGAACTTCGGCTATGGGTTCTTTTTCACGAGCTGGCTGCTCATTCCATCTTGTCGGTGCCCCATGTAAAAGCCCGAATGGACAGCTTGCTAATCGACTTCGCCTCGGCGTTCCAGCCGAACAGCGAACGCATCGCCAACGAGTTCGGCTCGATGACCGATTTGTCTCGGTTACCTGAGATGTCAGAGAAGCTCAGCAATCCAGATCTCATTCTCTCCATGCTTCGATCGCCCGCTCATGATCTGCTCATTCCCCAACTCGATGCTCTAGTAGCGGCCATACTCGGTTTTGTCGATCACACGGTAACCGCTACTGCATCGCCCCTCGTTCCAAGTCACGACAAGATTAGAGACGGATTTCGAAGCCGATGGGCTGATACCGCTCCCGCCGATCGATTCATTGAACGTTTGTTGGGGCTTGAGATCGACGGTGGCACCCTAGAGCGAGGCAGTCAATTCATTGCCGGTATCGAGCAGCGAGCGGGTGACGCTGGACTCGAACGCCTTTGGACCGATGACCTGGACCTTCCAACACCGGCCGAAGTTGATGCTCCCGGCCTTTGGTTGGCCAGGATCGGGTTCGATAGCGATGGCGTGGCAGGCCCGTCGGACGGGCTTGAGGCACCAGATGACTTGTCCGGGTTGGACGACCTCTAGTCGTCGGACCAAATCGTCGTCTTGTCCTGATCGTTTTCGGACGCTCTCGATCGCACCCAGGTCCGTTGCTGTAACCATCGGCCGAGACGGCCCGGGAGTCTCGCCCCTAAGCTGTCGAGCCCGTCACTTAGAATTCCGTCGGAAACAATGGCGGCCGGATTGGGCGTTCGACCAAACCAGTATGTGGCGGCAACAAACGCCGCTGATCCGGCGACGATGAAGTAACCGATACGAGCTGGCAACGGGATGACCACTGGGATGAGCGCACCCAGTACCCAGATGAGTTGAAATCGGCTCTCATAGCGACTGAACGTTCGACCCAAGTTGGCCCGAGGGGCATCTCGTTGAACAATCGAATCGAACGACTGTTTTCCGCCTTGCGCAGCTAGCGCTATGGCGAAGCTCATCAGAAAAGCACCAGCCAACCCAGTGGAGATTGCGGCCAAGACACCAAACCCGGTTAGGCCGATCAGTGCGTACGCCAGGATTCTCTCCTCGGCCAATGATGCTCGAAGTCGTGGCACCGACAGCGAACCGACCATGCCGCCAATCCCTACACCAATTAGGGCGACACCAAAGTGCCACGGCGGTGCTCCCCCTGAGGTCAAATCTAGCCGTTCGGGTCCAAGCAACTCCCGTACCCGGTGCCCCAGTTCAACCCCAGCGCTGGTTGGTCCTGGATCAATGCCGCCTCGAAGGTCGAAGGCCAACAACATTGTGATGAAGCCAACCGCACCTCGCAGGTAGCCCATCGCGCTCGATGCCACCAAGATTCCTGAACCTTTAAGCTCGGACCGCTCGGCCTGCGGTTCGGGGCCAGCCGCAACCTGGGTTGAGGGAATCATGAAACCCATGACAGCTGCGAACAAGAAAACGAAGACGCCAAATCCAAGCACCCACGGGGCCCCACCGAATCGCAGAAGTAAAACGCCGGGAACCCCAGCAGCTGCTCCGGAGACAGCAGACAGTACCGACAACCGGGAGTTCGATCGGACCAACATTTCTGCGTCTCGCACTAACGACGGAACAACAGCGCTCTTAGCCACCGCGTAGGTTTTACCCATGACCAGCATGGCAAATGCCAGCGGAAATAGATACAGGTCCTTTACGTAGAGGGCCAACGCTGCCATCAACCCGGCTCGGACCAGCGCGGTGCCGATAATCATGTAGCGCCTGCCACCCTGTAACCGATCCATGATCGGACCGAGGAAAGGAGCCACGATGGCAAACGGTGCAATCGTAAGCAACAGGTAGGCGCCAACTTTCCACCGTGCATCGTTGGGGTCTACATCGAAGAAGAGAGAGTCGGCCAACGCAATGGCCAGCAACGTATCCCCGGCCACAGACAACGCGTGAGTCCTGGCCAGCCGTTGAAAGGGAGACACATAAAACGCTTCTGCCCCTCTCTCCCCACGGGATCGACGATTCCCCGATGGCCGCCCCGGGCGTTTCATCGTCGCCGTTTTATCAGCCGAAGTGTGCGCTGTCGGATCCACTACCGTTCAGGTTATGCGATGACGCCCCAGCTAGCTCTTCGCCTGGTCGTATTTGTAACCGAAAGCTACTAAGAGCCGGCGGCGTATTTGTAGCCAAGGCCTCGAACCGTCAGTATCCGTTCGGGATTCCGAGGGTCTTGCTCCACCTTCGACCGGAGGCGTTTGATGTGGACGTCGAGGGTCTTGGTGTCACCAACATAGTCAAAGCCCCACACTCGGTCGATGAGAATTTCGCGGGTCACGACTCGACCAGCGTTTTCCATCAGCAGCGCGAGCACTTCGAACTCTTTGAGCGGAAGATCAATTGGAGTACCGGACACGCTGACCTCGTGGCGTTCTCGATCAACCGTGACTTCGCCAACTACCACCTTGCCGACCGGCATTCGGTCCGGGGCTCCTGAAGCGACAAAATTCGTAGCCCGGGGGCGACGCAATACGCTGCGCATGCGGGCAACCAGCTCGCGGACACGGTAGGGCTTGGATATGTAGTCGTCGGCCCCTACTTCAAGTCCAACAACGGTGTCGATCTCTTCATGGCGAGCGGACACCATGATCACCGGCACATCCGATTGAGAACGGATCTGTCGGCATACATCGATTCCAGACATCCGCGGCAACATAACGTCCAACAAGACAATGTCAGGATTGACCGCGGCGAACTGTTCCAGCGCCTCTTCACCATCGGCGGCGACGTCTACCAGAAAACCCTCGCCTTCCAGCGCAATCGTCAGTCCCTCACGAAACGATGGCTCGTCGTCCACTACTAGCACTCGAGCCGGATCGTTCACTCCGTTTCCCTTGGAATCCTCAGAGTAAAGGTGGATCCGGTGCCGGTTTTTGATTCCACTAAGATTTGGCCCCCATGGTTGGTGGCTACATGGCGGGTAATCGCCAATCCGAGGCCTGTGCCTCCGGTTTCACGACTACGAGCCCGATCCACCCGGTAGAACCGCTCGAAGATACGTTCGAGTTCAGCTCGAGGTATGCCCTCGCCCTGATCTATCACCGATAGATCTACATCCTCAGGAAGGGTTTCAACTTGCACCCGAACTTCGGAGCGTGCTGGTGAGTAACGAACAGCGTTGTCGATCAGATTCACCAACGCCCGAACCAGTTCGCGCTCGTTCCCTTGGATGTGTAGCCCAGAAGGAATGCCCTCAGTGACGATGGCGATGTGGTTTGCGTTGGCAAAGCTCGCCGCCGCTTCCACCGCGTTGGCGGCAAGACCGTCAACCGAAATCCGAGAAAAGACCGCAGTCTGATCTTCGAGTCGGGCTAGCTCCAACAGGTCGTCGATTATGTCTTCAGCTCGTTTCGACTCCTTTTGGAGCAGATCAGCGAGGCGTTCCCGATTATCGCTATCGGTGGCCGTGGCGAGGGTTTCAGCCAGCAAGCTGATGGCGCCGACCGGCGTCTTCAGCTCGTGGGATACGTTGGCGACGAAGTCTTGTCGAATTGCGTCGATCCGTCGTTCTTCGGCGATGGAGTCGATGACGGCCATCCCTCGGGAACGGACAGGTCTGGTGATGTCATCCTCAGGTCCATTGGCCGCTTGCTGCTCGCGGGCCCGAGCGGCCGCGTCGATTTCAGGGAGCCACCCGTTGACGATGTAACGAACCCGTTCGCCGATGTTCTCGGCGTGGTCACCAATACGTTCGTAAAACCGACCAATCAGCGCGAGCTGCAACGACTGTTGAGGGTCCATTCCACCGCGACGGGCGTCATGGATGACAGTCTGGATGTACTCGTAATGGAGGTCGTCCAAGACGTCGTCAAGTTCATCGATTGTTTTGGCCAGCTTTTGGTCTCGGCCCTCGAATGCCTCGATCGCTCGACGGGTTATCAGCGCAGCCTGCGAGGCCATTTCGGCAATTAGTACTCGTACTCGGTCATCGACATGGCTGCCCTGTAGCCGACCGACAGCTTTGGCGATGTTGCTGGTCAAGTCACCGCTGCGCTCAATATCGGAGTTCATATGCATCGCAGCAACCACAAAGCGAAGATCCGATGCAACGGGTTGCTCCCGAAGCAACGTGTCAATGCACTCCTCTTCGACCCGCAACGAAATAAGATCGATGTCGTCGTCCTCAGCGATGATCTGATCAGCGCCGGCCACGTCGCCTTCGAGCAGGGCCGAAGTCACCGTACCTAAGCGCTCGATCACCATCTCGGCCATTTCAAGCAGGTCGGCCTGAATCCGGAAAAGTCGTTCATCAAGTTGTGTGCGAATAGGGTCTGCGGCCATCAGCCGAACCGTCCAGTCACGTACGCCTCGGTACGTTCGTCTGCGGGATTGGAGAATATCTGTCCCGTTTCACTGTATTCGACCAGCTGGCCGCGGCGTTGACCAGAGGCTTCGTCCAGCTCAGCAGTAAAGAAGGCTGTACGGTCACTCACTCTAGCGGCCTGTTGCATGTTGTGGGTCACAATCACAATTGTGTACTCAGTCTTGATCTCTTGCATCAGTTCTTCGATCCGACCGGTGGCGATCGGATCGAGTGCCGAGCAAGGTTCGTCCATAAGTAACACATCGGGATTTACCGCGATAGCGCGAGCGATACACAGCCTCTGCTGTTGCCCACCAGACAAGCCGAGGGCAGATTTCTCGAGACGGTCTTTAACCTCTTCCCACAAGCCAGCATCGCGTAGTGATTTTTCGACCAACTCGTCCAAATCACCTTTCATCCCAGCGATCCGAGGTCCGAAGGCGACGTTGTCGTAGATGGACTTGGGGAACGGGTTTGGCTTTTGGAATACCATCCCGATCCGCCGCCGAACCGCAACCGGGTCAACCGCTGAATCGTAGAGGTCAATACCGTGATACAGGATTTGGCCCTCAACTCTGGCAATTTCCACCAAGTCATTCATGCGGTTAAAGCAGCGGAGAACAGTGGACTTGCCACACCCGGACGGGCCGATAAAGGCAGTAATCTCGTGTTCACCGACATCGAGGTTTACGCCACCGATAGCTCGAAACTCACCGTAGTAGACGGCCAAATCGGACACGTCGAACACTGTGCTGGCCGGTGGTCGGGCTATGTCAGAAACGGCGGCGTCCTGGGCAATCTTGATTTCTTTATTCACGGGCTCCCCCGAGCGCTGGTTTGATTGGCTCAATGGCCGGATAGTAGTTGCTTCCACTGCATGCTGACCGGAATTGCTAGTCAAGGTCATTCTTAGCGTCCCAACTTCTTCGAAATACGGTTGCGGAGAATAATTGCGGCCAAGTTGATGACGAAGATGACCACCAGCAGCACCACGCTGGCTGCTGCCGCATGCGCAGCCCAGGTATCGGCTGGAAGACGGGCAAACACGGCCACGTTCATCGGTAACGCGGTAAACGCTCCGGTGAGCTGTTCAAGTGTGTTCTTAACGCCAGTCGAGTAGAACGGCGCGGCCCCAACCACCAGCAGTGGCGCGGCTTCACCCAATGAACGGGCGATGGACAGCACGACACCGGTGAGTACGCCAGGCATAGCGGCCGGCAAGACTTGATGGCGGATGACCTCCCATTGGGTGGCTCCCAGCCCGTAGGCGGCATCACGGAGGCTTTGTGGCACGGCCCGGATGGCTTCACTGGTGGTAATCACAACAACCGGGAAAACTAGCACCCCAAGGGTAAGACCAGCCGAGATGACCGACGGGCCGCCAGTGAGACCTCGTAGTTGCTGAACGAACACCGCCAGCCCAAGAAGGCCGTAGACGATGGAAGGGACACCAGCAAGGTTCCGCACAGTTACTTGGATCAACCGGGTGAGAAAATTATCGTCGGCGAGCTCTTCGAGGTAGATGGCGGCGCCAACTCCCACCGGAAAGGTTGCGGCCACGATCGCCGCCAGCGTGACACTTCCGCGTATACCTTGGGCCACTCCGGCGAGTTCGGCGCTTGAGTTTGATGGATTAGACAGGAATGACCAGGGTCGCTCGATCAGAAGGCTCCAGGAATCGACGCCTACAGACCACAGCACCGCTCCGATCATCGCGATTGCCAGCACGAGCGCTACCAGGAGAAGGGTGCGGAAAATCTGTCCGCCGGTGTTTGTTCCCCGGCGCTTCTCCAAGCCGGCTCTGATCTCAGAAGGGGTCGTGATTGCAGCCATTAGTACACCTGCCGGAATCGTCGAACAACACCATCGGAAATTACGTTCAGCACAAGCGTCAGGATGAACAATAACGCTCCGAGGAAATACAAGCTTTGGAACGCCAGGCCACTCCCGGCCACGCTGTCGGTACCGGCGCCAAGCGATGCCATGGCCGCGGTGATGGCCTGGCCGGGCTCACGGGGATCGGCTTCGTAGATCGCTCCACCCGAGCCGCCAGCAGCGATGAAGACCACCATAGTTTCGCCAATGGCCCGGGACACTCCCACGATAAATGCGGCTGCGATACCCGAGAGGGCTGCGGGGAACACGACCCGCAGCGCCGTGGTGACTCGCCGACCGCCAAGACCGTAGCTGGCTTCACGAAGCTCGTTTGGCACAGCTCGCATAGCATCTTCCGATATTGAAGCAATGATGGGAACGGTGAGGACCCCAACGCCAATACCAGCGGCCAGAATACTGAAGATACCAATGTCGCCAAAGATGTTTCTCAGAATGCTGGGGCTTATGAAACTGATGGCAAACAAACCAATAACCACACTGGGAATACTTGCCAGAATTTCCACCATCGGCTTCAGCCAGCGTCGCACTCGTGGACTGGCGTATTCGGACAAGTAAAACGCCACCCCAAGTCCAACCGGGCCGGCTACCAACATGGCGATCCCGGTGATCCACAACGTACCAACGAACAACGTCCAAAGGTCAAAGATGCCGCGGCGGGGAAACCAACCAATCCCGGTGAGGATGTCAAGGCTGAATTCGTCGTCGAGGACGAACTTTGCTGCTTCTCTAAAAATGGACCACACGATAAGGGCGCTAGCTAGCACCGAGAACAGACCAGCCACGAACAGAAGACGTCGGGCCCGACCGTCTTGCCGTCCGCGCTTGGTATCAAGCTGGAGGTCGGCGATGCTGGTCAGAGGCTTGAGTTCAAGCTGAGCCCCGCTTGGGAACCCGGTGACCACGGTTGTGCCCGCCAGTATGTCCCAAGGGGCACGTCGTTTGGGGGCCACGAACATACAAGCGCCAGCTAGTAGCCCAACCAGCACCAGGACGGCGACGTCGACGCCCCTGACCAGTATGGCGATTCCGTACAACAGTCCGAACCGGATGAGTTGGCGCACCATGATGGTTAATGCCGCTGCCGGTGCACCGGTTGAATCGGCAATGAAATGGCTTGTCAACGTGCCCTGTGGGGTTTGCGCGCTGGCGTAGGTCCAGCCGTTCCAGAGAGCCATTAGGGCAAAGGCAATCCACCAATTGGATAAACCGAACCCAGTGATGTTGCCTTCAAGAAAGTACTCCACCAGGTAGACACCGAGCGCAACCAGGATAAAGAAGAAGAGCTCCAACCCGGCCGCCACTGCGCGCGAGCCCATGGTTGGTAGCGGCAGACCGAGGAAATCTTCACGGTGATCGGTATTGGCGGATGAGGTAGGGGTGTGCTCAATGGTTTCGGTTGCGGTCATTCCCAAGAACGCCCTGTCTTGCGATTGGCCCAAAGTTCAGCGTTCTTCTCCAAGTCCGCTTCGTTTAGGGTGACGTATCCAACAGCTGGTACCGATTCCAGCCCGACATCACTCAGCATGTAGTCGACAAAGCTGGCCACCGACGGGTCGTTAGCTGCCACATCGGCATTTATGTAGGTATACAAGAATCGAGCTATGGGGAAATCAGCTGACGCGATTGTCTCCGAAGTCGGCAGAACACATTCACCGTTGTCTTCGGTGCTTACAGCTAGCAGCTTGGCCCGACCAGCGTCTGACGCTTCCTGCGCAAACGAGTAACCGACCCAACCAATGGAGTACTTGCTGGCTCCGAT
Organism: uncultured Acidimicrobiales bacterium; assembly: GCA_937922805.1. Classification (GTDB taxonomy): domain Bacteria; phylum Actinomycetota; class Acidimicrobiia; order Acidimicrobiales; family SZUA-35; genus JAHELU01. The sequence goes on along the minus strand of CALAJV010000010.1, from coordinate 293,113 downwards.
GCCATCCATGATGACATTGTCATTGGGGCTTGAGGTGTAATCAGGGCGAATGTTCTCGGCAAATTCTCGGCTCTCTGTATCTAGCCCAGTCTTGCCGTCGAATACTCCCTCAATCACAATCTCGACAAACGAATCGAACGTGCCCGACTCTTCGCCAGGTCCAAACACTCGCAATGGAACGTCCGGAAACTCCTGACCTCCCCACGTGGACGTGAGGTCGTTGGCTTGGGCCCACGAGTTGGTATTGACGGCCTCTTCCGAAAGAAGAGCGTAGAGGTCGTTGAACGATAGGCAATCGATCAGGTCATTCTCGGGTGAGGTTATTACCGAAATGCCATCGATACCGCGACGCATTTCTATAAATTCGATTCCGTTGGCTTCGCAAATCTCGATCTCTGAATCTTTTAGAAGACGGGATGCGTTTGCGATTGGTACCTCACCATCGCAAAATTTCTTGGCCCCATCGCCTGAACCGGGACCTTCGACGGCGATCGCCACGCCCGGCTGAAGTTCTTGGAATTGTTCAGCCTGGCGAACCACGATGGGGAACACGGTTGAGGAGCCCGAGACGAGAAAGTTCCCCTCTAACGATTCAGTAACCGGCGGGGCGTCAGCCACCGCCACACTAGTGCTGTCGTCAGAGTTGGTTACCAAAGCCCCAACGACAGCAAACACGGCCAAGATGACAGTCAGTAGTCCAATGCTACGGAACCTGTCAGCTCGGCTTGGAGGGAGCAAGGGGGAGGTCACGTGACCACCGTAAACAGAGCGACTTGCCTTCGCCTGACGCTCTACCAACGGGGAGGCAAACGGAAGGTGAACAGAAAGTGAACAAACCCAAGAAATACCCCGTTCGGGGGCAGCTCAGCCGCTGGCTTGGCCGCTACCCCTTGGCGGCCGACCAAGCCTGCTGGGTAGTCACGAGTTGTTCGGCCGGAAGTTCGACATAGCCGCTGCTCCCAACTGCTTTTGTGACTGCGTCGCGGTAGCCATCCCCCAAATAGAAGTCGACAAAGCCAACAAGCGCTGGGTTTTCAGTTGCTCTAGCTGTGTTGACATAGATGAACAGGCTGCGGCTAATCGGGTAGGTGCCGTTAGCGATCGTGTCGAGCGTTGGCAAAACACACTCCCCACCTGGCTCTTCGCTAACCGCAACTGTCGCTACCCGGTCGGCGTTTTCCTTCGCTATCGCCGACCCAACCCAGCCGAGGCCAGCATCCGAGCCAGCAATGGTTTCTATGATCACACTGTCGTCAGCGGTGCCCACTAGGTCTTGGCGGACAATGTTGCCGTATTCACCTTCTTGTTCCTGGCCGAGTCTTTCGAGAGCAATCTCGATGAACATGTCGTAGGTGCCCGATTCCCGACCAGGGCCGCTAATCACGAGCTCGTCCTCGGGGTAAGGGGCTGCCGTCGAACCGAGTTCGACACCAAGATCGTTTGCGTCGCTCCACCTAGCGAAACCATCGCTCTTGCCTCCGAGGAGCGCATAGAGGTCAGCAAATGAGAGGCACTCGACTGCGTTGTTTGTACTGGTCACCACCGCGATGCCGTCGAGAGCGACCTGTAGCTCGATGTATTCGACCCCGGCCTCTTCACAGAAAGAGATTTCTCTCTCCGAAATGACCCGAGAAGCGTTTGCTACATCGGTGGCCCCAGAACAAAATAGGTTGAATCCTTCGCTAGTTCCTGGCCCGTCGACGGTGATCACGGTATCGCCACAAGACTGTTCGTAGAGCTCAGCAACCCGACGAGAGATTGGCTCGACGGTCGAAGATCCGGAGACGGCCACGTTACCTGTTGCACATTGACCGGAAGGTTCGCTCATCGATTCGTCACCGGTCAACTCTGATGTCTCAGCTTCTACCGGGTCAGTCTCGGCCGACCCATCAGTCTCCGCTTCTGAAGCGTCAGTCTCGGGTTCTGCCGGGTCAATCTCGGTCGACCCATCAGTTTCCGATGCATCGGTTTCCGGCAGGTCGGATTCTGAGCTCGCTTCGGGCGAATCGGAGGCGCACGCCGAGGCGGCAACCATCAACGCTACTAGGAGCGCAACTAAGCGCATCGCTCTCTTACTTTTACTACTCAACAAACTCTCCTCGAATCAGTGCTTTGAATCAGTGCTGTGAATCAGTGCTGTGAATCAGTGCTGTGAATCAGTGCTGTGAATCAGTGCTGTGAATCAGTGCTGTGAATCAGTGCTGTGAATCAGTGCTTTGAATCAGTGCTTTGAATCAGTGCTTTTAGGTCGAACGACGCAAACGGGCCAAAAACTCAAGTCTCTCATAGGGGGCTGGGTGGCTTGCGTATGTTTGAACCCAACGAGGTGGCACCAAGTCGACCTCGGTTGAGAAATGAATTCGGTGGCTTTGGTGGACCGTCGGCGGAGCGAGTGCTCGTGCTGCCGCTTCGTCGGCTATTCGCTCGTGCCCCCGCGAAATCCAACCTTTGATCGGTCCGAGAAACCCGGCGGTGCAAAAAACGAACAAGGCAATGACCGGCAGCCCAAGTGGATCATCAATCGGATCAAGCTGAAGGAACTGCCATGGCTGGTTCAATCGGGTGAAGCTCGCCAGAAGAACCAAACCAATCAGGTACAAAAAGGTTGTTATGGCCGCTTGGATGCCGAGGTGATGTTTTGCCTGATGAGCTAGCTCATGGCCGACCACAAAATTTCTGGTCTCTTCGGGCTCCAATAGCAACGTGTCGCTCAAAACCACTCGCTGGTTTGAACCGAGACCAACGCTATACGCGTTCAGGCCTGACGTTCGACAGTCAGCTGAGAGTTGGCGGCCAGTAAACCGAGTGGTCGGCTCCGACGTCGTTGAAGCACACCGGAACGCCAAATTGGATACGCCAAATCGCTCCGCCACCTTTTCCAAATCACGAGCAAGTTCTGCAGGCAGATCAGCTTCGTCAACACTGTTACCGCCGAACAATCCGAACTGTCTAGCCGCAGATAATGCCACACCAGTTATCAACGCCACCGCGACGATGATAGGCCACTGATTTGTCGATCCAGCAAGCAAATATCCCCCAAACGCCGCCACCACGATGGCTAACCCGTAGGCGGCGTTTAGGACTGCCACCACCCCAACAAATCGCCTTTTGGCGACCGGTCGATGGTCATCCAGAACCAGCTGGTGGCGATACTCAAACCAGGTATCAACGACGACCGCTGGAAGCCGAACTGCAATAAGGGTCAGCAAAGCGCCGATCAGAACGTGCCAAACAAATCCCAATGTGCTCACTACGTCGGTCCTAGCTAGAACACTCGCAAGCCCCGCTGTAAATAGTAGTCCCACGAACCGGCCGACGAGCCCGAAGGCAGCGCCTCGCCGAAGTGGCCTAAAATACTGTTCCGAGGCATCAATTTGCTCTGCGCTGAAATGCCGGTACGGATCGGCTGGCGTCGGCCACCAAACAGACACATTGGAGGTTGGGGCCATTCCCCCAAGATACAACAAAGTCGAATCGCCGAATCTTGACTCCTTCAAGTACATAGCGAGAACGGTTGGAAGCATTGGCGAAATTCGTTATGGTTTTGCAATATTCCGGAAGGCGCTCCCCTTTAACTGTGTCTAGAAATTCTGCTGTATCTAGAATCTTTGCCCTTGTGGCCTTCGCAATTCTTATGTCCGGGTGCTCCAGCAATTCTGGGCCCGTTTTGGTCGCGGTTGACCAAACCGATACCGATGACGGCGCGTTCGTCGTTGCTGACCGCCCAGTACCTGACGAACCGCCGCCAGAGCTCCTTTCCCCCGAACTCGATGTCGTTACCGATTCTCAGCCAGCAGAGACCGACGACGAAAACGACAACGAGAACGAAAACGACCAGGGCAGCGATGTACCGCTGGTTATCTTTGACACCGATATCGGACCGGACATAGACGATGTCTTAGCTCTAGCCATGCTCCACGGATATCAGCAACAGGGCCTCATCGAAATAGCGGCCGTAACTATTTCGCGAGATACAACCCGCGGAGCCCAATACGCCGACGTGGTAAACACGTTCTACGGACGACCCGACATCCCAATTGGCATCTACCGGGGTGGAACAGTAAAGCCGTTCGATGAATCCGGCTCTTTTGTTAGCCGATCACCAAGTTGGACGACTGATGTTGGCGACCAAAAAATTCCCGACGGCTACCGAATCATTCGGCAAATTCTCGCCGATAACGAAGGCACAAACAGAAAAATTTTGATCGTCCAAACCGGGTTTGCCGGTAACACCTCAGCACTAGTCAACAATGGCGGCGATGATATCTCCTCCAAATCTGGCATCGATCTGATCAACGGGAACAACACCCTGTTGGCGTATGCTGGCGGGTCGTTGCGGGCGTCGCGGGCCGAGTTTAACTTCGAGAACGACATCAGTTCAGCCAGGAATCTATTCGCCAAATGGCCCGGCCAAATCGTATTGTCTCCGTTCGAGATCGGTGAACAAATCCTGTACCCCTACACGTCAATTCAGAACGATTTCAACTGGGTTGACCGTCATCCGGTGCGCGAAGCCTACGAGCACCGAGACTTGAGTTGGCACCAGGATGCTCCTCCCTACTACAACATGCGCTCCTGGGATTTAACCGCAGTGATGCTGGCTGTTGAACCCTCAGCCGGGTACTTTCCCACGACCGGCAGCGTCTCAATCTCAGTCAATGAGAACGGAACAATGAACTATCAAGTCGGCGGAGGAAGACATATCCTTGTTGACCGACCGAACGAGTACACCGATGGACAGCGGCAACGGATTGTTAATCGGATGATCGAGCTAACCAGACACCGACCATAGAATCTCTATTGGGTCTGATGCTCTACTAGCCAAACTATGGCTTCACGTTGCGGAGTCGGGATTCGGACTTGGCGCTGAGCTTCACTGTTGCCGATTGTAAACAATGTGAACGGCCCATCGCCCTCGACCCATTGAGAAGAACCGAAGATTTGACCAAGCAATTCAAGCGCTTCACTGTTCGTCTCAACCGATCTCGCTAGGTCAGTCGAGTTACCGTAGCTCCCCTCTTCCCAGCGAATCGGATCGCAGCCAGCTGCGTCAAGACACAAGCTTGGCCCCATAAGAAAATCGAGATCGGGCGATTGAACAGGCTCCGCCACCAGTCCAGGATCTGCCTCGCCGGGAAACCCCTCAGGGAGCTGAGCCGACCGATGAGCGGTGAAGACGATCTCGCGCCCCCGAGATCTTGGAAGATTTTTTCTGGTTGATGTGGTGGAAACCACCTGGCCAAATTCAATTGCGAACTTATCTTGTGTTCGAGTGTCAGCGACCAATACTTCTTGCTGACTACCAGATGCTAGATCGATGACCGTTGGCCGCCCTCGCACGTTGACGTAGACCACTGATCGGTGCCGTTCATCATCATCGATAATCGGTTGCCCCGGCCGACCAAGTACTTGGGGTCGATGGTCAACCGGTGGCTGCGGCCACAAGACTGCCGAGTCGCCGACCTCGCTCGACTCGGTTGCAATGGAGCTAGACTCGGTCGACTGAACCACGCTCGTTTCGACTCGGGCCAGATCAGCGACCGTTCCGCCTACCGAGGTAGTCACCGGAGCGGTCTGGCTTGGCCCGGCCGTATCGCTTTCGGTTACAACAAGCCAAATAAGCACGGCGGCAACTGCTGCGATGCCGGCAACAGCGATCGAGGCGGAAAGACCACCCCGTTCGACGTTCGATACAGAACTAGTCGTAGCAGAATCAGAATCGTCCGAACTAGCACTAGGCAAAAGTTCGAACTGATCCTCGCCGGACATCGTCACTTCTCATCTTTTTTCGCAGACTTCTTGGTGTTCTTTTTCCCGCCCTTTTTGGCGAAATGTTTCTCGACCGCGGCGAGCAGCCGCTGAGTATCTCGATATGAAACTTTGGCCCTAGCTTCATCGATGGATAGCCAACGAATCTTGTCGACCTCGTCGTTGATAGAGAAAGCGCCACCGGTTTGTTTCATCAACCACCATCTAACAACCTTGGGCTTGCCTCGAACCTCGTAAGAGCTTGGCTTGAGCTCTAGCCCAATGTCACCAGTAAAGCCTGTCTCCTCTTTCGTTTCCCGAAGGGCACAGTCAAGGTCAGTCTCGCCTTTCTCGCGTTTACCTTTGGGAAAATCCCAGTCGTCGTATCGAGGGCGATGAACAACAAGAACTTCAATAGATCCTTTACCTACCTGCCGGTAGACCACGCAGCCGGCAGCGTAGACGGTCGTCGGGTCATCGTCGTTGTTAACCCGCTCGCCTTGGCCTGCCTTCTTACTCATGACCGAAGTCTAGGCAGAGACAGCTTCCTAAGTAACTGATTAGCTTTGCTTACACCGGTTGGGACGACAGGACTCTCGGCCGGAGCGCTCCGAGACAAGGCCAATTCTTCGAAGACCTTGTGGGCATTGCTCTGTCCGTTTGATCGGAGGTAGGTTCCGTCGGACTGCAAGATCCAGGACAACTCGCCATCGTCCAAGTTGACTTTGAGAATCTCATGAAGCCGACTCTTGCTGGTTGGATCATCCACCCGCAGTAACGCTTCTACCCGCCGGTCCAGATTTCTTGGCATTAGGTCGGCCGAGCCAATGTAGAACCGGTCGGCCCGCCCTTTGTCGCCAACGAGTGACTCGGTTTCGGCGGCGACCACAACGTCGCCTTCTAGATCTTCCACTGCAGCGCCGTTGGCGAAATAGTAAATTCGGGAATGCTCAAGGTTCTGGCCAACAAGGCTTTTAACCGAAATGTTCTCCGACATTCCCTTCACGCCGGGCACAAGGCAACAAATACCCCTAACGATCAGATCTATCCGAACTCCGGCGTCGCTGGCCAGGTACAACAGATCAATCAGCATCCGATCTACCAGGCTGTTCATTTTCAGAATAATTCGACCCGGCCTCGGATCTGAATTGCTATCTGCTGAGTGGACAACCTCACGCCTATTGAGGTAGTCAACGTGACAGTCGATCTCGTTGATTATTAGCTGCTCCAATGAAGTTCGCATCGTGTTTGGTGCAACCAGGAGACGTTGGTATGACAAGTCACGCCCATACCCGGTCAGGTAGTTGAAGAGCTGGGTTAGGTCGTTTCCGACAGTCGGATCGGCGGTGAGGACGCCGACGTCTTCGTATATTCGGGCCGTCTTAGGGTTGTAGTTGCCAGTACCGATATGGCAATACCGGCGTACGCCGTCAGGTTCATCACGTACAACCAGCGTGGTTTTCGTATGAATCTTCAACCCGACCAAGCCATAAACGACATGAACGCCAGCTTCTTCGAGTCGTCGAGCCCATTGGATGTTGGCTTGTTCGTCGAACCGAGCCTTCAGCTCTACCAACGCCGCCACTTGCTTGCCTGATTCAGCCGCCCGAACCAAGGCATCAATGATGGGACTATCGCCTGATGTTCGGTAAAGAGTAATTTTTATAGCTAGGACCGATGAGTCTTGGGAGGCTTGCCTGATGAATTCAGTTACCGAGGCGCTGAACGAGTCATAAGGGTGATGAACCATGATGTCGGACCGGCGGAGCCGCTCAAAGAGATCTCGGCTGTCTTCGACATCTCGCAGCCGACGCGGTGTAACCCCGGTCGTAAGTGGAGTCATCAGGTCCGAACGGTCGAGCGACTGGAGCTCCCAGTAAGACGTTGCGTCAAGGTGACCTTTGAAGAAAAATACATCCTCGTCTTCAAGGTCAAGCTCCCGCTGCAACAAATTGAGAACTTCTGTTGGGGTGTCGTTCCGCACTTCGAGGCGGATGGCTCGACCAAATCGGCGCCGACGAAGCTCCATCTCAACTGCTTCAAGCAGATCTTCGGCGTCTTGATCGAGAGTTAGGTCGGCGTTTCGGGTGACTCGGAACGCCCATCCGCCGATCACATCCATGCCGTAAAAGAGTTGATCGAGGTGGGCAATAATGACTTCCTCGAGCGGGACGAATCGATCATCGGGCAAACGCAAAAACCGAGGCAACGAAGGCGGAACCTTAACTCGGGCGAAACGGTTCTGGTCTGAGTCCGGATCGTGGACTAGCACGGCCACGTTGAGCGAAAGGCTCGAGATATACGGGAACGGATGCCCGGGATCGACCGCGAGTGGGGTAAGGATCGGAAACACCCGATCATGAAATTCAGCAGATGCCCGCTTGCGATCTGCTGGAGCCAGTTGATCCCAACTAGCAATAACGACCCCCTCATGGGCCAGTTCAGGTAGCAGATCGTCGTGCAGCACCGCTTGCAGCCGCTCGCCTTGGTCGACGACCTTTTCGCCAATAGCTTGCAGCTGAGCGAGAGGACTAAGCCCATCGGGAGGAGCTTTCGTTACTCCAGCCGCGACCTGATCTTTGAGCCCGGCGACCCGGACCATGAAGAACTCATCTAGGTTCCCAGCATAAATTGCACAGAACTTCAGCCGGTCTAGTAGCGGCAGCGATTCATCCTCGGCTTGGGCTAGCACCCGACCATTAAAAGCGACCCAGGACAGTTCTCGATTCAGATAGAGCCGGGAAGGTTCGTTTTCGGTGGAAGTAGACACTACGGGGCATTCCCAAATGATGTAAATATTGATGGAAGTCTGGGCATGGAACGTTCTCACCAAACCAGTCGGCAAAAAACCCATGACCTGGACCGGAAACGGACGAGATTTTCGGCTCGCTCGCTTTACGACATTTTGTCGTTGCCAGTTTATGGTTGAACCTTGTCGATTAAACGTCGGGGCACTCAGCCTGGGCTAACCAAAGCGATCAGCGGCGACGATAGCGGCGCCTACTGCTCCGGCATCATCGATCCGTTGAGCCAAGACCAGGTCAACAACCGACGGCCCAAACCCACCAAAGCTCTCTGAGGACGTAATGCTCTCCAAGAACTCTTCGCCTAGCTTGTCCATCACTCCGCCGCCGAGAACGATTCGTTCCAGGTCAAGCAGGGTTGCTGCGTTTCCGAGGGCGTGGCCGAGAGCATCGGCCGCTTCTTGCATTAACTCGATTGTCAGTTGATCGTTCTCAGCCAAACCGCGTTCGATATGGCGGGACCTTACTGAGCCTTGCCCTGCTAGGTCGATGAGTAGCGATGAGCTCCCCGCCTTGGCCCTTCGCCGAGCTTCCGCGTCGATTCCAGCTCGGCCGGCATACGCCTCAAGGTGGCCTCGCTCCCCGCACCCACACATGCGACCGTTCTTGTCCACTGTGACGTGGCCTATTTCACCAACCATGCCTCGCTTGCCTTCGGCCAATTTGCCGTCCACGATGAGGCCGCCACCAACCCCGGTTCCGACAAAGACAGCAAGGAAGTTGTCCATACCTCGTCCGGCGCCGGCCCTGTGCTCGGCGACGGCGCCGCAATTAACATCGTTGGCAACAACTACCGGTTTCCCAAGCCGTTCGATTAGCTCAGCTGCCACGGCGACCGGTTCATCCCAGCCATCTATGTTCGGACATCGGTTAACGGTGCCGTCGGTTTCAACTAGCCCAGGAACTCCAAGACCTATTCCGACGGCTTCATCCCAACCTGGAACTTGTCGAACGACCTCGGCGACGGTGGCCAGAACGTTCTCAACTCCACTAGGAGTCTGTGCCTTGACGCGCCCAACGGCACGACCTGTTGAGGGCTCGATCATTCGAGCCAGAATTTTCGTGCCGCCGAGGTCAACCCCGACGATTGGATCGATCAGAACCTCAGCCGGACGTTCCGATGGCCCAACAATCGGTTGGTTAAGTTCGGGCAAGGCAAAGCCTTTCAGAAACGAAGCTTCAGGGCGGAGCCTAAAGCGTGGTTACCCATGCCGGATCAGTCGGACCGGCCGAGCTCAAAGTTCGGTGAGGTATACCAATCCCGCGCCCTCCGCAGGTCGCTATTAAAGACAGACGACAAGGCACGGGACAGCATGAGCGCTAGTTCTCGTCGTCGCCAGCGTCTAGTTGTGGTTCTTGTTCGGTAGGAGTCGCTGGTTCGTCGACCTGCTCGGTCGACGCCTCAACCTCAACGACTTCAGCCGCTGCTTCCGACTCATCATCGGCCACTTCACTCGCTACTTCCGGCGCTGTTTCGGTTGCTACTTCCGGCGCCGTTTCGGTTGCTGGTTCCGGCGCTGTTTCAGAGCCTGGGGCGCCGGGCGCTGGAGCAGGGACTGTTTTCAGCGTTTCCGGGTCATCGTCTCCCAGATCCCAGTCACAGGTGATCCGTTCCCGCTCCGCATCGCGGTTTACTCGCTCACGGTTTCGTCGAAACTGCGGGTCGTGCTTTGGAAGCAGTAGGAGGCGGGCGTTTACCCGAGTCCAGAAGTCGTCGACTACTCGCTGTTCGCCATAACGTGGCCGCATCTCCCAATGAGGGGCTACGGGGCCGTTATATACCATCGTCACGTGGGCCACGGGAGGGAGATCTTCCTCCGGCTCAATATCGGTCATAGCGACACTGTATCAGCGTCGCTACCGGCGGCCTGACGCCGACGCTCAGTTATCAGGTAGCGGCTTTAGGCAACATTGTTGAGCTGCGTCGCCTGGTGGGCGTGTACCGGGTGTTGTGTGCCTGGTGTCGTTGCTGAGCGTTGTTAGGCGGCACTCGTTGCTTGAAGAGCTTGGCGTCGGGCTTTAAGAATTCGGCGCCGTTGCCGCTCGGATGTCCCACCCCAAACGCCGTGATCGATCCGATTAGCCAACGCGTACTCAAGGCACGGTTCCTTAGACGGACATTCAGCGCAGATCCTCTTAGCCACTTCAACCCCAACACCATCGCTGGGGAAGAACAGCTCCGCCGGCTTGTCATTACAGTTACCAATCGCCATCCAATTGCTCTCCATACACGTAAAGACGTCCAAGTAGTCCATATGGTTCCCATTAGACGAAGAAATTCTGCAGAATCAGGGTTCTTTGCACCCCTACCCCTCAAATAACCCTGTCAAATAGCCGTATTAAGCGGCCACATCAAGCAGCCATATCAAATCGCTATTCCAAACCGCTGCTACATAACCAGAGCAGCCGCTTGTTGAACAATCACCACGCCATTAATAGTCGCGGCTATGACAACCAGCGCCTAGAGCGGTCCAACCCCGTTCCATGGTCCGACTGACCTAGAGACTTATTTCGCCCGTCTAATTATCGACGAGGTGTGCGTGGACAGGCAGGCCGTTGACCTAGTCAAGATTGGGGAAACCGAGTTGTCCAGCTAGTTCGGCAACAAGGTCTTGCACCTTCGCTAAAACGGTGTCATTGCCAGTATCGAGCGACGCAAGCACCTGGTCGACCTCTTGGACCGATAAACCGACAACGGTTACCACCGCGTCAGACGTTTGAACGATCACTATTTCTTCGGACTCGTCAATCCACGCCTCATTGCCAGCAATCACGGTCCGACCATCTGAGCTTAACGAATCCCAGTTGGCCTGGCCCGGTTGGACAAACACTGATACCGATTGATCGCCTCGACCATAGACGGCCTGAACGACGTCCTCACCGGCTAAATCAGCGGTTCGCTCATATCCATCGGGCATGTTCAGAGGGGTTTCCACTGGAGCCGTCTCGCCAAAGTTGCCCAAACCTGGAAGGACTCCAGCTTCAACCGCTTTATGCTGCTCGGCGAGCACGTCGACATCTGGGCTAACCTTGCTATGAGTTACCGATCCGGTAAGCACCGCGATAAATACCGCTAGCAACGCACACCCTGTTAGCCCGAGTAAAGCTCGACCTGAGTACTTTGGCCTGTGGTCCATCGCTTGCTCTATCGCTCCCGACGGAGGGTCGACCATTCCAAGTTGGCCAAGGGCGGAAGAGATCTCAAGCTCCCACGATTCTTCGGTGAAGTTAGTGTCCATGGCTAGGTCAACGCATTCCGAAGTTTGCCGCGGCCTCGATGGATGCGACTCCGTACGGTTCCAACTGGGACATCTGTAAACTCGCTGATCTCCTCGTAGGAGTACCCAAGAACGTCTTTTAGCACGACGGCAACTCGATAATCGGGGGCCAACTCCATGAGGAGAAGTTGGAGATGTTCGGGCAGGTCATTGGCCGCCATTTCAGATTCGAGATCGGGCGACCCGGCGAGGACTCGATCTGGCTCATCTGGAAGTGGAACGGTCGGGCGTCTCTTTTGTTTACGGACGCGGTCGAGAAACGCGTTTGTCGTGATTCGGCTAAGCCAGCCTTCAAAGTTGCCTGGTTTGTAGCTAGCAAGTCCTCTTCTAACACGTAAGAGAACCTCCTGCACGAGATCTTGTGCGTCTTGATGATTCCCGCAGAGCCTGTAGGCCAGGCTATACAAGAACCGTCCGTGGGTATGAGCAACTTCTTCCCATGTCGGGACAGAAGGGGCATCGACCTTACTCGGCCGCTGGCTCGATCGAAAACCCTGTTTGGCAGGAATTTTCGCTCTCGCTGACGCCCTACTAAGGCCAATCTCCATGTCAAACGTCGCCCACGGGCGCTTTGTTCCCGACTTTTACGATTTGTTAGGAACGTCGTCCTCGATGCCCTCATCGAGCCCAGTTTTGAACTCTTTTTGGGCTTGCCCGAGACTTCGAGCCAATTTGGGGATCTGGCTGCCACCGAACAAGACGACTATCAGCACGCCGATAACGATGAATTCCGTAGGTAAAGCCGCTGCAATCATCTAAACATCGTACTTCACTTTGGCCAAAATACCTAGATCAGCTACTTGTGGTGCCGCCTAAGGCCGCGGATTGGATCTGACCCATTGGACCATCTCAGTACGTGTGGTGCCACTCTGTCACTACTATGATGGCCGTCGCGGAGAGCGAACAGAGCTGGGGGGGGGCCGCATCGTTGTGAACGTCGACGCTGAGCTGGTGGTCCAAGCAGTCGACGGCGACCGCGATGCCTTTACCCAATTGGTGCGGCGCCACGACCAAGCTATGCGGTCTGTTGCTTGGCGGATTGTCGGTCGATACCACTTGGTTGATGACGCACTCCAAGACGCATACGTCAAGGCGTACTGTTCTATCGGATCCTTTCGCGGCGATGGCGTGTTTCAGGCCTGGCTGCGCCGCATCGTAGCCAACACATGCATCGACCATTTACGCCAACATGAGAGGCGACAAGAGGAAGCCTTAACGTCGGAGCTGGCCCATGAACCTCAAACTACGACCCCGGATCGGATAACCGAGGCTGATCGACTTCAACGAGCCTTACGTAGCCTTCCGACCAATCAACGGGTCGCGCTTGTTCTGGTCGAGGTCGAAGGCTACTCCTACGAAGAGGCGGCAACGCTGGCAAGTACCACCATTGGTAACATTGGAAGTCGGTTGACTCGTGCCCGAGCCAGCCTCCGAGCGATCCTGGAAACCACATGACCGACGACGACCAAGATTCTCGACATTGGTTCGATCAAGCTGACCACGGCCAAGATCTGAACGATCGCCCGCTCGAAGAGTCCGTAGTCTCGATGCTGGGCGTATCGACAGCACCGGCGGCGGAACCGGCTTTTTGGGATGGCCTTGACCGCCGCCTAGACCAAGTTGATGCCGCCAATGACACCAATAGCGCCTATCAAGCACCCGCTAGTGGGGCCGGGCGATCGCTTGATCTGCCCACCATCGAAGAAACAGGTGAGCTTCGGGGGGCGTCCAATTCAAGGCTGAAAGGCCGATGGGGTTTTATCGCTGCTGCCGCCGCGGTGGTTGTCGGACTGGTCGGGGCAGTGTGGGTCGTGTCGCAAGTCCAGCCATCCATAACCCCAGCAGGCACCGACCAACTGCCGATACCTTCGGTCCTACAGGCCGAAGACATGATCCCTAGTGGCAATACCGAACCTGAGTCGAACACGCTGACGATATGGCGTGGTGATCACATGGAAAGCGACGTTACGTTTCCTGCCGATGGCGACTACGAATTCGTCGTAGTTGCCAACGGGATGTTTCCACGCTTTCCTGGACCCGCCTTAGAAGTGCGGCTCGACTTTGTCACCATTGGTGAACCGGAATATATACAAATCGATCGATTTGTTGAGTATCGGTTCGTCGGATTTGTCGAAGCCGGAACCCACCAGGTCGCCATCGCTAGCCCGCTTCTGACTGATGGGCCAGAATCAGATGAGGTGTTCGGCTCTCCAGGCGTCGTCGTCGACAGAATCGAAATAAGACCAGTCGAATAGTCGTATTCTGATTTCCCGCCGACGCCCTAACGCCAGCGGGAAACAGACCTAGGCACTATCGCTGGTAATTTCCATTGCAGCAATTTGTTGCCGCTCGAGCGCTCGCTTGCGGCGGATTCGCCGACGCTCGCGTTCGCTCATTCCGCCCCAAATCCCGAACTTCTCACCGTTGTTCAGGGCAAATTCCAGGCAGTCGTCTTTAACAACGCAGCCTCGACAGACTTCTTTGGCTTCTCGGGTAGATGCCCCGCGTTCTGGGAAGAACAAATCCGGGTCAACCCCCAGACAGTTTGCATACTCTTGCCAACTTGTATCGAGCATGAGGCGCTTACGACCTATATACATGCTTCCTCCTACCGCCACCTCCTGTTCTGGAGGGCGTTCATCGGACCGGGAAAAATCCCGATCAAGCTTTTCTGATGTTGTGACGGCGTGAATACTCACAGTGGCTCCCGACTTCCGCTAGATAGCCTGTGAAACTTGATAACGCTGTAATTACAGCATTGTCATCCACTAGATTACAACCCCCAGAGGCAAAGAACCTAGCAAGCCAATTCGCCTGTTTAAGCGCATTTATTGATCAACATTGATGGACACAAGCGGACCAAACTTCTGTCGACTCGACCGCCAGACCGCGAGTAGAGATCATTAATAATTGGACCAAAAAACTACTCTCCGTAGTTTTTCGCCAACACTCCCCGTTCGAACATCGACCAATTACTGGATCAACTGGCCCCAAGGGCACCGATTTAACTCAGATTCGTGCTATGTCGCTTCTTCAACAACCACAACCGATGCTTGTGTCGACGTCGGGCATCTAATCTCACCTACGGTGAGGCAGGCATAGCACAAGCCTGAAGACAACGGTTCGATTCCCGCCCGATACCGAACGCAACTCATCAGAAAATGGGCCTTGTTGAGCCAATATTTGCCGAACTATTTGGCCCAAATACACACTTGTGACTCTTGACACATGCGCCGGAATCGTAACCGATTTCTCCCAATTCTGAGCGCCCGATCGGCCGTCAACGGGCTACGACCCTTAGGTAATAGCCATCGGTTTGGTCAAGGTACTCGGGGATTTCGGGTGAGGCGGCGGCTAGAACTGCGAGTACCTCGACGTCGGCCCGCTGTCCGACAATGACTTCGACAACGCTGGTCGGCAACCCTGATGATGGATCCAAGGTGGCGTTAAGCACGCCTCCTTCAAGTACGGATGAATCTTCGACTAGCTCACCAGTCGACCAGGAGTACAACTGGTAGTCGAGTGCGACGCCTGCGCCAGCGGTCAGTTCCCGGCCGCCGCCTTCTCTAAGGACGACAGACCAGTTCTCAGACGGCAATGGCCGCCCGTCGTTGAGCTCAACGACATAATCGTCAGCTGACGCAGACACGACCAGACCGGCCGGGGCATCGTCTACTGCTGGCCCATCCTGATCACTGGAACAAGACAAACCAACGACAGACAGAACTGCTAGCAACGCTGTTGACCTGATGACCCAACCTGTAGCTCTTCCGATTTTGCCAATCATCGTGTCGCTCCCGTGATCGCGGCTAGCCCAGATTGACCTAGCTTCGACAACGATAGTGTCACGCTGACCGGCGACGACCAGAAAGTAGCTTTCGTTTATGTTCAATAAAGTCGACGAGTACATAGTCGCCGAGCGTTTCGGGCGAGGTAAAGAAGGCTCTACCTTGGTTGATTTCGGTGATTCGCTCGATGAAGCCTCGTAGCCCTGAATCTGGATCCAGCATGAACGTATTGATCGTTATCCCGGCTTTGGTGCATCGCATCACCTCGGCCATCGTTTTTTCGACGGTCTCTCGAGATGGCGGATAGTTGAAGAACGGCGACCCATCGCTTCGGAGGTGAGCGGTTGGTTCTCCGTCGGTGATCATGATGATTTGCTTGGTTCCGGTTTCCTTCGCCAACATCGACCGACTGAGCTGAAAGGCATGCTGCATGTTGGTGCCGTAAACGAAATCCCACGATACTTCTGGCAAGTCCGACGGCTTTAGCTCTTTCGCTACCTCGCTAAACGTGACCATCCCGAGGTAATCCTGGGGAAATTGGGTCGAGATGAGAGAATAGAGCGCCATTGCCACCTTCTTGGCTGGCAAGAAGTTGTCTCGCATAGGCATAGACAGCGAGAGATCGAGCATCAATACAGTGCTCGATCGTACTTGGCGTTCAGTTTGCTCTATTTCAAAGTCCTCTGGGGTGAGGCGAACTGGGGTACCGCCGCCGGTTCGGCGAATTGCGTTGCTTATCGTGCGTTCGATGTTGAGATTGAACGGGTCGCCGAACTCATACGCCTTGGTGTCGTAGCTTCGCTCATGGCCTAGGCCTGAGCGTTCAATGTCGTGTTTGCCCAGCTTGTCAGCGGATAGTTTTTTGAACAAATCTCCGAGCACCTGTTGGCCAAGTCGCCGAAGACCTCGAGGGGTCAGCTCTAGCCGCCCCTCTTTGTTCTGAATGAGCCCCTGTTCTTCCATCATTTTGGCCAGCTCACTCACTCGACCAAGGCTGTCAGCGGTTTCGTCTCCAAGCAGGCGTCGCACTTGATCAATATCGACCTCAGCCAGCTCCTGAGGTGAGGTAGCTTGCTGCAGAAACTGTTCCAGCTGATCAAGCTGACCGAGCTCACGCATCATGTCTGAAGCATCAGCTAAGCCGAGTGGATCGAAGCCAGAGAAGTCATAACTCTGTTGCCACCCAGCATCAGGGAACATTTGTTGCAGATTTTGGCCCAATCGACTCATCTCAAAGTTGAGGTCCATATCTTCCATGAGTTGGTTGGACAGATCCATGAGCTGTTGACGCTGTTCCGGCGTCATCGAGTTCAGCATTGCTTGGGTGGCAGCCATTTGCTGTGCCATATGTTCCAAGAGCTCATCGAGATTCTCTGGGTTTCCGGGGAAGAAGTCTCCGTACTCTTCCATGAACTTGTCAAAATCGGGCTCTTCGCCGTTTTCACGCTGCTCAAGCATTTTGTTGAGCTCAGACATCATGTCTTTCATTCGAGCCATCTCTTCGGGCGACATGTTCTCCATGGCTCCCGACATTTGCTCAAACTGCTGGCTCACAAGTTGCTGGCGTAGCTGGTCTAGCAGATCGTCGAAACGCTGCTGGGCTTCGTTCGATTCAAACTCGTAATTTTGTAACCCTCGGACTTTGCCGGCAAGGTCATCGGGGAGCATTCCCAGTTGCATTTGCTTGCTGGTCGTCGTTTCCTTGGCCAGGTCGGCGTCGCGCTTCGTTGCGGCGGAAGCGTCCGGGTCTCCAAGTTCCATGTCGGCTAGCGCCTGTCGGTCGGCTAACGACTGTTGCTCTTGGCTCATGAGATCTGACAGTTCCGAGTTGACCTCGTCGTAGACGCCGCCAAGATCAAAATTCTGAAGTCGGTCCTCACGCTCTTGCTTTAGCTTGTCAAGGATCTCTCGAAGACCTTCGACCCGCTCTCCGTTACGATCCTCAAACCCATCCTGCATTAATCGACGCAGCGCTGCCATTGGATCGCCGTGGTACATAAGATCATCGGCCAACTCGGCCATGACGTCGAAGGCATCGAGTTCGAAACCCTTTTGTGAACCGTCCCACCGTGAGTAACGAAATCGCTGACCTACCATTCGCCAAGCCTAGTCAACCTATGTGCAACATGTCGTATGCGGGATCGGCGTCGGATCTCATCGAGCAGGGCGGTATCGCTACTCGAGCGTCCAAATATCGTAATTCAGGCTGCTATCGCCCCAAACATTTCCAGACTGCTGAACACCACAGTCTCTAGTGTCCCAAACGTGGTTGACCCCTGATGAAAGCAGCTGGTTCTTCTGATACACCCGGTTTCCAATCACTGTGTTGGCAAAGCAACGATCGCTGTACCTGAAGTGATGCATGGTAAACCCAACAGTGGTTTTGCGATCGTTGGGCACGCTGCGATTGCTGAAGATCTTGTTGTTCTTGATAGTAATGTGATCACCGCCAGCCAAACTGATACCGACATGACCAGGGTCAACGATGACGTTGTCTTCGGCCGTGATGTACTGACTTGGGCCTGCTGACGGCGAGCCGTCACCTAATATCATCGCGGTTCCCGTGCTTGAAGGGCCGCCGTTACGCATGTAGTTACCTTTGATCAAGATATTGCTTGTAGGCGTGCCGCTCGATGAGTAGAGATTGATCATGTCTTCAAAATCTGAGTTCCATGGACCGCGGCCTTCAATACGATTGTGCGCTATCTCGACCCCGCTCACTCCCCTGACTCGATTCATCTGAACTGCGTTGCGCCCCGGGTTTACGAAGTTGTTGCGCTCGATCTTGAGGTTGTCTGAGTTGTTTCCTCGGATAACGATCGCTCGATTTCCTTTGTCCCCACTTTTTTGAGAGATGTCACTTCTGATATCTCGAAACTCGCTGTTGATAATTTTGGTGTTTGGACTGTCTTCGATCTGTAGAGCGTTATTTCGTTTCTCAATCGAACCAACCGAAGCGATGTTGGTAAACATGGTGTTTTCGATCGTCACGTTTTGCGATGATTCGATCAGAACGAGCCCGGTGTCGTAGCCATCTGATACCTTGCCGCTCGTTCCGCAGTCTTTGAAGGTGACGTTACGAATCGTGATGTTTCGAGCGTTGCGCACCGTCAAGCATCGCCCGCCCGGATTAGTGATGATCTTATTCTCAAGCACGGCGCCTTGTCGCCCATCGAGGCTTTGCACGCCCCTGACCGTTGTACAACGTTGCGTGCATCCGACATTGCCGTCATGGCCAGCAACCACCTTTTGGGTACGTGGTTGGGAAGCCACGGGCTTTGGCCGACTCGAAATGACGGTCCGCACTGTCTCTTTCGCTGCCGCGAACCAATTGTCGGGTTCGGCTGATTCGGTTGTCTGAGGTGACGGCGTTGGTTCAACGGCAACTGGCTCTACCGCTTGCGTTGCCTGGTTTGCGCCGCGCAGTACGGTTCCTTCGGCATCGGTGTACTTGAAATAGCCGTTGCAATACAACCAGGGAGATTTCGAATTGTTGCCGGTACTACATCGACCGTTGATGTAATCGCCAGTCGACCAGGTGGTTCGGGCCTCGGACTGATGCCGCTTTCCATCGATAGCGACGTAGTCAACGTTCACGTCTCGCCCGGGTCCATCGTTTCGGAAATAGACCCGAAGTTTGGTCACCGTGGTCGTTTCTGGAACCCGATAGTTATAGGACTCCATCACTTGCGACAGTTTGTAACTGGCGACGAACTCGTTGTTGATCTGAAGATCGACAGTCTCGGCGCCTGATTTACCATGAGCGCGTATTGAGACAACGCTCGACTTCTCGATGGCCGCCGCCGGCGTGACCAGCCGGGGCGACGCGCTAACCATCGCCAGAAACAGTGCGGTGAACAGCGCCATTAGCAAGGCCAGCATGGCTGAGGTTCTTGAGATTTCGCTCGAGCGCTGAGCGGTCCCGTGGCTCCCAATCGTCGTCATACGGCTTCAGTCTTCCTGCGGTCGTGAGATTTACTCGCCCAATGCGAGTCCGCAGCCTTTGTCGGTTTTGGTGGCCAAAAAGTTCCCGCCAAAACCAAAAATCTATAGATCGAGCTGGAGAGCGCTAGCTAATCGGACCCTGCTGGAGCTTAGCGATCCGATCTTCGATGGCCGGGTGGGTTGACAACACTCGGTTCGTCCAATTTTTGCGAGCCGAGTTGCGAATGCCGAATGCCGCGATCTTGTCTGGTAGCTCAGCCTCAACGTTGTCGCTACGAAGAGATTCAAGGGCGGAAATCATTGGACCTGGGCCAACCAGCATTGCCGCGCCTGCGTCCGCTCGATACTCGCGACGACGGCTAAACCAGGTAACGATCATTGACGCCAGGAATCCCAATACGAACTGGATCGCCATGTAGGCCAAGAAATACGCAAATCGACCGATTCGCTGGAACGGCAAAGCAACGATTCGAGCGATGAATATAACAATAGAGTTCAGAACGCCTTGCAGTAACGTACTCGTGATCATGTCACCGTTAGCCACATGAGCAATCTCGTGGGCCAGAACAGCTTCGATCTCTTTGGCATTCATTTGTTGCAGCAGCCCAGTACTAACCGCCACCAACGCTTCGTCCCGCTTCGCTCCGGTGGCAAACGCGTTGGCCGGATTGGATGGGAAGATTCCCACGTCTGGCATTCCGATGCCAGCTCGATTCGATAGGTCCTGAACCGTTTCGTACAACCATCGTTCGCCATCACCATTGGGCGTCTCTATTAGGCGACAGCCGGTGGCCTTAATCGCCATTTTTTTGGACATCGCCAGCGAGAAGAAGGCGGAGCCCATACCAATCAGGCAGGACAGCATGGCGATGCCACCGATTCCTGCTGGGTCAAGACCAACCGCGGCAGCTAGCAGGCTGAAGGTAGCGACAACCGCAAGGTTCGTTCCAACGAAAAGCCCTGCCCGGCTAAATCCGTTGCTACCGATCTTGCCAAATGCTGACGCTGAGAAGTCGCTAGTACCAGATGCGAATGGGGAGTCTGGATTAAACGAACGAGGGTTGTCTTTTCCCGGTGCTGGCTGGCTCGTCACCCCTTTGGGCTGACGCTGCTCGGTCCATTGCTGTCCATCGAAGTATCGAGAACTGTTCGGATCTTGTGGATCGTCATACCATCCTGGCGCCGCCATAATTGCTCCTCGATTTAGTAAGTCTCGTCCTGCAACGATATCCGGCCCGCCGGTCGTGTTGTCATCGGGTAAGCCAATGAACTACTCCCAAGCTCACCTATCGGCAAATTGGCCCCGCTGATAAGGCGCGATCGTCTTGCGGCGCAACAATGGTCTGTCAAGATCAATGATTTATGTCGTCCGCTCGCCGGAGCACACAACACCGGTTATATTGTCTACACGTGGCTGACGAAGCTTGTCAGCGCTCATACACACAAATTTGATGGTGGGATTCTGTGTCTAACAATTGTTTCAATGGTGAAGAATACCTTGGCGCCCAGGCCGACCGATTTTTGCCGGATGACCGACCGGCACTGTCGGCCAAGGGAGCATGGGTCCGGATCGGGCGCAAACTACTCTTTGCAAGTGCCACCGCCGCCGGCCTTGTTGGTGCTCTAGCTGTCGGTTCGGCCAACCCGGCTGGAGCTATCCCTGACGACGGAAACCGCGGGTTCGGATCAGACGACTACGACGAAGACAGCAACGACAGCTTCGGCGGAAACGACAGCTTCGGCAGCAACGACAGCTTCGGCAGCAACGACAGCTTCGGCAGCAACGACAGCTTCGGTGGAGACACCGACAGCTTCGGCGGCAGCAACGACAGCTTCGGCGGAAACAACGACGGCCTCGGCAGCTTCGGCAGCAACGACAGCTTCGGCAGCAACGACAGCTTCGGCGGAAACAACGACACCAACGACAGCTTCGGTGGGTTCAGTCGAAATAGCACCAGTTTCGGCAGCACCGACAACGAGGACCGCTCCGGCCAACCAGCACCATCTCGCTCGGTCGAAGCGGAACCAGCTTCTGTTACTCCCAGCATGGGCGGTGGCTTCTTCGATGCGTTCGGGAACGAAGGTTCGGCCCAAGAGTCACGGGAGGCCGACATAGCGGCGGAACGCGCCGCGGCCACAGCCAATTCGGAAGTCTCTGAAACTAGTGAAAGGTCAAGCAGCGAAGCTAATGCTGCTACGACCGAAACTCCCACACCCGAGACCACAGTAACTAGTTCCGACGACGCCGGAAGTCCGTGGTCGGGCCCTAGCGACGCCAACGAGGGTTTCGAATCCACAAATGACGATTTTGCTGAGACCGACTTCGAGGATGAGACAACTGGATCGTTCGGGCTCACCCAGAACCATTCCGAAGTCGTCGAGCCGGAGCCAGAGTTGGCGACGACCAACCAATCGACCCCTCGGCCAGCAGCGGGATCACCGGATCAGCAAACCTACACCCTGTCGGAAATGGACCGACTAGAGCAGGCCCAATTAGACGAATTCGCTGATGCGGTTGCGACAACCGACGATATGACCGACGAAGAATTCGATGCGTTCGTCGGAGACTTAAACGACTCGCAGGCCAAGGAGCGAGAAGCACTCGAGGATTCGTACTACGCCGAAGCCGGAAAAACCCGGGCAGAAGGCTGGTGGGGCAGCGATGCGAACGGAAACGCTGAATTCGTCGAAGGCCAACCCCCCGCAGTCGAAGTAACGCTTGGGCCCGAAATCGGTGACGACTCACCCCCCGAAGACGCAGGCGCAACACAAGACATCGACCTAACACAAAACATCGATCTAACGGAAGGCATCGACCTAGAACTGGCCACGATCGACAATCAATCTGTGACCGATCCGTTCGGCTCCATCACCGCTGAGTCACTCGGGCTGGTCGATCAACCAACATTCTCCATAGAGGTAGCTCAGGCAGGTGACTCGTTGGAGTCGATCAAGGACTCGCTGGTTGATCAACCCTCACAGATCGAAGATGAAGAACCGGCCAACAAAGGGGCTAGCAACCCATCGCTGTCGGGGTCCTATTTAGGAGTAGCCAAGGGGGGCGAGGCGTACACCAACGCGATTCGTGACGCTACCCGAGACTCTGTTCCCTCCGATCTCCAAGTTGAGATCGACTTGGCGCTTTCAACAATCGAGCCGACCGAATACAGGCCTGCCAATTCGGTTGCCATCACCAACTTGACCAATAAGGCGAATACATCATCCGAGTTTCAAACCGGCCAGGCCAGCCTGTACGAAGCTACACAGCTTGCTAACACTGACGAAGAACGAGCACAGATTGCGGCCGCCGCCGAGGCGCTCGAGAATAGACGATCAACGGCAATTGCCGATTTGCTGTCAGAGGCCGAAGCTGCGGCGCAAAACAACGAGTTCGCCACTGCCGCCGACCGACTCGAACAAGCTAACCAAGTTGCCGGTGAGGTTGTGGACCATCCGACCCTCGACAGCTTCCGCAACGATGGGGCCCATGCGAGCGCCATCGAAGCAGTCGAAACGTCGATCGCCATAGAACAGCTCGACGCGTACCTCAAAGGAATTGAAGACAGCCTTCCTGAGGACGACGATCCAGTCCAAACAGAACGCGACCTTCAACTAATAACTGGCCTTGGCGACTTCAGCGGAACAGTCGTCAACGACGGCGTTACGTTCAATGGCCACGACGTCTCCATCGAAGTCGAATACGTCGACGGTTCGGCCACTGGCACTACGTACGTCGATGCGTTAACTGGCAAACGATATCCGGCTTCATCCGATGCTCGACTAGAGATCGCCCGGATTCCGGGCCTAACACCGGCTACGAACAACCCAGAAACCGGACCCATCGACGCTCGTGTTCAATCGCCGATTGATTCTTCACGCCTTGACGTCAGCGCCGACAACGACGTAGATGACGCCTCCAAAGTCACTGGAGCGAACTCAACTAGGTTCGCAGAAGGGACTAAAGAACGGGTGATGGCCGAGTTAGACGAAGAGATCGAAAAACTCGACGTTCCGGAGGCAATAACCGCCGCCAACCAGGCCATCAATCTAATGGAACTTTCCAAAGAGGCGCTGGCCCAACATGATGCCGAGTTAGCGTTGGAGCTGTTCAACGAGGCTCGGGCAACTCGAGAATCGGTGCTACCTACCTACGCCCCCGATGTCCACTTCGAACTTGAGAGGGTCGACGATCAGTACTCCAATGCGCGGTACTCGACACAATCGGCACTTGAAAATTACACCAGCGGCACGTTAACTGATGTCGCAGGTCGGCCAGTACCACCACGAGGAGCGAGGCGAGAATTCTACCGTTCACCTGACGGCAACTGGATGCCAGCAGAACTTTCCCCGCAGGACAATATAGATCTTTATCGTCGCGAGCCTGAGCCTCCTCAGCCAGCTTCGGAGCCAGAGGCTCAGAACGTACCGATCCCACAATCCGAACCAGCTACTTCCTTAGTAGACGCTCCCGAGGTTGTCGCTAAGCCGACCGACCAAGTAGCTCAAAACGAACCGGACGCTACAGGTCTGTTCTCCCTCGAACAAACCCGAAGCCGAAGCAACATTACCTTCAACGGTCAACCTGTCACCATCGAAGCGCTATTGAAAAATGGCGTCGTAACCGCAATCAGCTACAAAGACAAAGACGGGAACCGGTATCCGGCATCACCCGAAGCTCGGGCTAAGATCGCCGGGTTGTCCAACGAAAACAACACTCAACCTGGTGTAGAAAGACGAATTCCCGGGGATCAAACCCCGGACTGGTTCGAGAGCTTTAGTGAACTCTCGGCTCAGACCGACCTCAAATCCAGGTAGTCTCCCAAGCGAGCGAACACCCCGCCAACATTTGGGACGCAGGTTTATCCATGGAATACGGTGCAGTACTATCGGCGGCAGAACTCGAGGGTTGCGCCCCCGCTTCTGATTGGCACCGATGGCAGAACCTTGGGCGGGCACCAAGTTCGATCGGTTCCCAGCTTCGTTACAGCTCAGCAGCTAGTGATGAACAAGCAAACTACAACGCATGGGTCGAAGACCTTGACCAGTTGGTCGAGCTCGGCATCACCTCAATATCATTAACGCTCGAATGGTCCAAACTTCAGGCGGTCCCAAACCGGTACGACGATAACGAAGTAGCGTTTAGGACCAGTCAAATTCACGCCGCAAAGGACCGAGGGCTAACAGTTTGGGGTTGCCTAGTCGACGGGACGCTTCCAGGCTGGTTTGCCGATGACGAGGGCGGATTCCGCGACGATCGGGCCCGAAGCCTTCTTTGGCCGCGCCACATCGATTGGATCGGTGAGCGGTTCGGATCGATCGTTGACGGGTGGATTCCACAACGAGAACCGATTCATTGGGCCCTGCAACGGTACCTGCACGGAGTCGCTCCCCCTGGCAAGCGTAGCTTTTCCGATGCCGCCGACTCGGTTAGAGCGGCCGTTCTGGCCGACACCGAAGCGTGGCGTCTACTAAAAGGAACAGCCCCAGTTGCTACCCACCAAACGGCTCGAACCATCAGCTTCAACCCCGACGATGTCAAAGCAACCTCTATGGCACGAGCTATGGAGCGGCTGCTTTGGCATCCGTGGATCGGTGCCATTGGCGACGGCAAACTCGAAGTCGGGGATCTACCGGTCCGAGCAATCGACGAAGCAAAAGGAGCGTTCGATCGAGTAATCGTCGAACTCCGAGCTCCGATTCGGATTGATGGAAAGGGCGCTTGGCACCATCACCCAGCTGACCAGCCAGCTGGTCGGACCGGGTTTGTCGCATGGCCGGAAGCCCAATTGGAGTCTCTGCATCGAGTCATCGAGTCTCTCGGCGACCACGAGATAATTGCCGCTGGGAACTTAGGCGACGTCGTCGACGATGGCACCGACAGCTCGGCCGCGGCCGACCACCAACAGCTCCTCATGACCACGATGGTTGACATGACCAAATCTTCCATCCCTGACCAAACCAACGGTCTCGCTGGCTGGTGGCAGAGTAGCCCTATCGACGGCTACCACTACGAGCACGGTTTCCAGCTTCGGCCCGGACTAATCCGCAGCAATCGAACGGTCGCTCCAGCGGGTGAGAAGTTTCGGTTGGAGACCATTTCCTAAGCCCGTCCGTCCGGGCGATCCACATTGGTCAAATGGCCCGTGTAGCATCGAGCTACGGTGCTGGCTTGGCGGCGGTGTCGTAGACGAGTCGCTTCGGCGAACGTCTAAAGGTAGGTCCGATCAAGGCCGTGTATTTAGTAGGCGGTTTGGGCTACATCTTCGTGTTTGGCGACTCGTGAGGGGCAAATGGCGGGACAAAAAGTGGAATCGAGTGCGCGAGAGCGTTTCCGGTACTGGTTCGATGGGTTTATGGCCAAGGGCAGCAGCTCGGCCTTTATTGCCCTAACCATTGTCTTCTTGGCACTGTTTTTTATTATCTCCGTGCTGCGGATCAGCGCAATCGCGATCGCTGGAGACGTCCCATTGCAAGAGGGCGAAGGGTTCTGGAGACAGATCTACATTACGTTCCTCGAAATAACCGATCCTGGCTCGATGACCCAGGACGTGCACTCCTCGCCAGTGGTCAAGATCTTCGCGGTACTTGCCGGCATGTCCGGAATCGTTTTGCTGTCGGCGCTCATTGCGTTCGTGACCACCGCCTTAGATCAGAGGTTGAACGATCTTCGTAAAGGGCACTCGAAAGTGATCGAAGACGAACACAGCCTCATCCTCGGCTGGAACGATCGAATCCTAGACATCTTGAAGGAGCTAATTCTGGCTAACGAATCAGAAGAAAGCGCTTCGGTCGTCATCCTGGCCGAAAAAGACAAAGAGGAAATGGACGACTTTCTTGGCTTGAACCTGCCTGATCGATTAACCACGAAAGTCGTCACGCGCTCAGGATCGCCAAGTTCGCTGGTTAACCTCAACGTTGCATCGGCTGACACCGCTCGCTCAGTTATTGTTCTCGCGTCAGCAGACTCTGGCGGCAGCCAATCCGATCGAGACCGCAGTGACATGACCGTGATCAAAAGCGTCTTGGCCATGCGCCAACTCTTGGAAGATGATTCAGACGCTCCGGTTGTAGCCGAAATATTCAACGAGCAACGTCGGGCCCTGGCCCGATCGCTCGATCCGAAACATGTTGTCTGCCTCGACGCCGACGATGTTCTGGCCAAGATCTTGGTCCAAACGTCGCGCAGCGAAGGCTTAGCCGTGGTCTACGAAGAGATGCTCTCGTTCGATGGGGCCGAGATGTACTTTTACGGCCACCCCTGGAACGAAATGTTATTCGGAACCGCAACGTACCATCTACCAGACGGTGTTCCCGTCGGCATTCTTGGGTTGGACGGCGAGGTTGAACTCAACCCCAATCCAAGCAGGCCTCTAGTCAACGGCGAGGAACTGCTGATTTTGGCCACCGACGATTCAGCAATTGCGGTAGCCCCTGAACCAGTCGCCTACCCAATCCAAATCGTGCCATCTGACCGGCGGCGAGCGTTCAAACAGGAACGAGAACTCATAATCGGCTGGACCCCTAAACTAGAAACGCTCGTCCGCGAGTACTCAGATTACGTCGGACCAGGCAGTCAAATCGATATTGTTCTTCGAAACGACGACTCCATTCCGTCAGCTCGAATCGAAAAGCTCAACGCCCAGGTGGAGAACATTGCTCTAACCGTGTCGAACCGAGATCCATTCGACTCTGAACAAATGTCGCAACTTGAGCCGGGCGGCTACGACAACATCATTGTTTTGTCTGAATCGGGCGCAGCGGGTGGTTCCGATTGGGCCGATGCCGAAACGTTATTGATCTTGATCCAGCTTCAAGAGCTAATGAAGACCCAAACAGAAACCCGCCCGACACTGATCGCTGAGGTTCTGGACAGTAAGAACCGGGAGCTGGTCAATCAAACCGGTATTAGCGAGTTCATCATCTCGAACCGCCTAATTTCGATGCTGGCAGCCCAGATGAGCGAGGACGCCAAACTATTCAAAGTCTATGACACGTTGTTTAGCGAAGATGGAGCCGAGGTTTACTTAAAGCCGTTGTCGCTTTACTTTGAAACCGTGCCACCACAGTTGCGATACATCGACATGATCGCGGCGGCCCAACAACGAGGTGAAACCGCTTTGGGCTGGCGCCGTTTGGCCGACTCCGACGGACCGGAATCCAACTTCGGCGTGCGCCTGATTCCACCGAAGGACGAAGTCCAAACGTTCACTGCTGAAGACTTCATTGTGGTGATGGCCGAAGACGAGACCTAGCGCCCGTCACAACAAGAAGGCGACCACAAGAGCCGAATGCCAGCGGTGAAACTACTTGATCGGCGAGATTCGAACCGGGTTGCCAACGGCAAACGTTTCCCGAGCAAGATCTTTTCTAATTAGGCTGCTGGCACCAATGATGCAGCGATCCCCCACTTTCACCGACGGAGTAATCGTCGCGCTCGTTCCCATGAACACAGCTTCACCGAGCTCTACATTTCCGTTGATGACAGCGTGCGGGCTGAGAACGGAATTGTCACCGACGATTGCATCGTGACCTACGTTGGCATGGGTATTGAGAAGGACGTTGCTACCGATGATGGAGTTGGCAGCAACAAAGACCAGAGGAGTAATAATTGCGCCAGCCCCAATTGTGGCGTTGGGAGCAACCCATGCCGACGGGTGCACGATCGTTCGGAATGGCAGTCCGAGATCCTTAACGCGCTTGGCTATGTCAGCTCGCTCCCCAGCGTCGCCTATCGCAATCACAAGGTCATCGTCTGCTTCGAAGGTCACCTGCCCGGGAAGACCGGCAAACTGAGCTGGCAAGCACGCTGAATCAAGATCAGGATCGTCGTCGATGAACGCAATTCGGTCTGGATGCAACTCCGCGACATCGCTCCCTGCTAGCAAGTCATCGCGTAGATACCAGTAGATTTCGTGGCCCAGCCCACCTGATCCCCAAATGTAGGTTGTCATCTTTGCCGCCCTTCTGTACCCCACGGTCTTCAACTAGTAAACGATTCAATGTTAGGCCACTGCCAACGAAATGTGCACCGGAGCGGCGACTTATGCCCATCAAAGGTAGTCCTGTCCAACGGCTCGGGCCCGACGTTGCGTTGTCAGCGATCAGGCGGAGGTGCAGCGCTAGTACTTCTTAGACTCGATATCGTAAATGAAATGGCGACCCCTCTAGTTAGCGTTATTACCCCAGCGTTCAACGCGGAGACACGACTAGAAGATGTAGTAAAAGTTGTGGGGGAACAGAAATATCAAAGTATTGAACATGTTGTGGTGGACGACGGATCGGTCGATGGCACCGCGGCTCTTCTGACCGAACTTGAGCAGCGGTGGCCGCGCCTCCGTTCGATTGAGCAACAAAATGCTGGTCGGAGTGCTGCTCGGAATCGAGGTATCGCCGAGTCATTAGGTCAGTACGTTCTTTTTTTAGATGACGATGACTCACTCGATCCCACTGCAGTCAAGTGTTTGGTTGACATGGCCATCGAGCATCCGAAGTCGGTTGTTCACTGCGATTGGAAGCTCGACTACAACTCAGGTCTTGCTCAGCGAGCAACCGTCAATTTGGGGTCGCGGAGCGTATTCGAGACCACGGCCGAACACTGCCCCTTCGTCATCCACGCTTGTCTCGTTCCTCGGTCTATTTTGCTCGAAGCTGATGGATTCGACACAGACCTCGACTATGGGGAAGATTGGGATCTTTGGCAGCGTCTAGGGCGAGCTGGCGTACCGTTCGTGGGAGTCTCCAAGGCGTTGGTCACCTACAAATTGCTACATCGCACACTTAGTTCTGAAGTCGCCAAGCAACAGTACCTTCAGTCGTGTCTCGTAATCGAGCGTGCATTTGACACCGACGACCGGGTTGCCAATCCACTGCCAAAGTACCGCGACGGTTGTCCGACTGGCAAACCTGAAATTGGTATCGTCAACAGTTTGGCTTGGTTTGCTGGAATTGAATTCGCCCAAGGTATCGAGTTCGAGTGGATGACCGAAAGCATCGAGGCCGCGGCCCTAAGATCAAGCTGGGTGCCGGAAGCACAGAGCCTAGCTAGCGGGTTCAGCCAGGGAATAGCCCACGGACGCGGCGCCGGAGGACTACTCCGCAAGGCGGAGACGTTTCCTCGCCTCCAAGAAATGGCAGCACGTTTCGACTTGGACGACCCAAGCGAAATTGTTCACCGTCGAACTTTGCCGACATCGATTCCATTCGCTTCTGAAGAAGTGCAGCATTGTCGCGTGGGTATTGCTCCAGTTGAGTTCGAGGTTTCCAAAGGAGCGGGCCGCGTCCAACCTTGGCTCCGGCTACCAGACAATGTTCATCGACGCTTTCCCCCAGGAATATATGCTCTTAAGCCTGATCACCCCGACGCAACGCTCAACTTAGCTCGAGGCGCTGCGCTGGCGACCGCAGATTTGATTTTCGACAAAGATCTTTGGCGTTCGCTGCCGACCCGATCAATAGCGATCGCCCGACGACGATCGCTTCTCAAGTCGTCGATATACGGCCTCGCTGGATCTAGTGTTGACTACGGTGTTGTCGGTTCTGTATTGCCAAATCTCAACACCGCAACCGTTGAGCCATCGGCGGGTGATTTGCCCGTCTTCGACAAAATCTTTACTAACGAAGATCCCTGGGGATACGACAAGCCGTATGAAGTCCGGAAATATGAGGAGACTCTCGAACTGCTGAGCGAGATCTCAGCCGATCAAACGGTAGCTGAGGTAGCGTGTGCCGAAGGCCATTTTACGGTGAGGCTAGCGCCTCTGGTTCAAAACCTCAGAGCTTATGATGTATCACCGATAGCTTTACAGCGGCTGCAGGAACGGTTGTCCAAGGTCGGGATTGACAACGTTGAAACGTTCGAGTTCGACTTGATCACCGACCAGCTGAATGACCAGGTCGACATCATCGTATGCAGCGAGGTCCTCTACTACATTCCGACGGATCGGCTCGCCGGTGTTATCGACATGCTGGTGTCAGGGCTTCGCCCCGGCGGCACCCTCGTACACGCCCATGCCTTCGAGGCGAGCCAACGAGGATCAAAGCCAGGGTTCGGATGGCGCCAGCCGTTTGGGGCTCAGCGCATCTCCAATACCTTTGCATCCCACCCTCAGTTGCAGCGGGAACGCACGATCGAGACCGACCTTTACCTCGTCGATAGATTCGTCAAGTCATCAAATCCTGTGCAGGTGCGTCACGAATTCCGACCGATTGATCGCGGTCAACTCGAACCCGATATCGCCAACCAGGTTCTGTGGTCAGGCTACGAAACAACACCGGGCGAGGCCCATCAGTTGACCACGACAGAATTACCAGTACTGACATACCATTCGATCGGCACCGACGCTCCGCCCGGTCTCGAGACTTACCAGGTCTCCCCGACCGACTTCAATGAGCAGCTGGATTGGCTACGAGAGCACGGTTATAGAACCCCGGAACCCTGGGAAGTTTCAGCGCTTGTACGACGAGGCCGACCCATTTCGGGCAAGGCTGCCCTGATTACCTTCGACGATGCGTACCAGTGTTTCTCAGACATCGCCTGGCCGTTGCTGCGCAACCATGGATTTGGTGCCACCATGTTCGTGGCAACAAGCTTTGTTGGCGACGCGGCGCGCTGGGACGAGAAGTACGGTCCGCCGATGAAAATTATGAACGCAGCCTCGCTTTCTGAGCTTGCTGCCGACGGCCTTCACATCGGCAGCCACTCCGCTGACCACAGACAGATGACGCATATCTCAACCGCAGAGGCTATGTCGAGCATGATTCGATCCAAAGAAGAGTTGCAATCGATAATACATTGCGAAGTCGATCAGTTCGCCTTTCCTTATGGTGTACACGATCTCGAGTTAGCACGGCTAGCCAAATACTGCGGTTACTCACTAGCGTTCACGGTTAGCGGACTAAACGTTCGACCTTTTGACAATCCATACACACTGGGACGCTTCATTGTCGACGGCACAAAACCGCCGCTCGAACGCTTTGCATCGTTGCCTGGGCACAGCGGCAAACCGATTGTACGTCGGTCCTTGCTTCGAGCAAAACGAATGGCCTCCGCGGCCAAGAAAGCAGCGGTCGCTCGCTCAGCGCAGCGGTCATGACCGATACAGTCAAAACACCGGTTCTCCCTCGGGTCGCAAACGATGTCTCGGTCGTAATTCCGACCATTGGCCGCATCGACCTGTTGAAGAACTGCTTGCTTTCTATTGCGTCTGGCTCGGTCGCACCGGGTGAGATCCTCCTCGGTGACCAAAGCGACGATACGCAAGTCGCTGAGTTAGCCCGGCAGTTTGCCAGAGATTTGCCGGTGCGTAATGTTCCGAGCGGTGCACGTGGAATAGCGGCCAACCTAAATCAGCTTTTGGCTGAAGCTACGAATGAGTTAGTTCTGGTAACCCATGACGACTGTCGAGTCGCTACTGACTGGATTTGTCGCGGCCGCGCCGCACTAACTGCCCAAGAAGGCGCACTAGTGACCGGGCGTGTGCTTCCAGGTGGACACAATCACGGGGTCGTACCGTCAACGATAGTCCAGACCGAAGCTGAAGATTTGACCGGCTCGAAGAAGCCGGGTCGTCTCTATCCAGCGAATATGGGGTTGTATCGATCGGCGGCTCTTTCTCTCGATGGGTTCGATGAACGAGCAGGCTTTAGCCGCGCCGCCGAAGATCTCGACTTCGCATATCGATGGCTTCAAGATGGGCGGATGATGCGCTACGAACCATCGATGGTGGTGATCCACGAAGATTGGCGAGATGAAGAGGGCCTGACTACGTTGTACAACGGCTACGCCAGGTCAGCCGGCCGCTTCTTCGGCAAACACCTCTACAGCGGGGATCGCTATGCGGGAAAAATGGCAATCAACGACATCCGAACCGGACTAGCCGCATGGAAAGCGCGGCTACGGAAACATCGATCCTCATCGGAGCCCCGGGATCCGCGACTATCCAGACCAGTCTGGATTCCAGTGGGTGTTGTTGAGGGGCTATGGGAATCGTGGCGCATCGACCGGCAGCGAGAGCTAGCAAAGAAAGCGAACCGATCGTGACCTCTGAGGATATTTCCCGACCGATACTACTAGTGAGCCTTCCCCGCTCCGGGTCGACATGGGTTGCGAACGTGCTGCGGCACGCTGTCGGAGTGCACTTCGTATCCGAGCCTGCAGATGCCTATCGGTGGCCTGCGGCTCTCAAGGCAAAATTTGGATTGGCTGAATATCCAACACCCAGTGATTTCGATCACAGTAAGTCATTTCGCGACCTGTGGAAGCTTGTCGCCGAGCAGCCTTCATACTTCAATCTCACCCAACGTAGGGCAAACCTCATTCCTTGGCTGCCGCCGACGCTTATTCGACGAGCAGTCCAACCGAGACGAAAACGTCGCGGCTCTCGGACAAACTCGTCAGAACCGGTAGCAAGGCTTGGCTCGCGGCCCGCTGACAAACGGCTACTGATCAAGGACGTTACGATCTGTTTCTGCGCAGGAGATGTTGCGAAATTTCTAGACGCCGATGTTGTGGTGCTACGACGGGATTTGAAAAAGGTTGCTGCTAGTTGGGAGAAGATGAAGTTTCCTCCTGAACCTGTTCATGAGACGGTATGGGCCAAGAATCAGCTACTCGATCCGCTTGGTATTGAAATCCCGCCACTCAAGTCTCATGCCGAACGGCTGGCCTGGACAATTGGTCTCTTAGACCTAGCACTCATGCTAGAAGCGGAGAAGCGGGACTGGCTCGTCATCACCCATGAGGACCTTGTCACGGACCCAGAAGTCGGATTTCACTCGCTCGCCAATGACCTGGGTTTGGAACCGACGGCGGAAATGTGGTCATTCCTCGCTGCATCAGGTAGTGCAGCGGGTACCCGTTTTGAGACTAATCGAACCCCAGAGCAGTTACGGGAGAGCGCAACCGGCGTTTTCAACCGCTCGGAACAGGAATCGATCGATCATGTTCTCGATACGCTCGCTGATCACCTGCCACCGAGGTGGAGTAACTAGGTGACCAGCGGTGCGCCAAGCCCATCTGGTTATCGACCACAACTGGACGCTCTTCGCGCCTTTGCAGTTCTCGGAGTGGTGCTCTCCCATACCAGTCCCCGTTATCAGATTCTTCAATTCACAAGACCCGGCGACCGCGGAGTTCAGTTATTCTTCGTATTGAGCGGTTTCCTAATTAGTCGAATTCTCTTCGACGCTATTAGTGAACGAGGCTTCGGTGCTCTCAAACCTTTCTACGCTAGACGTGCGCTACGTCTGCTCCCACTCTTTTATGTGGTTCTAGCTATCACTGCCCTTGTCGCCTGGCAAGAACTACACCGGTCATGGCCGTTTCATGCCTTCTATCTCTCAAACTACTGGTTCCTCGCCGACGGCGGGTGGGAGTGGTCCACGTCTCACTTCTGGAGCCTTGCGATTGAGGAGCAGTTCTATTTCATCTGGCCGCTGGCGCTCGTCGTGATCAGGCCTCGCTATTGGCGGGCAGCCGTAGTAGGGCTGATTGCCCTCGGACTCGGCACCCGCTTGCTGATAGAACTTACCGACCGGTGGCACGAGTTCGGATCAGGGCTCTATACCTCCTACTATGCCGATGGTTTTGGTATCGGCGCGGCGTTAGCCCTCTGGCTCCGCACCAATCCAACGGCCTCTGCGGTCAGGCGGCTGGCTATCGCCGCGGGGATCAGCGGAATGGCGGTGCTTATCGCCCTCGGCTTTTTCCTCGGAGCGTTTCGAGCGGCGAACTCTACGCTCGATGTCACCGCATGGGGTTTGATCTCGATTTCGGCGGTGGCGTGCTGCTTTCAGGGAATCGGTGGACCGATAGGCCGACTGCTTGAGTCTCCACCATTGCTTGGCTTAGGTCGAATCAGCTACGGAATATATGCATGGCACGTTCTTGCGATTGCTCTGACCCTGCAACTCATCAAGCTTCTTGGCCTGAACGGCCTTTTAGGTCGGTTCGACTGGATCATGACCTTCGCAGGCGGAGCACTCCTGAGCGTCATGTTCGCGTTAGCGAGCTGGCATCTGATGGAGTCTAAGCTTTTGAAACTTAAGAGCCGGTTTCCCTATTCAACGACGTAGAACCTTCTAGAGCCTTGGCAGAAATACAGAGTTTTCATTTACATTGTCTGCCCTTCTGTATCCCAGAGCTAAAACGTTCTCGTTGAACCAGGTGCTTTCGAGCAAGGGGCTGTCCCATACCTCAATAATTATGATCGGTCGCCATCTTCGAATTGTTTGTAGAGCCCCGGCAAGAGCTGGTTGTTCGTAACCCTCAACATCAAGTTGAACAATTGTGACTTTCCTATCGCTGTCAAGAACATCGTCGACTGCGACGATGCGGGTTTCCTCTAAGCCCTTCCCTTCTTTGTCGCTGCCGGTCACGATTTGGCTCTCGCCGCCTAGCGACACACCGTCGATATCTTCTGTTCTTACGAACATCCGGTCTTCTTGTGCCCCTAGGCCAGCTCTCAAGAGCTCTATATTCGAAAGGTCGTTCATCTCAACGGTAATTTTCGCACAACGGTAATTTTCGCTGTTCGGCTCAAAAGCCCAGACTCTTGATCCTTCGGAACACCCTTTCGATAAGGCAGGTAAAAAGTCGCCAAAGTAGGTCCCAGCATGAACCACGTCACCATCTCCACAATTTGAGACGATGAATTCAATCGTCTCCGGCTCCCAGATATCCCCGGTAAGAATCTTCTTTGCAGCAGGTCGATGACGAGAACTGAGCGGAACACAATATCCTCCGTATTTGTTATACGAAATTGTGCATCGCAATGAATCGTGGTGAAATTCGCTACCCGTGCTCGGAGTTGGCGAAACCCCAGAATGAAGTGTGAGTCGCCGCTTTGCCGTGGCTGCCAATCTGCGTAGCTTCTTCAGCTGTGTTTGCATAGTCGAAGTCCTCGTTCGTGGCCTTCTTGATCAGGTCAGCTGAAGCCTTCGATGGCAAGACTTCCACCATGCTGGTCAGCCACATTACCGTGTCGATGCGACACGATTAAGACAATAGCGTTCGGGCAAAGACGACCCACGGCGTCGAGTACTTGTTTTTCTGATTCGTTATCGAGTTCGCTTGTCGCTTCGTCAAGAATAATGAAAGACGGATTCGAACAAAGGGCACGAGCGATCGCCACCCTTTGTTCCTGACCTCCGGAAATCGCAACCCCTCCGGTCCCGATTCGAGTCGCTCCACCATCGGGTAGCGCCGACGTAAATGCTGTGATTCCTAGAACGTCTTCGACGTCCCTTCTGCGCTCAGGGGAGACGCCCCGCCATAGATAGATGTTGTCTTCTAACGTCGCCTCAAGAATTGACGACCGCTGTCCCGCATACCCGATTTGAGATCGAACGCTTGCCAGATCCAGACGATCTAAAGAACGGCCGTTGATCTTCACTTGACCGCTGACCGGTGCCAGGAGGCCGAGGATTAGAGAGAGCATCGTGCTCTTCCCCGCTCCCGAGGAACCGTGTAGCTGGTACGATCTGCCATCGGTGAGAACTGCATTGAAGTTTTTTATGATTGGACTCGATCCGTTATAACCGAACGTCAGCTGATCAAGTTCTATCGTGTCGATGGTCGAGATCTCTTCAACGGGCTCGTTCGTGTCGGATGGAAGCCAAGAGTCCAGTCGATCAATGATGTTCTCAAAGCTTGCTCGATGCCGGAACGTCTCGTTGAAAGCTCCGATGGCACCTGATGCCTGGGGAATTGCCCGGTAGAGCACCAAAACAAAGACAACAACTTCACCCGTCGGCATTGCCTGGCTCCGGCCGAACAACCCAAGAGCAACCACGACAGGCACAACGATTAGTGAAAGTAGTTGCGGAACGACTGCGCCATTGATGTCGGCTTGCACAGATTGATTCCGTATTCCGTTGGACTCACTCTTGAACGATGAACGAAACCGAGACCCGAGCCCATATGCGGCGATAGTGAACTGTGCACCGATGCTAGCGACCGCTGTGTTGTAAAGACTGTTGTTGAGCTCAACGAGGTTCGTGCTGATCTTGCGGGTTTGACGGTTGAATCGTAAGGCCATCAATCCGAGGGGAACTGCAGCCAAAAGTAAGCCTGCCGTCATTACCCAAGACAGCCAGATCAGTACGAGGCCGTAGGCCAGCACAGCTACCGCTCGTGAGGCCAGGTTGAGCTGAGCACGACAGTATTCACTCGCCGACCAGGTTTGGCCCATTACCGTATTCAGCAACTCACCGGTTTCCATCGATCGAGGTTCTACCGCTCTCGGGTCATGAAGAGCGTCATGAAGTCGAATCCGCATCCGGTCATTCCAACCGTTCGTCAACCGCGAGCCATAAGCGATGGTATACAATGCCGCCACAACCCTAAGACCAATAGCTCCGGCGACAAGCGTTCCAAATAGCCAGATCTCACCCTGAATAGCAATCGGCCCGAAGTTCATCTCGGAACGGCCACCGGTGTCGATTCCATTGATCAACGGAATCAGCAAACTGAGGCCGACGTTTTCCAAAACCAGGCCTGCTATGAGCAGCCCCAAATAGGTAGCGATCGAACGACGCCCTAACCATCTCACGAACATTGAGTTCGTCATAGCATGCTCAAGTGATGGCGGTGTTCTGTCGGATGAACGCTGACATATAATGCGAGCACGGTCTCATTCTAGGAGTATCAGCCTTAAGCCAGTGGAGAGCGGACGCTAGCTAAGCCTATTGCCGCACTGAGTCGCCGTCGATTGACAGACAATTTTATGTAACCAACCACAACGCCGATCCCCCGGCAAGCAGCCAGAATTTTGCCTCGGTAACCGGATTCGGCTGTGACCGAACCTGCGATCGGCCCTTTTGTCCGCAATGCAGGTTTCAACCGGAAGAGACGCGCCGCATGACGATCCCAACCCTGGCTCAACATTTTGCGGTGGTACTGGTGCCACGCTGCTGTGTTCTCGGATCCCATAGCCACGGTGAGAGGTCCCGATTCAGCGAGGCGGAAATTGAGTCGCATAAGATACCAAAACTTAAGCCTCATCTCGTCTACTCGGTGAGTAAGCCGACATTGCGGCACAAACCAAGCTGGCCCTCCGGCAGACCGAACCCGTACGGACAACTCGCTGTCGCCACCTGATACCAAACTTTGTCCGGTTCGATCCGCAGCGGTTGCATTTTCGAGCCACCCTGACGCTTCTACTGCGTCGCGTCGTAGAACCAAGCCAGCCCCGTGGAGATTGCCAGGATGTGGTCGTTCTTCATCGCCACCGGGATCCTTTGCTGCGAACATTTGCGGCGTTATCCAGGGGAGCGCCTCTCCAGTCTCGAAGTCCAATGTGTTTCGTCCGTTGAACCCAGAGGCCTCTGGCCGTCGAAGCACGAACTCAAGAGCATGCTCAACCCAGTCGGAAGCCACGATGCAATCATCATCGACAAAGGCTACCCACGGTGCTGTGGTCCCCAAGAAACCGCGACGGCGCGCTTGAGTCAAACCTTGCTTAGGTTCTACAACGATCTCTAGTCCAGGAATATGTGACTTGAAGCCATTGACGACATCCTGGGTATCGTCCGTGCAGTTGTTGTCAACAACCAATACTGCCCACCGCCCATCTCCAATCGTCGTTTGGGCGCTCAATGCATCGAGCGCGAGCCGGAGAAGCTCCGATCTGTTGTAAGTACAAATAACTACGTGAAGAACCGTCGCTGGGTTGCTGCTCTCGATTTCGAACATCCATTCACACTCACAAGTGTCTTGTGCGATCACGCCAATTAGACAACGAAGTTTGAACTGCTTAACAAGACCTCACAGCAAGTCGACCTTCGTGATCGCTAGGATATCAATGGTGCAACTGATCGAAGCAGAGGCAATCAGAGTCATAGCAGACAGCGATGGAATACAGAAGTAAGACAGACGGCGACTCGTTAGGGCATTCTGCCCTGGATGAATCCACCGACCCAAGACGTCGCTCTGTTCAATCTGTCGCCGTCGTTGTTCCCGTATTTAACTCGGCTAGCACCATTGTCCAGCAGATCGAAGGACTACTACGGCAGTCTTATGAAGAGGCGTTTGAAGTGGTCTTAGTCAACAACGGGTCTACCGATGGCACCGCGTCCCTATGCGAAGAATATGCGAGCCGCTACGACCATGTGCGTTTTGTCCACGCAGATGACAAACAAAGCGCTGGGTACAGTCGGAACTGCGGCACGAGGGCTACATCAACTGACGTCGTTCTCTACTGCGACTCCGATGACATTGTTGATCGTGATTGGGTCCTCAAGATGGTCAAGGCGCTGCACAACTTCGACATGGTCGGCGGCTTTATCGACGAGACTCAACTGAACGATCCAGAGATCTTGAGTTGGACCGACCCTCGGGATCCAGAACATTTGGTAATCGCTCACGGCTTTTTGCCACACGTAATCGGCGCGAACTGTGGGATCCACCGCCATGTCTTCGACGCTGTCGACGGCTGGGCTGAGAGCTGTCCAGGCGGGGCAGCAGAGGACGTCGAACTTTCCTGGCGAGTACAGTTGGCCGGATATTCGCTCGGACCGGCTGCTGGTTCTATTGTGCACTATCGGCGAAAATCCTCAGCGCTCGCGCTGATAAAGCAGTATCACCGACGCGGCCGCAATGGGGCAGCCATCTGTCGGGTCTATGAGAAGAGGCATGGTTTGCGAGGCACTAGCTCCCAACAGCAATCGCCCGTTGGTGGCCCCAAACGGGCCGCTGGAACCGCTGCGACCGTACGTAGAGTAACGAGATCGGCCAGTCGAGCGTTCGTGAACAAGCGTGACCGGCATCGCATGTTTCGGATGTTGGCTACCGGGACTGGATGGGCTCGCGAAGGACTCAGGTTCAAATTTCGAGGAGAGTTAGAGGTTGACCGCGAGATCGCTCGTTTGTTGGATGGCGCCACGTCACCCTCGTAGGGTTCCTAGGCTCGAGGATTGTTGTGGATTGCACCAGGACTTGCAAAGCTGATCTGACCTACGATTCGTACCCGTTCGCGTTTTTGGTCCGCCAGTTCCACGCACTCTCCACGATTTCATGCAGACTTCGGTATTCCATGTCTCCAAAGAGCTCGTTCGACTTTGATGTTTCTCCGACCAATGAACTCACATCACCCGCTCTTCGTGGGTGATCAACCCTCTTTAGATCTACCCCGGTCACGTTTTCTACTGCGCGAATAAGTTCGAGTACGGATACGCCTTTTCCTCGTCCAACATTGAGTACCTCGTATCCTGAGCACTCTTCAAGGTAGCTAACGGCCCTCACATGGGTCTCAGCTACATCTTCGACGTGGACGTAATCGCGCACCCCAGATCCGTCTGGCGTATCAAAATCCCTGCCATATATGTTTACGAATGGTCGGGTCCCAGCCGCAACCTCTAACAATACTGGCAACAAGTTGCTCGCTTCGCTAGTTGACCATTCGCCCAAAATCGCTGAGGAGTGTGCCCCAGCCGGGTTGAAGTACCGGAGCGAAACAACCGACCAGCTCATGTCGGCGATGCAGACATCACGGAGAATTTCTTCGCACACCGCCTTACTCTTAGAGTATGGGTTAGAAGGTTGCGGTGGACGGCTCTCGTTGATCGGCATCTGGGGTGTCTCACCATAGATCGACCCGGAGGAACTAAAGACAAATTTGCGAACTGGAGTATCTTGGCTTGCGCGAAGTAGCGCTAGCAAGCCACCGATGTTATTTTCAAAATACTCAAGAGGCCTTCCAACCGAGTCACGGACATGCTTGTACCCGGCAAAATGAACGATGGCTTCGATATCGCTCTCGAGCAGAATTTGCTCGACTTCGGCTGACTTGGCAACATCTATTGCATGAACTCGGAGCGGCTCGCCAGTGAGTAATTCGATACGCTTCGCTACCAAGGGGCTAGAGTTGGAGAAGTTGTCGACAACCGTAACCTGGTGGCCCGCTTGGATAAGAGCGGTCACGCTGTGACAGCCAACGAATCCGCAGCCCCCTGTCACCAGAATATTCATCTCACCCTCGCAATTTCTTCACTATCTCCCAAAAGCCTACCGCCGCAGCGTCCGGGCCATGCTTAGTGGAGCTGAACTCAGTGCTACGTTGAATCGATGACCAACCAGGTTCGCGACTCATACGACGCTTTAGCCAAAATCTATACCGACCTAGCGCTCAACGATCTCGATCGAGTTACCACCGATCGGGAGCTTCTCGCTTCGTTCGCCACGCTCGCCAGCACCAATGAAGGCACGGTTGCAGATCTCGGCTGCGGCCCCGGCCACGTAGTCGATCATTTATCTAGCCTCGGGTTATCGACGGTTGGATACGATATTTCCCCCGCCCTAATTGCAGAGGCCCGCCATGCATTTCCAGACGCCCAGTTCTTCCTCGGAGATCTGGCTGCGCTCGATGTAGCTGAGTCGTCGTTGGCAGGAATTGTGTCTCGCTATTCGCTGATTCATATCGTACCGACGAGTCTCAGCCAGATATTCGAATCCTGGTATCGGCTACTACAACCCGGGGCTCCCCTCCTGGTTTCGTTTTTCGCTGCTTCGTCTTCTGACGGTCATGGCACCCCGTTTGACCATGCGGTACTAACCGCTTACCAAATGTTTCCAGCCACGATCGCCGCTCAACTCCAAAACGCCGGATTCGACGACACCAACATCACGATTCGTCGTCCGCTTGAGGGCGAGCGATCGTTAGAGCATGGAACAGTCCTGACTCGAAAACCGGCAACGGTCAACTAAGTATTAGGACGAGCTACGAGCTATACGGTCGGGTTCATCCATGGGCCTCACATCGAACTGGCCGCTAACGAACACAAGAATGCACGCCCCAACTGCAGCCGAACCTGCCACCAGTAGCCACATCGTGGGGTAGCCCGTTGCTTCGATCATCCGTCCGGTCACCAACGGAGCCGAGAACACTCCAACGTAAACCCCAGTCTGGGTAATGCCAGTGGCGGCGCCCGCGGCTTCGGCGTTAGTCTTCACGATGCCAAAGTTAACAAACACCGGCCAAATCCAACCGCCACCAAATGCCGCGAATGTTGCGGCAACGTGGACCGCCGGGATTCGGAAACTCAGGCAAGCAATACCGGCCACACCAACAACAAGAATAGAGGCCGCTACTCGAAACGCGGAGCGTTTCAGCGTGTCAACGCGGGCACCGACAAAAAGGCGAAAACAGATTCCAGTGGCA
This sequence comes from uncultured Acidimicrobiales bacterium, assembly GCA_937922805.1. Lineage (GTDB taxonomy): Bacteria > Actinomycetota > Acidimicrobiia > Acidimicrobiales > SZUA-35 > JAHELU01. The sequence continues at coordinate 251,396 of CALAJV010000010.1, read as the reverse complement.
GCGCCCCCACTTAGCATGATCCCCGCTGATCCCTCGCTCATACCAGCGTCCACCCCCGAGCCAACAGTCCAAGCGTTGATAGCACCAGCAGCAAAGGCCAAAAACATCCCGCCGGCCGCAACGGTCCACAACGATTGTTTTGAAGAGACCGGCTGTGGGAGAGACTGACTTGCTACAACCGGGATCGGTTTCACCACAATTCGAACCGCTACCAACGCGCCGATCGCTATCACTGCACCAAGAACATAACCCCACCGCCAACCAACAGTCAGAGCAATAGCAGGCACCACGAAACCAGCAACCATTGACGCCATTGGCATCCCTGATTGTTTGAAGGCAATTGCGAGACCGAGCCGTGGCAGTTTGGCTTGGATGAGAGCCAAGTTAACCGCAGTCTGCGCCGCTGAGTTTAGGAGACCGGCTACGGCCAGGAACCCCACCACCATCCAGAACTCGGTAGCAATTGTGGCCAGACAAAGCTGGATCACTATTGTTCCGATTAGCGCGAACGTTAGCTGATTGCGGGGACCAATCACTTGAACCAGTCGTCCGAGCATCATCGATCCGAAGGCCGCTGCTAGAAAAAAGGCACCTAGTCCCCAACCGTACGGACCCTCACCAATTCCGAATTCGGCGCTGACTTGAACCGAAAGAGCACCGATAAGAAAGCCAGGAAAAACGGTGGCAACCGCAGTGGCCATAACCGTAGCGATAACGATTTCAGGCTTCGGCTGGCCAGAATCAGCCCCGCTGCCGCTAGCAACGTTGGAGCTGAGAGAAGACACCGTCAGAGGATACCGAAGCCCGTTGGATCTGAACGAATGTACACTGCCTAGGTGGCGCACGACATCGACTTCGGGATAGAGGATTTGACCGACTTCGAACTTCTTGGTTCTGGCGGATTCGCTTCGGTCTACTCAGCTCGCGACACGGCGTTCAACCGCTCGGTGGCGGTTAAAGTTCTTAACGGCAACGACCAAGAAATAAACCGAAGTTTCGAACGGGAGCGGACGTTGATGGGGCAGCTCTCGGGGCATCCGAATGTGATAACCCCTTACCGCCATGGCTACACCAATAACGGGTCGGTCTACCTGGTCATGGAATATATGGCAGGGGGGTCGCTACTCGACCGCATTCTTGACAAGGGCTCAATCCTGGCTACCCAAGCCATTGACCTAGCGCTTCCAATTGCTGATGCTTTGGCTCACAGCCATAGCCAAGGGATCCTCCACAAAGATGTGAAGCCAGCCAATATTCTCATCTCTGGTACTGGAATTCCCAAGTTGAGCGATTTTGGTATCTCGACCATCAGAGAACAAACTGCCACTCAAGTGGCTTTCACTCTGGCCCACACCCCGCCGGAAACCTTTGCCAACGGTTTTGATAATCGCGATGAAAGCTCGGACTTTTATTCGCTGGCGTCAACTGTCTACACCGCTGTCACTAGTCGTGACGCATTCCATGTTGATGGCCAGGACTCGCAGGTCGCGTATATGCGTCGGATTGAGCAGCATTCGGTACCTTTACTTGGCATCGGGTATCTCGATACGTTTTTCGCCAAGGCCATGGCCAAGGATCCGGCAGACCGATTTGGTCAAGCACCGGAATTCTCTGAGGCCCTCCGAGCTCTCCGGCAATTCGCCGAGGCGGCTGAATCGTCGATCGATTCACCAACCATTGATGGTGTGGCCACCTCCGTCGCTCCAGTCAGAGTCTCATCTGAGCAAACACTAGGCGACGCTCCGACTCCGATCGCTCCTCCGAGTAGCCCGAATACAACCAATCCGCTTCCGTATCAAAACACCATGGCGGCCGTACCGACCCCGGGTCGACTTGAGGCAACGCCCCATAGTCAACCGTTTAGCCAGCCAATCCAAAGCCAACAAGGAGGCGCCTCTCAGTCGAAGAATAGGAAGCCACTGTTACTTGCCCTCGTGGGCCTCGGCGCACTAGTTGTGGTTGGAGTGTTGGGCACGATGCTGTGGCCCAGCAGCACGGGTGACTCCCCCATAGTCCAGAGTGCTACGGTCGCTGACGAAGAAACCTACAGTTCGATCCGTGAGGTTGACTTTCGAAACGGGGCGTACTTCGCTACCTCATCTGGGGAGGCGATAACCGTTGCCGACAGCATTTTTCGTGATACCGAAACTGATCTGACGCTCGGTGTAGTTTCGGTCACCTACGGCGATTTAGACAACGACGGGTCAGAGGAAGCGGCAGTTACCACTATTACGAATACTGCTTCGGTGAGCGTCGTAGGCCCAAACTTGTTTCGGCTTGACGGCGAAGGCAAAGTCGAGTCGCTAGATATTGCGTCTGTGGTTGCTGGAGAGAACCGAGACATACTCGACGCCTGGATCGAGAACGCTCTTTTTACACTGGAATTTGCCGATCGGTCAGACGCTGAATCGCCGGTCAGCCAACGGAAGACGTTCAACATAGTCGATGATCGTTTGTCGTCAGTCAATGAGGACGTTCGAGCGATGGTCGACGTTACCGGTAAAGCTAAGACAGTCCGATTTCTTCCCGACACATCAAGCGCCCTGCTGCTTGCGAGTGAAAGTGGCCAGGCGGTCGTCAACGCCAGTCGGGGCCAAACAATAAAGGTTCGGAGTATTGGTGGCCAACCAATGACTGACCAAATTCTTATTACCGCCGAAGAGTCAACTGAACAGCTTGCCCGCGGGGTCGGCCAAGTAACCACCCGAGTTTGGGAGCGAGCTAATTATGGAATAGGCCTCGAGGTCGAGCCGGCATCTGAGCAAGCGTTGGCGGCTCCGATACTGTTCGTCGTGGAAATCGTCGGCGATGTTGTTCCGGAATCGACAACAACCACTAGCCGCGATGAGTTAGCGGGTTCGTCCTCGACCACATCATCGGTAACAACGTCAGGTTCAACGACAAGTCGTGAAGCAACTACGACTTCTACCACCGCCATCGAATCAACCACTACGTCCAATGCGACAGATCCCGGCGGCGCATCGCTGGCGGGTAGACACGGACTTACCCTTCAATATGTTTTATTCGAGACTGAAGATTGGGGGGCAATCGAGTTCAGTCCGTTTGGCGATGAAACCTATACCGTGTCTGGCCGCCATGAGTCTCCTGACAGCGAAACATGGGTGTCGGTTGAAGGGTCCATCACGAAGATCTCAGATCTGGAGCTTCGATTCACCGGCACGATCGTGGTTACAGTTCCGTACGCCAACGGCGGTCAGCCTTGTCCCCGAGAGGGTTCGCAAACCTTTTTGTCAACCCAGGGCAGAAAATACTGGCGAATGCAGAATTTCACTTCTCCCTGCGGGAGCGGTGCCGACTACGTTGATATCTACTTCAACTAGGCACGCAACAAACGGCCTCCGCTGCAGGCCCAACCCAAACTAGTTAAGAACTGACACTTTCGAGCCGATGGTAATCGGCTGGACCGGCTTAAATGCACTCGGTCCTTCGATACCAACCGCTTCGGAAGGCAGTCCTAGTGAGGTCTCACAACAACGCAGCCCGGTCTCGTAGCGCAGTAGCGCGGTTGATCAGCGTCGTCGTAGTGATTTCGGTGCTGGCCGCTTCGCTTGTGACTCGTCTTGCTGCTCCGGCCGCTGCTGTCAGTGGCTTCACCCCAGTGTTCACAACCAACGCTCCCGGCGACATTACGTTTCTCTCCAACACCTTGATGACTTGCAATGCAGCGACGGGAACCAACGCCGCCACCTGTGTCAGCAACGGACAAAATGGCACCTGGGCCAACAACAACTTCACTATGACTGAAGTCGACGTTGATGCCGACCCGTCAACCTCGAACTCCTCTTCGAATGACCTCACTCTGGCTGCGACGGCAAACGTTTTATATGCAGGTTTGTTCTGGGTTGGGATGGCGAGTTCGGCAAACGTATTTGATCCGAACATCAAGCTTGATACCCCGGCCACAGGTGGATACACAAACCTCGTTGCATCCAACATCGATAATCTCGGATCACGCCACTATGGCGCTTACGTCGACGTTACTTCTCTTGTCCAAGCTGGAGGTAACGGAACCTACACCATCGGTGGAGCCGATCTGCTCTCTGGAGCGTCAGGGCGTTACGGCGGTTGGACCCTCGCCATTGCCTACGAAGACAATACTGAACCGTGGCGCAACCTGACGGTATTCAATGGCTACGACTTTGTCTACAACGGGAACACCCCAACCCGATACAACGTTCCGCTAACAGTTTCTGGTTTCACTGCCCCTCCGGTAGGTCCGGTCAATGCAACTATCGGTGTCCAAACTGGTGAGGGCGATGCCCGTTATTCCGGACCGACAACTGAGGTGAACGGCACGCAAATCTCCGATGCCATGAACCCGGCGAACAACGTGCAGAACTCGACGATCTCGATTCTGGGCACTCCAGCAAATACGCTAGCCAACCCTAGCTTCCCCAACCAGCTCGGTTTCGACGCCGACATAATTGACGCCACCGGCCTCATACCACCCAACGCAACGTCGGCCGATTTGCGATTTAGGTCGACTGGCGATGTGTATGGGATCAATCTAATTTCGACTGCGATCGAAATTTACGTGCCAAACCTCACTGCCAACATGGAGAAGGTTGGGGTTGACGTAAACGGCGAAGATCCGCACCCTGGTGACGTCATCGACTATCGAGTCAAGTTCAACAACTCCGGCGACGACCCCGCTACCGGTGTGGTTATTACCGACCTAATCCCAACCGGTACAACCTACGTTCCGAATAGTCTGCAAATCTATCAAGATGTGGGTGCTACTGGCCCCATGACCGACGGGGCCGGAGACGACAAGGCCTTCTTCGATGCCGGAACCAATAGTGCTGTCTTCCACGTGGGCACCGGGGCCAACGCAACTCAGGGAGGCGAGGTAACCCCGCTTAGCCAAGGGGGCCAGACCCACGAAATTGGATTCCAAGTTACAGTCGATACTGGCACCGAGTTCACTACCGTCACCAACCAAGCACGTCTCGACTACATCGCCAAATTCTTGAACGAACCGTATTCGGCTACCACCAACCCGGTCGATCACGAAATACTCCCACTGGTCGACCTAACCATCGAGAAGTCTGATGATGTTGATCCGGTAACGGCGGGCAACGACGTAACCTATACCGTCACCGTTGGCAACGACGGGCCGTCTCAAGCCGACAACGTCGTTATTACCGACGCGTTGCCGGCGGGCGTTACCTTTGTTTCCGGTGCCGGCTGCTCGGCTAGTGGAACAGTGCTGACCTGTGCTGGTGGCAATCTTGCCGCCGGGGGAACCTACACCGTCGATATCACAGTCACTGTCGATGGCACCTTTACCGGCACTTCGGTAACCAACTTGGCCAAGGTCGCCTCAGACACCCATGAGCACGACACGTCCGACAACGACACTAAAGAACCAACTTTGGTTGTTCGCTCCGCCGATATCAAGCTCACGAAGTCAGCCCCGTCCACCGTTTCTGCCGGCACAGACCTTACCTACACATTGTCGGTCGAGAATCTCGGCGATTCCGATGCTCTGAACGTGTCCCTGGTAGACCCACTACCCGCTGGCGTTAGTTTCGTGTCGGCCACCGCTGATCTAGGCGGAACGTGCGATACCGCCGTGAGCTGTCTTTGGCCAACGCTTGCGGCCGGGGCATCCAGCACCGCAACTGTAGTTGTCAGCGTTCCCGGAACCACCGCGGATGGCACCGTCATTACCAACAAAGCCAAAGCGAGCAGCACCGATCCCGACCCGGACGAGTCGAATAACACAGACGCAGTCCAAACCGAAGTCGAGAAACTCGCCGATCTTGAAACCACCAAGTCTGGTCCGGCTACAGCCGTGGCTGGCGATCAAGTTACCTACACCATCGGAGTAGCTAACAATGGCCCATCCGAGGCCGTCAACGTTGAGGTGACCGACCCAATCCCGTCAGCTGGATTCACGTTCAATCCGACAGCTAGCTCATCAGGCTGTACGGAGAACTCGGGCCTACTTACTTGTGCGGGCGGCACTCTGGTATCAGGAGCGACCGCTTCGTTCACAGTTGTTTTCGATATCGATCAATCGATGGCCGATGGAACCACCATTACCAACGTCGCAACGAGCTCGACCGATACTGAGGACCCGAACCCGGCCAATGACGTCGACTCGGTCGACACCGAAATTGTTCGCCAGTCCGACTTGTTCGTGCAGAAAGACGACAACACCGAGATCGCGACGGCCGGGACTCAAATGACGTACACCTTGACCTACGGCAATAACGGGGACTCGGACGCAACTGGCGTGACTATCGTCGACACCCTTCCAGCTGGGGTTAGCTTCAATGGCGGTTTGTCCGATCCTGTCTGTTCGGCTTCAGGAGCGACCGTGACGTGCGTCATCGGGAACGTTGTGGCCGGTGCCAATGGATCGGTTGAGGTCACGGTTGATATTGATGCCGCCCTCGCAGACGGGACGGTCCTTAGTAACGAGGCGACAATTTCAGCAACTGAGGACGACCCGAATTCACTGAACAATGCAACAGAAGTTGATACCCCGACCACCCGGGCCGCCGAGCTAGAGCTAACCAAGACCGACGACATTGACCCGGTTCTGGCCGGTGAGGATATTAGCTACACAGTAACTGTCGTCAATATCGGTCCGTCAACCGATACCGGCATTGTGCTCACCGACACCCTTCCAGCAGGAGTTACCTTTGTGTCCGGTCCTGGCTGCTCCGAATCGGGAGGCACCGTCACCTGTGCCATCGGCACCTTGGCTCCGACCGCAAACAGGAGCTTCACCATTACCGTCGCCACCGATGCCGACCTTAGCGATGGCCAAATTTTGACTAATACTGCATCGGCCTCGGGCGATATTTCTCCACCGGTTAACGTCTCCGAACAGACCACCGTCAATACCCAAGCCGACCTTGCCATAACCAAAACTGCTCCGGCCACCGTTACCGCCGGAACCTCAATGACCTATTCGATTGTTGTCGCAAATGTTGGCCCGTCAAATGCCGCCAACGTTTCAATCACTGATGCCTTACCTACCGGAACGGCTTACAGTAGCCACACAGTTACAACCGGATCAGCTACCTGTTCCACTACCGCTTCAAACATCACCTGCTCACAAGCAACGCTGGCTCCGGGAGCCAGCATCGCCGTTGATGTGATTGTCGACGTCGATGAGTCAGTCGGTGACGGAACCCCTCTTTCGAATACCGCTTTGGTCCGCAGTGACACATCGGATCCGGTACCTGGAAACGATGAGTCAACCGCCCCTTCTACGGTGGAACGCGAGGCCGACCTGGCCGTGGCGAAAACGGCTGTTACCCCAACGGCTCAGGCTGGGCAGCCAGCCAGCTTCCAGATTGTTGTTACTAATAACGGACCATCGCAAGCCACCAACGTGATACTCAGCGACACCTTGCCGGCTGGCTTTACCTTTGACCCAGTAGCTAGTTCATCAGAGTGCGGGGCTGGGGTTTCTTGCACCATTCCGGTCGCTCTCAACACGGGAGACTCATACTCGTTCACTGTCGTGGCTGACATAGAAACTTCGGTTAGTGACGGCATCTTCACCAATAGCGCGTCGGCATCAGGTGCTGAGACTGACCCTGAAGCAAACAACGATACCTCAACCGCCGACGTCGAAGTTGAGACTCAAGCCGACCTTTCAATCGTCAAGACATCAAACGATTTAACGTTCACGCCGGGAACGACCGAAAGCTACTCGGTAATTGTCGCTAACGCTGGTCCGTCCGATGCCCAGAACGTAGTTGTTACCGACTTGCTGCCAACGGGGCTCAGTTTCAATGCCGCGCTTAGTTCAGCTCAGTGCTCTCTGGGGGTTAGTTGTGTTCTTCCAACACTTGGAGCCAATCAGTCGATAACGCTAACCATCGCTGTTGATGTTGACCCGGCAATAACGACCACGATCACTAACAAGATACGCGTCGCCAGCGATACGATCGATCCTGATTCTTCGAACGATACCGATGACGATCCGACGCCCGTTGTGCCTGAAGCCGACCTAGCCGTTGCCAAGTCTGCGGCCGCCACCGTTGTGGCCGGAAACAATCTGATCTACACCATCAATCTCACCAACAGCGGTCCTTCTTACGCCCACAACGTCGAGATTGCTGACCTGCTACCCAGCGACGTTACGTTCGTTTCGGCCAGCGCTGGTTGCACAGAAGCGGGCGGGACGGTTACCTGCAGCGAAACTTCAGTGGCGAACGGCGCATCAATCGACTACACCATCACGGTTAGCGTGCCAGCGTCGGTCGCCGACGGAGCAATCCTGACCAACGAAGTTGATGTAACAACTGACTCTTATGACCCTGATCTTTCGGACAACGGCGATACAGCTGAAACCGAAGTGATTCGATCAGCCAACGTGGTACTCGAAAAGACCGTCTCATCACCCTCGGCCGATGCTGGCACATCGGTGATCTACACCATAACTGTCACCAACGCTGGACCATCCAATGCGGCCGACGTCGCCGTTGCTGACTCACTTCCTCCAGGTATGGCCGCCACCTCTGCGACCACGACTCTCGGCAACTGCTTTAGCACAGGGGTCGGGGTTGCTTGCTCATATCCAGACCTCGCTCCCGGTGACACGATGACCATAACCGTAGCGGCCGATATCGGCCCGTCTGTCGCCGATGGGACAACGCTGACCAATAACGCGTCAGCTGCGACTACGACCGAAGAAACTAATCCGAATGACAACGCTGACAGCGCCAGCGTCTCAGTAACCGCCGCCGCCGACCTCAGTATCCAAAAAGACTCGGGCGTCGAATCAGTCATAGCGGGCGAGACGCTTACCTATACGATTACTGCTACCAACGCTGGCCCATCCGACGCCCAGAACGTGGTCGTCACCGATACTGTTCCGACCAATCTCACCGTTGACTCGGTCACACCTGCCGCCGACTGCACCGTCGCCGGAAACACGGTGACTTGTACCGCCAGCTCCGTCGGATTCGGCGACGACTACGTCGTAACCATCACGGCGACTGTGAACGAGGATTCGATCGATGGTTCGACAATAACTAACACTGCATCGGTCGACGCTGAAACTACTGACCCCGACGTCGACAACAACTCAGATGTTGATGAAACCTTCGTCGACAAATCGGCCGATCTTGCCATTGTCAAAGCGGCAACGGTAGGAGCTATCGCAGCCGGCGAGACTCTCTACTACAACCTCGAAGTGTCGAACCTTGGCCCGTCCAGTGCCACCAATGTCGTCGTGACCGACACCTTGCCGAACGGAGTACTATTCAACTCAACCATGTCGGCCAGCAATTGTGTTGAATCTGCTGGTGTCGCTACCTGCTCTTTCCCAACAGTGGCGGCCAACACGTCAATCACCTTTGTGGTCGCCGTCGACCTGCCGGCTGATTTCACTGACGGCGAAACGGTAACCAACGCTGTGTCGGTCGCCGCAACTGAAGAGGATCCAGACGGCGACAACAACACCGATACCGATCAGGTCGTCGCCGCTAACCAAGCCGATCTCTCAATTGTCAAAAACGCTGAGGGCTTCGCCGTTGCAGGCCAGTCGGTAGTTTGGACCCTCGACATTGGAAACGCCGGACCATCAGACGCTATCAATGTTGTCATTACCGACACCCTTCCGAACGGAACGACGTTTGACTCTGCGGGGTCGGACAGCCGATGCTCAGCCGCCGGACTGATCGTCACCTGTACCGCCGCCACTGTCGGGGCTAGCACCACCGACAGTTTCATCATCGAAGTCGACGTCGACTCATCAGTCGCTGATTTGGCCACCCTCACGAATGCGGCGACAATCGATTCTGACACCAACGATCCGCAACCAGAGGACAACGTCAGCTCCGACGATGTTCCGATTAATCGAACGTCGAACCTAAGTATTGTTAAGACCGATGTGTCCGACCCGGTCGTCGCCGGCGGCCAAGCTCAATGGTCAGTCGCTGTTACTAACAACGGACCATCCGATGCTGACAATGTAACTATCGTCGATACGCTCCCTGCTGGTTTCTCCCCAGTCTCGGTCGATAATGCGACAAGCTGTTCGATTGCCGCCAACGTCGTAAGCTGTTCGTTCCCAACGGTTCCAAACGGCTCGACGGAAACGGTGGTAATAACCGCTGATGTGGATTCGGACTTGCCTGACGGTTCAATCCACACAAACACCGCTACGGCTGACAGCGACTCGAGCGAACCGGTCTCGGACTCAGAAGACACCGCCGTTCAGCGTCAATCCGATCTTGGGATCACCAAAACCTCAGACGGCACCGCAGTCGCTGGCACGAACCAGACCTATACCATCACCGTCACCAACAATGGGCTATCGGACGCAGCCAACGTAACTGTCACCGATGCCCTGCCGGCCGGAATCACCTTTGTCTCAGATAGTTTGGGCGCCTGTACCGCAGTCGGCGCCGTCGTTACCTGCAGCATCCAGACGATGACAAACCAAGCTGAGGTAGTTCTAGATTTGGTAGTTGCAGTCTCTGACGCTGCGACCAACCCAACCGTCAACGCCGTCGCCGCCTCTTCCGATAGCACCGACCCGAATCCCGACAATAACACCGCCACCGACTCAACAGATATCACCTACCAAGCTGATCTGACGCTGTCGAAGTCGGCGATGCCAAGCCCAGCAACACCAGGTCAAGACATAACTTGGACCTTGGTTGTGAGCAATAGTGGTCCTTCGATCGCCAACAATGTTGTCGTCACCGACGTGCTCCCGACTGGTGCCACCTACCAGTCAGCTTCGTCAGGGTGTAGTGAAATATCCGGTACTGTTACCTGCGTCGCTTCCGCAGTTCCAGCTGGCGGTCAGGTGTCATTTACCATCACCGCGAAGCTGGCATCGTCGTTGACCGGCACCATAACCAATAGTGCCTCAACCGTTTCGGACACCCCCGACCCAGATCCTGAAAACAACACCTCGACCGACGAAACGTCCCTTTCGCCATCTGCCGATCTGAGCATGACGAAAACAGCAAACCCCGATCCGGTCACAGCGGGAGAGCAACTAACATATACGCTCACTGTCTCAAACGCTGGCCCCTCCGACGCATCCAACATCTCGATAACCGATGTAGTCCCGTCTGGATTAACTGTAGTTGAGGCCAGTCTGAGCCCTGACTGCGCACTCTCCGGGCAGACAGTATCTTGTTCGACCGCCTCGTTGGTTGCCGGGTCCGATTATGTGTTAACCATCGTGGCCGACCTTGATGAAAACGCAGCCGATGGTTCAACAATTAGCAATACCGCGTCAGCTGATTCTGAAACCGAAGATCCGAACGCCGACAACAACAGCGCCACCGACGAAACCGAAGTGGCAAAATCAGCCGACCTAGCCGTAACAAAAACAGTTGGAGTCGACACCATCGCCGCTGGCCAACAGCTGATCTATGGCGTAACGGTGACCAACAACGGTTCTTCAAGCGCTACTGACCTGGTCGTGACCGATACCTTGCCGCCAGGCGTTGTCTACAATGCCGAGCTTTCGAGCGCTACGTGTGGTGAGACCGCTGGCGTTGTCACTTGTTTGGCTCCCCTACTCGGCGCCGACAACATGATGGTCTTCAACATTGTCGTTGACCTACCTTCGTCTTTGCCCGATGGCTCAACGTTGCTAAACGAGGTGTCGACATCGTCGAACGAGTCTGACCCCGACCCGGCCAACAACAGCGACACTCACTCAATAACGCTCGAAAATTTGACTGACCTGTCAGTTGTTAAAGATGTTGACGGTTTCGTCGTTGCTGGCGAATCAATCTCTTGGGATCTGACCGTGGCCAACGCGGGAGATTCAGACGCAGTCAACGTATCGATCTCCGATACCCTCCCGGCGGGAACGACCTTTGACCCCACCAACTCCGACCCAAGATGTTCCGCCATTGCCAACGTCGTGACCTGCGCGCTTGGCACGGTTGCCGCTGACAGTACCGATTCTGTCGTTGTTGCTGTCGATGCCAGTTCTTCTCTTCCCGATTTTGGATCAATCGAGAATACCGCCACAATTAGTTCCGACACCGAAGACCCAGACCCTGAAAACAACTCAAGCACCGACAGCGTTCCCGTACAACGGGAAAGTGGTTTGAGTATCGCTAAGAGCGACCTGTCTGACCCGGTAGTAGCTGGGGAGCAAGCACAATGGTCGATCCTGGTTTCCAATGCCGGACCATCTGACGCCAGCAACGTAACGATAACCGACACCATGCCAGACGGATTCACCTTGGTAGCAGTCGACGACGCCTCCAGCTGCACCATTGTTAGTAACCAACTGACCTGCGACTATTCGGTTCTGGCCAATGGCGACAGCATCGAAGTAATTGTCACGGCTGACATCGATGCCAACCTTGGGGATGGATCGAACCACGTCAACTCAGCCACTGCCACTAGCGATTCGAGCGAACCAGTTTCGGACTCCGAAGATACAACTGTTGTCCGGGCGTCAGATCTCAGCATTAGTAAAACTTCCGACAACATGGTGGTAGCCGGAACCCAACACGAGTACGAAATATCGCTCACCAACAACGGTCCATCCGATGCCGACAACGTCACCATTACCGACGTCCTACCACCTGGTGTTACCTACGTTTCCGATGACTTGGGAAGCAGTTTGGGCGGGACATCGCCCGGCGGTTCCTGTGCACCGGTTATCGGAACCGTTGTCTGCAACCTCATAACCGTGCCGAATCAACAGACGCTCACATTCACTGTCGTTGTTGCAGTTGACGATGCGGCCGGGGAGTCAGCGGTAAACGCAATCACCGTTGACTCCGATAGTCAAGATCCCGATCCAACCAACAACTCAGATACTGATACAACCTCAGTTAGCTTCAACGCCGATGTGGAGCTAAAGAAATCGTCCGACCCAAATCCAGCTATTCCCGGTCAGTCAATAACGTGGACGCTCGAGGTCACAAACAACGGCCCTTCGATGGCTACTAACGTCATCGTCGCCGACACGTTGCCAGCAGGAACCTCATTCGTCTCAGCATCAGTTGGTTGCAGCGAAGACACCGGCGAGATTGTCTGCGCCAACGATGTACTTGCGGCCGGAGATTCGCTAACGTTCGAGATCTTGGCTGACATCGACCCTGGTCAAGTTGATCCAGTGGTCAATACTGCAACGGCTGCGTCTGACACCCCAGATTCTGACCCGACCAACAACGTCGCCACCTCGTCTACAGAAGTAGCGCCGGGCGCTGACTTGTCGCTTACGAAATCAGTTCTGACCAAACCGGTTGTGGCTGGCCAAAGCGCCCTTTTCGAATTGACCGTCGACAACAGCGGTTCGTCGGACGCAACCGATGTGGTAGTGGCCGATCAACTTCCAGCTAGTCTCTCGTTTGTGTGGGCCGACGATACTTGCTCGCTAACCCTCGCCCCAGGCGACGCTGAAGTGGTTGAGTGTTCGATCGCTACGTTGGCCGCTGGGGATTCTAAAACGTTCCAGCTCGAGGTAGCTGTAGATCCAACCGTTCTTGAAGGCCAGGTCATCACCAATACTGCATCGGTTACTTCAGCCACGCCAGACCCGGACGAGACAACCAATGAGGCCAGCGTAGACGTTCCGGTAACTCAAGAAGCTGGCCTGAACGTTACCAAGACTGTCTTGACCGATGACCCTGTCATCGGCCAAGAGATCCAATGGTTAGTCGAGATCTCCAATGACGGGCCGTCGCAGGCCACGAACATCGCTTTGATCGACGAGGTCAACGATGCGTTCACCGACGTGACGGTCGATGGATCCGACTGTTCGACAGACGCCAACACCGTTCGCTGCGAGCGGGCGGCCCTGCCATCAGGTTCCACGTGGTCGACCACAATTTCGGCAGTGGCAGCCACCGACTCGGTCGGCGACCACGTAAACGTTGCCCAAATCACATCGGATACAACCGACTTTGCATCAGCATCGGCGTTGTTCGATGTCCGGGCTCCGCAGCTTGACATGTCGATCGAGAAAACTTCAGCCACCGAAGTCTCAACCGCTGGAGACACCATTGAATGGTTGATCCAAATCGAAAACTCGGGAGAGGCAACGGCGACACCAATACTGATTTCTGACCCTATTCCCAAGACCCAAGAGCTTGTTTCGGCATCCAGCTCAACGGCCACTTGTTCGGCGACAGGCAACCAAGTAGATTGCACCGTTCCCGCTGGGTTCTCCGGTCGAGCTGACGTTGTGGTGACTACAAAAGCGCTGACAGTCGGCGACGAAATCACCAATAGCGCAACATTGACGGTTGAAAATGGGCCCAGGTCAGAAACGAGAGAGGCAGTTGGGGCTGCCTCAATTAACCGCGGGGTTAACCCCATCGGAGCCCTACCGTTTACCGGGAGCGAATCAGCCAGATTTGCCCTATTCGCCGCTGGGCTCGTTCTGGTCGGGGCCATCTTGATACAGTCCGGCCGACGCCGTTCCGCCAGCCTGGACTAGCAGAAACCCAGTCGTCTCGCTCAACCGAATAGCGTCGCCAGACAACCTGCTTTTGTCTCCACAACAGCATTGGGGCAGTATCTTCTAATGGCTGTATACGAGAAGCGCACCTATGACATAACGGTTGGTCAGATGAGAGAGGTGGTTGGCCTCTACAAGAACGAAGGTTGGCCAGCCCTTGAGGCTGGTGGATTCGATAAGCATCTAGTCGGCTATTTCATAAGCGACACCGGCCCGCTGCATCAACTAATTCACTTGTGGCGTTTCGACGATGACGCGGCCAGGCGCGATTTCTGGAAGCGTCTCTTCTCAGATGAAACCTTCATGGATTTTGCTGGAAAGCTCCGCCCAAATATCGCTCGTCAAGAGGTTCAGCTGCTGTCAAGCGCCCCTTGGGGTCCAAATCCTTAGCGAAGGCGGCCTTTTTCAACGAACAGCAGTGACCCGGTTCCGGCTCGATCGAAGTATGGAAGGTCGTAGGATTTGTCGGTAGTCAGGTTGCGCAGCTCGACCGACCCATCTTGAGTTTCCCACGCCATCCACCGACCGTCGGCAGAAATGTTCACCGCGGTCCCCTCGTTAAAGTAGTAGCTGCCAAAAACGAACGTTGGTAGGAGTTCAATAGTTCGACCGGATAACGACGTTTCCGAGCCGGGCTGGACCGCTCCCGAAACATCATCTCGAGGTTCGCTCTCCGACACTAGATAAATCCACGAGGCCTGGGCCAGCAGCTCAACATCGGCTGGCGGATCATAGGGGGTCGGAAAGGCGAACGGTTCCCAGGTAGCCCGAGCCACCCACTGAACAAAACAGGTCTCGTCGGGGCACTGAAGAGTCAGAGCGTGGCCCTTGTCGTAGTACAGCACCGAGCCAGGCCCAAGACGTTCGTAGTTGTCGTCGACATACTCGAAAATGCTCTCCCCGTCTCCAACTAGGTCGGGGCCCGATATCAGAGCTCGGGCCCGCCCGACGCCGTCAGCCGAATCAAGTGGTATCAGGGGAGAGCGACGCTCGGCAATCTCGTGTTCATCGGTGGAGAACCGAGTCCACAAGGGAGTTCCGTCGGGTCCTACGTCTTCATAAATCCAGACATCGCCGTCGTCGGCCGCCTGTGCTATTCGGCCCGCTTTCCACACCTGAGGCTGTTCGCCCGGATTCTCGAGTTGAACCCAGCTGATTAAGTCGTCCGGTTGAGCCGTCGAGACGACAAGCGAAGAACCGGTAGCAACGACTGGGTTTACTCGAATACCGAAGGTGACGAACTCACCAGTGTCCAAATCAAGACGCTGAAGTGGGTCTTCGCCGCCGTAGAACAACCACAGGTCAGTTTGTTCGCCAACGAGAAGTTCCCCGTTCGGCAACGTTGATGGCGGCACGGTTGTTACCCGTGGCGGGGCCAGAGAAACCGGTGTCGCCGGCTCAGCTGGTGGTTCGGTGATCAGACCATCTGACGATTGCCAAACAACCAATGATAAGGCGCCGACAACGCCTACCGCCAGTGCACGCGGCCAAGCCTTCTGGCTAGTTGGATTGGTGACAACATCGACTGGCGCTTGGTCATCGTCGGACGGATCGAGCAGTTGGACCGACGACTCGTCGAGATCTTCGTTTGAATCATCGACCATGACGGTTCCTTGTTGTCCTGCCACTGTTGGCCGTAGCCAATCCTAGTAAGGGTCATATTGTTCTATGCAATTAGCCGTTTCGGTAACGAAGTGGGCCAATAGTTAAATTCTCGTAGGTAACGGCCGAGGGCACTAGATGACGAGAAACTACCGCGCCCTAATCGTTGCCAGCGCATTACTGATTGTCGGAACCCTCGTTTCGCCGATCTACGGCCGACAGGCCATCGCGGCGCCTGGCGATCCGTCGATTATCAGCGGTACCGCCATGCGGGATACAAATGCCAATGGGGCCCTTGATCCAGGCGAGACGCCGCTGCCCGACGTCGCCGTTGAACTTATCGATACGGCGACCGGAGCCGTAGTGGCCACCGCTATCACCGACGTCAACGGTGACTATGAATTCGACGAGCTACCAGCCGGCGACTATGTCGTGTCGATCGACGCTCCACTAAACTTTGTTGTCCAGCCTCTCGACCCCCCAGTCAACAGCTTCACTCCAACAGTCGGAAACGAAGACGAGGCCACCTCGAGTCCGATCGCCGTTGATGGCACAAACTCGGTGACCGGCGTCGATGCTCTAATTCGTCCTCGACCTGAAATTTCCGTAGGTCCCTTCGGCCCTGGCACCATCGATGGCACAGCCCCATTCGATGTGGACGGAACCTGTAGCTCCCCAACCGATACAGCCATAGACGGCACTGACTGTGGGCCCGACAACGGCATCCTTCGAAGCCAGGATGTTTTGACCACGGTTTGGTCCGTAACTGCCAACAACTTCGAGCCTGGTTCGCCCCCGTTAGAAGATGTGATCTTCGAACAGACAATTACTCCAGGTCCAGGTTCGGTTGTGAACTTCTCCGAAATCCCAGTGGCCTGTATCGCACCGCCTAACGGTCCAGGTGGCGACAACCCAGTATCAAGCATCGTGACTAACCCGGACGGGTCGATAACGCTTCTTTGTAACCTTGGCGACTTTGCCGAAGCGGCACAAGTTAGTTTCTCAACGTCCATTATTCCAGACGGGGCATCCGAAAACGGCTCGACCTTTACCGTCGATCAGAAAGTCTATTCGAACAGCGATGATGGCCAACCGGCCGCCGTACCCGACGAAGACAATACCACTCTCGGCCCATACCAAGTTTCCTCTGCCCCCCGGTTCGACCTAAGCAAAACCGGTTTCTACAACCAAGATGTGACCCAGCGTGATGTCGGCTTCGGTTTAGAACCCGGTTACATCACCTACGTGAATATCAAGGTCGCGACTGACCGCACTACTGGCGTTGAGTCAATCACCCAACCGTTTACATTCCGAGAAGTCATCTCCGCCACCACCAGCGACGGTGTTACCCCCTACCCGATCGAGTATCACGTAACCCAATGCACGCCTCAGCCGACTGGCTGGGGAACAGAAGTTTGGGGTCGAGAAAATATTAGAGCCACTCGGCCGCTAGGCGAACATGTCATCGATTCTGGTGTCTGCACTTTTGTTCGAGACAGCGCTACTGACCCAACTTCGGACTACACCTTCTCGATCAACGGTGCCGACATGAGCGGTACCCGATACCCAACGCAAACTATCGGAGGAACCAGCCTTGCCGCCGGACCGTTCTACTCGATTGCTCACCGAGTGCAGATTTGGATTCCGTTCCGATCAATTGATGCTGAAGACGGCACCCTTGGAAACGGCAACGGCTCGATCCAACTGTCCAATAGCTTTGAAGATTTCGACCCCAGCAGTGTCTCAGGAACCTCCAACTTCGGTGACGGGTTCGAGCCCGGCTACAACGGCGACCTCATGCCTGACGGGACCCGGTCGAACAACCTGGTTGGGCCAACCACATTCGAACTGCGCACAGCTGGTTCCTGGGCCAAGTATTTCCGAGGCCGACAAAATGACGCGGGAACATCGGCTCCACTCTTGTCGACCCAGTCTGGCAGCCACACCGGTGACGGCGAGCTAGAGCCAGGTGAAACCCTCGTAAGCTACATCCCGTTCGGCAACCGAGGCTCACAACCTCTATCTAACCCGATGGCCTGCGACATCTTCGACAACACTACGCTGCAACTCATCGACCGAGGAGCGATCGGAGGCACCGCTGGCACCTACGCCTATGTAGGCACTCACAGCGGAGGCAGTTTTGACTCATCAAAATACGTCGTGGAATACGCCAACTATTCGTTCGGCGCTGATGACCCCCTCGATGGCCCGACCGCCGGAAGCCCAGACTATGACCCAACGAGCGGACGTTATAACGGCGACTGGTCAACCATGCGGTCTCTCCGCTGTGACGACCCATCAACTAACGGATGGCATACTGACCCGAATCTGGTAACCGGCGGCATCGACGGAGTAAACGCGGTACGAGCCCGTGTCATTGACCCGGCGGCCACGACCCTTGACTCTAGTCAGTGGATTCGTTTCGTTACTCCATTGGCGGCCCGCGACACCTTCAACGGTGGCCCGCACGCTGGTCAGCTCATTCCGACCGGAACCGTTCTGGCTAACTTCGGGTCCGTCCGCTCCGACGAGTGGAGCCCTGATTGGACGGCTCGCAACTACCAGCCAGCTCCAGAGACCACCAACGGCGATGGCGACCGCGTAACGTTATCGAGAACCAAAATTCGACTCCAAAAAAATACGCTCGTTCCTGCGACCGCTGTCGGCACCTCGGGTGCGACCCTGGCCGGAAACCAAATCATCTGGCAACTAACTGCCGCAGTGCAATCTGGCCTAGCGGTCCCTGGCGACGCCACCAACACCGTAATCCGTGACGTGCTTCCTCCCGAAGCAACCTATAACTCAGCGTGCACCGCGGCCTACCCTGGAGGAACTCCAGCCGGTCTCGTAGAACCGAACACTGACATGGATGGCAATCCTGCGCCTGGCTACACCAGACTGACATGGATTTTGGGTGATGTAACTGCCAATACCCCGATCCCGCCGCGAATCTTCTGTACTGACACCGATTCTTTGGCACCCAACGGAACCAGCGTTGTCAACGAAGCCGAAATAAGTGCTGACAACGTCGTCTACAATGCGTCGACGCAGGAAGACACCCATTCGATTCAGCTTCAACAGGTTGGATCGATGCAAGCAAGCAAATCGGTTGACGTCACACTCGACGACCTGGATGACTCTCAGGTTTACACTATGAGTTTTGCCAACTTCTCTGGCGCCTTCGAAATCGATCCACCAGTTCTCATCGATGTTTTCTCTCATCAAGACGACGGGCTCGGATCGTTAAACGAGCGAACGCCTCCGTCCGATTTCACCGGTTCGTTTGAACTTCTCGGGCCACCGACCGCCACGTTCCTCGACGGATCTTCCCCGACGGGTACCCCCATCGGCTACTTCGAATACAGCGCCGACGATCCAACCACGATTGACTACAACCCCGATGCGAACACCGCAGCCGGCACCACTATTTGGTGCACGGAGTCTGGCGGAGTGTTCTCCAACTCATCAGGCGCCGCTGGCACCTGCCCGGCGTCGTTTGCCGATGTAACGGCCATCAAGTACACCTCAAACTACCCCCTCGCTCCTGATGGCAATCCGGAACAAGGCCACGAGATCACCTACACAATGAACGCCAACGGCAACGAGCCGGGCGATCTTTACACCAACAGGTTTGGACTGGACTCGCCAACCCTTCCACCCGACCAGTTCCTTGTCTCCAATAACGTCTCAGTGGAAATCGCGTCGTTCTCGATTGGCGACTTCATCTTCGCTGACGCTGATGTTGATGGCATGTATACCTCGTCGATTGATGTACCCGTCCCTGACGGAGTGGCCGTGATCTTGCGAGACGCCACCACCAACGCCATCGTCGACGTGACCGACACCACCGCTCTTTCGAACGGACGGTACCTCTTCGACCGGCTCGGTAGCGGTGACTATTACATCGAAATTCCGGCCTCTCAGTTTGCCCCAGGGGGCATCCTCGAAAACTGGGTTGTTTCCATCAACCCAGCCGCCGAAAACGATGACCTAAACGAATCCGACGATCACCATGCCTTCACTACTGGGTCTGAGACCGTCGACGGAGTCAGAACTGGTTCACTGACGTTGTCTGCCATTCCACCGGCACCTGGTGGACTCCCAGTCGGACTCGAACCATCTGGCGATAACTCTGGCTTCATTCCTGATTCCACCATCGATAGCTTCTCGAACCTAACCCTCGACCTTGGACTTGTTGGCCCTCCGGCCATCGACATCCAAAAAGAGGTTTGCTCTTTAGCTGACAACTCTTGCGATGTCGACGCTGATCTTGCGTCAGGCGGCTGGGTCGAGAGCACCGTCGTCGACTTTACCGAAACCGCACGATGGCGCATCGTTGTCACCAACACGGGCTACCAAAACCTCAACAACGTTGAGGTAACTGACACAGTTGAGGCTGACTGCGCCGCCGACTCAACAACGAACGCGGCTCTGAGCACCATAGTTCCAAACCAAGTTGTGGCTTGGACTTGCGACACCACATTCTTAACTGACGACCGCCTGAATACAGCTACCGTAACGGCCGATCCAGCTATTGGTGACGAAGTAACCGACAGCGACTCGGCCGAGGCGGAAACGCCGCCGAGCGACCCTGATATCGCTGTAGTCAAAAGGGTCAACACCGTTGATGCCAATACCGCCCCTGGGCTTTACGTCGCTGACGGTGGAATACTGTCTTGGACATACTCAGTAACAAACCCTGGGACTGTGCCTCTTGACGACGTTCAGCTGGTCGACGATGGCGGAACGCCAAGCGACCCAACCGATGACTGGACGATAACTGAAGCGGCCCTAGTCTCGGGAGACACCGATGGCGACGGTCTCCTAGATTCATCTGAAACGTGGGAGTTCGTGGCCCCGGCAACCGGCGTCGCACCGGTCGGCCAGTACAACAACTGGGTTACGGTGACCGGCGACCCGGTCTCACCTGACGGTGAAGTTACCGACTCTGACCCAGCTAACGCCTTTGGCGCCAGCCCGGGCATAGGAATCATAAAGTCGGTTAACGGCGCCGACGCCAACACTGCGGCTACCGGACCGGAGATTGCTGGTGGCGGTGCGGTTACCTGGACGTACTCGGTTACCAATGAAGGCAACGTTCCGCTTACCGTGTCGGTATCTGACGACAACGGAACGGCTGCTGGCGGCGATGACTTCGCCCCGACCTATGTCTCCGGTGACGCCAACGATGATGGTCTTCTTGACCTTACTGAAACATGGACTTACCAGGCCTCGGGAACTGCTGTCTTAGGCGACTACGTGAACAACGCAGTTGCAACTGGTGTAGGGCCGGTTGTTGTCAACGAGGACGGATCAACCTCGCCGGGTGAGTCAGTAACTGCAGACGACCCGGCTCATTACCACGGATTTGAAGCCAAAATCGCTTTGGTTAAGACAACAAACACCGTTGACGCTGACACGCCAACCGGACCATACGTCGATATCGGCGGACCAGTCACCTGGACCTACACCGTTACTAACCCGGGCAACGTCGCACTGTCTAGCGTTTCGATCGTCGACGATGCCGGAACGCCGGCCAACGCTACCGACAATTTCGCTGCACTATACATCTCCGGCGACACCAATACAGATGGCCTGCTTGATCCGACTGAAACTTGGACATTTGTCGCATCCGGAACCGGTAAGGCCGACCAGTATGCAAACACCGCGGTGGTAACCGGCAGACCGCCTGCCAGCACAAATCCTGATGGGTCTACCACTGCTTCAGATCCGGTTACTGATTCAGCCATTGATCACCATTTCGGAATTAACCCTGGAATCGAAATCGTCAAAGTAACGCAGGGAACCGACAACGACACCGCCCCTGGCGTGTTCGTTCCAGTCGGCGACCCCGTAACGTGGACCTATACCGTGACCAATACCGGCAATATCGCCTTATCGGGTGTATCGGTGTCAGATGACAACGGAACCCCTTCAACCGGCGACGATATAGCTGGCACCTACACTTCTGGAGATACGAATGGCGACGGCTTCCTCGACATCACCGAGACGTGGATCTTTACTGCGAGTGGAACCGCCACCAGCGGCCAGTACACCAACGCCGCAACAGCTAGTGGCACTCCGCCCGACATCGTCAACCCCGATGGAACCTCTACCCCGTCGGATCCAGTAACCGACACCGCCGTTGACAACCATTTCGGTTCAGAGCCAGGGATCGCACTGGTCAAAACGACCAACACGATCGATTCTGACGTCCCTACTGGCCCGTACGTACCTGATGGTGGCCCCGTCACCTGGACCTACACCGTTACCAACACCGGCAACGTGCCGCTACAAGGGGTAACAGTTGCCGATGACGCCGGAACCCCAGCTGACGGAGCGGACGACATCACTGGCACGTACGTATCGGGCGATACCAATGGCGATGGCCTGCTCAACCTCACCGAGACGTGGGTCTTTACTGCGAGTGGCTCCGCCATTTCCGGCCAATACCAAAACACCGCCACCGCTTCTGGATCTGGCCCCGACATAACCGAACCAGACGGCACGGTAACCCCAGGCGTTCCTGTTACCAACGATGCCGTAGATCACTACTTCGGGTCCGACCCGGCGGTGAACCTGGTCAAAGTAACCAACACCGTGGATTCCAATACCGGACCTGGTATTTACGTGCCAATCGGCAGCGTTGTCACTTGGACATACACCATCACTAACCCAGGAAACGTTCCGCTCTCGGGCATTGCCGTCGTCGACGACAATGGCACTCCAGCCGACCCAGCAGATGACTTCCCCGGAACCTACATGAGTGGCGACACTAATGGCGACAACATTCTCGATCTAACCGAGACGTGGATATTCGCCGCCACCCGACCTCTGGTTACCTCTGGACAGTACAACAATACCGCAGTTGTAACCGGCCAAGGACCCGATACCACCAACCCTGATGGCTCGACGACGGCTGGCGAATCGGTCAACGATGACGATCCTGACTTCGCTTTCGGAACCGATCCAGAGATTGCCATTGTGAAAACCACAAACGGTGTCGATAGCGACTCAACCCCAGGCGTCTACATCCCCGACGGAGATCCAGTTACCTGGACATACACGATCACCAACCCCGGAAACATCGCTCTAGCCAATGTTGCTGTGAACGATGACGCTGGCACTCCGACCGACCCTGCCGACGATATAACCGGAACTTACGCTTCCGGCGACACCAACGGCGATGGGCTGCTCGACGTCGACGAAAGTTGGATATTCACCGCTACCGGTACCGCAGTCACCGGCCAATACACCAATGCCGCCATAACAAGTGGCATTGCACCTCTGACCACTAACCCTGATGGCAGCACGACAACCGGCCAAACTGTCACCGATGACACGGTCGACAATTACTTCGGTTCTGATCCGGCCATCGCCGTTAGCAAAGTTACGAACACTGTCGACTCTGATGTCGCACCCGGCGTCTTTGTCCCCGATGGTGAGCCAGTTACCTGGACCTATACCGTTACGAACCCTGGAAACGTGGCGCTTTCGAACGTTACCGTGACCGATGACGCCGGAACGCCGGCAGATGCCGCAGACGATATCACCGCCACCTACGTGTCTGGAGATACCAATGGTGACGGCCTCCTCGATCTCGACGAGACATGGGAATTCACCGCCAGTGGCACCGCTATTGTTGGTTCATACAACAACACTGCAGAAGCTACCGGAAACGGCCCTGACACAACGAACCCTGATGGGTCCACCACGCCAGGTGAAGAAGTTGAGAACGACGCGATTGACTACTACTTCGGATCTGATCCGCTTATAGACCTAGTGAAGGTTACCAACACGGTTGACTCCAATTCTGGACCAGGCATCTACGCACCGATTGGTTCGGTAGTAACGTGGACCTACACCGTGACCAACCCGGGCAACGTACCGCTCTCGAACGTTTCTGTCGTTGACGACAACGGAACCCCACTAGATCCTGCCGACGACTTCACCGCCAGCTACATGAATGGCGACGCCAACGGTGACAACATTCTCGATCTAAATGAGACGTGGGTGTTCGCTGCTACTCGACCAAACGTAGACCCCGGTCAGTACACCAACATTGCTGTGGTGTCGGGCCAAGGGCCAGACACCACTAACACCGATGGGACCACTACAACCGGTGAAACGGTAAACGACGACGACCCAGATAGCCACTTCGGAATCGATCCAGCGATCGCCTTGGTCAAAACAACCAACGAGGTCGATAGCGATACTGCTCCTGGTGTATTCATTTCAGTCGGCGATCCAGTCGTGTGGACCTACACGGTCACAAACCCTGGCAACATCGCTCTTAGCAACGTTGTCGTCAGCGACGACAACGGAACTCCAGCCGACCCAGCTGACAATTTGTTCCCGAGTTATGTGTCCGGCGACGCCAACGGTGACGGCCTCCTCGACCTTGACGAGACCTGGATCTATACCGCAACTGGAACCGCCACCGGCGGAGAATACGCCAACGTGGCTGCAACGGTAGGAACCCCTCCTTCGGTCACAAACCCTGATGGCTCCACGTCTCCTAGCCCCGCCGTAACCGACACTGCAGTAGATCATTACTTCGGCACCGGAACCGGCATCGAGATCACCAAAATAACGAACACCGTCGACTCTGACATAGAGCCGGGCGTATACGTTCCTGATGGTGGTCCGGTTACATGGAGCTACACCGTTACCAACATTGGAAACTTTCCTCTGCAAGCAGTTGATGTTGTCGACGATGCTGGCACGCCAGCTGATCCGGCCGATGACATCACCGCCACCTACGTTTCCGGCGATACCAACGACGATGGGTGGCTCGACCTCGATGAAGCTTGGGAGTTCACCGCTTCTGGGTCCGCCATTGTTGGGCAATATGAAAATACAGCAACGGCTAGCGGACGGGGCCCTGACGTAACAGAACCCGACGGCACCGTAACTGAAGACGAGACGGTCACCGATGATGCCATCGACCACTACTTCGGTTCGGACCCAATGGTGAACCTGGTCAAGGTCACGAACACGGTTGATTCCAACACCGGGCCTGGCATCTACGCTCCGATTGGTTCGGTAGTGACGTGGACCTACACCGTGACTAATCCAGGCAACGTGCCACTCGCTAATGTTGTCGTCAACGACGACGACGGCACCCCAGCCGACCCGGCCGACGATTTCGCTGCCACCTACATGAATGGCGACACTAACGACAACGGGTTGTTGGACACCGACGAAACGTGGGTTTTTGCGGCAACCCGACCACTAGTTACAGCCGGTCAATACAACAACACCGCAATCGTTACCGGCAACGGCCCCGATACAACGAACCCTGACGGGTCAACCACGCCGGGCGAAGCAACCGACGACGATGACCCCGACTACCACTTCGGAATCGACCCTGGAATCGCGGTGGCGAAAACTACCAACGGAGCCGATAGCGATACCGCTCCTGGCGTTTACATTCCGACTGGCGAACCGGTCCGATGGATCTACACCGTCTCTAACACCGGCAACATTGCCTTGAGCGATGTATCGGTAGTGGATGACGCTGGAACACCGACCGACCCTGCTGACGATTTCACCGCTGACTATGTGTCGGGAGATACTAACGACGATGGTCTTCTCGATACCGATGAAGTGTGGATTTTCGAAGCTACCGGAGTAGCCACAGACGGACAGTACCTCAACACTGCTGAGGCAGAAGGCACGCCACCACCGGCTACCGACCCAGACGGAAACGAAATTCCGCAACCACCAATAACTGACGACGCGGTCGACAACCACTTTGGATCAAACCCCGGAGTTGACGTCACCAAGCTAACAAATGGTACCGACAATTCGACGCCGCCTGGAATTAGCCTCATTGTTGGTGACCCAGTGGTGTGGACCTACACCGTAGTCAATACTGGAAACGTTGCTCTGGCTAACGTAACGGTCACCGACGATGCTGGCACCGCTACCGATCCAGCCGATGACTTTACGGCTACCTACGTTTCTGGTGACAGCAACGAAGATGGCCTGCTCGATCTAGACGAAACTTGGGAATTCACCGCAAGTGGAGTCGTAACCGCTGGGCTGTACACCAATAACGGCACAGTCGTTGCTGATCCTCCACCAGTTACCGACCCCGAGGGCGAGACCAAGCCCGACGAGCCGGTGACCGACACCGACGATGATTCCTACACCGGCCTCAGCAGCGGCGTAGACATTGAGAAGTTCGTCGACGGCGAAGATGCCGACGAGGCCCCTGGACTGATCGTGCCTTCAGGAACTGAAGTGTCATGGACCTACGTTGTAACCAACACCGGCGAGGCAGCAATTATGAATATTGTTGTCGGTGACGACGATCCACGCCTGGTTGTGATCTGCCCATCGACGACGCTACTCGTTGGCGAGTCGATGGAATGTACCGCCGGTCCGTTAGCAATCGACGGTGGCCAATACACCAACATCGGAACTGTCTCAGGGACGCCGGCCAATCCACCGGTCAACGAAGGAGACCCGTTCACCCCTGTGATCGATCCGAGCACTGGGCAACCATCGGCGCCGATCGGCGACGATGATCCATCAAACGCCTACGGCTCAGAACCGGGCATTGCCCTAGTCAAAGACCTTTGCCGATTCAACTCGTTGGCAGAGTGCGACGCTGACGTGGCCGATCACTGGGCTGACTCAGCCGTAGTTCCCGATGACGGAACGGCGATCTGGAGGCTAACGGTGACCAACACTGGAAATATCGACCTGTCTAACGTTGAGCTTCAAGACGAACTAGCTCCAGCCTGTGAGACTGTGATTCCGCTGCTACCAGTTGGAGAGTCGGCGTCTAACGTTTGTGCGCTTGAAAATGTTTCAGCCGGCTTTGTTAATACTGCCGCCGCAATCGGCACTCCAACTGGCGTGGTCTGTGGCGACGGAGAGTTGGAAGACTGCGGAACGCCGGTTGAAGCGAGTGACGATTCTGAGGTTCTGGCCCCGCCTGACCTGAGCATTGTAAAGACGGCTTCGGTTGCCTCGGCCACTGTTGGCCAAGCAGTAGAGTTCACGCTGGTTGTAACTAACGTGGGCGAGACAGAAGCCACCGACGTCATGGTGGTGGACACGCTACCTAGCCAACTTGGCGACGTGTCGACTTCGTCCACCGATGGCACGGTCATCTACGATGAAGCTGGCCACACGTTGAACTGGACCATAGACGTGCTGGCGTCAGGTGAATCGATGTCAATCACTTATGGGGCGACGATCAAGGAAGCCGGCTCGATTCTCAACGTCGCAGCTATAGCGTCAGAACATCACGACCCAACCCTTGAAGATAACGAGAGCACGGTCGCTATCGAGGTTCCCGAGGAGTCGTTAGCCTTTACTGGTTCCAGCGCATGGCGCTGGGTCTATACCGGATTTGGCTTGGCCCTCGCCGGCCTGGCGGCACTGGCGCTTGTAGGTTGGACTCGGCCTAACCGTCGGCTACAACGCCGTAACAACTAGTTGGAGCTATTCGTGCTGTGGGTAGTCGGGCCTCGTCGGTTCGGCTACTCACGCACCGTTCCGCAGGTAGACGAACAGTGCTACTAGAGCGTATGTTCGCCGGTCAACCGACGTTTGAGACCATCGGCTTAGAGGCAAAACACCCCTAGTGGATCGGTAGCGACCAGCACCGTACAGTAGAGAGTGTGACACGGCGGATCAACGGCGGGGGCGGCAGCCAGGCCACAGGCGACATAGCGACCCTAATTCAACAGCTAGAGAGCGGGTCTAACTCAGCAGAAACTCAACTTTTTGTGTTGCTCGCTGACACCGATGCCGATGCTTTGGTCGATGACGGCACAGACGAGGATTCTCCCGATTCCGACAGCTCATCTACACTCGAAACTCAGTCGGCGGTCCTCAACGGCCTTGCGTTGTCGGCGGCGGCAGGATCGCCATACAGCCTTGAGGTTTTACTCGCGGCAATCGTAGAGTACGACTTGGCCGGACCTGCGATTGGTCGAGTTATTCAAAATCCGGAACAAACAAAAGACATTGGCCAAGATGTCCTAGTCAACGTGGCTCGTTCCATCCACCGGTATCGGGCCGAATCAAAATTCACCACTTGGCTTTACGTAGTGGCTCGCAATATTGCCGTCAATCATGCCCGCAAATTGCGTTCGACGGCGGATCTTTCCCCTGACGATATGTTCCATGACAATGCCCGTCGTCGAATGTCGTCGCTCGTGGCCGAGCGAGATGTGGTTAAAGAGGCCATTGCTACCCTGCCACCGGAATTCCGGACCACAGTTGTGCTTCGCGATCTGGAGGGACTTAGCTACGCCGAAATTGCTGAGCGGCAGGGTTTGCAAATAAACACAGTTCGATCCCGGTTGTCACGGGGGCGAGCCCTGCTCGCGGAACGACTGCGGTAGCCACGTGACGATGAGAGAGAAACGCAAGATCGGGGGCTACCGAATTGTGGCGCCAATCGGAGTAGGTAGCTCATCCACCGTCTACCGGGGCCTTGACGAACAAAGCGGACAGCAGGTCGCCATCAAAGTCCTAGCAGACAACCACAGCCTCCTTCCAGAAATGCGAGAACGGTTTCTAGACGAAGTTGAGCTGCTCGCCGCCGTTGAAAGCTCGTCGATCGCCGCCATCTACGAGATCGGTGAGACCGAGTCCGGACAGCCGTTCATGGTTCTCGAGTTGGCCGATCGAGGAGATTTACGGCATCGCCTCGATGAACTCCGCTTGGAAAACCGATCAGTAACTGTTTCCGATCTTTTGATACTCGGTCGCCACTTAGCCGACGCACTTTCGACGCTTCATAGTTTGGGTATTGTTCACCGCGACATTTCGCCCGGGAACATCTTGATCCAAGGAGGGGTCGACCGCTCGCCTCCGACTGTTTCTTCCCCCCGGGGCCCAAACCCGGACACCTCAGCCATTCTGGAACCAGACGAGAGGTTTCTCCTCGCCGACCTCGGTCTAGCTAAGGATCTCCACTACGCGTCGGGGCTAACTGCCGGCGGAGGAACCCGGGGCTTCGCTGCCCCCGAGCAACAAGACGCTGTTACCGTGATCGACGCTCGAGCCGACATTTTCAGCGCCACCGCTCTTATGGAATGGGCGGCCCTAACTACCGGCCTAACGACCGAGCTTGACTCATTCTTTGATCAAGGTTTGGCTCCAGAACCAGAGGATCGATTCTCGACGATGGAGCAGTGGTTCGAAGCACTGCGTCGATGCCTCGAACCGAAGGGGTCTGCCGGCTCAACAACGGCTTCGCTACGACGGTTAAGCGGAGGGCGCCGAGGGTCAACTGGTAAATGGCCACAAAAGGCTGTCCTCGCGGTGGCTGGGTTGTTCTTGGCTGTCTTGGTTGGGGCGTCGGTTCTATTTGCTAGCCAGGACGATCGGTCTGATATCGAAACCACCGGCTCTGATCGACAAGAACAAACCCAAGGTCAGGATGCACAAACCCAACAGGGACAGGGCTCAACCGACGAAGAGCTTGATCCGTTGGTGGTAACCGAGTCAAGTGCAACGACCGACTTGACGACTGACGGCCAGACCACCTCCACTCGGGCCTCCTCGACTGTGGAACCAGAGCAGCCTCCACGTTCCACATCCCAAACCGTTCCGACTACAACTGGAGAATCCACCGGTACTACCCGAGACGAGACTTCTGTTCCGACCACATCGACTACATCTACTACATCTACTACATCGACTACATCTACCCAATCGACTAGCCGATCGACGTTGGCTCCGACATCAACATTGCGAAACGAGTTGACTGCGGTCCGGGCATACATCCGATCGCCGTTGGATGGTGCCACAAAATCAGGCGCCGTTACTATCAGCGGCACTGCAGTTGGCCCAACGGAGGGAATAGAACGGGTTCGGCTTGTTATTAAGAACCTCGACACTGGCTTGTATTGGAACCAGTCAACCAATTCCCTGGGCTCTACCTTCCAGCAGACCCCAATCTCGGTCGCTCCGGCAGGAGGCAACGATGTCCAATGGTCATTATCCATAGACGCCGGAAAATTGTCGCCGGGAACCTATCGGTTGCGAGTTTGGGCCGATAGCACCGAGGGTCGGTCCGATCCACGCAGCAACGAGACTCGGCTACTCATCGAATAGCCGAGTCCGCTGCACACGTCACAGCCTCGAGTCGCAGCATCAAGTCACAGCATCGAGTCGCCACGAATCGCTACGTTTGACGGTCGCCATGCAGTCAAGGCTGCCCATACGCGTCTCGCAGTTCTCGCTTCAAAACTTTGCCGGTGGCATTGTGGGGAATCTCGTCGATGAAGATAACCGACTGCGGCACCTTAAATCGGGCCAGATTCTCTCGACAATGATCGATAATTGACTTTTCGTCTAGCGCTTCGCCTTCTTTCAGAACGACGCAAGCCCGGCCAACTTCAACCCATTTTTCGCTGGGAACACCGATGACGGACACTTCCCCAATCTCCGGCAATTGATAGATCACCGATTCGACTTCAGCCGGATAGACGTTCTCGCCACCAGAAATGTACATATCTTTCCAACGGTCGATGATGTAGAAAAATCCATCATCGTCAGTCTTGGTTGCATCACCGGTATGAAGCCACCCATCGGTAAACGACTCAGCGGTCGCCTCCGGCTTGTTCCAGTAGCCGGGAGTCACGTTCGGACCTCGAACCCAAAGCTCGCCCACTACCCCTGCTTCGGTCACTTCGTTACCTTCATCGTCGACTATTCGGACTTCGTTATGCATCGCCGGACGCCCGGCGGCACCTATTTTGACTGCTGCATCTTCGGGCCGAAGGGCTAGCACCATGGGAGACGTCTCGGTCATTCCAAACCCTTGTTGAAGCGGCAATCCTTTAGCCGCCCACGTTCTAATCAAAGGCTCCGGCGTCGGGGAGCCTCCAACACCACAGATTTCGATGGTCGGAAAAGTAGCTGATTCGAATCCTGGGTCTTGGCTCATGAACAGAAAATTCGCCGGCACTCCTAGCAAATGGGTGACACCATGGTCAGCGTTGGTTAAATACTCGAGTCCAAGCGAAGGTTCGAAATCACGCATCACGATGTTGCGACCTCCGAAATGGAAGGCTGGGTTGGCAAAGCAGTTAAGTCCACCAGTGTGAAACAGCGGCAACAGAGTGAGGTTAGTCATGTCGACACCGACTTTGAAGAACTCGACGCAGTTGATGGCGTTCCAGAGTGTCATGCCGTGAGTGATAATCGCGCCTTTGGGTCGACCGGTCGTCCCCGAGGTATACATGATTGTGATCGGGTCGTCGTGGGTTAACGAGCTCACCGAACTGTCAAAGGGGTCAACTGACACCAGGAGATCTTCGTAGTCGATTACTCGGTCTGAACCCTCGGCCGAGGTTCCGTCCCAGTTTATTCGATGCTCGATATCGACCAGCTTCGCTAGTTGCGCCGCAGTATGGTCGAAAGGGTCGTCGTGGACAAGCACCGTCGGCTTAGCGTCATTCAAGATGTACTCAAGCTCTGGGATGGCCAAGCGCCAGTTGAGCGGAACGAAAATGGCTCCCAACTTCCAGCAAGCGAATTGAACTTCGAATACGTTTGAGTTGTTGTTGGCGAGAACTGCAACCCGGTCACCTCTACTGATACCGAGCTCGTCGGTCAGAGCGGCCGCGAGTCGAGAGGTTCGATCGTTGATCTGGACCCACGTGAACCTGCGGCCGGTTCCGAGATCAACCACAGCTTCACTCTCGCCTCGAACCTGGGCGTGGTGGGCTAGCCAGTCAAAGCTCTTTGTACTCATTGACCAATTTCAGCGGCTCGCGTTCGATTGGTCAAATAGAGCCTGTCTCTATCAGCGTTGACCGAGCTAGCTTGGCGATTTGCTAGTCAGAGTTAGTTGACCGTTGGCCGGTCGATGCCACTGCAATAAAACGATTCTCGCCAGTCTTTGCAGCCGACCCACTGACCTTCCCACGGTCGGGCACTCAAATTCTGACGCAAACTAGCTATGTAGTTTCGAGCGCCCGCATCGGCCCAGCTGCCCGAGAACCACCGGCCCATACAGTTCCATTCATCGCCCGCTCGATAGCTAGACGAGATGTTCGCTAACCACACCTCTTCGCCTTCGAAACATAGCCGCTTAACCGCCATGGCGTAATCGAGGTTCATAGCCGAACTTTCCCACGAGACAGGAAAAAGCCCGGGGTGAGGATTCCGATCGATCCCGGCGCTGCGAACCTGGATGAGGCCAACGCTTGAGCAGCCCCCCTGTCCCCCGGTTCTAGCCTGAGCGTTCTCATTGCAGTCGCCCAACTTCCCGGCGAACCATGAGCTTTCGGTATAGACCTGGGCTCTCAGTATGTCTTCGTCAAAACCCCACTTACAAGCGGCCCATTGAATGATCTCATCAGTTGAGCCAGTGAAGTTTCCATCGATTCGAGCCTCGTAGCTTGATCCATCAAAGTTCGGGTCGGTCGAAAGGTAGGTTCCGTTGGGCCGTTTACCCCGCGTTTGGTTATAGGGACGATTTTCAGGAACATTTTCCGCCACCGACCGAACTCGGGCCGCGCACTGCGAGCTACTCGGCAGCGACGAACCGGGTGGGAGAGTGCGAAACTTTCCTCCAGTCGGAGCCGTCACCAAAGAGGTCGAGCCGGTAGTTGTTGTTTCTTCGGCGGTCGTCGTCGGCTTGGCTGATGTCGACGTTTGCGAATCGGTAGGCCGACTGGTTGTCGGCGTAGAGATAGTCGATTCCTCACTAGTCGACGTTGTCATCTCGGAGGAAGAGGGTTGCTCAGTGGTTTCTGATGTCGACGGATCGGTCCCTTGATCGACAGAATCGGAATCGGATTCTTGATTCGCACTGGCCGGATCGTCGTCAGAACCATCGCCTGTACCGACAAGCGCCGATTCGGTGACAACAGCCTCGTCGGTATCTGCATCGTTTGAGGTCGCCTGATCATCCGAAATCTGAGCGATGCTGGCTTGGGCAGTCTCATCGTCCGACCCGCTATCACCGGTGGTCCCGTTTTGGCTATCTGAAGCGCGGGTTACATCCAAGCCGTCGACCGATTGTGCGGCGCTTTCAGTAGCGGGGTCGTCGCCTGACACCAGCCCGTAGATGAAGCCAGCAACGAGGGTAACCACCACCAAACCGGCGACGCCGGCTCCAAGCCGCTTGGCCAATCTCCGATCAATCATCATTCGAAATAGACCGCCTTAGGTCGCTTTACCGCCGCCGAACATACAAGAAAAATGGACGCTGTTCTACGATTTCGACCAACCGAGGTCATGCTAACCGATTGGAGAGCTCTCCGCTCATCGTCACCCTCCCAGGCCATTCTTTGCCGGTTCACCCACCTCTTTGCTGAGCGGGCAGAATTCGGCTTGAGAGCTCGTTTAGCCGCTCACAACCGGTTTGATGCATGACGTTGATTAAACCCTCGGCCAAAATCTCATAGGCATGGTCTGAGCCTTTGGTTCCTAAAGCTCCTAGCCCGTACATGAAAGCCCGACCGCAGAAAACAAACGAAGCACCCAATGCGATGGCCCGAGCGACATCCAATCCATCCTGAACCCCGCTATCGAACAGCACCGGGACTTGACCTCCTACGCGGTCAACGACTGCCGGCAGCATTTCGATGGCTCCGGGAGCAGCATCAAGTTGGCGGCCACCGTGGTTTGAAACTTGGACCGCATCGGCCCCGCAGTCAACGCTTCGCTGGGCGTCGTCCGGGTCGAGTATTCCTTTTACCACGAGTGAGCCGGGCCAACTATCGCGAACCTCGGCTAAGTAGTCGAACGAGAGCGTTCCTCCAAGGCTGGCACCAACAAACCCGGCCAAGGCCTTCATCGACGCTCGATCGATATAGGCCTCAAGGGTTCGGAACCGTGGTATTCCGTTTCGGACCGTCCCGACAGCCCACGCTGGGTGCAGCGCTGATTGAAGAATCAGCTTGGGTCCGATTACCGGGGGAACCCGAACTCTGGCTTTACGTTGCCGCTCCCTTCTCGAAGCGATCGGCACGTCAGCGGTAACAACCAAGGTGCTAAAGCCAGCCTCTTCGGCCCGGCCCAAAAGGCTGTCTCGAAGCGACCTCTCGCGGGGTGGGTACAGCTGGAACCAACCCATGCCGTCGACGAGCGGTCCAATCACCTCAGGTCGCTCGGTAGCGACGGTGCTAAGCGTGTACGGAACTCGCTTGCTAGCAGCGGTTCGAGCCAGAGCCGCTTCGGCCCCGGGCCAAATGAGACCACTCATTCCGATGGGAGCAATTCCGATCGGAGCACCATAGGAAACTCCTAGTAGTTGGGTCGAAATGTCAGGTTTGAGAATTCCCTTCATGAGCTGCGGAACAAGCGTGACCTCCTGCAACGATTCGATGTTGCGATCCTTGGCCCGTTCCGCTCCAGTCCCGCTGGCCAAATACTCCCACGCAAAGTGAGGTATCCGTTTCGAAGCTCGTCGCTCCAGATCGGCTATAGCCGGATAGTCGTCCATTGCGCTACTGGTCATACCTACCCGAACAATCGGCTCTTGGCATCATGTCTAAACACTATCGGTACGTCGTTTCCCCAGCGAAAGACAAAACCATGACAGGATGAGCCAGTCTTGGCCTGTTTTGGTGCTAATGCCCCAATGAGGTACCGTCATTCGCGTGACTGAAGCCGTTCCTGTCGATCCGTTTCCGGCGTCACCGAAGTCAGGGAAGCAGCCTTTTCCTGTTGTTTGGGTGATTATTGCCGGTGGCATTATCTCGGCGCTAGCGCTCGGTGTTCGTTCAACGTTTGGACTGTTTCTCGAGCCGGTGACCGACAGCCTCAGTACCGGTCACAGCTCGTTCGCCTTGGCGGTTGCGGTGCAGAACCTGGTTTGGGGCTTCAGCCAACCAGTTGCAGGTGCTATCTCAGACCGTTTTGGGGCCGCACGAACTCTAGCTGCCGGAGCAGTGTTGTTCGCCGCTGCTTTGGCTCTTATGTCCACGGCCGAAACGTCAGGCATGATCTTGCTGTCCGGTGGGTTCCTAACCGGCTTAGCTATCGGTGCCGCTAGTTTCGCCGTGGTGTTGTCTTCGGTCGGCCGAATGGTCTCAGCCGAGAAACGATCGATGGCGCTCGGCGTTGTCAGCGCAATGGGCTCCATCGGACAATTCTTCCTCATACCGTTTACCCAAAGTCAGTTAGACGCAAGGTCGTGGCAAGACACAGCGGTGATCTTGGCCCTCATTCTTTTATCTATCTTGGTGTTCACTCCGGTTCTCCGAGGCCGGTCAGCCGATTTTTCGGTCGCTGACGACGAGAATCCTGACCGACCGTTGCGAACAGAACTAGGTCGAGCGTTTAGAACGCCGGGGTATCTGTTGTTAAACGGCGCGTTTTTCGTCTGTGGCTTCCACGTAACATTCATTGCTACCCATCTGCCGTCCTACGCCAAGAATCTACAGCTATCGGGCGAAACCGCTTCGCGGGCGTTGGCTCTAGTTGGACTCTTCAACGTCTTTGGCTCGCTTGCTGCCGGTGCTCTCGGCTCCCGCTACTCAAAAACCAAGCTTCTGGCTG
The DNA here is from genome assembly GCA_937922805.1 of uncultured Acidimicrobiales bacterium. Lineage (GTDB taxonomy): Bacteria > Actinomycetota > Acidimicrobiia > Acidimicrobiales > SZUA-35 > JAHELU01. The sequence continues at coordinate 215,860 of CALAJV010000010.1, read as the reverse complement.
GCCTCTATGGGCTTCGAGCCATCTTCATCACCGTGTTCGTTTTGGTGCCACCCTCCGCCACCTCGACCATCATTTTTGGAGCCGCCATCGGCCTTGTTTGGCTCGCCACCGTTCCCTTGACCTCCGCCGTGGTTAGCCAACAGTTCGGGACGACTCACTCTGGAGCGCTTTTTGGGGTTGTCTTCCTGGCCCATCAACTCGGGGCTTTCCTTGGCGCGTGGCTTGGCGGCGCAGTCTTTGACCGCACTGACTCCTACTCGATTGTGTGGTGGATTGCAGTGGTACTCGCTGTGGCCGCCACCGCTATGCACCTGTTCCTTGATGATGGACCGGCCAAGCCTCGCCTGTTCGCTACAAACCCCGACGGCGGTTTTCGCATCGCTGGCACCGGTGGCTTGGCATCATTCGTGGGCGTGGCCTTAGTGGCCGGTGGGCTTGCGATCGTTTCGGTCGTCGCTGCTATTGCGCCAGTAGCCGCTAGTGAACCAGCCCAGCAATTACCAAACAACCAGAGAAGCCAGATGACTGATCACCAGCAATGGTTCTTTTGTCCACTCTCGCCCACTAGCTAGTTGGCAGTCCGCATAGGTCCAGAGCCGAAAATAGCTCGTTCAGCTGCAGTTGAGTTAACTCCTGCGTATTGGCAACAGCGGCAAACGTCTCGTAGGAGAGATTCGACAGCATGCACCCCGCCTGTTCTTCGGTTGCCGTTGAGGTGGCGACCATGGCATCCACGATCTGTTCACGGCCACCATCTTGAGCCAAGGTCTCGACCAACTCCTCCGGCGTGATTATTCGACCAAACACCAGCGTGGGACCATTGCCGGCAACTCGCTGTTCAACTCGCTCTTCGGCCGAACTATCGCTGACTGCTTCTTGGTCTACAACAGGCAGGGCAACCCTCGATTGCAACAGGGCCGATGAATCGTCAGGGGTTGCGGAGCCACAAGATGTTGCGAGCAGCGCCACTGCTGTGAACATGGCAAAACAGAGCATCGATGCCGTTGCTCTGAGTTCAACGTTGAACAACTCGGTCATTAGATCAACGTCGGCCGAAGGTAACAGTCCTTTAGCGCCCCGATTCAGCTGACCGACTCAGCGACGGTCCTTGGCGTTACTCCAGGCCGCCGGTGGCCGCTATTTCGGCTATGACATCAGTGTCGAGGCCCAAGTGCTCGGTCAGAACCTCAAACGTGTGTTCTCCCAGCGTTGGGGCGGCGAATCGTGGGCCATGGTCATAGCCTTCAATCTGGTACGCGTGCCCGGCGTATGGCACTACGCCCATTTCGGTGTGCTGAAGCCAACGGTAGAAGTTTCGATGGTGGTACGCGGGGTCGACGAACAGGTCTGAGGATCGCTGTACCTTTGCCGCTGCGACGCCCGCTTCGACACAGATACGCTCAACTTCCGATTCGGTCAACTCACTCGTCCAAGCCTCAATACCGATATCAACCGCTTCGTGGTTGGTCCGCCGCCCATGGGTTGAATCAAGAACTGCTCCTTTGGTCCAGTCTGGCTGGCCAATGGCCGTTCGGAATCGACGCCACATCTCATCGTCAGTGACTGATATTGCCACCCAGCAATCATCTCCCGCGCATCGATATACCCCTTGCGGCGCAGCCGACACGCTTCGATTCCCGAGCCGCTGGGGCAACACGTCATTCTCGACGTAGTTGGCCAGCTCAGGGGCCAGCAGTTGAATGGCAATTTCGAGCTGAGCTGCTTCGATATGGCAACCTTCGCCGGATTTCGCTCGCCTTCTCACTGCGGCCAATACGGTCGGGATAATAAATCGGGGTCCGATCGTGTCGGTGTAGGCCAACCAAGGACCGTCTGGTGGTAAATCGGGCCAGCCGACAAGATCGAACATTCCAGCCATTGCTGCCGCGTGGTAGCCGTATCCGGCCAGCGTTGAATACCGGCTTCCGCTCCCCAACAACGAGGTAGTGATCGTGATGACGTTCGGATTGGCTGATCGGATCTCATCGGGGCCAAGCCCGAGTCGCTCCATCGCCCCCGGGGTGAAACTGTCAATGACAACATCAGCCCAACTCACCAGAGATTTCGCTGCCGCCAGACCGCCTTCGGTTTTTAGATCTAGCGACAACCCATACTTTGACGTGTTGAAGGTTCCGAAGAACTGAGAACGGTTAAGGCCGAACTCCCCATCTTTGAACGGGACTTGACCACGAAGCCCATCCAGTCGATTTACCGACTCCACCCGGACTACAGTCGCTCCGTGGTCGGCCAGGCACTTTGCTGTGATCGGTCCAACGCCGATCCAGCTAAAGTCGGCGACTTTCAAACCAGCGAAAGGCAGATCGCCTGCCGATTCGCCCTTGGCAACTTCAGCGAGGCCAGCCAACTGCTCTAGCTGCTCGAACACTTCTTCGGTGTGCTGACCAATCGATGCAATCGACTCCGGGGAGTGAAGACGAGTACCGTCGATGGTGACGAACGACCCGGGTCGACGTCCGGCTTTCGATTCAGAAACTTTTGATTCGCTGTCATCAGACGTGGAGGCATGGTTGTCACTAACGGCGTGCTTGAGCTCACTGCGGTTGCCATCATTGTCGGAACCGTCGATCCAGAACTGTCGAGTCTCCAAGTGAGCGAAGCTCAGCAGATCTTCGATGGTATTGATTGGAGCAAAGCTGACCCCGATCTCGATTCCGATGTCGAGCAGTTCAGCCTTGGTGTGAAGTAAACAAAAACTCTTGAGCGCCTCCAAGACTTCGTCCATGACTATCTCAACTGGCTCACCCTCAATAACTCGATGATCCCACGTCGACCACTCTTCACTCTCCCATCGGTCGTCAACTAGATTTAGGGTTCGGAACAGCGGCAGCAAAGCTTGAACTACCAGACCGCGGGGAACAACGATCACGTAGCCGTCAGCGGCTTCTTGGCGAATGAGTAGCTCCATCGACAGTTTCAGAACTGCCCCGGTTCGCTCAAAGTTCTGTCCCTGAATTTCTGACGCTTCCATGGCGTTGAGCATCGTCCACGTCATCACCGACTGCGCCGACACATCGACGAATTGTGCCCCGACCCCGTTGTCTCGACGGGCTAGCGCCACCATTGTGGCCACTGCCGCTTCTGCTCCGGCATGACGCCACACTTGGGGGATCGAACAATGCACCGGCGCCCGGTCTGGCGTACCTTGTATCCGAACCGGGCCTCCTAGCGCCGCGATCGTTAGTTCAGAGGCGGGTTGGTCCGCTCGCGGCCCGTCGAAGCCACAAGGCGTAACTACTACGGTGATCAGCCTTGGATTGGCCTCCTCCAGGGCCGACCGATCTAGGCCGTATCGCGCGTGGTTCCCGGGCGGACCAGAATCGATCAAGACATCAATTGTGGACAACAACTCCCGAAGCTTGCTTCGGTCAGAAGCCGAAGACGGATCCAACATGACTGAGCGTTTACCTCGGTTGTAACTTCGATACTGAAGACTTTGCCCATCAGTAGTGAACGGCGGTTGTCGCCGACCAGACGATCCCTCTGGTGGTTCAACTCGACAAACGTCGGCGCCAAGGTTGGCGAGCAGCCAAGGGCCGACTTCGCCTCGATGATCAGTTAAGTCAAGAACTCGTAGGTCATCGAGCATCTTGGCCAACGTAGCCTAATACCGACCGCAGAGCGAGACAGGTTTCGACGGTCCAGAGTTATGCCAGTAGTGATCAACCGTGTGCTAGTCACGAGCGATTTCGATTTGGCTTTGTTGTTCGTGATCGAGATCTTGTTCGATATCTGTAGTGACGACAACGTTTATCAGCTGACCGGTGAACTCAAACGGTGCTGGGTAGTGAGAGACGGGGGTCCCTCGATCGAGCCCTATATCTAGGCCCGACCAACTGATCATTAACGAGAAGTAGTGTTCAGCGGTAAACTGTCCAACTGGCTCCCCGTCAATGAGTAGCGTTCCATGGCCAAGATTGGGGGCCTGCGGTTGGCGGATTAGCCGCATCCCTACTCGATGGGCGCCAACGGCGACGGGCCGGTCTGAGGAGACCACGTTATGCTCACCGCCAATATTGAGATCATGTTTTAGATAACCGCCTTCGATAAACAGGCTGTAGCCGCTGGTGGCGTCTCCATGAGCAATCAAAACGCCTTCGGCCCCTTGTTCTGGGATAACGATGTTGGCTTCGATTAGGTAACTGCGACCGCGAAGATCGGGGGCGACGTCACTTGGCAAGTGTCCCATTCCGGCCCAAAACTCGAACCGGGTCCGAGCCCCATGATGACGAGCTGCGTTCTCGGCAAATCGACCAGCGAACCGATCGTCGAGGGGTAAAACCTGATTACGTTCTGCTTCGGCCCACCATGCCTTAATCATGTTTTGTAGCCGTTCAGGTTCAACCTGGGCCAGATTGTTGTTCTCGGCGAAGTCCAAATCGAGATTGTAGAGTTCCCATTCGTCGTCCGCGAACGCTGTTCCTAACCGATGGTAGGCAACTGCTTTCCAGCCTTTTTGCCAGATTCCGCGATGCCCGAACATCTCAAAGTACTGGACTTGCTTGTCGGCTGATGAACCGTTCTCCGGCCGAACGCCATTGGCTGTTTCAACCAAGACTGGAGCGAAGCTAACCCCCTCCAGACTCTGAGGCTTTTCGATACCAACCAAGTCAAGCACCGTAGGCAGAAAATCAGAGACGTGGCAGAACTGATGGCAAAGCGACCCAGGTTCGCCGACCCCAGCGCCTGCGACCACCAACGGATCGCGAATACCGCCCCCGTGGGTGTTCTGTTTATATCGTTTGAGCGGGGTGTTGGCTGCCATAGCCCAACCCCAAGGAAAGTTGCTGTGGGTGTCGGGGCCTCCGATGTCGTCGATACGGGCAATCTTTTTTTCTAGTGGCTCAGGTAACCCGTTGAACGGTCCCATGGCATTGACGAAGCCCAGCGGGCCGCCTTCTTGGCTGGCCCCATTGTCTGACATCACCGCGATTACAGTGTTATCAAGCTGATCAGTGGCGGACAGAAACTCAAGTACTCGCCCTAGTTGGGTATCGGTGTGCTCCAACATGGCGGCGTAGGCACCTTGAAGTCGGGCGAATAAGCGTTGCTCGTCGCTGCTGTGATCTTCCCACGGTTGCACCATGTCATTGCGTGGCGGTAGCGCAGTCCCAGCGGGAACTATGCCAAGTGCACGTTGCCGATCGAGCCTTTGCTTCCGAGTCTTGTCCCAGCCTTTGCTGAATCGATCGGCGTATTTGTCTATCAGTTCTAGCGGGGCTTGGTGGGGGGCATGACAGGCTCCCGGGGCGAACCAGCACAACCATGGGTCATCGGGTAAAGACGCCTTGTGGTCAGCGAGGTACTGGACCGTGTTGTCGACCAGATCTTCGGTCAGGTGATAACCGGTTTCATAGGTTCCGGGAGCGGCTACATGCGAATTGTCTCGAACTAGCTCAGGCGAATACTGATCGGTCTCAGCGTCCAGGAAACCGTAGAAACGGTGGAAGCCACGACCTAGCGGCCAGCCGTCAAACGGCCCAGTAGGGCCAGTTTCGGTTAGTCGGGTAGCGTGCCACTTCCCCACCATGTAGTTGCGATAACCGACCTGGCCGAGCAGTTCCGCAATAGTTGCCGCATCAGAGGAAACTTTGCCTCGATAGCCGGGGTACCCACTATCAAAGTTGGCCAGACAGCCCATGCCAACTGAGTGGTGGTTTCTACCGGTCAACAAAGACGCTCGGGTCGTCGAGCACATAGCCGTGGTGTGAAAACCGGTGAAACGCACGCCCCGTTCGGCGATCGCGTCGATTACCGGAGTATCAATTTCGCTGCCGTAGCATCCAAAGTCGGCGAATCCGACGTCGTCGAGCAGCACAACCAACACGTTGGGCGACCCCGCACCCGATCGAACCGGCTCAGGCCAAAAAGGTTTTGAGTCGGCGACGGTCAAACCGATTTGTGCTTTGTCCACTGCGTGGAGCCTACGACTGCTTGAACTGGCTGGTCAAGACTTACAACCACGCACGCTCGTTCCGGTCGGTGCAAGTTGTCTTGCGGCTGACGCTCCGGCGATGGCAAGCCTCCCGTCGCTCAACGCCTCTCCTGATAGGCTGACTAGCGAGCTTTCAGGACGCTCCCAGTTCGCGGAGAGGGCAAAGCCCACCTGCTAGTAGTACATCCAACGTGTCTGACAAAACCTCTTTCGGGCCCGTTTTGCGAACATCGGGGACCCACGAAGGAGGCCACCGTGCCCGCATGCCCATTGCCCGAGAATGCCAATCTGGAGCATCTAAAATCCCAAGCCAAGCTCGTTCGTGATTTAGTCCGACAAGGCGACGACGGTGCAGTGGCGATGGTGGACGAGTTTCACCCAAGCCTCGACAGTTCCGACGCAAAAAAACTCGAGAAATTCAAGCTCTCGGATGCTCAATTAGTTGTGGCTCGGATGTACCGATGCGCTAGTTGGAACAAGCTCCGGGACCATCTCAACCTTGTCACCAACTTCAACTTCACCCCGCGATCAAACAAGAGCGGTTTTGACTACGAGCGGGAACCGTTTGTGTCGTTGGCTTGCCTCCATTACGGATCGTCCGGCCCCAACGTTCACGAACGATTAGAGCGGGCTCATCAGCTGCTGACTGAGAATCCGGCATTGGCCACCGAGTCGGTCGAAGCGTTGGCGACCGTCGGAGATCATCGAGCACTAGCGATCGAGCTCGATGCCGAACCGAGGCTGGTGACCGAGCCGTGTGGGCCCAATCTGTGGCCCCCTCTGCTTTATGCCGTGTTCTCACGCATCGACGCCGCATGGATTGGCGCAGACAATAACCACTGGTCAACGGTCGAAACGGTAAGGCTGTTACTAGACCGGGGAGCCGGACCAAATGCCGGCTTCCTGTGGCAAGGGCTTGTCCCTCCATTCACGGCATTGACCGGAACCTTCGGCAACGGAGAAAACGGCGAACCTCGCCACCCTGATCGAGCTGAGATCGCTCGATTGCTGCTCGAAGCAGGCGCCGACCCCAACGATGGCCAGGCGCTATACAACAATGGCATCGGAGGCGAGAACCATGACGATCCATCTCACCTCCGCCTGCTCCATGCGTATGGGCTCGGCACTCAACAAAACGGCCCATGGTACGAACGCTTCGGAGACAAGTTACTCGACCCGTCTGAACTGCTCTATCACGAGCTTGAAGCAGCGGCATTGAGGGGTCGACCTAACCACATGGAGTTCCTTATCAGCCTCGGCCTAGACCTTGACCGACCGGTCGGCCGCTCACAGCAGACACCGGCCCAACTAGCCGCCAAAAACGGACACCAGTCGATTCTGGAGTTGTTGGCTAACGAGAGCATCGATATCTCGTTATCGCCTGGCGAACAGTTTCTAGGCCACGTTCGATCTGGCAACGCTAGCGAGCTAGAAAAAATGTCAGAGAGTCAACCTGAGCTCCTCGAAGCTGTCCGGGCCGAACATGGCGATGCGATAAAGTACGTGACCGCGAACGGCGCCTCGGTTTTGCCGCTCCTGATCAGTTGGGGTTTCGACATCAACCTGCGCAGTGGTGGCTCCGGCACAACAGCCCTGCACGACGCAGCACAAGCCAACGATCTTGATCTTGCCCGTGCGCTAGTTACCAACGGCGCCGACACCGCTGTTCGCGACAATTTTGTTTACGCTACTCCACTGGATTGGGCCAACTACTCACGTTCTCTAGCGGTGGTCGACTATTTGGAGCCGCTAACAACGACTTCTGACGAGCCCTGAGACGGTAATTGCCGGCACCGACAAAGCCAGCACCCGCAAGTTTGCCCCCTACTGGGCCGTCATTCGCTGGCCGTCAGGTTTGCTTCGACGAAGTTGGCTCGCCGCCGTTGATCGCTACGCCCACCGTAGCCTTAATCGGAACGGCAGGACTTAGAAGACCGCGCGACGTCGGGTGCTGCTGCGCTACCAAACCTCGGCTGTCATCTCGACTACGGTAAGCCTATGACAACTGTGGCTATCGACCGATTGACGAAACGGTTCGGTCAGATCGAGGCGGTGAGCGATCTCTCGTTTTCAGCCAAACCCGGGCGGGTGACTGCGTTCCTCGGACCAAACGGTTCTGGCAAAACAACGACCCTTCGGATGCTAGTGGGATTAGCTGATCCGACGTCGGGCACCGCCACTATCGACGGCCGCCGCTATTGCGAATTTGAACAACCGTTCCATACGGTTGGCGTGTTACTAGACGGAGGTTTCCACCCTGGTCGTCGAGCTCGGGACCATCTGCGAATTCTTGCTACATCGGTTGGGGTCGGCAACGACCGAATCGATGCCGCTCTCGAGTTTGGCGAAATTGGCTACGCCGCTAGCCGGAGGGTCGGCGGATTCTCAACCGGTATGAAGCAACGGCTTGGTCTGGCTGCAGCAATGCTTACCGATCCACCGGTCTTGATCTTGGATGAACCCTTAAACGGCCTCGATCCCGAGGGAATCCAGTGGCTACGCCAGACGCTACGCAACCTGGCTGACGAAGGACGGACCGTTTTGTTGTCTAGCCATGTGTTAGCCGAAACTGAACAGATCGCCGATGATGTCGTGATCATCAGCGGAGGTAAATTGCGAGTCGAAGCGTCGATGAACGAGTTGACTGGCCGACTAACCCCTTCTGTTCGCGTTCGAACACCGCAGGCCGCCGAAGCCGGTAAGGCTCTCATCGACGCTGGACATGTGGTAGCTGCCGGCGACGGACCAGACGACTTCATAGTCGAGGCCGCGGCGTCTGAGGTTGGCGAGTTGCTGGGTCGGGCTGGCATAGTCCTCCATGAACTAACGCCTCAGCAGAAACGACTTGAGTCGCTGTACTTTCAACTAGTTGACCCGGCGGCTCCCCCACCCGACGACCCGGGTTTGGCTCCAGCTACTACCTCGCCGGAGGGATCATGAGGCTGCTTCAGGCTGAGTTGTTGAAGCTATGGACGGTGCGTACTCCCAAGGTACTTCTCGGCGTAGCGGCAGTGATCGCCGTTATCGCTGCGGCTATCCAGATCATCATTATCGAGACCCGTGACGGAGACCCAACCCTTTCGACTGGCCAAGTAGCGGGCTTGCTAGCCGGTGCGGCCGCAGCTATCCCACTGGCTACGTTTATCGGAGCTGTCGGCGCCACCAGCGAAATCCGCCATCGCACCGACTACTTGAACCATCTGATCACACCAACCCGGGTTCCCCAAGTGGCGGCCCGAATCGGGGCATACCTGATGTTCGGCTTGGCCTTTGCTTCCATACTGCTGAGCGCTTTGCTTCTTATTCTGTTCAGCTGGGCCTTGGTTCGTGTTGGCACCGTACCGTGGGGTTCTACCCCAACCCGTATTCTGCTCGGAGTGGCCTTGGCGACGGCGGCCTACACAGTAATCGGACTGGCGATCGGCCAGATCTTCCGCAATCAGATTCTTGCCGTTAGTTTGCTGGGGGCATGGATGTTCGCCATCGAAGGCTTCATCGTGCTCCCGCTCGCCTTAATCGACCTTCGGTTAACCTCGCTGATGCCCATCCAAGCCATTCAAGCCCTGTTAATCGGCGATGCCCTAGTCGAAACTGAAATCGGTGCCATCAGTTTCGGAGTATGGCAGACTGCGGGCATCATCTTGGCCTGGACTGTTAGTCTCTCGGCTATCGGAATCTGGCGAACCCTCCGCAGCGACATTCGCTAGCTACTAATCGCTAGCCATCAACATAAATTGCACCGGACGGACACCGATCGACTAGCGTCGCCGCCCGTTCCGGGCTTAGCTTCCCATCCCCGGTTACCGTTGCGATAGCCGTTTCATCGTCGACCGAAAACATTTCAGGTTCTAGCATTTCGCACTGACCTCCAGCCGCACAAACTTGGTTGTCCACCGCCACCGAAACCGACTTAGGGGCGAAACTCTCGCTAGTTGTCATCGGTGCTCCACTTTCATTTCCACTTCAAGAATTCCGTGAACGAAGTTTGAAGGAGTCCGTCTCGGGTCGCTCATTCGAGTCAATCTAATGTTTCGTTTCACCATCTCCTCGAGGAGCACGTTTACCTCAAGCCGAGCCAGAAACGCTCCCAAGCAGGTGTGAGGGCCCCCGCCGCCGAACGCAACGTGTGGATTATCTTGGCGACCAACATCAAACTTGGTTGGCGCTGTGAAGACGTCTTCGTCCCGATTGGCTGAGGCGTACCACAGTACGACTTTCTGGCCGGGCCCAATCTCGGTCCCGGCCAGTGTCGTTGGCTTTGAGGTGGTTCGCCGCATGTGTAGAACCGGTGTCGACCACCGCAGAATCTCTTCACTAGCCTGTTCGATAAGCGCTGGATCATCAAGAACTCGCTGCCATTGATCACCAAAGTCGGCTAAGGCCACTGCACCATGACTCAGCGCAGTTCGAGTTGTCTCGTTTCCAGCGAAGATCAACAAGTGAAACAGGTTGCGATATTCAACGCCGTTCAAACGATCGCCTTGCTCCTCTGCTTGAACAAGCGACGTGACAAGATCATCCTGAGGATCTTTTCTTCTCAACTCACCGATCTTCTCGCCGTATTCGAACAGGGCGTGACTAGCTGGACTATTGAAGGGCAGCAATCCAAGCTCGGTGGTATTGCCGAAAGCGTCGGCCGGTAGCGACTGTTGTTCCCCAGTACCTTCGACTAAGAAGTTCGAAAGCTCCACTAGATAATCGGCGTCTTCAAGCGGCACTCCCATCATCGTTAGTATCACCTGGATCGGAAGCGGGGCCGCCACTTCAGCAACCCAATCGCCGCGGCCCTTCTCGATGAACGCGTCAAGCAACGTAACCGCAATTTGTCGAACCGTGTTCTCCCATCGTCGAATATTCTTCGGGGTGAACGATGTAGCGATAAGTCGCCGCAACCGTGTGTGATCAGGAGCGTCGGTGTCGATCAGGGAACGGCGAGCATCTAACGCGTCCGCTTCAAGATCCCACAAATTCGTGTGCCTGATGGCCGACGAGTAAGTATCGGCATTTTTCGACACCGTTTTCACATCGCCGTGACGAGTTACCGCCCAGAAGCCACCGTCAGAATACGGATGCCAGACCAGCCCAGGGGTCGCTCGCATTTCGGTGAAACGGTCGTGCGGGATGCCCGACAGGTAGAGCTCACCGTCGGTTACGTTTGGCTGTCCGGTCTTATCATCCATCGTTCGAGCTAACTATGTTCAATAAATCGTTCGCGTTCCCAGTCGTTCACATCATCAGGTTCAACCGAGTGTTCGGCCGCCAACGCAACTTCTGCCTCAGCAATACTGACATAGCTCTTACTGAAGGTGTCCCCCAGCTGATTCGCTAACAGACTGCCTGAATACGCGGCAACCGCCGAAGCCAAATCAGCCGGTAGCGGTTTGTGGTTCCCTGGGTTTCCGTAGACATCGCCGATGCAAAGAATGCCGGGATCGAGGTCTCTTTCTATGCCATCAATACCAGCGGCCAGAACAGCGGCAATTATCAGATACGGATTTGCGTCGGCTCCAGCCAAGCGAAACTCGATCCTATTGGCGGCCGAGCCGCGTTCAGTCAAGCACCGAGCGAGTACAGTCCGGTTGTCTAGTCCCCAGGTGATGTGGGTGGGCGCAAAGGTGTAGGGTCGGATTCGTTTTGGGCCGTTGCTGGTCGGGGTCCCAAGGAGAGTCATCGCTTCAGCGTGTTCAAGTTGACCGGCAAGCCACTTTCGCATCAGCTGATTTGGTTCACCGTCGTTGCAATCAGCAAAAGCGTTCTCGCCGTCAGCCCACAGGCTTGTATGAACGTGCATTCCCGATCCTGACAGATCGGTCCAAGGTTTCGGCATGAACGTTGCCCGTAGCTGATGTTGGCGAGCAACCTGTTTGACAATGGATTTGAACAGCACTGCGTTGTCGGCCGTCGTCAAGGCGGGCGCCGGGCCGGTGTTTATCTCGATCTGGCCCGGTCCGTATTCGGCATTGGAAGATTCGACTTCAATGCCAGCAGCGGCGAGTGCCGCCCGCATGTCGTGCAAGACCGGTTCAAACTCAACAGCGTCGGTAAGCGAACTGTACTGAATGTGATTTTGGACGGGCTGCCAATTTGGCGTGCACAAGTAAAACTCAAGTTCGGTAGCAACTACTGGGTTGACGCCCGCTAGTCGACACCGCTCGACTTGGGCCGCCAAAACCGCCCGAGGAGATAACGGATGGGGCTCGCCTTTTTCGTTCAGTGCATCAGCAAAGACAAGGCCATAGCCAGGCCGGTGGGAGAGAATTCGACCGGTGCAATTATCGGGTACTAGATGGCAATCAAGGAAGCCAGTGTCCATGTTGACAAATTCGTTATCCGTCAGATTATTCTGCAGGTCAAACACAAACATGGCATCGGCGATATTTACGCCACTGCTGTGAACTTGGTCGAAGAAACGCCGCGCTGGAACGCGTTTTCCTCGTAGATGCCCTTGGGTGTCTGGAACTGCAACCTCGACGGTGTGGACCCCAGCTGTGGTGGTCGCAGCCAGAAATTTCTCGACCGACCCCGAGATTTCACTCATTGATAGTGCCTCCTACGTGAAGTGGAAAGACCTTACCAACATTCGCCCCATCATGCGTGTTGGGGCGCAGCTGCTAACCCTGTACTAACACTTTTACTGTTTGCGTTGAGGCGCAAAAGCGCGGCTGAACCGATCGGGTTTCGAATCCGGCAACTTTACACAAGCTTGATGTTTGGCGCGATCCACGGTTAACACAGCCGCGATCAAATAGGAGTAGCGAAACAACAACTCTCTTGCCAGTCAGCCCACCGCAAGCGGACTGATAGCAAGCCTACAAAAGGAAACGCAACTATGTTAGTAGCAGCAACCCAAGCCATGGCACTCGCCGATGGTGCCCGCCACGGAGGTGGTGGCAGAGGCGGAGCGTCCTTCCTGTTCCCTCTTCTGATGTTAGTACTCCTCGGATTTTTGTTCTTCCGATTTAAGAGTAAAGCTCGACATCAGGCGTATGCCATGGGCCGAGGCGGAGCGATGACGATTCTCGGTGAACGATTCGCCCGAGGCGAGATCAAGCGCGACGAATTTGAATACCGACGAGCGGTCCTGAATAGAGAGAAGGAGATACCTCCGCCGCCTCCAGTCGCCCCACCATCACGAGTTCAGGAAGATACCGAGGTGATGCCGGAGGCGGCCGAATCCGAACCGTATCTATCAGCCGATGATGACGATCTCGAATAGTGGATGTCAGATAGTCGGTCCACGCTAGCGTAGGGTCCATAGTGCCAGATTCGCACCAGACCTCAGGGCGGTCACTTAACGTGGCCGCCCGCTGCGTGCCTCTACCATTTCATACACTGCCATGAACCAACGAATCCTAGTCGTCGATGACGAAGAGCCAATCCGAGATCTGGTCGCCTCATATCTGAAGGCCGACGGCTTTGTCGTCGAAGAACTGGCCAACGGGCAAGCCGCCGTTGAACGGGTCAGACGGGCTGATGATCTCGACCTCATCATCCTCGACGTTCGTATGCCCTCACTCGACGGAATAGAAGCATTGCGAGAAATCCGTCGTGTTTCCGATACCTACGTCATCATGTTGACCGCCGCTACCGAAGAGACCGACCGACTCATCGGACTCTCAGTCGGTGCTGATGATTACATACCGAAGCCCTTCTCGCCCCGCGAAGTAGTGGCTCGAGTCAAGGCCGTTCTCCGGCGAGACCGCTCAGCTAACACTGCTGCAAACTTCGACGAGCGAAGCGAACCGCTGCGCTTCCCAGCCATGGTCATCGACGTCGACACGCACACCGTAACCGTCGACGACGCTCCAACCGAGCTCACTGCACTGCAATTTAGCCTAATCAAAACGATGGCCGAAAACCCTGGACGGGTATTTGCTCGCCACCAGTTGATCGAACGAGTATGGGGCAACGATTTCTTCGGAGAAGACCGAATTGTCGACGTTCACATCGGCAATCTTCGCAAGGCGCTACACGACGACCCCTCCGAACCTAGATTTATCGCCACTGTGCGCGGCGTCGGCTATCGGTTTGTCGGCCATGAGACCGCCCAAGGCCAGTCGGGAAGTCACACATGAAGTCGCTACGTCGGCAATTGTTCACCTCGCACCTACTCGTAATGTTTGTTGCCTTGGGTGTCGTACTCGCTGGAGTTATCACCGCCGTGGTCGTCGCAAGCTTATTCACCGGTTTCGACTTCGACAGCGGACGGAGCGGACCAACGCCCCGTCGAGGAAGTCAACCAGTAGGGCCGCTAGTGCTGTTAGTCCCAGTTATCGCCGCGGCAGGAGCATCAGCTCTTGTTTCGTGGCAAGTGGCTCGACGGTTGGCAGCACCAATTGAGGCCACTCGACTCGCGTCCCGACAACTGGCATCAGGTCGCTATGACGTCCAGGTCGATGGCGGATCGATCACCGAGCTTGCCGATCTGGCCGCCGATGTTAACCAACTTGGGGCTGAACTCCGGGCGACCGAACAGCGGCGACTCCGACTGGTAGGCGATGTGGCCCATGAGTTGCGCAACCCGTTGGCCACCATCGAAGCGTCAATGGAAGCACTGATGGACGGCGTGGCTCCGGCCACCGACGAAACCTTCGCCGGAATTGGCCGTGAAGCATCACGTTTGCGTCGGCTGGCCCGTGACCTGTCTGAACTTTCAGCCACGGCCGAACCATCGGCTGTTTCTATTGACCAGCGGATTGAGATCTCTTCGGTGTTGACTCACGTAGTTGACCAGATCGCGCCGCAGGCTGCAGTCAAAGATCTAGATCTGCAATGGCGTCCAGCAGATCCCATGTACGTGGCTGGCGATCGAGACCGGCTAGTTCAAGTCTTTACCAACATAATAGGAAACGCGGTGCAGTACACAAGGGCCGGTCGGATTGTCGTCGATGCCAGCCTTGATTCTGCTCCCCAACCCCACTCGGTGGTGGTAACCATCACCGACACCGGAATCGGTTTGAGCAATGAAGACCAGATTCTCGTCTTTGAGCGATTTCACCGCGTTGACCAAGGGCTGGAAGGCTCAGGGGTTGGTTTGGCCATTGCCAAATCTCTGGTCGAGGCTCACAACGGCACCATTGAGGCAGTATCAGATGGGCTTGGCTGCGGCAGCAAATTCACCGTTCGTCTACCGTCGTACCAGATCTCGGACAAGCCAAGCACAGCCCAGTTCGACCGATAGCGATCGAACGATAACCCCAAGCGATCAACCGGCCCACATCAATTGCCGTATCGATTCGATAGATCTCCGCTGCTAACGTTATCCGAACCTGGTTTAGCAGCGAACTACATGGGTAGTCAGCCGGAAGCCAGACAGGAGACGAAGTGAGTGAACCGCAATCCAAAATAGCGCTCGTCGTTGCCCATGAACCTGACGGACCCGGTGGCCAGGTTGCAGTTCGTCTTAAGCAGCGAGGCTTCGAGGTGGACACCCACGTCGTTACCGCGAACTCCGATGAATCAAATATTGCTCAACCGTTTCCTGATTTCACCAACTTCGATCTGGTGGCCGTCATGGGTTCGGTTCGGTCGCTCACTGAAAAAGAAGAGATAAACACCTGGGTTTACGATGAGCTGGATCAAATTCGCAACGCTCACAATCAAGGTGTACCAGTTTTAGGGATTTGCTTCGGCGGCCAGCTGATTGCCGAGGCGCTCGGCGGGTCAGTCGAACGAGCTCCCGAGACCGAACTCGGCTGGTACGAGATCGACGCTGTCGATGGCCAGGTCAATCCGGTCGGTCCGGGGCCGTGGATGCAATGGCACCACGACCGATTCCACCCTCCGCCTAACGCTACCGTTCTCGCTACCACCCCAAGGGCAACGCAACTCTTTGTTATCGGACGAACTGTAGGCGCCCAATTTCACCCGGAGGTTGACGTTGCCCATATCGAAGGCTGGCTTTCGGTCGTCGAGGATGATTATCTCGCGACCTACGGACAGAACCGAACAGATCTTTTGGCCGACATCCGCAGCCACGACGCTCGAAATACAAAGCAGTGCCATCAGTTTGTCGACTGGTTCCTTGACGAGATCGCGTTCTAGGGTCGAACTATCCACACGTCGTTCGTTCACCTGAGTACCCATTACCCCAGGCAACTACCTCGTAGCTCTGGCCCGGCGTACGGTCGACAAGCGAAGTCGACCGAGACCAAACCTTCGGCTCAGCATCCTCGAGAACGTCGTATCCCTTGGCTCCTATGTCAGTCCAAGAGACTATTCGGGTGCCGTCGCCCGGATCAGCTAGCGTGCAAACAAACTGCAGGCCGCCGCCAGGGTCAGGATTTACACATTCGGTCGACTGGCCAGAGAGGCCATTGCCCCACGAGACGATCTTGTACGACGCACCGGGCGACGGGTCAAGAAGCGACGACTGGACGGTCCAACGCTTAGTTCCTCCGTCTTCAATAACGTCATAGCCTCGAGCGCCGATATCGGTCCAGGAGACCTTAGCGGTTTGTTGGTCAACCCGCTCCACGGTGCAAACGAACCCATCGCCACCAGGCGCCGGATTTTCACAAGTCGACGTTTTGCCAGACTGATTATTTCCCCAGGCCACGACCTCATAGGTGACACCGGGTGAAAGATCTATGGCTTCGACGCTTCGCACCCAACGTTTTGGTCCGCCGTCTTCGATAAGGTCATAGCCATTCGCTCCGAGGTCGGTCCAAGAGATCTTGACGCCAGCAGCGGCCGGCTCGACTTGGCATTCGAACCCAGGTTCTGGCGGAATCGGGCTGATGGACGGTATGCCATGAGCGACTGGGCCGCTGACCGGGCAGCTGCGAATTAAGCTGCCAGCAAAGACCCGATCGTTTTCAGCCCGAAGACCGGAGGTAAAGGCTCCTCCGCTCCAAAGGCAACCGTCTGGCGCCATTCCGACTGCCCATCCCCCGTCAGAACCCGTCCACGTCGAACTGAACGACTCCAAGTGTTCGCCGGTAGTCGGATCTACCACCGACATCCAATCACCACGCTTTGAACAGTGGCAGCCAATGTACACCCGACCATCAAGAACTTCGATCACCTGAGGGTCCTGAGTCTCAGCCTGCGGAACCAGCCGCCGAGTTTCACCGGTAGTTGAAGAAACCATGGCCCAAAAATCGTTCGAGCCGGCCACAAACAGGTTGTCTCCGACGACAGCCATAGCGAGCACCTTTGGATCTTTGCAGCAGAACGTGTCAAAGTCCCATGCCCACCCCGGAACCAGCTCGGCGGTAGAAGCGTCAACCGTTGCCAAGTACGCAGTACCGGGCGCCGCATCGACTGCTGAGAATTGACCACCAATATGGACTCGAGTTCCGTCAGCTGATTCTGCTATGGAATATGCTGTCCGCCCAGTCACCGCCGGGATGAACGACGGGTCTAGAGTTCCGGTGCCACGGTCCAGTCGGACGGCTTTGTAAACCCGTACCCCGTTCACGTGATTAAAATTTCCGGCAACATAGAGCCGATCGTCGAACGTTTCCAAATCTCTTACCACCATTGGAGCATCAGTCCAACGACGCTCAACGTTGGTGTTGAACTCGGGAACCACCTCAGCTGAAACTGCGTCCAAAGCTACCAAGCCTGCTCTGTCGGTTCGACCGTTCACGGTTTTGAACTCGCCGCCTACAAGCAAATTTCCATCAGAAGTCGAATCGAGGCTATATACCGGACCGTCGAATTCTGGCCGCCACCAGTCAATCCATTCCCCGGTTGAACCATCGAAGGCAGCCAGGTAGCTGTGGGCGTGACGATCGAGATCCCACTTTTCCGTGACGGTCGTGAAGGTACCGCCCACGTAGACTGTGTTGCCAATAACCTCAATGTCCCAGACTGCAGCGTCCGCAGCCAGTAACGCAGTGACAGCGTTCGGGTCCGGATCGCCGACGCCATCGGTGACCTTGATATACGGCGACAGTTCTTGGTCCGCACCGATCTGGGCGCTTACAGGCGCCGACGACCAAGACAGACCGTAGGCAACGGTTGCGACAGCAAGAACGACAGCTCGGAGATAACGGCGCGACATTTCCCTCAGAGTAGAAGCCTCGCCAACGCCCCGCATGTGCTGCCAAGCCCCCACTTTTAGGGCAAGATCGCCCTACGTTGTGAACAAAATCGCTCGATAAACCAGTGGTCAGACCTAAGGTGGGGCCATGAACGAAACCCGGCCACTCATCGGCCTAACCGGACGACGCAAATTTGCCCGTGACCTCGTTAGCGCCCCAGAAGTTCTTCACCACCTTCAGGGCGATTGGTACTACGCCGACTACGCTCACAGTGTTTTCGAAGCCGGTGCCATACCGGTCAACCTGCCGCAAAACGTTCCACCCGAAATGTTCGCTGACCATCTTGACGGAATTCTGCTAACCGGGGGCGCCGACATCGCTCCGGACCGATATGACCAGGAACCGGAGACCGACGAGTTCCCACCGGAACCGGACAGAGACGAGTTCGAACTGAACCTACTGTCTAGCGCCACCACCGCTGGCATGCCAGTCCTTGGGATTTGTCGAGGCTTGCAGCTCATTAATGTCCACGCCGGTGGCAGTTTGCATCAACACGTTCCCGAACACGCCATGTTTGAACAGCCACCAAACACGCTGTCCCATACCGTCGCCCTCGAACCGGACTGCACCTTGTCATCGGTATACGGCTCGTCGATAGAGGTGAACTCGCTGCACCATCAAACAGTTGACGCAGTAGGTGACGGGCTACAAATCACCGCTCGATCTGATGACACAGTGGAGGGCTTGGAACACGACACGTTACCTATTGTGGCAGTGCAGTGGCATCCCGAGATGCTCGACACCGGACGAACCGATCCAATTTTTCGTTGGCTTGTCGATCAAGCAGCTAGTTACCGAGAGGCTGCAGCCCGTTCGTAGGCCGGGCCAGTTACCGTTTAGTCGATGGGGAGCCGATCCATCGACGGGCCGTTGTCGTTGGTCTCGCCCCAGAATTCTGGTAATCGAAGGTAGCCGACGCGTTGCAGCTCAACAGTTGGGCTCAACCCTTGATGTTGTTTGAGCCGTTGGATGGTCCGAATGTGGCTTAGCTGCTCGTAGAAAACCATCCAAAGCGAACCTTCGAGGTTGTACTTTATGAAACCAGGGCGATCCGGATCAGCACCGGCGCCCCGAGGCAGGGTTGAGATCACGTACTGCCAAAAGTAGGTACCTCGGATACTCACTTGATCAGACCGCAACTCCTCAATCGACCGCTCGGCGACCAGCCGAGACAACCAGTCAATACCTATCGACATCTTTGAAAGTAGATCTGGAATTTCCCAGAACAACTCTTCATCCAGCACCCGGTCGTAGCGCATTTCAGGGCCGAGATGGTGATGCTTCCAGACGATTGGCTCTGGTTCGTCACCATCAGGCCAAAGCAGGTGGCCGCATCGGCGATGGGTGAACACAAGGGCGTCCCAAGCGACGTGCGATACCTGGCGACGAATCGACCACCACATCCATTCGTTCTCTGGACTCAGATCGTCGTAATCGAGTTGCTCGGCGTTCAGCCCGGCGACTTCGGCCTCAACCCACTCCACTAACCGAGCGTACGGGGGCATCAGCCCAGCTCCAGAATCTTCCGGCATTTCGATTGTGTCGTAGTCCACCAGAGCCATAAATCAACTGTAGTTGCCTTGCTGGTCTAACTACGAAATGACCAATGGCTAGATCACGGCGCTGAATTAGCTCGGGCCCGTTTGACGAACGCGGCTAGCGCTTTGGCGACTTTTGGCAGCTGGTCCCGTTTGGGAACCCGAACCATCGGGTCATCCAAATGGTCGCCATCAACTTTGATGTGAATAGTTCCGGCAGCCTCGTTCGCCGCCACCCCGACAACCGCGCCAATTGGCACGAATTGTGATCGTTTGCTTCGACCGTGATCGGTCAACACTCGCAACACCTCATCGGCGCCGCCATCGATTGAACCTTTAAGTTCCTCAAACGACGTGAAGTCCATCTCTGGCGTCACGTAAATACCTTCCTCAACCAGCACAAAGGAGCGGTACCACAGTCCCACCGGCTTCGGAATCGTCCACGGTAGTAAGTGAACCGTCGATCCTGCCATGGGAACCTTCTAGGCCGAGGCCGACTGGGCGGCGATCATGCGCTCAAGAATCACGTCGAACAGCGACAGCAGTATGCCTTTCACCGACTGACGATCGCGAGCATCACATTCAAGCACAAGAACTTCTGTTTCGAGTTGAAGCGCCTCGAGTACTTCTTCGGGCGCATACATTTGCTCCCCGTCGAACCCGTTTAGGGCGACAACGAAGGGAATGTCACGGGATTCGAAATAGTCGACGGCATAGAAGCAATCTTCGAGTCGACGGGAATCGACCAGCACTACCCCACCGAGGGCACCAGTTACTAAGTCATCCCACATGAACCCGAACCGGTCCTGCCCTGGAGTGCCAAACAGGTAAAGGATGAGGTCATTGTCAACTGTTATTCGGCCGAAGTCCATCGCAACCGTGGTGGTCGTCTTTTGGTTGACCTTCGAGGTGTCGTCGATACCAACGCTGGCCTCGGTGATCGATGCTTCGGTTCGTAGTGGATTGATCTCAGAAACGGACCCGACGAACGTTGTCTTACCAACCCCGAAACCGCCAGCTACGACGAACTTGGCTGATACAGATTTCTTCTTGCTAGCAGTCATTAGAGTCTCCGGACGCCTTCAATTAGGCGACTAACTAGTTCAATGTCGTTTTGGCCGCCATCGGTTGAACCGCCAATTGTTTTGTGTTGTTGCAGATGACCGCTACCGATTAGATCGCCGACGATTACTTTGATAGTGGCGGTGGGTAGATGTAAGCGAGCCGATAGTTCAGCGATCGCTGACGCGGAACTACACAGTTCATGCACTGCTGCTGCTTCAAATTTCAGTGATTCGGTTTCCACGTCAGTACGTTCAACCAGAGTTTCGAGCCGCAACCCGTCGACTTTGCTTTTAGTTCGACCAGCAGTAACAAGAAAAGGGCGCACGAAACTGCTTGGCTGACCCTGGTCATCGTTGTCTTGTTGTTTGTCGATCATCGTTGACTCCGCCCTCAACTACTGCGGTCAGACGGAAAGGCTGTTCTTTAGCTCGCTAATGAGCCCAGGGGTGAGGACACGTCCAGCTCGTTCGGCGAATACCGTCATCTCGTAGGCAACCATGCCGATCTCGGCGTCCTTTCGAGCAACGACACCTAGAACAGCACCGTGGCTTATGTTTACGATCAGGAGGTAGCTTCGATCCATCTCAATGATTACTCGGTGCACGTTGTCTTCTTCGAAGCAACGAGCGGCACCGAGCGTCAGGCTAGAGAGGCCCGACGTTATAGCACCGAAATGATCGGCGGTCTCATCCGACAATCCATCAGACGCAGCTAGCTTAATACCGTCGGCTGACACCACTAGTGCATCGTCTACACCAACCGTTTGAGCGACAAAGTCGTCGAGGAGCCAAGTAAACTGGTCGGTTTCGGTTTGGTTCATGATTCGTGACTCCCGTCGCTCTTTGAATATGCCTTATCTCCAGCGCCTTCTTCGGCAGCGCTAGCACTCTCTCCACTAGCACTGTCTTCACTAGCACTCTCTTTACTACTACTGTCTTCGATTCCCTTACTGATGCCAGAGCTCAACGCGCTCATCATCGCTGAGAAGTCAGTGGCCCCTTGGGCGGAAGTCGCTCCTTGTTGCTCTGGCGATTCAGAATCGGCAGGACCGTCGTCGTCTCCCGACTTCCCTCGACGGTCAACCCCACCGGGCGGTTCAGAAGACTTGAGCGCCTTGCCTTTTTGACGGACCGGCAAACTAGGCGCGGGTCCAGTCGCAGTTTCATCTTCTTTTCGTCGCTTCGTTTTTTTGCTTGGCCGCTTTTGCAGTTTTGGCCGCCCGGCCGGAGCGGCATCAGGAACTGCGGTGGCTGCTGCGCCCTCCTGTCGAGCATTGTCTTTCCCAGCCGACTCTTTCCGAAGCAGATCCTTCTTAGCGGCTTCTTGTTTCGCGTTTGTTTCGCCCTTTTCGGCGACCTTATTATCGATCTCTTCGCTGGCGGTTGGTGAATCAGCATCAGTTTGCTGGATCTCGGTTGCCTCAACTTCAGCGCCCGCAACCTCAGCCTCTTCGACCTCAACTTCAATCTCGTCTTCGATGGCTAATTCGAGGTTCGTAACCGCTTGGCTATCCTCGGACCCACGATGCGTAGCTTCGGCCTCGTCACCAGATGGCTCATCGATGCTGGCCACCGTTGGAGCTCCGGCGTCAATGTCAATCGGCGCGATGGATGTGGGCTGATCAGCACTTGTCGCGATCAAGCCAACCGGCAATTCGACTCGGGCCATGACTCCGCCCTTCGGAGCGCCGCTTAGCCGAACAGCGATTCCGTGACGGTCGGCCAATCGGCCGACTACATAGAGGCCAAGGAACTTCGTCGGCAGCTGATCAAGCGGTGGCGGATCGGCGATGCGAGAGTTGTTTGCCTCAAGCTCACCGCCGGTCATTCCAATTCCGTTGTCGATCACGTTTAGAACATACGAATCGCGTTCGAACTGCCCAGTAACCGAAACCTCAGAACCGCCGTCGGAGAAGTTCACGGCGTTTTCAAGTAGCTCTGCCAACAGGTGGGAGACGTCGGCAACAACGCTGCCTCGCAGGTCGACTGAGGCCAGCTCTTCTATATTTATCCGCTGATAGCCCTCTACTTCACCAACGGCCGCTCGAACGGTGTTATCTATATCGACTGACTGACGCCACTGGCGAGGAGTGCTAGCTCCGGCCATCACGAGGAGACTTTCAGCATTTCGGCGCATTCGAGTCACGATGTTGTCGAGCTCGAAGAGCGAGGTTAGTGCGTCGGGATCTTCCTCTTCTTGCTGTAGCTCTGTGAGCTTGGCCAAGATTCTTTCCAACAACCGCTGGTTCCGACGACCCAGATTGACGAACATCTCCCCAGTTGCTCGACGGCCAAGCGCCTGCTCAGTGGCCAGATCGTAGGCAGTCACCTGTACGTCGTTAAAGGCGGAGACTAACTCACCAATCTCGTCGTTCGACGTCACCGGAATTTCTTCAGCTGTTGGCAGTTCGCCATCATTCTCGGAGTCCCGCAACCTGGTTACCAGAGACGGAAGATCCTCGTTAGCAACCTGGCTCGCCCGGTCCAACAGAGCGCTCAACGGTTCGGTGATCGATCGGTAAATCACGAAGATCAGACCAAGACCGACGATGACGCCGATAACAGCTAGCAGCGTAAAGAGCGAACGAAGGTTGTTGGCAGCCGTTAGTTGTTCATCGACGTTTGCGTCGATGGCCGACGTGCCACTGTCGATTATCGTGATCCACCCAGCACGGAAATCGGCCAATGACTCAAGCGCCTGATCGCTCGATACCGATAGCTCTTGTTCGTTGAGGTCGTCGAGGGCGACCGTTTCGAGCTGGACTAGTTGCGTTGATGGTTCGGTTCGAAGAAAAGCGTCAATTTCGGCGTTGTTGGCGAACTGTTGGGTTCGTTCCAACTGGCTTGACGCAGTAGCGAATTCAGCTGCCAAGGAGGCCGCAGTCTCAACGTTGGCTTCATTCTGATCTAGGTAGGCGAGCCATGCTAGTTCTCGCTCTTCTAAGGTCTCTACTGCAAGCCGATTAACAATGGCATTGTCTCTACTAGGCGCATCAGGATATTGACTGGCTGCGCCTTCTGGGATCTCAAGCAGGCTCGCGTTTATGTCGGTGTACTGCGAGATGGCTGAGATGGCAGCGGCGGTTCTTGCGGTGGACAGATCGGTTTCTAGCTCTTGGGCCAGATCATCAAACCCGGCGTCGCCGAGGGAAACGAGCGCTTCGTCGGTGGCCGACCGAATGTCGCTTGTAGTCGAATCAAGGTTTGCTCCGGCCACCGCAAGGCGTTCCGCCCCAACCGCCACAATTGCGTCATAGACACTATTGGTTCGAGCCACTGTTTCGGTGCTCGACTCTGCCGTTTCGATGACTCGGCTCTGGGCACCAAAGCCAACCGCGGCGGCAACACTGATCGCCAATATCGGCACGGCGATGAGGGCCAAGAGCTTCGTTCTAATTCGCACCGCTATCTCTTTCGTGAAGGGGGGGGAAGGGCCGACCGGTGTCGACACATAGTGATCAATCGGCCTACCACGACCGCCGATTTAGCGATTTCCTGTCTCGACCGAGCATTTCAGTTCGAACCTGAAATTCATGAACTTGAACTTCGCATCTTGAACGTGTGCTTGGGCTTGGGCGGGAACAACGGTGGGACTAAAGCCGGTCGAGTATTTGCGCCCGCTTCTTGTCGTATTCGGCTTTCGTGATCAAGCCGCTTTCTTTGAGGTCAGAGAGCTTTCGTAGAACCTGTTTCACATCAGCGGTACCTTTTGAGCCTGCGTTGCCGCTGTTGCCACGACCTGCGCCCCGAAATGTGCCACCGCTACCTGGGACCGGACGTCCAGCCCCAGCACCCGGCACTTTAGGGCCGGCACCAGCGGCTCGAACCGGACGCCCTCGATACATCATGCCGCTCTCAGGCTCAGCTGATTCTTCAACCGCTTCGTCTTCTTGTCGCCTCCCGACCTGGTTTTGCTCATCATGCAAGGCTTGACGCGACTTCTTCAACAGTTCAAGGTCTCGAGCTTTTCTGTCCGGGTTAGTCATCGGCTTTCATTTCAGATCCGCACAGCCAACCAGCTGTCGGTCTCGGTAGTTGAGTCCTTCTAAACAGTTAGGTCATCGAACATGGCATCGAACTCAGCCAGTTCGTCCCCGGTGCCGTAGTCGACATAGTCTTCGTTGTATGCCGGTGTTGCGTGCTCGGCCAAGTCGAGGCCTTGCATTTCCACCTCAGGGGAAACTCGCAGCGCATCGACGCTCTTTAGCACCAGAAACATGATTCCGGCAGTGCCTCCAACAAATACTGCGATAGCGAGCACGCCAGTTATCTGTGAAACGAGTACGCCACCGGACCCACCGTAAAGCAACCCGGCCGGACCATCACCGGAAGCGAAGGCATCCGGGTCAGCGAAAAATCCGAGCGCCAGGGTTCCCCATGCCCCACAGCCGAGATGGACAGGAACCGCCCCCACCGGATCGTCGATTCCGACCCGGTCGAGCAAAAGCACGCCGTGCGTGGCGATGATCCCGGAAATAAACCCGATAGCCAACGCTCCGAACATCGAGATGTTGGCAGCGCCGGCAGTTACGCCGACGAGGCCGCCGAGTAAACCGTTACCGATTAGGGTTACGTCTGGAGTTTTCAATGTGAGCCAAGAAGCAAGTGCAGCGCCGATACCACCGGCCGCTCCGCCAAGTGCGGTCATTGCCGCCACCGCACCAATCGACAGGTTAGCGGTTAGGACTGATCCGGCGTTAAATCCGAACCAACCGATGAGGAGAATGAAGACGCCAAGAATGGCGAGCGGCAGGTTGTGGCCAGGGATTGGCAACGAGTTGCCGTCCTCATCGAAGCGACCAATCCGAGGGCCGAGAATCATCGCTCCGACAAGGGCAGCGATTCCGC
The DNA here is from genome assembly GCA_937922805.1 of uncultured Acidimicrobiales bacterium. Classification (GTDB taxonomy): domain Bacteria; phylum Actinomycetota; class Acidimicrobiia; order Acidimicrobiales; family SZUA-35; genus JAHELU01. The sequence goes on along the minus strand of CALAJV010000010.1, from coordinate 190,407 downwards.
CGGTTACGTGAACTACTGAACCACCGGCAAGGTCGATGAATGGTGTGTCCAAGGTGGATAGCCACCCCTCGCCACTCCAAACCCAGTTAACGACGACTGGGTATATGAAGGCCGAGATGAAGACAGCGTAAATGAAGTACGCCTTGAACTTCACCCGCTCTGCTACTGCGCCAGAAACGATAGTGGCCGCTGCGGCGGCAAAGCCCATGTTGAACAAAAAGTGAGTTGGCATTGTCAGGTTCGGCGCAACCTTTGCCGCATCAAGCGGCCCTCCCCACGACCAGTCAAACCCAAGAAAGCCTGACCCGGAGAAGGCAATGTGATAGCCAACGATGGCAAAGCCAGTAGCACCAACTACGAAGTCCAGGAGGTTCTTCAACATCATGTGAGCCGCGTTTTTGGCCCGGGTCAGTCCGGCTTCAACCATGGCAAACCCAGCTTGCATGAAGATTACCAACGCTGCACAGATCACGATGAAAACGTTGTCGACAAGAACCGATGGGTCCGTGGTGTCGACTTGTTCCGCCGCCGCCACCGGAGTTGCCAACAACAACGTTGACGCCAGCACGGCCGCTCCTGCTCGAGACAGTTTGCTTTTCATTAACTCGTATCCTTGTCGGCTTGGTCTCTCCGACGAGCCGCGTTCACATATGAACAGGCTCGCTTCGTCTCTTGTTCATCGGCGACCCATAAACATGGGTTGAGAAATATTTTCGCTAAGTAAGTGGTTTCACTTTTGATCACGAATCGACCGGTTAGATTCCAGCCAACAGTTGCAATAGACTCCCGTGACGACACGATCTGAGCCCAAGTAGGGGAACCGACATGACAAATGAAACCGATCCTGGTGCCGATATCGATTTTTTTTGGGACCCAGTCTGCCCTTTCGCTTGGATTACATCTCGGTGGATCGAAAAAGTGGCGGCTCAAACTGGCTACAAGGTGGAGTATCGGTTCATCTCCTTACGCCTCCTCAACAAGAACAAAGACTATGCCACCGAGTTTCCACCTGAGTATGAGAAAGGCCATACGGCTGGTCTCCGAATGCTTCGAGTGGCGGCGGCGGTTCGCGCTGATCTTGGACCCGACCCGATAGGCGCCATAGTTACTGCCTTCGGCGAAAGCTATTGGGATAAACCCAAGGGCTCTGGAATGCGAGATCATTTGAGTTCAACCATGCACGCCGAGGAGGTTCTCTCAGCTGCTGGACTACCCACTACCTACGCCACTGCTCTGGACGACACCGGTTGGGATCAACTCCTCGACGACGAGACCGAACTTGCGTTGTCTCGAACTGGTCGTGACGTCGGGACACCCATCATCACCTTCCAACCGCCGGATGGTCTATCGTTTTTTGGCCCGGTAATTTCTCGGGTTCCTTCTGACGCTGACGCGGTACCGCTATGGGATGCAGTCACCACGCTGGCCTCATTCCCTGGATTCGCCGAGATGAAGCGAAGCATGAGAGAAGCCCCACAACTTAACATTTTGGGCGGCGTATCCGAAACGCCACAGCACGAGGACTGGACCGGCGGCCATCGTCTAGGACACTTAGCAAGCGACAAACAGCAATGATCGAACAAGAACTCGATATCACAACGGCCGAGGGCGAGATGAAGACCTTCGTCTATCATCCGGAGAACGATGGCCCCCACCCAATAGTTCTGTACCTTATGGATGCCCCGAGCATCCGGCCAGCTTTGCAAGACATGGCCGCCCGCTTAGCCAGCGCCGGGTACTACGTCATGCTGCCATACCTGTTCTACCGTGGCGGGCCGTACCGCCAGTTTGGCCAAAGTGACGAAGACATGCACGCCAGAAAAGAGTTAATGGATACCGTCACGCCAACCAACATCGTAAGCGACGCTGCCGCGCTACTAGCCCACGCCGCCACCGACACCGCCGCCGGCGACGGACCGATTGGCGCAGTCGGGTTTTGCATGAGCGGCGGCCTCACCTTGGCGCTGGCCAAAGCCCACCCCGATCGGGTAAAGGCCGTTGCGTCCATTCACGGTGCCTGGCTGGTTCGTGAATCCGCCGATTCCCCCCACCTTGGGCTAAACGCTGCCACCGCCGAGATGTACTTCGGCTGGTGCGACAACGACGCTACCGCTCCGCCAGAAGATGTTCCGATAATGCGAGCAGCACTCGACGAGGCCGACATTGTCTACACCCTCGATTGGTTTACCGATGCCGTCCATGGATACGCTCCGGCCGGCGAGCGCTACAACCGCTACGCGTCAGAGCTCCACTGGGAGCGAGTACACGGATTGTTCCGCCGCCACTTGTAAACCCATCTATCATCCGATGCTCGCTAATAGTAGGTTCGGAACAATTAGCGCCGCCGTTTCCGGCCGTAGAAGCCAACAAACGACGGCGCTGTTCACATCGTTACTAGCTGAACACCACAATTGCGGTCGTAGTCGACGCCGCCGCCAGCACGATCGACAAAATCATCAAGACGACAATTAGGGCGATTGCAACACCAAGCCCGATCCAAGCAAACTTCTTTGTGACCGGACTCTTAGCGAGAAAATGGACCAGCAAAGCGCCAATCAGTCCTCCAAAGAACCCGGCGGCGAAGCCACCAATTTTTGTTCCCTCACCTTGTTGCTGCCCATCAATTGTTTGCATATAAAGCCCCTCTCTCAAAAGTCGCCACCTTGGCGCCAATAGTTGGTGAACACGTTTTCCATGGTTCAGGCCGCCCAAATTTTCACAATTTGCCCTCGGCCTGATGCAACGGAACAAAACGCGCCGTACCGTCTGAACCCTCAGGCGGTAGTTCGACTCCAATATAGATGAAAAGTCCCGCCGTTAACCGTCAGGCAAAAGGCGGGCGCCTGTCTAGTCATTCCCCGGACGCTGGCGCCAAATAGGACTGACCGGCCCAGTCAACTACTCTCTGATCTATGGGCCAATTTTGTCAGACAGAGCGAGACGGCAACCTGTTTATCGTTACCATCGATAGGCCAGATCGAATGAACGCGCTGCACCCGCCGGGCAACGCCGAGGTGGCCGCAGCGTTCGACGAATTCCAAAACGACGAGGACTTGTGGGTAGCTATCATTACTGGCGCCGGAGATCGAGCCTTCTCAGCTGGAAACGATCTCAAATACCAAGCCGAGGGCGGCGACCGCTCAGCCATGCCATCTTCTGGATTTGCTGGCCTTACCGCTCGGTGGGATCTGAGCAAGCCGGTTATCGCTGCGGTCAATGGCGTTGCCATGGGCGGCGGTTTCGAAATTGCGCTGGCCTGCGATCTGATAATCGCTTCCGACAACGCCAAGTTTGCTCTGCCCGAGCCAAAGGTTGGCCTCGCTGCCCTGGCAGGGGGTATGCATCGGCTACCTCGACAAATTGGTTTAAAGAACGCCATGGGGATGATGCTTACTGGGCGCCATGTACTAGCTAGCGAGGGCAAGGAACTCGGGTTTGTCAACGAAGTCGTTGCTCAAAGCGAGCTGATGGACCGAGCTAAGCAGTGGGCCGCCATGATATTGGAGTGCTCACCTATGTCGATCCGGGCCACGAAGCAGGCGGCGTACGCCGGGTTCGAGGCAGGCGGTGTACGAGCTGCGATGGAAGGCAAATACGAAGCGGTGAAAGCGATGATCGAGAGCGAAGATTTCGTCGAGGGTCCGAAAGCGTTCGCTGAGAAAAGGTCTCCAGAATGGAAGGGGTGCTAGTGGCACGTTCTTACGACAATCCGCAACTCAGCCAGACATTCGACGTTACCATTGTCGGCGCCGGTTTTGCTGGCCTCTATATGTTGCACCGGTGCAACCAACGCGGCTTATCGGCCCAAATATTCGAAGCGGGCGACGGTGTTGGTGGCACCTGGTATTGGAACCGCTATCCGGGGGCTCGCTGCGATATTGAGAGCCTCGAATACTCTTACAGTTTCGATGAGGACCTCCAACAAGAGTGGGAATGGTCCGAGCGGTATGCTGGTCAGCCCGAAATTCTACGCTACGTCAATCATGTTGCCGACCGTTTCGACCTTCGACCGAGCATCCAGTTCAACACTCGGGTTGAAAAGGCCGCCTTTGATTCCGCAACCGCCCGATGGAACATTCAAACCAGCAACGGGGCCGCCGTTTCCCAATATCTGGTGATGGCTACTGGCTGCCTTTCCTCCACCAACAAGCCAAGCTTTGAAGGCATGGACGATTTCGAGGGTCCGATTTACCATACTGGTGAGTGGCCCCACGACGGCGTCGATTTCTCCGACCAACGAGTCGGAGTTATCGGAACTGGCTCTTCGGCCGTGCAGTCGATCCCCATCATTGCCAAACAGGCAAAACAGTTAACCGTTTTTCAACGGACACCGAACTATTCGATCCCCGCCCACAACGGCCCTATCGACAAAGCGCTCGAAGCCGAAACCAAAGCCAACTACCAGGCCTTTAGGGACGCCAATCGAAGAGAAAACGGCGCTTTCGCATCCCGAACCCCGGCCGGCGAAACAAGTGCGTTGGACGCGACCGAAGATGAGTGGCGAGAAAAATTCGAACACCATTGGCAACTTGGGAGCCTCGCTTTTCTGCGGGCCTATCCTGATTTACTGCTCGACGACAACGCCAACGCAATTGCTCGTCAATTCGTGGCCGACAAGATCGCCGAAGTCGTGACAGATCCGACCACCGCCCAGATTTTAACACCAACCCAGGTCATTGGCTGCAAGCGCCTTTGTCTTGATACCAACTACTTCGAAACCTACAACCGCGACAACGTTGAACTGGTCGACATCAGCTCGGCGCCCATTGAACGTTTCACTCCCACCGGCATAGTAGCTGACGGTCAAGAGTTCGAGTTTGACGCCATCGTTACCGCAACAGGGTTCGACGCCATGACGGGGACAATTCTCAAAATCGATATTCGAGGGGTTAACGATGTGAGCCTTAAGGAGAAATGGTCAAGTGGTCCGACCACGTACTTAGGCCTGTGTATCCCTGGATTTCCAAACCTTTTCACCGTTACTGGACCAGGAAGTCCTTCCGTGCTGACCAACATGATCATGTCGATCGAGCAGCACGTCGAGTGGATCGACGAATGTATCGACTATATGAGTCATCAAGGCCACCAATCGATCGAGGCTACTGTCGACGCTGAACAAGAATGGGTAGCGCACGTCAATGCCGTCGCCGATTTTACCCTGATGCCAACGTGTAATTCCTGGTACTTGGGAGTCAACGTTCCTGGTAAGCCCCGAGTGTTTATGCCCCTGATCGGCTTTCCTCCTTATGTCGAGAAGTGCAACGAGGTGGCAGCCAACGGCTACGAAGGCTTTGCTCTTACTTCTCCCGCTGATTCTTCTACCAGGTAGGGGTAGGCAATGGACTTCTCTGTGAACGACGACCATGTCGCTATTCGGGAAGGCGTGCGTCGGGTTTGCTCCAATTTCCCTGACTCTTACTGGCAGCACTGCGATGAACACCACGAGTTCCCATGGGAGTTCTATCGAGCGATGGCCGAAGGCGGATGGATCGGAATCGCCATCCCAGAAATCTACGGCGGTGGCGGGCGGGGTATCACTGAAGCATCGCTAGTTCTGGAAGAAATTGCCGCCAGCGGTGCAGCCATGAACGGATGTTCCGCCATCCATCTTTCGATCTTCGGAATGGAACCAGTTCGAAAATACGGATCCCCCGAACTGGCAGAAGAGATTCTGCCTGCGATAGCTGATGGCTCTCTTCATGCTTGTTTCGGCGTCACCGAGCCTGATGCCGGGACCGACACCACATCAATCACCACTAGCGCTGTTCGCGACGGTGACGAATATATCGTGAGCGGCGCCAAAGTCTGGACCTCGAAAGCTCCGTATTGCGATGTTTGCCTGTTACTAGTGCGCACTACCCCTAAAGCCGACTGCGATAGCCCAACCCAAGGGATGACGTTACTTTTGGTCGATCTCAAAAATCCCGCGGTCGAGATCACGCCAATTCCAAAAGTCGGCCGTAATGCAGTTGTGTCTTGCGAAGTTCGATACGACCAACTTCGAGTTCCCGTCTCTCGTCGAGTCGGAGAAGAGGGTGAAGGGTTCCGGTATATCCTCGATGGCCTTAACCCGGAGCGCATTCTTATCGCGGCCGAAGCACTCGGAATCGGCCGAGTAGCACTTCAGCGAGCGGTAGCTTACGCCAACGATCGAGTGATCTTCGGTCGACCAATAGGCCAGAACCAGGGCCTCGCGTTCCCACTAGCGGACAGCCACGCCAAACTTAGAGCGGCTGAGCAAATGATTCGCTTAGCCTCGTGGCGCTACGACAACGGCGTTAGCTGCGGCGAAGAGGCCAACTTAGCAAAATATCTAGCGGCCGAGGCTGGTTATGAATGCGCCGATCGGGCGATGCAAACCCACGGCGGCTTCGGATACGCCAAAGAATACAACGTTGAGCGATACTGGCGAGAAGCTCGACTGATGAAAATTGCCCCGGTCAGCCAAGAAATGGTTTTGAACTTTGTAAGCAACAAGATTCTCGGCTTACCAAAGTCGTACTAGGACGAATTGTTTAGTCCAGCGGTTCGACCCGCAAGAAGTCAACATACAACGAGACCGGCTCGCTCAATTCTGGCGTCGCTCCTAAATCACCGGTTGGAGCAAACGGATCGAGCTGAAAAGTCGGTTTCATGTCCCAGTGCGGGATCTTGGCTGGGTCATCGAGAATAGTCATTTGCGGACTGCCATCTACCGAAACTGATAGTCGTTCGGCTGTCCACTCGTAGCAGTAGGTATGCCACTGTGAACCATCGATCGGCATGGTCACTTGGTGGGTGCGATCGTCGTTCGATCCATAAGGCTTAGTAGCTGTCGGGTTAAGCCAGTGAACGTTGAATTCGATGGGTTTGCGAGTGTCACGATGATTCCACGTCTCGAACATATTGACTTCCCCATGTTCGGGCCACCGATTTGAACGAGGCCACAAAATAGCTACTCCGCTGGTGACGTTGCTCGGATCCTTGTCAACCCGAAGTCGATAGGTGTAACGACCATAGGTTCTACTAGCCGCTGGGAAGGCCAGCCCACCGGAAACTATCTGACCGGTCTTCGGACCGGTACCCATTTTCGCTGTGATCTTCAATACGCTTCCGCCGGTGCCGTTTGAGTCACGCTGAATCGACAACGCACTTGGCCGACGAAGACCAGTTCCGGCGTGTCCGCCCGAGTTGTACAGTTCCCAGCTCGGATCGAGAGTCGAAAAGTCGGTTGAAAAGTCTGACACCGGCGAGAACTGACCCATCAGGTGTGTTCGCCTCAGTTAAGAGACTGGCAGTAGCGGTGGAACCGGCAGGCGTACCGCGTCAGCCACTACTCGAATCAGTTCAGCCTCATCAGCGGTGGCCCGGCCATCGTCCAACACCGCAGCAGCGGCCCCGTCTACGAACTGGACCCTATCGGTGGGAGCCAAATCGGAAAGTCGTTCGAGAGCGGAATCCAATGCTTCAATCGTCAGCCGATCAGCAGTCGGCATTGGGGCATTGGCTTGTCCTAGAACGGCCGAGGCAGCGGCAAACGCCGGCCCAGTTTCTTCAGGACCAGAGCTGTTAAAGAATGCCAACATTGCGTATACCAGCGATGCTTCGTCTTTGAGCTGGCTAAGCGATGCCTGATGTTTCATTGATCCATCGTCGTATTGATCCTCCAAGTGTCGAATAACGACACGGCGCAGTATCCAACGAAACACTTCGGTTTCAGAGCGAGCGCCGGAACGGGTGCTCTCTAACCGAAGAATCACATCGCTCAACGTCGATTTGAAATTGACCGGCAATTCCCTAATCGAGTGCAGCGCAATATCAATAGCTGGAAGTTGCAACGGCCGATCGAGACTGCCGATGGCACCACGAGCGGCGTCGAGGTAGGCCGCGTCCATGCCAATGATTGGAGCAATCCAGCTAAGTTGCCCCGCTCGTTGGCTCCCCTCTTCTGATAAGAGCAAGCCAACCGTCGCGGCCACCGCACCATGGCGGGTGTGAAGAAAGTTCTGAGTTTCGACTGGGATTCGATCGAGTATTTGGCGGGCGTAGGCGATGTGCTCATCTCCCGGCCCTTCATAATGAGGTTCCCCAAATGACATCTGGTTCGAGTCAGGCCCCGCCGGAGCTAGTGACTCAGGTTGTGACGCTTCGTGTGACACTGGTTGGGCGTCAGCAGTGGCGCTGGCCAAGATGACTGGATCAACCGGTAGTCCGAAGTCTGGGAGCCCAGGGATGACTTGGCCTGGGATAGCTGAGCCCCACGGGCCGGAGTTGTTCTGCCTGCGCCCGTCGGATGCCGATGCAGCAGCTTGTGGCCGTGGCGTTCGGAACTCGCCGTTCCAGCTTGGAATTAGTTTGGAGATCCGATCAGCTAACGGTGGGTGGCTCGCCATGGCGCTCGTCATCGGCGAACTGAAGAACAAGTGGCTAGCCTCGGTGGCGTGGGCAGCATTAATGCGATTCTCGCCTCCCATACCTCCGATCTTCATTAGCGCTTCGCCAATCCCTGACGGGTCGCGGGTGTATTGGACTGCCGAGGCATCCGCTAGGTATTCCCGCTGCCGGGAAACGGCGGCTTGGATCATACGGGCAAAGATGGTGCCAACGAATCCGATTACCAGTAGTCCGACGGCAGCGGCCATGATGACCATCGTGGCGTCGACCCCATCGCCATTTTGGCGCCGCCTTGCTCTGGGCATGTAGAACATGTGTTGCAAGATCAGTCGGCCAATGATTGTCAATATAGCTATGCCGAAGACCCAGGCAATGATCCGAGTCTTGACTCTGGTGTCGCCGTTGCGGATATGCGAGAACTCGTGAGCGATAACGCCTTGCAACTCGCGCCGATTCAAGTTTTGCAAGGTACCTCGGGTAACTCCTATGGCTGCGTTGTCGGCCGTCCACCCCGCGGCGAACGCGTTGATCCCCGGTTCGTTTTCCAGAACATAGACTGCAGGCACCGGCATTCCTGAAGCAATGGCGATCTCCTCGACCACGTTTGCGAGCTGTTTCTCCGCCGGGTCCAACGTGTTAAAATCAACGACTCGGCCACCGAGCGATTCGGCGACATAGGCGCCGCCGCCTCCCTTTATTTGACTTGATTTGAACAGCGAGGCACCAACAATACCGAGGGTGGTGATCGGCGCTGCTACCGCAAACGCTCCGAGTGGATTCGCTTCTTCTGTCGTCGCATACGTAAGGCCGACAAGCAACAGCGTGACCACCAGGGTGATAGCGACGATTCCGCATATGAGCAGTGCAACAAGTTTGAAAGTGTTTTGCTTTGCCTGTTGTTGATGGGTTTGAAAATCCATCTAGTCGACTGGTCCACCCTGTTGGGGAGGAAACGGTCGAGCATCGTCATCGAACGAGACCTGAACGTTCTCTCGCTTGTGCTTCTCGTCGTCAAGATCGAGATAGGCGCTGTCTTTGAAACCAAGAGCGTTAGCAATGAGTACTGGGGGTACTGACATCTTGTAGGTCTGGTAGTTGTTTACCTGATCGTTGTAGTTCTGCCTGGCGAAAGCGATTTTGTTCTCCGTCGTAGTTAGCTCTTCGGTTAGTTGCATCATGTTCTCGTTGGCCTTGAGATCCGGGTAAGCCTCAGCCACCGCTAAAAGGCGGCCAAGTGCCCCTCCCAACGCGCCTTCGGACGATGCCATTTTCTGCATTGCCTCGACGTTGCCGGGGTCACCAGAAACTTCGATTCGGGCCTGCGTAGCTGCGGCTCGAGCATTGACGACCCCCTCGAGGGTTTCCTTCTCGTGGCCCATATAGCCCTTAGCTGTTTCGACCAGGTTTGGGATGAGATCGTGTCGGCGTTCTAGCTGCACATCGATCTGGGCAAAGGCATTGCTCACGCTTTCACGGAACTTGACCAGCTTGTTGTATATGCCAGCAATGAAAATTCCGATGAGCACCACGATGCCAATCAGAACCAAGAGAACAATTAGGGCAGCCATACGATGACCTTTCTTCTGTGGCTCGGCAGCAGAGCCGCCTAACCAAAGTGTATTGACCCATCTTGGGGGTCTTTTGTTGTAACGCCTACATCAACGGAATTAGTTCCACATGATCGAAAAAGTTGTGACATGTCTAATTGGGTGATCTATCCTTCGCCGAACTAGAATGGGGTGTTGCCCAACGGCAACACCCCACAGGCTCTGGGTGTCCAGCGGGTCGATTAACTATCTGTGACTAGCACCGTTCCCAAAGACTCTTTGCCGGATGGCGCAAAAGTGCCATCACCGCTGAAAGAACCTGGCTTTCGGCGTCTCTGGTTAAACAGCATCGGCTATTTCATCGTAGCTAATGCCCAGCGATTTGTTTTCGGGCTATGGGTTCTTGATGAACTGGGCCGAGGCGAAAGAGAGCAAGGCTTTGTTATCTTCGCCCTTGGCATGCCCGCCCTATTTCTGGTGTTACAGGCTGGGGCCTGGGCCGACCGACTGAACCGTAAACACATCGTGATCGTCACCCAGCTTGGCGCCGCAGTTGTGATGACCGGTGCCGCCCTGCTCGCCAGTAGCGGCCGTGCGACCCTTTCTTGGGTTTTTGTTGTCGCTCTGTTAGCTGGTGCGACTGCAGCGATCGGCCAACCAGTTCGATCAGCCCTAATTCCCGCGCTCGTAAATCAGAGCCAACTGTTTAGCGCTATCGCGCTGAACGCCCTGGCCATGACCGCTTCAATGATTCTCGGGCCACTCCTCGCCAAACTTATCGACGACCAATTCGGCATCGACGGCGCCTTTTGGTTTCAAGCCATACTCATGTTCTCCGGGCTGTTGTTCATTTTTGGCATGACCGTCCCGGAGCACGAAAAAATCGATGGAGAACAACCCCGAGTTGTAAAGGCGACTTTCGAGGCGCTTCAACACGTCGTCGGAGATCAGTCGCTTCGTATCTTGTTTGGCTTGTTGGTCCTTTCAAGCATCACCATCAACCCCGCCATCATGATTACGTTGCAGGCGTACGTCAAAGAGTTTCCCGGTCGAGATTCCGGTGATGCGGCCCCCGTATTCGCAGTAATGGGGCTGGGTATTGCCATCTCCTCAGTGGTCGTGATGCGCAAAGGAAATATGAAACATAAGGGTGCAGTTTTTCAGCGGGCCATGATGGTTGGTTCGACCGCCGCGTTCCTCATGGGCCGCACCACTAGCTACCTTCAGCTGGTTCCTCTAGCGCTGCTAATGGGGTTGGCCGGAGGCTTCTTCATAAATATGAACCAAGGCCTAATCCAGTCCAACACTCCGAAAGAACTTATGGGCCGGGTCATGGGGTTGTACACCTTGGCCATGGCTGGTCTTATGCCCATTGGGGCGATGGTCTTAGGTTACGCGGCCAGCAAGATCGGTATCGGCAACACTATTTCAGGCGTTGCGGTAGTGAGCTTCACAGTCGTCGTTCTTACCTACATCAGCAAGGCCGAACTGCGGAAACTTGCCTAGATCAAACGGCTAGCGCCACGATTAGCGCGAGTCTGATCTGCTAGCCTTTGCCAATGAAAATCGTTGAGATTTGGCGCTACCCGGTGAAGTCGATGCAGGGCGAGCGGCTCGACCACGCCACCATCGGCCAAGCTGGAATCATTGGCGATAGAGCGTGGTCACTGGTAGACCTCGAAACCGGTCTGAGTCTAACGGCAAGGAGAATTCCGGAATTGTTGTTTGCTCAAGCCACAGTCGCTAGCGACGAGACCGGCCAAGACCAAGTGATCGTAACGCTGCCTGACGGCACCGAAACGCAAGACAACGAGAAGTTGTCTGCTTGGTTAGGCCGAAGCGTTGAACTACGTCGGGCTGAAGCCTCATCCAAGGGAACCTACGAAACAACACTAACCGAAGACGAGTCAGGCGAATGGGTTGAGTGGAGCGGCCCCGAAGGCTCTTTCCACGATTCAACCTGTACTCGTGTCTCACTCGCGTGCCTTAGCTCGTTCCGGGATTGGGATCGCCGACGGTTCCGATTCAACGTCCTACTCGACGGCGAGCAAGAAGCGACCTTGGTCGGACAGCAGGTTTCGCTCGGGTCGAGCATGCTAGACGTGGTCAAGCAAGTCGAAAGGTGCGTCGTAACCACCCGCCCCCAACCCAAGCTCGGGTCACAAGATCCGCTCGATCGAGACCTATCGGTTCTCAAAACAATCAACAACGAGCTCGACGGAAACCTAGGGGTCGGCAGTCTCGTCGTCACGGCCGGCCATATCTCGATTGGTGACGAGCTCGTCGTTGGCTAGCCCTATATCAAGCCCGAGGAATCGAGGCCATTCTCTGACTCGGGCCCGACTCACAACAGCGTCCTTTTCTTCCGCCCGTTCTCGAAAATCGTTAGATCACGACGGCACGGTCCGCTGGCCACTAGAGGTTGTAGCGGAATTATGTTCGGCCTGGACGCGAAGAACGAGACGACCAGGGGAAGTCGTCTCGTTCTGAGAACTGCTATTTAGGCCAGAACCTGAGTAACGGTCACTGGCGTAGCAGGCGTCGCCGCCTAGACGGCAACTTCTTGTCGACTGGAGGCAAGCTCAGTCAGGACCGACTCGACTCGTGGGCATTCAACGAGCAGTCGATCGAATTCTTGGGTGGTAAAGACCACAACAGATAATGCGGTGGCGGCAACCAACGATGCATTTCGGGGGGTGCCCTTAATGACCGAAATTTCTCCAACGAAGTCACCGGGGCCGACGGTGGCAACCAACTCTCCATCTTGCTCGACGGTGGCGGTGCCTTTTAGGATGACGACAACCTGGTGACCAGTGACGCCTTCGGTCAGGAACTTGGTACCGGCAGCCAGTGTCGTCGACGTTCCGATTCGATCGATTTTGGCGATTTCTTCGGAGCTGAAAAGTCCGGTTAGTGGGGCTGCGACTCGGGGGGTGGCGGTGGAATTCTTGCGAAGCTTAAACATTTCTAGATCCTCGTTCGGGTGGTTCTTCGCCCCTAATTCTACTAGCCCGACTCCGCTGTGTTTAGACCAAAGTGGCCCCAGACACATGTACCGTCGGGCACATCGATGCATCACCGAGCCAAAGGATCTGGACCGCCAGCGCTTGGCCGTTTCAAAACGGGCACCACAAACCGGCGCCACCTCACAGCAGGCCGGCGCACAATCTACACGCTATGCACGAGCCCTATAGCTGGCACGGCCACCGACGCTGTCTTTGTTGAGCCGCTTTGAAAGATGTAGCCCTTCTAACAGCAGCTCCACGGCCGAAGCTTTAACTCCTTCGGAGTCACTTCCGTCGATGGCTTCGGCAATGGCACTGGCCATTGCCGAGTTCTTGGCGATGAGGTCGGTGTAGGCCGACGACGGCATATCATCGCCAGCGCTGGCCGTGAGGTCTTCGTCGAAAGCATCGAGTACCGGCCGCAACGTTTCAAGAGGAAATCGTTCTTTGAATACGGTGAGGACTGCGCCCTTCATTAGATGATCGACTACCTCACCATCTCGGCCTTCTTCTAGCGACTCGACTTCGATCTTGCCTGCGGTCGACGAGATCAGGGCGTCAAGGTCGCTTACGCGAGGCACGATCTCTGATTCACCGAGTCGAAGCGAACGCCTGGTTGCTGCTGCGACCAATGTTTCGGTGTTGGCTACTGTTAGCCGAACCGAAACACCCGACCGTTGATTGATCTGTGGGCTCGAACGAGCGATATGGGTGAAGGTGGCAACTATCTCGTGCATGAACTCTGGAATGACAACGTTGCCCTCATCGTCAGGAATTTCCGATTCCTGTTTTGCGATGGCGATCTCGGTGTCGATCTCGAGTGGATAGTGAGTTCTGATTTGAGCGCCAAAGCGATCTTTCAACGGAGTAATCATCCGACCCCGGTTGGTGTAATCCTCGGGGTTGGCCGAAGCTACCAGTAGAACGTCAAGAGGCAGTCGCACTTTGTAGCCTCGAATTTGAACATCTCGTTCTTCGAGAACGTTCAGTAGCCCAACTTGGATCCGTTCCGCCAAATCGGGCAGCTCGTTTATAGCAAAGATGCCTCGGTTAGTTCGAGGGACGAGGCCATAGTGCAGCGTTAACTCGTCGGACAGATAACGACCTTCCGCTACTTTGATCGGGTCGACTTCACCAATAAGGTCGGCGATTGATGTATCAGGGGTCGCTAGTTTTTCGCCGAAACGTGCGTCTCGGTGAACCCAACTGATAGGCGTATCGTCGCCCAGCTCGGCCACTGCGTCCCGAGCATGACGCGAGATTGGGTTATACGGATCGTCGTTGATTTCTGAGCCGGCGATAATTGGCATCCACTCGTCTAGCAAACCGGTTAGGGCCCGAATCATTCTGGTCTTGGCTTGCCCCCGCTCGCCGAGAAAGACGGTGTCGTGCCCTGCCAGCACCGCATGCTCTAACTGGGGCAGAACTGTATCTTCATACCCCATCACACCTGGAAACAAGGTTTCGCCGGATCGAATTCTGGCTATTGCGTTCTGTCGCAACTCCGTTTTGACGGAGCGAGTTGTCCAACCTGACTGACGTAGTTGGCCGAGAGTTTCTGGTTTACTGTCCACTCCATGACCCTAACCTCCCGCTGCCAACGACGCTAACCGGCCAACATTCTCGGCTCGCCAGGCGTTGCGTCTTCGACTCGTCTGCGGCCACGCCAGCAGTTTGAAGGCTCGTTGGCCCTGATAATCAGCCCACTTACAGGCCGGCGAACTCGCCACCCAAGTCGCCGCCCGAGTAAGTGTCTGCGGCCCCTTGGGCAGTGCCGCCGTCGGTATCGCCTCCGTTGTTGCCGGCGTCAATAGATGGAAGGCTGTGAACATCACGATGGGTGTTCACCGTAGTAACGGTCGACTCTTCATCTGATACTGGAGACTCGGAAACAGCAGGACGCTCAGTTGACACTGGCGACGCAGCTGGATCGGTGCTGACAACCAAGTCAGGCTGGTCGCGAAGTGCAGATGAAACCACTTCAAGCTGCGCCAACGTTGCGGTTCCATCAAGCATTGCCTCGATCGCTACCGCAACTTCCCAATCGCTGGCGACAGGAGCGCCTACCGCGGACACAACATCCTCAGCTACAACCGCTTCCGACGGAATCGTCTGCGCTGGGCCAGAAGGAGCGATAGCGAACTCGAAAGGCTGGTGTATGTCAACCGTTGGCGATACTTCTTGGGTTGCGACCACATCAGCAATCTCTCGATGTTGATCCTCACTAGCGACCACATCGGCAATCTCTCGATGTTGATCCTCGCTAGCGACCACATCGTCGTCTTCGGCCTCTGGGGTTAGATCCGAAGGGGCGGCGGTTGTTTCTTCCTGTGAAACTACTTGGTCGCCGTCATAGACGGTCTCGGTTCTTACTCCGTCCTCGACATGGGTTTCGGTTCTCGTCCCATCAGGGTTTTCAACTGTGCTGTACGTTGAGGTAACTACACCATCTTCTACGGTGTATCCGGTTCCACCAGTGCCGCTAGGAGACCAATTGTGTTCCGTCGTCGTCTCCCCATCAGTTTCTGTGACCGTTCTGTCACCGGTGGCGAACTCGATGTCGGATCGGATACTCCCGTCTGGGGAAACCACCTCGTTGGCGCTGTAGGTAACAGAATCGATCTGTGTCTCTACTGTGCCGTCGCTATATTGCACGGTGGTTTCTGTGACCCCAGTCTCCGGGTTGCTAACCACGGTTGTTTCAACGTCGTCGTTTGTGAACGTGGATATCGAGATGTTGGTCTCAAGGTCAGTTGTGGTGGTTGTTTGACCGCTTGGGGTTGTGATGGAAACAACTTCTCGTCCATCGTCGTCTGTACCAACTTCGAAGGTTCCTACGATTTCGCCGGTGGCGACATCTCGAGTCACTTCGACATGATTGCCATTTTCGCCAATTTCGACTGATGTGGTCGTCGATTCTGAAGTAGGGACACCGGTTTCCGGTTGCGTGTGGACCGCGGTCGAGCCGACCCCACCACCTGCCGACCCGTCTCTCGAAATGCTGTCTGTACCTTCAAACTCATCGGTATCAGCGGCAGCTACCACCCGGTCCACCGTTTGATCGGGGGAACGATAACCAGCCGGGACCTCAACCGCCCCAGCCGGAAGACCGGTGGCCGGGGCCGTGCTGGCTATCGAGCTGTCAGCCGAACCGGCGTTACCGGCTCCGCCAACCGACCCGACGATCGCCTCATTTTGTTGGCCTTCGATTCGATCGGCTGCGATGAAGCTCTGCGGAGCGTTGTTGGTCTCTGCCCCATCGGTCACGGGCAGTTGATTGATGGAATAACGCTCTGTTGGGTGCTCGATTGGAATTTCGCACGATTCAAAACCGTCCCAACCCCAACCGTCATTAGCGGCGCCAACGTCCAGGCAATGTGGCTCACGGTTCAAACTTGCGTCCAAACGGCAGCTTTCCACTCCGTTCCAGCCCCAAGCGTCATCAGAGGGGCCCGAGTCGGCACACGGACCTGTAATCAACGAACCGGACTCGCTATCTGAGCGCTCGACTGGATTGGAGCCTGTTGACATTTCGCACGAAGCGAAACCGTCCCAACCCCAACCATCGCCATCGGTATCAGTGCATTCTGCAGCCATTGCCTGACTCGCGTTCAGCAAACCAACCGAGCCAGCCAACATTGCCGACACCAGCACCAATCGTTGGCCATGACGCCTCCATCTAGGCCCACTTGTTGCAGGATCAAATGTTGCGGAACCATAAGGTTCGCCGGCTAGCCCACCTAGGCCAGCTTCGGCCACTTGCACATGAGGCAACTCGTGCTCACAACGAGAAAACTGAAGAGACCCACACTGCTCTGTACACATTCCGCACTCCCACCGAGTTAGGAACAGGTATGTCCACCTGCTTCGCACCAAATTCTAGGGGATTGCAACCCGAACCACAAGAGACCGGTAGCTGCTATCCGATTGCTGGCCTAGTAGCCTGACCACGTGGAACTATCTGGCTTGTGGCGTGTAGCTCCTCTGAGCCCGGAGCTTCACCGAAGTGGCGCCGATATTGACCTCGACGACACCGATTGGGAACAAGTCATGGTGCCCGGTCACTGGGCCGAGAACGATACATTTTCCACGTTTGCTGGCCGACTTCTCTACCGACGTCTATTCAGCTTTCCGACCACCGTTCAGGGCCGACACTGGTTAAGCCTTGCTGGCGTTCTCAACTCGGCTGAGATTTGGCTTGATGGCGAATACATCGGAGATACCGAGAACTATTCAACCCAACACCGCTTCGACATCACCAAACAACTGGCCAGCCGCAGTGAACATTTACTAGCGGTCGAAGTGTCCTGTCCCTACGTGGGCGATAGTCGGGACAAAACTGCGTTGACGGGAACGCTCCAAACTGGGTCGCTAGCGCCGTCAAGATATCCAGGTGGCATTTGGCAACCGGTGACAATTCAAAAGACTGGCTCGGTGGCCATCCAACGGTCTCGGCTGATCTGCACCGCGGCTTCGCCGGAAGAGGCAACAATCCAGGTCCGCGTTGTGCTTGATGCTAACGAACCAGGCGAAGTTCGTATCGGCACGTCCGTGGTAGCTCCCACCGGAGAAGCAGTTGCTGGCGGGATGACGCATCACACGCTAGCGGCGGGAGAAAACCGACTCGAGTGGACCGCAACGATAGACAGTCCATTGTTGTGGTGGCCGGCCTCGATGGGTGATCAGCCCCTCTACGAGGTGGCAGTCGCGGTTACCACCCCGGATAACACAACATCGGACCGAGGCGAATGGCGGATCGGACTTCGCACCGTTGAGATGGATGACTTGGTGTTCTCGGTCAACGGTGAACGACTCTTTTCAAAATCGGTCGCCTACGGGCCGCCAGGGCCGCTCCTAGCGCACGTACCCAAAGAGCAACTAGCAGACGACGTCCGCTCGGTCCGTGACGCTGGTCTCGACATGATGCGGGTGTATGGCCATATCGGCCGATCCGAGACATACGACGCCGCTGATGAGCTTGGCGTGTTGATCTGGCAAGACCTTCCTTTAATAGGAGGTTACTCGTCGAAGGTTAAAGAGTCGGCTCGAGCGATGGCCCGAGCATCGGTCGATCTTCTGGCTCATCACCCTTCAGTTGTGGTGTGGTCGGGGCATTGCGAACCAAATGGTCAGTTTTTGTCCGAACCAGTTGAGGCGCCGTCGTTTGACACCTCTCTGATTCATCGACTCAAAGGGGGCCGCTATTTTCTGCCAACGTGGAATCTGTCTGTTCTCGACACCGTCGTTGGACGAGAGCTCCGAAACGCCGACCCGTCTCGCCCAGTTATTCCGCGATCCGGCAGCCTGCCAACGCCAGCCGATCTGAACGGTTCTGACGCCCACCTCTGGCTTGGGTGGCACTCGGGCCGTCCCGATCAGTTGTCAGATGTGCTTCGGTATTGGCCTCGTCTCGCCACCTTCGCCGGTGGGATCGGATCACAATCAGCGGCAATTCAGGATTGGTCGGTCGAATCTCCAGAGTGGGACACCGCGGAGAAAGGCTCGTTCGAGCGCTACATCCCGCGCACCGCTTACCCCGATGGGCAGGCCTGGGCTGCTGCGACCCGGTCGTATCAGGCTGATGTCTTACGAGTCCAAATTGAAACGCTGCGCCGACTCAAGTATCGACCTGCAGGCGGATTCTGCATTACCGCTCTGGCCGACGCTGAACCAAGCGGCGGCTTTGGTGTTCTTGACTTTAATCGGCGCCCGAAACCAGCGTTTGACGCCCTAGTCGACGCCTGCCGTCCAGTCGTTATAATCGGAGACGCTCCCCCTCAAATCGTGACCCCCGGAATGGCTATGACGCTCGCTGTGCATGCGGTTAGCGATCTACGGGAATCTCTCGATGATGTGACGGTGAGCGCTGTCGCCCGGTTGGGCGACTGGGTTCACAAGGCGTCATGGGCTGGACGCCTTTCAGCCGACGCCTGCGACAAGATTGGCGATCTTGTCTTTGAAGTACCCGATCAACATGGTCCTTTGACAATCGACCTTGAGCTACAGTCCACCGATTTAGCAGTTACGAACCGGTACCAGACGGTCGTCATACCTGCTGCTGAAGGCTAATCACGGGCCGAATCTGGCAACCATGAGCCATTCAGGCGCCAATAGCGACAAATTTCATAGCCGACCCTGTTGCGAAATGCTGACACAGTTGGGCTCCTTCTGTGTCGGGCCGCTATCGTCGGGATGCCGGGAATAGTTCACATTGGACTTTTTTGGCCGATTTCAGTCATAGTCGCCCAATGCGGAGGTTCTTCTCAGTGGCTGCCCCGACTGCTGCAAACAAATCAAGCAGCATCAATAGTGCGTCTCGTCCTTTACGGGCTCGGAAAAGGCCCTTGCCCTTTCCTCTTAACCTGTACCAAACAGCAATCGGCAAAAAGTGGGTGATGGCCGCCACTGGTTTGATGCTCATCGGTTTTGTCGTGTCGCATATGGCCGGCAACCTGAAGCTCTATATCGGAGCAATTTCTGAAAACGGTGAGATGCGATACGACGCCGACATCTACGGCGAGTTCCTTCGGGAAATCTTCGTACCGATCTTCCCCCACGGTGTTTTCTTGTGGCTACTCCGAATGGGCCTCATCGCTGCGTTCGGTCTCCACATTCACTCGGCGTACAGCCTGACTCGGATGAACGGTTCGAGTAACGCTGCTTACTCGTCAAAGCGTGACTGGCTGGCCGCCAACTTCGCCTCTCGGACAATGCGCATTAGCGGCATTATCGTTGGCGCCTACATCATCTTCCACCTGGCCGACCTCACCTGGGGCTGGATCCCTGGAACCAACTGGCACCACGGCAACGTTCAGTCCAACGTGGTTAACAGCTTGTCGAACCCAATCGTTGCTCTGGTTTACATCGTTGCCAACACCCTTCTGGCACTGCATTTGTTCCACGGCATCTACTCCATGTTCCAAAGCCTCGGCATAAGCAACCCGCGGTATAACTCTTTGCGCCGAAACATTGCCACCGGCCTCGCTGGCTTGATCTTCCTCGGCAACGTTAGCTTTCCCATCGCCGTCCTAGCTGGGGTAATCGAATGTGATCAGGCTGTTATCGACCCGGCTGCTTCTGGCGAAGAACTGACCTGCATCTCCGATGAGGCATACGCCGAGCTCGAAGGCACCACCGAAAACGACGGCTCAACTGATGACGCCGACGAGCAAACAGAAGAGGAGAACTAAGATGAGTCTTGGTACAACAATTCCCGATTCTAAAGTTCCTCAAGGACCGATGGCCGACAAGTGGGACAACCACAAGTTCGACATCAAGCTAGTCAACCCAGCCAACAAGAAGAAATTCAAGATTCTCGTTGTCGGTTCTGGTCTCGCTGGAGCATCCGCTGCCGCTACCTTGGGCGAACTTGGCTACAACGTCGAAGTCTTCACCTTCCACGACTCTCCTCGACGAGCACACTCGATTGCAGCTCAGGGCGGCATAAACGCGGCCAAGAACTACCGCAACGACGGCGATAGCGTCCACCGACTGTTCTATGACACGGTCAAAGGTGGCGACTACCGATCTCGCGAAGCAAACGTGCATCGGCTGGCTCAGGTATCGGTCGACATCATCGATCAGATGGCGGCCCAGGGTGTTCCTTTCGCCCGGGAGTATGGCGGCCTTCTCGACAATCGTTCCTTTGGCGGCGCTCAAGTAAGCCGAACGTTCTACGCCCGGGGTCAAACCGGCCAGCAGCTTTTGCTTGGCGCCTATCAACAAATGATGCGCCAAGTACACGAAGGCAAGGTGACCCTCCACACCCGCATGGAAATGCTGGACTTGGTGATGAAAGACGGCGAAGCTCACGGCATCGTCTGTCGCAACGTGACCACCGGCGAAATCAGCTCCCATTCTGGGCACGCGGTTGTGCTCGCCACCGGCGGCTACGGCAACGTGTTCTACCTAAGCACCAACGCCATGGCCTCAAACGTGACGGCGGCCTGGCGAGCTCACCGCAAGGGGGCCTACTTCGCCAACCCGTGCTACACCCAAATCCATCCAACCTGTATCCCAGCGTCGGATGAGTTTCAGTCAAAGCTAACGCTAATGTCGGAGTCACTTCGAAACGATGGCCGGATCTGGGTGCCCCGCAATCCGGACGACACTCGGGCTGCAGCTGACGTTCCTGAGAGCGAGCGCTACTACTACCTGGAAGAGAAGTACCCATCGTTCGGTAACTTGGTTCCAAGAGACGTAGCTTCTCGCAACGCTAAAACTGTTGTCGACCAAGGTCTTGGTGTTGGGCCGTTGAAGAACGGCGTTTACCTCGACTTCGCTGACGCCATTGGAGCCGATGGTAAAGACACCATCGAAGAGCGCTACGGCAACTTGTTCCAGATGTACGACCGCATTACCGGCGAAGACCCCTACAGCCGACCAATGCGCATTTACCCAGCGACGCACTACACCATGGGCGGCTTGTGGGTTGACTACAACCTTATGACGTCGATCCCAGGGGTGTACGCCGCTGGTGAGGCGAACTTCTCCGATCACGGCGCCAACCGCCTCGGTGCCTCAGCGCTCATGCAGGGATTGGCCGACGGCTATTTCGTACTGCCGTACACCATCGGCGATTACCTGGCTCCAAAGCTAGGCGAAGATCCGCTATCGCTCGACGATCCGGCGTTCATTCAAGCCGAGGCCGATGTGCAGAGCCAAGTCCATCGGTTCATGTCAATCAAGGGCACCAGAAGCCCCGAATACTTCCACCGCGAGCTCGGCAAACTGGTCTGGGAGCACATCGGCATGGCTCGAGATCAGAACGGACTCGAAAAAGCCATCAGCGAGATTCGATCACTGCGAGACGAGTTCTGGTCCGACCTTCGGGTGCTAGGAGACGCGGACACGTTGAACAGCTCAATCGAAAAAGCCGGCCGAGTGGCCGACTTCTTCGAGCTCGGCGAGCTAATGGCCCGCGATGCCCTTGACCGCGAGGAATCGTGCGGCGGTCACTTCAGAGTTGAAAGCCAAACCGAAGAGGGCGAGGCGTTGCGAGACGATGAGAACTTCGCTCACGTCTCGGCTTGGGAGTGGCATGGCGCTGATACCGCCCAAACCAAACACGCTGAAGAATTAACGTTTGACGAAGTGAAACTGACCCAGAGGAGTTACAAGTGAGCCGCATTCTTAATCTCACCCTAAGTATCTGGCGGCAGCCGGGCCCAAACAGCCCGGGTCAGTTCGTCACCTACCCGGCTAACGGCATCCCCGACGATGCGTCGTTCCTAGAAATGCTCGACATCGTGAATGAGGGCCTGATCGAGGCGGGAGAAATTCCAATCGAATTCCCCCATGACTGCCGCGAAGGCATTTGTGGCACCTGCGGCGTCATGATCAATGGCCGCGCTCACGGCCAAGAAAAGGGAACGGCCACCTGTCAGCTTCATATGCGAAAGTTCAATGACGGTGACACCATCGTTATTGAGCCATGGCGAGCAACCGCTTTTCCTATCGTTCGTGACTTAGTGGTAGACCGTTCGCCGCTAGACAAGATCGTCGAGGCTGGCGGCTACGTTTCGGCTCCAACCGGAACCGCTCCCGACGCCAACGAAACGCCAATTCCGAAAGAGGTCGCTGATTCAGCAATGGACGCTGCGGCCTGCATTGGTTGTGGAGCTTGCGTTGCCGCTTGCCCCAACTCAGCTGGCCAGCTGTTCACATCGGCCAAGCTGTGGCACCTGAACTCACTACCTCAGGGCCAAGCGGAGCGATTTCGGCGTACTGAGGCCATGGTCGAGACAATGGAAGACTTCTTTGGTTCGTGCACGAACCACGGCGAGTGCAGCGAAGCGTGCCCGAAAGAAATTGAGCAAGACTTCATCGCATACATGAACCGCGACTATATGAAGTCCAAAGTGTACAACCGCAAGCTGGCTGGTCAGAACTAGCTGTCTATTCGGACAGACCAACTAACCTGCATCATCCGATGCCGGTAATTTCAAACCGATGGTCGAGCCTTTGGGGCTCGACCATCGCCGTTTTGCGACGAGCGCTGTTGCGGAAATAGCCCTTCCGAACCATACACAATTTGTTGAGCAAAAGCTTAAACTATTCTATGGGCCCGAACCCGAATCACACCCCTCAGCCATCAGCTCGATCACAACATGATGCTCCGCCTTTGGCTTATTCCTCATTGGGCTCGACCGGGACCGAACTGCAACAAGGCCTCGCCGTTCGGACTCCAGACAACCAACCTAAATCCGGCTTTGGCTCTGGTGCTGGAATAGGCGCAAGTTCGGGCTTTGTGGCCAACGTATGCCTGACCCTAATTTGGGGAGTAGCTCAAGGGCAGATGAATCCTGGCACAGCAACGATGTCTGACCGGGTCGGCCAGTTCGCCGCAGTTAGCATACTTCTGATCCTCTTTGGCACCCCGGTAGCTCTGGCTCTTGGCTTTTTGGCCGGTGGTATCAGCGGCGGACTATTGACCGCTGCTGGCATGACGCACCGGGCCCCCATAGTGTTTGGCATTGTCGCCGCCGCGTTTCCGATGCTAGTGATCGTCGTTCCGGCCGGAACGGCGTTCCGGTTGACCGTCGTTGGCACCGCGGTTTGCTTTGGGGCCATTGGCACCTTGGCTGGAACGCTATTCAAGCGGTCTTTTCCTGACCCCTCTTAGCCGTTCTGTGCGATCAAAGTGGTTTTTCGGTTCCAAAATTTGTGGCGTCAGCCGTGAAGGTGTGATTCAGATTTCATTGTTGGCACCGACCCGGGCTGATAGTCAACCCACAAAACGTGATCTGGGACTGGGAGCGCTACCGGTCGGGTGGATGGGCCGACGAGTTCTTTGCCATTGCCGTGCTTCGCTGGTGGGTCGAAGGCGGTCGCGGCATCTGAGCCCCAGGAATGACTCCGACTTCCATTGCCGGTGAATTCAATCGACCCGGCCTTGGTTAGTAGCAATCCATGGACGGTACCGTGCTGGCGATACGACGTAGCAGACGACCCTCCCCCGCTAGGCGTCGATGTTTCACCGATAGCCAAACCAGGGTGGCTCGCTTCGAACTCAAGTTCCCACCCGAGCGGAACCCTCGTACCGTGACCGCGCCCCAACAGCTCTTGTGGGTCATCGATCTCCAGAGCAAACGCCTCTAGCCCGTAGCTCCAATGATCGAGTGGGGTCTCACAGACATGCTCAGCCCACAGCCCCGACCCTCGCACCTCCCACAATCGATCGGGAATTTCAAGTTCAGACTCAACCAACACGATCGGCTGACGTTGTGGCAGCCAAACGCATATCTGCAACGCTGCCATGCCCAGAGAGTGGTACAACCCGAATTGAGTTGCTATCGCTGTTTCACCGTCTTCTGAAACAGCCGACAAGCCGATTACATCAGACCAGCGCTCTTGCCCGGGGGGCTCTTGACGATTCTCGTTCGTTAAAGTCGGCAACCCGATAAACCCGTCGATTAGACCTGTCAACGAAACCGACTAACTCATCGGTTCAAAAAAGAAAGGAGCAGGCCGACAGGAGATCCGGGCGACTGGATCTCCCGCCGACCTGCGATCAACCTGATGATAGCTCATCAGTAAAGATACGTGAGGTCGTAAATAGGTCAACAACAGTTCAGTTTGCTGCCAACCCGCGATAGCTAGCTTTTAATAGACTACTCAAAGTCCGGCTGAATACCTGCAACAAAAACTGATATTCGCGAAGTAGAAGTAATTTGTAACTTGGAGAGTAAGAGGCTCTAACCACCAAATTTCACCATCGAAAGTGGCCCAATCGAAGATTCGTCAGAAAGGCCACCAACCGAACAACAAACGAGTCTCGTGCACAACTACCTGACCTAACTGGGTACTCTAGATCGAGCTACGCCAGCATGTCTGATCGGGAAAGCGACCAAGTCGTTCAGCGACTTACCTCACCACCACTAAAGCGACATGGATCTTAAATGGAATCTCAACTTGCCGGTTCACTTACCACCTTGTCGCAATCGTTGCGATCAACAAAACTCGACCTTGAGATTGGCGGGTTCGCTCAAGCACGAGCCGACCGGGACGAACTAGCCGACCAAATAACGGACTACCTTCTCCCCCGTCTCAAACGACTCGATGCTCCGCTTCTTGTTGTACTCGGAGGTTCGACCGGCTCAGGCAAGTCCACCATCACAAATTCTCTGGTTGGCGACGATGTGTCACCAGCTGGTGTGCTCCGGCCAACAACCAGAGCCCCAGTCTTGATCTGCCACCCAAGCGACGAAGCTTGGTTTGCCGGTGGCGACGTACTTCCTGACCTGCCTCGAGTAACCGGAGAAGAGTCAACCGCAACCGGTGTGGTTCTTCGAGTAAAAACCGTCGAATCTATGACCCCTGGGCTTGCCATTATCGACGCCCCCGACATCGACTCAATCGAAGAAGCAAACCGGGATCTGGCCACCCAGCTGTTGTCTGCTGCCGACATGTGGCTTTTTGCCACGACTGCAGTCCGCTACGCCGACGCCGTTCCATGGGACTTTCTCCGCCAAGCGCAAGCTCGAGGAACCGCTCTTTCCATCATCATCAATCGTATTCCAACCGGGGCGTCGAACGAGATCGTGCCCCACTTTGAATCGATGCTTAACGAAGCCGATCTACGAGGCGTCCAGGTCTACGCCATTGAACAAACAGAACTAACCGACGGTCGCTTGGCTCCTTCAGCCATCTCGCCATTGGCCACAATGCTTGACGGCTTAGCTTCTGACGCTGAACGTAGAGCCGAAATTGTGAGGCAAACGCTCGATGGCGCAATGCAAAGCATCCCGAATCGGGTTCGCAACGTGGCGGCAGCAGAAGCAGAGCAGCGGGCAGCAGTCGATGAACTTCGGGCATCGATGGAAGAGATCTACAGCGATACTCGAGAAAATCTCAGTCGAGATATCGGATCTGGCAACCTGCTCCGAGGCGAAGTTCTAGATCGTTGGCAAGAGATGATCGGCACCGCCGAACTAATGCGAGCCGTTCAGAGCCAAATCTCCATTCTCCGCGACCGGATAACCGCATTCATCTCAGGCCGCTCGGGCGCAACCGCAGAGGTGCAGGGAGAGATAACCGCAACGTTGCAACAACTTCTCATCGACCATGCCGATCAAGCGGCGGCGACAACTGCAAGCACCTGGCGAAGCCTTCCTGGCGGTCGACAAATACTGGGTGATGACCGTTCACTTGAGCGAACGTCCGAAGAGTTCAAGAATCAGGTCGGTCAACAAGTCCGAAGCTGGCAAGACGATATTTTGGAGCTAGTACGAGAAAGAGGAGCATCGAAAAGAACAACGGCTCGGATTCTCGCGGTTGGGGTAAACAGCATCGGCATTGCTTTGATGGTATTGCTCTTTGCCAGCACCGGCGGAGTAACCGGCGGCGAAATCGCCATCGGCGCTGGTACCGCCGGGCTTTCCCAAACGTTGCTATCGGCCGTGTTTGGCGAACAGGCAGTAAGAGAGCTAGCGGCCGAAGCGCGCAATCGGTTGGTAGAACGTATCTCGCACCTCCTCGACATGGACGCCAACCGGTTCCGTTCTCATCTATGGGCTGTTGTTACCCCAGAAGCGGAGCGAGATGAGAGTGTTCCCCGCCTGCCCGACGCTCTCGATAGTTTCGAGAAGGCTACATGATCGCCCGCCAACGTTCCGGGTTACCAGACCAACTCGCAGCACTTTCACAAGCAGTAGCCTCCGCTGACGGTCGACTCGAGATCGAAGACGTTGCCTTTGCCCAGCAGGTACTCAACAAGGCTGAAGCTCGCCTTAAACATGGAACAACGAATACTCTCGTCGCCCTGCTCGGGGCAACAGGAGCAGGTAAGTCATCGGTTACCAACGCTCTAGTCGGCAATGACGTTGCTACTACTGGGGTCCGACGTCCGACCACATCGAGCACGCTCGGCTGCTTCTGGGGTGACGATGACGTTCAGCCTCTGCTCGATTGGCTTGAAGTCAAGAATCGACATCATGTAGCGACTGGCAGGGCCCCAAACGGTGAGATTCAGCAAACAACAACCAACTCGCTAAACGGACTAGTTCTCCTTGACGTTCCCGACCACGACTCGGTAGCGGTCGCTCATCGAGAAGAGATGGAACGGATCGCTGAGCACGCCGACCTACTGCTTTGGGTCACAGATTCAGAAAAATACGCCGACAAGGCTATGCACGATTACCTCCGACGTCTCGGAGAGCACGGCACGGTCACAGCAATGATTCTCAACAAGTCCGACCAACTCGACGAGGCTTCTCAGAAGGCCTGCGTTGAGGACCTCACCCGAATCCTCAATGATGACGGCTTGGATAAGGCCCCAGTCTTTTTGGTTTCGGCCCAGACCGGAGAGGGGATCCCAGCCGTTGTAGAGCTGCTAGAACAGACGGTGGGTGATCAGCGGGCCGCAGTCGAGAGACTCCAAGCTGATACTCGAGTCGCTGCTAAAACACTGCTTGATGGTTTAGGCCGTGACTCTGGATCCGATACCGTTCCCGGCAAAGTTACTAAGCAGCTTGCTCGCGAACTGGTTGAGGCGTCTGGCCTAACAGTAGTTACCGACGCAGTCGAAGCCGGACATCGACGCGACGCTGCCAAGCGGGTGGGCTGGCCATTCACCCGATGGGTTCGCCAACTTCGGCCTCACCCCCTTCGCCGACTGCACTTGGGTCAGGGTTCGGGGGGTCGATCTACGCTGCCAGAAGCGTCCGGAGCCCAACGATCTCGGGTTGACGGTGCTATTCGTTCCGCTACATCGGCCGTTACCGCTGACCTGCCCCAACCATGGCCGGAACTTATAAGTGAGGCCAGCAGCCCCGATCAATCTGAGCTCAACGATCGACTCGATCGCGCCATTAGCGAATCGGTTCGAACCCACAACGACAAAAACCCAGCATGGTGGCATCTTGTCAACACGTTGCAGATTGCGGTGGCAGTAGCAGCCTTGGTCGGTCTAGTTTGGCTCGGACTAATTGCCTTAGCTGCTTACTTCCGAATCCCCGAATTACCGACTCCTGAGTATCGCGAGGTGCCGATTCCCACTGGCCTGGCCCTCGGGGGCCTCCTCATCGGAATCCTCCTCGCCTTCTTATCCGGACGTCTGGCTGCAGTCGGGGCCAAACGCCGAGCGCGGGCTGTTCGCAAAGAGGCGGAGCGCCAGGTCGGTGTGGTCGCCGACGAAATGGTCATCAATCCGATGCAAGAAGAACTCGATCGACGCAAGAGTCTACGGTCGCAGCTAGAAACGGCCTTCGGCCAGTAGCCGAACACCTTGGCGTGAGCACGATTCCTATTTCCCAGCCATTTACTCTTTAGAAAATACCGAACAAGGGCCGAAACGGTTACCGTGGCATACCTACCATGACGAACAATACCTCTTCTCCGAACCCGGATGAGCCGCCTCCAACCGATCGCTCCGCCACTAGCGATGCCAAAACTCGACTCCTCTATCTGAGCGACGCCTGGCTTCGTGAAGCCAGCGAAGCAGTCGCTGGCCTTACACCGCTTGAATCAGATCTTGTAGTCGGGGTCACGGTTCTCGGCGGTCCCGAAAACGATCGCAGCTACCACATCAGCCTAGGGACGGGGCCGGTGTCTATTCGGGCCGGGCTGGACGGAGCCCTAGTGACGATGACCATGAAATGGCCTCTCGCAGTTGCCATCGCCAAAGGCGAGACCAGTGCACAACGTTCCTTCCTAGATGGCGAGATTCAGCTCGGAGGCGACGCTAGCCAGCTACTCGGTCATCAAAAACAGTTAGCCGAAGTCGATGACCGCCTGGCAAAGGTACGGGCCCGAACCGATTACGAAATCTAGGTTCTGACGAAAACACCGCTACATTCGGGCTATGCCCGAGATGCCCGAAGTACAGGCGCATGCGGAACGAATGACCACTGCGCTCCAAGCGGCAACGTTAACCAAGTTCGAACTCATCAACTTTGCCTCCTTAAAGACGTTCGACCCCCCGGCCGATGGTGCTGTCGGCACGACGCTGAGCCAAGTAAGCCGCCGGGGCAAACATTTAGTGCTCGGTTTCGAAAACGGCCACAGCCACGTAGTTCACCTAATGCAAGGCGGACGATTGAGGCTCGACGAGAAACGCTCCCGCAAACCAAGATTTGGACTCGCTCGCTGGGTATTCGAAACCCCCGACGGCGGTGAACAAGCATGGCTATTGACAGAAGCTGGCACAGAACGCAAGGCCGGTATTTGGGTACTTGATGGTGCTGTTGAAACGGCTGAGATCTTCTCCAAACTCGGACCGGAGGCAACATCATTGGATCGTGATGAACTAGCGAGAATGTTGAGTGAGAGCTCACGACGGGTCCATGGCTTGCTTCGGCAGCAATCGTTCGTCACCGGACTGGGTCGGATGTTGACTAACGAAATTCTCTATCACGCTCGCCTGTCCCCGTTCGCTAATGCCTCAAAACTGTCGAGCGAGCAGATAGATGCTCTTCATGAGGCTATTCAGTCAGTTGTGGCACGAGCAACTGACCACGAGCGAACGCTGGATGATATCGGCAAGAGCATCGATCGACCATCGCGTGTTCACAACCGCGACGGCGAGCCATGCCTTGACTGTGAAGACACGATTAGGTCAGTCGAATACCGCAAGTACAAAGTCTTTTATTGCCCGAAGACTCAAACTGGAGGCAAGATCTTGGCTGACAACACCACCAGCAAGTTCCTCAAATGAGCTGGGCCAGCCGAGAACTATAAACGGACAGAAACCAGCTTCACCGGGCCATTTGACTAGATCATTGGGCCTAGATAATTCAACTATTTCGACTCTCGTGTCGAAGCCATGGCCATGGACCTCGCCGAGCCGGAAACTTCCCTTCCACTTGTTCCCCCAGCTCGACTCGCCGCTCTGCTGGTGGCTCGACGGCAACAGGAAAACGTTGACCGCGAAACTATCGCCCTTCGATCCTATGGGCTGTTCGACACTGCCGACATTGAGCTGCTCGAAAGCGGTCGAGCCCCTCTCAGCGACGAGACGATTCGAGCCGTCACCCAGCTGTACGATCTTGGTGCCGGGCCGGTAGTTCCGGGGCGTTCTCGATTAATCGTTGACCTTGACATGGGAACCATCGAGGCCGATGGTCGGGTCAATCACTTGCCTCGCGCCGAGGCCCCGTTGGTACTCGAACGCTATTTGGCTCTGGTCTATGTAATGCGCGGTATCGAACCAGGAACCGAGATTCAGCTTCGACGCAGTGACGTCGAGGTTCTAGCCGAAGCGCTTATGATCGCGGACGAAGAAGTGTCCAACCAACTTCATTCGCTTATGACGTCTCCGGTCATCAGCCGACGAACCCGCCGTCTAAGTCGAAAACTGTCCATTCCCGGAGTCGGGCTCCTCGTCGGTTTCACCACGATGGGAGCACTGATTCTGGCGCCAGCGGCGGCCGCCGAAGAAGCCGTACCAAACGAAGCCAGCGTTCAAGTATCAGAGTCGATTGAAATCGCTCCTTCAGCCAACGAGCTCCAGCTATCGATGCCTCAATCCGAGTACCAATCTCCGGAACTGGAACGTGTTCAGGCCGGCCAGATCTCGCTTGACGAACAGGCAGACGAGCTGGCCAGCATCGATGCCGATGAAGTTACGACCGCAGCAAGCTCGGCCCCCTCCAACCAACCGGCAACAGAGGCAAGTCCGGACGCCGAATCAACCGTCGATGAAGCAGCGGCTACGCCAAAGGCCGACGCTGTTGTCGATCAAGACGTCGATCAGTCGACCAACGAAGACGTACCCTCAACTCCACCGGCTCAAGTCAAGCCAGCAGCAGCTGACCAAGCGTCTTCGACACAGCAACAGAAGCCGGCAGAGCAAGTAGTTGCTGTGGTAGCCGCCAGCCCATCCCCAGCTGAAATCGGCGCTCAAGCCGAGACGCTTATCTCCTATAACTACCAACAAAAACTGCCGGGGTGGACGATCGTCTACGAGGGAGACCGTTCTGGCTACCGTGGTATGACCAACCGGATCCACAAGACGGTGACTATTTATGTCCGTGACGGCGATACTCCCTCACAAGTTGCGGAGATACTTGCTCACGAGCTCGGACACGCGCTCGACTTGGAACTGCTCTCGAACGAACAGCGTCTGGAGTGGCTGGCGGCCCGAGGAATGCCACAGGTTTGGTGGGTAGACGACGGACACACCGACTTCGAGGCCGGGCAGGGCGACTTCGCCGAAGCGGTAGCTGCGCTATGGGTGGGATCGCCGAGCGATTCCCATCACGGAAGCTTTACCCCAGAACAGTTGGGTCTTGCCGCCAGCTTCATCCAGTAAGGCATTGGTAGCTGGACTCAGCTGACGGCAAACAGTAAGCCTAAAGGAGACCTAGTTCGCTGATCGTGTCACGCTCAGCAACGAGCTCGGCAGCAGAAGCATCGATTCTGGCTCTGCTGAACTCGTTAATCTCTAGACCCTGGACTATCTGGTATTCCCCGTCGGCGGTAGTGCATGGGAAGCTGGAAATGATTCCTTCTGGCACGTCGTAGGAACCATCGGATGGTACCGACATCGAAGTCCAATCGCCGTCGGGTGTTCCAAGCGCCCAATCGTGCATGTGATCGATGGCTGCGTTGGCTGCTGATGCTGCCGATGACGCGCCTCGGGCTTCAATGATTGCTGCTCCCCGCTTGGCTACGGTTGGGATGAAATCATTTTCGAGCCATTGTTGATCGTTGACGAGTTCAGCTGCGTTCTGACCACCAACCTCACAGTGGAACAAGTCTGGATACTGGGTCGTTGAATGATTACCCCAAATGGTCATTTTCGTGATCTCAGTTATTGGCTTGTCGACCTTGGCCCCAAGCTGGCTTAGCGCTCGATTGTGATCTAGGCGAGTCATAGCGTTGAACTGACGTGGATTGATATCGGGAGCGCTACTCATAGCGATAAGAGCATTGGTGTTAGCGGGATTGCCGACTACAAGCACTTTGATGTTGCGATTAGCGGCAGCGTTGATGGCCTTGCCCTGAGGCCCGAAAATGCCACCGTTGGCTTGGAGGAGATCAGCCCGCTCCATGCCTTGCTTTCTTGGCATAGCGCCTACAAGTAACGCGTATTCTGAATCGCCAAAAGCGACTTCAGCGTCATCTGTCTTGACCATGCCGGCCAACAGAGGAAAGGCGCAGTCGTCGAGTTCCATCGCAACGCCCTCGAGCGCTCCCAATGCAGGGGTAATTTCCAGCATCTGCAAAATCACTGGCTGGTCAGGTCCGAGCAGCTCACCGGCAGCAATCCTGAACAACAGAGAGTATCCGATTTGGCCAGCTGCACCGGTAACAGTTACTCGAACAGGCGTCTTACTCATAGCTTTGCGCTCCTTGCCTTAATAAGGCGTCAAAAAGTTCCACGGCCGATGGTACCTGCGCCATTCACCGCTTGCGGCCTTTGCAACAAGACCGACCGGTGAGGGCCGAAATCTGGCTGATATTCGGCTAGTTAAGTAGTAGCGGCTGGCAGTCGGTGCATTCCGGACCGTTCGACCAAAGTACCAAAAACGGTAGCTCCATAGCGACATTCCGATAACAGACATTGGTCATGACACCGCCCAGTCGTACAGTAAAACGGTGCGGTTTGAAGCGACTTACCCGGAGCGGCACCACGTTGGCTTAGCGGCAATGAGGCTCAGCTGATGTCGGAAAAGAAGCCGGTTCATCACAGCGTTGGCGACGGCGCCGACCTCGGCATTGATGGTCTGTCTGCGGTAACCACGCTCGGAACCGGAGGATCCTCTACCGTTTACAAGGGGCGACAAGAACTGCTCGACCGAACAGTCGCCATCAAGGTTATTCACTCGGCCTGGAATATCGAGACTCGGGAACGGTTCGAACGCGAGCGCGAGGTGATGGGTCGGCTCTCTGGCCATAGCGCCATCGTGCCAATTTTCGAGACGGGAATCACCAAGAGAGGCGAGCCGTATCTTTTGATGCCGTTGTACGAGCGAGGTTCTCTATTCCGATTGATGAGAGATCAAGGTCCGATGCAGTGGCGAGAGGCGACGTTCATGCTTGAAACTCTGGCCGACACGTTAGCCGAAAGCCATGTCCTCGGAATTGTCCATCGCGACGTTAAGCCAGGCAATGTGCTGCTCACCGACCACCTGCAACCGCGATTATCAGACTTCGGCATCACGCTTCCGGCCGGAGCAGAGACGACCTCGGGGAGTGTCGCTTTTACTCCTTCGTACAGCCCTCCAGAAGCCTTCGCAGCGGGCCCAGTCTTCCCGACCCAAGACGTCTACAGTCTCGGAGCTACCCTTTGGGCGCTGTTGGCCGGTCGAGCCCCATTCACGATCGAAGGCGAAAAAATCGATGTCGACCAAATTATCGTTCGGGCGTCGTCGGAACAGCTCGAAATACCGCATCCCTCAGTTCCTGAACCCATTTTCGATCTCCTCCAACGGTCGATGGCCAAGTCGCCTAAAAGCCGCCCCAGAGACGCTGGAGTCTTCGCGGCCGAACTGCGCCGAGCCGCTCGTCAAAGCGAGCAAGCACCCAAAGCGAAACGAGGCGCCGATTCCAAGGCCAGTGGGATCAAGCGGTCAAAATCAGGCAAGGATAATGCCATGACGGCCATTCTCGTGGGTTTGGTCGTTGCGGGGTTGTTGCTGCTGGCGGCCGGGGCCCTGATGGCGTTTTAGCCTACGAAAACGACGGATTAATGAGGCTGAACTATGGTTGAGTCGAGCTTCCGGCCCAGGTTGTGACACAATCAGTGACGGGGGCTTAGGTGCCCATCGTGAAGATTGACAATAATAGGGTAAAGTTCAACTATGGCGGCTGCAGATCCTCCGGATCCCAAAGACGGCCCGGGCAAGCTATTTCCTAAGAGCGTGCTTGAGGAAGTGTCAAGAGGCGACGAACAGTCGTCTTTCGAAAGCCCCGCGGGCGGTTCGCCCATGTCGTTCGACCCTCCGAGCCATCGACAAAATGCTGGCAGTCGGCCGATGCCTGAGGCCCCCAGCGCTCGAATTGTTAACGCCAAGAGTCCGACTACTGATGAGTCCGACGGCTTCGATAGCCGCAGCTACGAGCGACCACAGCTCCCTCACCGACCTGAAGATCAGCAGCGCTCAAAGTTGCTTTCATCAGATGACGGGGCAAGGTCAACCAGGTTTGCCGATCAGACGGGCATTATGCGCTCCGCAGGTGACGGACCGACCGTTCGCGGCAACACCACAGACTCGCCGCGGCCGACACCCGGTGGACCATCAAAAGCGCCTCCGAGCGCTCCTAGCCCACACCTGACCGCCGTTCCATCAATCGAGAGTATCGCTACCAAATGTTGCGGTGACGGGCACCCAAACAATCCAGACGTCCGAGTTTGCCGCATCTGTGGAGTGACGTTCCGGCCCACTACCAAAATAGTTCAAATGACGCCGGGCGCCATCTTCCGTCTGATCTTTGAAGATGGAACTGCCATCGAAATTGCCGATGACATTGTTGTTGGTCGCAGCCCGATAGACGACAATGTCGTCGATACCCTGACCGTCGACGATCCACAAGTCTCGCGTCAACACTTTGTGTTGGAAGCGCTCGGGTGGCAACTTTCAATCCGAGATTGCGGGTCGATGAACGGGACGTATCTTAGCCGTAGAGGCAAGAGAGGTCGGGTTCGAGTGTCACCCGATATGGCCATCCCGGTACAAGCTGGCGACACGGTCCATTTCGGCTCTCGTCAAGCGCTCATCGTCGACATCGGCCCGTCCTAGCCCGAACCGGCTCAGACCTCCCTGTGTCTCTCAGGCTGTTTGATTGCGTTGTTATTGCCATAGGCGCCACGTTGGCCGTGTTCGTGGTCATTGGCCATCGAAGCTCTCCACTGACGGCCGCCGGATTGGGCCTTGTTATCTTGGTGGCGACTTGGCTCGCGGTCGTTGATTTCCGTGAACACCGACTGCCGAATCGCATTGTCGGACCGCTGGCGGCGGCCGTTACAGGTGGCCTGGCATTAGCCGCGTTATCAACCGGTGATATACGGCGAGGCTTGGTAGCTGTTCTTGCTGGCGCTGGGCTGAGCGGATTTCTTCTGCTGCTAAGTATCTTTGGCGATTTAGGGATGGGCGACGTAAAGTTCGGTTACCCGATCGGCGCTGTGCTCGGCTGGTTCGGCTGGAACGCCATTCTGGTAGCTCTCTTGGTCACCACTGTCGGCGGGGCATTGGTTGGAGTAGCTTTGCTTGTTTCGGGAAAAGGGGCAACCTATCGCTTGTCCTACGGGCCCTACATGGCCTTAGGACTGGCCGCTGGGTTACTTTACGCTGGGTGAGCCGATCAGCTATCGAGCATTGGCAGGTCAGCTGCTGAGACTATCGACGACGTGACCGCAAAGTCGACTAGTCGTTCTCGACGCCTAGTCGCCAACGAATCAGTTCCACCTCGTAGGCCCTGCACGCCAGCGGCATCGACCTTGTTGCAAACATTGTCAAGTTTCCTATTGAACTTAGTGATCTTCCAACCAAGTCGGGCGGCTGCTGCTTTGTTCGTTGGCAGATCCACCCGAGACGGGTCAACAAGGCGGGGTTCGGCCAGGGCAATAATGCAACGAAGCTGATCTGGGGTGAACGTGAGCTCACGTCCAGTCACCGTGGCTGCCCCGTCTTGGTCTGCCTCGTCGGCGGGCGAAACTACCGACGGCCGCGCGATCGGAACGTCGATTGTTAGCTCATAGTTGGTGGATCCGGCATGAAACCGAACAGCAGCTTCTTCGAAAACCAGTGCCGCCGTCGCTCCCGGCACCACAGTTAGCCGGGACGGCGAATTTCGATCGACTACCTCGATCGTTAGAGCCGAACCCACGTTGTGTAGCCACCACATTCCATCGGCGAAACTAAATTGACCCAAGCGCCGATGCAAGTGCTGATTGTCGTCGATTACGAGATCGCCGCTCCTACCGAACGTTAGAGGTCGGTCGTGATCAACGACGTACTCTTCGCCGATGAAGTCGATTGCTAGTTGTGGTCTGTCATCCGACATACGGAGTGGCCTGATTCGTTCCCAATGCCATGCGCGGCCCGTAAGGGGCCGGGCGGTCTACCGTCGCAGCATAGAGGGCTTCCCAATGGTCGACTACCTTAGTAGCCTCATCGTAGTACCCCATAGCCATTAGCAGCTGTACTCGCCGCTCAACCACGGTCTCTTGCATTGGGTCGACGACCAAGCCGACTTCGCAGGCCCATTTGGCCAAGTGTAAATCATCTGCGTTGTACGCATTGTCGCAAAGATCAAAGCAAGCGTCGATCAGCATCGCAGTAGCTTGAGTGGCGATAGCCATCTGGTGATCAGCTATCCACTGCCAATGCTTTTCTGGAACTCGCTCAAACGGGCGACCTCGCACCTCAGACAACGCTAGCTGCATCAAGTTCCGAGCCCGATCATCAGACATTCCTTGAGCCTGGGCCAGCCAGCGACGGGCTGATCCTAAATCGGTTATGACCGATCGGAGACGGTAGCGTCCATCGTTGGAGAGCTGAAATTGTGCCCCTAGTCTTCGCTCAAGCTCGGCTACCACAACCGGGACCTGGTTTGTTGCCTCGGCTGGCCAAATGGCCGCCGCCAGCTGATCGGCCGTGGACGGACCAGCAATAGCTAGAAATGTCATCATTGAAAGAGCGGCGTCGGACAGTTGCCCTGACACTCCTTCGACCTCAACGGGTCCAAGAACTCGAACCAGGAGCCCTTCTTCACCTTGGTTCTGATCGGTAACTTCGTGCTCTTGCTCTGGCTGTTCAGTCACGACGTCGCCGGCCGGTGTTCTCTCGGTTGCTATCTGAGCCGGATCGGTTGGCATATCCGATACTGCGGCCGCGTTGTCGAGGGAATTGATTAACGTTTCCTGAGGCACCAACGGCGACTCTTCGGCGTAACGAATGAGCGATTCAGTTCCAAGCACAAGATCAACGTCGAGGAACTGCATTGCCGCTTTGAAACCATACGGCTTCAACTCAAGAATTTCTTCGGCCACATTTACTTCGACTGCGTCGTGGAGACCAAGACCGGCACGGTCAACGGTGTTTAGATCCCCCGAGAGCACGACAGCCAATGGGATCCTTTTCCGCATTGCAATATTGATGATCGGAGCAATCTTTGCGATATCGGCGACATCAGCAAACACAACCTTTGAACCGAGCGCCCCGTCGCCGTGACCGGCGACTCTCATTGCGAATGAGGTGGCGAAGCCCGAGCTGGTCAAACTTAACTCGGACTGCTCAATCCAAGCTGCTAGCTCGTCCACCAAACTGTCTACTGGGGCACACCTAACTCGCTCGTGTAGGTCGGCGCCGGGCAAGTAGCTCGACACCCGGATGTCTATCGATCGCCTCGCTGGTCCGGTGGCTAACTCGTGGACCATCGAACGGACTAGGCCAGCTGACAGTTCGACTGGACCGTCGACCAAGGTCACCCCTACCGACTCCAAGTTCAGCAGCAGACCACCGCCGACCGTGACGAAAAGCGGGGCGGTTAAGGCCGACCGGTTTTTGTTTCGTTCGTCTGCCGGTTCGTTCGGAAAGAACTCAGCTGGCAGTACCGCGATAGATCTGCCAGCTAGCCAATCGACGGGAGCCGACGTCTGCCAAGGCGCTGGCAGGTCAGGGTCTGGCCGATCCTGTACTACCTCGACCCTGTCGGCCGATATCCGAACGACCTCCAGCCCGACAACTGGCTCGCCTGGTTGGATGACTCGATTGGTTAGAGACTGAACGGTCGTATGCACAGAGAGAGCGGCCGCTCGATTGGAGCGGTTCCTAAGAACGGTTTCGAGGTCGACAAGGTCCATCGGCGGTGGGGCAGGAACTGCCCCGGCGCCAGCTTCGGAAAGCCGCCGGTGTCGGGCTCGCATCAGCATTCCTAGCAGTCCAGAAGCTACGAAGAGCCCACCCGCTCCGAATGCTGCCCCCATCGGTGAAAGCAAAGAGCTCAAGATTCCGGTTTCGGCTTCTACCGCAGTTGTGTCGGCGGTCCGCATTGGGCTGACAACTTCGGTTGCGGCACGGCCGGTGTCGGGCGTTGTGGCGTCTGGCAACTCCGGTGACGGTAGCTCATCCACTTGTTTTATTCCGATGACCTCTTGCATTCGACTAACGTCAGGAGCTGGTACTCCTTGGGCATCGGGCGGCAGGAGAACAATATCATCGGGCCAAATAATGTTCGGATCCGAAATCGATCGGTCGAAGCCCTGGTTGAGCTCCGCTGAGTTTTCATAGATCTCTTGCCAACGGGACCCGTCACCAAGGTAGGCCTCAGAGATGTCCCAAAGGTTGTCCCCCTCGACCACTTGATATGGCACGGCTTCTGATCCTAAGTACCGATTACCAGTCGGCCCCTCGTAAATCAGCGTGGCTGGTCGCTCAACTCCGGCCGGCCCAGGCGCTGGTGTCTCGGAATATCCGGCATCAGCAAAGACTGCAAGCAGCGAACCGTCAGCGTCCGCTGGCACATCAAGGTGCCAACCGGCTTTAACGGATTCGGTATTTTCGGTGATTACGTCTCCGGTCAGCATTGTCTTGCCCGAGTTCAGATCACGAAGTTCGCTCCATCGCATTCCGTCGCCGAGGAGTTGCTCGGCCATCTCCCACCAGTTATCGCCCTTCTTTGTCTCGTACTGGCCTTGAGGTGAAACTTCGACTGAGGTGTCGTTACTAATTCGGTCTACCTGGGCCACCTGGCTAGCATCAAACGCCGTCACCTCAGTCGCATCAATTGGCATTAGCGGCGCCGCAATAGCTCCTTTGGCCGGCGACAGCACGGAAATTATCAGGACAGAAGAAGCGACAAGCTTTCGAGCCAACAATTGAATACCAGGAACAATTGGAGCTCGGCTAGCAGCTCGACCACGTGCTACTGCTATCGACTCGGTGATAAACCCGATGGCAAGCTGACTCCAAACAAGCCAAACCAACAAAGCGAGAGTCTTCACGACGAACTCATCCGGGATATCTGCATCTTGTATATGTCGTTGGATTAGGTCGAGCGAAGGTGCCTTGGTAGGAAAAGGAAACCCGATCAAGGTAATCAGCAACGCGGGAATACCAAAGAGCAGCAACAAAGAGATGATGAGGCTTCCAAGCCCCTTAGTGAAATCAATAAGACGAGACATCGCTTATCCCCCTCCTCGACTAGCAGCAGGCCGAACCCCACAACGTTGGGTCAGCTTTGTTGATGGTGTCATGGTCCAATCACCGACTCAATCGCGTCTGCGGTCCCAACGCCAACCACGTCCGCCGACGTAATCCCAGGACCGAACGGGTCGACCTGAACTGTGACAGTAACGGTCACCGTTTCACCGTTTACGACAACAGAGGTAGACGTAACTCGACTGTCAAGGTTGGATGATGCCATGAATTGGGCCACATTTTGGTTGGCCTGAGTTGGGTCGATTTGAACATCACCAGTCGACCGCCAGACATCAAGATCAATCGCCTGAGCCCCAGCACGAGCCGCGTTGTCAGAAATGTCTCGAGCTTCGGCCACAGCCGACATTCTGCGACCGCCGTCAACCACGATGCTGACGGCCGCCAACATCACTACCGCGAACACGGCATAGGCTACTGAAATCGAGCCTCGATCGTTGCCCATCAGTCTTCCTGCCGATACGTATCAATGATCTCGACCGCTACGAAGTCGTACTGGTTCGTCCCAAGAAGTGGAACTGGGCTAATAGTGCAATCGACTTCGACGGAAATGAAACCGGGGGCCCCGCCGCCGTTGACGGCTTTTTGCTCAAACTGCCCCTCGGAACTCGTCACCGTGACTGTGCCGCCGCCGACACAAGCGGTGCCTGATGTCGCCAGGTTTTGTTGGCCAGCATCGAGCGCTGCCGCGTTTGCGTTAGCCCAAGAGTGAAGGCTCCCCGCTCGAGCGGCGGCATGAGCTGCGCTCCGGACATCAGCCTCTTGACGAACGACCCGACCGGCATACATCGACAGCATCAAGAAGCTCAGAAAGACAGTGCCCATCATTATTGACATCTCGATCGACATAGAGCCACGATCGCAGCTGCTAGAACGAACCTTGCGCTGCTCGGGCGCATGGTCTCGGGCTGAACCCTCCGTTGTTGATTCGGGAGTCATCATCGGTCATCGGCTCGAACGAACTCTTCGAGCCTTCCTTCCGCGGTAGCATCGATGGGCCAGTTGACCGGAACGATAGTGATCGGTTTCGCGCTGACCGAAACTTGGATGGTTGCCCCACCGGCGGGGTCGGTACCGTATCCAACTGTCGTCGTCGAGCCAGGACTAAGGCCACCGGTTTGTCCGATGATGTTAGACGAAGCAGCAATAGCATCGGCTGCCGATGCTCCCTCCACCTGTCCGGCCGATACCCCTTGCTCGGCGGCTAAGTTTGCCACGTTCCAGGCATGCCAATAGAACGCACTCTGGAATACCGTTAGCAGCGTGGCGATAAGGAGCGGAAAGACAATGGCCATCTCAGTCGACGTCAACCCCCGTTCTGAACAAACAAGCTTACGTCGGCTCGACAATCGAGTTGTCGTCGAGTTGGGCGCTGAGTGACTCGACCGGCCACCAAAGGCCGGGCGCGTCGCAACAGCGCCGCCCCCACCTTTGAGCCGTTCTCGTTTACCCGTCATTCGCCTTCGTTCGCCTTGTAGCGCGTTCGCCACTGACCCGCACCTCAGATTAGTGTTACTAACAGGGTCAAATCTGCATTAACAGCCAGCGGCGACCGTTGCGCCGGGGTCTGGTACGCAGTCTGCATACAGCGACGCTTTGGGTATAAGAATTGCCGCTACGGCAATACCCATTGCAACGAGTGCAGCCATAATTAGCGCCGTCTCAGTTGAGACTGCGCCTTGTTCGTCTCGTATTTTGACTCCAACTCTGTCCAGGTTGTATTCGATAGCGGCGTGAATAAAGGCCGAGTGGGCTTTGAGGGTTGTCATTGGCTCTCTTCTTTCATATAGGCGGGTTTGCTGGTAACACTTCTCACAAATTCACTGTCGAATGCGCTTGTTTCTTGGTTAGTCGCACACTTTTACCGTTTAGTTCCCAAATTCATGGATTATTTTCTGCGTCGGCGGTCAGAACCGTCGGATCGACCTGACCACCCGAGATCGGAGAGCTGACCGAAGAAATCGCAGCGAAGGCAATAAAGAGCGACATGGCGAAGACCATGATCGTGACTGGAACCACCATTTTCTCTGTATTTGCCTCAGCCTGGGTCTCGAGCTCGGTACTTTGCTGCACTCGAAGTGCATCAGCTTTGGCTGTCAGCGACTGCCGAACTCGAGCACCATGCCCACCGGCGAGCGAGATTGACGCCGCCAACTCAGTCAGTTCGTTGACCCCGTACCGTCGGCCTAACTCGTCAAACATTTCCCAGGGGGGCTGGCCGGTCAAATCACCGAGTCGAAGAGCTTGGCGCAACTCAGCGAACACCCAACCGTCTCCGGCCTCAGCTGCTCCCTGGAGGGCGCTTTCGGTTCCGCCGCCTCCGGCAAGAATGATGCCGACAAGATCGAGATAGCTGGAAAGCGAGTAGCGGAACGCCTGTTGGCGTTCGGCTACTTTCTCGTTGAGCGGCAGATCCGGATACATAAACCCGATGAATCCACCGATGAACGATAGAGCGAAAACGAAGATCGGCGATAGTCCGACAAACGACAGAACCCACGGAAACAAAAAGCCAGCCGTTGCGGCCAGCATTTTTTCGTAGGCATGTTGCTCAACCGTCTTGTCGAGAACCCTGAGCTTTTCTTCCAACTCTGATCGCCCCTGGGCTCCGAACACTTCAAGGCCACGCAAGCCAAAGTCGCTGAGCTGCCGTTGCAGACCAGACAACTCAGCCTGAACTCTTTGTTCGCCCAAGGCCGATCGATATCGTGATGGAGCGGCAGCGACCGCCAAGTTGACCGGTTTACGGCGCAGCCCTCGCAAGATGATGAAGAACCCGAATCCTATTCCGGAAGCGATGGCGACTGCGGTTAGGAGGTCGTTCATTGCGAGACCCCCGCCTGTTGGAGTGGAACAAGCTGACGAGCGGAAAAACGTTCAGGCAAAGCCACTCTCGAATAGACCTTCATGAGCCAAAGAGCGAACGCCAGCAACGCAAGCAAGAACATGAGGAAAAGTTGGCCGGTCAGTGAGTCATAGGCATCCATTAAGGTTCCGCCAAAGACAAAGATCAGAGAAATCGTCACCGCAATAACCGTCAAAACGATTCGTGATGAAGTTCGCACTCTGGCTCGCCCGACCTCAATCCTCATTCGCATTCTGACATCAGCTCGGATTGAGTCAGCTAGTCGGCCGAGGAGTGGCCCTAAATCCTTGCCCTCCATTCGAGCAGCGTTAGCGAGCGAAACAACAACAAGATCGGCTGACGGGTGGTCAATCTCTTCACCGAGGATGGCTAGAGCGTCAGGCAAAGGCGTCGTTTCGATTCGTTGGGCGAAGCGGCGAACTTCGGGCAAGATAGCGTTCGGCGCAATGTCAGCTGTGGCGGCCAACGCCTGCTCCAGTCCTGCTGCGCCGGCCATATTGTCACGAATCATCTCAGTCCAGTTGGCGACAGCCTCAGTCCGCGCCATCGACTCTTCGTTCTCACCGCTGTTCAACACCAGCCGGGGTGCACCAACAATCAACAGAAAGATCCCAAAGGCGGCGCCCGGCCAGCCAGTGGCAACCAAGATGAAGAGAGAGATGAACCCAGCCGCTACGAACCACGCAACAGTAACCGTGGTAGTTGTGCCATCAGGGAAGAGACGGCTCACGTCTGGAAGCAACTTGCGACCCCGGAGGCCCTGAACGATAGTAAGAATCCCAAGAGCGACTCCGGCGCACAACGCAGCCATAATCAGCGTGTTCATACGTGCCACTCGCCGGGGGTGTCAAGCCATCGGCGGTCGTATCCGGCCCGCTCCAGCCGTTGCATCCGTTCGTCAGTGAACCGGAACCGTGAGGTAGCCCGACCAGTATTGTCGGGGCCGTAGATCTCATTCGAGATCATGAGCTCGCCTTCGGCACCGGTAACTTCTCGCACGCTAGTAATGGCCCGGCTTCCGGTTGAAAGTTTGGCAACGTGGATAATGCAGTCAATGCCTTGCGCCACCATCATGTTGGCCGCTTCGGCACTAAAACGCTCTTCGGTCATGGCGAGGTACATCTGCAGTCGACCGAACACTCCACTGGACGAATCTGCGTGCACGGTACACATCGCCCCATCGTTACCTTGGGTGCAGGCAAGAAGTAGCGTCAATGCTTCGTTTCCGCGGACTTCTCCTACGATCAGTCGACCCGGGTTCATCCGCAGGGCATTGATGGCAAGGTCGTCCATAGAAAGCTGGCCAACGCCTTCGACGTTAGCTTCTCTGGCCTCAAGGTCTACGTGGTCGGGGTGCAAATGGGCGAAGCGATCGAGACCGATCTCCAAAGAGTCCTCGACGCTTACCAGGCGCTCCTCAGGGGGAACCTCATTCAGCAGACACCGGAGCAACGTCGTTTTCCCGGCTCCGGTTCCACCGGCCACGATTATGTTGAACCGAGCCAAGACCATTGCTTTAAGAAGGTGAAAGATCGGCTCGGTTATCGTGCCGAGTCCAACGAGCTGCTTGAGTCTGTGAATGTCGAAGTCGTGACGTCGGATCGAGATTGATGGCCGACCCGACACCCAAGCGATGGCGTTTAGACGGTCACCGCTTGTTAGTTGCATATCAAGCAACGGACTTGACGGATCCCATCGCTGCTCCGACCTTCCTCGTCGGGCTGCCGTTTGGATGATCTCGATAAGCTGCTCATCGCTTTCTGCTACTGGACCACCGACAACTTTACTTCCGTCTCGTTTGACCAACCAGACGTTGTCGTAGCCGTTTATTGCGATATCGGTGTTCGAAGGGTCGTCTACATACTGCTGAATACGTCCTAGCTCGAATAGCTCGTTGATAACCGATTTGGCTAGTTCGTCCCGATCCTGTTCGGACAATACCGATAGACCGCTGGCCATCGCTCGGGTGTCGTGCCGTTCCATTGCCTCGTTGA
This sequence comes from uncultured Acidimicrobiales bacterium, assembly GCA_937922805.1. Lineage (GTDB taxonomy): Bacteria > Actinomycetota > Acidimicrobiia > Acidimicrobiales > SZUA-35 > JAHELU01. The sequence goes on along the minus strand of CALAJV010000010.1, from coordinate 146,520 downwards.
TCAGCGAGTGAGCCAGCATTCGTCGGTTTGCACCGACGATCGGCGGCCTGCCTGCCGCTTCCGCCTCGGCGGCGCGCTGATTAAGCTTCTCGCCGACCGCCCGACGGGTGCGGTCAACCAGCGAACGATCGATGCTCATCCGGTTGTCCAGCCCTCTCTGGGGTTCTCATGAGGAAACGGATTCGGAGCAGCCTCCTCCTCTTCGAGCACCACTTCTTTGACTGATGAGACGGCCTGACCGGCGCCGTTGACTAGCGACGGGGGTTGATCGAAGCCATTGGTGGAGCCAGAGTCTTGATCGGCTGTCGATGCTCGTTGCCACGTCTTGGTATTGCGCAGTTTGGTCCAGTCTTTTCGATCCTTGCCGTCAAGCTGATCGATTACGGTCGAGACCGGTGGAGAAGCAGGTACCCCCGTGAGCGGAACCGGGCCTGAGGGTTGTGGCGGTTGGGGAGGTGGAAGTTGCTGAGCCGGAAGTGGTTCTTGAAACTCAACACCGTTAGGCACGGGAGCAGTCGGCGGCTCCAGGATCCATTCAGCGATAGGTTCAGCCGTTCCCTGCAGCGCCGCTGGCTCTTCGGCTATTGGAACTGGGGCGACAGCCCAGCCCTCAGCATCGTCAAATTCGGCTATTGGGCCGCGGCTACCGTTGTGGATGTCTGGTGACGCAACTTGTGGCGCCGATTCAAGTTCGGCGGCAGGTTGAGGCGGCGATGACGTCTCAGGCTGGCTTGGAGCTTCGGCTAAACTAAGCGAGCTTGGCGGAAGGGGCGGACCGGCATGGGAGCCGCGATCCCCGACCTCAACGGCAATGTCAGGACGTTCCAAGCCGGTGAACTGCTGAGTGGGCTCACCACCATGGGAACTCCACTCCGATTCTTGAACCACCGCTTCGTTCTCGTAGTGACTAACCGGCGGCACAAACTCATCCGACCCAACCCACTCACCCTGACCATTAACCGGCTCGAAGGGAACTGGATGTGCGGGTCCAGCGGGCATTGGTGGCGTACCGAAATCGGTGGGAGGGGGTGGCGATGATTGGGCGAATTCGACCTCGTGACCATGGGGTCGTTCGATATGAGTATCGGGTTCGCCCCAAAGGGCGGGAGGGTTAGTCGGTACTGCCGGTTCGGCTAACCGATGAATGGCTTCATGGCCGGGAGCGGGTTGGGGTGTAACCGATTGCATCTCGGCTTGAGGTGGCGGGTTCGGGGCCACACCATCGGGTCGGAGCCAGTCGGCCAACACCTCCGCTAACGATCCTGCAGATCGAACGAGCGGCGATCGGACTAGTTTCGAGCTGACCACGCCAGACTCAAGTTTGCCAGCCGCTCGGCTGTCGTCGGAGATTACTCCGACGACCGGCATCCCGTAGGTCGACTCAACGTCGGCTGGGCCGTAGGGAGAGTCGCCAATCAAAACCCAACCAAGGTGTTCGATAACCGGGGCCAGCGTCACCATTCGACGGGCCGCCGGCTGTAGTTGTTCGACGTTCGGCCGAGCGACCATCAAAACCGCGCTAGCCTCGGCCACGAAATCGATTGTTGGCGAATTAGGCGTGAGTCGACCAACATCACAAATTACGTCAACGTCGGGTAAGGCTTCGAGCCATCGACCCAACGAGCGACCGGTTGCTGCTAGTGCGGCATAAACCTGATCTGGGCCGTCGGGGCACGCCACAATGGAGAGTCCGCCTGGCAGTTCTTGGCTGTGTTGCCAAAGGAGTTCATTGTCCTGAGAGGATCGGATGGCTGCGGCCAACGTCAACAATCCAGGTTCGGTTGGCAGCTGATACCGCAAGGCCAGCGTCCCGCCTGTGCAGTCCGCTTCGAGCAAGATTTTTCGACGACCGTTCGCGACCGGGAAAGACGCTGCGACAGCCAACGCAGTTAGCGTCGCTCCGGGCGAACCTTTCTGGGACGTGAAACAGATCAGGGTCATCTACTTAAGAACCTCGAACCTTAATAATGTGTACCCGACCGTCCGCTCCGGCTGCCGAAACGATGTCGGCTCGAGAGGTTGGCATTTGGAGCGAGATGTCGCCGTCAGCAATCGTGATCACCCGAGCTTCGGGAACGAGAACCGGAACTTCAACTTCTCCCACCGGCGTCTGGTCTTGCGACCGTTGGGTCTGAGAGTCCGGAACATAAATGATTCTCACAATGTCGTTCGGCACTAATGTAAGGACCGGGTACTGACTTGAGTCAAGCGATAAACCGATAATGGACTGCCCTTCAGGAAGGCCGTCATCTACGCCAAACTGACTTGGGTGGACGAGCATCCCTTGGGCTAAGTCAGCGGTTGCAACTGATCCAATAATTGATCCTCGTTGCGACCACAGAACAACGCCGACGTCACCCTCGATACCCACTTCATGTCGGATTAGGTCGGCCTCGGTGATGACAGCGCCTCGCTGGACGTTGTTGCGAAGGCCTGTCACATCGATGCTGGCGGTTGACGTCGAATAGAACCAAGCGCCAACCAGAGCGAACAACGCGACCAAGAAAATCCCGACCAACACTTCTGGCGCTCGGCTCTTACTTTTTCCGGTCTGGGCCGCCCCTAAATCAAAGGGTGTTCCAGTGATCAGATCATCGTCGGTTCGTCTGCTTTTAACGCTCGCCGCCATCTTCCCCAAATCCTCGTTCGGCAGATCGAAAAGTAAGCCACCCGCCAACCCATTTACCGAGACTTACCGTTCCATTCTAGGCCCAATGAACTAGTAAAGACAGGGCGGTTTGATGGAGCGGAGGCCCCAATCAACTAGAAAGAAAGAAAACCTTCATATTGCACCGATGTAGCCCCTCGGCGAGGCCCGAGAAGTAACCGCCTCAGCTGGCCTATCAGCAACTGTGGGAGAGCTCACATCACCCCGCCGTTGCCGCAAAGACACCGTAAGTATTGTGGCACTCAATCCTACGAATAGACGAAGGTAGGCCTTAAACGGCGTGCGCTGGCCCGGTTCTGGTGCCGAAAAAGGCAACGGAGATCGACGTCACTGTTAGCAAACCAGCCCCAACGATGAAAGCGGCCGCCAGACTAGTTGCTTGAGCCAGGGCACCCATCGCAAGGCCACCGGCCATCTGGCCAAAAGCAACAGATTGACTTTGAAATGACAAGACGGTGGCCCGTATATCAGATGGGGCCTGTCGGTTCGTCCAAGCAGTAGCGACGGGCATCGCCACCTCTCGAACTACGTCTCGGAGTGTCCACCCGATCAATGCAACAGCGAGGGCAGGGCCAGCCATCATAGCGACCCCAACTGCGCTGCTAGCCAGCAGACCGCTCAACGCTATCGCCGACCACCGATCGGAGAGATTTTCACGGTCCCGATTGAACGCCAACATCACTGGCAAGGTGGCCAAGCTCATAACGATCCAGATTATGCCGAAAAAGAAAGCCGCTGTTTCTCCATCTTGGTCTGGAAAGCCAACCTCGATCACGCGTTTCATATCCAGACGATCAACCATTTCGTCAACCGTGGCGGCAACAAACGTTGCCACCGCTAACAGCCGGAGCACTGGTATCGACATTGTCACCGAAAGACCTTGACGCCAGGTTCGGGCCATGACTGCCCAGGTACTGCCAGCACGGCTCAGGATTGATCGATCTTTGTCGCTCTCAATCGGTTGGAAGTTTTTCTCGGTCATCGTGGCCGCCAGACCACCGGCGAAAACGATGCTGCCCATCCCGGCCAAAATCATCGCCCCTCTTAGCGACCATTGGGACGCAGCCATTGCGACCACAACACCAACAATCACTCCGAAAACTCTGGCGATGGCATGACGAAAGATGATTCGATCATCTTCGTACCCGAGCTCGTCAGTTACCCAAGCAGTGTCGGCTCCGCTTTGAAAGGTAAACCCAACTCCCCAGATTACTTGTGCTACGAGCATCACCACGAACAGGTCGGTCGCCGGACCCACGATCATGCCACCGCCGATCATCACCCAAGACAGAACAACCGACCACTTACGACTGAAGACATCAGCGACGACTCCGGTTGGAGACTCAGCAAGCCAAACGGTGCCCTCAAGGAACGTCCCAAGCAGTATCAGCCGAAGAGGTGAAAGTTCGAGATCTACCACCCACCAAACGACGCCAGCGAGTGCCCAGCAACCAAAGAAGAAGCCTTGGGCGAAGCCCATGGCGGTATAGATCGATTTAGGACGGGGGCGAGATAGCGCCCTCACAAGGCGGCCTAACGGTTTTCAGCTGCGTCAACGGTATTTTTCAGCAGCATAGCGACAGTCGTCGGGCCGACTCCACCAAGTCTTGGCGTGATCCACCCGGCTACTTCACCCACAGATTCATCGACGTCGGGGAGCAATTTCTTGCCCTCCCAAGTGATGCCGCCACTAACCACTACGGCCCCTGGCTTTACCATCTCCGGAGTGATGAAGCTCGGAATCCCAACCGCACCAATGACGACGTCAGCCATTTTGGTGTATTCGGCCAGGTTCGGAACGCGGGAATGGACAACCGTAACCGCGGCATCAGCACCATCGCCTTTGTTCGATAGCAACACGGCAAGCGGCCGACCCAAGGTCGGGCCCCGGCCCACAACTACGACGTTCTTGCCAGCCAAGTCGATCCCGTAGTGGACGAGAATGGCTTGGATACCAGCAGGGGTACACGGAACCGGACCGCTCTCTTGGAGAACCATCTTGCCTAAGTTCGCCGGGTGGAGACCGTCAGCATCTTTGGTCGGGCTCATGCGAGCTAGCGCTTCGTTGAAGTCGAACCCATCGGGCACCGGATGTTGGATGATGTACCCATCGACCTCAGGGTTGGCGTTAAACCCGTCGACTGCAGCGAGCAAACCAGCTTGGCCGTCCTCTACTGAAACATCGATGTGATGCGACTTCAAACCAATCGCTTCGCAAGTCTCATGCTTCTTGCGAACGTAGCCAGCCGACGGTCCGTCCTCACCAACCAGAATCGTGCCCAGACCTGGCGTAACACCCTTGGCTTTTAGCTGGTCAACTTTGACCTTGACGCCCGCCAGCACCGCATCGGCAACTGGAGCTCCGTCGAGAAATTGTGCAGTCATGATGGTTCTCCGGGTGGTAAGACTATCGGTGATCCTAGCCGGGTATCAATCAAACTAACGTGCCTTTGGGAGCCAGAAACTGCCCATCGATGGCGCAAGCTAGTGACGGAACTGGCGTTCGCCCGTTAGCACCATGGCCAAACCAAGTTGGTTGGCCGCCTCGATTACTTCAGCATCTTTCACTGAACCACCAGGCTGTATTATCACCGAGACGCCAGCCAGAGCGGCCGCTTCGATTCCGTCGGCAAAAGGGAAGAAGGCATCGGAGGCGCACGCTCCCCCTTTCGCTCTACCGTCTGCTTTTTGAGCAGCAAGCTCGCTTGATTCGACCCGGTTTTGTTGCCCGGCTCCAATCCCCCAAGCGACGCCATCTTTGGCTAGGACAATAGCGTTCGAAGTTACGTGGCCACATACCCGCCACGCCATCTCGGCATCAGCCATCTCGGCCGCCGTTGGCTGTTTGTCGGTTACGACGGTCCAGCTATCAGGGGTGGCCTTGAACGAGTGGGTTTGTTGAACCAGAAAGCTGTCGCTTAGTTGCCGAACTGAAAGCTCGAAATCCCCTGCTTGGGGAGCGGTAAGGATTCGAGTGTTTTTGCGCTTTTCGATCAAACGATCGATAACCCCAGCTTCGTAGCCGGGCGCGATGATGACATCGGCTTGAGCGGCTGCTTCCATCTTTTCTACCGTGGCCAGATCGACAATACGATTGCAAGCAACAATGCCACCGAAGGCCGAGCGCTCATCGCACGCATACGCAAGGGCGTAGGCCGAAGCGAGATCATCGGCAACTGCAGCCCCGCATGGGTTGGCGTGTTTGATTATGGCGCAAGCCGGCTTATCGCCGAGATCATGAGCGAGAGCCCACGCTGCATCGGCATCGAAAATATTCAAATAGCTAGGATCAACGCCGCCATTCTGGACCACAGAATCCCACCAACTAGATTTGCCCGGCTGCTGGTATCTAGCGCCGTCCTGGTGTGGGTTCTCTCCGTATCGGAGCGTCTGGGTTTTTTCCAACGACAAGTGGATCGACGAAGGCAGAGGATCCTCGCTGTCGACCTCGTTGCCATTGAACCAGGTGGCAATCGCCGCATCGTAGCTCGCAGTATGAGCAAATGCTTTTCGGGCGAGCCGATGCCGAGTGGCCGGAGACGTCGAACCGCTTTGGCCGAGTTCCTCAAGCAAAATGTCGTAGTCGTTTGGGTCCACCAGCACAGTGACGTACTCATGGTTTTTCGCCGCCGCCCGCAACAGGGTTGGCCCGCCAATATCGATCAGGTCAATCGATGGCTCAGAGTCAAATGGGTATAGGTTGCCAACAACAATGTCGATCAAGTCGAGGTTATGGGACTCGAGATCCCGAAGGTGGGAGACATCCCGACGGTCGGCCAAGATGCCGCCGTGGATTCGCGGATGTAGCGTGACTACTCGATGGCCCAACATCGCCGGGAATCCGGTTATGTCGGCGACGTCAACGACGGGGACACCGGCTTCGGCGATCGCCGTCGCGGTGCCTCCAGACGAGATCAAATCGATGCCCAGATCGTGAAGTTTTTGGGCCAGTTCGGCTATTCCTGATTTGTCGTAAACAGACAACAAAGCTCTCACAGCCGTGAACCTACCGGAACTCGATGGCCGAACCTCGAATCAGGTCGAACTTGGAACTAATCGACATCGTTCTCGATGAAAAAACAACTTCTACTGACCTTTTCTGGCCAGAATTTCGGCGGCTATCGGTCGGTGAAGTCGGATTGCAAGTCTGGTTATTCGAGTCGAGGATTAACGCAATCGCCGACTCCCCCGGTTAAGCCGCTTGGGTTAAAGACCCGAGGAGTCTCGATAAAGCCCGACCCTGGTTCGGACGTAGTCAAAAACCTCTCGATCCCGTCGGCAACAGCGGTGCTAGCGGCCTCCACATACTCGTCAGTGGCCAATAGTGCTGCCTCATCGGGATTTCCGAGATAGGCCAGCTCGACCAACGCCGACGTGACCATTGGTCGGCGCACAATTCCGTAGGCGTCGTTGCCTTCGTCATCCAGCACGACAAGAACACCGGCATCATCTCTGGACGTCCACTCAACATCAAACTGGGAGAGCGCATCAAAGACTTCTTCATAGACCAGACCGCCGAGCCGAGCCGAATCGTCTGACTCTGATTGCACATACACTTCGGTTCCAGGCGTAGTCGAACTTTTTGACGCCGGGGTATTGTGATGAATCGAGACGAAAACCTCGGCCTGAAGCTGGTCAGCGATAGCGGCCCGCTGCTGGATCGGAATGCGATAATCGTCGGTCCGCGTGACCGCTACAGTGATTTCGCGTTCGAGCAAACGAGACGCGCTTCGACGAGCGATCTGCAGATTCAACTCGGCTTCAGTCAAGTCAGGGACATCGTCAGCACCGGACTCGGAACCACCATGCCCAGGGTCAAGCACCACCTGAACAGCCGATACCTCATGGCCCCAACCTACGAAAGCTTGATCCCCACACGGAGCAATCACCTGATATCGGGTAGGGGTTTTACCAATTACTGGAACCAAAACACCGGTGGTAGTGATAACGGCTAGGACACCATCAGGAGCTGGCGCGATTTGCTCCCCTCGTAAATCTTGGTCAAGAACAACCGACTCTGGTTGAGTCGAGCTGGTGGCGGTCTCACCGGCCGCCGCTCCAGACGATTGTTCTGCTGCCGGGTCAAACTCAGGCTCGATCAGATCAGCGGAGACCTCGCCATCCAGGACCGGTCGTTCCCCACCAGAACAAGCGGCTAAAGTCCCGAAACCGACGGCCAGAATGAGCGTAATGATCAAACGAATAACCGGGTATGGCCTTCGCAATCTCATTTTCGTCCCATCTACGTCACGTTCTACTACAACAGCTACTACCAGAAATATATCTGCGAAAACTATCAGCGAAATGTAATGGCGGCGCCGTTCGATGATTCCGGTGTCAAGAAGTTCACGAAATGCGAAGCTCGGCGAAGGAGGGAGCGACCTATTGGGACTAGCGCAGTGACAGCGATTCTCGCCTTGCCATCTGTACTTCGAGCTGTTCCCGCCGAGCTGGAAGAGCCGGGTTCTCAATTCGGGTCCGAAGCATCTCGAACGCTCGAGATCCAAGCTGGCGAATCGGCAGGTGAACGGTGGTCAGTGTCGGGCTTACAAGGCGAGCCAGAGCAATGTCGTCGAAACCGATAACGGAAACGTCGTCCGGTACGGTCCGGCCCATAGTTCGGAAAATCTGAAGCAATCCAATGGCCTGAATGTCGTTCGCGGTGATTGCGCAGGTCACGTCAGCCGAACGAATTTGGTCGGCGACATAGTCGGGAATGAACGCTGAATAGCCCAACGCGAATTCCCAAACAACCTCGCAATTATGGCCAAGGGCAGTTAGGACGCCCTTGCGTCGTAGTTGTGCCGTTTCAGACCAAGCTGGACCAGAAATAATGCCGATCCGCTCATGACCATGAGCAACAACTTCGCTCCCTTGTAAGAACCCTCCCTGATAGATATCAGCTGCGATGCTGTCGAATCCTTCGATTTCGCGATCGAAGACAACAGTTGGCAGCTGAGTAGGCACAACCTGATCGGTGGATGACTCACCAACAGGGCACCAAATCAAACCTTCAGGGCGACGGTCTGTGAGTTGTTCAAGGCTAAGTCGCTCGTCGTCTGGTGAGCCGCGAAAATCAACCAGGATCACTGCAAAGCCAGCCTTAGAAGCTGCGTCGTACACCCCTTGAGAGAACTCTGGGAAGAAAGGATTTGTTAGGTCGGGAACCGCTAGCCCGATTGTCTGGGATCGACCGGTGCGATGGGCCACAGCTAACCCATCGGCTCGGTAGCCAAGTTCGGCTACACAATCGCGAACCCTGGTAGCGGTATCAGTCGAAACTGCCCCCGAATCATTCAGCACATAGGAGACGGTGGCAGTCGACACGCCTGCCCGTTCCGCTACATCGCGGATCGTTGTCCGCTTGCCGCCATTTGTTGAAGCGGTCACCCTTTACTTGCACCGACTGACAGGCCAGATATGAACTGACGTCGAAGCGCTAGATAGATGAGGAGCGTTGGCAGAACAACTATTAGCGAACCAGCGGCCACCAAATTGTCGTCGGTAAAGAACTGTCCGCTTAGATTGCGAAGCGACGAGGTAATGGGCCGGTTCGCACCTTTTTGAACGAGCGCTACCGCCCAGAAATAGTCGTTGTAGATCCACGCAAATTCGAGCGTGGCCAACGCAGCCAACGCTGGACGGGTCAGCGGCAAAATGATTTGCCAGTACTGCCGCCAAAGGCTCGCACCGTCAACCATGGCCGCTTCGTTTAGCTCTTTAGGAAGTGTTTTCATGTAGTTGCTGAGAACAAAGGTGCAGAAGCCGGATTGAAAGGCGACGTGAATCAGGATCAGTCCGATGAGACTGCCTCGTAACTCTCCACTCTCGGAAAGTAACGGGATAGTCGGGAGCGGGACTCGATTGTAGATTTGGAACAGCGGCACGATCATGGCCTGAGGAGGCAGCAAGTTCCCAGCGGTGAAAAGCATTAACAGCCCGACGTTGAACCGCCAGTTGAGGCGGGACACCGAGAAGGCCACCATCGAAGAGAAAAACAGAAGGATGATAACCGACGGAATGACGACGATAAACGTTACTTTCCAGTGTTGGAGCATATCGCCTTGCTGCCAAGCGTTCCGAAAATTGTCGAGAGTGATGGTGTCGGGCAGGGTGAAAAACCCTTGAGTTGACGTTTCGGCGTAGGGCCGGAACGAGGCGTAGACCATCCCGACTAGCGGGATCATCCACAAAATAACCATGAAGATCAGAAACGATTGACTTAAGACTTTTGAACGCCACGTCGTGATCATTCGAGTTCCTCGCTGAACGTGTTTCGGAGGTACCACAGCACAAACCCGAAGCAAAGCACCAACAGCACGGTAGCGAAGGCCGATCCTCGACCTACGTTGGTCGACTCGCCAAGAAGGTTCTCAGCTACGAGGATCGAAAGCACATCGGTGCCGATTGGATTGTTCAACACGTCAATGATGTCGAAGATCCGCAGGCCGGTGATGACCGTTATCACGATCATGACGATGTTCACCGGTCGGAGCGAAGGAACAATCACCTTTCGGAATGCCTGCCACTCACTTGAGCCATCGATGGCAGCCGCTTCACGGAGCGAAGGGTCAACGCTTTTCATTCCAGCCAGGTACAGCACCATGATGTAGCCAACGTGTTGCCAAATCATTGGAACGATTAGTGCCAAGAAATTTGCGCTCAGGCCGTAGTTCTCAGTGAACGGAACCGGCAGAACGAACTCGGGGTTACCGAGCCAGTCGATCTGGTTGCCCTGCTCGGTTCGACCTAGGGTCGTATTCAGCAAACCTTGACGGGGCGAGTAAATCACACTTTTCCAAATGAACCCGACGACAGCGAGAGACAACACGACCGGGAAGTAAAGCAGACTTTGATAGACCGCCGTACCGCGAAGTTCTTTGTCGAGCAGGTAAGCCAACAACATTCCAAGCGGCGTGGCAATGACGAAGAGAAAGATCAAGACCCAAAGGTTGTTGAGCAGGCCTTCATAAAGGTCTTTGTCCCACACCGTGAACAGGTTCACGTAGTTGCCCAAGCCAATGAACTTAATTTGGCTCAACTTGAATCCGTTCCACCGGACAAAAGAGAGAAGCACAGTGGCGAACGCTGGAATCCAAATTAGCGAAACATGGAGAAATGTTGGGAAGCCAACCATTCCCCAAAGCGTCCATCGATCGGAGCTCGAGAGGCTAGCTTCTTTCCGCCGACGAGCTGACTTACCAGACGCGTCGACTGAATCGGCCGCATCTGGTGACGGGGTTTTTTCGGTGATAGTCGTTTCGGAGTCTGCCATAGAAAGAACTGGAAGGGCCCGCTTGAAGCGGGCCCTTCCATGTTGACGTCTTAGCTTCCGAAGTCAGCGAAGATCGAAACCTTCTTCTCTTCCAAGTCCGACAGAATGGTGTCGATCTTCGAAGGATCTTCGATGAAGGCGGCGAAAGCAGATCCGCATTCCCCAGCGAAGTCTGGGATGGTGTCGCGGTCAAGGAACTGTGAGATTCCCGTTGCGCTGTTAGCCAACTCAGCTGACTTGTTCTGCAAATCGTTGTAACCACTGGTGTTGGCTTCAGAGCTTGAAGCAACTACCGATGGGTCAACCCCAAGATACGCATCTTGAGCCGCAGCGGTTGACAAGTGGAGCAGGAATTCCTTCGCTGCTGCCGCATTGGTTGGTTCAGCAATCATCTGGTAACCGTCGATCGGAGCATCGAGGGCTGAAGCGCCGATGCTTGAATCGATCTCTGGGAAGTTGAAGAAGTCCATATCTTCAGCCATTGCATCAGAGTTGCTGGCAGCGAACGTTCCTAGCAGGAACATTCCAGCGTCGCCGTTCTCAAGGTCGGTTGCTGCTTCTTGCCAAGTACGGCCGTTAGCACCTTCTTGATGGAACGGAAGCAGTTCTTCCCAGGTGGTGAAAACGTTCTTGACCTCAGGATCGGTCCAGGCGTGGTCTCCACCCATCAGATCGATGTGGTACTGGTAACCGTTGATGCGCATGTTGAGCACGTCAAATGTGCCCATTGCTGGCCACTCACCATCATTGGCGAAGGCGAAGGGGGTAATGCCGTCAGACATCATTTGCTCGGCTAGACCCTTAAGTCCGTCGATGTCGGTCGGAGCTTCGTAGCCCTTTTCTTCCCAGAGCTTCTTTGAGTAGTTAACAGCCCAGGTGTAGTAAGCGGTTGGCATGAAGTATTGTTTGCCATCGCTACCAGTTGAAGCTGTTTTGAAGCCTTCACCGAGCCCGCTGACCGATTCCCAAACATCAGAGATGTCTCCGAGGAGTCCCTGGTCGGCGAAGAACTTGTTACGGAAGCCAGCGAACCACGTGAGAACGTCGTCCTCGCCACCCTGGAGAATGTTGTTGATGTTCTCCTGGAACGTGTTGTGATCAGTGGTATTTACGGTAATTTCAACGTTCTCATTCGGGAACGCATCGACCATCGCTTGCAATGCTTCTTTTGGCGTGTCGTCCGACAGGTTGGAGCCAATGGTGAGAACGCCTTCAGCGCCACCAATCTCAACGGCACCACCGGCGGAAGTTGATTCGCTACCGCACGCTGCAAGCAAAGGTCCGGCGGCAACTACGCCAGCTCCGGCTGCACCAAGCTTCAACGCGGTACGTCGTTTGATTGTTTCGTTCCAAGCGCTAGGGCTCGGGTAGTGAGACGATGACATCTATTCTCCCCTGTCTTTAGTTTTAATGTTTGATGCGAACACGCCATTTACAGCGTGCACAACATCTTGTCTCTTACCTGGACCAAAGTGGCGAACTGATGCCCCAAAGACCAGTGGGCGTTAGTTTATGCAAACTTAACCGTTTAAGCTACACCAAAGCCATTCCAACGTTGTCGCTGTAAGATCTCACGATGTAGTCGTCGGCATGGTCCGCAAGGACCAACGACACGTTGCAAGTTGACTGACGGCGTATTGGGGCAATGAACCAGGCACTAGTTGAGCGAAATTGCTAGCGAGTAGTGCCAGCAATATTGAGAAATCTCGAGGGGAGAATCATGGCAGCGGTACATCTCAACAATATGACAAAGGTCTATGACGGTGCCGACGAACCGGCGGTCGACTCGCTTGACCTTGAAATAGATGATGGCGAGTTTCTGGTTCTTGTCGGACCATCAGGGTGCGGCAAATCAACCGCTCTCCGGATGATTGCTGGGCTGGAATTCATAACCGGCGGCACGGTTTCCATCGGCGAAACGGTCGTCAACGATATTCCGCCAAAAGATCGAGATATCGCTATGGTCTTTCAAAACTATGCGCTGTATCCCCACATGACAGTGGCTCGCAACCTCGATTACCCCCTTCGGATTGCCAAGGTCGGTACCGACGAGATCAATAGCCGAGTAGCTTCGATCGCTCGCACCCTGCAATTAACTGAGCTACTCGAGCGCAAGCCGTCGCAACTGTCGGGCGGCCAACGACAGCGGGTCGCTATGGGCCGCGCCTTAATCCGACGACCAGCAGTGTTTTTGATGGATGAGCCGCTGTCCAACTTAGACGCCAAGCTGCGGGTGTCAATGCGATCGGAAATCGCTCGAATCCAGCGAGATCTTGATGTCACAACCGTCTACGTGACCCACGATCAGGTTGAGGCGATGACGATGGGCGACCGGGTCGTTGTTCTCAATGGTGGCCACTTGCAGCAAGTAGCACCACCCGAAGAGCTGTACAACAAGCCGGCCAACGTCTTCGTGGCTGGCTTCATTGGGTCGCCAGCAATGAATCTCTGGTCTTCGACCTTCGTTAACGCCGACAACAATGCCGGGACCATTGCCATGGGCCAACAAACCCTTGCTGTGCCGCCAGAAATCGTCTCAGATTTAAATCTGAGTCGCTACCACAACAAGGAATTGACCGTCGGAATACGTCCCGACGATTTGCACGACGCTGAGGCCGACATGGTGTTGAGCGACTCGTCGAAAACGAGCACGGTTAAAGCAAAAATTACCCTCCGAGAAGCGCTCGGCTCTGAGGTGATCTGCCACTTTGACGCTGGCGTCGAGCGAGTGATGATTGATGACCCAGACCTACAAGATGTCGTCGGAGGCGAAGACGGACCAACGCCAGATTTCGTCGGCCGGTTCGCTCCGTCAAGCGACGCTCAGGCCGGTCAAACCCGGTCAATCCAGTTCGATGTATCCCGCCTCCATTTCTTCGACAACGAAACCGGGCTTCGAGTTACTGTTTCCTAACAAGCGCACGACCGAACCCATCGGGGCTTGGCGCCGAAAACAACAAACTCCCCAACTGATTCCAGCCGGGGAGTTTGTTGGTGAACGTTCGGACTCCGCTACCACGGAGTCTGAGGCTAAAGACCGGCTACTATTTCGGCCATAAGCTCGCCCGCTTCAGTTGGGTTCTCCCCCACTCGGACTCCAGCATCAGTCAAGGCTTCCATCTTGGCTTTGGCTGTTCCCTTGCCGCCAGAAACGATGGCGCCAGCATGGCCCATCTTTTTCCCAGGAGGTGCAGTAACGCCAGCGACGTAACTAGAAACCGGTTTCGTCATGTGGTTCTTGATGAACTCAGCGGCCTCTTCTTCGGCTGACCCACCGATCTCGCCGATCATCATGACCGCCTTTGTGTCAGGGTCGGCTTCGAAAGCTTCAAGACAATCGATGAAGCTCGTACCAGGTACCGGATCGCCACCGATTCCGACACAGGTGGTAACGCCGATATCTTTCTGTTTGAGCTCGTAAAGCGCCTGGTACGTGAGCGTTCCTGATCGGCTCACAATGCCAACCGGACCGCCCTCTTTGGCGATGTGTCCAGCGGTAATGCCAATGTTTGCCATTCCCGGGCTGATGATTCCTGGGCAGTTCGGGCCCAACAACCTGGTATTCGGATACTCGGCCTTTAATTTGTTGTAGAAGTACGCCTCGTCGTGAGCCGGTACTCCTTCAGTGATGGCAACGATGAACTCGATACCGGCTTCGGCCGCTTCTAGCACTGCGCCTTGAACCCCAGGCGCTGGGATGAAGATACAACTAGCGGTTGCACCAGTTGCCTCTTTAGCTTCAGCCACACTGGCGTAAATGGGAATTCCCTCAACGTCGGTGCCGGCCTTCTTCGGGTTAGTCCCGGCTACGACCTGCGTGCCGTACTCCTTGTTAAGGAGACCGTAGTATCGACCCTGCGAACCGGTCAGTCCTTGGTAGATAACTTTTGTGTTCTGATCAACGAAAATGCTCATGTTGGTTCCTGTTCTCGTTCTCTATTTAGCAAGCTCAACGGCGCGCTTGGCCGCGTCGAGCATGGTCGTTTCCATCATCAGTTTGTCGTTGAGGTGGGGCTCCAGAATGGCTCGTCCTTCTTCTGCGTTAGTCCCGTCGAGACGAATCACGATGGGAGAGTCGATTGAGACTCGGTTCATTGCCTCAATGATTCCGTTGGCGACTTCTTCACCTCGGGTAATGCCACCGAAAATGTTAATGAAGATGGCTTTGACCGCTGGATCGTTGTTGATGACCTCAAGCGCTCCCGACATAACGTCGGCGTTAGCGCCACCGCCAATATCTAAGAAGTTGGCTGGACTTCCCCCAACCTGATTAACCACATCAACCGTGCTCATCGCCAAGCCCGCGCCGTTGGCGATTACGCCAACGGATCCGTCGAGGCCGACGTACTGAAGACCTTTTTCGTGAGCGGCTAACTCGCGCTCATCACGCGGTTGAGTAGCTTCGTACTGCTCGTACTCAGGGTGTTCGTATATCGCATTGCCGTCGAGGCTTACCTTGGCGTCAAGGGCATGCACTTCACCGGTTGGTTTGAGGATCAGTGGGTTGATCTCGACTAGGTCGGCATCGCCCTCAACGTAAGCGGTGTACAGCTTCATGAGAATGTCAACTGCACCATCGGTTGCCGCCGGGTTTAGCTTCGCTGCTGTTACCCAATCTCGACACGCTTGTTCGGTGAGTCCAACTACTGGATCGACGTGAATCTTAGCGATGGCATCGGGGTTCTCTTCGGCCACGGTCTCAATCTCGACCCCACCTTCGGCACTGAGCATTCCAAGATGCTGCTTTGCCGAACGGTCGAGGGTAAAGCTGGCGTAGTACTCCTCAGCGATGTCGCTGGCGTTCTCAACCCAAATCGTCTTTACGATGTGGCCTTTGATGTCGAGGCCCAAGATGTTCGAAGCGTGAGTACGACATTCTTCTGCGTTCTCGGCCAGTTTGACCCCTCCCGCCTTACCCCGACCACCGGTATGGACCTGTGCCTTGACCACAACCGGATAGCCGACGCGATCAGCGATAGCCACTGCCTCATCAACATCACCAGTGGCCTCACCATCCGAAACCGGAATGCCATAGGTGGCAAAGAACTGTTTGCCTTGAAATTCGAGTAGATCCACTTTGTCCTCCGGACCGATGAACGCCAGTCGGCGTTAGTCTGCGTTTACCTCTCTAGGCGTCTCTGTGTGGCGACCCGCCAAATACAAACCGGTCTAACTACACTGAGAAACCGGGTTCAGCATCGGAAATGCTGACCTCGATTCTGTCAAGAGATGTAGCGATACTAGAGCGATGAGAGCTCTGTCTCCCACATTGTCTTACATAAAGAGATACATAATTAGATGCACAATCAGCTAGACAGTGAGATCTATGTGGCGGGCAAGACGAAGTGGCCGACCACATGCGGACTGATCAAACCAGGCGATGATGACCGAAGAACAGTCCACTAAGAAGAAAGTACAAAGCGAATGCCCGTTGCTCAGGGAACCAAATCACCCGCCCGCCAGGCCCTCATGGTCGGCTTGGGAGCCGCTGGCGGCGTTCTCGTCGTCTTGTTCCTGGTCACCCAAATGGGAAATTTGCTAGGTTCGGCTGATGTCTCAGTTCCGGTTGGCAAGCCGTTGTTCCAAGTCGGCCAGGCCGATGAGATGGCAGCGATCATTAACGAGGATGGACCGTTACTACTACCCGACGCCACCGGCGGTGTGAAAGATATTTGGATTCAGCACGTTGGCGACCAGACCGATTCCGGTTGGCATGCCTTTGCGGCTCGGCCGATCGAGGCGCCTCAGCGATGCTACGTCGAGTGGGAGCCTTCTAACTCCACCTTCGTTGACAACTGCGACGGCGAGGTTTATCCCGAAGATGGTGATGGATTGGAACAGTTTTCGGTATCAGTGACCGAAAATGGAACTCTGACTGTAAACCTGAATTCTTCATCTGATTCCTAGCCATTGGGAGGGCGCAGTGTTGTTGGCTCAACTCACCGACACCCACGTAGTGGGGGCCGCGAACGAAGTCGAGCTGTACGTCGACAATAACCGCCGGCTGGCTCAGGCAGTGGATCGACTTAACGCCGAGACTGTTCAGCCCGATGCAGTGCTGATAACCGGTGATCTTTCCGAAAACGGCACGCCGGAAGAAATGAACGTGATCGTGGCTGAGCTGGACCGACTACGAGCGCCGGTCTTGCCGTTGCCCGGCAATCACGACCGGCGAGACACCTTCCGCTCGGCGTTTGATATGAAGTGGGCCAGCGAGAACTCAGATCAGACCCACTTGAGTTGGGTGGTCTCTTTGGACTCGGCCAGCGAACCGGTACAGGTGATCGGCTTGGACACAGTCGTTCCAGGTTGCCACGGTGGTGCTTTTGACCACGAGCGAGAGCTTTGGTTAGGAGCAGTGTTGGCTGATGCCAGCGATTGCCCAACTGTGATCGCGATGCATCACCCTCCTTTCAACAGCGGAATCCATTGGATGGATGAGATGGGGCTGGTTGGTGCCGATGCCTTCGCTGATCTGGTGTCAGATCACCCGAACGTTGTTCGCATCTTGTGCGGACATCTTCATCGACCAATAACAACTACCGTCGGTGGGGTTACCACAACTGTTGGGCTGTCAACCACTCACCATGTGGGGCTCAACTTGGACCCAAACGCCACCCCCGAAGTCATTCGAGACCCGGCCGGGTATCAGCTTCACTACTTCAACGGCTCTCATTGGGTAACCCACACCCGCCATATCGACACTGGGGAAGAATCGTTCGTTCCGAAATGGCAAGGCTAAACCGAGCTACAACACCTCGCCCTTATCGAACCTGACTACTCGTTTATCTGTTACCAAACAGCTGATGAGACCGACTGGCGTGACGTCGAAAGCCGGGTTGACCGCATCAGTACCGTTGGGTGCTACCGCCACACCACGAACACTTGCCACTTCCTCGGCCCCTCGGTCTTCAATTTCAATGGCTTCACCCGACGCAGTTGCCATATCGACGGTGGATTCGGGGGCCACCACGATGAACGGCACGTTGGCGTGAGCAGCCCCCAGAGCCAAGCTGAAACTGCCGATCTTGTTGGCGGTATCGCCGTTGGCGGCGACCCGGTCAGCGCCAATAAGAACAACGTCGGCAGCACCTTGAGCGAGCAGAAACGGGCCAGCAGAATCGACCAACAGGCGGTGCGGCGCGCCCATTTGTTGCAGCTCGAATGTAGTGAGCCGACCACCTTGAAGCAGCGGTCGGGTTTCAACTGGCAATGCTTCGGCTAGTACACCTCGTTCGTGGAGTGTTTGAATCACAGCCAATGCTGTTCCTCGTTCCACCGTGGCTAAGCCGCCCGTGTTACAAATGGTCATCGCTCGAATGGCCTCGGCTGGCCCGGACGATGCGGCAACCAGTTCGATCACCGTGTCGGCGCCACGGTCGCCCATCGCAATCGACGCTTGCAGCTCCTCGTCGCGAATCTTGTGAGCTTCGGTCAAGGCCGACTCAGCCGATTCCAACGCCAACGGTAGAACCCGGTCAACCATCCGGGCGAGATTGACCGCAGTTGGCCGAGCGTCACGTATTGAGGCTACCGCTGCATCGAACGCCCCTCGATCAACATCCGGGCGATGCAGCGCAGCGGCCATGGCGACCCCATACGCTCCAGCTACGCCAATTGCAGGCGCTCCCCGCACCGATAGCCGCTTGATCGCCGCTACCAAGTCAGCGACTGTTTCTACTCGGAGTGTTTCGATCGTTTGCGGCAGCTTGGTTTGATCAACCATCTCCACCGCTTCGTTAACCCAGTCTAGGCTTCTCATGAAAAGCCAACCTAGTTGTTGTCAACCGCTCTCGCGCCAATTCCGACTAAGAGGTCCGGCCTATTTCTAGTTGATCAAGCAGGTTTGATCGGATTCCCACCCAAAGCCGTCGCCGTCGGGGTCAGATTCCGATCCGTGTTGACAGCTCGGGAATCGTGGCGCAGCACTCTGCATCTTGCAGCTACTCTGGCCGTTCCAACCCCAACCATCGCCGTCGGAGTCTCCACATGGCCCGCTAGCGGTGGAGTCAGTGTCTGATCGTGGCGTTTCAGATTCACTATCGATCACGGCCGGCTGATCGCCATCGGTGTCATCGTTGGCAGCACTATTTTGGCCGGCTTGCGGGCCAACATCTGTTTCGACCGAACGATCGAAAAGGTTGGCTGCCGGAGCGATGGTCTGGTCTTGAGCCCCGCTGTTGGTTGAATCGTCGGTTGATCCGATTGCGACAACGGTAGAACGTGCCAGTTTGTCGGCAGGATCTACTTCGTCGGGCGGAGACGTAGGTAGGCGTAAGTTGGAGGTGCCCTCATCGTGGTCGTGAAGATGCACCGGCAGCGACCCATCTTCATAGAATCGACGTGGCGGCAGGTTAATATCGGCCCGAAGGTTGTTCTCGGTCATGAGTGAATCGGGGCGATCCATCACATCGAGCGACGTGGCAACTCCTCTTTGATGGCCATGTTGATACGGCAAATCGACTACCTGTAGTTCGGCATCGTGCGGATACCAACGGGCGCCGGTGTCTTCATCGATCACGACGATTTCTTCACCGTTGTCGTCGAACTCGACTGACCTTCCCGGGTCGACGGTTCCGTTGGCAGACCGAGCCGAATGGATCAATTCGTGTCCGAACTCAACTAGGGGAACGTTGCCGACCGGTGCGTCCGCAGCGTTAGCTGTTCCGTAGAAGACAGTTGTATTTACGCCAGGTCCAGGCACCCCATCGGGGCGGGTAAATTGATCGGTAACGCTGTAGTCAGGCGATTCGTAGATGTGCGTGAACGAGTTCGAGCGAGGCTCGGCCTCAACGATCTGGACTGTCTTCCCGCCTGATTCGATGTTTTGCAAGATGGCTTGACCAGTGGGCAAGGTTCGAAGGGTGACCAAATCTGATTCGACCCGGTCGGCGAAGTCTTGCTCTAAGAACTCCTCGTCTCCAAGAGAGATCTGATCTCTGGCTAGATCTAGGTCAATTGTGGTGCCGATAACTCGATCGCCCTCTGACGTTGCGCCTCGATCGTTTCCGTCGGTATAGATTGTGTCGGCATCGCCTGTTCTGTCGAAGATGATGTCCTCGCCTGGTCCCGCTATTATCGTGTCGTCGCCGAGTCCGCCGTTGAGGTTGTCGTCGTCGAGCCCGCCAGTCAAGATGTCTTGATCTTGCATACCCCAAAGCTCATCAGCTCCCGGGCCGCCGTCTAGGTAGTCGTTGCCCGCTTCACCGTACATTTTGTCTACGCCTGGACCGCCATAACCGGTATCATCGCCCGAACCGGTTACGAGCAGATCATCTCCCCGATTACCTTCGACCGTGTCGTCACCAGTACCACCACCAAGGCGGTCATTCCCAGGCCCGCCTCGCACAATGTCGTCCCCGGCCCGACCGACAATCACGTCTTCGCCGTCGTTACCCTCAAGGTAATCGTCGCCACCGTCACCATCGATAAAATCGTTGCCGGCCCGGCCAAAGACAAGGTCATTTCCGCCACCGACGAATACCCGGTCATTTCCAGCGCCGACGTCGACCGCATCACCATAGTCGCCAACGGTAACGACCATCTCTGACAGATCGGACCCACCAATGGTATCTGAACCGGTGTAGCTGATGATGGCCAGAAGATTTTCTACGTCAACCGGTTCAAGGGCAAACTTCTCTCCGTTGATATCAACCTGGTAGCTACCTTCTGATTGTCCGGGGCCGACGAATATCTGGTCAGACCCGGGAGTTCCAACGATGGCGGTAACGCCAGGGCTACGATAAATCCCGGGGGCAACAACGTTGTCAGCATCGATTTCTGACTCGTCGAAATCGGGCTCTACAGTTTCGTCTAAGGCGGGCCGTTGGTAAACGGCTCCGTATGTGGTTGGTGTTTCGGTTGACGGGGCAACATCGATCTCGACAGGCGTACTCGTCACCGACCACGAAACTTCTCCACCGCCGTGGGTATCAGAATCGGACCGTCCGAACGGAGACTCCGTTGAATTCGACCGAGTGACCGGTTCTGACGTGGTTCCGCGGTTGCCATCGTCTGGAATCGCGCTAGCAGAATCAGCGCCGCCGAACACCAGGCCCGCCACAGCGGTCGACGCTAGAACCAGCTTTCGACCCTGGCGAACCCAAATCCGTCGCCGACGTTCAGCGACACCAAAATCGGACGCAAAATAGCGAACATTGCTGTGCACAGTCATTGTTACCTCTGAATTCCCACCTAGATTACCCACCGAAAGGTTGCGAGCCAGCCGTAAGAAGGCCGATGTGCGCAACTCTCTTTACTTTAACAGTAAATCAGCCAATGGGGAAATACAACAAGATCGCTACTGCCCAGTACATCCTAACTGCCAGTACTATGTCCGGATTTTTTATGGGGGGCTCGAACCATAGCCGTCGGGCGATGCCATCTTGGCTAACACGTCGTCCATTTGACTGGCTGATAACAGCGGAGGGTCGCCAATGGCCAGGGCCGCCAGAAACTGCGCCGCCAGAACCTCAACTTCAACCGCAACTGAGAGCGCAGACTCAAGGCTTGGTCCAACGGCGATGATTCCGTGATGCGAGAGCAAACAGGCCTTCCGATCGCTCAGCGCATCAAGAGCGTTGCGCGATAGTTCTTCGGTTCCAAACGTGGCGTAGCGAGCACAGCGGATATCGTGGCCTCCGGCTACTCCAACCATGTAATGAAATGCTTCGATCGGGCGATCATGTATAGATAGAGCGGTGGCCGACGTGGGATGAGCGTGAACGATTGCGTTCACGTCTGACCGCTCCCGCATGATGTCGAGGTGAAAACGCCACTCCGACGACGGACGCAAAGAGCCCACTTCTGAATGAGGTCTCGTTTGCTGACTGCCAGAGGCAACGACTGACCATGATTGATCGAAGCCCATCTCAATCAAATCGGCGGGACCGAGTTGGTCGTAGTGGATGCCCGACGGTGTGATTAGCAGGCCGTTGGGAACTCGGACCGAAACGTTGCCTGAGGTTCCGTTGTTGATTCCGCGTTCGTTCATAGCGAGTGCAGTATCAATTAGTCGTTGGCCCAACGTATCGACTTCATCCGGTGACACGCTCAGCAGTGTAGGGCAAACCGATTCAGTCGGGGCTTAGACCTTAGCGTTGGCTAAGATCCTCTCTATGCCTGGTTCTGCTTCTAGTTCTGCTTCTGAGCGATCGTCTATCGCTGATCTGTCTCTAGCCCCAATCGGGCAGCAAGCTATTGACTGGGCCCAACAACACTCGCCGGTCGTCGATGGCTTTGTACGACAACAACTATCAGACGGTGCTCTGGCTGGAAAACGAGTGGCCTTAGTAGTTCACTTGGAGGCAAAGACGGCCTTCTTGGCCACGGTCCTAGCCGATGCCGGAGCAGAAGTAGTCGCCGCTGGTAGTAACCCGTTCTCGACCCGTGACGAGATCGCCGCCGCTCTAGTAGAGCGAGACATTGAAGTGCACTCAACCAGGAACAGCGGGTACGAAGCGTGGGAGAAAGATCTCCTCAGCGTTGCTGATACCGGCCCCGACTACATAATTGATGACGGTGCCGAACTAACCGTCCGAATGGCTCAACATCGCCCCGATCTGTTCGCCAAACTCAAAGGGGTAACGGAGCAAACGACGACAGGAGTGGCTCGGTTGCGATCACTGGAAGCTGCTGATCGGTTGCCGTTCGCTGCGCTGGCCGCAAATGATGCTCAATGCAAGCACCTGTTCGACAACCGATACGGAACTGGTCAATCAACCGTCCAGGCCATCTTGAACTTAACCAACATGCTGCTCCCAGGAAAACAGGTTGCCATCATCGGCTACGGCTGGGTTGGCCGGGGCCTCGCTACCTACATTCGAGCCATGGCTGGCCGTCCGATTATTGTTGAAGTAAACCCAGTCAAAGCGCTTGAGGCCTACATGGACGGCCACGAGGTGGCCAAGACAGAAGAAGCGCTACCCGCAGCCGACTTTGTAATCACCGCCACCGGCGGACTACGAGCCATAACGTCTCGCCACTTTCCACTTCTAAAAGACGGCGCAATTCTTGCTAACGCTGGCCACCATGACCTTGAAGTAGACGTTGAGTCACTGGACCGGGAATCAACCTCTCATCGGGTAGTTCGAGAAGGTATTGAAAAGTACCGGTGGGACGATGAAAAGGACCTTTTCGTTCTAGCAAATGGAGCGTTGGTGAACATCGCCGGGGGCCTCGGCCATCCAATAGAGATCATGGACCTCTCATTCGCGGTACAAGGCCTCGGCTGTCACCGGCTCGCCACTCACGACTACGAACCAGGGGTTCATGTCATTCCTGAAGAGCTCGATCATGCAATAGCGGCGGCCAAGTTGGCTGCTAACGGGATCGAGCTTGACGCAATGAACCCAGACCAACAAGACACCGTCGACCGGTGGCTTGACTGAGCATCCCGACCAAGAGAACGTCCGAACAGACTTGTCCAGGCCGTACGATTCGCCGAGTTGCGATCAGATCTTCTCGCCAGCCATCAACAAACCAATCTCTTCGCGGGTGGTGCTGTCCGGATCGAGAACGGCAGCGATCTTACCCTCGTAAATCACGGCGATCCGATCCGACAGGCTGAAGATTTCATCTAGTTCAGCTGAGACAACGAGAACGGCTGCCCCTCTGTCCCGGGCTGCAATTAGTTGATTATGGATAAATTCGATTGAACCAACATCAACACCTCGAGTTGGCTGTGATGCAATGACCAGCTTCTTTTCTTCACTCAGCTCGCGGGCTACGATCACTTTTTGTTTGTTGCCGCCAGAGAGAGACTTGACCGAGGTGTCAATATCGGGAGTACGAACGTCAAACCTTTCGACGAGCTTGGTCGCATTTTCGGCAATGGCCTCAAAGCGCCGCAAGCCCCGTTTTGCGTAGGGCTCCTGGTTGTAGGAGGCAAGCACCATATTGTCGGCAATCGAGTACGTGCCGACTAAGCCGTCTCGCTCCCGATCCTCCGGAATGTACGCAACCCCAAGTTGGCGAACCGATCGTGGTTTCGCCGAGACCCGAACTCCAGCGATGACGGCTTGGCCGCTGGCGATCGATCGGATCCCGGTAATGGCTTCGACCAGCTCGCGCTGACCGTTGCCCTCAACCCCGGCTATACCAACGATTTCTCCTGCTCGAACTTCAAACGTTGCCCCGTCAACAGAAAGCTGCTTACGATCGTCGCGCACTTTGAGTTCATCGACAGTTAGAACAACCTCGCCCGGCTCATTCTCGGCCTTGTCGACGCGCAGCACCACCGCTCGCCCGACCATTAGTTCGGCCAAAGACTCGGTGGTTGCCTCGGAGGTGACCATTGTTCCGACTGTCTTTCCTCTTCGAAGCACGGTGACTCGATCGGTTACCTCAAGCACTTCGCGAAGTTTGTGGGTGATGAAGATAATCCCGACGCCATCTGCGGCTAGGCCCCGCAAAATTGTAAGGAGTTCATCAGTCTCTTGCGGGGTTAACACTGCAGTTGGCTCATCCAGAATGAGTAACTCAGCTCCTCGGTACAGCGCTTTCAGAATTTCGACTCGTTGTTGAATGCCAACCGGTAGCTCGCCGACAATGTCTCCCGGTTCGACGATTAAGCCGTACCGATGGGAAAGCTCCGCTACCCGCTCCTCGGCTTTACTCCGGTTGAGGAATCCGGCCTGAGTAGTTTCGGCCCCGAGGATAATATTTTCTGCCACTGTCAAGGTCGGTACTAGCTGGAAGTGCTGATGAACCATGCCAATGCCGCGGCCAATAGCCTCGCCGGGACCGTCGGCTGTTATCTCCTCACCTCTGAGCAGAATTTTGCCCTCATCCGGTTGATGAATACCGAAGAGCATCTTGACCAGTGTCGATTTACCGGCCCCATTTTCACCGAGCAACCCAAGAATCTCACCAGCCTTGAGCGACATGGTGACATTGTCATTGGCGATAACGCCGGGAAAACGTTTCGTCAGTCCACGGGCTTCTAAGAGAAATTCAGCCACTTCCCTACTCCGTCTCGTAAACCTGGCCGGCAGCAGCCGGCGGGCGGACCGACAGGCCTGCGATAGCCAGAACGGCAATGGTAAGAACGAACGGGATCATCCCGAAGAACTGAGGTGGAATGTCGAGCGCTTGTTTGAATTGGAGCTGAGATTGTAACCCCTGGAAAAAACCAAACAACAAGGCAGCGCCAAGAACGCCAACCGGACGGTACCGGCCAAAGATCATGACGGCCAAGGCAATAAACCCTTTGCCATTAGTCATTCCTCGCTGAAAAGCGCTCGCTGATTGCAGCAACGCCATTCCCGACAGCCCGGCCAAGACCCCAGCGATAGCCAAGTTTCGGTATCGAAGCCAGAACACATTCACACCGACCGTGTCGGCGGCCCCGGGGTGTTCCCCAACTGCTCTGGTTCGTAGACCCCATCGAGTTTTGAACAGAGCTATGTGAACGACAATGACCGCCAAGATAGAAGCGTAGGTAAGGGGCCCATGGTCGAAGAAGACCGAACCAAGAACGGGGATTTCGTTTAACCGCGGAACCGGCCAGTTCGGTATCGACGGCATGGTCCGGTTCTGGACATAGAGAAAACTGGTTACGCCAATGCCGAAGATGTTGATGATCGTACCGGCAATAATCTGATCCATTTTTAGCCGAATTGATGTCCAAGCCAAAAAGAGTCCTGCTAGAGCGGCTACGGCCGCAGCGGCAGCCAAACCGTAGAAAAGGTTGTTCGTTAGCGAGGCCGCCATGAATCCAAAAAAGGCGGCCATTAGCATCTGGCCTTCGATTCCGATGTTGATTATTCCAGACCGCTCGCCGATCAACCCGCACAACGCGGCGAGGATAAGCGGTGACGCTTCCCGCACGGTTCGAGCGGCTACCGCTGTCGTTTGATTTTCATCCCACAGGTAACCAAGGCCAAGAGCAACTGCTACAAGAACTACAACGCCCACAGCCTTCGGATCAAACTTAACGCTCATAAACATCACCCCAAACCACAACTACCAGCCTCTCCAAACCCACTACGATGCACCCCAGCCGGTGGCTAGATCGATTCCGGTATCGGCTTCGGCCCGGGTCCGGATGACCCAACGAACGATCGTCGGAGCTGCGACGAAGAAGAGAATGAATGCTTGAATAACGCTGATCACTTCAGGCTCTACATCAGTTCTGGACTGCATCAAGGTGGAACCGGCATCCATCGCTCCGATCAGCAGTGCGGCCGGGATCACCGCCAGCGCGTTTGTGCGAGCCAGTAGGGCGATAGTAATCCCGTCGAAGCCTAGCCCAGCGTTGAAACCCGGTTCGAACCGACCGATGACCCCTTGGGTCTGAATTGCACCACCGAGACCGGCCAACATAGCGCTGATGGCCATGGCGACAATAGTTATTTTGGTAACCCCGATGCCTGCGTAGGTTGCCGCCTTAGAGTTTGCGCCAACAGTCAGCACTTCGAAACCGAGAGTTGAGCGCCGAACGATCCACCAGACAACAACTGCGGCTAGTACAGCAACCAAAAAGCCGCTCGGAAGACCATTGATCCTAGGAAATTCAGCACTGGGCAAGATGGCAGGAGTACGAGCTAGCGCACCACCGTCAGGGTCGTTCCATGGCCCATCTCGGCTAACTAGCCATTCGGTGAAGTTCGCGGCGACGAAATTGAGCATGATAGTGCTGATTACCTCATGAGTTCCCCTTGTCGCTTTCAACAGACCAGCCAACGCGCCAAGCGTACTGGCGACCAAACCGCCAACTAGCAGAGCAAGAGGTATGTGCACAATGGCTGGCAACGCGAACCGATATCCAATCCAAGCTGAAAAAGCAGCGCCAAGTAGGAGCTGGCCCTGGCCCCCAATATTGAACAGACCGGCCTTAAAAGCGAACGCAACCGCCAGGCCACCGAGCACCAGTGGCGTGGCTTTTTCTAGAGATCGCCCAAAGGCATCCGAACTACCCATTGAGCCTTCGAGCATTCCGCCGTAAGCCACCAGTGGGTTATCGCCGGAGAGCCAAATTAGAAAGCCTCCTGCTATAAGGCCGAAGATCACAGCCGCTAAAGGCGTAACGAGTTGTTGCCAGCTAAGGCCACGCACATTGCCCATCAGAGAAACGGTCCCCCCCCAAAAGTGACTCGGTGCCCGAGACTAGCCCGGGCACCGAAATCTACAAAATGTCAGTCAAGATGATAACAAATGTGTCATCTTGACTACTCACCCATGAGCTAACGCTCGCTGGGCGACTATCAACTACTTAAGGCGCATAGCCAGTTGGAACATCACCAGCGAGAACCTGTGGAGTAAGTTCAGCAATTTGAGCCTGAACGTCAGCGTCGATCACGTCGCCGAAGTCGTGGTAGTCGGCAAGGCCAACGTCGCCCACATAGTTACCAGTAGGAGCGTCACCAGCTTGTTGAGCAGCCACGATGTCAACAACGCCTGGAGTGATGAGCTTCATAGCGCTCGTGATCAGGCAAGGCTGAGCTTCAGGAACGGTTTCCCATTGGTCGGTATCAACACCGATACAGAAGGCATCGCCGCCCTCTTTAGCAACTTCAGCCAACGCACCGTTGCCGGTTGAGCCGCCAGCGCCAAAGATCACGTCAGCGTTGTTGTCGATTGCCTGACGGGCAGTGCTGGCGCCCCAGTCCGGGTCACCGAAAGCGACGTCGAGGCCACCTGGGTGGTAGGTGGAGATAACTTCAGCATCCGGGTTCGAGTAAGCAACGCCACCCTCAAAACCTTCCTTGAAGGCAACAACTGGTGGAACGAGGTCGGTTCCAAGAACCTGAGCTACAACGTCAGTCTCGGTCACGAGTCCGGCCAAGGCGCCAGCCAAGAAACCAGCTTGGTCTTCAGGAAAGATCAAGCCGGCAACGTTTGCAACTTCTTCGCCCTGGAACTGATCGACACCAACGAAGTAGGTGTCAGGATTCTCAGCAGCAGCAGCCAACGTAGCTTCACCGAGGGCGAAGCCAACGGTTACCACGACGTCATAGTCTTGATCGAGGAAGCTACCGATGTTGGTGGCATAGTCGGTCGAGTCTTGGGTCTCGATGAAATCAACCTTGGCTCCCATGTCAGCTTCAAGTTGCTGAACGCCAGCCCAAGCTGATTGGTTAAAGCTCTTGTCATCGACCTTGCCGACGTCGGTTACGAGCCCGACACACAGAACCTCTTCGTCAGCGCATGCGCCGTCGGTCCCGTCTTCCATGGCGTCATCTTCCATGGCGTCATCTTCCATGGCGTCATCATCGGAATGGTCTTCGTCTGATTCTTCAGAACTTTCGTCTGACGCTTCGGTTGATTCGTCATCGGATGCATCTTCTGTCTCGGTGTCGCCAGAGCCGCACGCTGCTAGCAACAAAGCGCCGGCAGCAAGAAGCGCCAGAAACTTCGCTAGTGACTTACTCATTGGTCTCTCCTCCAAATTGGTTGAACAACGAAAATCTAGCGGCAACAAGACCAAGAAGGGTCGTCGCGACACGGTTCCGGAGCAATATTTACCCAGTGTTGACGTATTGGTGAAATACCAAAACAGGCAAACCGGCATTGAATCAGCCCGGTTTCGGCCCAGCTGTGACCGACGCCATCGATCACCCGCAATCGATAGTTGAGATAGGTCTTAACCGACTCGCTCTAAGGGAGCCCACGCCAGCAACAACGTTTTTTGACCGACAGTCGAAAAATTGACTACTACCTCTGTTTTGTCGCCAGTGCCTTGCATGTCAAGGATGACTCCGTCTCCCCACTTCCGATGAGCCACGTCATCTCCAACCTTGAGACCGAGCTCGCCCGCCCCGGAATTCTGCGGGCCGGCTGGCATCCGGCTGTGAGTACCCATTCCTTGTGCCGATGGCTTCAACGCGGTATCGACAACACGGTCACGGCCACCGAAGCTGCGAGCTGTACCGCTCGATCCAAAGTTTGATGACGTCGACCGGCGCTTAGTACCGCGGCTTCCGTTGGCTTCTTCGATCAGTTCACTTGGAATCTCATCGAGAAAACGGCTAGGCGGATTGTATTGCGTTTGACCAAACAACATCCGGGCCCAAGCGTGGGTTACATAAAGACGGTTCCGAGCTCGGGTAATCCCAACGTAGGCTAACCGACGCTCTTCTTCCATCTCGTCGGGATCGGTCATCGACCTAATATGAGGGAACACGCCGTCTTCCATACCAAGGATGACCACGACAGGGAACTCGAGCCCTTTGGCCGCATGCAGCGTCATAAGCACTACCGACGAATCGTCATCGGCGTTGCCATCGCTCTCGCTAACCAAGCTCACTTGCTCCAAGAATTCATCTACAGCTTCAAACTGTTGGGCGACCCCAACCAGCTCTTGCAAGTTCTCGAGCCGACTTTCTGCTTCGATTGAACGCTGGTCTTCTAGTTCTGCCACGTATCCGGTATCGCGCAGTATGGTTTCGAGCGCCGTTCCGGGGCCACTTTCGAGTTCAGCGGTGAATCCGCCGATGAGCTCAAGGAACGACGCAATTCCCTTGATAGCTTTGCCTGCCACCCCAGCCTCGTCGGCTCGCTGCAGTGCCTCGAAGAAACTCATACCGTTGATTCGGGCGTAGGAATCCAGCTTTGCGATGGTGGTGTCGCCGATGCCTCGCTTTGGAACGTTGACAATCCTCTTGATCGAAATCTCGTCCGAGGGATTCGACGCCGCCTTCAGGTAGGCGACCGCATCCTTGATTTCCTTCCGATCATAAAATCTCGTTCCGCCAACGACCTTGTAGGGGATCCCGACCCGCATTAGGTGCTCTTCCAAGGCCCGAGATTGGGCGTTGGTTCTGTAAAACACCGCCATGTCGTCCCATCGATATTCACCGGCAGCGTGCAACTGGGCCAATTCGGACGCTACGAACTGACTCTCGTCAGTTTCATCGTCGGCATGGAAGCGAAGGATTTTGTCGCCCTTACCCTCATCGGTCCACAACGACTTGGGCTTGCGACCAAAGTTGTTGGCGATGACAGCGTTAGCGGCATCGAGAATAGTCTGCGTCGACCGATAGTTCTGCTCCAACAACACCGTGGTGGTGTCGGGAAAGGCTTGTTCGAATTGGTTGATATTGCGGATATCGGCCCCTCGAAACCGATAAACCGACTGATCAGAGTCACCGACTACGGTAACTTGTCGATGATCATCGGCAAGTCGAACAACCAGCTCGTTTTGGACTGCGTTGGTGTCTTGATATTCATCGACCAACAAATGTTTGAAACGGCGTTGGTAGCCGCTCAACGTTTCGGGTGACTTCTTGAAGACCTGAACCGCATTTAGCAGCAGATCATCGAAGTCCATTGCTGCCGCTTTAAGCAAGCGAGCCTGATACTCGACGTAGATCTCCGAAGCCTTCTTCTCAATCGGGGAAGAAACTCGCTCTTGATACTGGGATGCGGTCAATCCTTCGTTCTTGGCCGAGCTGATTGTCGAGTGAATCGCTCGTGGTTGAAACCGCTTTGGGTCCAGGCCCAAATCTCGAATGATGTACCCGGTCAATCGAACCGCATCGGCCTGATCGTAAATAGTGAAATTGGTCGGAAAGTTCAGAACTGCTGCCTCGCGGCGCAGGATTCGGACGCAGGCAGAGTGAAAGGTACTAACCCACATCTTCGCCGCTACTGGCCCAACGAGTTCCGATACCCGATGCTTCATCTCATCGGCAGCCTTGTTAGTAAAGGTGATGGCCATGATTTCAAATGGCGACGCCCCCTGGTCAATAAGCCAAGCAATCCGACGGGTCAATACTCTGGTTTTTCCTGACCCAGCCCCAGCAACAACAAGCAACGGGCCATTGCTGTGAGTCACTGCATCTAGCTGCGACGGATTTAAACCCTCAAGAATCATCGGCCCATCAGCTCGACGTTGTGGAACGTCGTTAGAGATCGGATCGAAGCTCATCGATTCTTGCGACGCCGGAGTATCAACCATTGTCTTCACCCTAGCCGGTCGCCGACCCGGTGCTGAGCTCAAATTTAGCTATCGCGACACGTCGGCTATGGTCTGTTCATGATCGAGACAAGCTTCGATATGACCACCGCCGACGGCCAAATGCCGACATGGACTATTCGCCCTGATGGCGACGGCCCCTACCCGGTGGTCTTGTTCCTGATGGACGCACCCGGAATGCGCCAGGAGATCCTCGACATGTCCTGTCGGTTGGCCACCGCCGGTTACTACGTGATGACGGCGCAGTCGTACTATCGAGACGTCCGAGAGTTCAACGTGTTCGACAACGGTGACCGAGATCGCATGTTCGAACTCATGGGCAACTTGACGAACGAGATGGCCAACGCCGACGCCGGTGCCATGATCAATCATGCGTCAAACGATCCAGCCGCTGATGCATCAAAGGTTGGAGTCGTTGGCTATTGCATGAGTGGCCCATTTGCCATTATGAATGCCGCCGCTCACAACGACTGCATCCGAGCAGCTGCCTCCATTCACGGAGTCCGATTGGCAGTCGACGAACCGGACTCCCCCCACCGACACCTCGATGCCATCAACGCAGAGATCTATGTCGCTTGCGCCGAAACCGATAGCTACGCACCACCGGAAATGATCGCTGAGTTCGAATCGGCGCTTGAAAACTCAACGGCAACCGGCACCGTCGAATGGTATTCGGGAACTGAGCATGGCTTTGCCTACCAGGAACGTCCACAATACGATCGGGCTGCCTCCGAGCAGCACTGGGAACGTTTACACCACCTGTTTGCTACCAACCTTCGATAGTTAATGACCAAACAGCAAAATGACTCGACCTCCGACTTGGTTACCGTAGGGTGAGTAGCCAGTGGGCTTCATCAACCGCCAGACTCCCCTAGTTCCGACTGTCCACTCGAAATCGACCGGCATCGGCCGATTGGACTCTGTGCCGTTCGGGACCCAGCAACAGTCAACCCAGCAACAGTCAACTCGACAACGGGCGAATCCTCCGATTTCGAAAACTGACCAACCCCCGCCGGGAAAAACCAGAAGTGCGCAAGGCCGTGGTACCGGTAAGAAGAAGGCGCCAGGCTGGTTCACGTCCGCACCGCAATCTATTCTTTTGAGCGAAGCGGAGAAGCTACGAGACGAGCGGGATTGGCGAACAGCTCGACGGGTCCTCGATGCTGCCAATGCCACCGCCATCGACAAAAACGACCGCCGACGGGTGCTGGAGTTGACTGCAACCACCGCGGCAGAGGCTTCGAAACACCGCATTTCATCGAACGCTGTGTACGAACTAAGCCAGATCGAACCACGATCAGCCTCTACTTGGGTCGTCATAGGTGATGTGGCACTAGCTCGCGGCAACTATCAGCACGCCGATACCGCTGCCCGCGAGGCATTGAAGCTGGACCCAGCTAGTTCCGATGCCCACTTGTTGTTGTCGGCCAGCTTCGCTGGGCTCGGGTGGTTTAACGATGCTTCGAGTTGTCTCGATAGCGTCGACCGGACAGCTATCACCGCTCGACACCGCCATCAGTTGGGCCAAGCCGTCAACCGTTGGGCGACCACGAAAACCATGGCCTTCCCGCTTGCGGTGCTAGCAGCATTAGCAACCGGCGTTCTAGCGATTTCAGTTGGCCTCGGAGTGCCGATCATTACCCGCCACCTTCGATTGCGACAGCTCAGCAAAACTGACACGACCGACAACATATTTGTTGAAACAGCAAGATCTAGTTGGGCTGAAAAGAAGGTCGAAAAGGCCTTTACTGGCGTAGCAATGATCTTGCCGGTTTTGTTTTACTTAGGCCTACTGCTTACAGCCGGATAGGCACTTCGCCGAGCCATCCGCCCAGCTACGGTTGCTTGCCGATGTGGCCGCTTCACCCTGCACGTTGTTGCTATATCCAAAACAAATGGATAGCGGAAACCCCATCGCTCCCGCGCTGGTATCACTACATGTGTTGCCCGATGCTCACTACCGTTTCCATTAGTAAGTGAGTTCGGGCTGCAACGGTCAGCCTTCCCCCCCTCGTAAAACGGTTTTCAAGAAGCTGCCAGCTCGCCAAGCAAGCGACCCAACAATACTCCCCCTCGAGGGGACCGGGCTGGCCAAGACAAAGTAGAAATCGCCGACAACTCGGCTAGTGCCGAAACGGCATCCGATTGAACAGGACTTCGCTAGTGCTTGAGATATCGAATCATCCTCAACCTCTTTCTGAGCTCGACCGAACGTCGGGAGCTTCCACCCAAACTTCGCTGGCCGAGGTGAACACCTCCTCAGCTCTTCGAGGTTTGGCTGGTCTTTCAATATTGGTGGTCGTGGCACAAAATCTGGGCTTCCCAGTTTTTGGCGGAAGTATCGCTTTGGATGTTCTTCTACTCACCGTTGGTTGTTCCACTGCCAACACCGTTCTGGCCTACAGCAACAATAGGAATTGGCTGCGACCGTTCTGGTTAGACCAAATCGGTCGGGCCTACCCGGGGCTGCTGGCCCTATTGGTACTTCTGGCCGCCCATTGGCACTTCACCCAAGGCGGACTCCAACAAGCCCAACTTGAAGCCCTCGTTGCCTCCGCCACCATGACCTCAAGCTATGCAACCATTTTTGGTGGTGCCGAACTAGCCACCACCGAGCACCTGTGGGTAATTGGCCTGGTGTGGCAGTTCACCATCGTAGCTCCGATCCTGATCTTGGCTGGACGTCGAACGTTCGGACCCAATCGCCGAGCCGCCGCACTATCTATGCTGGCTGCGACTGTCATAGCCGTTCGAATAACCCTCCTTCTCACATCCAACTTCTCGGTGTCGGCGATTGCTCAAAACCCGTTGACTCGGATCGATAGCCTTCTGATTGGGTTAGCCGTTGGTATTGTTCCACTCGCCGCGCTCCACAAACATCCGACGGCTCGCCTCGTTCCGATTGCGTTGATCGGCGTGTCCGCGCTAGCGGTGTACGCCACATGGTTTGCCAGTTCACCGATACGGCTTGGCCTTGTTGGCCCGGTGGCCGCTGTCCTTGCTGGTGCGGTAGTGGCGGCCGATCGAATCGACACCTTAACCCCAACGATCACCAAAGTTCTCGACAGCTCACTCCTGCAATGGGCCGGAACTAGAGCGTTTAGCATCTATCTCTGGCACTATCCGCTTGGATTTGCCCTGGACAGTGGATCAATTGGTACTCCTAGCCGAATTGCAATAATCATCGTCGGAGCAACCCTGAGTTCAGCGGCCGCAACCGTCAGTTACCGCCATATTGAAATCCCATCTCGGGTACTCCTTCGCAATGCCGCGAGTCGCCGTCTAGATCGCATCAACGCCAATTTGGCGGTTTCAGGGAGCGCGCCGCAGCCAACATCAGCTATCGAAGCCGTCTAGCCCGGTCAAAAGTTCCCTAGCTCAGCGTGTTTGATCACACCAGCTAATAGGATCGGGTAGCTGTTAAAGAGGCAATCAACCGCCGTCGATTTATGAGGTAGCGGGCCGCGCTGTTGACAGCACGTTCGTTCTTCCGGTGCTTGGAGACGCAATTGATAGCAAAAATGGCAACAACAGTTTTCCGAGGGTTCTGCATGGGAGCAGCCGACATCGTTCCTGGCGTCTCAGGCGGAACCATCGCCTTGGTTTTCGGAATCTACGAACGGCTGCTCAGAAACGTCCGGATTGGGGCCCAAGCTTTAGGCTCACTAGTCAAGTTCCAACCAGCTCAGTTTCTCAAGCGGTTCTTATCAATCGAATGGACGTTTATTATCCCGCTCGGCGTTGGATTGTTAATCGCTATTGCCTCTTTGACTTCGCTTATCGACAGACTGCTCGATGAACGTCCGGAAGAAATGGCCGGTTTCTTCTTCGGACTTGTAGCCGGATCTATCTTCGTCGCCGTTGGCCTACTACACCGCAGGAGCGGATCAAGCTACGCCATCATGGCTGCTGTGGGGGCGGTAGCTTTTTTCCTTCTCGGATTTCAATCGACTCCTTCGGGCAGTCCCCCGCTGTGGGCCTTCTTCGGAGCTGGCGCCATCGCTATCTGCGCCATGATCCTACCTGGAATAAGCGGCTCATTCTTGTTACTGATGATGGGCATGTACGCCGCGGTGTTCACGGCTCTACACGACCGAGATATTGTCAGCATCGGAGTATTCGGACTCGGCACCATCGTCGGACTTGCGCTTTTCTCAACTGCACTTGGTTGGTTGCTAGAACATCATCATGATGTTTTGCTGGCCTCGCTGATTGGTCTGATGCTTGGATCGTTTCGACTGTTGTGGCCGTGGCCTAACGGAGTCGGGATAATCAGCGAAGAACCAGGCGAATCGAAGTCAGGCACCGGTCTTGAGCTGCCAACAGCGGACAATTTCGTTGTGCCCGTTCTGTTGGCGGTCGGAGCGTGTGTGGCGGTCGTCGTCATAACTCGATTTATGCCAGATGACACAGACCGCACCGAGGCACAGCAGTCAGTATCGGTCTAGGGCTCGGTTTCGGACTGTTCGATGAACAGCTCTGCTTCGTAACCAATTCGCTGGCCCGGTATTTAGAACGAACTCTATTAGTCTGAGGTAGATGGATCAATCAACCAGCTCGACCAGACCGATGGTTTTCGGATTCGCGGCGTTGGGCGCGTTGGTCGTTTTGGTCGCCGTTTTTGCGATCACCGGATCATCAACCGGCTCAGGCGACAGTATCGAAAGCGCGGTTGGGTCGCCGACCACGGCTGCTACCGGCACGCCAGAAACACTCGAATCGATTGGACCAACAGAGCAAGCTGAATCAGGAACCGTTAGCGGTTACGAGCAAATGCGTAATAGCCAAGAAATGTTCTCTCGTTTCAGCGACGTTCCGATCAATGACCTTGACCTTGAGGCGTTGACTGAACAGGCATCGCAGCCCGACATCGGTCCTTCGCCGCTGGGTCAATTCAGATTGGCCTGCCAATACTCCCACTTCGCAAAAGACGATCCGATCTTGGCCCCCGGCCAGCCTGGTCAATCACATCTTCACATGTTCTTCGGCAACACCGAGACCGATGCCTTCACCACCGAGCAGTCTTTGATCGGTTCTGGTGGCGGGACCTGCCAAGGTTTCGAGCTCAACCGCTCGGCCTACTGGACGCCGGCTCTGCTCGACGGCAAAGGCAACGCGATCGTGCCTGATTTCATCATTATCTACTACAAGACCCGGCGAACAGATTCAGTCATATCAATGCCTCAAGGCCTGCAGATGGTTGCCGGCAACACAACCAAAGAGACGTTTGAAACGAGCCAAAAGCTGTTGTGGTCGTGCGGCGGGAGCGGTCAGCAATACAACGAAACCAATCAGATCCCGGATTGCAACGGCGATATCGTTAACGCCGCTGTGCAGTTTCCCAACTGCTGGGATGGGAAAAACTTAGAAACCGATGAGAACCAATCCCACCTGATTTACGTCAACGACAACGAGGCTTGCCCAGACTCGCACCCTGAAGCTCTACCTCAGATAACTATATTGCTGTACTTCCCGGGCACCGATTCAGTCGACGGGTGGCATCTTGCCTCGGACCGAACCGGTGGATTCAACGGTCTTCCCGGCGGCAGCCTGCACGCGGATTGGTGGGGCGGTTGGAACATCGAGATGATCGACTTATGGACTGAGAAATGCCTTCGAGAGTCAAGGAATTGTTCGAATGGCCAAACCGGAACCGAACGCCAACTAGCTCGGGTTAGCGACTTGAACGATTATCAAGGCGATAACTTCATTCCGCTGCCTGCTAACTGACCTGGTTGGTGGCGTCGCCCAAATCCTGCCCAACTACTCGTACTTTGCTCAGTCCACTTCGATTCGAACCGGGTCAGTCCGATTGTTGTGAAAATCAACGGCAACAACCTCATAAATGACGCTTCCACTCGGAGGTTGATCATCGACAAAACTGGACTGGGCTGGCTCGGTACCACCACCGATATAGCTTGAGCTGCCATCTTCGCCGATCAGCGAAACAGAGTACGATGCAAACTCAACATCATCAGACGACGGATTCCAGCGCAGTTCGATGCCGCCTGCAAGCCTCTCGCCGGTTAGTCCGGTGATTGGCGTCGGCGGCGTCGTGTCAGCGACTGTTAAGGCCTCAGTCCAGCGCCGAGCTGATGGTTCGCCATCAACATCAACGACCAGAATGTAGATATAGAACGTGTCGGAGTCCACTGTTTGATCGTTATGACCAAGTTCCGTTCCGCGATAAACCAGATTGGTTTGATCGAGAGCGACAGTCTCTGGATCAACTCCGACAACAAACCGATGAACCTGGTAGCTTGTCGCCCCCGGCACTTCTGACCAGACAAGTTCAACCTGACGTTCGTCCATCAGATTGCGTCCGATCCAGTTCGAACCAACATCGATTCCTGGATTCTCACCGACTCTCATTGCCGCTGGCAGCGATGAAGTCGATTCGGCGTCTGACTGCTCCCGCTGGCCCGAATTGGACGGGCTGGCAGCGCTGGTGTGGCTCTCACTCTCATCGACAGACGCTTCAGCGGTGACCGTCGAATCTGGTGACGAGGACTCGTTGCCAGAGGTACATCCGGCACTAACCACAGTCAAAGCGAACACGATGCCAACCTTGAACACGATGCCGACGATGTTACCTGCTCTGCCCGCACCGGCTCGGCTGTAACGAGTTGAGCGAACCAGATCTAGGACCATTAGTGAGTCGTTGTCCTATTCCCACTCGATCGTGCCCGGAGGCTTAGACGTAATGTCGTAGGCAACCCGGTTGATCCCGTCGACCTCATTGATGATTCGGTTCGACATTCTTTCTAACACGTCGTATGGCAGTCGAGCCCAGTCTGCTGTCATTGCGTCGTCGCTGGTTACGGCCCGAACGATGATCGGATTCTCGTACGTTCGTTCATCGCCCATAACCCCAACCGACTTAATGTCAGCCAGCACGGCGAACGCCTGCCAGATCTCTCGATCCAAGCCAGCATCAGCAATTTCGTGACGAACGATGGCATCGGCTTCTTGTAGCATGCCAACCTTATGAGGTGTAACTTCGCCGATGATCCGAACTCCGAGACCAGGACCAGGGAACGGGTGTCGCCAAACGATCTCGTCGGGAAGTCCGAGTTGAGACCCAACTTCACGAACCTCATCTTTGAACAGACTTCGCAGCGGTTCCACGAGCTTGAACTTAAGATCGTCTGGTAGGCCACCAACGTTGTGATGGCTCTTGATCTTTGCCGCCGAGCCGGTGCCCGACTCGATCACATCGGGGTAGAGCGTTCCTTGAACGAGGAATTCGGCATCCTCAATACCACCAGATGCTTCT
Source organism: uncultured Acidimicrobiales bacterium (assembly GCA_937922805.1). Classification (GTDB taxonomy): domain Bacteria; phylum Actinomycetota; class Acidimicrobiia; order Acidimicrobiales; family SZUA-35; genus JAHELU01. The sequence goes on along the minus strand of CALAJV010000010.1, from coordinate 108,383 downwards.
TCGAACACTCGAATGAAAAGCTCGCCGATTGTCTTTCGCTTTTCTTCTGGATCTACGACGCCAGCTAGCCGCTCGAAGAATCGATCGCCAGCCCGAACGTGTATCAGCTCGATTTTTTGGTGCTTGCGAAACGTCTCTACAACCTGATCTGATTCGCCTTTTCGCATCATCCCAGTATCGACATAGACACACGTTAGTTGTGAACCAATGGCGGCGTGAACTAGTCCGGCTGCGACTGCAGAGTCAACGCCTCCAGACAAACCACAGATTGCTCGACCAGGTCCGACTTGGGCTCGTATCGCATCGACGGAAGCATCGATTACCGATCCCATTGTCCATGACGGTTTACATCCAGCCAGGTCGTGGAGGAACCTCCTGAGCACGTCCATGCCTTCATCGGTATGGCCGACTTCTGGGTGGTACTGGACGCCCCAAATCTTGCGACCCTCGCTTTCGAGAACGGCAACTGGAGCATTTGGGGTGGACGCGGTATTGACGAAACCTTCTGGCACCTTTGTTATGGCATCAAAGTGGCTCATCCACACGGTTTGCGAATGTGCAGATCCAAGTAGTGGGCTATCGTGCCCGGTCAATTCAGACCGACCGTATTCGCCTTGACCATTGTTCTCGACGTGTCCGCCGAGTTGCTGAGCTATCAGCTGAGCCCCATAGCAAATGCCAAAGATTGGAACATCCAAGTCATAGATGGCGGGATCGAGTGTTGGAGCACCCTCTACGTGAACGCTCTTAGGCCCGCCTGACAACACGATGGCGGCCGGTTTGCGAGCGGCCACGTCGGCAGCAGAAATTGTGTGAGGCACAATTTCGGAGTAAACGTTTAGCTCCCGAACTCGACGAGCAATTAGCTGTGCGTACTGGGCGCCAAAATCAACAACGAGGACAACTTGAGTTGGGGTCATGCGGATCGCACCAACAGATCGGCTTTCTGAAGATCTTTGGCGTTCTCGTAGCCAAGGGTCGCCATCGCCTGGCGTAGAGCGCCAAAAATGTTCAGCTTTCCATCGGCTCTCGACGCGGGCCCAATAAGGAGCTCTTGCAATGATCCCGCCTCGTCGACTCGAACCCGGTGGCCCTGAGGCAACGTTGGGTGAACTACTGAAGTTCCCCAATGCCAACCTCGACCTGGGGCTTCTTCGGCGGCCGCTAAGGCTGCACCCAACATCACACCATCAGCGCCACAGGCCATTGCCTTGGCAATTTGTCCGCCGGAAGTAAATCCACCATCAGCAATCACATGAACGTACACCCCAGTTTCGTCGAGGTGTCGCATTCGGGCTGCCCGAACGTCAGCGATGGCCGTTGCCATTCCGGAGCCGACGCCGATTACTTGACCAGCGGTTGCGGTTCGTCCACTGTCGACCCCGACTAGCACGCCAGCCGCACCGGTTCGCATTAGGTGGAGGGCGGCCTGATAACTAGCGCAGCCGCCGACGATGACCGGCGTTTCTAATTCCCGAACGAACTGCTTCAGGTTCAACGTGTCGTCGTGGGCTGAGACGTGCTCGGCTGAGATGACACTGCCCCTGATAAACAACAGATCAAGCTCCGCCGCCAACAGCAGCTTGGAAAATTGGGCAACGTGTCGAGGCGACACCGCTCCAGCCGCTAGCACGCCACCTTCGTGAATTTCAGCGATCCGCTTAGTTATCAAATCTGGGTCGATCGGAGCGGCATAGAGCTCCCGCATCCGAACCAGGGCGGCCTCTCCTTCAAGTTCAGCCAGCTGTTCAAGAACGACTTCAGCGTCATCGTGTCGGGTCCAAAGCCCTTCAAGATCTAGCACTGCTAAACCGCCGAGCTGACCCACTGCGATGGCGGTCGAAGGGCTCGTGACCGAGTCCATCGCCGAAGCTAGAAACGGCAGTTCCAGCCGATAAGCGTCGATCTGCCAAGACAGGTCAACCATGTCGGCATCTCGGGTTCGCCGACCTGGTAGCAGCACAAGTTCGTCAATGTCGTAAGAGCGTCGCGCCGACTTGCCCAAACCGATCTCGATTTCAGCCATTAAGGCCACCTCCGGGGAAAGTTTAAGACTAACGGCTGGGCAACCAAGACGCAGATTATCTTGCAGACAAGGTAACTTTTTTCCGGAATTCCACGAGTTTCACGGTGTCAGGCTTTGGCAGACCACCACCATGCCGATCGAGCTGGCGAGCTCAGCCGTTTACTGTTTGAATTTCGCCGACTTGATAGGGCACGCTAGTCAAGGCCTCAAATGCTCCGAAGACGCCTTGATCAACCCCATTCACCGACCACGAGTACTCCCACTCGACAGTCGAGCCGATCATGAAACTGTTCGCCGGTTGAGAGGCTGAGGATTCGAAATAGGTGTGTTGGCAGGTGGAAGCTGAGTCAGGCATCCCCGGGCTCCACACGGTTCCTTGTTGGCAGTCAAATGTGGTGCCATCGCCCATCGTCCAAATTGTTCGAACCGGGGTGGCGTCAACTCGGACAGTAACTGACCCTTGCGTTTCTTCGGCTGATTGGGTCTGCCACGGACTTTCAATCCACAACCAGACTGGAACGAGCGTCACTCCTTGCCGGTTCGGATCGCTAAGTGAAGGATTAGAACCAGGTGTCGTGGTTGGGACCGACAAGCTGGCCAATGCCGTAGTCCGCAAACTTCGGGGATCGACCACAGCAGTTGCGTTCGGAGGCAGGTTGGTAAAGCGAGCGTAAACGCCAGCACCAGTGTCACACGCAATCATGTATCGCATGGCCCCAGGAACACTACTGGGCGTCGCGCCGTTGTAGGTTGTCCAGTCGACCGGCGTTCCGCTACGGGCGTCAACATACAAATCAGGTTCATCGGTCGGGGGACCGATTTGAGTAAACGTTACAGTTGCCCCGGCCCGGTATGGCCCGGCAAAGGTATGGCATCCGGCCTGACGCCAATGGTATTGATCATCTACCGGCCCCTGCGGGCCGCTACGTCCCGACCCTGGGTCTGATTCGACATCAGTACAGGTAACGATTGACTGACCGAAGCTGTTCACAGTTGTTGAACAAACACGTTCAGCGCCACTTGGGTTGGAGCTGACCAAGAGCGCTAAGAAGACCACCACCGGTACCGTCAAAATCTTCCATCGATGTCGCATCTTCCACTCCACCTACTCCGACAACAGGAACCAACAGCTACCAAACCGACACTTGCTTTTCACCGGTCTTGTCAACCGACCTTGTTGATCGCCACACCCAACGATCGAGCAAGACTGCCCTTGCGCTCAACCTTTACAGCGTTCAAGCCTAGCCATTGTGCCATCTCGGCCAACGCAACCGCTAGTTCGAAAGCGATTCTTTCTCTCTGGACCTTATTATCGGCCCGTAACTCAACGTAGCTGCCACGAACGAGCAACGTCTTGGCCTTCCGATCTGCTTTAAGGTCGACTCTGGCTACTAGCTCGCCATCAAGGAGAAATGGCAGAACGTAGTAACCGAATTTGCGTTTCGGCTCAGGTACATAAATTTCTATTCGGTACTTGAAGTCAAACAGCCGTTCGGCCCGAGGTCGAAACCATACGACCGGGTCGAACGGGCTCAGCAGAGCGCTTCCAGCGATCTTTCGAGGTCGCTTAGCTTCTGGGTGCAAATAGGCCGGTTCAGCCCAGCCTTGAACACTAACCTGTTCCAACTGGCCGGAGGCGACCAGGTCAGCCAGCAGCGGTCGGCATTGGGGCCCATTCAGGCGGTAGTAGTCAACAATGTCGGCCGCAGTCCCAACTCCGTGGGCCCTCGCCCCTTTCAGCAGCAGCTCAGATTTGGCTTCTTCATCGCTTACATCTGGTTGGCTCAAGATTTCGGGCTGAATCACCCGTTCCGGTGCGTCGTAAACGGTTACGAACATGTTGGTCCGTTCTCGAATCGACAGCTGCCCGGTGACGTACAGCCATTCCAACGCCACCTTGCCCTTTGAGTGTCCCCACCAGGGCCCGGTCCGATTCCCAGCGTCAGACAACTCCTTGATCGATGTCGGACCTCGACGTTGCACTTCGGCTAGCACGGCATCGATATAGCTAGATCTGATGCCTTTAATGAAGGATCGCCGCTTTATCTTGTGCTGTTCCATTCGGTGACGTAGCAACGGTTGATTTAGTTGGGACGAAATGGAAGCAACATGGGCCAGATATTCGAAGTGTTCGCCCGAGTGATAGAGATAGTGGTCGAGCTTCGACTGATCGTAGGGACCGAGCCGAGCCAGCATCGGCAAGTAGTGTGTTCGACAAACCACGTTCACCGAGTCGAGTTGGAGAATCGACATTCGATCCATTGCTCGTCGAAACTGGGCTATGCCAACCGACTTCGGTCGTTTCTGGTCGAAACCCTGAGCGGCGAGCGCAACTCTACGGGCGGCGTCGAGTGACAGCTCAGCCATTACGGTTCGCCCGACGCCGTTCCATGATCGCAAGGCTACCGACGATTTGTGTGGCAGAGTGTTTGAATGCTCAGCGGATTTTTTAGACGACTAGCAGCAGCGACCGCTCCTGGTTCTCGAACCACGGGACCACCAACCTCAAGCAACAAGGCCTCTTCGTTCCATATAGCTTGGGACATGCCATCTCGTCCTCTGGTTGAGGTCAGCGCCATAGTTGAGGTGATTGAACCTCCAACGGTCCCGATGTTGTACTTTTGGGCGCTACAAGCGAACTTCACCAAAAACGGATCCCGGGTCGGCGGTGCTCACTTCGGCCTCCAATACCACCCCGACTACCCGTCGAACGGCGCTGTGAACTGGGGAGGCTATGCCGATCGAGGGGGCGAGCTCGAAGGATCTGTGTCCGACCTGCCGTCGGCACTCAACAATGTTAATACCCGCACCTACCCGTGGGAGCCGAACCGTCCCTACCGGTACAAAGTGTTTCGAGCCCCCAACGGTAAAGGGTGGCGAGGTTCGATTACCGACCTTGCCAGCGGAAAAGAAACTGTAGTTCGCGATCTCCACATTGACGCCGACGCGATGACGTCGCCGATGGTTTGGAGCGAAGTGTTCGCCCACTGTGATCACCCTTCGTCCGCCGTTCGTTGGACTGGGTTGCAGGCCCGCATAGCCGACGGTGGCGTCGTCGAGCCACGATCGGTCAGACTTAACTACCAGACCTACCTCGACGGTGGCTGCGCCAACTCCAACACATCAGTTGAGAATGGCGGACTAGTACAGCGGACCAACGCTGTTCGAACGAATCCGACGGGCGCCCAACTACAGATCTAGAAAGCAGAAGAGCCGAGGCGGGTGCAACCAGTAGGCTGCATCCGCACTCGGCTCTGTTGGATTGATCCAGCCAAACCGGCCAGTTCTAGTCGGCACTCGATTCTTGTTCGAGGTCTGCTACTCGAGCGCCGACCTGGTTTCGACGAACACGAAAACCATCTAGTTAGTTAGGCGACGACGAGGCAGGATCACGGTGACAACGCCACCGATAACCATCGCTAGCCCCATAGCGCCAACCGGGTAGCTGCCAGCTCCGGTGAAGGCCAATTCATTAGGAACGTCGCCGAGGGAGTCAGCATCGTTGACTCCGTCGCCGACGATGAACGTCATCGTGCCAGTTTCGGTTCCCGTTTCGGTAACTCGAGTGAGGTTGACCTTAGTTGTGCCCTCCCAACCTTTGATCGGGGTGAACACCAGCTGACACGCACCGTTGTCGTCCTTAACTAGCGTCAACGAACCGTGGGCATCATCGACCTCAAAGCTGACTGTGTTTTCAAGGTCCTTGGAGGCGCCGACAACTAGTACTTCGCTGGTCCCGTCCTTGGCAACATTGAAAGTGCCGTCTAGCGAATTTTGATCGGCTCCGTCTCCATCGGATGAGCTATCACCTCCTAGGCTGTCGACCTTGGCCTGAGCCTCCGTAACTGCGGTTTTGGCCAGACCGAGAGCTTTGGATGCTGCAGCGGCAATTCCAGTTGCTTTATCCGCCGATGTTTGTGCAGCAGTCGCAGCTGTCGCAGCTGCCGCCGTACTAGTCGCTGCGGTAGCTGCGGCCACCTCAGTATCGGCCACATTGGCCTGAGCCTGGGTTAGCGATGCTTGTGCCGCCACTAAATTTGTCGCTGCCGTTGATGCCGCAGAAGTGGCCGCTTCTGCCGAGGCCGCTGCGGCCGTGTCAGCTGCCTGAGCTTCAGTTAACGCTTGATCGGCTGCCATGTAGACTAGATCGGCACCGGCCTTTATCACCGTCGCCGCTTCTAGCTCGCTAGTTGCTTCCCCAACCGCCGACTGAGCGTCCTGTTGAGCGGCGATATCGCCGGCATTTTCAGCGTCGGCGGTGGCCTGAGCCAGAACATTCTCGGCATCTTCGAGTATCAGCGCGGCGGAGTCCGAGGCGATTGCCGCTTGAGCAACGATTGCTTGCAAACTATCCCGAAGGCCGACAGCACTGACGTGGGTTACGTTGGCGCTAGCCAGAGCGTCTTGAGCCGCGATAACTACTGGGTCGTTCTCAAGCTCGAAAAGGTTGGCTAGCGCAGCCTCAAGAGCCGGTGAGGTTGTTGGAGGGTCTTCACCCGGTGGAACGCCATCAGAAAGTGCTTCTTGTTCCTGGTCTACCGCAAGCTGAGCATCAGCGAGCAAGATGAGTGCGCCTGACGCGGCAGCTGAAGCTAAAGCCTGGCTTGCCGCAGTAAGATCCGCTTCGGCTAGCGCTAACTGCAACTGTTGAGATTCAAGCACCAGATCAGCCGTAGCGCTGTCGCTTTCTGCCGAGATTTGTTCGGCCCAAGCCGAGGCAAGCGCAACTAGCGTTGGCCTAGCTGAGATGGCAGCCAACAAAGCTTCCGCGTCATCGGAAATTACCTGCTTTTCCGCAACGTCAGTTTCAGCTGCTTCGATTGACTCTTGAGCGTCAACCAGCTCGCCAACTGCGGCTTGGGCGGCCGCTGCGGCGTCCTCCGCCAATGTCGCTGCTGTTGCCTGTTGTTGCTCAGCGGCGGCGACCGCTTCAGCTGCTTGGCTTTGCTCGCTCGTTGCCGTCGCTTCGGCTGCTTTAAGCGAAACTACTTCAGCCTGCAACGAAGCTAGTTGTTGCTCCGCCGCTTTCGCGGTCGCTGCTTTGGCGTCGGCGTCTTGTTGGGCCGCGCTCAAGCTGGTTTGAGCGGATGATTCCACCGCTTCGGCTTCAGCCAGTTCGGCCTTGACCTGGGCCAATTGTTCTTCGGCCGCTTTGAGGTCAGCCGAATCGCTGACTATCGATGTGGTGGCACAGGTTCCGCTCGTTTCGCCCTCGACGGCGCTCGCCGGGCCCGCGACGGACAACGCTCCAAGGGTTGCGAGCCCGACTGCGCCAATCTTCTTGCGTGTTCCCCCAAGTGCTCGACGGTGTTCCGGCGCAGCTGGCAGAGTACTGTGAGGCTTTCCGCTCAGGTCTTCTGCATTCGGCTTGGTGGCATTCTCCGACATTCGATCGGCTCCTTTTGTTTCGGTTAGCTAATCGATCTTCGTCGCTGAGATAATTTCTCTAAAGCAAAGTCGTTCCGATGACCTATAAACCTGCGGGCTTGAGGGCCATCAGCCTTGTTTGACGTAGGCCTGGCGACTCAAATCGTTGCCCCTCAGGGTCAAATGGCTTACCAAAAACTCGATCGACGCCTAGTTACAAATCTCGCCGAAAAAGCGCAAGGTCGAGGCGTGCCGGCCAACCGCTGGCCAGAACGCCTCGACTCATTCGCAGTCAAGTAGTTGAGCAAGTCGCTGCCTGCCCTAGTTGAACGGGCGTGTCTAATCGATTAAACGACGCCGTGGGAGTACTACAGTCACGATTCCACCGACGACGAGGGCTAGTCCCATTGCGCCGACCGGATAGCTTGACATTCCCGTGAACGCTAACTCTGCTGGCGCATCGCCCAGGGCGTCAGCATCATTTTCGCCGTCGCCGACCACAAAGCTAGTCGTTCCAGTAGTGGTGCCATTCTCGGTAACAAGGGTGATCTCGACTTCAGTGGTGCCCTCCCAGCCTTCACAGGGGGTGAAGACCAGCTTGCATCCTCCGTCGTCAGTCTTGACAAACGTTAGGGAGCCATGGGCTTCGTCTACCTTGTAGCTGACGTTGTTGGCGTAGCCGTCTGAAGACCCCACCAGGATGATCTCACCAGTGCCATCTTTGTCGACCGCAATGGTGCTGTCCAACGAGATGAGCGTTTCACCCATAACCTGAGCTCTGGCGACAGTCTTGGTCGTGGTAGCCAAGGTTCCACCTAGGCTTGTGACTTTCGCTTTCGCGGCAGCCAGCGTTGTGGCCGCAGTGGTCGCCGCCTTCGTAGCCGCTGTGGCCAGCGTTTGGGCTTTCGTTAACTCGACGTTGGCCGACCTTACCGCCGTTGTTGCCGAAGCAATGTTGGCCGCCGCCGTCTTCACGCTAGCTTCGGCCGCGGCCAGGCTAGATCGTATCGAGGTAACAGAGGCGCTAGCGGCCTTCAGCGTCGTTTTTGCTGCTAACAGGTCGGTCGTAGCTGTTTGCAGAGACACCGAGGCTTTTGATGCCACCGCCTCGGCAGCCACTAGAGCCTTGTCTACAGCAGCGTACGAACCATCAGCCGACGCCTTCACGGCCAAGGCTTCGGCAGCCGCTGCAGTAGCGAGGGCGAGTGCTTTTTCGCTGTCGGCTAAAGCGGCCAGGTCGCCGCTCTTTTCTGCCGATGCGGTAGCCGTGCTGAGCGAAGCTTTCGCTTTTTCAGCAACACCAGCCGCCAGCTTTACAGCTCTAGCCGCATCGTTAGCACTCGCCTGAGCCTCAGCTTGAGTTTCGAAGGCCGCCGCATAGCCAGCTTCGGCTGCAGCTCGCTCGGCTCGGGCTGCTACTACCGTTGGATTCGCTTCAACCTCAGCCAAGTCCGAATTGGCAGAATCAAGTGCAGCTGTAGCATCAGCGATTGCGGGCTTATCGTCAGCCGCAGTTGCGGCATCTAATGCCGACTGGGCCTTAGCGACCTTGGCTTGAGCCGCCGTCCACAGCGATAGCGACTTCGAAGACTCTGCGGTCAAGAGATCATTGGTTGCTGCCAACAACTCAGCATCAGCGAGATCACGTTGAAGTCTCGTTCCCTCTGCTTCAATGGTCGCTGCTTCCAAGTCGAGATTGGCGACGACCACCGCTTTCTCCGCTGCGGCCATAGCAACCAAGATTTTGCTTGACGTAATCGAGTCACGCACTTGCTCGGCGGTGACAACGCTGGTGGTGGTATCAGCGACCAGCACCTCTGCTTTGATAACCGCTTTTTCGGCCGTTGCCATTTTTGTTTTGGCCGACTCTACGGCGACGGTGGCATCCTTGACAGCCGCCGACGTTGTTACCTGGGCTTTCTCAGCAGCGGCAACGGCAACCGTTGCCGCTTCGGATTCTGTCAACGCATCTCGTTCACTTGCCTGCAGATCCACAACCGCTGCGGTAGAACTAACGGCGTCTCGTTCTGCTACCGCCAGCAAGACCTCTGCGTCTGCGACTTTGGTTTTCGACGCCTGAAGGTTAGCGGAGGTAGCAGTCTCATCCGCCACCGCCTGCTCATACGCAGCTTCGGATTCCGCCAATGCGGCCTGCGCTGTTTTTAGTTGAGTACTGACACCTTCGATGCCTGGAGTAGTCGTACAGGTTCCCGTTGTCTCGCCCTCAGTAGCGCTTGCCGGCGTTGCCAGCGACAACACGCCGAGCGTGGCGATTCCCAGAGCACCGATTTTTTTGGTCTTGCCGCCACGTTGTCGACTGCTCTCCGTCGCAGATGCGAGGTCGTCGCAAGGCAACGAGTTCAGATCTTCGGCGCTGGGCTTGGCGGCATTCTTTGACATTGATCAGTTCCTTAGGTTGGGCGACAAGACGATCTTCGTCGATGAGAAAAATTCTCTAAAGCAAAGTCGCTCCGATGACCCATGAAAAGAGGATCAACAGGGTCATGAGCCCTGGGTCGCTGTAGGACCAAGTGTCTAGACCCAATGGGGCGAAGGCCCTACGTGGGCGTAGGTATCGCGGTCCGCTCCGATTGCCGAAGCCCAAAACTAAAAGGGGCCGGAGCAGTTAAGCTCCGGCCCCTTTCAAGTTCTCTTTGCCAAACTACGGAGCACAATCAGCCGCCCCGTGATTCAGCGAGAATTACATCATGCCACCCATGCCACCCATGCCGCCCATATCAGGCATAGCAGGAGCCTCAGCTTCAGGCTTATCGGCAACAAGTGATTCAGTGGTCAACACCAGAGACGCGATCGACGCTGCGTTTTGAAGCGCAGCTCGTGTCACCTTGGCTGGATCGGTTACACCAGCAACCATAAGGTCGGTGAGCTCACCAGTTGCGGCGTTGAGGCCGATGTTGCCAGTAGCTTCTTCGACCTTCTGAACCCAGATAGCACCTTCGAGACCAGCATTGTCGGCGATAAGCCGAGCCGGAGCTTCGAGAGCACGAGCAACTGATCGAGCACCAGTCTCTTCGTCACCGGTGAGGTTCGAAAGCGAAGCGGTAACAGCTGGACGGGCTCGCAATAGTGCGGTTCCGCCACCAGCGACTACGCCCTCTTCAAGCGCAGCACGCGTTGCCGACAAGGCGTCTTCAATGCGGTGCTTCTTCTCTTTGAGCTCTACTTCAGTAGCAGCACCAACCTGCACAACGGCAACGCCGCCCGCTAGTTTGGCTAGCCGTTCCTGAAGTTTCTCACGGTCCCAGTCTGAGTCAGTGTTATCGATCTCAGCCTTGATTTGGCTAACACGACCTTCAACATCAGAGCGCTCTCCAGAGCCCTCTACGATGGTGGTGTTGTCCTTGGTGATGATTACTTTGCGAGCGGTTCCGAGCATATCGAGCGTTACCGCATCGAGCTTGAGGCCAACCTCTTCAGAGATGACCTGGCCACCGGTGAGGATCGCCATGTCTTGCAACATTGACTTGCGTCGCTCGCCAAAGCCAGGAGCTTTAACGGCGGCAGAAGCAAAGGTGCCTCGGATCTTGTTGACAACCAGAGTGGCCAGCGCTTCGCCATCGATGTCTTCAGCGATAATGACTAGCTGCTTGCCAGACTGCATGACCTTTTCGAGAACAGGAAGCATGTCCTGGACTGAAGAAATCTTGCCCTGGTTCAACAGAATGTATGGGTCTTCGATAATCGCTTCTTGCCGCTCAGCGTCGGTCACGAAGTACGGAGAGATGTAGCCCTTATCGAACTGCATGCCTTCGGTGAATTCGAGGTCGATACCAAAGGTGTTCGACTCTTCAACGGTAACAACGCCGTCTTTGCCGACCTTGTCGATCGCTTCGGCCAGAACCTGGCCAACATTTTCGTCGGCGGCAGAAATAGCTGCCACCTGAGCGATTTCTTCTTTGCTGTCGATTTCTTTGGCTTGCTTAGCGATTTCGTTGACCGCTACTTCTACTGCGGTTTCGATGCCTCGCTTGAGGCCCATTGGGTTAGCACCAGCAGCGACGTTGCGAAGGCCTTCTCGGATGAGAGCCTGAGCCAAAACGGTAGCGGTGGTTGTTCCATCGCCAGCGACGTCGTTGGTCTTGGTTGCTACCTCTTTGACGAGCTGAGCACCCATGTTTTCGAACGCATCTTCAAGCTCGATCTCACGAGCGATAGATACGCCGTCGTTGGTGATGGTCGGCGCACCGAACTTCTTGTCCAGAACTACGTTGCGACCTTTTGGTCCAAGCGTAACTTTGACTGCGTCAGCCAATTTGTTGACGCCAGCTTCAAGCGAGCGTCGCGCGTCTTCGTCGAATTTGATTTCTTTAGGCATCTTCGATCACTTCACAATCGCTAGAACGTCACGAGCTGACAAGATCAGAAGATCGTCACCCTCGATGGTGATTTCGGTGCCCCCATACTTGGAGTAAACAACGGTGTCACCGCTGCTGACATCCATAGGAATAAGGTCGCCTGATTCGGACCGGCGACCGGTTCCGACTGCGACAACCTGGCCCTGTTGAGGCTTTTCCTTGGCTGTATCGGGGATAACTAGGCCGCTTGCCGTGGTGGCTTCGGCGTCATCTGGTTTGACCACAATTCGGTCATCAAGTGGTTGAAGGTTCATGCAAATTTGCTCCGTTTGGGCGTTAGCACTCTCATTGGACGAGTGCTAATGCTATGGCCGGAGAGTGAATCCGCCAACCCGATTGATCAGAATTTTCGACCAAAATGGGGGTTGATGCAGCTACATCCATGCCCGAGGGTCTGTTTCAGCCTGATACAGGATCGAGTCTCGGATCCGACAGGCTTCTCGCTCATCAATGAGCGGAATCGACAAACGCCCCTCGGCTAGCCTTACCGTAATCGTGGCTAAGCCGCGACGACGCTCAAAGATACTCTGCTCAATCGATACCGTCTGGGCCTTGAACGGCTGAATTTCGGTGCTGTCGACGTTTAGAAAACTCTGAAACTCTGCCATTCTTCCCGGCGAGTAACTCCATCGGCGTTTTCTCCACTTTCGGTACGACGCTGCCGTTTGGATTGGTATGACCAACACGATGAACCACCACCACCGTGGAGCGTCAGCAACTACCAGGCCAACTAAACCACCGAGTACCAACAGAGAAACAAGTCGCACTTCTCTGAGGATCATTATGGCAGAAACTGGCCGATCCAGCGCTGGTTCCTTTGACGAGCTGAAGGCGAGCTGGCGAAGGCGTGTGATCTCTTCACCGCGAGAACCAGGAATTTGCAGATCACCGTCACCAATCGTTGAAAGCTGGACCTTGCGGATCCCAAATAGCCGATGCAGCACCGATTGGTGAATCTTCAAAGACTGGATTCTGGTAAGACTGCTGGCTCTACTGGTTTTGTTGAAAAGTCCGGCCGTTCGCCGCAGACCGTTGCCGGTCAGCGACAGCGTTAGATTCCAGTTGGACAGAAATTGACGACCGACCTGTAGCGCTGCACCCAACGCGGTAACCGCTAGGAGAGCAGCCGCTACTTGTAGGAAGAATCCCGGTTCGAGGCGAGGCTCTACCGGCAAGTTCTGTTCATCAAAGTCAACCTCGACAAAGTCGAACAAATCGTCGGCCACGGTAACTAACGGCACGAAAGCAATAAACCCGGCCCAAGGCCATCGGGCCAGCCCGATCCGGACTAGATCTTTCCACGTTCGCTGAAGCACAACTTCCTCAGCTGCGGAGCCGGTATGGGGGGAATCAGCCGGACCGCTAACTGAACCACCCGTTGCGGCTCCATCGGCGCCCCCATCACTCCGAGCCGTCGAACTTGCTTGGGAACTAATTGAAACCAGCCGCTGCAGTGCTTCTGCTTTTGCTCGAGGAATTGCATCGATTTCAAACTCCGCATCGGACGATCCAGCAGTATCGATGGCAACGCTTACCAGTCCGACCGGACGGTGCAGAAACTTCTGCTCGATCGACGCGCTTTGAACTCGATTTAGTGGGATGCTGAGCCGCTCCACGGCAAGGAGACCTTTGGAAACGACCAGCTCGTCGCCTTCCACTTGGAACACGTAACGCCACCAGGCCAAAACACTGAAAACCAGGGCAATCCCGGCTAAGGCGATAGCAGCCGCCAGTAGTGGGCCGGACAACCGTCCGGTGAATAGGAGAACGACCGCTCCAATTCCGATTGTCTGAAACTGTCGGAAAAATCGCCAAGCGATGAATACCAGCGCCAGTGGCGATTGACGCGATGGCTCTGACAGAATCTGCCGATCGGCAGTTGTATCAGGTGCCATCAGGTCGGGCTGGGGGTGGTGGCATTACTACCGGCTTGGCATCAAGAGGCGCAGGCCACGACGCGTTGCCGCCTACTCCTTCGGCGTTGGGCAGTTCATCGGCCGGGCCGGACGATCCGTCGCCGAACGCCATCTCGTTGTCGGCCGAAGCGCCCGATCGGTCGACCACCAGAGCCTTTAGCCGATCGGCAACATCGGGCGGCAACCCTCCAACCACGACATCACCGCCAGCTGACTTCATGGTGAGCGTGGCCAGGCCAAACATCCGTTCAACTGGTCCTCGGTCGATCGAAACGTGCTGAACTCTGGCGTACGGCATGGTGTTCACACTGGTAAAGATCACTCCCTGCCGGTACGAAAAGTCGCGCTCTCGAACCAGGTAGCCGAGCTTGTCGACCTCGAATTTTTGAATTAGCGCGGCTAACGCCGTCAGCACCAACAACACCCCGGCCGCAGCGACCGGAATCCACCGAGGGGCGTCGGTCATGGTCAAAATCGAGCTGGCGACAAGAACCACGATGGCGGCAAAAATGAAGTCGCCAATCCAACGGACCTTGAGGTGATTGGGGTGAACGTTTTCGAACGTCTGGTCAGCCAGGTTTGGAAGGTTGATCGGATCGATCGGTTCGTTGCTGAATGAAGCCTCTGGGCTGTCGCTCAACGATGGCGGGCCCGCAGCTGAGCCTGCCGGGCCGCTGGTGTTCCAATCAGACATAGCTTCGTCTGAGTCTACCGGTTTCCACCTCCGTGATTGACATCAATCATGTGCGATACTCACGTCATGACGATCCAAATTTCTGGTCCGACCTTCGATCCTTCAACTACGGAGGCGGTAGTTTTCGATATTGGCGGCGTGTTTACCTACCCGCGATACCAGCCGGTACAGGCAAAACTTACCGAGCTCGGATTACCGCTGCCTGATGACGTTGTCAGCTACCGGATCGCCCATCACGCTGGAGTATGTGCGTTGAGCGACGCTAAGCGGCCGACCGAAGAGTCCAATCCAGATTTCTGGGCCGTCTACGATCAGGCGTACGCCCAAGTTCTTCAGGTTCCAGAACACAGCCGGCACCAACTGCGGGTGGCGATGCGAACTCGTTGGGATTGGGTTCACGAAAAAAACGTCGCATCGTTTCATCAACTGGCCAAAACTGGAATCCCGTTGGCGGTCGTCAGCAACAACGATGGAAGCGCCCCCGAGCAAATGAGCGATTTTGGGGTTTGCCAAGTCGGAGTCGGCGATCTGCCGGAGGTAGCGGCCATCGTCGATAGCACCCTAGAAGGAGTTTCTAAACCTGACCCGGCCATCTTTCAACCAGCTCTAACTGCACTCGGGCTTGATCCAGCCAAGGTTCTCTATATCGGGGACACCGTTCATGCTGATGTCGTTGGAGCGCTCAACGCTGGCATGCAAGTGGCGCAGCTCGACCCGTTCGAACACCACGCCCACTATGAGCACTCTCGCTTAGTCGATCTACAACAGCTGGTTACGGCCCTCAGTTAGAACAAACAGCGCCTACTATTGGAAGATGTGCAGAAACATCCGTACTCTTCACAATTACGAACCGCCAGCGACCACCGACGAAATTGAAGCGGCCGCCCTGCAATACGTTCGAAAGGTGAGCGGCTCCCGACAACCATCGAAAGCCAATACTGATGCGTTCGACGCTGCGGTGGAAGCGGTAGCTGAAGCCACTCAGCATCTACTGAACCACTTAACCGCAGCATCGCCGCCCAAAAATCGAGAAGCAGAAGCGGCTAAGGCCAAAGCTCGCTCAGCCAAGCGGTTCAATAACTAATGGGCGCTTACCTCAACCAGTGAGTGGTTAGCCAAACGTCGGTAGCTTCAGTGATGGTTCAGCGCCAGCGTCCATCGCACTGGGGCCATCGTGTTCGAGCCGCCACAACCCCGCTGCTGCGATCATGGCTGCGTTGTCGGTGCAATATTCGGTCGACGGGATTAGGCACTCAAGCCCAGCATCAGCGGCGGCATCGCTGATGCGTTCCCGCAATCGAGAGTTTGCCGCTACCCCTCCCCCGATGCAGACCGTGGCCGCACCCACTTTGATGGCGGCCGCGATTGTTTTTTCTACCAACACGTCTACTACTGCTTCTTGAAAGCTGGCGGCCACATCTTCGTTGCTCACGTCAGGGTGACGGCGGACGTAGTTCACTACCGCGGTTTTCACTCCACTAAAGGAGAAGTCAAAACGTCCTCCTTTGGTGTTGTTCTCCTCTCGCCCTTGAAGAGCGCGAGGAAACTTGATGGCGTTCCTGTTCCCTTGGTTCGCTAGTTTGTCGATGATTGGTCCACCCGGGTAGCCAAGGCCAAGGTAGCGGGCCACTTTGTCAAAGGCTTCTCCGGCTGCGTCATCGATAGTGGAGCCGAGATAGCGGTACGTTCCCGGCCTGCGTACTTCCACGATCATGGTGTGCCCACCTGAGACCAGCAGAACGACGACCGGCAGCGCCACATCGGGCTTCTCTAGAAATGTGGCGAAAAGGTGCCCTTCCATGTGATTGACGCCAACGTATGGCACATCCCAGGCCAAAGCCATGGCCTTAGCGGCGCTAACGCCAATTAACAGGGCGCCGATTAGGCCGGGCCCGTGGGTAGCGGCGACACCATCGATGTCTTCGCTTTTGACGCCAGCCTTGTCTATTGCGCTGGCGATGACTGATTCAAGAACTTCAAGATGAGCACGGCTGGCTACTTCGGGCACGACACCGCCGAACCCGGCGTGCAGGTCGATTTGGCTAGACACCACGTTGGACAGCACTTCGGTTCCGGTTGAACCGTTGGTTCCGAATGGGGCTCCTCGAACTATGGCGACAGAGGTTTCGTCGCAGCTCGTTTCGATGGCCATGAAGACCTTGGATTCTGGCACCTTGCCAGTGTAAGTTCACCAAACTAAAACCGACTCGCCCTGAATGCCTGGGCCCGATATTGGTCTAGCACCAACGGGCTTAGCGGCTACTCGCCTAGACTCACCCAGCCAGATCTACCACTGCGATGCGGTCAGACCAGTAGTTGGCGCCCAAGTTAACTGTGTAGACAACCGGTTCTAGTTGACTCGGCTCGGGGCCGAGTCCGACGTACTGATCGTAGGGTGCGGTGTCGAACAGTTTGACCACATCTTTGTCGGCGCTGTCGAACACGGCGACCCAGCGCCCATCAGGACTAGCACCGGCACTTGGGGCGAGTTCCGAGGTGACGTTGAGATTCTTGCCGGTGGTGATGTCACGAACGCTAGTGGGAGCGACCGCCCACCGCTCTCCAGTTAATCGGAGCAACTCTTCATCAACCAATGGCGGATATTGCAACGGTTGAAATGTCCGCCGATCATACCAATCGTCAGTGCAGGCAACAGATTCATCGCATGTTCTAATTAGCAGAGTGTTTTGATCGCTTACCACTACGGCGCCTTCATGGAACTTTGAGAACATTCCAGTAGGTCGACGCCAATACACGCCACCTTGCTCACCGTTTCGAAGTTCGCTTCCAGGACCGATCGCGACCTGATAGCTAAGCCCAGCCGGAACCGGCGACCGACTTAGCTCTCGTCCGTTACTCAGGTCGTAGTTGACTTGATTCCAAGCGGTTCGATCCATGAAGCTGGCATAGCCGTTCTCGATATCAACTGAATCGAAAGAAAATTCGTTGCGAACAACGAGTTGATCCTGCTCGACCGGATCGGCGGCAAGATCCAACGAGAACAAAACCTTGCCAATGCCGTTCGACCCTGTAAGTGCCACCTTCGACCCTGCCCCGGCCAGGTATTTGCCGTTAGCGGCAATGTCTTGAGGTTCTCGGTCGTTCAACGGTAGGAACGTGGACGAACGAACACTATCGCTCAAAAACAGAAGACCGAGTTCAACGTCGCTCGGCAATTGCGGACGTATCGTGACCGGGACGCTCAACAACGGTTGTCGGACACTATGCCCACTTGAATGGCCCACTTCGGTCGTCGCCGTGCGACCATCATTAGTTCTTAAGCTAGAACTGTCGACACTCTCAGCATCAGCGCCATCGAGTTGCGTTTCGTCGGCCGTGGCCCCTGGCCGGGTTATTTCGGTTGCGGTAGCAGCATCTTGTTCGGAGCCCCCGCCAAACCAGCCTCCGAACGCCACCAACCCAACCACAATGGCCAAACCCGCCGAGCCAGCTAAAACCCCAAGACGAGGTCCACCCTTTTTGTTGACGTGACCGACGGTTGCCACTGAGTCGGATTCAAACTCGGTCCCAAGCGGCGGTTCCATATTTCGAGCCTACTGCGATGTTACCGACCACGCATGATCGAGATCGTCGGTGTTGGCGCCGGGCCTTACGACAAGGGGAGGCAAGGCCAACCGGCCGAACCTCCCCTTGAAAAATTCAATCGCCGTGTGGTCGCGACCGCTATTCAGGAATCACGATCTCAATTCGCCGGTTTAGTTGACGACCTGCTGGATCGTCAGATCCGTCCGCTGTTTCGTTAGGCGCTACCGGTCGACTCTCGCCGTACCCCGTAGTCTCAATGTCGGTAGAGACCCCTTTGGATACCAACGCCGATGCAAACGCCGCCGCTCGCCGTTGCGAGAGATCTAAATTGTAGGCGTCGTCGCCTTTTGAGTCGGTGTGGCCATGCACTTCAAGCGATTCCCCACTGGAAACTAGAGCGGCGGCAACTTGGTCGACTACTGGAGCGGCCTCCGGTCGCAGCTGATCCGAATCAAAGTCGAACAGCACGTTGGCGTCCAGACGAATAACTGTCGCACACGGCGGACTAAGCGGCGCCAGCTTCGCTAACGACGGAAACTGGTCAGCGACAGCAAAGGTCGGTTCCGGACCGACTACCAGCAATGCCGGATCCAGAATACCGATTTCGGTCTCGAACGTTGTCTTGACGATGCCCGACAGGCCTCCGATTTGTTCGTAGGTTCCGTTGCCGTTTTCATCAACCGTAAACTCGATATTTCCATCTGGGCCACCGACCTGTTCGAAGCGTCCAGATCCATCAGGGCGAATTTCAATTTCGATGACGCCATATAATCCGCCGGTCTCTTTAAATCGAAGCGACCCGTCAGAACGCTTCTCGATTTCAAGGACTCCTTCGATACCACCGATCTTCTTATAGAGACCGCTGCCATCAGCGTTGACATCGAGGTTGATAACACCAGCCACGTCGTCGGTGAGATTGTTACCACCGGTTTGTTTGTACTGACCAGAGCCGTCAGCGTTCAGCGTTACTTCGACGACGCCCAGCCCACCGACCTGTTTGTACTTACCGCTGCCGTCGGCGTTGACGACGATGTCAGTGACCCCATCGCTTCCGCCTATGTGTTCGTAACTTCCCGATCCATCAGCCTCGACTTGAATCGAGATGTTTCCATCATCGCCGCCTACCAATTTGTAGGAGCCAGACCCATCGGGTTCGATAGTTAGATCGACGAGGCCGTCGTCGCCACCGAACGAATCGTAGGTTCCGGTACCATCAGCTTCAAGATCGAAAATGCTACCCGACTCATCAGATCCGTTGTAGACGAGATCGCCCCCTTCGGCCAAACACTCGGCGCTGACAACGTCGAGGCCGGAGTTCGATGCGGCAAGACCGCCAACTGATGCTTCGACGATCGAGCCAGTTTCGCTCAGCACCGATACATCCGGTAGGGCAATCGGGGGCACAAACGGAACTGTGTATCGTCGCATCTGGATATCTTCCCCAAGGCTGCCGCCACTGGCTATTTGTTCTTGGGTCGGTTCGTCGCCGTCATCTGCTAACTCGGCATCAACACCAGATTGTTCCAGTGATTGTGCATCGTCGTTTGGCTCAGCCGAGTCGAAAGCATCGACGTCTGCTTGACTGGCTGGCTCCGCCGTCACTTCTGCTTGCTGCGCCCCACCGCATGAAGCCAACAACAGAGCGGCTGCCACCAAGGCAACTCCGTAACGTGTCCCGATTGCGCTCGTTCTAGCTTTGCTTTTCATACCCGCTTTTCCGTTCATTGTCGCTCCCGCGTTTGATTTGATGGGGTTTGTCGCGCTGTCGACCCCAAAAGTTCCCGCTCCAATCAAAAAACTTATTCGGCTGCTTTCACCTCGTGAATAATCAACTCTGGCTCGGCCCCTGGGACTACTACCACTAGCGCCACTGAGAATACGCCCGAGCTGTTAGCGGTGAAGGTCACTCCCTCGCCAATGTCGGCCAGAGAGCCATCCGGATAGACCCATGATCCTGTCACATCGGCCGGAACCGTGGCCACAAAGGTGGTTGAGGTTCCAACCGGCACTTCCGTCGGGCCTGAGATCGTTATGGTTCGACCTTCGATCTCGGCAATCGTGTTGGTAGTACCATCTTCAGCGACCACCTGCGTTGGCTCGTTATCGCTGCCTACAATCCATCCGGCAGCGAATCCGCCAGCTCCTAGAAGGGCCATCGCGGCAAGAACAGCTGGCCATAGCGATCTCCTCGCTGGACGCTGAGCCGCGCCAAGATGTTGACCAGCGGCAGTCTCGATTGGCCCATTCGGGCCTCCCAGTTGTCCAACCATAACTTCAGTAGTGTTCGATCTCGGTTGCACTACTGTCGGCTCGCCGCCAGGTGAATCAATTGTCGGTATCGGCGTTGGCGGTTGCAAAGCCCGATTCAAACCGACGTGCCACAATTCGATTGTCGGGTGACGATCGTTGGGGGATTCAGCCATCCCAACTAGCAGCTGTTCTTTAACTGCTGGAGCGATGGCGGCATGGTGTAACAAGCCGTGCCAGTCTTCGCCTTCGGTCGGTTGCTGGCCGACGAGCAGCCAGGCGATAACGGCCGATGCCGAGAAGATATCGGCCCGAGCGTCCACTGAGCCCATCCGCTGTCGCTGCTCTGGCGCCTGGTAGGCCCACGTTCCGCCGCCGACGGTTAGGCCCGATGCCATAGTCAGATCTTTTACGAAACCCAAGTCGCCAAGTAAGAGTCGCTCATTTCCGGCTAGCAGAGAGGTATGAGCGCGCGGCGCCCCGTGACTGGTACGGATCAAAATGTTGTGGGGCTTCACGTCTCGATGGACAAGCCCAACCCCGTGCAGAGCTGAAAGAGCCTGATGAAGAAACTCGATCACTTGCACGCAACCGTCGGCCGGCACCGGCCGTCCGAGGGCTTGCTGTCGATTGGCCAAATCGCCTCGATCAGCGTATTCAAGCACCATGTACGGCTGTTTGCCGCTGGTTTGACCTACGTCATAGACCGTGACAACTGCGTTGCTTTGGACTTTTCGAAGCTTTTGCGCCTCTTCGATAAACCGACGCCGGGCGTCGACATCAAGAGCACGATTTTCGGCGAGCACCTTTACCGCTACTTCGGCATCGAGCCGGTCGTCGTTAGCGAGATATACGGTTGAGAATCCGCCGGTACCAATCGGTCGTGCGATGCGGTAGTTCCCGAACATCGTTCCTTCGGCAACGCTCATCTTTGATCGCGCAATTCTTCGTCCGACAGCTCTTCGGCAAACATGGCCGTTAGCTTTGCTCGGCCTCTGGCCAAGCGAGACCGAACGGTGTTGAGTTCGATACCCAAAATGGCGGCAATCTCTTCGTACGACCGTTGCTCAATATCGCGCAATTGCACTGCTTGTCGAAAGTGGTCAGGCAAATTCGACATGGCCTGTTCAAGGTCAGCTCTACTAGCCAGCTTCGAGCTGAACCGAGCTACCTCGCCATCGGATTCAAGTAGTTCGGCGCTAGGGGTGGTTCGGCGGAGCACGGCGATGGATTTGTTCCGAGCAATTGCGGTGACCCACGTTCGAAACGTTGATTCGGACCGGAAAGTCGGAAGAGCTCGGACCATAGCCAAGGCGGTTTCTTGAAGTGCTTCTTCAGCGGCCGAGACGTCGTCTATAAGAACCTTTCGAATCTCAGCGCGGACGAATCGCTCCCGATAGATGATCCGGACGAGAGTTTCCGAAGCATTGGGAGACACAGCTCCTGCGGCCGCCAGCCGATCGAGCGCGGCATCTCGATCTGGATTAGTGAAGTCGAGCTCGCTAATTGCATCTACTACGTGGTCGCAGTGCCGCCCGCCCGCTTCCAGGCAGTTATTGACCGCTCGCCCCAGTTCTTCGTGCCCACCCTGCATGTCTAGTAATTGTACAGCTCGAGCTGAGCGAACAAATAGCGGGTCAGATGAACCTCTGGACCCGTTCCTGGCCCGAGACTGGCAACAACGGCGCCCAAACTACAGAGCTACCGTTTGAGCGATTCAAGCATCTGGGTGTAGTCCGATCGGTAGATCCGGTTGGCCCACATGATCGTTGCGTCTTCACCATCTTGGTAGTAGCCCGGTCGAACACCGGCCGACTCGAAACCGAATTGTCTATAGAGGGCAATGGCTGCTGTGTTCGAAATCCGAACTTCTAGGGTGGCGCTGGTTGCGCCTCGATCGATCGATCCAAGCAGGAGCGCGGCCAGAATACGACGAGCTACTCCCCTTCTTTGGACCGCTTCCATCACCCCGACGTTCATGATGTGAACTTCGTCGGCCACGAACATTGCACCACCGAATCCGACAACGAACGACGATGACTCACCACCCAGTTCAGGTTTTCCATCAGCGTTCGCTCCGTCGGCCGGTTCACCGAAGCTAGCCATTTCAGCCACCAACCAGATTCGGCTGTTTATCGGCACATCAAACTCGCCAGCGAACAACTCAACCGACCACGGGTCACGAGCAATCGCCTGTTCAATCGCAGCAACTTGTCTGATGTCGCTTTCGAGTAGTGGTCGAATTAGTAGCTGATCAGCTGAAATTCGGCGGCTCATAGCGATGATCTGATCACTGCCGGAAATCCATCATTGCCGAGACTCAGTTGCGGTTTCAGATTTGGTTGCCGTTGGTCGTGTCTTGATGTTTGGGTTCACATCGGGGTTACGAATGTAGATCGGCTCAACGTCAGCCCCGCTGACCCCTCTGAACTGACCGCTAAGCGAAAGCATTGTGGCCGCATCCGGATTTCGCCCGCCGACCATGGTGAGTTCTGCCTGCTCTTGGTAAGCGCCTTGGTATCGATCGGCGCCATCACCAATAACGACACCCATTGCCCCGGTGGCTAACTGAGATGCTGGACCGACCTCGGCTTGTTTCATCGCCGCTCCATCAACGAACACTTGTTGGAACACTTCTTCTCTCCTGGCATCAATTACTGCCGTTACCAATCCTTCGGGATACGTCCCAGCGAGAATTTCGAGACTGCTCAGACCGACGACCGGCAACTGGAGGGCAAAAGCTAAACCCTTTGTGGTAGCTAATCCAACCCGCAGTCCGGTGAATCGCCCGGGGCCGACATCAACAACGAGCTTTTGAACATCTTCGAGCGTATGGCCTGCTGCTGCCATCAACGTTTGCAAGCTCGGTGTTAGCTCTTCTGCATGTCGCCGTTCGGTCGCAAGTTCTTGTACTGCGAGAACACGAACTTCGCTAAGTCGCTTATCTGTAGGCGCAACTCGGCCCAGTCCAAGGCTTACCACTCCAGTTGAGGAGCTAACCGCCAACGTGAGCGGCCATTCGGACTGAGTTTCTGTATCGTCGCTGCCTACGCTCATTCTGATGCCTCTTTCGAAGTTGTCTCCGCTATGAGGCCGGCTTCGACCAGTTTTTCGGCCACGATCAAAAGTCGGTCAACCCATCGCGGCGCGGCTGAAGTGATCCGGAGGGTACGAAGGTCATCGCTTGGCCATTCAGAAGCCTCGACCTCCGATGAGCCTTCCGGGGTATGAGGCACATACTCAATGGCGATGAGAACGTGATCGTTGGGCAAGACGGGCGCTAACAGCTCACCCCATTCGATTACGGTGACCCCGGTTTCGAGCAGCTCGGGAAGGTCTAGATCCAGCGCCTCACCGAGGGTGTCGAGACGGTAGGCATCGAGATGGTGGAGCAAGATGGTGCCTTGGTACTGACTAGCGAGGGTGAAGGTTGGACTTGTAATTTGATCGACGACACCGAGCCCTTGGCCGATGCCTTGGGTGAAACATGTCTTCCCGGCGCCTAGGTCACCACTGAGAATAATGAGGTCGCCGAGCTCGACTACTTCGGCCAGGATGCTGGCCGCGTGTCTGGTTTGACTCGGACTTGTTGACCTCACAATCAACTCGACTTCATTCACGACTCCAGGCTAACAACTGATCCCGATTGCAGGGGCCAATCCAACGAACCGCTGTTGAACGGTTGCCCAAGTTGCCGATTAGCGATAATTAAACTTTGAGAAACTGGGCCTAAAAGACTGACTTATCAAGCCGCTTTTTCCCGTACCTGACGTTCAACAATTACGGTCGAAACGCGAATGTGTTGCGGTTCTCACCCCAAGACCTACTATTTATCTATCGCTGTGAACAACGCTCCTCCGTCGACAGACACCTTTACCGTGCCAGCTCGCTCGTCAGTATCGAGTTCGTCTTCTGGCGTGTCTGAAATCATCGCCCCCCGAGTCGACACCCTGGCTTATCGAAAACACCGACGAGCTAGCCGATGGATGCACTGGATCAACTTCCCTTTGCTCACAATCATGATTTGGAGCGGTCTCCGGATTTACTGGGCTGACCTCCGCGACCCCTACGTTGCCGGCGTTGGCGGCTACGAGCTGTTCGAATTTTTTCCTGATTGGTTTAACGAACGACTTGGTCTTGAACGCCGACTAGCGAGGGGCATGGCCTTTCATTTTGCCTTCGGCTGGCTTTTTACCATTAACGGCATCGCCTATGGACTTTACACACTGTTCAGCGGGGCTTGGCGGGAGATGGTCCCTCAACGAGGGGCGTTGAGCGATTCGTTCAAAGTGATGCTGACCGACTTGGGGCTTCGCCGCGGCAAACCGCTACCACCACAGGGTAAATATAATGCCGCTCAGCGGATTACATACTCGCTGATCATTTTCCTAGGAGCGATTGCGGTGCTGACCGGCCTCGCGATCTATAAACCAACGCAGTTGTCGCCGCTAACAACGGTATTTGGTGGCTACGAGTGGGCTCGAACAATCCACTTCTTCACCACGATCGCTTTCATCGTTTTCTTTGCCATCCATCTTCTTCAAGTGGCTCGGGCTGGCTTCAAAAACTTTTGGAGCATGATCACCGGATACGAATTGGAATCACTTGATGATCCAGTTCGGATAAAAACCGGTTCGACCAATACGACTAGCGATAAAGGACAGGGGTAAGGCAATGGGCAAGAGTGATGCAGAGCGAAGAGCCCAGTTCGCCGCCGAAGCAGCGAGCGTTCCGTCGATAACGAAGGCCGAGCACCGCAAACGATCGCGCAGATCAGTCCTGACTGGAGCGGCAGGCGTTGCCGCCGGGGTTTTCGGGTGGCGTTGGATCCAGGGCCAGGAGCCCGACAACAACATTCCGAAGGTTCTGAGACAAACCCACGAAGCTAACGAAGAGCTTTGGTCTTCTCTCTATCGACCTGATGCGCTCGCTCCCACCTTCGATCAATCAGCGTCATCAATGATGCGGGTCAACGGCCGCCACGGCATTCGCCAAGAGATAGAACTGGATCAATGGTCTCTTGAGGTGTTCAACAACGATGATTTGCTCGGCACCCACGAACTCGCCGACTTTACGTCGCTTCCCAAAGTTGAGATGACGGTTGAGCATAAGTGCGTTGAAGGCTGGAGCCATATCGTCACCTGGGGCGGCGTGCGGTTCTCCGACTTTGCCGCCCAATACAAAGACGCCATGGGCTCAGCTACTCACGTAGCTTTAGCCACTCCCGATGAAGAGTTCTATGTCGGCCTCGATCTGGACTCGATGATGCATTCTCAAACCCTGTTAGCGTTCGAGCTTCAACAAGAACCTCTGGATCAAGACCACGGCGCTCCACTGCGATTAGTTACCCCGCTCAAGTATGGCACCAAGCAGTTGAAACGGATTGGAACCATTCGGTTCGTCGATTCCCAACCGGACGACTTTTGGTACGAACGAGGTTACGACTACTACGCCGGTCTCTAGTCAAACCTTTCGGGCATCGCCGTGCTCAGCCCATCCCAACCACCTTCAGAAAGCTCAGTGGTTGGCCGACAGCGCGTTGTAGTCTAAAGCAGCCTGAATCCAGAAGTCGAAATCCTCGTCGGTCTCATAGCCTTCGGCCTTCACCCGAATCCAGCCTTTCGACATCTTTCGGCCCTTCATGCCGGCCCACCTTGCTGCTTTTCGTTGCACAAGATCTCCGGCTATCTCCGGATTACAACGCACCATCAAGTCACCGTGCTGATTGGCGGTGGCAGCAATTTTGTTGTTGACCAGAAACGAGAGCCCGCCGAACATTTTTACTTCTCTGACGTTATGGCCGTGCAGGGCGTCCCGTATCCGGTCAGCTAGGAAGGTGTCGTAAACCATACTCAGCTAGCGCTGAACTGTTCCCGCAAATCTCGCTTCAATATTTTTCCTGCGGCATTGCGAGGTAGCTGGTCGGTAACAAACGTGATCTTGGATGGCACCTTGAAGTTCGCTACCCGTTTACTCAAGAAAGCCTGTAGCTCCTCGGCCGTTAGCGTCATGTCGGGCTTGACCATGATATGGGCAGCCACTTCTTCACCGAGACGCTCGTGAGGAATCCCGTAGACGGCTGCCTCATAAATCGCCGGGTGCTCATAGACAGCCGCCTCAACTTCAGCGCAGTACACGTTCTCACCGGCCCGCAGAACCATGTCTTTGGCCCGGTCGCTAACGTAGACGTAGCCTTCGCTATCGATCGAACCTAGGTCGCCGGATCGGAGCCAGCCGTCAACGATGGTCTCGGCCGTTGCTTCTGGGCGGTTCCAGTATTCCTTAATCAGCATCGGGCCTTTGAACCAGATCTCGCCGGTCTCTCCGGTCTCGAGCACCGTTCCATCAGGATCGGTTACACGAACGGCCATGCTAGGGATCGTCCGACCAGTCGACGTTGGGTTCTGTACATAGGCGTCACCCGAATTTTGCGGACCGTAGGCGTTCGTTTCGGTCATCCCGTAGCCAAGTCCAGGACGCCCTTGGGAGAAGTTGTCTTCAATCCGCTGCACTAGCTCGGGTGGCATTGGAGCGCCGCCGCCTCCAACTGACTGCAACGACGAGGTGTCTCGCTCGGCAAAGGTTTTGGCCTCAAGTAAATCCCAACTCATTGTTGGCACGCCCACGAAGTTGGTTACTTGTTCCCGTTCAATCAACTCCAACGCACGGTCGGGATCCCACTTGTGCATCATTACCAGGTTGGCGCCGCCAACGAAGGAGCCGAGCATTACCGGGACCAAGCCAGTTACGTGGAACAACGGAACACAAAGAATGAACGCTTTCTGTTCGTCGGGATCGGGCTCAACCCCGTCCACTAACGCACCTACTGCCGCTCTGGCCGCGAACGAGAATAGGGCGCTCAGGACCGCTCGATGAGTGCTTACCGCTCCCTTGGGAAACCCGGTGGTTCCCGAGGTGTACATGATCATCATGTTGTCGTCGGGCCCGATTTCGACTACTGGTAGCGAGGCACCCGCGACAACCACGTCTTCAAGCCGATCGGCTGATGGTTCACCTTCAGCTCGGACCACGATCGGGGTTATTTGCACCTCGTCACCGGCTCGGTGGAGACGCTCAAGCCGCTCCTCGTCGATTATTACAACGGAGGCGCCCGAGTCGTTTAGAGCAAAGGCCATTTCGTCGCTCTTCCACCAGGCGTTCAGAGGCACAGCTACCGCGCCGATCTGCACGATGGCAACGAACGACGTTATCCATTCCGGATAGTTCCGCATCGCAATGGCAACTCGGTCACCGGGCTTCACGTTGTATCGGTTAACCAGAACGTCGCCGATTTGAGCTGCCTGCGCCAAGGCATCCGGCATTGTCCACCGTTCATCTTCATAGATTATGAAGTCGCCTTCTCGGGCGGCGGCCAAGGCGAAAAGGGCCTGAACGTTGGGCGGGCAGGCCTTGAAGACCTTGCCTGGTACGCCAAGCACCTCAGCTTCCTCTAACTCAAACATTGTTCCGGGGCCGCAAACAGCGGCACAGGCGTCCTCAAAGCTCATAGTCATATCTCGATATGGTGGCCCAAGTACCCCGCCTTCCACAACTCGGCCAGCTTCGTTGTGGAGCGATGAGCTAAACCTGGTAGAACGCTGGGATGGAACCGAGCCTGATTAGTCGTGAATCTATTGAATTAGCTAGTAATCGAATCGCTCCGCTGCTCCGGCGAACACCAGTCATGACAGTGCCCGGTTCCGAATTTGGAGTCGATGGAACTATCACACTCAAACTCGAGTACTTACAGCAAAGCGGCACGTTCAAGGCTCGTGGAGCTACCAACTTCATGGTTGCCAACGACATCAGTCCAGCTGGGGTCACGGCTGCATCGGGAGGAAATCATGGGGCCGCGGTAGCTTGGGCCGCCCAACAGCTCGGTCACAAGGCGACCATCTTTGTACCCACGATTTCGTCGCCGGCAAAAGTTGACCGACTTCGATCCTATGGAGCAGACGTTCATCAGGTTGGTTCGGTGTACAGCGAATCGTTGTTGCACTGCGAGCAATTCCAAGCTGAAACTGGAGCTACTGCAATTCATGCCTATAACGACCCAGTGGTTGTTGCTGGCGCCGGGACTACCGGGTTAGAACTCGACCAGCAGTGTGGTAGCGACAAGCCAATCAACTCGGTGCTGGTTGCCTGCGGCGGCGGCGGACTGATAGCTGGGGTTGCCAGTTGGTTTGGTTCTTCAACCCCAGCCACCGGAACCTCATCAGCTCCGATCGTCGTGGCCTGCGAGACGGAAACGACAACGGCGTTCGCTAAGGCTAAGGCCGCCGGCCATCCAGTAGATGTTGAGGTAAGCGGCGTTGCCGCCGATGCATTAGGAGCGACCAGCATCGGCAAAATTCCGTTTGACATTCTCAACACAGTCGACGCCAAGAGCGTATTGGTTACCGACGACGCGGTTGTCGATGCTCAAAACTTGCTGTGGGAACGGTTTCGAATCGTTGTCGAACCTTCAGCCGCCGTTCCAATTGCGGCTGTTGTTTCTGGCCGCTGGGCGGGTTCGCCAGACTCCCACATTGCTATTGTCGTTTGCGGGGCCAACACCGCCGTCGATTTTGGGGCCAGCGCAAGAAGGTAGGTGCAGGATCACTACCCAGCCACCGAAGAAATGGCGTTAGCGGCAGCCGAGCAGGCCAAAGCACGAACGCGGAGCAAGTCGGCTTCGATGTCACCTGTTGCAACCGCTACCACACCATCTCCATCGAACTGGGTGTGCGCTGGCAGAAGCGAACGAGCCAACCCGTCGTGTCCACTTTGAGCCAGCCAGTGACACCCGAGTTTGTCCACTCTCGCATTGGTAACAATCACACCGATTGTGGTGTTGGTTCCGAAAGGATTTGCCCTCTCCGTCTCCGGCGGTAGTTCTTCGGGAAACCCCTGGTTTCCTTTGTCGATGGCACCGAAAGCGTTTACAGCAAACAACGCGCTTACTATTAAATCCCCGCTTCGTTCGGTAGCCGTTCCCAAACCTCCAGCCAAGTGCTCCCCTCCCGCCCACTTGTCGACGGTCGCACCGGTTCCGGCTCCCACCTGGCCGACCTCGTATGGCTCGGCCGTTGCCGCTTTGATGGCAACACCCCCCTCCCTCGCTCCGGGGCGTACCGTTGGATCGCCGACAGCCAAATCGAACAGTGACATGCCAACGACAATCGGCACGACGCCGGCAGAGGTTACAAAACCTCTACCACGTTTTTCTAGTTCGCCAACTACGCCGTCGCAGGCGGCCAAGCCAAATGCTGAACCTCCGGAAAGAACGACCGCGTTGACGTGGCTTACCATCATCAACGGATCGAGAAGCGAAAATTCTCTAGTTGCTGGCGCTCCCCCACGGATCTCACCCGACGCTACCGAATCTTCGGGCAACACCACTACAGTGCACCCGGTCTGGGCGACGGGGTCAGTCCAGTGACCAACCTCTACACCGTTCACATCTGTCAGCACCTCGTCGACTCTAGTTCATCGAGCGTCTGCGGTCCCTTTTTCTCGTTCCTTGGCTCTGCCTAACAGCTGGATCAGAAAATACGCACCGATTCAGCTTCTGACGATTCTTGGTATCGCTCGCCCGGCAACGCTTCTGGCGGTGGAGGCATCGACGACAACAACTCTCCCTCAGGGGGCGGCAGCGAAGACAAATCATTCCCGTCTGACGGTTCAGGGGGCGGCGGCATCGGTGAGAACGGCTTGTGCTCAGACGGTTCGGCTGCTTGTAATCGAGCCACGACTGCATCAAGGCGGTTGTCATAGGTCTCAGCCATCGTTGCCCACGAATAACGCTGCATGCTCTGGGCCAGCCCAATAGTCTCAGCCTTCAGGTCATCAATCCGCTTTATGGCGTCGACCAGTCGGGTTCCAAACGTGCCGGGTTCGTACAGCACCGAGGAGTGCCACGGAGGCCGGATTAGCTCCGGATAGCTCAAGCTGTTTGGCAACAACGGTACGCAACCGCTAGCCACTGCCTCAACTACCGCGATTCCGAAGAACTCGTGGCGGGCACAACTGACAACGATGTCGCACTCGGCTAGGTAGTTAAGATACTCAGCTCGATCAAAATCACCAGAGGCAACAATGTGGTCGGCGAACTCCGCCTCCACTGCTTGTCGTTCGTTTTCGGCGATCGCTGAGCCGCTTGGAGGATCTTGGCCAGCAAGAACCAGGCCAAAGTCCAACCCAGCATCCTTGAGCTTTCGGAGGGCTCCAAGGAATGCTTCGGGATCCTTATCTCGTTCCCATCGGTGAGGCCAAAGAATAACTGGCCGATGATCGGACTGCGAAATAGCTCGCTGCCGGTCAATTGGACCACTTCCATTCAGACCTGATTGATCTGTTGCTGATTCGTCTGTTGCTGTTTGGGCAGAGTCGGCCTCAGCTATGGCTGACTCGTGATCATTCGTTGATTCGTTGCCGTTGTTGTTGTTGGAGCCTGTGTCAAAGTTCTCCCGACTTGGATGGTTCAGGTCGTTCAAGGTCGGTACTGCCAGCACTTCGGGGATAGCTGAAAGATCGACGCCAACCGGAAAGACTTCAAACTTTCCGATGACTGGATCGATCATTGGTTCGTGAGTGTCATCGGGTTGAGCAGCAATAAATCCAGGCAGAGCCTCGCTCACCGACCGCATATGGTGATAGCTGTTGAACAAGACAAGATCGGCCGCACACCACGACACCCAATTTCGGAGAGCGGCGCCCGTGTCGTAATTGCCCTCCGCTACTGGATACACGAGCTGGCTCTCATGCTGGTAAATCACCACGGCAGCGTCCGGCGGTAAGTTTCGTCTCGCTAAACCCAGAAGCTCAGCCACATCAACCAGACCAGAAACTAGTAGCAGATCAGGTTGTCCGTGAATATCGATCCAGGTCGTGATTTGGTCGGCCAAAGGCACTGCCCCGCCTCGAAGCCGCCAACGCCAGAGTTCACCGGGCAAACCAACAATTCCGACGTCGTGGCGGCTTTGAGCTGCATAGCCCTCAGCCCACGCTTGGTGTGATCCAGTCAACCACGGCTCTACCAGCAAGATCTTCATCGCTTCTCCATTGATCTTCCGCCGGTAACATCTAAGGCCCTCGCTTCGACCAATGGTAGATCGGTCATGGGTCAAGTAAATTGATACCCGGCCGGAATGTCTCGGCTCGCTGGTTGAAGATCCTGGTTGAAGATCGTGGCCAGAGCCCGAGTTAGAAACCTGTCGCGAATAGCGTTTGGCGATGGTGGTCGACAGCCGATACCGGTCGGCCTAGAGAAGTTCGTCGAGAACGTCGCCGAGTGCTGGCGCTTCCGGGTCCGATACCGCGTGAAGGGTAATGTGGGTTCCGCCAATCAAAGTAAGACCGTTCAAGATTGGCTCACTTCGGGCCCAGGCCAAAAACTGCTGACGGGCGTCGGCTTGGCCATGCCACGCTTCGACAGCCCACTGTTGCTCTTCAGGGGTCGCCACAATCGCTGTAGCTAAATGAATCGCCGCCGGGCCATCTAGAGCAGCCATCCAAACGTCGAGCCATCGAATCATCGGCGTTGAGTGTGGTCCAGCGACGTGGTTTGAGTACTGCGCCAGGATTCCTAGGGCGACCGCTGGGATGAATCGTTGACCTAGCTGGTTAGTCCGATGCTCACCCACGTCGAGGTTGAGCGATTCGTACCACCAGGCGTCGAGCACCTCATCGATTTGAGCCCGCTGAGCTGGCTCCCACGGACCTTCGGCCAATGATCGTGCGACCAACGTTGCGTCGGTAACCGACAAAGCATCGTCAACCAGTAGCTGCAACAA
Source organism: uncultured Acidimicrobiales bacterium (assembly GCA_937922805.1). GTDB lineage: Bacteria > Actinomycetota > Acidimicrobiia > Acidimicrobiales > SZUA-35 > JAHELU01. Next base: position 76,437 of record CALAJV010000010.1, on the reverse strand, counting down.
CCGTGGAGTTCCTAACATCAGCTCGCCTCGCCGGGCCCGGGCTAGGACGGCGTCAGCGGCCAGACTTTTGAGGATGCCATAATCATCAAACCATGCCCAGATAGCGGCCATCGCTTGATCTAGACGGGCACTATGGCCAATGCGAACCACCGGCGGCCTGTGATCGCCAGAGGCTTCAGGCCTACTGTCGAGGCCTGGCGCGCCCCGAACCGGTCTCTCATCCATCGGAACCCTCAGCGGCGGTATCGTGGTCTCCGACGCCCAGACCAGCCACGAGCACATGAGCTAACCCATCACTGTGCGACATTGTGATCAGCCAACCGACAATTCCGGCAGCCGTGGCTAGCTCTTGGGCCCGGCCGGAGATGACCAGCTGTGGTGCACCGGTAGCGAGCTTCTGCACTTCAATGTCGTGAAAGTCGGCACCGCCAAGGCCTACTCCGAGCGCTTTGAGAACGGCTTCTTTGGCGGCGAACCGGGCGGCAAATCGCTCCGCTGGATCTTTTCGTGCCAGACAATACGTTCGCTCGGTTTCGGTAAACACACGCTCGATAAACCGAGGCTGCCGTTCGATGGTCTGCCTGATCCGGTCGATATCGACGAGGTCAGTCCCAACGGCAACCACTACTCGGCCGAGCAACTGATCGGCCAGCACTGTTGTGTTCGGCGCTAACTTTGCGTCCACTGGGCGGCAACATCAGAGATAGGGGCGGTCAGGAGATCGACAGTGGAAACCTCAGACAAAAGATCCTCGCGAAACGATGGTTCTTGTTCTGTTACCACGTCAACGAGCTGGCGGTATCGGTTGCGGTAGCCCTGCAGAACAGATCGAGCAACAGTTACTCCAAGCTCCGGCTTCAACCGGACATGACACAGAGTCAGTCCCGTTGTTTGAGAATCTTTAACCTCAGGAACTATCAACACCGACCGGCCGTCCGTTCCGACCGTTACAAACGGCTCTCGTTCCACCGCTACCCGGTGCTTGGTTCCCCGTAGCGTCGGATCCTTTTCTATTCTCGATGAGATACCGGTTGCTACGCCACCCTTATCAACGACATGAAGCTGACCGCCTTCGTCTGGGTCCCCTTCGAGGCGATAGCGGGTGTAGCCGACTACTTCTTCGACCGCCGGGGTAATAGCAGCAAGAGTTCGCAGCGATCGGTAACTGAGGCGGTCTCGGGGGCAGCCGGTTCCCAGAACATCTTGTATGAGCTTCGCCTGCAACAAGCTCTCGTCGGTTCGGCTGATTCCGACAGTGACCGTCTTGGCCTGATGTTTGATGGCATCGACCGGTCTGGTCAACTCTTCGATTCCGGCAGTCAAAGCGGCAGCCAAGTCCTCAACGACGACGCCGGGTGTTCCTACCTTGCCAAACTCGCGCTGGTAGGTATCGATGGGAACTGCGCCAGTGCCGAAGCGGAGCAACGCAGCCAGACGGACCGCGGTAGAAGCCTCAAGGTGTCCGTTGTACGACCCAGCTCGCATCCAGTCGAAATACTGTGTGGCGAATGGTTCAAGATCTCGCCCGAACTGTTTGAACCAATCCTCGTCGGTTGAACCAACGTAGGTTTCGATCGTGCCTCGCGCCTCTCGCAATGGGCGGGCCGATGCGTCGATTGCGAGCGCGGCTTCGTAGCCGAAGAGGTGGCCAACGATCGTTGAAAGAACGAAGGCGAGCCGAACGTGCACATCGGGTACGGCGATCACATCTAGGGCTGCCGCAAACCGATTTTCTCCCTCAGTTGCTATGACAATCGGGGCCGCTTTGTGGGCTCGGAAAATCGCCACCTCTTTCGCTACGTCGTCGGCGTTGGAACCGACCAGGCCAGCGGCGCAAACCAGGATCAACGGCTCGGAAGAAAGGTCAATGTGCTTTTTGTCTTCAGTAACGTCGCACGCGATCGACTTGTAGCAAAGCTCAGAGAGCTTGATTCGCACCTCACGAGCAGCGACAAAGTTAGGGCCGTTGCCGACCAACGCCCAGTATCGTCGACTCGGAGCGTGACGGGCAGCGGCGGCACCAATTTCGGTTCGCTTAGCCACCGTCGCCGTCATCGATTGGGGCAGATCACGGAGACTTTCTAACAGAGCTTGACGTTCGTCAGGGTCGATCTCAACGTCGGGAAGAAGTTGACCCAATGCATCAGCCAGCAGAAACCCAGCGGCTATTTGAGAGTAGAACGCTTTAGTCGATGCGACACTCATTTCGACGTCTCGACCATCGGATGTGTATATCACGCCGTCGGACTTGTCGGTCAGGTCGCTCCCCCGGCGGTTCACAATGGCGACGACCTTCCCGCCCCGAGAACGGATCAGATCAACAGTTCTGTTGGTATCGGTGGTTGTTCCCGACTGACTAACGGCAACAACTAGCGTTTCAGTCATGTCGTCTTCGAGCCTGAACCCGGAGAGTTCAGTCGCGGTAACAGCGCCAACAGTAACCGCCGAGCCTTGCAAGGTTGAGCCGATAGCGCCGGCAATAGCTTCGCCAGCTACGGCCGCCGTTCCCTGACCAATTACGAGCACTCGCTTGATATGTCCCGCGCTGAGCGCCTTGCGTAGCGTTTCAGGGATTGAATCTTCGGGCAGATGTACTGTTAGCCGACCATCTTGTTCAACCAGTCGCCCCCGCAAGGTTTTACGGAACGAACTTGGGGATTCACTTACTTCTTTGAGTAGGAAGTGAGGAGATTCACCTCGATCGATATCTCGGGTAGTCACCGACGGTTTCTTCCACTCATCGGAACCGAGGGGAAGCGGGGTTCCATCGTAGGCAATTCGAGAAACCCCGCCGACATCACCGGCGAGCGCCCCGGTCAATCGAATTATCTGCCCCTGGCTGGCTGTCGGGTTTTCAGGGTCAGCCGGAGTTTCGCCGTCCATTCGAAAGTAGACGTCAGAATCTTCAACCACCCCGTATGGCTCCGAGGCAACAACAAACGCGTCCTCAGCTAGCCCGACGTAGACTCCCTGCCCGCTTCCTCGGAGGGCGAGGTGAACGTCCTCTGGGTGTTGTGCCGTGCTAATTCCAATGGCTACAGAACCTTCGAACTGAGCGACGGAGCTCCGAACGGCCTCGTCGACATCGTGACCGGCCGCCAGCGCTCTACTAACCATCGTGGGGATTACTTTGGCGTCAGTGGTAATCTCGTTTGCGATTGATAACCCGTCTTGAGCAATCAGATCGGCAAAATTGTCGACATCTCCGTTGAGCGTTGCGGTCACGTAAGGGCCAACCACGCCTTCAACTTCTTCAGAGTTCACTGGATGAGCGTTCGGTTCGCTGATGATGCCGACCGAAGCCCAGCGAGTGTGAGCCAAAATCGTTGCTTCTGCTGTGTCGGCCGCTAACGCTTTGTGGAGAATTTCGTCTTGGGCAATCGCGGTTCGCATGGTGGCTGTGTTGTCACCGAGCTCGCCGATTTCGGCTGCCGCCTTATAGACGAATCCTAGGCTCCCGTTGACCACCCGAACCGAGCCATGAGGAAAAAGTGGATCCTGAGACCGAGCGGCAATAGCGGCGGCCAAAGGTCCGCTAGCGACATCGAGCTGATGGTTTCGAATAAGGACGTGGAGACCAGCGCTATCACGACCTCGGACCTCAAGCCGATCGAGGTTACTAAGCGCCTGTTGCATGCTGAACAGGGCAGCAAGGCGAGCGCCAGGCTCAGAACCATCCGCTACCAGGCTTGAACCTCCAAGTTGGATGACTTCGGTCGCCGCCCGCAGTCGATCCCGTTCCAACGCCCACAAGTTATCTTTGAGAATTACAAGAGCGCCGTTGACCTGTTCAAGCCCGGGGACTTCATCACCCTTCGCCTCAAGATAGGTTTCAACCGAATCAAGCTTCACGTTTAGTTGAGCGAGAGAGTCGACGGCTTTGCGAACGAAGCTGGACTCGGTCACTAAAGCCCGCAAACCGGCTTCGCCCCGTAACTTCTGGTCGATTCCGCCTAAGGTGGCGCCTACTTGGGTCAGCTCGGCGGCCAAAGAGGCCGATTGTGGCTCGGGGAAGTCTTTGATGGCTTCATCGAATTGTTCAGCCAATACTTTGGTATCGGGCGTTGGCCGCTCAGTTCGGCGACGAACAATGGCAATAATTCCACACATAGTGATCTCGATCTACTTAGGGGTGTGAGACAAGGACCAGCACTGCTTGCTGGCCTCGGCGAAACTCTCTTTAAGTGTATTGCTCTTGAGCAGGAAGCTTTGGTCGGTATTCAGATTCACCTAAACCCTCTAGGTCTCAGGCAAATTGGTCGGTTTGTGCCGCTTTGGGCCAGATATCTCCGTCCAACAATCGCGTCGAAGCGACAACCACAACCTTCACCCTTAGTTGCGATTCGGACCAAATGCGGTCAGTGTTCCCGTCGAGCCCCCAACAAGGCACCGGCGATAACGAAACCAGCCCCAACGACAGCCATGACGGCAACCCGGTCGCCCCGTACGATCGCACCCAAGATTAACGACACTACCGGAATGAGGTACGTCGTCATCGAAGCTCTGATCGGACCGACCCGACCAACCAAGGTTGCCATCGCCCAATACGCAAGGCCGGTACCTAAAACGCCTAAGATCGTGACGCTAACGACGGATTGTGCGCTCCAAACATTTTGTCCGAAGTCCTTCAATCCAAAAGGCAGTACCCAAAGTGTGGCTAGCGCAAGTACGTTACTCATGAGCGTGACCGCTCCGTACTTCTGCTGAAGCGGAGGGGCGAGGTTCATGGCCAGGCCGTAGCAGAGCGTGGCGCCCAGCACCATCAACACCCCTTGGGCCTCGGACGAGCCTTCGCTCAACGCTGGCAAGCTGATGCACACTATTCCCAGAAAGCCAATGGCGATGCCAGCCAGTTGCGCCCCCCGTGGGAGTCGGCCAACAAAGAAGACGGAAATAACACCAGCCCAAATTGGAACGCTGCCGTTTACAAGGCCGGTTAGGGCAGAGTTGATGTGCTCTTGGGCCAGCGGAAACAAGGTGAACGGCAATGCAACCCAAACGATCGAAAGTGTTACCAGCCGGAACCAATCTGAGCGGTCAATCGATTGCCGGAACTCAGGTTTGGTTGTTCGCAGTATCGCCAGCGTTAGTGCCCCTAAGCCAACTCGGCCCAACGTGATCATGCCGGGTGTTAATCCGTCTAGGGCAAAAGCGATGAGAAGAAACGAAGACCCCCAAATAGAACTGATCGCCGCTAGCAAGCCCCAGTCTTGGGGAGCGAACTGACCAACATTGGAGGCTTGGGTCCGAGCCCGCTTCGATGGTGCGGTCATGCGTTCACAGTCCAGGCGACCGTTGTTGGGATCTGTTCACCAGCCCAAACGTATCCGAAACCCAGTCCGACCAGCTGAATCCGTCTTAGCGATTCCGCAGGTCTTGGTGGTTAGACATGAGCAGATGCGAGCTGAATACTAGTGTGGCGATTCTGCCGGCTCGTTCGGGGGAAGGGAGCAGCCGACAGAATCGCCAGTTTTTGTCCAGCCGACCAGTCTCGGGTCGACAGGATCAGAACTCGGCGGGCTCACCCACTGTGTCTTTGAAGACAAGGGGAGATAGCAGATGAGCGCCGCCAGATCTTAAATCAGCGATTTGATGAGCATTCAGTCAAAGATCCGTACGTTCCCCTCTAGGTCGTTCGACTCGGCTTCAGAGACAGCGCGAGGTGCGAATAAACCGAAGAAGCTCAGAGTCGATTTCGACTCGTCCAATTGAGTGTTGATGTTTGCTTCGTCATCAACTCCTGTGTCGGCGTTGACCGATTGTTCGTTTGGCCCATGATCAACGACACGCTCGGTCTCCAAGTCGACAAGATCAAGATCGACCAACGACCTCTCGCTACTTTCTCCGTCAGTGCTCTCTTCGGTGCTCTCGTCAGTGCTCTCGTCAGTGCGTTTGTGCTCAGTGACTTCTTGATCGAGTGCGACCAGGCCGACCGGGGACAATGTGATCGTTTCAATTTCTTGTCCCAAGGGTTGGGGATCACTGCTGACTACTAGATTCTCGAGCGGATCCAAAGCCGGCGGAGCAACTGGTACTACTACTGGGGTTTGCACCGCTACCGCCTGTGGCCAAGCCGCGAACGGACGGCTATCAGGACGGAATGATTGTCGAGTCACCGCATTTCGGGGCAGCGCTCGATAGGCCAAACTATCTGAGGTCCAGACTCGGGTTTGGACACCACGACCAAGATCGCAGCAGCTCGAATACCTCAGGTTGTCACAGAACTCTTTGCACATCAGAAGCCCACCTTTGATGAGTTATGCCGCCGCCCGTCAGCACGGGTTCGACGCAATTATTGAAGATATCGGGTTAGCCCAGGCTTGTCTAGGTGAAACCGGACACGTTGTTCGGATAGTCGGATCTCGATGCTGCTGGTAACCATAAAGGGTCGGGATCCATCGAATCTCATTCGAGTTTCGCCGCTTGGATAGGGACACTTTTGCCGGCTCGGAATGGCTCGGCGTGTCAAATCAGCTTTTGTTGCGCCTTTGCGACAAGATCATCGCAAACCGATCGGGCTATGGCCGGATCCAGATGCTCAACCATTATTCGCAGCAATGGCTCGGTCCCGCTTGCCCGAACAAGAATCCGTCCATCGTCGCCAAACTGGCTGCTCGCTGCAGCTATGTCGTCAACCAGGGCTGCCCCGGGGTCATCCATACGGCGGGGTAACCGAACGTTCTCAAGAATTTGGGGCACAGTCGTCATTACTGATGACGCCATCTCGGCAAACGACGTAGATGATCGAGCCACCACATCGAGCAGTTGCACGCCGGTGAGAACACCATCGCCGGTCGTTGACAGATCCCTACAGATCACGTGCCCAGACTGTTCTCCCCCTAGGGAGTATCCATGCTCATCGAGCGCAGCCAGGACGTACCGATCTCCAACCCCAGTCGAAACCACATCGATATCGGCGGCCGCCATCGCTCGGTGAAAGCCAAGATTCGACATAACTGTGACCACAACTGTGTTGTGCTTCAATCGGCCGGTAGCGGCCCAGTCGAGCGCTAGCAAGCCAAGAACTCGATCGCCATCCACTATGGATCCGGACTCATCAACCGCTATCAGCCGATCGGCGTCGCCATCGAAGGCAAGACCAGCGTCAGCGCCGGTGGCAACTACTTGTTCCATCAACAATTCGGGATGCGTTGAGCCGACGCCATCGTTGATGTTGGTTCCGTTTGGACTGTCACCGATTACAGTAACGGTGGCGCCAAGCCGGCGGAACGGTTCCGGTCCCAGCTTCGATGCCGCTCCGTGGGCGCAGTCGATCACGATCGACATTCCGGCCAACGCATCAGCGGCCACCGAGGCCACAACAAGATCTACCCAGCCTTCGACCCCGTTAGGTGAAAGATCGCTGGTTCCACCGCTGGGGAAGTCCGACGCTAGGCGCGAGCCGGTCGTTGATTCGGTCGTTGATTCGGTCGTTGATTGAAGGTAGGCCAGGTATCGGTGTTCGATGTCGGCCTCGACCTCGTCCGACAGTTTTAGCCCGCCTGGTGCGAACAACTTGATGCCGTTGTCGTAGTAAGGATTATGTGAGGCTGAGATCATGGCTGCGGCCGCACTTCGATCAGCTGCCGCCCACGCCACAGTTGGCGTAGGAACAACCCCTAGGTTCTGGGCCGTTCCGCCTGCCATCGATACCCCGGCAATCAGGGCTTTGGCTAAATCAGGCCCTGATTCGCGAGTGTCGGAGCCGACCACGAAGTTGGGACCAAGCACCTCAACTGCGGCGCGGCCAAGACAATACGCGATGGTTACAGTGAGCTCCTCGTGGGCTTTACCCCGAACACCGTCTGTACCAAAGCGAAGCACCATCGAATAGTAGTAGCGCTGCCTGGGTTCTGAAATCTAGATCGAGAGTACTGAAATCTAGCGCTTTGAGTACTGAGGAGCCTTACGGGCCTTCTTGAGCCCGTACTTCTTCGATTCCTTCTTACGAGGGTCTCGAGTTAGGAGGCCGGCAGCCTTTACCGCTGATCGGTCTTCTTCGTTCAGCTCAACAAGCGCTCGAGTGATTCCCAATCGGAACGCTCCAGCTTGGCCTGACAGCCCTCCACCACAAAGGGTGACTGCGATGTCGTAGGTTTCCTCGTTTGACGTGATGCGAAGCGGCTCAGTAATGAGTGTTCGGTGAACTGCTGACGGGAAATAGTCATCGAATTCCCGACCGTTTGCAGTGATTTTGCCTTCGCCGGGGGTTAAACGAACCCGAGCAATAGCTTGCTTACGACGACCGGTCGTTTGAATGGTAGACATCGTGTCTCTCAGCTTTCTCGGCGAGCGCCAGCGATTTCAAGCGGCTTCGGATTTTGGGCCGAATGAGGATGGGTTCCTCCGGCATAGACCTTTAGTTTTGTTGCTTGCTGTCGGCCCAATCGATTCTTTGGCAACATACCCGTGATCGACTTTCGGACTGCGTCTGCCGGTTTCCGTTCGAGCTGCTCGCCATAGGTTCGGGTGGTAAGACCGCCCGGGTAACCGGAGTGAGTGTGCACCAGCTTCTTCGATGCTTTATCGGACGTAAGGACAATTTTGTCGGCGTTGACCACAATAACGTGATCACCCGTGTCCATGTGTTGAGCAAAGGTTGGCTTATGCTTGCCTCGGAGAACCCGGGCAATCTCGGTAGCCATGCGGCCTAGGGTCAGGCCTTCGGCATCAACAACGAACCAGTCTCGCTGGATCTCAGATGCCTTTGGGGAGTATGTCTTCATGAACCTAGAACCATTCATTGGTAGCAAGCGTTAAATGACTGCACTAAATAGTGCCGACTCGCCAGTCTATGCCCCATTTGGGCTGGCTCCCAACCTCAAACAAGCGCTTCCTGCATGGCGTTTTGACGTCGAAACACCTAGAACAGCGTTGACCCGAACAAGTTCACGCCAGTTTGGCCGTCGTCTTGGTGCCAATGACCGCTCAGTCGCTATTCGTCGGCAACCGAGGCGATTAGATCATGAACGGTATGAGTGCTTTCCAGCGGATGCCGTAGTGGCTTGTCGCCAATCACTCGATAGTGATTTCGACGACCGATCCTCTCGCTAACCAGATAGCCACCTCCTTCCAGATCACGAATGATCCGCTGAATTGCGCCGACCGTTAAGCCAACCGCATATGCGATGTCTCGTTGCCGGGCATCCGAGTTACGACTTATGGCAATTAGAACGTGGGCGTGGTTGGTCAAGAAGGTCCACGGAGGAACCTCTGGTTCCGGAGCGTTGAACATGCTCGAAATAATACCGGTTTCAGGTTGAGTGTTTCCATTTGCTGATTTTGATGCCATATGGGCCCCCTTAATTTGTTCGACTTTGCTTGTGGTGTCGATACTGCCGAAAGGTGCCGACACCCAGTGTGAGCACTGTTAGTGGGATCACAAACCCCGCAACTGCAACGACGAGCGCGTTGGCCGCACCGTGTCCAGCCTCGTCCAGCACCAGAAACGCCAAGTAGGCAACGTAGTACCCGACGAAGACGACCCCCTCCCAGCGATCAAGTGTGTGATCCCACATAACGAACGGAAGGCACGCAAATGCGGCGGCAACGAGAATCGGGATGTCGAGCCTGAGGGCCTCTGGGCTAATGTCGATGCCCTGCGGAGCCAGTAAACCAGCTAGGCCAAGAACAAGCAGAATGTTGAAGATGTTTGACCCAACAGCGTTTCCGACCGCCAGCTCGCGGTTCCCGCTTAGGGCGGCAATAAGTGTGGTAATAATCTCTGGTGCTGAGGTGCCCAGTGCCACGATCGTTAGCCCAACGATGAGTTCCGGCACTCCCAGTTCGAAAGCAATGCCCTCAGCGCCACGCACCACGTATCGAGCAGCAACCGCCAGCGCCGCAATCCCGGTGAGCAAAGAGCCGAGATCGACCAGTAGCTTGGTTTCGGTCGGCCGAACGTTCGCATCCCCCTGATCGACGTCTTCGGCCCGCCCGTTTCTTGCCAGCCAAATCATGAAGACGGCCAACCCGGCCGCCATGATCATGCCGTCAAGCCGACCGAGCTTGCCATCGAAGGCAAGTACCCAGAAAGCCAGAGAGGCGCCAACCATGACCGGAACGTCGATTCGGACAACCCGGCTAGCCACGGTGATGGCACCGAAGGTTGCAACCAAGCCCAGCACTAACAAGACGTTGGCAATGTTCGAGCCGATAATCGAGCCGACTGCGAGCTGGGTGTCATCGGCGGCCACGGCTTGAAAAACGACGGCTAGTTCGGGTGCGCTCGTACCAGCCGACACGATGGTCAACCCGACAACGGCTGGCGTCAATCCGAATCGCACCCCAAGAGATGATGCTCCCCGAACGACAAGGTGCCCGCCGATAACAAGACCTGTTAACCCGCCGAGAAAGCTGAAGACGAACGTCACCACGATGGACACCGGACAGCCATGTTCAAACCGACCCTGCCGTGGTCGCCAACTCTACACATCCGCAGCTATCACATTCCTCATAATACATACTTTAAAATACGCCTATCATGTTGCATGTGATGCATAGTAGGTGTAAATTGATGTGAATGCTACTTTCTTTGTTTGCGATTCACGGGTTAGGAATTGTTTGTTCCGCGCTCGCCGGTCGTCGGTCGATGAAAAGCGGTCTTATCGCCGCAGCCGTCGCTCCAGCGATAACGGCAACGTGGGCCGCTATTTCCCTTTCCCGCGGGGACTCTCCGGCCATTTTCGAATTTGCGTGGGTCTCGGACTTGGATCTCGTTTTTCGGTTCCGGTCTGATGGACTAGCGCTGCTGATGGCGCTCCTTGTCGCCGGCATCGGAGCCTTAGTGTTCTACTACGCCACCGGCTATTTCAAAGCCGACGCGCCGGGCGGTAATAGATTTCCAGCGACACTACTGGCTTTCTCGGTATCGATGCTTGGTCTTGTTCTGGCTGACTCGATCTGGACCTTCTTTATTTTTTGGGAGTTCACGTCGATAACGTCGTTCCTTCTCGTCGGCCACAAACATGAAGACGCCAAAGTCCGAATGGCGGCGAGGAGGGCGCTGCTCATTACTGGAAGCGGCGGGCTCGTTTTATTGGCCGGCTTAGTGGTGCTAGCTCAAGAACTCGGCACCACCAACTTGTCCGAACTCTCGCCGGTTTCAGGCACTGCGGCATCGGTCGCAGCCGTCCTTATTCTGATTGGGGCGGCCACGAAATCGGCTCAAGTGCCGTTCCATGTGTGGCTACCTGGGGCAATGGCCGCGCCGACTCCAGTCAGCGCATACCTCCATTCGGCCACCATGGTTAAAGCCGGAGTTCTACTCGTTGCCGTCGTTGGCCCCGCCTTCGCCGAAATCGAGGCCTGGAAGGTCGCTGGCCTCCTATTCGGTATCACCTCCATGATTTGGGGTGCAGTCGGAGCCCTTCGACATAGAGACGCCAAACTAATTCTGGCCTGGGGTACCGTCTCTCAGCTTGGCCTTTTACTAACCCTTCTTTCGTTCGGGTCGGCCAAAGCTACATACGCAGCAGTAGCGATGCTGTTCGCCCATGCCCTATTCAAGGCAACGCTGTTTCTTATTGTCGGCGAGATCGACATCCGAACTGGGACTCGCGATGTGTCAGAACTCGGCGGACTTGCCGCTAAGATGCCGATCGCCTTCATATCTGCAACTGCGGCCGGGCTTTCCATGATGGGAGCACCTCCGCTGGTTGGTTTCATGACCAAAGAAGCAGCAATCGAGGCGGCTCTAGGACTCAGCGGACTTGATCAAGCAGTGGGCGTTACCGCTATCACTGTTGGCTCTGTACTCACCGTGGCCTACACAGTCCGATTCCTAATGACTGTCTTCGGACCAGGCCCCGATATAGCGGTACTCCCCCGGCGGGCAGCGATGACCATACCCGCTGCCGTTCTCGGCGCAAGCGGTTTCGCTGGTTTCGTTTTTGTCGATGCTGTAAGCAGCATCGTTGGGAACGCTGCGGTTGAACTCAACACCGAGGCAAATGTCTACAAGCTCATTCCGTGGCCGGGCTTGACGCTTGCGTTCATCGTTTCACTGGCGATACTCACGATTGGCGGACTATTCGGCGCGGTGCTCAGTCGGCGCACCACGGCAGCACCCCCACGCTCGGTTGGCGCTGACCTCGCTGACGTAGCCATTGACGGTGTCCTCGCTGGCGCCCCTCGGTTCATCTCCCGGGTTCAACATGGTTCGCTTCCGGCCTATCTTGCCACCATGGGATTTGCAGCCAGTTCTGCTGCGGTTCCGTTCGTCTGGGCCATGTCCCTAGACCACCTAACCCTTTGGGATAGCCCAATTCAAGCTGTATTAGCCGCTGGCATAGTCGCAACTGCAGTAGCCGGGGCCTTTGTCGAATCAAGACTCGGAGCCGCACTCACTCTTGGCGCGATCGGCATAGGCGTTTCCGGTCTCTTCGTAATCCAAGGAGCACCTGACCTAGTACTAACTCAGCTACTAGTAGAAACGGTTATCGTCGTTGGATTCGTCTTGGGACTCGGCCAACTTGCCCGAAGATTCCCGCCGGTAAGCGAAGCCTGGAAAGCGGTAAGGATCGTCGTTTCACTTGTCGGCGGCCTGGCCGTGATGGTCGGATTGGTCGCATCGGCCAGTAAACCCGCTGGCGAGGCGCCCATCGAGTCACTGACTATCGCTGCAGTGGAAGAAGGGGGCGGGAAGAACGTGGTAAATGTCATCCTCACCGACCTTCGAGCCCTCGACACGTTGGGTGAAGTCGTTGTTCTCGCCACCGTAGCTATCGGAATCCTCGCCCTCGCACGAGTTCGTAAAACGGAGTCAATGGTATGACCAACAGCCACAGTCCAATCGCCGAGATGAGTATTAGAGCGGCCACCCCGCTAGCTCTACTCATCAGCGCATATTTGCTTTTCGCCGGACACAATAACCCGGGTGGCGGCTTTGCCGCCGGCTTAGTTCTGGGTGCAGTCGTGACGTTACGCACCCTCGCCGGGCTACAAGAACCAACGTATGCAACAGCTCTTCTCGTCTCCGGAGTTCTGATTGTCATTGTGGTAGCAATCGCTCCTCTTTTGTGGGGTGACCCGTTGTTAGATATGGCAGTGATTTCGATCAGGGCCCCAATCCTTGGAACCATCAAGTCTGGTAGCGCCTTACCGTTCGACGTGGGAGTAACTGCGATCGTCGTGGGGCTAATTGTCGCCCTGCTCGACGGCCTCTCAGATCCAGAAACCAGCGATCCGGCTGGGCGTGGCAACCTAGAAAGAAACTCATGAGTGCAGCCCTCGTCCTAACAATTGGTGGTCTCACGACCGTTGGCATCTATCTCATTACCGCTCGGTCCCTTAGCAGAATCATCCTTGGATTCTCGCTGATCAGCCACGCCGCAGTACTTGGACTACTAACTGCCGGCGGCAGCCCCGGCCCCGCACCGATAGTCTCCGGTGAGGCGGTAACCGCTAACCCGGTACCGCAAGCTTTAGCGCTAACAGCCATCGTTATCTCGTTCGGTTTAAGTCTGTTCTTACTGGCTCTAGCTGGCCGACAACACACCCTTACCGGCGACGACCTGGTCGAAGACGATATCGAAGATCGGGCAATCGCTGGGCTGCCCCAAGGGGAAAACCGATGAGCGCCTTGGTAGCTTTGACTATCGTCGGCCCGTTGGTAGGGGCCGCTCTTGGTTTGGCGCTGCGGAGAAACAGCCAACTCAGAGACATCGCAGCCTTACTCGGGATCGGCAGCGCCGCAGTCGGATCATTCGCGCTGCTGTCCCAGGTTTCGGCCAACGGAACCACAGTTGTACGAGTTGGCGGATGGGCGCCTGAGCTTGGGATTATTCTTGTCGCTGATTTGTTCGCCGTTCTGGTTCTACCAATCGCGCTCGCAATCATATTCGTTGTCGAAATATTCGCCATTGGTCAACGGCGGACGGCGTGGGGAGCAAACCCGGAGCTTGCTGGGCCGCTTCTTGGAATTCTCACCTCAGGCGTATCGCTAGCTATGTTAACTGGCGATCTGTTCACCCTCTTTGTCGCCTTTGAACTGATTCTCGTCTCTAGCTATGTACTCCTGACCCACCAAGGTCAAGCGGCTCAAATCCAGGCCGGTATGACGTACGTGGTTATGAACTTGTTTGCCTCAACGCTATTCCTGTTTGGGCTCGGGTTCATCTACGCCGCTACTGGCACGGTCAATATCGCCCTGGTGGCCGAGCGGATTCACGACCTACCAGACGGAGTCCGACTCGGCTTGGGTTCGTGGTTCCTCATTGTGTTCGGGACCAAAGCAGCAATTTTCCCGCTGTTCTCCTGGCTACCCGACTCGTACCCAACCGCACCAACCACCATCACTGCGGTCTTTGCTGGGTTGCTAACCAAAATAGGTATTTACGCCATGATTCGCCTCCATACCTTGACCAGTATGGAAGAGCTGGGTCCAGTAATGCTCGTCATTGCGGGAGCAACGATGATCATCGGAGCTATCGGGGCGTTGGCTCAGTCCGATGTAAAACGAATTCTGTCGTTTCACATAATCAGCCAGGTCGGCTACATGCTTATGGGCCTCGCTTTGTTCTCTGAAGCAGGCCTCACTGGAGCAATCCTGTTCCTCGTCCACCATATGCCGGTGAAGACAGTGCTGTTTCTTGTCGGTGGACTCATCGCCAATGCCGAAGGCAGTAGCCGTCTCCGATACACCGGCGGATTGGCGAAAAGAAGTCCGCTCATCGCTGCGTTGTTTGCCATACCGGCTTTGAGCCTGGCGGGGATACCACCGTTCTCGGGTTTCGTGGCAAAGTTAGCGGTGATCAGAGCTGGGATCGAGGCAAACTCAACCCCCATCGTGGTTGCCGCTCTCATCGCTGGCGTCCTCACTCTGTTGTCGATGGCGAAAATTTGGCTTGGTGTATTCTGGGGACCATCGGTCGATCGGAGCGACCACAATCACCCCGTCTCTGGGCCGCCGGGAAACCGTCGGACGATGTATGCCGCCACCTCCCTCGCTGTGGCGGGCACACTCGCCATCTCAGTGATGGCAGGCCCACTATTTGATCTAAGCGAACGAGCCGGCGCCGGGCTTCGCTCACCATCTGCCTATATCGAAGCGGTGAATCCATGACCCGGCTCCTGCAACCTCATCGGATCGTGTCGATCGTGACCTTAGTGGCCGCTTGGTGTGCACTTTGGGGAAATCTATCCACGGCCAACGTTCTAAGTGGATTGGTTATCGCGGTAGCCGTCACCTCTCCCAGGATTTCGACCGCAGGCATCGGAGGCATCCGCTTAGTTCCGCTGTTACGACTCCTGCGGTTCATTGCCGTCGATCTGGTTAGGTCGACTTTCACCGTTGCGGTCGAGATTCTGACACCGCATGATCGAACCGATGAGTCGATCGTGGAAATAGAACTGCCGAGCGAGAGCCGTCATCACCTGCTGCTAATCGTTACTTCAATTACGCTCACTCCTGGAACAGCAGTGGTAGACGTTGATCGCGACGCCGGCTTGCTTTATATACATCTGCTCCACGACCAGAATCGAGTTGAGACGGTTAACCACGTCATCGAACTGGCCCACCTCGTGTGCGACGTCCTGCCCCTACGTAAGATTGGAACCACAGCATGATCGCTGAGTACCTAAGCGCTGCCGCCATGTGTTTTTTGATCGTCAGCGGCCTCATCGGGGCGTACGGGCTGGTCTCGATGCCAAACTTGGCCGACCGGATCATCGCCCTTGATTTGGCGCTGATCTCGTTTATGGGGGCAATTGCCATCGACGGAGCTCGCCGCGGCAGTACTACATACTTCATCCTGCTCGCC
Source organism: uncultured Acidimicrobiales bacterium (assembly GCA_937922805.1). Classification (GTDB taxonomy): domain Bacteria; phylum Actinomycetota; class Acidimicrobiia; order Acidimicrobiales; family SZUA-35; genus JAHELU01. Next base: position 60,676 of record CALAJV010000010.1, on the reverse strand, counting down.
GTCATCGCAATCATTGGCTTCACCGCCACTGTCGCGGCCACCCGATTGATCGAGGGCGACGACCTCATCGAGCCAAAGGATAACTAGTGTCCATCATCGCTTCTCTGTTCATGCTCGGTGGCAGCTTGTTAGCGCTGCTCGCCGGTATCGGACTTCTACGATTCAAAACGCCCTATGCCCGATTCCATGCATCCGGAAAGGCCAGCCCGATTGCGTTTCTCGTCGTCTCTGTCGGGGCCGGACTAGAGTTAGGATTGTCAGGGGCTGGCTATCTAATCGTGGCGTCGACCGCGATGATGCTAACGCTCCCAGTCGGAGTTCACCTTGTCTTCAGGGCGAGCCATAGAAGCGTCGGCTCTCCCCGACTGTCAACAGATGAGCTTCGGGACCGGATTACTCAGGACTCTAAAAACTAGACCTGGCGTGGCGCAGCTCGGCAGCCGTCAACACTAGATTGTCCGCTTTGTCGGTCCTGACAAGCTCGCCTTATGGATGCGGCGCCGTGCCGAGGGCCCTCCTCCATGGGTTCGGAGTACCGGTAGCGGCAGATGGGCAATTAGTTGCCGTCGGGGTAATCGACTTTCCACAACACTAAACCGTGCGGGGGTGCCGGCTGCTCTGCCGCCTGGCGGTCCTTGGCCTCCAAGACTTCTGAAATTTCGCTACTACTCCGTTTGCCAGATCCCACCGCGGCCAGAAAGCCGACGATGCTGCGAACCATTTGGTGACAAAAGGCTGTTCCCTCGATCTCGAACCGGAACAGATCGGGCTCAGCGATCGTCGACCATCGAGCGCCGGTCACGCGGCGATTCATGGTAATGACCGATAACGTCCCATCTGGCTTCGTCGCCGGTTTTGGTCTACGACAAAACGAACTGAAATCGTGTTCACCAATGAAATGGGCAGCAGCCTCTTCCATAGCTTCTAACGACAGAGGTTGGGGAACCCACCAAGCGGTCCGAGCCAGCAACGGGTCTGGGACCGATCGGTTGAGTATGTGGTAGTGATAGCGGCGACCTGAAGCCGAGAACCGAGCACTGAAGTCGTCACCGGCAAGCGCAGCCTCTTTCACCACAATCTCCGGTCCCAGCTGAGCGTTTATCGATTTCTGCATCCGTTCAAGGTCGAGGGGCTTGGCTTCGGTCTCGGTTGGTTCAGCGACCGAGAACGACAGGACCTGTCCGGTGGCGTGGACTCCTGCATCAGTCCGGCCCGACATAACGATTTCGGGGGCATACCCCAACAGCGGTTCAAGTACCCGTTCGAGCTCGCCCACCACGGTACGAACTCCGGGGTTCGGAGCCAAGCCTCGGAAGTCGGTGCCATCATAGGCGATGAGGAGGCGAACGTTCATAGCAGACGCAGCTGGTTGGTCACGAGGTGATCGGGTAGGGATTGTTTGTTGGTCAGATTGATCGACTTGGTTACTAAAACACAAACGCACCGGCCAGCGTACGCCAGGCGGTGCGTTTGAGTAGCAGTTCAGTTAGAAGCGAGTTTCAGACAAGCTCGATCTTAGCCATCGGGGCGTTGTCACCCTTGCGAGGTCCGAGCTTCAGAACTCGGGTGTAGCCACCGGGCCGGCTGGCGTAACGAGGGCCAACATCTTCGAACAACTTAGTGGTCATCTCGACATCACCTAGATAGGCCAGAACCTGGCGAAAGTTATGCAAGCCGCCTTTCTTGGCTTTGGTGATGAGCTTTTCAGCTACCGGACGAAGCGCCTTAGCTTTGGCTTCGGTGGTCACGATTCCTTCGGCTGCGACCAAAGACGCGACCAGGTTTGCCATCATTAGCTTCTGGTGTTGTGCTGAGCCGCCGAATCGGCGGGCTTTTCTTGGTGTTCCTGGCATAGTTCTGGCTCCTAGCGTGCGCCGCGTAACGTAAGGCCACGCTCGTCGAGTTTCGCAGTTACTTCGTCCAGAGACTTTTGACCAAAGTTGGTGATCGCCAACAGGTCGTCCTGGTTCTTGGTTAGCAGCTCGCCAATGGTGTTTACCTGGGCTCGCTTGAGGCAGTTACGAGGACGCTCAGAAAGGTCGAGGTCTTCGATTGGAAGGTCGAGATCAGGCGATCCAGACGCCGCCGCTGGGGCTTCGCCGAGGGTGAGCCCTTCAGGCTCTTCGGTCATCTCTTCGACCAGTTGGAACAATGATCGAACGGTCGCTCCCGCCGATGCAACAGCATCGCGAGGGGCTATTGACCCGTCAGTCTCAACATCGAGAATGAGTCGATCGTAGTCAGTCGACATTTCGACTCGAGTGGGCTCGACCGAAATCGAAACTCGTCGGATTGGGCTAAAGATTGCATCGATCGGAATAACGCCGATGATGGTTGAATCGTTGGCCCGCTTGGCCGCTGGGGTCCAGGCTCGACCGCGCTCAACGGTGAGATCGACCGCTAGGCGACCTTGTTCATTGAGCGTTGCGATCAGAGTGTCTCGGTTCAGGATCTCAACCTCTGGAGGGCAAGAGATATCACCGGCTGTTACTGAGCCGGGACCGCGAGCGTCGAGACGAAGCACTACTGGCTCTTCGCTCTCGCTCGTGAGCACGATGTCTTTAAGGTTCAAGATGATGTCGGTAACATCTTCGACGACACCACTAATGGTGTCGAACTCGTGGAGTGCTTCATCGAACCGAACCGACGTGATCGCCGCTCCTGGTACTGACGAGAGCAACGCACGCCGTAGCGACGTGCCGAGCGTGTGGCCGAAGCCAGGCTCTAATGGGCCAATGGCAAATTTGCCTCGGCTTGATTCACCATCATCAAGTTGTTCAACTGTTGGCCGCTGAATGATCAGCATGTGACGTTCCTCGTGGGGAGATGGGTACGGATTACTTCTTACATTTTCACTGGCATACAGGCCCTGGCTGATTAAAATCAGTCAGGGCCCCAAACAAAAACTAATGGAATCGACGCCCTTAGGCGGAGACGCTACTTGGAATACAGCTCTACGATGAGCTGCTCGCGGATCGGAATGTCGATCTGGTCCCGAATCGGTTCGGCTTGAACCTTCACTGAATACTCGGCGTCTCGGTCGAGCCAACCTGGAGGTTGACGGTCCAAGACGTCTTTGTTCCATTGAACGATCGGGTTGGTCCGTGTCTTTTCTTTGATCTCCACGTGGTCGCCTTTGCGGACTCGGTACGAAGGAATGTTGACCCTCTTACCGTTGACCAAAACGTGACCATGAGACACGAACTGCCGAGCCTGGGGCCGGGTCGATGCCCAACCTGTGCGGTAGATGACATTGTCGAGCCGGAGCTCGAGCAACCGGAGCATGTTCTCGCCAGTAACGCCATCCCGACGAGAAGCCTCGTCGTAGACGCTACGGAACTGACGCTCGTTTAGCCCATAAGAGAAGCGTGCTTTCTGCTTCTCTTGGAGCTGTGTGAGGTACTCCATGTTGTTGTTGCCACGGCGTCGAGTTCGACCGTGTACGCCAGGAGGGTATGGCCGCTTGTCTAGAGCCTGCTCTTCGCCTCTGGTGCCGAAAATGTTCGTACCGAGACGTCGCGAAACGCGCGCTCGTGGTCCGGTGTATCGAGACATATCAGACCCTCCGACGCTTAGGTTGACGGCAACCGTTGTGTGGTACCGGAGTTACGTCTTTAATTCCGGTCACTTCGATGCCAGCGTTCTGAATCGAACGAATTGCGGTTTCACGTCCAGAACCTGGACCCTTTACCTGCACGTCGACTTTGCGAACACCGTGTTCCATGGCCCGACGGGCAGCAGCTTCGGCCGCCATCTGAGCCGCGAACGGCGTTGACTTCCGGGAGCCTTTGAAACCGACGTTGCCAGCTGAAGACCAGGCCAAGATATGGCCCTCTTGGTCGGAGATAGCAATGATGGTGTTGTTAAAGCTCGACTTGATGTGAGCAACGCCGTAGGTGACGTTCTTGCGATCTTTCTTGCGGGTGCGCCGTGCGCCTGATGCTGGTGTTGCCATTATTTAACGACCTTCTTCTTACCAGCCACAGTCTTCTTGGGGCCCTTACGAGTTCGAGCATTGGTTTGGGTTCGCTGACCGCGAACGGGCAAACCCTTTCGGTGACGGATTCCGGCATGACAGCCGATTTCCATCTTCCGCTTGATGTCTTGGGAAACCTCTCGCCGAAGGTCACCCTCGGTTTTTAGGTTCGAGTCGATCCACGCTCTAATGCGCAGAACTTCTTCGTCGGTCAGATCTTTTACCCGAGTGCTGGGGGCAATACCCACAGCTTCGGTGATCTGAACAGCAGTTGATCGCCCTACGCCAAATACATAGGTCAGAGCAATCTCGGTCCGCTTATCGCGGGGAATGTCAACGCCAGCTACGCGAGCCATCAACCTTGCCTTTGCTTGTGTCGTGGATTCTCACAGATAACGCGAATTACTCGATTGCGTCGGATCACCTTGCACTTTTCACACATCGGTTTAACGCTTGGGCGAACTTTCATACTGGGTGTCCTCGGAATTTCGGGCTATCTGAGAATCAAATAGGTGTTTATTCGGATGTACTTACTAAATTGCGCTGTACTACTTACGTGCACTTAAACCAAGTGCATGAGTTCTCACTCAGAACTCTGCTCCTAGAACAACTCTTCTAGGAACATGCATTGCTATTTGGTGCGGTTGTGCACCTCGCTGAACGACCAAGCGCTCAACGTATGGCCCGCTATTTATAGCGGTACGTGATACGACCTCGCGTGAGGTCGTAGGGCGTGAGCTCTACTTGAACCTTGTCACCGGGAAGAATACGGATGTAATGACGCCGCATCTTTCCAGAAATATGACCCAAGACGTTATGACCATTTTCAAGTTCAACCCGAAACATTGCATTCGGCAGAGACTCGGTAATGGTGCCTTCGAGCACTATCGCATCTTCTTTATGCTTTGGCAGAATATGCCCCTTCACTAAAAGCCGACGGTATAACCGCGCAGCAGACTAACTTTGTGATTTACCGGCGGTATGACTAGGCCCAGCAGTCCCGAGAGCAAACCCGGCACAACACCGGGAGAAATGCCTCGGTAGACCAACTAAATATGCTACTAGCGGCTGATACCGCCTCCAACGTTCGTTTTATCTGCGTTATGTTGGCTCAAGTTCGCTAAATCCTTTGCTTTTGAACAGTTTCTGGCTCTATTGGGGCGTGTTAGACCGATTACTGACCGTTATGGGCGTTAAACAGCTCAAAATCTTGCACAAAACCATCACAAGTTAGTCGGGACATAGGCACGGCTTACGCCTAACTTTGTAATCAATGAGCGCCTCGAACTTCTCTACCCCATCGACCGACCCCAGCAAAACCGACCTCATTCTTGTTGTCGAAGACGAACCAACGATTGCTGAAGCCGTCCGGTCGCGACTCCAAAGCGAAGGATTTCAAGTCGAGGTCGCTACGGACGGGCCAAGCGCTGTCGAGATGTGTACCAACCTGGCTCCGAGCCTGATGGTGTTGGATTTGAACCTGCCTGGATTCGATGGTCTGGAAGTTTGTCGGCGAGTTCACCAGTATCGACGAGTTCCCGTAATCATGCTGACCGCTCGCGACGATGAAACCGACATGTTGGTCGGACTCGGCATGGGCGCCGACGACTACTTAACCAAGCCGTTCTCCCCTCGCGAGCTTATGGCTCGGGTAAAGGCAGTTCTCCGCCGGTCGGAGTCAGCTGGCACTGCCGGGCCGACGCTCAAATTCGGCGCTATCGAGATTGACCCGACGACGAGACGGGTAACGGAGAACGGGGCCGAGCTCCACCTCACCCCAACTGAGTTCGACCTTCTTCGAGCGTTGAGCGAAGCAGGGGGCGCAGTGCTTAGCCGAGAGCAACTGCTGGCCATGGTTTGGGGGTACCGAGACGGATCGGGAGTCCGAACCGTTGATAGCCATATTCGGTCGGTTCGAGCCAAGTTGAACAGCCAAGTCATTCGAACCGTTCACGGAGTCGGCTACGCCCTTGACCCAGACGCTGGTCAGGCTGAGCAAGCGACCGAAGGAGCGTCGACAGACGAGGCGCTAGATACTGACGGACCGGAATCATGACCGAACATGATCTAACCAACGGATCGAGCCGGGGTTTCTCTGTCCGGCGACCGCTCGACAGTATCGGATCGATCAAGAGCAAGCTGTCAATCGTCATCGTCGCCGCGGTGGCGATGACGGCAACGACGTCTCAGCTCGGTTATTGGTTGGACTGGCCAGTCTGGATCCGTCCCTTTGTCGCTGGCGCTGCGGCGTTGCTCATGGTCCAATTTTTGGCGCGCGGGTTGACCCGCCCGTTGCGCACCATGGCCACCGCAGCCACATCAATGTCAACCGGCGACTACAACCATCGAGTGATCGCAACTAGCCGGGACGAAGTCGGCCAACTGGCCCAAGCATTCAACGCCATGGCTGACGACCTCCGAGTAAAGGATCGGGACCAGAAAGAGTTCATTGCTAACGCTTCTCACGAGCTACGGACCCCGGTGGCGGCGTTACGTAGCACACTCGAAAACCTGGTCGACGGCGTTGGTCAAGCCGACACTGCAACATTGTCTCGTTTGCTGGCCCGAGCAGAACACTTATCTGACCTCGTCTCTCAGCTTCTAGACCTTTCACGACTTGAGTCCGGCTTGACCAGCCTCCAAATCGAAACGTTAGATGTTGGCGATTTGCTGCAAGCAGTAGCAGAAGAGGTGATGGCGGCTCAGCCAAGGTCGACCGTCGTCGTTCGCTCGCCAGTCGATCTCAAGATACAAGGCGAAACGGCTCGAATCCGCCAAGTGTTTGTAAACGTAATCGGCAACGCGGCGCGGTTCTCCCACCCAGGCGAAGAGATAACGGTTACTGCCACCCAGAACAACGGGACCATCGGGGTAGCCGTCCGAGACACCGGGCCGGGCATTTCTGAAGAAGAACGAGCGAAGGTATTCGAACGCTTTTGGCAAGCCGACGGCACGGCCCGAACTGGCGCTGGAGGTGCCGGACTCGGCCTTGCCATTAGCAAGCAGATAATTGATCGACACCATGGCTCTATTGAAGTAGTTGGCAACGAACCGAGAGGCGCTTGCTTCGTTGTGACCTTGCCCCGAAACCAAAAGTTCGAGACCAGTCCCGAACCGGAGCTTCCACAACCGACGCGGTAGCACTACAAGAAAACGGACCGTCTGGCCAGCGACGAGCTAGCCCGACCTATCCCCGAGGAACCCATGAACACGACGGACAAACAATCTATTCAGCGCGCCCAGAACCCAGGCCAAGCGAGCACGGCTTCGGTTGACCCGACAGGGCCACCCCCAGGAGCGACACCAACGAAAAGAACCGCGTCGGACCAACAGGATGCGCAAGGCGCGCAAGGTAGTCAAAGACTTCTTTCTCCGCCTGCTCCACCGCAGCTTCCCCCGCCCCCACTTCCCCCACCCCCACTTCCCCCACCGTCCGGGCCGACCCCTCCCCCCTTTGGGCCGACTCAACCTAAAAGGCCGCCTGAGCCTCCAATAGACCCTGGCAATGTGATCGCTATTGTTCTATGCGTTGTGTCTGCCGCGTTGCTGAACATTGCGTTCCGGAGCCAACCGGCCTCGATCTCACTTTTGCTGGCCGTTGTCGCTGCCGCAGCAATGATTCTCAGAAGTCCTCATCGTCGACACGTCAACGTCGTTGTCCCGGCCGCTATCGCAGTGGCCGCCGCCCTGGTTTGTGTGTTACGTCTGTCAGCGTGGATTTTGTGGCCAGCCAATCTAACAATTGCAGCATCGCTCATAATCGCTAGTCAGGATCGATTGGGCAAGATACTCACACCAGCGGGTGTCTACATCGAAGATCTATTCAAAGTGCCGTCGTGGCTTCAACCAGGACGGCTATTCGGAAACGCCGAGGCATCGACCAACCGAAGCCTGCTGTTGGGCGTGAGCGCAGCCATCACGGTAGTAGTGCCCCTTGCGCTACTTCTAGCTAGCGGCGACGCCGTTTTTGCCCAACTGTTGAGTTCGCTGTCTGGCCTGTCGCTAATTGGCCACGTTCTCGTCACCGCGTTACTCCTCTGCCCAATCGCCGCCCTCGGCGTCGCCGCTGGCCGGCAGACCAAACTAGCAAACGGGACAACTGGCGAAACGACCGATGAGAAACCCAAGCTATTCTCAGGCGCCATAGAAGGTCTCATCGTTCTCGGGTCGGTTGCGGTGTTACTGACTGTGTGGGGCATCACTCAAGTCGTTGTTTTCATTGGTGGGGCAGAGCGCTTTCTCAACACCGCTGATACGACAGCGGCGGAATACGCCCATCAGGGTTTCTTTCAGCTTGTCGCTGCCGCCGCCCTAGTGGCTGTGGTTGTCTCGATCTCTGACCGAGTCACAACTCGCTCCGGCTCAACCGCACGAATCTACCAGCTGCTGAACATCGTCTTGGGGTTGGAAACGATCGGTCTAATTGTCACTACCTATAGCCGACTGGCTCTCTATATGCGGGGCTTCGGCGTGACCATGCTCCGATTGTCGGTGGCCTGGTTTCTCGCTTGGCTTGCGGTGGCTATGGCCATTGTTGTGGCGTCAGTTCTCATCTCGGGGTGGAAGCCAACTCGAACGGCCAAGCTCATCTACCTCACACTCGGAATCTGGGTTGTTGGCTTTGGCACCTTCAACCCGGAGGCTTACATTGTCGATCGCAACGTCGAAGCGCAAGCGCCATTAGGCCTCAACCAAGATCGGTCGAACGACACGGCAATCGACACCGATTACTTAACCTCAGGGCTAGGGACCGACGCCGTTCCACGCTTGGTTGCTCAGCTCGATCGACTAGACCCAGGCGAAGCGGCTCGGGTAGAGCGCCAGCTTTGCGATCGTGACCTGGCAAGGGGTGGATTCGGATTCTTCAGCTACAACCGGTCGGCGGCTAAGGCGACTGAAGTAGTCGCTGCGCTCAACTGTGACCGAGGCTAATTCCAGCTCTGGTGAGGCGTAGTCGATTCATCTAGATCGCAGGTCTTACCAGAGCACTTTCTCCGATGAGTTGGCGACATTTGCACTCTCTACAGTCGCGCTAAAAGTTCATCCTTTGCAAAGATGTTGGTTTGATCCCGCCTCGTGACCAGACTGACTGAATGACCAACCAGGATCAGAGCGCCCATCTGCCCCTCGATGAGTTTCGCCGCCACGGGCACCAATTGATCGATTGGATCGCCGACTATTTGGAAGGGATCGAAGATCGACCGGTGACCTCTGCCGCCGCTCCGGGCGACATTCGAGCCATGATCCCCGATAATGCCCCCGCCGAGCCCGAGTCGATGGATGAGATTCTTGCCGATCTAGATCGCGTAGTCATGCCGGGAGTAACCCACTGGCAGCACCCTGGGTGGTTCGCGTACTTTCCGGCCTCATCGTCACCAGCATCAGTCCTGGGGGAAATCGCTTCGGCTGGCCTGGCCGTTCAAGGCATGTTGTGGTCTACTAGTCCGGCCGTTACCGAGGTCGAGTCAGCCGTGATGGACTGGCTCGTTGACCTTCTCGGCCTTCCAGCCGAATGGCGCACCGACACCGGCCCCGGAGGTGGCGTGCTTCAAATGAGCGCGTCTGATAGTACTCATACCGCTCTTGTGGTCGCCCGAGACATTGCGGTTGCCCGCGGAGCCAGCCGAGACGACGTTGTCGCCTACTGTTCGGCCCAAGCTCACTTTTCGTTAGAGAAGGGAGCTTGGATAGCAGGCTACAAACACATTCGTTCGATCGACGTTGATGAGAAGTTCGCCATGGATCCAAAAGCCCTGGCGGCCCAACTAGAAGCCGACCTTGCCGCCGGGCTAGTCCCGGCGTTTGTCTGTTCGGCAGTTGGAACTACCGGCACTACCGCCGTTGACCCGGTTCGAGCTATTGGCGAGCTGGCCAGAAGCCACAGCATTTGGCATCATGTCGATGCCGCCTATGCCGGTTCGGCCATGGTTTGCCCTGAGTTGCGCCACCATCAAGATGGGCTTGACCTGGTCGACAGCTATACCTTTAACCCTCACAAGTGGCTACTGACCAACTTCGACTGCTCCGCCTTTTTCGTGGCAAACCGACAACCGTTGTTGGCAACGCTAACGATCTCATCACCGCTGATGGAAAACGAGGCATCCGATGCTGGCGCTGTTATTGACTACCGTGATTGGCATGTGCCATTGGGCCGCCGGTTCCGGTCATTGAAGCTTTGGTTCGTTCTTCGCTCTTACGGCGCAGAGGGCCTCAGAAAATATATCCGTCAGCACTTGGCATGGGCTCAAGAGTTACACGCCAAAATTGAGGGCGATGAACGGTTCGAGATGGTTGCTGACACACCGTTCGCCTTAGTTTGTTTTCGCCACGTCGCTGGCGACAATGCAACCGATTCTCTGGTCAAGTCGATCAACGACTCGGGGAGCGCCTACGTTACGCCGTCGGTGGCAACAGGCCAGACTTTTATCCGAGTATCGGTTGGGTCTACGTGGACAGAGCGTCGCCACGTCGACGACCTGTGGGATCTGATCGATTCCGCCGCCAGCCCAGTGTGACACTAGCGATTACGTTGAGCAAGGTCGACGCCGCGTTATTGCCGGCTCGTCAAATCCTACTCTCAGCCGCTATCGGTAGAACCCGCCTTCACGGCGACGGCGCTCAATGGCGCCCTCCACATTACCAGTTGCCTCTTGCACCTGATCGCGAGTCATTGGCCCGACCGGAGTCACGTTGTTTTCATCGTTGCCATAGACAAAGATTGAATCGCGGTTGTTGGCGGCCGAACCAGTTATTGCCCCACCCTGAGTAACCCGTGCGTCTAGGTTTCTGACCGAGTCTGCGTGCACCGCGTAGTCGATTGAGCGCTGCAAAGAAATGCTGACATCCGCATTCGGGTCGACTGATACATCTGTTTGGTTGGTCCTGGCGATACCTAGGCTTGTCATCTCGTCGAAGCGGCTAACTTCAACGCCCGAGGCACCATCCACAATCTCAACCCGATCTGTTTCGGTGCTCAGGTAGCGATCGTTCACGACTTGGCTTCGAATAGATGACTCGGTCGGGTTGTAGCCCAACCTAGATTGTTCCGTGATATCGCCTTCGGTTCGGTTGATAGAGATTGCGTTTGAACCTGGCCCGTAAGTGGCTTGGCTGCCGATCAACGATTCGACTGTTGAATAGCCCGGTGTCGCCACGGCCCGCCCCTCGGGTGAAACCGCCGACACCGCAGCTGGTGAGGTGGTGATCGCTAGATCATCATTACTGAGGCTTCTTATTGCTAACCCATAGCCTCCGTTTGGATCAACTGAGTAGGCAGCGATGTTTCCTACTCCATCATCGCCAAGTATCTCTTGAGCAGTGACGTCGATGGCGCTCTCTATCGTGACGTCCTGTTGATCGAATCGGTTCCTTTGTCTAGTAACCGACTGCTGGCCGTCGAACGTTAAGTCCCGTTCCAACCGCGAGTCAACCATGAGGCCCGACGCCGTCCGGTAGTCGGAGTAGTTTACCGCCTGCGGCGACGCTGATAGCTGGTACCCGGAGGAGTTGTCGGCGAAGATGTTGTCTGCAACCGCTGAGCCGCTCATTCGGACAGATCCGTCTGGCTCGGTCGCCATGGCGGCATCCGTCTTGTAGTCGGTGAAGAAGCCGGGATCATCGACAGTTCGGCCTGACTTAACTTGACCATTGGGGTTCAGCGTCGTGTAGCTTGTTTCGACCATGTTTTCGTAGCCGCTGAATTCGTTTCGAACCTCTTCGTGGACTAACCCATCGGGCCCGACGACCTTTTCGGTCACTGTTCTTTGATCTTGGAAAACCCCGTCAACCAACACATCTCGAGAGACTCGAACAGTTCCGTCGTTGAGACGCTCGGTTACCACCGTCGTCGTCTGATCGGTGAACGTACCATCGCGTTCTTCTACGTCGGTTCTGGTAACACCATTCGGCCCGGAGACAGTTCTTGACCTATTGGTGATTGTCACTCCCCAACCTTGCTCTACCGAAGGTTCGTCGATTACGACCGACCCGGGGTGAGGTGCCGAGATATGAACCTGTTCTTCGAAGTTGGGGCTTATTGTTCCCTGGCTAGTACGAGCCGTTGATAGTGACTCAACCGCCCCACTAGGCCCATAGCTTTGCACGACTGCATCGACTGTGTCGGGCGCGGCAACGTGCGACCTAGTGTTTGTTTTAGTTTGTTCGATGGGCGCCCCATCATTGGTTTCTAACGCAGTTGAATTGATAGACCGGCTGACCGGGATCAATCCATCGGCTCGGTACCGAGCTCGACCGTTAGCCTGTCCGGACAGATCAGCAAGCCCGCTTGCCGAAGTCGTTTCGGCTCCACCGCCGAGTCCGATCTGATTGGTTTGAACCCGGGAATCGAGATGGGTTTGCAAATTCGGGTTCGATTGAGGTGCCGAGACAGCAGAATACTCCTCAACCGTCCTGACTCCCTTGAGGCCGAGGCCCATTTCGGCTCCAGCAGAAGTCCCTACAACCGGGCCGGGTGTTTCGGTCTCGTGCGCCACTTTGCCGTAGCCGCCGAAACCTACTCCGATGCTTCGGCGATCAATTGTGTACCCGGAATTAGTGGTAACGCTGGTGTTGTCGTCAGGGTCCGACGCATCATTGATATCGGTGTGAACCGATGTGACGCCGCCCTGCTCAAAGGTCTTGGCAGCCGAGGCCGAAAGCATCGTGCCCGCTCGCTCGTGAGGCTTACTATCGTCACCGGGCTTGCGGGTACCCCGACCAAAATCACCTTGGACAACAAACGATGAACTTGAGACGGTGGCTTTGCCGGTGCCTTGAAGGTCTTGTCCGGTTTCTTTGCCATCGGGCCCAATCGTTACCGGCTGACCGTTATAGGTGGCGTTTTGTTGTAGTTCTGGAGCGTGTTCGAACTGAGCCAAGACTCTGTCTGGAAGCTTCCCACCCAGCCCAGTCTCGACGGTGGCGGCACCTATCTGGATAGGTCCCTGGCGCTCCTTAACGATGTCTTTGCGGTCGGGACCCAGGCTTGTAACGAACCCGATGCGAGAGTCAACCCGACCGTTGGCCAATGACGCATCTACGTTGCCAGAGGCGCTTTTGTTTCTCGTTCCTCCATATAGTTCACGCTCGGTGAACCCAGAGACCGCTAGCTGAGTTTGAGAGAACGTCGGAATGTTCTCTGATACGGCGCTGAGGTCACGAAGTCCGGTCGGCTCAGTCGAAACTTCTGGAATTGCACTCGCCGCAGTTTCGCCAGCAGAGATTGGTCGCGTTCCGTAGACCGAGGTTCGACCCAACAATCCGTCATTGGCCGCAACCGGACGACTTTGAGAACCAGTCAAAGCATCATCAGCCGCCACCGGAACCGGCGAAGACAACGGCGCAACCGGAGCACTAGACGCACCAATATCAGGCTTCGCCCGTGGTCCAGGGCTAGATAACGGCGCCACGTGACCACGAGACAGGTCCGACGCTTGGTCGTCCTGATCGAAAGCATCGACCGAACCGGCCTCGTACGCATCTAACGAACCGACCGACACATACGAACCAGCGTCTACATTGACATCGTTTAGAGCATCGGTGCCAACAGAATCGTAGCTGTTATCGAAACCATCCGAGCCGACACCAGCCTCGTAGGAATCGAGCGAACCAACAGACTCATAAGAACCCGAGTCATATCCCGAACCAAACGAACCAGACCCAGAATCGAAATCAGACCCATAAGAGTCCGACCCGAAGTCGGGCCAGGCCGCTACCGGCGACGACCCAAACATTGCGACCGCTCCGCTGACAACAGCGGTGAAGAACGCTAGCTTCTTTCCATTCGCCACCCATCTTGCTTCTAATCCTGGCTTCGATAGTGACGACCGAGAGACCGCCGAGTGGCAGCTATCCAATCCAGAAGTTAGACCGCCAAAGACGTCAGAAGCTCCGGACTGTTCAGTCGACGACGAACGCGAACAGCTTCGAAGGTTTAGACCACCGCAATTTTCAACGCACATACCTGCCCCAACCATCGGCCCAACCGCCGACTAACGGCCCAACCGCCGCACTAACAAAATTAGGATTTGAGGTCTCGTTTTGTCAACCTGAGGGGCTCCATATCACGGCAATGTAGCAATTCGGCGACGGCGGAGCCTCAAGCTGAGGCTATCTATTGATTTATCTACTGATATAGCCGTTAGATGAGGCGCTGCCGATACCTGATAGGGGGTGTTCTGAAGGTGTTCTGGCGGGTGTTCTGAAGGTGTAGCGCAGATTCGCCTTGTTCAGAGTTGAGCTTCGATGAACTCGAAAAGTCGCTGCCGCTGGGCCTCAGATGGAGGTGCAAGGTCAAACAAGTCAATTAGCCAGAGGCCATCACCAACCACTCGAGCGAGCATTGCGATGTCTTGATCGATGTTGTCCTCAGCAACGAGACGGTGCTGCCATCGATCAAACATGGCGCGGGCAGGCGTGAGGTCGCCATCTTCAAGAGCAGCAGCAGCGAAGACTCCGGTCGCTGTTCCGTTCGTGTGCTGACTAGTTCGAACGAAGTCAAGATAAGCCTGAGCGAAGGCGCCCGAGGTCCGATCATTGGCATCAGCCAAACGATTGAGATCGGAGTCAGCCTGGTCGAGCGTCTCGGTAAGTAGCCCAATGATCAATTCTTGTTTGGATCCGAAGTGGTGCAATAGACCGCCTTTGCTGATCCCGGCATTGGCAGCAACTCGGGCCAGCGTCAGGTTGCCCACTCCTTCGTTCTGGGCTATTTCATTCGCCGATTCAAGAATCGATTGGCGGGTTCGCTCCGATTTTGCTGCTTGCGTACCCAGCGGTTTGTCTGGCATAGTTTTGGACACCACAAAAACCTACCAGCTGGACGGTTTTATCCCCAGGTTGAGGTTTTTTGCCTGACAAACGAGGCCAACTTGAGCAACGCAAAAAACGAAGACTCACCGGCCTCGACCGATTGGGATTTCATCATTGTCGGAGGTGGTTCGGCGGGCTGTGCGTTGGCCAACCGCCTCAGCGCTGACCCATCAAACCGAGTACTCGTGCTTGAGGCTGGTCGCAAAGATTGGCGTTGGGACGTATTTATCCATATGCCGGCGGCTCTGACCTATCCAATTGGCAGTCGTTTCTACGATTGGAAGTATGAGTCGGAACCGGAACCATTTATGGGCGGCCGAAAGGTGTATCACGCTCGAGGCAAAGTCCTCGGCGGATCAAGCAGCATTAACGGCATGATTTTTCAGCGGGGCAACCCCATGGATTATGACCGGTGGGCTCAGCAGCCGGGCATGGAACAATGGGACTACTCTCACTGCCTGCCCTACTTCAAACGAATGGAGAACCGACTGGTTGGCGGCGACGACTTCAGAGGTAGTGACGGCCCACTCGAAATCGAAACCGGGCCGGCCGCTACCCCACTATTCAAAGCATGGCTCGAAGCCGGACCTCAGGCCGGATATCACGCCACCGCAGATGTAAACGGCTACCAGCAAGAAGGCTTTTCGGTGTTCGACAAGAACATGGTTCGCGGCCGCCGATTAAGCGCAGCGAGAGCTTACCTTCACCCAGTACTAGATCGGCCCAATCTTACGTTGCGGACACTGGCTCAGGTGAACAGGGTTTTGTTTGACCAAAACCGAGCCGTGGGCGTCGAGTACCGTCGAGGCAGAAAGACTCACCAAGTCCGTGGGGCCGAAATAGTTAGTTGCGGAGGGGCCTTCAACTCGCCACAACTTTTGCAACTCTCAGGGGTCGGCGATCCAGATCACCTTGGTCAACTAGGCATCGACGTTGTGGCCGAGGTGCCCGGGGTTGGAGAGAACCTCCAAGATCATCTGGAGGTTTACATTCAACATCTGTGCACAAAGCCAGTCTCGATGCAGCCCTACTTGGCCCGATGGCGGATGCCCATTATTGGTCTTCAGTGGCTAGCTCGACGGGGTCCGGCGGCAACTAACCATTTCGAGGCTGGAGCATTCCTTCGCAGCAACGATGATCTCGAATATCCGAACCTCATGTTTCACTTCCTACCGATCGCCATTCGGTATGACGGATCATCCCCCGAGGGCGATCACGGCTATCAGGTTCACATAGGCCCGATGTATTCCGACGTTAGGGGCACCGTCAAGATCCGGTCAACCAACCCGAGAGAACATCCAGCGGTGCAGTTCAACTACCTGTCGACTGAGGACGACCGAAGAGAATGGGTCGAAGCGATACGAACCGCACGCCACATTCTGAGCCAACCGGCCTTCGACCAGTTCAACGGTGGCGAGGTCTCGCCCGGCTCCTCGGTTCAAACTGATGAAGAGATCCTCGAATGGGTCGCCAAAGACGCTGAAACAGCCCTCCACCCCTCGTGTACCGCCAAAATGGGCACCGATCAGATGGCCGTAGTCGATCCGGATTCATTGCGGGTGCACGGCGTTGAAGGACTACGAGTGGTTGACGCTTCGGTCATGCCGACGGTCACCAACGGCAACATTTATGCTCCAACGATGATGATCGCCGAAAGAGCAGCCGATCTTGTTCTGGGAAACGAACCGCTCCCGGCCGATCACACCCCGGTCTACCGGGCACCCAACGCCGGCCGATTTACCTCGAAATAGCCCGACGTCGCCTCACCGTTACTATTGGAGTCGAAGGTTGATCGAAACGAACTGATAAGTACGTTAGGGTGTAAGCTCAAACCAGCAAGTATTCAAACGTGAAAAATAACATAATCGGGTGGGTCGAGTATGTACAGAAATCAAGCCGATGAGATGACCTTTGAGTACGCGGCGAACCCGCTACTGAAGTTTGGTCTGGCTCAGAAGTCAAGTTCCGCAGGCAGCCGGACGTGGATCCGGCGTCGCAACAAGTTGCTCTTGGCATCATCGTTGGTGCTCGCAACGTTGGGAGTTACCGGACCGCAAGCTGCATCGGCTGCACCATGTGTTGATACCGACGGAGACGGCTGGGGCTGGGACGGGACCGACACCTGTACTGACGTTGCAGATTCAGAACCGCAAGAATCGGTCCGACATTGCGTTGACCCCGATGGGGACGGCTGGGGTTGGAATGGTGTCGACACATGCGTTAATCTTCCGACCGCCAAAGTCAGGACCCTGGCAGCCTCAACTGGGGCGAAACAAATCAAGCAGGCGGCCTTTGAACCCGTCGTTGATGAAGCGATGAACCAGGCCGCCAGTTCAGTCCAAGACGGTGATTCCGACGGCTTTGACCGCCATGATCAGCAGCAGGCACACAAGCTTGACTACAGCTTCTTCCCTTCTGGAGGGTCGGCAGGCGGGTCAGCGGGTTCCTGGGAACACGATCTCAACTCCGACCGGTCTGATACCCCTGTTTACAAAACCGAGATGGGGCTAACCAATTTCAACACCGAGATAGAAACGGCTACCGGCGCCCAAATCTCATCGGCCGACTCTTCCCCCTCAGCCGATATTGTTTCGACCGACGAATTCGACCCGATCGGACGTGAAGTCTATATCCGCGAAGAGGTGGTGACCACCAACGATCCCCGGTACGGGCGAGGGTCCCACCAAACCGACGAGTGGGGCAATCAAATCGAACCGACGATCAAGGAGACACGCACCGCTCACGTAGACGGCCAGACAGTCACAACCATAAGAGAGATGATATTCACGCCCGATGGAGACGTAATTTATTCGGATCCGCTAGATCCGAGCCTAGGAAAAGATGAGGCATCGACCGCCGTTACTCACTCCTTGGCCGAGGACCTAATCCAGGCATCCGACCCCACCGGCACTAGCCCCTCGTTTACTGAACGGGATCTCGATGGTGTTATTGCCAAGACCGTTACGGAACTCTTGGAAGACCGGCTTGCTTCGACAACCACACGTCATATGGTGATGCACGGCAACGAGGACACAATCGATTTGATTGATGTCGCAATTACGACAAATACTGGCATCGTCACCGCAGTTGACATCGACGGAGTGAGCGCGCCACAAACCTATGTCGACTCGATGCAGCGTGGCATCGAGCGATCTCTTCCGTCTCCTGACTTGAGCGGCGGCAACTCGCTAACCGACCACGACGAATCAGGAATCTCCGCACCGTCGAGCGCCGATGAAGGCTATACCGGAAGCTACGACGAGGTCGCCAACCTTGGACTTAGCGGTGCCGCCGGCTAACAGTACCGACGGTTAGCCGCACAGCCGATTGGTAGTCCGGCCCCTAACAGGTTGGTTCATAGAAGTCGGCGTGTTGAATGCTACAACGAAACAGCCGACGTTCGAGGCTCAGTCTTGGCTGGTGGCCTCAACCGTTGAGGATGTCGAAGGCGACCCCACGAAACTACCTTCGATGGCATCGACGATTCGAGCGGTAACCTCATCCTCGGTTCCGAGCCCATCGACATTAGTCAAAAGGCCTCGCTCATCAAACCACTGAATTGTGGGGATGGTTTCTTGGTCGTACAGTGCCAGCCGCTTGGCAATACCATCATCGGTGTCATCTTCTCGCCCGCGGTCTTTCATGCGAGCGGTGACTTCCTCGATCGGGACGTCAAGATTGAGGACTGCGTCGAGCGTCTTATCGCCTAACATTGCGAGCAAAGCATCGGCCTGTCCTGGGGTTCTCGGGAACCCATCAAGGATGAATCCAGACGCTACTACCTCAGGTGAAGACAAGCGCTCTTCGACAATAGCGATCGTGAGTTCATCGCTCACTAACCCACCCGACGCCATTATCGGCGCAACTTGTTGACCTAACTCGGTGCCGGCATCACGAGCAGCCCGGAACATGTCGCCAGTGCTCAGATGAATTACGCCATAGTTCTTGACAATGCGGTCGCACTGGGTTCCCTTGCCAGCCCCTTGCCGACCGAAAATAACCAGCCGCATACCGGGCTTGGCAGAACTGCTTTCAAGGTTGGTGGATGAGTCACTCATTCAGAAGTCGCCTACCTCAAGAACCCATCATAGTTGCGAGCCAT
Source organism: uncultured Acidimicrobiales bacterium (assembly GCA_937922805.1). GTDB lineage: Bacteria > Actinomycetota > Acidimicrobiia > Acidimicrobiales > SZUA-35 > JAHELU01. The sequence continues at coordinate 41,789 of CALAJV010000010.1, read as the reverse complement.
CAGCTGTGAGTTGATTTGTTTCATTAGCTCGAGTGAAACACCAACGGCGATAAGAATAGAAACACCGGAGAATCCAAGCAAGCTCAGCGAGCTTTCATCTCGTCCGAGAAGGATAAACAGCAGCGCCGAAGGCACGATCGAAATTACCGCAAGAAACAGCGAACCGGGAAGAGTGATGCGGTTCAAAATCTTTGCTAGGTAACGCTCGGTCGGTTGCCCAGGGCGAATACCGGTCACGAAGCCACCAGATTTGCGAAGCTCATCGGCCCGACGACCTGGATCGAATGAGATCGCATTGTAGAAGTAGGCGAACCCGACGATAAGCAAACCAAAGACCAAGATGTAGCCCGGATCGGTTGGCCGGAACAGACGATCTTCGATGAAGTTTCGAACCGTGTCGCCCCAGGAGTCTTGGGCTGCGTTCGTCGGTAGAAGGTTTGATACCAGGGTTGGGAGCTGGAGGAGCGAGCTGGCAAAGATAACTGGGATAACGCCAGCCTGGTTGACCTTGAGCGGAATGTACGTTCGGTTGCCGGCAAATTCTTTCCGCCCAACAACCCGCTTGGGGAAGTTGATCCCGATCCGTCGTTGGCCTTGTTCGATGAAGACAATTCCGACCACCAGCATGACGAGTGCAGCTGCGGTGAGAGCCAACCAGATTGCACCATTGCCGTCGGTGCCACCTTTAACGCTGAAGATCTGACGGCCGAGCAACGGCAACGTTGATACCACTGAAGCGAAGATCAGAACTGACATCCCATTACCGATGCCTTTTTGGGTGATCATTTCACCCATCCACATCAACACTGCTGTTCCAACAGTTACGCAAAGCGCAGCTAGAACCATATAGCCAACGTTGTTGTCAGGGAAAAGCTCTCGCTGCTGTCGGTTAACCAGCAGAATGAGGCCTGAGACTTGAACGACGGTGAGCGCCACCGTGATGTAACGAGTCCACTGGGTGATCTTGCGTTGGCCGACCGCTCCCTGCGATTGCCACTCTTCCAACTTGGGAACGGCCACCGTCAAGATCTGGATGACGATCGACGCCGTGATGTAGGGCAAGATACCGAGACCGAAAAATGTCAAGAAGCCGCCGCTGCCGGTGAAGGCGGTCAGGTAGGCAAGAACGCCGCCCTGCTCGTCGGTTGAGTCTCGGAGCGTTCCCAAGGCGTCAAGGCTGACGCCGGGCGCTGGAATCTGGGCACCCAAGCGATAGAGGACCAGCATGCCGATGGTGAACAGGATCTTGTTCCGGAGCTCAGGGGTTCTCAGTACATTGAGCAGTGTTGACACGGTGGTCCTCGCTTGGTTTTCCCTGGATATCGAATCCCAGGATTACTTGATCTAAATCAAACAGTAGGTCAGATCGACCCGAACCGAGTCGATCGACCTCAACGCTACTCGGTTTGGGGTTAACAACCCACGACCGAGGCCCGCGCTAGCGGTTAGTAAGGGCGTTGCCTTGAGCAGCGGGTCGAACCTTGAATGGAAGAGGCAGTTTTTCAGCCGTTCCACCGGCCGCCGTAATAGCGGCTTCAGCCGACTTCGAAAAAGCGTGCGCTTTCACCGTTACTGCCGACGAAAGCTCGCCTCGACCCAAAATCTTGACCAAAGCACCCTTGCTAACAAGTCCGTTTTCCAACAGAACTTCAGGGTTGATCTCGGTCAGTCCAGATTCGGTGATCGTGTCAAGATTGACTCCTTGGTAGTCAACTCGAAACGGGTTGTTAAAGCCACGAAGCTTTGGAAGTCGCTGCTGGAGTGGAATTTGCCCACCCTCAAAGCCTGGGCGCACGGTGTTACGCGCTCGCTGCCCTTTGCTACCGCGGCCTGCGGTCTTGCCGCCTTTACCGCCGATACCACGACCGACACGCTTTCGTTGTTTTCGCGAGCCTTCAGCAGGCTTGAGATCATGAACCTTCATAGCTATGCCTCTTCTACTACTTCGACCAAGTGCGGAACTCGGGCAATCATGCCTCGGATCTCCGGACGGTCAGGGAGAACATTGGTTTGGCCAATACGGCCTAGTCCAAGAGCGCGCAACGTGCCACGCTGTTTTGGCTTAGTGCCGATGTACGACCGGGTTTGGGTGATTTTTAATTCGGCCATGTCTTAGTGAACCTTCGACTCAGTTGGCTTTGACTTCAATTCTCGCTCGCGCTCGGTGTAGGCCTCGAGCATCCCAGCTGGGGTGAACTCAGTTGGATCTAGTCCTCGGAGTCGTCCAACTTCGTCTGGTCGCTTCAAGCCAGCAAGAGCATTAATCGTGGCTCGGGCAACGTTAATCTTGTTGGCCGAACCGAGCGACTTGCACAGTACGTCGCTGATACCCGCTTCTTCGAGAATGGCCCGAGCCGCTCCACCAGCGATTACGCCGGTACCAGGTGCAGCAGGCTTGATCAGAACTCGACCGGCGCCTTGCTCACCGACTATCTCGTGAGTAACTGTTCCACCGGCCATAGCCACGTTGAACATTAGCTTTCGAGCTTCCTCAGTGCCTTTTTGGATCGCCAAAGGTACTTCTTTAGCTTTTCCGTAGCCGAGGCCGACTCGACCGTTTCCGTCGCCGAGTACCACCAGAGCCGTGAAGGAGAATCGACGACCACCCCGAACGACCTTGGCCACTCGGTTGATGTCGATTACTCGGGACTCCCGCTCGTTGCGGTCGTTTCGATCGTTTCTTTCGTTAGCCATTTGAGCTTCCTGTCCTAGAACTTAAGTCCGGCTTCACGGGCGGCGTCAGCAAGGGCAGCTACTCGGCCGTGGTAGCGGTTGCCGCCACGATCGAAGACAACTGCTTCAACTCCTGCTGCCGATGCACGCTCACCAATGAGACGGCCGACATTCTTCGCTGCATCAGCTGAGCCAGTACTCCCGGCACTGCGAACAGCTGCTTCGTAGGTTGATGCGGCAGCAACAGTCGAGCTCTTGCTGTCATCAATTACTTGAACACTGATGTGTTTGTTGGATCGGAATACTGCCAAACGTGGACGCTCAGAAGTTCCGACGACTTTCTTACGGACTCGTCGTTGCCGACGGCTGCGCGCTGCTTGGCGCGTGGTAGATCGAGCAGCCATTACTTACCAGCCTTTCCAGCCTTGCGAACAACGCGTTCGCCGGCATAGCGAACACCTTTGCCCTTGTATGGTTCTGGCTTTCGGTACGCCCGGATTTCAGCGGCGACCTGGCCCACAACCTGCTTGTCAATTCCGACAACGCCAATCTTGGTTGGCTCGGGCACATCAAACTCGATGCCCTCGGGGGCTTGGACGTGAACCGGATGGCTGAAGCCAAGAGCGAGCTCAATCTTGTCCTTGCCTTTAGCGTTCGCTCTATAACCAACGCCGATGATCTCAAGATCCTTGCGGAATCCTTCGCTCACGCCGATCACCATGTTGTTGATCAACGAGCGGTTGAGTCCGTGAAGCGCTTTAACTTGACGGTCATCGCTAACTCGGTTTAGTAGAACTTGTCCGTCTTCGATCTCCAGGGAGATCACATCAGGAAGCGTATGTGAAAGCGTGCCCTTTGAGCCCTTGACGGTTACGTCAGAGCCAGACACCGATATTTCCACTCCTGAGGGAACGGGTACGGGAGAGTTTCCAATTCGAGACATGTGCTCCTCCTACCAGACGTAGCAAAGAACTTCGCCACCGACTCTGGCCTTGCGGGCAGCGCGATCGGTGAGGAGTCCATTGCTGGTAGAGAGAACGGCAACACCAAGCCCGCCCAGAACCCGAGGGATCTGATCGTTCTTTGAGTACACGCGCAAGCCGGGCTTTGACACTCGCTTGATTCCGCTGATTACTCGCTGACGTTCTTCCGAATACTTCATTCTAATTGTGAGCGTCGTGCCGGGGCCGGAGAGATTTTCAGCTGCATCAAAATCAGTGATGTAGCCCTCCGACTGCAAAAGCTCAGCTAGTGCAATCTTCAATTTTGACGACGGCATGCTTACTTCATCGTGCATCGCGATGTTCGCGTTGCGGATGCGGGTGAGCATGTCGGCGATGGGATCTGTCATAGTCATTCGTCGTTCACTCTCCCTCTACCAGCTCGCCTTGGTCACGCCTGGAATCTCGCCGGCGTGAGCCATGTTTCGGAAACACACTCGACAAAGCTCGAATCGACGGTAAACCGCTCGCGGTCGGCCACATACTCGGCACCGGGTGTAACCCCGCACCTTGAACTTTGGAGTCTTTTGCTGCTTATTGCGCAGTGCTTTCTTAGCCATTATTGAGCCTGCCCTTCACGCCGGAATGGGAATTTGAAGGCGCCGAGCAAGGCTCGACCTTCGTCGTCTGATGCTGCGGTTGTAACGATCGTGATGTCCATACCTCTAGACACATCGACGTTGTCGTAATCGATCTCGGGGAACACAAGTTGCTCAGTGAGACCGAAGGTGTAGTTGCCGTTACCGTCGAACGACTTCGGGCTTAGCCCTCGGAAGTCTCGGATTCGAGGAATTGCCAGAGTGACCAACCGGTCAAAGAACTCCCACATTTGGTCGCCCCGGAGGGTGACCTTGCAGCCAATGGCATTTCCTTCACGGAGCTTGAACGTAGCAATCGACTTTTTTGCTTTCGTGATCACTGGCTTTTGACCAGCGATGATCGATAGGTCGTTGACCGCTGATTCGAGATTCTTCGAGTTGATCAAGGCTTCACCGACACCAATGTTGATGACGATCTTGACCATTCGGGGCACCTGCATAACGTTGCCGAGTTCCAGGTCAGTTTTGAGCTGACTCTTAATCGACTCGTTGTAGAGCACCTTCATTCGAGGCGGAGCTGATACTGCAGTGTCGCTCATGAGTTGTTCTCCGGAATTTTCTCGCCCGTTCGTTTACAAACACGGATCTTGTCGTCGCCCTCGAAGGTGTAGCCGACTCGGGTTGGCTTGCCATCTTTAGGGCTGATAATGGCGACGTTCGAAGCGTCCATTGGCATCTCTTTGTCGATGATGCCGCCGGGATCTTCGGCCGAACGGGCCTTGGTGTGTCGTCGAGCAATGTTGTAGCCCTCGACGATTACTTTGCCGACGCCGTTGCCTTTACCAGGAAACGATGCGGTGACGACGCCTTCACGGCCTCGATCTTTGCCGGCCATAATTTGGACTCGGTCGCCTTTTCGGATCTTCATATTTACAGCACCTCCGGGGCCAGCGAAACGATGCGCATGAAACGCTTCTCACGCAACTCGCGGCCAACAGGGCCGAAAATTCGGGTTCCCCGCGGTTCTCGGTTCTCATTAATAAGGACTGCGGCGTTCTCATCGAAGCGGATGTAAGAACCGTCAGGTCGACGACGTTCCTTGGCGGTGCGAACAACAACGCACTTAACCACTTCACCTTTTTTGACCGCTGCACCAGGGATGGCGTCTTTGACGGTGGCGACGAAGATGTCACCGATGCCGGCATAGCGAGCTCGCGAGCCGCCAAGCACTTTGATACATAGGACTTCGCGGGCGCCAGAGTTGTCGGCAACGCGGAGTCGGGACTCTTGTTGAATCATCGGGCGCGCTCCAGAATTTCGAGTAGTCGCCAGCGCTTCTTAGCTGAAAGCGGTCGAGTTTCGACGATGCGAACTCGATCTCCCTCGTTGAGGGTATTTTCCTCATCGTGGGCGTAATAGCGCTTTGACTGCTGAACGGTCTTTCCGTACTGGGGGTGACGAGATCGTCGGGTTACTTTAACGACAACCGTCTTGTCCATCTTGTTCGAAACAACAATGCCGTCTCGAACCTTTCGGCTTTCAGACCGAGAGGAACCGGTTGACGCTGCCTCGGCGACGGCGTCTACCGGCGCAGTTTCGGCTTCTGCCATAACTGGATTGTCGCTCATTGGGAAACTCCTTGTGCTTCTTCGAGAGCCTCAGCGGCAGCAATCTCGCGGCTTCGAATCTCGGTCTCTGCTCGAGCGACTTCCTTTTTGACCAACCGAATTCGGGCGGTGTTCTCAAGCTGACCGGTGGCCAGTTGGAAACGAAGGTTGAACAGCTCTTGTTTGGCGTCTGTCAGCATTGACAACAGCTCGCCGTCACTAATATCGGTGATTGCGGCATCAGCCATCGAAACCACGCTCCCGGGAAATAACTCGTGCCTTGATAGGCAGCTTTTGGATAGCTCTGTTCATGGCCTGATGAGCAATAGCTTCATCGGGGTATGACAGTTCGAATACCACTCGGCCGGGCTTAACTACTGCGACCCAGCGCTCAGGGTTACCTTTTCCAGATCCCATTCTGGTTTCTGCTGGTTTTTCGGTAACTGGCTTGTCAGGAAAGACGTTGATCCAGACTTTTCCGCCACGACGAACGTGACGGGTCATGGCAACACGAGCCGCTTCGATCTGTCGAGCTGTGATCCAACCTGGCTCAAGAACCTGGATGCCGTAGTCGCCGTAAGAAACGGTGGTGGCCCCTTTGGCTTTGCCGGTTGTCCGACCGCGGTGTTGCTTGCGGTGCTTTACTTTCTTTGGCATTAACACGATCAGTCACCGTCCCCTGGCCTGAAGTTAAGGCTCTCGTTGGTGGACTTATTCTTTAGTGATTCTTCGATCGCTTCTTCTTCAGCGAGAAGACGTTCGAATTCCGGATCGGCTTCTTTAACCAACGGTGCTGGATCTTCGATCTCAGCATCATCGATCGGAGCCTTTGGACGGCGTGACGATGAAACAACGGTGCGAGGTGCATCTTCTGCCGCACCAGCAGCTTCGCCAACGGCCATGGCAGCTTCTTTGGCTGCTTTGTCAGTCGAGGCCTTGTAAGGGAGGATGTCGCCCTTGTAGAGCCATACTTTAACGCCAATTCGGCCGTAGGTGGTATGAGCTTCGCGGAGGCCGTAGTCAATGTCGGCTCGAAGAGTGTGGAGCGGCACTCGGCCTTCTCGGTACCACTCAGTTCGACCCATCTCAGCACCACCGAGGCGGCCAGAAGATTGGATTCGAATGCCCTTTGCTCCGGCTTTCATTGCGTTCTGCATTGCTCGCTTCATCGCCCGTCGGAATGCCATTCGACCAACGAGTTGGTCGGCAACACCCTGAGCAATTAGCGCAGCGTCGAGCTCTGGTTGCTTGATCTCAACGATGTTGAGCTTTACCCGTGGGTTACCGGTGAGCTTAGTCAGCCCGGTCCGAAGTCGATCGGCCTCGGAACCTTTGCGCCCGATGACAATGCCGGGGCGAGCGGTATGGACATCGATTTGGAGCTTGTCTCGAGTCCGCTCTACTTCAATCCGGCTAATGGCCGCATTCGGGAGCTGCTCCATCAGGTAACGACGGACGTTGGAATCTTCTAGAAGGTAATCGCGGTATTCCTGGCGATCGGCAATCCAACGGGATTTCCAATCGGTGGTGATACCAAGCCGATAGCCATAGGGATGGACTTTCTGGCCCATTACTTGTCCTCAGTTTCTTGTTCTTCGACTACTTCTTCAGCAGCTGCCTCTTCGGGCGCTGCTTCTTCAGCTACAGAATCTTGAGCCTCTTCGGTCGCAGTCTCTTCGACTGCGGCTTCTTCGACTGCAACGTCTTCGGCTGGAGTCTCTTCAACTGCAACGTCATCAACGTTCGTGTCGTCAACAACTGTGTCTTCGGCTTCTTCGGGAGCTGCCTGTTTGGACTTAGCAACTCGCTTGCTTCGATCGCCGCCACCGGTTGATTTCGCAGACTTGTTCTTGGCCCCACGTTTGGCGCGGCCCTCAGATTTGAGTTCTTCACGTTTTTGCTGTTCGAGAATTTCCTCGTCGGTGTAGCGACGAACCTCGATCGTGATGTGACAAGTTTGTTTGTGGATCTTGCCGGCACGTCCACGAGCTCGGGGCCGGAAACGCTTAAGTGTTGGACCCTCATCGGAGAAGCAGGCAGCGACGAAGAGTTCTTCTTCTGGGATGTCTTCGTTATGGCCAGCGTTCGCGATAGCTGAACGAAGGCATTTCGCTACTTCTCGAGCAGCGAGCCGTTCCCCGAAATCTAAGATTTCCAGGGCTTCGGTAGCGCTCTTTCCTCGGATCAAGTTCAACACGACACGAACTTTGGAGGCCGACATTCGCACGAAGCGAACTTTGGCTACCGTGCCGGGTCGGTCAGTTACGAGTGCTGCCATTATCGACGACCTCCGCGTTCTTGACCGGCGTGGAACTTAAACGTGCGGGTTGGTGAGAACTCGCCGAGTTTATGACCAACCATTGATTCGGTGATGTACACCGGAACATGCTTGCGACCGTCGTGAACGGCGATGGTATGGCCAACCATGTCGGGAATGATGGTTGAGCGACGAGACCAAGTCTTGATGACTCGCTTCTCGCTCTTGTCGTTGAGTTCGTCGACCTTCTTCAATAGATGATCGTCGACAAATGGGCCTTTTTTCAGACTTCTTGGCATGACTACCTCCGGCCTCCGCGTTTCCGCCGACGGCGGATGATCTGATCATCGGACTTCTTACCCTTTTTGCGGGTTCGGCCTTCAGGCTTACCCCATGGCGACACCGGGTGACGACCACCAGATGTCTTACCCTCGCCGCCACCGTGTGGGTGATCGACAGGGTTCATTGCAACACCACGAGTTTGAGGGCGCTTGCCCTTCCATCGTGATCGGCCAGCTTTTCCGACCTTGATTAGTTCGAACTCGGCGTTGCCGACTTCGCCGACTGTTGCTTGACAATCGATAGACACTCGCCGCATTTCGGTGCTAGGCAGCCGGAGTGTGGCGGTTGATCCCTCTTTAGCAACTAGCTGAACGCTGGTTCCCGCTGACCGAGCCATTTTGGCTCCGCCACCTGGTTGGAGTTCAGCCGCGTGGATAACAGTACCGACGGGGATGTACCGAAGGGCCATTGCGTTGCCTGGCTTGATGTCCGAACCAGGACCCGAGCTAACGACATCGCCGACACTGAGGCCTCGCGGAGCGAGGATGTAACGCTTCTCGCCGTCGTGGTAGTGAAGTAGGGCGATTCGACAGTTTCGGTTCGGATCGTATTCAATCGAAGCGACTGAGGCCGGAACGTTGTTCTTGTTCCGACGGAAGTCGATCACTCGATAGCGACGCTTGTGGCCCCCACCGCGGTGACGGGCAGTCTTACGCCCATGATTGTTTCGCCCACCGGATTTATGCTGCTTTACCAGCAGCGACTTTTCGGGCGTAGCCGTCGTGACTTCACCGAAGTCAGAGCTGGTCTGAAATCGACGACCCGGGCTTGTTGGTTTGCGTTTACGTATTGCCATAAGAATGCTCGCTAACTCAGTTCGAGTAGAGGTCGATCTCGCCCTCGGAGAGGGTGACGACTGCTCGTTTGGTGGTTGGACGAGTGGACGTAGTGTTGTTTTTGCGGTTCCGAGTTCGTTTGCCTTTGCGGTTCATCGTGTTGACCTTGGCAACTTTGACTCCAAACAGCGCTTCGATTGCGTCACTGATTTCTGGCTTGGAGGCAGACGGAGCGACGATGAAGGTGTAAGCGTTTCGTTCCTCAGAGGCCGTGAACGACTTCTCTGAAATGACGGGCTCGATGATCACGTCTTGGAAGTGCTTCATGAGTCAGCTCCTTGTTCGTTGAATGCCACACTTGCAGCGCTTACCGGCAAGCTGTCTTTCTCGAAGATGACGAAGTCGCTAAGGAGAACGTCATAAGCGTTTAATTGGTCAACCGCCAGCATGTGAACTTCGGGGAGGTTTCGGAAGCTCTTTTGAGCCGCTTCGTTGCCGCGGCCGACAACGACTAGTACCCGACCTTCAGCGCCAAGGGCTGACAGCGCCGCTTTGGCTTGCTTAGTGCTCGGAGTATCGAAACTGAGTGCGTCAACCACGATTACTTTTTCGTCGGCGAAGCGATCAGAAAGAGCGCATCGCAGCGCCAGCTTGATCATCTTTTTGTTGGTGCGTTCGGAGTAGTCGCGAGGGCGAGGACCGTGAGCGTTACCGCCACCAATCCAAATAGGCGACCGACTAGAACCGGCACGGGCACGACCAGTACCTTTTTGCTTCCACGGCTTGGCGCCACCGCCACGAACCTCGGCTCGGGTCTTGGTTTTGTGGGTTCCAGCTCGACGAGCCGCCAACTGAGCGTTGACCACCTGGTGCATGAGCGGAATATTCGGAGCGGTTCCGAATGTGTCGTTGTCCAGATCTACTGAGCCGGCATCGGAGCCGGCGAGCGTCTTAACAGAAATCGAAGGCATCTACTATTCGCTCGCTTTCGTGAACTTGATGGCGTTGCGGATAATTACCGTGCCACCTTTAGGGCCAGGGACAGAACCCTGAACCAGAACGACATTTTTCTCGGGATCGGTTTGCACGACCTTCAGACTCTGGGTTGTGACCCGCTCGCTGCCCATATGGCCAGCCATTTTGGTTCCCTTGAAGATCCGGGCTGGAGTGGCGCATTGGCCAACCGAGCCAGGCATACGGTGCACAAGGTGGGCACCGTGAGTGGCTCGCTGACCGGCGAAGTTGTGACGCTTCATTACACCGGCGAAGCCTTTACCTTTGCTGGTTCCGATTGCGTCGACTCGCTCGCCGGCCTCGAATGTGTCAGCGCCAAGCTCTTGGCCTACCTCATATTCGGAGACATCGTCGAGACGAAGCTCAACGAGACCGTTGCCAGGAGCAACACCAGCAGCGGCAAAGTGGCCAGCTTCTGGTTTCGTAAGCTTTCGAGCTTCGCGATCGCCGGTTGTGACTTGGATGGCGGCATAGCCATCGCTTGCCGCAGTCTTGACTTGGACCACGCGGCAAGGCGTCACTTTAACGACTGTCACTGGGACGATTTGATTGTTTTCGTCCCACACTTGGGTCATGCCGACTTTCTCGCCGACAATTGCTTTCTGAGCCATCTCTCTTCTTTCCCGTCAGCGGGCACCGCACCATTCGCTGGCCCTTAAGCAGGGACATGCCAACGGCGAGAAGCCTTTCACGTGAACGTTCTGCAGAGCAGCTGCCGAGCAGAACCCAATGTAATGGGCCTATCGGGTTCCTCGGCTGATGATGTCCGAGGCCTTGATGGACCGTAATTCTTAGATCTTGTGTTGCCAGCCAGGTGTGAACCCAAAACTAGACAACCAGTAGAGCCTAGCGGATAGACCAAGCCGTTCCACCTCAGCGCGATATCGGCCAATATTCTAAAATTTTGACCCAACTACGGACATTTACCGAGTAAGCGCCCGGCATCGACTTCTGCCGCCACCGTCGATCTCTTTCAACTACGTTGGGTCAATGATCATCGTTACTGGGGCGACATCGGGCATTGGGCGAGCGACAGCGGCGGTGTTGGCCGACCGGGGTGTCACCGTTGGAGCGGTTGGTCGCCGACAAGCGTTACTTGACCAGCTGTCGGCCCAGCGCACAAACATCATCACGGTCTCGGCTGACCTCTCCAGTTCGGCTGGCATCGATCAGGTGGTCGGTTTGGCTTCCAACTATGAAATCGCTGGAATCGTCCACGGGGCCGGAACACACGTAGATCCGGTCGAATATTGCCAACTTGATGGGGCTGACCTCATCGAAGCGATGGCCGTGCACGTCTCCGCCCCACTCGATTTGAACAATCGGATCCTAACCCAACTGACCAGACAGCCTTCTCACCGATCAGGTAATCAGAGCCAGGCTTCCACCCGTCTTCGCATCGTCTTTATTGACTCGTATTCAGCCACTTCCCATCGAATTGGTTGGTCGGCTTACTCAATAGTAAAAGCGGCGGCGCAAATGGCGGCTCGAGCTGCCGCGGCGGAGTTGCCACATGCGATAACCGTTCGGGTCTTTCCTGGGGCGGTTAACACTCCGTTAGTCTCTGGTGTCCTAAACAGCCCAAATGATTCACCAACCCGTGCCCTCTTCGAACTGATGGCCGCCAATGACCAACTTGCTGAGCCTGAACAAGCTGCTACGTTTATCGCCCACTTATTGCTAGATGCAACCGAAGACCAACTCGACAATCGTTCCAGTTGGGACTTCAACAAACCGGAAGACCATCTCTTTTAGATCAGCTGTTGTCAGCGGCGAGGAAAGCAACCCCGCGAGGAGACAACTCATAGCCGACCTTGAGACTGTGGGTCAGTCCCAGGTTTTTGAGCTTTCGGACGTTCAATTTGAACGGTTGCGTTTCGCTACCAACCATCTCGGCCAGGTCGGGGGCCCGCCGGGCCGGGTGGGCAGCGATTAGACGCAAGGTCTCCCCGGTCCATGGGCCGGCCTTACTGGCTCGATCATAACGGTCGAGTCGGCTTGCGATTCCAGCAACATCGTCTACGGAAAGATTACTCGTTGCTGCCAACTCTGCTCTTGGATCAGGCTCGTCGAGCAAAGCGAACTCCACTCGATACAAGCTTCGATCATCGCCGGATCGAAGGTTCTCGACAACCTCAGCAACCGATTGATAGCCGGCCCGCTTGGCATCAGCGAGGGAGATCTTGGACTGCTCTATCTCGACTATGGAGTTCACCTGAATCCGACCGCCGCCGGTTCGGTAAGCCCTACCCTCGACCACGGTGGGACGAATCCACCTTCGGAAGGCAACCGTTATAGAGCTGTCAGCGATACCGTCCCAGAATTGTTTCGTAAACCGCACTGGCCCAAGTTACCGGCCAATTCGAAACTCGCGATGATGAACTACCACTCGGAGTTCCGCCATCGGCCACCTGCAGATCGAGTCTCTACTCTGATGAATGGAGACTAGCTGGCTCTTGTCGGGCCGACATCGGCGCAAGCTCAGCGAGCTGGTCGAACGACATCGGTCGACCAAGGTGGAAGCCCTGTCCATGCTCGACACCTAGGGAGCGACAAAGGTCCAATTCAGCTTGGGTTTCGATCCCCTCGGCAACTACTTGGATATCGAGGGCTCGGGCCATAGACCCCAAACCTTCGACGATCGTACGAATCGGATCACTTTTGATCATCGACGAGATCAGGCTTCGATCGATTTTGATTCCGTCAATATGAAACCGAGTGAAATAGCCAAGGGCATTGCTTCCAGTTCCAAAATCGTCGAGGGCGATGTAGACGTTTTCAACGGCTAACGCTCGCAGCGTAGCTTCAGCCGACGTGTCGACCTCGACCACTCCTGATTCAACGAGTTCAACTGGTATGTCTTGTGGGTCCAGGTCGTACCGTTCAAGCATCTCAAGGTGGATCTTCACGTAGTTGGTCCACGACAGTTGTTGTGGCGTCAGGTTGATCGACACCGGAACCTGCGCCAACATCGAATTTTTGCGCCGCATCTCGACTATCTGACGACCGACAGCGGCGAGTGACCATTCCGTGAACTGCTCAATTTGTTCAGTTGATTCGATACGTTCGATTAGGAACGGAGGCGGTATCGGACCGTGAACTGGGTGTGTCCATCGAACCAACGATTCAGCTCCGGAGAGACGGCCCGTTTCGATTTCCCAAATCGGTTGCACAAGAAAATGAATCTCGTTCGTTTCCATCGCCTCGGCAATATCTCGATCGATTGCAGCGACAAGGTCTCGTCTCATCCGCATGTCGTCGTTGGCGACTGCAATCAGAGACTTGTTCTTTTTGGCTTCGTACATAGCCAGGTCAGCTTCAGTCAGCACCTGCTCGGCAGTCTGGACTGCGACGTCGGCAACAACTACGCCAATACTCAATCGGGGGTTTATTGTTGTTGGCCCGACCTCTAGAACTTGCTGACATTCGCCAAGTAGTCGTTCAGCAACCGTTATTCCAACGCTGGAATCGCCGTCGGGGTCACAGATAACAACAAACTCGTCACCACCAATACGACCGAGCGCATCTTCGGGTCGGAGCGAGCGCCGAATTCTGTCGCTTAGATCAATCAGCATCTTGTCGCCAACCGCGTGCCCGTAGGCGTCATTGATCGCTTTGAAACCGTCGAGATCTAGGAACAGTACGCAGACTTGACCGGACTCGTTGTCGAATCGTTCTTCCAATTCTGCCATCACCCCAGACCGGTTCAACAGACCGGTAAGCGAGTCGAGCCGAGCCCGTTGTTGCTGTTCTTCCATCTCGAAGTGAACTCGAGCGAACGATGCCACCAGGCTTGCCAACGCTCCAACTACGAGTTCATGGTCGGCGGTGAAGTAACCAAGCTGCGATGAAGCGACGTTGAATGTCCCGTAACATCGATCAACACTCGAAAGCGGCGCCACGAGACAAGAGCGCATGCCAGCCGCTACCAGTGTCTCCCCATCAATCGTACTACCTGTGATCTCTGGGTAGTTGGCCAACTTCCCGGTTGTGAACGCTCGACCGACTAGAGTTTGCTCGGTCTTGAACGTCGTTCCGACCGGAGATATTTTCGTTCCTTGGACGGCAAGTAGATCTAGCTCGCCATCGTCGTTGACCAAAGTGATCGAAACTCGTTCGACGTCGATGAACTTTGGCACCCAGGCCGCCATGACATTAAGAGTTGACCGCAGATCACAGGCCGCTCCGAGCTCGCGCAAAAAGACCCATGGAACAGTCTCCGAAGGTCCGGTGAAGTCTGGGAAATCGGCACTCACCCTGATCCGTCGGCATTAGCCCGGTCGAGTTGAGACGAGCCCATAGTTGGGTAGCTCGGCAACCCGACTAAGGCTTGTTGTAGTCGATCCTCCGACGATATGCGACCACGATCAAGCCGTATCGGCCGAGCCGAGCTCTCGGCCGATACTGTATTTCCAGCTTCGATTTCTGGTTTGATAGTTCGGCAGTCGAAGCATCAACCCAGCTAGTGGAGCCCAAGACCCAGAGTTGGAACTGGATTGCCCACCGTCGCCTGGCCGCCAGCAATAGTTGCTAGACAAATTCGGGAGCCGGAAGCGCTGCTTCGCCCTCAATGTCAACGGTCGGCAGGAACCGATCGATTCGTCGGGGCAACCACCAGTTGGCATCGCCCATCAATTTCATCGTTGCCGGAACCAGCACGATCCTTACAACGGTGGCATCGACGAAAATGGCGGTAGCGAGCCCCAGACCAAACATCTTCGTAACTGGATCATCGCTAATCACGAAACCAGCAAATACCGAGATCATTATCAACGCAGCCGAGGTGATCACTCGTGCTGTGCTGGCAATGCCGTGAATGACGGACGCATCGTTGTCCCCGGTAGCCAGGTACTCCTCACGCACTCTAGACAACAGAAACACTTCGTAGTCCATCGATAGTCCGAACAGGATTGCGAACATGAACATTGGGATGAACGACACAATCGGAACAGTAGTTTCAAGACCGAGGAGTTCCTTGCCCCAGCCCCATTGGAACACCATCACTAGTACGCCATAGGCAGCACCGATGCTTAGCAGGTTGAGCAAAGCGGCTTTCAGCGGGACCAGGATCGACCGGAAGACCAAGGTAAGAAGTAGGAACGAAAGGAAGATCACGGCCACGATAAACACCACAAGTCGATCGCTTACTCGCTCAGCGATGTCGGCGAAGCTAGCCGATTGGCCACCGACGTGAGCCACGGCCGGGCTGTCAGCTAGAACCGTCGGGATGACATCGGACCGCAGTCGTTCGATGGTGTCGACGGTGGCAGCGTCTTGCGGCGCAGACGTTGGAATGGCAACGATGGTAGCTACGCCCGCTTCGGGTGAAACAAACGGGGGTTCGACGCCGGCGACTCCAGGGTCGAAACCAATTGCGGCCGCCAATGGCTCAACAATTGAGTCGTCCTCAGAAATGTCAACGGCGATCAGGAGAGGGCCATTGACTCCGGGCCCGAACCCATCAGCGACAAGGTCATAGGCTCGTCGCTCAGTTGTCGATTCGGCTTTAGTTCCATCGTCGGGGAAGCCGAGCCGAAGTCCGAAGATCGGAGCCGTCATCGCTAGCAGAACTAAGGTGACGCCGATGGCGTAGGGCCAAGCGTTGTTAGACACATGGGTTCCCCACCGTTGCCACCCTGGACTGATCATGGCCCGATCGCCCGGGTCTACTCCGCGGCGATGAACCCCTAGCCGGTTGATCCAATGACCAGCCAATCCGAGGAACGCTGGGAGTAGCGTGAGCGAAGCCAACACCATGACCATCACGATGACTGATACGGCGATTCCGGCCCCAGTTAGTACCGGAACACCAGCCACCGCAAGTCCAAGTATCGATATGACAACGGTGCCTCCGGCAAAGAGAACGGCTTGGCCAGAGGTAGCGACGGCCCGAGCAGCAGATTCGACCACGGTCATCCCTTGAGCAAGAAATTCTCGATGTCGGGTAACTAAGAAAAGGGCATAGTCAATCCCGACTCCAAGGCCGACCATGGCTCCGATTTGGGGAGCCCACGCCGGGATCTCGTATAAGTATGTGATCAACGACAGTGAAGTCGTGCCTAAGGCCAAGCCAAACAGTGCCAGCCCTATCGGAAGGCCCATGGCAATTAGCGACCCGAAGGCTAGTAACAGAATTACAACCGCCGCCACGATCCCGAGCATCTCGCCGATTCCTGATTCCGCTTCATCAAAGGTAAAGAACAACTCCCCTCCTGCCTCGACCTGGACTGCGGAGTTGTTGGCACTGACCTCCAACAGTTCCTTAAGGTTGTCGAGATCTCCTTCGTCAAGTTCGGCCACTACCGGATATTGAACTTGTACTAACGCCACTCGATCATTGGGGGAAATAGTCGGTTCAGAAACGGCGACCACCTTCGGCAGCCCCTTCACCGATTCCTGCACTTGGATTAGGCCAGCTGAGGCGGCCGGCGAGCCGCTGAAGGTCGCATCGTCGCCCGTCGGGGCCACTACTACACGAGCGGTGATTCCTGCCTGGTCCGACTGGTTGGCCGACAAAAGCATGAGGGCATCATCAGAGTCCACTCCCGGCACGGTGAAAGAATCGTCGAGGTCTCGACCGGCGGTTGACGACGCAGTTACTACCGCCACGGCGCAAACTAGCCAGATACCAATAACCCGCCAAGGGTTTTGGGCCGCAGCCCGACCTAACCGGTACAACAGATTCGACATTAGATTCTCCTTACTACGTTCCCCCAAGGGGATTCTGAGTAGAAAGCCCCCAGCAGGAAGCTCGTCTACGAAGATCGGATAGATAGCTGGATTCATCTTGTTCTTCCCAGCCCAACGAGACATCAGCGCATCGGCCATTGTTCACCTGTCCACATGGTTAGGTTCGAGACCAACCTTTTGCCCGTTATGGCGGCACATGGCACTCCTGTACTGTGAGATCAGTACCCGTAGTTCAGGACCTGTAAGTCAGCACCCGTTAGGTCAGTCCTGACTAGTTAGGCCCCGTGAGAATCTGATGATGAACCTATTTCGAAGCTGGTTAAAAGAACCTCGAGTTGAGAACGCGCCTCGACGTGTTTGGCGAGATTGGGTACTTGTCACCGGTCTGCTGATCGGTCTTGCCGTTGAGTTGGTTGTTCGCACAGACATTAACGCCCGGCCAGTTGCTGTCCCGTTTGTTGCCATTCTGGGAATGTCCCTGCTAGTTCGCCGCACCTATCCGCTGAAGGTTTTCCTCTTTGGATTTGGCGGCGTGATCATTTTCGACGTCGTGTCTGTCCTCGCCGGTTTCGGACAGCTCAATGTCTATAGCTCGGCACTACTGCTCTTCATGATGTATCCGCTGTTTCGATGGGGCAGCGGGAAAGACATGGCGATCGGCTCTGTCATCGGGGTCGTGCTCTTTGTTCTGTCGAGCGTGCTTGATTACGGCGGTGTTTCTGATCTGATCGGCGGGTTCTTGGTTCTTGAGTTTCCGGCTGCCCTTGGTCTGGCCGTTCGGTATCTCCAAAAGTCTCAACAACAGGCGAGAGAAGAAGTTCGACAAGCAGAACGAGAAACCTTGGCCCGAGAGTTGCATGACACCGTCGCTCATCATGTGTCTGCTATCGCCATCCAAGCCCAAGCAGGCCAGTTTGTAGCAGAGTCCGGTTCACTAGATGGAGCCAAAGACGCGCTAGCTGTTATTGAAGAAGAGGCAGCACGAACCCTGGCAGAAATGCGATCAATAGTTGGCGTACTAAGAGACGCCGCTACGCCAGCAGAGCTAGCCCCACAACGTTCAATTCTTGATCTCAAGACCTTGGCTTCGACAACTGGCCTTCCAACTGTCGACGTTCAAATCGATGGTGATGCCAACGCGGTTGGGCAAGCGGTAGGTTCCGCGGTGTATCGGATCGGACAAGAAGCAATCACCAACGCTCGCCGCCACGCCAAAAACGTCAGCAAAATCACCGTTGATATCCAAGTGGAGTCTGGTAGTCACATTGAGCGCAGCAGTTCTGGCGGCACCGTCCATCTACGAGTTTCCGATGATGGTTCGAGTGTCTCAACCCCATGGGATGACGGTTTCGGCTTGATCGGCATGAAAGAGCGGGCGGAGCTTCTTGGCGGTAGTCTCGAAGCGGGTCCAGCCGGTTCCGCCGGCTGGACGGTTCAAGCATCGCTCCCCTACGAGGAATCGCTTTGACAATTCGAGTTCTCATCGCTGATGACCAACAGATTGTTCGAACCGGACTGGCTACCATAATCGACGGCCAACCCAATATGGACGTTGTCGCCCAAGCTTCAGATGGTCAAGAAGCGGTCGAGATGGCGCGGCAGCTCCGCCCCGATGTGTGTCTGCTAGACATTCGGATGCCTAATCTTGATGGAGTATCGGCAACCAGACAACTAGCAGGACCAGACGTTGAGGAGCCGCTTGCGGTAGTAGTGATTACCACATTCGATACTGACGACTACGTTCACGGAGCGCTCAAGGCTGGGGCTCGAGGTTTCCTACTCAAAGACGCTGGACCGGCGCTGCTAATTCAAGCGATACAAGCGGCCCACGCTGGGGACGCCCTAATCGCTCCCAGTATCACTGCTAGGTTGTTGGCTGAGTTCTCTCAGTCCGGTCCAAGCTCCACCCCAGCTCAGCCGATCGAACCGCTGACCGAACGAGAAGAAGAAATTCTGCTGACAGTGGCGACCGGCCTGACAAACGCAGAAATTGCCGATCAACTTCACATCAGCCTGAGCACAGTAAAGTTCCATTTGGCCAGCCTTATGCAGAAGCTCGGCGCTCGAAACCGAGTCGAAATCGCTATCTGGGCCTACGAAACCGAGCGGGTTAGATAGAACGCTTCGGACCGCTAAGCGAATCGACGTGTCACAAAGAACCACTACGCGATAGCGCAGCTGCGGTGTAAACCAAGGTGAAGCCAACTTCGCCACGCCCGGCTGTGGCCGTTCAACTGATGGAACGGTCGAAGACACAGGAACAACAAAGCCCGGGCGATTGCCCGGGCTTTGCTAACAAATTTCTACGTACGAGTAGATTTAGACTTCTTGGATCTTCAGCTCGATGTCGACACCGGCTGGGAGTTCCAAACGCTGAAGCGAATCAACGGTCTTGGGATTTGGTTCCAAGATGTCGATGAGGCGCTTATGAATACGCATCTCGAAGTGTTCCCGGCTGTCCTTGTCCTTGTGAGGTGATCGGATCACGCAGAACCGATGCTTCTCAGTTGGGAGAGGGATAGGTCCCCGGAACTCTGCATTCGTCCGAGCTACGGTCTCGACGATCTTCTTTGTTGACTGATCGACGATCTCGTGATCGTAAGCCTTGAGACGGATGCGTATTTTTTGCTTAGAAGCCATTGTTCGAGTCTCTCTACTACTTGATGATCTTTGTTACACGGCCAGCGCCGACCGTACGACCACCTTCACGAATGGCGAACCGGAGGCCCTCATCCATGGCGATGGGGTTGATTAGCTCAACCGTCATCTCGGTGTTGTCGCCGGGCATGCACATTTCGGTGCCGTCCGGGAGGCTTACGGTGCCGGTGATGTCGGTGGTTCGGAAGTAGAACTGTGGACGGTAGTTACCGAAGAACGGCTTGTGACGTCCACCCTCTTCCTTAGTCAATACGTATACCTGAGCTTCGAAGTCGGTGTGAGGAGTAATCGATCCTGGCTTAGCCAGAACCTGTCCACGCTGTACGTCTTCTTTTTCAATACCACGGAGCAGGGCGCCGATGTTGTCTCCAGCTTGACCTTGGTCAAGTAGTTTACGGAACATCTCAACACCGGTGCAGGTGGTCTTTTGGGTGTCTCGGATACCGATGATTTCGATTTCGTCGCCGGTGTTTACGATGCCGGTTTCAACCTTGCCGGTTACAACCGTGCCACGACCGGTGATTGAGAACACGTCCTCAATTGGCATGAGGAAAGGCTTTTCCAAGTCTCGCTCTGGCTCTGGGATATGAGAGTCAACAGCGGCCATTAGTTCCATGATGCCTTCGGCTGCGTCAGCGTCGCCCTCAAGGGCCTTGAGCGCTGAAACCTTGACGACAGGAGCGTCGTCGCCACCGAACTCGTACTTGTCGAGAAGTTCGCGTACTTCCATTTCGACCAATTCGAGCAGTTCTTCGTCGTCAACCATGTCTGACTTGTTGAGGGCAACAACGATAGCAGGAACGCCTACCTGGCGAGCGAGCAACAAGTGCTCTTTCGTTTGGCTCATTGGGCCGTCGGTCGCCGCTACAACAAGAATCGCACCGTCAACCTGAGCGGCGCCGGTGATCATGTTTTTGATGTAGTCAGCGTGACCTGGCATATCGACGTGAGCGTAGTGACGAGACTCGGTCTCATACTCAACGTGCGAAACGTTGATCGTGATACCACGCTCGCGCTCTTCAGGCGCCTTATCGATATCTTCGAAGGCAGTAGCTACTGAGCCTTCAACGTTCTCACCCAAAACTCGGGTGATCGCAGCGGTCAGCGTTGTTTTACCATGGTCAATGTGTCCCATGGTCCCCACATTTACGTGGGGCTTATTGCGCTCAAACTTCTCCTTGGCCATAACGGCACAGTCCTTTCAATTAAACCCGGAACGAGCAGTTCACGGTGATTTTCTTAGGTGTGGACCCGGCGGGTCCGTTTACTCGCCCCGGATGCGCTGGACGATTTCTTCCTGCACGTTGCCGGGTGTTTGCTGATAGTTGTGAAAATGCATGGTATAGGTAGCACGGCCTTGTGTCTTCGATCGAAGGTCGTTCGAGTATGCGAACATCTCCGATAAAGGAACTTCAGCTGAAACTACCTGGTTAAGACCACGAGCTTCCATCTGGCCAACCTTGCCTCGTCGAGAGTTAAGGTCGCCTATAACGTCACCCATGTAATCTTCAGGGGTCACAACTTCGACGGCCATGATGGGTTCAAGCAGAATAGGCTTTGCTTTTTTAGCCGTCTGATTGAACACCCTTTGACCAGCGATCTTGAATGCCATTTCCGATGAGTCAACATCGTGGAATTTGCCGTCGAGCAAGGTCACTCGAACGTCCACGGTCTGGAAACCGGCTAGAACACCGGCTGTCATTGACTCTTCGATACCTTGACTGACAGGTCCGATGTATTCTTTCGGAATACGTCCACCGGTGATCTTGTCGTTGAACTCGTAGCCACCGCCAGCCTCGTTTGGTTCCATAGAAATGGTTACCTCGGCGAACTGACCAGAACCACCCGATTGCTTCTTGTGGGTGTAGGTATCTTTTTCGACTGATGCCGAAATTGTTTCTCGGTAGGCCACCTGAGGCTTACCAACGGTGGCGTCAACCTTGAATTCACGGAACATACGGTCGACCAACACCTCAAGGTGAAGTTCGCCCATGCCGGCGATGATGGTTTGACCGGTTTCTTCGTCGGTCTTGACGGTGAAGGTTGGGTCTTCTTCTGAAAGCGCCATGAGCGCCTTCGCCATTTTGTCTTGGTCGGCCTTAGTTTTCGGCTCTACCGCAACGTGGATAACAGGATCTGGGAAGTCTAGAGACTCGAGAATTACCGCATCAGCCGCATCGGTGAGTGTGTCACCGGTTCGAATGTCTTTGATACCGATCGCAGCCATGATGTCGCCGGTCGCCGCGAAGTCGCGATCTTCCTGCTTGTTGGCGTGCATTTCGAGCAGTCGACCGATTCGCTCTTTGTTGCCAGTTCGTGTGTTAAGAATCTGATCACCCTTGGCCACCGAACCGGAGTAAACCCGGAAGTACGTCAGCTTGCCAACGTTTGGTGCCGTCATGATTTTGAAGGCCAAAGCGGCGAACGGCTCGCTGTCGCTCGGCTTGCGCTCGACATCCTCGCCACCCTTGAGCTGAACGCCCGGCACTGGTGGAATATCGATGGGCGAAGGAAGGTAAGAAAGCACTGCATCGAGCAGAGGCTGAACGCCCTTGTTCTTAAACGCCGTTCCACACAGAATCGGCACGAGGTGGCCCTCGATGGTGGCAGCTCGAAGTCCGGCACTGAGCTCAGCTTCGGTTAGTTCCTCATCTTCGAGGTACTTCTCCATAAGGTCATCGTTGGCGCCAGCGACTGCTTCAACCAACATGGCCCGGTATTCGTCGGCCTTGTCTTGGAGATCGGCTGGAATATCAACCTCTTCGTAGGTTGCGCCAAGGTCTTTTTCGTCAGTCGTTGCCGGCCAAACCAGAGCCTTCATTTTGACCAAGTCAACAACGCCAGCGAAATCGGCTTCGGTGCCAATTGGCAGCTGGATGATAGCTATGTCGCTTGTGAGCCGATCCTTGATGGTGTCGACCACGAAATAGAAGTCGGCACCAGTGCGATCGAGCTTGTTAACGAAACACATACGAGGAACGCCGTAACGATCGGCTTGACGCCAAACGTTCTCAGTTTGTGGCTCTACACCGGCAACGCCGTCAAATACCGCAACAGCGCCATCGAGCACGCGAAGCGACCGTTCAACTTCAACCGTGAAGTCGACGTGGCCCGGAGTATCGATGATGTTGATTCGGTGATCGTCCCAGAAACAGGTGGTAGCAGCAGACGTGATCGTAATGCCACGCTCCTGCTCTTGTTCCATCCAGTCCATGGTGGCACCGCCATCGTGAACTTCACCGATCTTGTAGTTCTTACCGGTGTAGAAAAGGATGCGTTCGGTGGTTGTCGTCTTACCGGCATCGATGTGGGCCATGATGCCAATGTTGCGATACCGGTCAAGGGGGGTTGGTCGTTCAGCCATGATAAATCTCGGGGGTCAATCCTCAGACGTGGGCCAACACGGTAGTGCCGGCATGATTGGTTGTGAGGCGGGTCCGCATCACAGGGTTTATAAACGGAACTGCAGCGCGGTCATCGCCAGAAGAGCTTTGATCCTGGGCCATTTTCATCGAAGTTGGGGTGAGAGTCGTGGACCGGAACCAAGAATTTGAACTGATGTGGCTAGTCACGACATCCTCAATTCTCACTCGCTACCAGCGGTAGTGAGCGAATGCCTTGTTGGACTCGGCCATCTTGTGGAGATCTTCGCGTCGTTTGACCGAAGCTCCAATGCCATTCGAAGCGTCGAGAATCTCGTTAGCGAGACGCTCGGCCATGGTTCGCTCTCTCCGCTCTCGGGAGTAGCCGACTAGCCAACGAACCGCCAAGGTCGTCGCCCGTCGAGGTCGAACCTCTACTGGTACTTGGTAGGTGGCGCCGCCAACTCGACGACTGCGAACTTCAAGTTGAGGGCGAACGTTGTCGATCGCTCGCTTGAACGCTGCTACCGGATCGCCACCGGTCTTTTCACCAACGATGTCGAACGCCTCATAGACGATTCGTTCAGACAAGGTCTTCTTGCCCGACAGCAGAACCTTATTGATCAGCTGGGTGACAAGGACAGATCGGTAAACCGGATCTGGTGCTAGTTCTCTTCGCGGGGCGGGGCCTTTACGGGGCATGGTTTACGAATCCTTCTTCACGCCGTAACGACTACGGGCCTGCTTGCGGTCTCGGACGCCGGTGGTGTCGAGTGTTCCACGAACGATCTTGTATCGAACGCCGGGTAGGTCTTTAACACGACCGCCTCGAACGAGGACGATTGAGTGCTCTTGAAGGTTGTGGCCTTCACCTGGGATATAAGCGGTGACCTCGATGCCAGTGGTGAGTCGGACGCGGGCCACTTTACGTAGCGCCGAGTTCGGCTTCTTCGGCGTAGCGGTATATACGCGAGTACATACCCCTCGACGCTGGGGCGAATCCTGTAGTGCTGGAGTCGTACCCTTCTTTGGTTTTGATTGACGGCCCTTACGGACCAGCTGTTGTATCGTGGGCACCAGGCACCTCTACTCAGGATTTCGCTGTATTCAAGCTCTCGCTCAATCGGACTTTTACTTCTCGGTCTTCTTGCCGAGATCTTCCAGCAAAAAGTTCAGGTCAAACACTCATAACTTCAGTTCAAGGTATTGATGGCCGGACACTTCTAAGATTTCAATACCGCTAGAGCACACAACTAATTGCGAGATAACCACGTAACTGCGTGCAGCTATCTCAGACTCTAAGCGGCCAAATCATGAAGAGGGGCCGTATTTACGTGCATACACGTGTGCATACACGCCAGCTAGTAAGGCTACGAGCCGATAGCGCCTCTTACTACTCTGATTCTGAGCTTCTTGTGTCAAATCTTTGACAGTCCGGCCGATTCACCTCGAACACTGGCCAGAACAAGCCCTTTATTCCAAAATTGGAAGACTCTGAGCTTCGTTAGTGAACCCGCGATCCTCGAAAATTTCTTGCTCCAAGACCACCGGTTCGACATCTTCAACCGAACGTTGGCCGCCTGAACGGTAATCGACCGCTGAGTTCGCTACGCTCGCTTAGCCCCATAAGAGCGCCGATAGCGAACAAGGAACCGAGCAATGGTGAAACAAACGAACAAGAAACCAAGCGTTAACCCATGGCTCGTCGGCTGCTTGCTTTCGGCTTCAATTTTTGTGGCCTGCGGCGGACAAGAGACCGTTGGTAGCGCTTCGGCTAGCAGCGACACCGAGTCATCAGTTGGTGAAGATCAACGAGTTGAGGCATCGGCCAGCGATAGCTCCACTACGACTTCATCAACAACGCTGCCAGCAGACGACGAACTTGCTGAATCAGGCGAAGACGATGACCCAGTCGACGACGACACCGCCCAAGGCGACTCCTCAGACTCGGACTCCATGCAAGACGATTCGGCCGATAGCGGTGGCGTATCTGACGACAGCGCTGACTCCTCAGACGACGACAGCTCCTCAGGTGCGGCTACTAGTTCGACGCTAAACCCCGCGGCCAAAGACACAATTGCGGAACTTGAACTTCTCGCTGCCATGGCTGCACTCGGCATAGATCCCGATTCCGAGGCCGGAAAATGTATGCGAGAAAATCGAGATCTAATCGCTGATAGCGAAAATTCTGGCGATGCTATTTACGTGGCCGCCAAATGCGCCCCTAGCGAAGTGGGGGCCATCGTGGCCCAAAGCGAAACGTTTGGCGATCTCACTCCGAAAGAAACTGAGTGCGTGATGACTGAGGCTCTTTCGTACATGGCCAGCTTGCCTGAAGACGAAGCCCGAGCAGCCTTCAGCGAAGATCGGATACCAGAAAAGTATGCGGCAGTCATCGTTCCGATAGCGGAAGAAAAATGTGGTGTTGACGCCGAGCGATTCGCTGAGGACTTCACCAACTAACACCTCTGGCGGTTCAGCCAAAATCTGGTTGCCGCTTTTCTTTGATGGCCGCTATTCCTTCGTGAACATCGGTTCCTGCGAAGCCAAGGATTTCTAGCGCGACCGAGGCATCGAATGAGGGCCCGGCCATCCGGAGCCAATTGTTGAGCGCCAATTTGGTCCATTGGATAGCTTGCTGCGATCCGTTGTTGAGCTTGCGCGCCACGTCAAAGGCGGACTCAATTACCTTGTCATCGTCGACGACCATCGAAACAATCCCCAACCGCTCCGCCTCTTCTCCGTCCATCGCTTCACAAGTCATCAAGTAGTACTTGGCTTTGGCCATTCCACAGAGGAGCGGCCAAATAATGACGGCATGATCTCCAGCGGCGACTCCAAGTTTGGTGTGACCATCAATGATGCGAGCCGTTCGTCCACACACCGAAATGTCGGCCATCAACGCGGTTGCTAATCCAGCCCCAACCGCCACTCGCTCGATGCCAGAAACAATAGGCTTCGAACAGTTGATCATGTTGTAGACCAAGTCTCGGGCTTCCCGAAAGGTTGCTGCTCGCGCTGCCGGCTCGGCCACGATATCTTCAATCATGGCCATGTCGCCTCCGGCGGAAAACGCTCCTCCTTCGCCGTGGACGACCACAACGTTGGTTTCCGGGTCACGACTTATTACCGGCCAGACATCGGCCAGGTCAGCGTGCTTGACCGCATCAACAGCATTGAGCTTGCCCGGCGTGTCGAGAATTAGGCGAAGTATTCCTGGCTCGGGCCGATCAAGACGAAGGCCTTCAAATTGGTCATACCGTGCGAGCGAATTAGCCATAGCTGAAACCTAGTCTCGAGTGGCGATGATTGCGAGACAAGCGCAGCCAGCTAACCAGCCATCACCAAGATTGAGGTGGTGAGTGAGGCAGGTATTGTCGACGGACTAGGTGGTTTGGAAGCTGTCGAATGCCCCAAGTGCTGCGGCCGCTCCGACTGAATTGAACAGCATATGAGCAACGATTGGGGCACCGAGGCGGTTGGTGTACATAGCGGCTAGAGCCAACACCACACCGACGGCTCCAATCGAGCTGAAGAGCACCACTGTTTCTTGCCACGTTCCGCCGATGAAGTGGGGCAGAGTAAAAATAATGGTTGAGCCAAGAACACCGACGGCCATGCTGGCCCGTTTGATTGCTTGGTCGCCTGTCAACGCACTTCGACCGATAGCAGCGCCCAGCTTCTCAAAAGCACTGAGTACGAGTCCTCGAAAAAACAACTCTTCGGCAACCGGCGCCCCGACTACAACACAAAAGACAATCACATAGAGCCAAACCGAGCCTTTCGCATCAGTTAGGAACTGGGTATTGTCGGCCGCCGATTGATCCTCCAACCCGACAAGCTTCGATGCTCCGAACCCGAAAACACTTGCGGTAAACAGGGCTATGAATGCAGTCCCTAACCCTATGCCAAGATCGACCGGCTTGAACCCGATTCGAAGGTCGGCCCAGTCAACCCCAGGGAACCATTTTCCGACGATGAGCGGCCAACCGGCCTGGCCGATCTGCTGGAACACGAGCGACATCGCCAAAGCCCCGGCTGGAAGACTCTCGGCTGCATTCTCAGCATCGACTAAGTCGGATAGATCAAGGTCGATGAACAGCGCCGCCAATACCAAACCCACTAAGGCTGATACCAGAAAAACTCCGAACCCGAGCACACTCCAAACGACACCAAGGATCGAATCGCCGAAACCTCCGCTGGCGGGAGTCGGAGCTGACGCTGTCGCCAGATATGTGTTGTCCTCGGGCGACAAATTCAGCGGAGGTCCGACTGACGTCGACTGGGGCGGAGATTGAGGTGGGGACTGACCGGCGATAGAGATTGGGTCACCTTGAGGTGGCTGCCAATGTGGATCTTGTTCAGTCACGACGTCCCGCTTTCCGTTCCAGCCAGAATTGATGCAAGCTGATCCAATGAAGCGTAGGAGTGACCTTCGACAAAGCGGTCAATAAAGGGCAAAGCTGCGGCCATACCAGCCGCCAGCGGAGCGTAACCAGGTGTTGCCTTCAACGGATTGACCCAAACGACTTGGTGGGCCACTCGTTGCAGTCGTTCCATTTCTCGGCCAAGTAACTGCGGGTCTCCTCGGTCCCAACCATCACTCAGAATCACGACCACCGATCCCCTAGCCATTCCCCGTATCCCCCACTCATCGTTGAATTGGCGAAATCCATCCCCTAGCCGGGTGCCGCCAGCCCAATCTTTAACATCGGCGGTTGCCTTAGTGATGGCCGAGTCAGGATCTCGACTGGTCAAGCTTTTGGTAACTCGGGTTAGCCGAGTGCCGAGTACGAAGACATCGACTTTGCTTCGGGCTACAACTGCGGCGTGAGCAAAGCGAAGCAAGGCCCTCGCGTATGCTTCCATCGATCCCGAGACGTCAAGAATGAGGACGAGTCGTCGGGGTGTCGATGCGGCCGATGTATAGGCTCGCCGGACCGGCTCTCCTTGGTGTTTCAGCGCCCAACGAACCGTTCTTCGAAGATCGGGGCGGTCGCCGCGCCGGTTGACCGCCACCTGACGTCGAGATCGACGACGATAGGTAGTGAAGCGCAACCGAGCCATGAGTCGGGACAGCTCGGCTAGCTCCAACGCAGTGCACTCAGCGAAGTCTTTGTTGGTCAGTACTTCCGCTCGACTAAATCGAACTGGTTGGATGTCCCCCATCGGCTCGTGATCATCGTTTTCGTTGTTGTCACTATCATCAGCGGAGTCGAGGGCAAGCGTTACCGGTGGCGGGGTACCTTCGAAGTTAACCAGCTCACCAGCTCTCTGTTGCCAGTAAGCAGCAAAGATTCGGTCGTAGTGGTTGATGTCTTCTGGACGGTGGACGAGGGTGGCCCGGCCGGCCCAATAGACACCCTCTCTGTCGTCGACCCCCAAGTAGCGAAGCGACTCAGCGAAGTTGATGGTTGCCGATGCCGGAACAGCAAGCCCCGCTCCCCGCAGGGATCGGCAAAACCCGACGACTAGTCGCTCGCCCCGATCTGGTTGCGTCGCTACCGTGCCGACAGCGTCGGCGCCAACGCCGCTAGCGTTATCAGCGCTACTCGGCTCGGGGTCCGACCCGAGTCGGTTCAACTGCCACCTCGCAACACCGCATTGCGAACCATTTCTTCTAGGCCTTTTTGGCTGACTCGCTCCTGGTCTTCGCGATACTTCAAAACCGTTCCCAGCGTGGCTCGAACTGATTTCTCGTCGAGCGACTCGCGACCCAAGGCAGCCAAGGACAGAGCCCAATCAATACTCTCAGCTACGCCTGGAGGCTTGTAGAGCCCGTAGCCCCGCATCGCCTCGGTGGCAGCAGCTACTTGTCGAGCCAATGGATCGCCAACGCCGGGAGCCCGCAACTTCACGATGCTGACTTCGCGGTCGAAATCTGGATGCTCGACCCAATGGTACAGGCAGCGACGTTTCAGGGCGTCGTGAACGTCTCGAGTTCGGTTGGAAGTGAGAACCACGATGGGTGGCGTCTCGGCCTGGATCGTTCCGATCTCGGGAATGGTGACGCTGAAGTCTGATAGCGCTTCCAAGAGGAACGCTTCGAATTCGTCGTCGGCTCGATCCACTTCATCGATGAGCAGAACCGGCACCGTTCCATCGGTTGAGCTGAGCGCATCGAGCAGCGGTCGACGAATCAGGAACCTTGGGTCGTAGAGGGCCGCTTCGAGTTCATCGGTGTTCGCTCCGGTAGCGGCACCGGTGGCCTCTGCTGTCCGTAGGTGCAAAAGCTGGCGGGCGTAGTCCCATTCGTATACGGCTTGGGCCGAATCGATCCCTTCGTAACACTGGAGGCGAATCATCCGGGCACCAGACCACCGAGAAAGCGCCTTGGCTACTTCGGTCTTACCAACTCCAGCTTCGCCTTCCAAGAACAGCGGCCGACGAAGTTGGATGGCGAGGAAGATGGCGGTGGCTAGGCCTTCATCGGCCAAATAGTCATTCGCTCCCAGCTTCTTAACAACTTCATCTACCGACGATGGGGACAATCCGATTTGCGATGCTGTCTGATCCACAAGTTGCAGGTTAGTGCCCGCCAGAGGCCATCACCCAAACCAGGCTCAGTGACTGGCTAATAGTCGCCGGCCAGATCACGCTTTTGTTCCGCTGATGAGCGGGCGGCGTGGCCGAGAATATTGCGGGCCATCGACGATTCTTGCTCCCCGGAGTAGGCGTTGTACGCCTGAGCTCGAACCTCCCACACTTCGGCGTTGTCGGGTTCGGCCAACGAACAGAATTCGACCAGGTGGCACGCGGCGCGGGCATCGCCGGCATGTAGCAACTCAGACGCTCTGGCTAGAACCTTGTCCGCCCCACCAGCTAGCTGAACCCACTCTTTGGCTTGTTGTTCTCTGGGAGCGGGAAGGAGGTTGTCTGGCTCGCCGTCGTACCAGCCGCCGTAGCGACGCCAAACATTGCGGACCAAGAATTGAGGGTGGTCGTAGACCGGGCGGAGGTAAGGCTTGTTCCCAAGGTGTTCGGGAACCTTTACCTCGTGCAGGCACGTGTCGAGGTTCTTGCCTTGGTTCATAATCGTTAGGGTTTGTTCTTCGATGCTTTCGAGCGCCTCGGCGGTGTCCAACAACGCCGCGCTTATCCGATCGGCTCCGAAGATTGGTAGACCGTGACCGGATAAGAGAATCTCGGGCTTTAGTGCCTCCATTTTCCGCAGAGCATCACCCCAATCAGACAAATACCGTTGCACCTTCTGAGGGTTACCGGCATTGGGCACAGCCCAAATGAAAAGATCACCGGGATGCAACACCTTGAGCTCGGGGACATACGTCCACGTGGCATCGTCGGTTTCACCTCGGGCGTGATGCAACTCGAAGGAGTATCCGCCTCGGTCGAAGGTTAAATGGTGGGCATAGGTAACGTCGGGAAATCGAAACCCGGTCGGCCACTGCCAACCTGGCATGTCCAAGGCGAATTGACGACGATTGATCGCTGTGTTCCAACCGTTAGTTTTGTCGTACCGGTGGAAGTGGTCAGGAACATCTTCGTGGGCGTATACAGTCGGCGCCTCCCAACCTTTTTCCCGGGCCTCAGATTCGAACAACTCGGTGCCCATCACATGGTCGATGTGATGGTGAGAGTAGATAGCGGCCGCCAGCGGAGTCGACGGTCGCCACCCTCGAACTTCTGAGTGAACGATCTCGCGGTCGAAACTTCCGCCGGTGTCAAGCATGACCAGCCCATCACCAGTATCAATTGCGTTCACTGACGCGATGCTCTTCAGGGTGAACAGATTCTCGGCTATCTCTTCACCATGTGTTTGGCCGGCGTCATTGGTGATTCTTTGAACCGGGTGGTGATGATGGACAAGGTCGCCCCGGCCATGCCAGTGTTGTTCAGCCAGCTCGCGAATAGAAGTCATTCACAGACGCTAGCCGATCGACCAACAACTCTCATGTTCGATCATCGTCAGAACCCATCGGCGACAATGTTAGACAAACATGATTGGGCAGGTCCCATCTGGCGTCCCCCCACTGAGCACTAGGGCCTGCAAAAATGAAACCGTTCGTGGGCCCACTCAACCTCTCCCCGAGAGTGAGCCCACGAACGATCTGACGGTATCCCAACCAGAACCCATGTTGGCCTAATTTACAACGTAAGGTTCTTTATCCGGATACTTGCCATCTGAGTTATCGGCGAAAACTGTTTGCCCTCAGCTAAAAGTCTGACCTTTGTTTCGATTGTCTAACTATGTTAGGTTTCCGTGGTCGAGGTCAGGATCTGACGAGTTGTACTCAGTATCCGTAGCCGCTGTCGCCAGCGTCGCTACCACCGATACCGCTATCACCACCCCCACTATCGCCACCACCGGTGTCTCCGCCGCCGTCATCGCCACCGGTCCCAGCGGTTCCTCCGAACTCGCCGCCAAGATCGCCGCCAGCATAAGCGACAGCAGCGGCCGCCGCATCAGCTGCGCTAGCGCTCCCTCCGACGCCACTTGCTCCGTTGGTGTCGCCAAACTCGCCAGCTATATCAGCACCCGAATACGTGTTTGCTGCTTCCTGAGCCGTGCTAGGTCCACTGGCGGGGCCGCCGGTATTGCCACCCGGCGTCAGTCCCGAGGTCTCATGAGCACGGCCAACATCAGGGTGATGAGTTGGTGTGTTGTTAAACTCGCCACCGAGATCTCCCCCCGCGTAGGTAGCAGCAGCCTGTTGAGCGGTAGAGGGTTCGGCGCCCCATTCGATATCGCAAAGCGCTACACATAGCTCATAGAGAAACTCAAGAAGTTTGCCCCATCTGCTTCTGCTCTTGTCTTTGCCCTTGCCGTCATCTTCTTTTTCCGAAATGCGAGCGTTCTCAACTGTTTGCTCTAACTTCGCTAGATCTTGGGTAGTCAGGCTCTGGGCCGTAACCGGTCCGGCAGATATCTTTCTGACCAGCTCACCGTCCAGATCATCACTGGCGACAACGGCGTAGCGAAAACAGCTTGGCGAGTCCGCTCCAACAAAGCCGCATTCAGCTGAGTCGCCTTCAAATTCATGTTCAACGATCAGGTCAAGTCTGCCGTGGTTGTTGGGGTCAATATCACTAATCCGGTCGTAGAACGTCACTCTCGGCTCAGGCCGGTCGCTAACACCAGAAGTATTCACTGGTCCTGGCGCAGACGAGGACGACTGAGAATTCGTAGCACCAGAGTCAAGACCTCCAACAGTCGAATCGTTAGCAGTCCCGCCTGCGCCAGCCGCAACCTCACACGACTCACCAGCAGGCCAAACCCCACGCCAACCCCAACCATCACCCTCAGGATCAACACACTCACCCAAACCGACACCTTGGTCGTTTTGGTCGGGTCCGCCGGCCGACACTGGCCGGGCTACGGAAATGGCGCCAGCGGCCAGCATCGCAACAGAAAGCAGTAGCGTGGCGATCATCGGCCCTGATAGACGACGACGTTGCCCGTTAGCACCGGGCGGGTCGACTGCCTTTTGCTCACCAGCGTCTCGTTCGGTTCTTGTTTCATCCACTTTGTTCATCTTTCACCTTTCATTCCAGTCAATTTTTCGGTTTCATTGCTTGCGGTGAGCGCTTGGCAGAACCTGGTTCAGTCAGGGGCCAAGATCGACGTTTGGAATCACGACTGGTCCGGTGATCGGTTCGGTACGTGCGCCAAACAGAACTCCTTCTCGAACCTCGACTGATAACCCGGATTGGTATTGCGGCCCGTCGTAGCTGCCGGTGAACTGCTCGATCGAGATCTCAGCGGGTTCGCCAGCCGGTAGATTCACCACTCGGAAATCGGTGTCAACCCACGCCCCGTTCCGCCAGAAGTAGAATATGACGGTCGAACCGGTGCTAGTACGACTGGCCGTAACCTGCGTGCTGTATTGCAAGCTGCCGTTTTCCTCGGCGATGTCGACGTTGTCGATCGCAAACTGCACCGGTTGAACCAGTGTCGGGGCGTCGTGGGAGAGTCTCATCTCGTTCGGACCCTGACCTAAGTTCGTGCATTTGTGATACGACTGCTCCGGCGTGGCCCACAACAGTCGAAGGCATCGTCCAAGCGCTTGTTGCCCTAGCGCGTTCGGGTGCAGGCTCTCCCGAGTCCGATCAGCGTCCAAGGTGACCCGGCGGACCCACTCGAGCCGAGCTGGGTCTGTGGTGTATTTACCCCAAGTAACTCCTTCGGCGCACAGCTCTTTGCCGTCGAAGGCATCAGCCAACGAAAGAAATTCGATGCCTCGGTCAAGAGCGATCCGATGATAGATGTCGTCGAAGTGCTGAACCAGTTCGTTGCGTATCCATCGACGATCCTTACTCTGGATTGGGCAGCCATGGCTTGTCCGTTCCCAGCCCGAGTACCGCATCGTGTTGCCGTAGGGAGAAATGTAGGATTGCAGCACGATCCGAGCGCCGGTTTTCAAGGCTTGCACATCAGCTACCAACTCATCCACCTTTCCGGCGACGTCGTCTCGAACAGTCCGATGGAACGACTCAAATCGTGCTTGCTTACAGCTGCCCGACGTCACCGATTTTTTTGAACAATACGCGGCGAGCTCGCCAACCCCAGCGTCGTTTCCGCCGATTGAAATGACTATCATCTCGATCTTGTGGCTGGTGGCGATGTCACGTAGCGCAACCAGTTGAGACTGATCCCCTTCTGTGACGTCGTTCGACTTTGCCCCGCTGCAGGCCAAGTTGAACACCTCGACATCGGGAATCGCTGCGCTTCTAATTGGGGCAACGTCACTCCGATGACACCCTTGGCCGCCCTGGTGGGTGTCGCCGTAGATACCGATGCCTCGATCTACGTTGTCGCCGTTGCCGGCCCACCGACCCGCTTCCCCCGATAGGTAAGAGTCGCCGATCGAGACGACAGCTTTCGGTCGAAGAGAAGATTCTTCTAGTTCAGAGATTTCAGTCTGCGGCACTCCAGCCCCGTAGCGCGCCTCGGGAGCTACTTCACACGACTCACCAGCAGGCCAAACCCCACGCCAACCCCAACCATCACCGTCGTCGTCAACACACTCACCCAAACCGCCCAAACCACCACCGCTACTGGCGCCGCCAGCCGCAACCTCACACGACTCGCCTGCAGGCCAAACCCCACGCCAACCCCAACCATCACCGTCAGGATCAACACACTCACCCAAACCGCCCAAACCACCACCGCTACTGGCGCCGCCAGCCGCAACCTCACACGACTCACCGGCGGGCCAAACCCCACGCCAACCCCAACCATCACCGTCGTCGTCAACACACTGGTCTTCGATAGTGGCACTGCCGAGACAGAAGTGATCGTCTCGGTTCCAATCGGCTTCAGAACAATGGCCCACCGCTTCGTCGACCTGCGCAGCCGTAGGTCTAGCCATTGCCGCCAAACCGGCTGCTGCTACCACCATCGATAGTGCCGCTAACAACAAGCGAGGACTGACCCGGCCATTCTCAGCCCCGTTCTGACCGTTGCGCCGTGTCATCCTTTTGGTGCTCATATGTGGTTTGACGGCTGACACCGCACAATCCTCGCGGCAGGTCCAACTTTTTCCCTGATGCACTAAAAAAGCGAAAGACCTGCCGTTCGAGAGTGCCTTAGGCACTCGACGAACGGCAGGTCTTACTTGTGTGAACTTCTAGATTTAGCTCAATCTAGCTAGCGGTCGCCTCTGTCAACGCACGCTTTACCAAAACCCGAGCCAGATGTGACCGGTAGGCGGCGTCGCCGTTGAGATCCTCTGGCGGTGTCGTGCCCTCAGCGGCCAGTGCCGCAGCGTCATCGACGCTGGCACCTGAGTCCAGTGCAGTTTGCACCGCAGCCGACGACATCGGAACTGACCCCATGTTGACCAAGGCAACACCGTTGCGCCCGTTCAATACCGCAGCAACGCCGACGATGGCCCAATCCTGGGCTCGCCGATTGAACTTTTGGAATGACCATCCGGCGTTACCCACTTTGGGTACTCGGATTTCGGTCATCAGCTCATCTGGCGCCAACGCTGTTTCTAAGAAGCCAGTGAACAGATCTTCGGCGGCGATTTCTCGTTCGCCGTTCGGTCCTCGAGCTACAACGGAACCACCGAGCGCTAGCAAAGCGGCTGGTAGGTCAGAAGCTGGGTCGCCGTGTGCTAGCGAGCCCCCTATCGTTCCACGATGACGAACCGATGGATCGCCAATCTGCGAAGCAACGTGGGAAAGGATCGGAACCTCAGCCTTCAACAGGTCGCTTGTTTCCAAGGCTCGATGAGTAGCCAACGCTCCGATCGACACATGATCACCGGCATCGGTGATGCCACTAAGGTCAGTAACCCGTCCGATGTCTACCACAACGGTGGGCGCAGCCAATCGGAACTTCATCAAAGGAATGAGGCTATGGCCGCCTGCCATCAGCTTTGCTTCATCGCCGTGTTCGGTCATCGCAGCTATGGCTGCGTCGGCCGATTCGGCTTCCACGTAGTCAAATGATGCTGGTATCACTGGCCACCTCCGTTTGCGTTTTGAATAGCGTTCCAAACTGTTGACGGAGACGCTGGCATTGGCATGTCGGTTATTCCATGGGGGCTCAACGCATCACAGATGGCGTTGATGACCGCCGCCGCTGAGCCGATCGTGCCGGCCTCGCCTACACCCTTTACCCCGAGCGGATTGGAGGTGCTTGGCGTTGTCGTCGACGACATCTTGATGTTCGGCACTTCCATGGCCGATGGAACCAGATAATCGAGGAACGATGGATTCTTACAGTTCCCATCGACATCGTACTCGGCTCCTTCCCACAGGGCTTGGGCCACACCTTGAACAATGCCGCCGTGAACCTGCCCTTCGACGATAAGCGGGTTGACTTGATTGCCGCAGTCGTCGACGGCGCTGTAATCCATCAGCGTGACATCGCCGGTATCTTCATCGACTTCAACCACAGCTACGTGGGTGCCGAAGGGGAAAGCAAAGTTTGGAGGGTCGAACGTGACTTGTTCCTGCAAGTTCGGCTCCATGCCATCGGGGAGGTTGTGAGCGGTAAAGGCCCCGAACGCAACTGCCTGGATTGGAAGCGTTTTATCGGGCGAGCCCTTTACGGTGAACGCACCACCAGCGAAATCGAGATCGTCGGGGTTAGCTTCCAGCTGGTGGGCCGCAATTTCTCTAGCTTTATCGACCACCTTGTCGCAAGCCATGGCGACGGCAACGCCACCAACAGACAGTGATCGAGACCCGTAGGTATCTAACCCGAGGGGGCTGATCGCAGTATCGGAGTGCAGTACGGTGACATCATCGGGATCGATACCGAGCTTGTCGGCCACAATCATCGACCACGACGTTTCATGACCTTGTCCGTGTGGGGTTGAACCAGTCACGACCTCTACCTTGCCGGTAGGAAGGAAACGCACCACTGCGTGCTCCCAACCTCCAGCACCGTAGTTAAGCCCGGCTAGTGCCCGGCTAGGGGCCAAACCGCAAATCTCAACGTAGGTGCAAAGTCCGATGCCAAGCTGTTTCGACTCGCCAGCGTCACGCCGTCGCTGCTGCTCAGCGCGGAGTCCAGAGTAATCGGCCAACTCAAGAGCAGCGTCGAGGTTCGGTGCGTAGTTGCCGGAATCGAACACCAGCGTTGACGCCGTCTCCAAGTTCTCGAATTCGCCACCACCAGCTAGGTAGTTACGACGACGGATTTCGTCAGGTCCAACCCCAACTTCTAGCGCCAACATGTCCATCGCTCGTTCGATGGCGTAGCTCGCTTCGGGTCGACCAGCGCCACGGTAGGCGTCGGTTGGGGTCAGGTTGGTGAAGTAGCCGTCGCAGGTGAACCCAAACGCTGGCACATCGTAAACACCGGTGTATAAGAAACTGCCGAGCAGCGGCACACCCGGG
This sequence comes from uncultured Acidimicrobiales bacterium, assembly GCA_937922805.1. Lineage (GTDB taxonomy): Bacteria > Actinomycetota > Acidimicrobiia > Acidimicrobiales > SZUA-35 > JAHELU01. The sequence goes on along the minus strand of CALAJV010000010.1, from coordinate 5,055 downwards.
GTAATGAGCATCATGTAGGCGCCCATGTCGGCGTCGAGGTGAACTCGAACACCTTGGATTTTGCCGTTCTCGTCGGCTGCTATCTCGATTGTCTGTAGCTGGCCTCGCCCCTGGTGGGTTGAGAACGCTGCTTCGGACCGAGATTCGGTCCACCGAACCGCTCGACCTAGCTTGTTGGCCAATGTGACCGCCAGAACCTCGTCAGGGTTCACGTTGAGCTTGGCTCCGAAGCCGCCGCCAACCGCAGGGGCAATGATTCGAAGTTTGCTCTCTGATAGGCCGGTGGTGGCCGCAATCATCACCTTCAATATGTGAGGCACCTGCGTGGCGCTATATAAGGTGACATCGCCACCACCCGGGGATGGTATAGCCAACACACCACGAGGCTCCATTGCCGCCGGGATGAGTCGCTGTTGAACGAATTCGCCTTTGACGGTGTGGGCCGGGTTGGCGAACGCCGCTTCTAGAGCGTCAGGATCAGGGATTAGGGGCCAGTGGTAAGCCTTATTGGTGTCGTGGGCTGAGTGTGCGGTTGCTGAACCGTCCCGCGCCGCTTCTACTGAAGCTACGGCTGGTAGCGGTTCGTAGTCAACGTCGACAAGCTCGGCGGCGTCGGCCGCGCCGTACCGGGTTTCGCACAAGACAACGGCAACAATTTCGCCGACGTGATGCACTTCGCCGGTGGCCACCGGGTAATGCTCCGGGTTGACCATGTCTTCAGTTACTGGCCATGCGCAAGGCAGCGGAGCGATCCACAACCCCATTTCGGCCAACTCAGCGCCAGTGTAGACCGCGTGGACGCCTTCCATGGCGGCCGCAGCCGTCGTGTCGATCGACCGGACTCGGGCGTGGGCCATGGGACTTCGAACCATGCCCATCCACAACTGACCGGCCACTTGGATGTCGTCTACGAATTTTCCTTCGCCGGTGAGGAGTTTAGGATCTTCTTTTCGAAGGCGAGGGGTTCCAACTACGTTCGTCATTGCGAACCACCTCCGGCTGCGCTCATGACTGACTTCACGATGTTGTGGTAACCGGTACAACGGCAGAGGTTACCTTCGAGGCCTTCTCTTACTTCTGCCTCGGTCGGCGATGGATTTTCTTTGAGCAGCGACGTTGCGGCCATGACCATACCAGGGGTGCAGTACCCGCACTGGAGACCGTGGCATTCCATGAACGCCTGCTGCATCGGATGGAGGCCATCATCGGTCGCCATGCCTTCTATTGTGGTGATGTCGGCACCGCGGGCCTGAGCGGCCAGCATGGTGCAGGACTTTACCGACTCGCCTTCCACGTGGATGGTGCAAGCACCACACGACGAGGTGTCACAACCGATGTTGGTGCCGGTCAAACCTAGGTCATCTCGAAGATAGTGGACAAGTAACGTTCGCGGCTCTACGTCCGCCGATTTCGGTTGCCCGTTGACAGTTACATCAATCTGCACAAGCTTCCCCCTTGTTATGTAGGAACCGAACCCAGCTGATCCGGCCGTTTGTGGTTGGTTCTTGTGTTCGTGACGATCCGCCCCCCGAGGCGGTGTCACAAACGCAAGGTACCGACTCTCCCACAAAACAGGTACAAAATCCATTGGAGGATTCGAACAGACAAGCACCGGCAACCCGGCCGACGACTACCTCTCGGGGGATAGGGCTCCTTGGCCACGTCGATCGCGAAGAATTCGAACTAGCGCCAGCTCAACTCGTCGTAGTCCTCGTCGTACTGGAGACCAAGCTTGTCGAGAAGGTCGTATCGAAATTTGCTTTCGCCGCGAACGACCCATTCGTAGACTAAACCGAACGGAACCTCGCTATCGGTATTTTGACCTGGCAGGCCAGCACGATCTCCAAAGTCGAACATCGCGGTCACATTGCCCTCTTCATCAAAGAAGACCTGATCGTCTTTGAAATCGGTGTCGACACCAAGTTTTCGCAGCCCGTTGTAGATAGGTACCAAGTTCTCGAACGCTTGGAAATAGCTTTCGCGATCAAGTTCGCCAGCGACGGTATAGCCAGGTTCACCGACGGGCACCTTGTCCAACTCAAACCCACCCGGTATGTCTTCTCGGAGCCGGTGTTCTGGTATGAGATGCCCAATCGGATTACCGTTCGCGTCTGTCGCCGTTTCTCACAACTGGTTGTTGAACTCAACCATTCGAGCAGCCTTTTCGTTGAGAGCAGCTTCTTCTTGCGCCGCCAGCTCGAAGGCTCTCGACCATGTCGGATCGTTCTGCTCGGCGATCTGAGGGTTTCGTGTTTTAGCTTCCGGTGAGTATGGCAGACCTTCCCATAGTCTGTCGCTGTCGCCGGCCGCTCTGAGGACTTTAACAACCCGGTTGTCGCCAACGTCGAAAACCATCGCCTCGACACCTTCTCCGAGCGGGTCCTGCCAGCTCGGACGGTGTGGGTAGTCACTGATCACCCGTTTGAGATCGAATAGACTTTGCCTGACAGTCGTTTCCTCTGCGGTCACCTGGGCTGAAAGATCTTCGAGAACCTCGCGATCGGAGGCGACGCTCGCATCGTATCGAGCCCTGCCTTCGCGAAGAGCAACTTGGGCCGCAGTGAGACGCTCATCAGCTGCGGCGTACGTTTGCCAAAGTTCTTGTTCACCTTTGGCAATGAGATCACCGAAACGGTTCCCTCGATCAGTAGGACTAAATCCCTGTTCACCGGAGGCCAAGTTTCTAAATTTTTCTTCTAGCGCCTCGAGCTCGGCTCGGGCTTGGGCTACTTCGTCAGTTTTTTGGGCCAGAGCGGAAGGCTCGCTGCCTACTCTTTCGGCTCTTTGTCCGTATTCAGCTTCGAGCAGATTCTGTTGCTCGACTCGGAGTTCGCTGTGCCTGGCTGCCGCCTGCTTATAGTTCGCCCACACATCATCCAACGAACCGTCGCTTGGCTGCATAGCCTCGGTGTCCGCCACCTCTTCGCCCGGTACCTGTTCTCCCAGTACCTCTGAGCCCTCCAGCGCAATCCTCGCTTGGACTACTCGATCCCCAACGTCGTATAACTCTTGCCGGTGAGCTGGGTTCCAGCGCGTTGCATAGCGATCAAACGCCTCGGTTTGTTGCTCTAGCAGTGACTGATATTCTTGCTCGGCGGCGGAACGGTCCTCGCTTCCACCCCCGTCTGGTTCGCTGTTACCAGTGCCGGGATTTGGGTCTGGCGTCTCGCCAACTACCTCTTCGACGACTAGGTGTCTGACCCCTTCCACTCCACTTAGCAGCTCATCAACAATTCGGAAAGAAGTATCTCGAGGGAAAAGTACTTCTTCATCAGAAGAATCGTCGGTCCGTTCGAGATCTCGCTGGACCAGGCGACCCGACTGCGATCCGCGAATCTCAAGCACGTACCCGGTAGTCCCCGTATCAGTGGGCTCGAACAGCTCTTGAGGTACCTCAGCAAGATCGGTGTATGAAACGGCAACGTCGAGGTTTGGTGTTGTGCTCTGGTAACCAGGGTCGGTGATAACACCGTCGGTAACCATCCGCTCGAATTCGGCGTTGTTTTTCACCCCGCGATACAGCGTTCCCTCAACCCGAGGGAGCGTGGCCAAAGCACGATCGAGGTTGTCAACCTCAGATTGGTAGTGTTTCACGGGCCCACCCCGAAGGCCTTCATTGACCTCGAGGCCATCATCTACGTACCATTCGATTGCTTCTCTTTGATCCGCATTCAAATATCGGTGCGCCGGTGGCGAACTGTTATCGAGGCTGCCAGACTCTATCGTTCCGTCCGGAAACGCAACTTGCCAAGTTCGATCGGGTAGCACTTGAACGGTTAAATCCGAGCCTCCCAATTCGCCGCTTTGAGGAACCCAAGCTGGCGCAGGGATCTCTTCAACATCGACAATTACTTGCCCATCAGGATTGTCCGAGTTGTTGACCAGTAATCTCGTCCCTGGTCGGAACACTACTGCATGTGGATTGCCACCAACGCCTGGAATAACACGGGCCGAATCGTGACGCTCAATGTTGATTTCGATATCGCCGAAGTCTGCATCGTCTGGAGCGACGGCAACGGTCAACTCAGCGAGCGTTATTTCCCCGGCTGCGATCATGTCCAACATCTCAGGAGACGACGGTAGCGTTACCCGAACCTGCTGGTCGTTGGGGTACCTAGGCAACCTGGACAACGCCGCGTCCAACTCAGCCTGGTCACCTGCACCGGCCAACGCGGCCGGATTATCAGCCCCCGGATTAACAGCGTCAGCGACCAACGCTTGTTCCCGCTCATTTAGAAAGTCTGACGGTGACAACGCCCCTACTGAAGCGGTATGACCTTCGGGATTGGTCAGTTGCCAACTCCCCGCATTGTCATATTCTCGAACCGCCACCATGTCATTAACAATTGGCGTTTGCGTCAATGGCGTCGCGGCAGCCGAAGGGCTATAGGGCTGTAACTGATTGGCCTGGCCGTCCGACTCTGACTCCAAGGCGTCAATTTCATCGGCGTCGATCGCACCATCGTCGCTACCACTGTCAGCGTTCTGACCATCGCTAGATACCTCATCGTCGCCCCCGCCCTCACCAATAGTGTTAACTATCTCGGGCAACAATTCGGAACCGCCAAGAGGAACGCCACTAGGACCATAGGGAATCAAGGTTGTTCCAAAATCGTCTTCGCCCGGCGCCGCGTACGGAACTGGCCTACCTGGCTCTGACTCGGACCCGCCTGGGTTCGGGAGATCTGGCAAACCTGGTTCAACATCGCCCGGCCATACCGGAACCGGGGCAACTTCTTGCGCTGGTGTGCCCTCTTCAGCTGGCACCAAGAAGCCGGGAATCGGCTCGTCAAACCCCGGACCAGGAAGTACTTCGGGCAAAGCGATCGGAACATCGGCATCACCCGTTGGCATGGGTTCGCCAATATCGGGCACCACGTCCGGCACTACAACAGGCCCCGTTTCAGGCTGTGCCTCTGGTTGGGTTTGTGGGTTCTGACCTGGCTCCTCTGTTAACCCACCCGGAGCATCAGACCTACCAAGAACCTCAGGAGTGTCAGAAACAACAACAACACCCGCACCAACCCCAACCGCACCTAACCCAACAACAGTCCC
>CALAJV010000009.1 GCA_937922805.1 uncultured Acidimicrobiales bacterium | reverse complement strand
CACCAAACCCAATCACACCCAACTCAACCCAGACCACCAACCAACCCACCAAACCCAATCACACCCAATCCAACCCAGACCGCCAACCAACCCACCAAACCCAATCACACCCAACTCAACCCAGACCGCCAACCAACCCACCAAACCCAATCACACCCAACTCAACCCAGACCACCAACCAACCCACCAAACCCAATCACACCCAACTCAACCCAGCTCGACCGCCCACATAAAGTCTTGGTGCCCAACCCTTCACTTCAAATTATCGAGGACTTACCCAAACATACCCACAACAACGATTCCTCGATTTTTGCTCGTGAGTTAAGCAGTCCCCATTACCCGTTGAGCGCCCACCCCTTCATACCCATTTATCCACCTGATGAAGTCTTCGGTGTTTGGGTGCGCCGGGCAAGCTCACACTCGCCCACTGGCCCCTACGAAACCACCAACTCGGGTCGCAGTCACATTCGCTTTCGTTCCACTGCATTCACGGTACATATCTTTCTCAAACGATTCATATATACCCATTAATACCGATCTACACCCGTTTATCACTTTCCTATCCACCTGGTGTCACCTTTTCTGACGCTCTTCATACCTAGTTATCCGTGTCTGTGCCCAAACTTGCGATCCGGGCCACACGATTGGGAGAAGGTATGGCTACCTCTAGCTTGATCGGCCAATAGCGAATCTCTCCAACCTCTCGCGTTCTCCCCTTCTTTTCGATTCTTCCCAAAAAGGCGAAAATGGGGACACAAAGCCAGTGAATTGGCGACATTTTGATTGTTTCACGTGAAACGTCGCGAGCTTTTGACTCAGAACATCAGATTTTGATCCAGCCCAAGGAGTCGAATGGGATCGACTGATACGCCAAGAGAACGATGCGAACAGCCGGGTCGAGTCGACCCAGCATGACCCAAGCCCGAAGGGCATGGTGGGTAGATTCGGGTCTTAACGGGTAGAAAATGGGTCAAGATCGACATAGTCGCAAGCAACGGACGTAACCAATACGTCCACCATGGTTAGCAACGCGAGGGTTAGGTTCATGGGGCTTTAGGGTATGTTACGGGGATATATGGGTTATACGCTGGGCTGTCCTCGTCGGGCATCGAACCCTTCGTTGCATCGATCGCTCTTGGTGAGGTGATCCAATCATCGTTGCTCAAAACGGTTTTCTTGGCCTCGTTCCAGCAAGCGACTTCCGCAATTGAGTTCCTACTACCAATATCTACCCATTCATACATAGTTACACCCACACGTGCTTGACCTCAACAACTATCAGGCGATGAACTGAACGCATCAGAGCTGGCATCACAACGATCGGCGAGCCCATCAAGCTCATCCGAACAGGCATACGCCATAAAGATGTGCTCGACCTTCACCTGGATCGGTTGGCCGCTTAATCGAAGTCGATGGGGATGTTTAGTGTATATAAGGCTATGTTTGGGTATGAATAGGGTTGTTGTGGGGATACTGTCAAAGATCGAGCGATAACCTATCTGTCCCCATCTTCTACACAGCCAGGCTGTAGTTGCTCACAAGATTGTCCACATCCTGTGGGAGTTAGTTAAACCGACAACTCTGCCCGAAAAGAGCGACGATGAAGGTTTTGCCCCGTTCGGGAACTCGCCTGAAGGCCAGACGAAGTGTTATTCTTCGATCTCCAGATCAACAGGTCACCCTCTCTCCATCTGCGCCAAAGCTCAAAGGGGTTATTACGAGGTGTCGCTTCACCAAGACATGCCAGTAGTCATCGCCGGCGGTGGAATTGGTGGGCTGGCTATGGCACTGACCTGCCACCAGTTGGGCATCCAAGCTGTTGTGTTGGAGTCGGTTCGGAAACTGCAACCGCTTGGAGTCGGAATCAATCTTCAGCCAAACGCGGTGCGGGAGCTAGAAGAGCTCGGGCTCCGGGACGAACTCGATCAAATCGGCGTCGCCACCCAGGCATACAACATGTACTCCAAACATGGGGGCCTGATATGGGGTGAACCTCGGGGGCTTGCCGCTGGATACAAATGGCCGCAGTTCTCGGTGCATCGGGGCGAACTTCAGATGTTGCTATACCGTGCGGCCGTCGAACGCCTCGGTGCCGAAGCGATTAGAACTGGTTCACCGGTCGTCAGCTATGAGCACACCAAGACCGGCGTACGAGTTAGTTTCGGTCGCGACGGAAATCGTCACACCATCGAAGGTGACGTCCTAATCGGCGCTGACGGCCTTAACTCTGCCGTTCGGGCTCAGATGTACCCTCACGAAGGAGATCCGATTTGGGGCGGCGCCGTATTGCGCCGTGCTGTGACCAAAGCCGAGCCCTTCCTCGACGGCGCCACGATGGTTTTGTGCGGGCACGGTCGCACCAAGATGGTGTCGTATCCGATCTCGCCGATAAATCCCGCTACCGGTGAGGCCACCATCAACTGGATTTCTATGAACGCCTACGACCTTGACGACCGCTCCACGGCCGCAGACTATGCAGCCGAGGCGAACGTGGAAGACTTCCTTCACCTCTATGACGGCTGGTCATTTGCGTGGCACGACGATATAGAGCAGCTCATTCGGGGGGCCGAGCGAATCTATGAGTACCCGATGGTCGATCGTGCGCCGCTGCCTCGGTGGACTGATCGAAACGCGACCCTCATGGGAGACGCCGCTCACGTGATGTATCCAGTCGGATCCAACGGTGCAAGTCAGGCGATAGTTGATGCTCGCAAGCTTGGACGAGCGTTCTTGGATCACGGCATTGGCGCCAACGCGCTACAAGCGTACGAAGCCGAAATGCGACCGTTGACCGAGAAGATGATTCTCCGCAACCGAACCGCTGGCCCAGACCACGTCATGGAGATTGTGGAGCAGCGATGTGGTGGGGACTTCGATGACATCGATGAAGTTATGTCCTTGGCCGAACGACAAGAATTTGCCGCCGGTTACAAATCGGTGGCCGGGTTCGCCATCGCCGAACTCAACGCTAGCGATCCGATTATTCCTCCAGGAGCCCAAATTTCGGGTCCTCGCTAAGGAACCGTCACGCTTGTCACTAACGACGTTCGGGGATCAGTCGAGCTGATCCGTGTCCACGCCGTTGAGAAGCTCATAGATTCGACCTAGATCATCGAGATCAGCAAATTCCACCACAATCTGCCCGTTGCCAGAGCTTTCGCGGACCTGAACCCGAGTCGCTAACCAGTCGGACAGCATCCGCTCAATTTCTAACGCTGCTGCCGATTTCGACTTGTCGGAGTCACCCGACTTCCCTTTTGATCGTGGGGAGTCGCTACCGATTCCACGCTTTACTAGCTCTTCAATCTGACGAGCCGTCAGCTTATTCCTCACGCTATAAGCAGCATATTGCTTGCGTTCGGTCTGAGTCTGCAGTCCGAGCAAGGCCCGGGCATGGCCGGCTCCTAGATCGCCCGAGATCACCATCGCTTGCACCTCAGCCGGAAGCTGCATTAACCGCATGATATTGGCAACCGCTGAGCGGCTCTTACCTACTCGGTGCGCCACATCCTCTTGGGTCAGGCCAAAATCGTCCATCAGGCGCTGATAAGCAGCTGCCTCTTCAAAAACATTGAGGTCAGATCGGTGAAGGTTCTCAACAATCGCTTCTTCCAGCGATCGACGATCAGAAACCGAACGCACCACTGCTGGGACCACATCCAAGCCAGCGATACGGGCAGCTCGCCACCGCCGCTCCCCGGCAATTAGCTCATACTGTCCGTATGCCTGACGGCGGACCACGATCGGCTGCAAAACTCCGAGCGCCTCTATCGAGTCTGCCAATCGAATAAGCGAGTCAGCATCAAACTCTCGTCGAGGTTGATATGGGTTAGGGGTTATGTGGTCAATCGACAATTTGACCAAAATGTCGTCTGGTTCTGCTTCACCCGAATCCGCACCACTCAAGTCAATACCACTTGAGTTGCCGGCGGCTGAACGATCTACACCCTCGTCGCCAAGGTCAGGGGGCTCGTCGTATACCCGACTACCCCCGGGGTCCGCTTCGCCGATCGAAGAACCCAACGAATAGGTCGATTCTGCTTCGCTGTCGCTCGAACCGATTGCTAGGAGCGCGTCGAGCTCAGGCGAAAGCGGGGCTGGTTCGTTGTCAGCTTGGCTCACCCGCAACCTCGCGGGCTAAGTCTCGATAGGCCACTGCTCCCCTAGATGCACTATCGAACACTGTTATTGGTTGGCCGAAACTAGGAGCTTCCGACAGTCGTACCGTTCGGGGAATGACAGTTTCGCATACCAGATCTTTGAAGTGGTCCCGAACCTCGGTCGCTACCTGAGAAGCCAGGTTGGTTCGGGCATCAAACATCACAAGCACGATGTGAGAAAGGTGGAGCTCGGCATTGAGGTTTCGTTGAACCAGCTCGACGTTGCGGAGTAGTTGACCTAGACCTTCCAATGCGTAGTATTCGCATTGGATCGGAACCAGGACTTCATTCGCAGCTGCCAACGCATTGACGGTCAGCAAGCCCAACGACGGTGGACAGTCGATCAACACAAGATCATAATCATCGCTGATCTTGGCCAGAGCGTTCTTCAGTCGCATTTCACGGCTAAACGCAGGCACTAGCTCAATTTCGGCGCCAGCTAAATCAAGGTTCGCCGGAGCGAGAAAGAGGTTTCGAACGGCTGCTGCTTCAATGGCGTCATCCATCGGAATATCACGCAAAAGTACGTCATACATCGAGCTTTCAAGATTTCTGGGGTTGATACCCAAGCCAGTGCTGGCATTGCCCTGTGGGTCGAGGTCAACAATGAGGACACGGTGACCCATTTCGGCTGCTGCGGCGCCAAGATTTACCGTCGTCGTAGTCTTACCTACACCACCCTTTTGGTTGGCGACGGCAATTAAGCGGGCGCCAGTGTCTTGGGTTTTTGAGTCTTTATCATCGGTTTCGCTCAAATGCCCTCCTCATTGTGCGTCATCTTCGCCTGGTTACAGCTCAACATCAACCTTGAGCCCTGATTATCTGTTTGATCGCTCTATCACAGCACAAACAAGGGAGTCCGTTGTTGATCCTTCGACGGACGGGGAAATTTTCCATCTACCGGCCCGGTTCTTGCGAATACTGCGATCGACCGATGTTGCCGATCTAACTCAAGCTTGGCCAAGCCAAGTTCAGCAAGCTCAATTCTAGGCCACGACCGCCCTCCTGGAGGTTCGCTAATGGCCAGAATCCCCTGTTCATGCAACAACGGAGCAGAACATTCAACAGTGGTCGCAGGAGGGCCAAATCCTCGAGCGGTCACAAAGTCGAACTGACCACGCGCTCTATCTTCATGAGCGATCTCTTCCGCCCGGCCACACCACACCTCGATCCGATCGCCTAAACCGAGTTCAGCTATCGCCCAGACCAAGAAGGAGCAGCGCTTTTGCGAGGCGTCAACTAATACCGCTGACAGGTCCGGATCAACAACAAGCAAAGGTAGAGCCGGTACACCACCACCTGACCCGAGATCAATGAGCCGAAGCGGACCGGTACTAGCCTTTGCCCTCTGGCTACCACCATGCTCACGGCCGGCCAAAAGGGCGGCAAGAAATTGTTCCGAGTGACCGATGTGGTCAGCAACTGGGCCGGGACCAAGAAATCCGGCTATTCGTGATCGTTCAAGCACGTTTAGCATTTGGGAGGATCCCACTACTACTCGCTTCCATTTCTCACATCTGTTTAAGGCAAAAACAAAGGCCACGACCGAAAAGCGCTAAGCGTTCGGACGTGGCCTTCAGTTCAAACTGTTCTGGGTTTATTCATCCGTTCCCGACGATTCTCCGGACGCAGCTTCGACTAGCTCATCGTCATCGTCATCGTTGCCGTTGTCGGCTTCAACGACAGGAACGACGAGCACTTTGCGTCGAGGGTCGGTCCCGACCGAACGAGTCTCTACTCGGGCATCATCGGTAAGAGCATCGTGGACAGCCTTACGGTCCGCAGCGGACATCGGATCCAACGCTACTTCCACAGAGTTTTCCACAGCTTTATCCGCAGCTTTGGCGGCGAAATCGGCTAGAGCCGCCGATCGTTGGAAGCGATATCCACCGACATCGACCTTGATCCTTACACTGCTCGGTACCTTCCTAGAGCTCGATATCCGGGCCAATTCTTGAATCGCGTCTAGTGTTCGACCCTTTGGCCCAACCATCAATCCGTGTTGGCCAGCGACTTGACCGGTCAAACCATCTTCGGGCGATTCATCAACTGTTACCGGACCTTCGAACCCGAAGGCCTCGGTCAAGCCGGACAAGAAGTCCTGCAAATGATTCTTTACGTCTTCCACGGGTGTCTCTACTTTCGGACCAGAGTCGGCCTTGTTTTCGGATTTAGCATGACCTTCTGAATTTCGCTTATTACGATCGCCAGATCCGCCGTTGTTTCCGCCACGACCGCGCCCGCCGCGAGATCGTCCTCCCCCTTGGTCACCGCGAGCCTGCTCCCGATTACCTTGGTCCCGGCCACCTTGGCTTCGACCGCCGCCGTTGCGAGCATTCTGTTCACCGCTGGTGCCGTTGGTATTGTCATCAGTCAGTTTCTCTGCTTGAACACCGGCACCGTCGTTCTGACTTTGCCTTTTCTTACCCTGCTGACCTTGAGATCGGTTGCGACCCCGATCCCCACTGTCTTTAGACTTGTTCTGTGAGCGGTTCCGACCGCCGCTATTACGTCCGGGTCGTTCGCCGCGAGCCTTGTTTTTCGAATTGTTCTTTCGGCGTTCTTGCTTCGGCCGGCTTTGCTTGGGTTTGACCCGAGCTTCAACTCGGGCCGTTCCCTTCGTCCGGCCAAACAAGCCAGTGCGGGGTTCTTCTAATACCACGATCTCGGCGTCTGATTCATCAACACCAAGGTTGTCTAGCGCAAGATCAATTGCCTCTGGCAATGTCTTGGCTGTTGTTTTTACCCATTCCACGTCAAACCTCTGTCTACGTCGTTGCGTCACGTCGATCACGACGTGCTCATGTTTTGTACTCGTTTGTCGAAGAAGTGAAGCTATTTTTTGCGCTTCTTCTTCGTTTCGGTTGGCTTGGTTCCCCGCGGGGTAACTCTGCTCGAAGTGCCAACCGACTTCTTCCGAGCTTGAGCTTTGGCTTTCTGTTGGCGACGACGCTCCCACGCTTCCTGTCGGTCACCAGTTTTGTCGGACCCAGAGTTCGATGAACCCGATCCGTTTTTGCTTGATCCATTCGAGTCGGATTTGGCGTTGTTCTTAGTTCCGTTCTTACTCCCGGCGTTCTTGTTACCGTTTGAGCTACCAGAACTTTTTGCCTTACCGCCGTTGGACTTCTTCGCCGACTTACCAACCGGTTTCCCATCACCGATCAGATCATCGTCATGTAGATCATCGTCGTCTTCACCGTCGTCTTTGCTGTCTCTGGCCGCGAGTCGAATCTCTTCCGCCTTCTTACCTTCGCCACCCTCTTTGTAAAGAGAGCGGGTGATGTAAGACTGTTGGCCGATTCGAAATAAGTTTGATGTGGCCCAATAAAGAACCAGCGCGGCAGGAAAGATGAAACCAGTTACCAGGGTGAAGAGCGGGATCACTCTGGTCATCATCTGCATGTTGCGTTCTTGAGGGGTTGGATTCTTTGGAGCAGGGCCTCGACGGCGACTCACTTGACGCTGCTGATAATAACTAGTGCCTACAACGAAGATGATCAGAACCAAGTAAGGCAAAGCAGTAATGAAGTTGTCGCTCACAACCTCTGACGCTTGTAGTGCCAAGTCGAACGGGCCAAATTTCATTTCGGTCTCGCCGATTAAGTCGGCATAAAGCTGCGACTCTTCGTTGATGTACCTCGGGTAAAACTCCTTTGGGGCGGCCTCGGCGCGGCCGGCCAGTTCACTAGCTCGGCTAGCCATTCCAAAGTAAGGCCTATCAGAGTTCCGGCGAGTTAAGCCACGAAGAACATTGAACAAAACCAAGAACACGGGAAGCTGAATAAGCATTGGCAAACAACCACCGACTGGGTTGACACCGTTTTCTTTATACAGCTCCATCATCGCCGCGTTGAGCGCCGCTTTGTCGTCTTTGTGCTCTTTCTGAAGATCCCGAAGCAATGGTTGAACTTGAGTCATCTTGATGGTCGACTTGGTTGCTTTGAGGGTGAGTGGCATCAGAACTACCATCACCACCAACGTCAACATGATCGTGGCTAGTCCAAAGGAGCCTCCGATTACCGGAAGCTGATACAAGAACGACAGAACCCGAGCCGCAACAGTTGCGGTCGGATCTATAAACAGGTCGGTGAAAAAGTCGTACATCAGGGTTCTCTTCTAGGTTCTTTTCTCGGGGCGGGCATCAAGCCCTGGTGCAGGCACCGGATCAAGTCCGTGCGATCCAAACGGGTGGCATCGCCCTATACGTTTGATAGCCAACAACAGGCCACGAAATGGGCCATGAGTTTCGATCGCTTCGACTGCGTAATTTGAGCAGGTAGGAAGGTAGCGACAGTGTGCCAGTCGGCCTGAACCGGTCATCTGGTAGAGCTTTATCGGTGCTATCACAATCTTTGTCAGCCAGCTCATGATTTGCCTGCCGATTGGATGCCTGAGGGGCTCGTTGATGCGTTCGACAAACACCTGATTACGTCGCTGCGGATCTTGGCGTAATCGTCGGTCAACAAGCCGCGATTTCCGGCAAGTAGATACGCACCGCAACGATAGGTAGCTTCACCGACGTCAAGCTGGGCGCGGTCAGATCGAGCGCGTAGAGACCCTGGCTGTTCGTTTTGGCGAAACGCTTCTCTAAATGCAGAATTCAGTCTGCGGCGACCTCGGTTCCGTTCGACCGCATTTCCAAACGATCGTCCCAGAGCAAAGGCAATTTGGGTCTCGTTGTCGAGCGGTAAGAACTTCATCCTTACCGATCCAGATCGGACCCGATAGCCGTTCTGTCTTACTTCACTAAAGCGTTTACGTCCCTTTATAGACGTAATCACGGGTGACCCTAGGCGCTTAAGCGCTTACGGCCCTTTGCCCGCCGGCTACGAAGTACTGCTCGCCCACCGCGAGTTGCGGCGCGGGCCCGAAAGCCATGCTTGCGAGCTCGTTTAGTGTTATTTGGCTGAAAGGTTCTCTTCACGTCACTTCTCCAACAATCCTCATATGTCGCTCGACCGAGCGATCCAAGCGCTGCCAGGCTCGGCCCAACTCAGTAACCAACGTCGAAACGTGTTGACTACTGGTGGCGAGCAGGGGGCAAGTGCGCGTGTACTTGCGTTCTATTCTTTGTGATTATTCACCGATGGCCCAGGCGTTGGTATTGCTTTCGTCTAGGCGATGAACACATCCAGACTAGCGGATAGTGGGCCACTAACCACCGTCTGGGCGCAACCACGAAAGCGATCGTAATAGATGATTTAGCGCCCATTTACCAGTCAAAAGGGCCCAAATTGGCCATCGCTGGACTACGAATCTCCGCTCTCTAACTTGGCTGCATAGTCACCAATGTTTATCGCTCCGCCTTCTTGTTCGGTTCTAGCTTGGTCGTTCGACGGCAATACATCTTGCATAATGTCGATTCGCTTCCACGACGGGTGGGGCTGGGTGCCAGTCAAAGCATCAGGAACATACGGTGATGCCTTTACTCGGTGGTGGGTGTGAACATATCGGGCGCAATTGGCAAAGATTTGCGTAATCTCAGCTCGAACGATCAAAAGAGCGCCCGGGTATTGGGCCATTAGTTCGTCCTGGTCACTCGTTGTCTTAGTCGAGGCCTGAACTCGCAACCGGTTTGGCGTCTCAAAGTCAATGAAAAGTAGACCCAGTTTTGCTGTTTCGTCTAGGTTGCCGACCGATAGAAACATTCCGTTGCCGTCGTATATGGGAAATGCGATTGTTTGGTCGTCAACAACTGTTACAAGGCCAACTCCACCGCCTTTGTAGGAGACCGTTGGCTCTCCCCGACCATTAACCGTTGATAGGAAGAAAAAATCTCTTGATTCAATGAACGGCTGATGCTGGTCAGGATGGATTCGATCAGAAACTATGAGGTCTTTCAACCGTTCAGCCAAAGGCTGGGTCTCGAATCGATCCTGAAATGCTGCTTGTGCTTCGGTATAAAAGTCCATGCCTTGCCGCTCTTTCTTGCCGCGCTTTTCGGTGGCGTAGTGAGTACTCGTAGTGTCAGCGTTCGACTTTGAAACACCGCTTGGGTATACCTTATATAAGCATCCGAGAAGCGCTTGGCAAACCGGACTACTCAAACTCTCAACCATTGTCCAAAGTTTTCCACAGCTTAGGTATGCAGACGCTCGATGGTCTGCTAGCGTTCTCTATCCACAGATAGGAGTGGCGCGGTTAGGTGGCACTGACGGAAGTTTGAAATTCCGTCCATCTTGTTGGTTACCAGCGAGTTGTACATGCTTACGTAATTGATGCCCTCGCGAAGAATAAACCCTACAAACCACAACTAACCGCCACTTAGCCACAGATTTTGTGGATAAGCCTGTGAGGAGTGGGGAGAAATCCTACATACCTGTTTAGATTTGTAGCAGTTGTTCTGGTTGTCGCCTGCTTCGGCGAGCATGTCTAGCGATTGATACTTTCGGTCTTACAAGTTCCATTATCAGTTCCTACTAAGTAAAGGAGTCTCTTGCGTGGCAACATCAGCAGAAGATCTTTGGGTTAGCGCCGCCGAACTCCTTCGAAGCCAAGTGTCAGATGGGGTCTGGCAGTCAACGTTCGCCCAGGTGGCACCAGTTGCGCTGTCTGAAGACAAGTTCACGCTCGGAATGCCAAATGGCATTATTCGTGACCGACTAGATGGCCGCTACCGACCTTTGGTGGAAGATGCCATCAACGAGGCAGCTGGCTACAACCTGAAGGTTGAATTCGAACTTGTGGTTCCGACACTGTTCGACTCAGCTAACAAAGCCGACGCCTCACTTGTAACCAACGGATCCGAAGGCAGCGTCGCAACAGCAACTGCAGCCACGATCGATCTAACAACAAGTGACCAGAATATGGCGCCAGCGGAACCATCGCCGATCTATCCCGAGCTCCGTGATCGCTACACCTTTAGCAACTTCGTCACTGGCCCCTCAAACCGGTTCGCGGTAGCAGCAGCATTATCGGTAGCCGAACGTCCTGGTGGTTCTTACAATCCGCTCTTCATCTACGGAAGCGCCGGGCTGGGCAAGACTCACATTCTTCGAGCAATCGAACACTTCATCAACGACCTCGAGCCGAACAAGAAAGTTCTGTACGTTTCGCTTGAGACGTTCCTCAACGATTTCGTCGATTCGATCAAGAACTCATCCGGCAACGATTTCAAGCGCCGCTACCGCCAAATAGACGTGCTGCTCGTTGATGATATTCAATTCATCGAAGGCAAAGATCGGCTCCAGGAGGAGCTTTTTCATACCTTTAACGACCTGTACGGCTCAAACCGCCAAATCGTACTTTCCTCCGATCGACCCCCAGACGCCATACCAACCCTGGAAGATCGTCTGAAAAGCCGATTCATGATGGGACTCCTCACCGATATTCAGCCACCGGATATCGAGACTCGTATGGCCATCTTGGGTAAGAAGGCAGAACACGAAGGGCTCAGCCTTCCTAGCGATGTAAGCGAGTTCATTGCTGCCAATATCACCAACAACATTCGCGAGCTTGAAGGTGCCCTCAACAAAGTCACCGCGTTCGCCAATTTGAGCGACGAGCCAATGACGAAGACCTTGGCCGAGCAAGTCCTTGGTGATTTCATTGCTGACCGCCAGCCTCGCCCTATTACCGTCGAAATGATCTTGGGTGCAACATCTGAGCAGTTCAACTTTCCTATCGACGAACTAATTGGAAAATCACGTCGTCGGCCGCTCGTTATCGCCCGGCAAATGGCCATGTTCGTGACCCGAGAACTCACTGATCTTAGCTTTCCCATGATCGCCCGAGAGTTCGGTGGACGCGATCACACCACGGTTATGCATGCTTGCGACAAGATTTCTGCGCTGATGAAAGAGCGCAAACAGATCTACAACCATGTGATGACTCTGGAAAAGACTGTGCGTAACCAGGCTCAATCTGGGGACATGTAGGGGACTACTCTGTGCCCAGGCTGTTCACTATCAGCCAAATTTCGTGGATAAGTGAACCGCTATACCCAGGCAGTCCATCGACAGTCATCGACACCTGGGGAAGACTATTTTGGCCAGGGGAAATCAAAAGTGGCTCTGACCAGGCAAAACAGTGGTCTGTCCACAATCCACAGGTATTACTACTACAACTAACTATTTTAAAACAGCGGTTAGTACTACATAGGGGACAAACTCCACAGCCCCAAGTACGTCCCTTCCTTGGTCAGGCACTCCATCGCCAAAGACGCATAGTGACCATCAGTAATCAACTGATGAGATAACTGGCTTCATCAGTCGATCTTGGCCAAAATCTGGCTAGCGTCTAAGGCAGATCTATGCGATCTTTACATCGCCCCAACCGTCAGCGCACCTGTGTTGGTCAATCGGGGCATCGAGAACGCAAGTCGCCCAGAACAGTTTGCTGCGAGAACGCTGAGGAATCAGTACGACGCACGTCAAACCCAGCCACACTATTGCTAGCCAGAATGACGAGCACTTAGGAGTTCCGAAGTGCTTTCATCTAATCAACTCATGAGGAAAGCCTGAACATGAAATTTCGTTGCGAACGAGATGTCATAGTCGACGCCCTAGGCATTGCTAGCAGAGCGGTCAGTGGACGCGGAGGTATGCCCGGTTTGTCGGGAGTCCGAGCCGCTCTCGAAGGTGATTCATTAACCCTCACTGGTAGCGATCTCGATTTGACGATCTCAATCACCGTCACCGTTTCTGGTGAATCCGATGGGGTATCGATCATTCCAGCCCGTTTGGCCACCGACATCGTGAAAGCGTTGAAGCCGGGAGCTGTGTCGTTTGCAGCCGAAGATGAGTCGTTAAGTATCAGCGCTGGTAGAAGTGAATTCAGCATTCGATTGATCTCAGGCGACGAGTTCCCGCAAATTTCCGACCTTGGCGCCGAATCAGTTTCGCTTGCCAGTGATCAGCTAGCTCAAGCGCTCAAGCAAGTGGTTCCGGCCGCCAGCTCAGATGATTCCCGGCCCATTCTTACTGGCGTTTTGCTAGCGGCCGAGAGCGGTGGCCTTCGCCTGGTAGCCACTGACTCATTCCGGCTCTCAATGCGAGACATCCCCGAAGCGTCAGTGCTTGAGGAGGGCCAATCTGTCCTCATTCCGTCGAGAGCGCTGGGTGAGCTGAACCGCATTCTCGGTCAGGGTGAAACGGTTGAACTAAAGCTGGGCGAACGCGAAGCCTCGTTTACCGTTGGTGATGTTCGTTTGGTGACTCGTCTCATCGAAGGTGAGTTTCCCAACTACCGAGGTCTTATCCCAGATTCTCATCCCAACTTGTTGACCATCACCCGCCAAGAACTCCTGGACGCGTTGCGTCGAGTGAAGTTGTTGGCCCGGGAGTCGACCCCGATTCGGCTTGAGGTAGGCGCTGGTGGCGTTGAGCTGGTAGCAATCACTCAAGATGTTGGTACTGCTCGAGAGAGCATCGAGAGTGAATATGAAGGCTCTGATCTCACGGTGGCGTTCAATCCCGACTTCCTTCTTGAAGGCATTGACGTGACACCTGGTGAGAAGATCACGTTGGCAACTATTGATGAACTGAAG
This sequence comes from uncultured Acidimicrobiales bacterium, assembly GCA_937922805.1. Classification (GTDB taxonomy): domain Bacteria; phylum Actinomycetota; class Acidimicrobiia; order Acidimicrobiales; family SZUA-35; genus JAHELU01. The sequence continues at coordinate 9,129 of CALAJV010000009.1, read as the reverse complement.
CCAGCAGTTGTTCGCAGTGTCGGATCCGACGACTTCTTGTATCTCATCATGCCCGTCCGAGTTTCGTAGTTACTGGGCCTGGGGGAGTGGCGGTTTCGCAATGCAGCTGAAAACAATTTGGCTGACCGATTTCCGCAGTTACGAAACCCTTGAACTTCCGCTAGAAACTGGACTTACCGCCATTGTTGGGCCAAACGGTCGCGGCAAAACCAACGTGTTGGAAGCTATCGGCCTGCTTTCAACGTTGAAGTCGTTTCGTGGTGCGCCCACTGAAAGTTTGGTTCGTAGAGGAGCCCAGTCGGCCTTTGTACGGGCCGAGGGTGTGCGCGATGACCGCGAGGTTTTGATTGAGTTGGAGCTCACTAAAGGTCGTACTAGGGCTCAGGTGAATCGACAGCGTTTAAAGCGGTCGAGCGATCTGCTCGGTGCGTTACGAACCACTGTTTTCGCTCCCGACGATTTGGCCTTGGTCAAACAAGGGCCGTCGGTTAGGCGAGAGTATCTCGACGATGTTCTCGTAGCGCTCGACCCGAAGAACGACGCGTTACTGCGAGAGGTCGACAAGATCATTCGGCAACGAAATGCGTTACTTCGACAATCTCACGGTCGTCTTGATGAGGCTGGCTTGTCGACCCTCGACGTGTGGGATCAAAAGCTTGGCGTGGCCGGAGCCAAATTAACGACGTTAAGGGAAGATCTGGTCGTCACTATTCTTCCCATGCTTCATGATGCGTACGCGTTGTTGGCTGGGGCGCCCGAGTCGGTGACCGCCGACTATGAACGGTCCTGGCAAACCGAAACGTTAGCTGATGCCTTAGCGAGCCAGCGAGACAATGACGTCCGTCGAGGAATTACCTCGGTCGGGCCACATCGAGACGAGCTAGCTTTGCGACTGGCTGGATTGCTCACCCGAACCGAAGCCTCCCAAGGCGAGCAACGGACATTAGCCTTGGCTTTGCGGTTGGCTGGCCATCAGCTGACGACAAAGGTGCTGGGCGAACCACCGTTGTTGTTGCTCGATGATGTTCTGTCCGAACTTGATCCCGATCGGGCCACTGCGCTGTTGAATAACTTGCCACCCGGTCAGGTCGTTATCACTAGCGCGTCGGCCTTGCCGCCGGCGGCCAAACCGGATCGAGTGTTGAACTTCACCGACCCGTCGACCCAAACAATCACTTTGGTGGACGAACCCGGAGACCTTACCGTCGCCGAAGGTGTTGTTGAGGACACCGTTGAGGTGTCGAGTGATGTCTGATTATCGACACCGCAACCCGTCACTGATCGGGGAGAGTCTCGAACGTTTGGTTCGGAATTTGGGTGCTCCACCGATTAGCGTCATTACGCAGCTTGAGGATCGTTGGCCTGAGCTGGTTGGACCGGCGTTGGCCGGAATTACTTCCCCGTCGACGTTGGTTGCCGGATGTCTGACCATTCGGTGTGATGACACCACTGCGGCAAGCCAAATCACGTGGATGGAGTCGCAGATCAAGGCCAATTTTGAATCTCACTTTGGGCCAAATCTGGTCAGCAAAATTGTGACAAAAGCGACCAGATCTTAACCCAGTCTGACCGCGCTCACGTGGTCATCGAACCGTGGTATAAAACTCGCTAAAATAGCGGCAAAACCAGTCATTTTTAGGTCCTTCTGAGTCACCCGCCAAGGCCGTAAAACTGGTAGAATAGAGACCCTGGGGATCAGGCCAAGTTCAGGCCGTGAATGAGATCATTTTCTCCCCCTTCTTATCCATTCCTACGACGCTTGGTTTTTGCATGGCTAAACCTCCTCCAGACGATTCAGCGACCGGTTCAAATAACTACTCCGCGTCGTCCATTCAGGTCCTCGAAGGCCTTGAAGCGGTCCGGAAACGGCCCGGTATGTACATCGGTTCCACCGGCCCGACCGGTCTTCACCACTTGGTTTGGGAGGTTGTGGATAACGCTGTTGATGAGGCCATGGCTGGTTATTGCACCAATATTGGGGTGACGATCCTTAATAACGGCGCTGTTGAAGTCCGAGACGATGGTCGTGGCATCCCAGTAGGTAAGCACCCCAAGTACGAAGATTTAACCGCAGCGGAGGTGGTACTCACCGTTCTGCACGCTGGTGGCAAATTCGGTGATGGGGGCTACAAGGTATCCGGCGGTCTGCACGGCGTAGGCGTGTCGGTTGTGAATGCCCTGTCGACCCGAGTTGAAGTCGAGATTGATCGGGACGGCACCCGCCACGGCATGTCGTTCAAAGAGGGTGGCCAGCCTGATCAGAAACTCACCGTGATTGGTGATGCTCCAATTGAAGATGGCGAACCCCGAACCGGAACGATGGTTCGTTTCTGGCCTGATCCTGCCATCTTCAAAGAGGGCATCGTCTACCGAACCCAGACCATCGTGGACCGACTCCAAACAATGGCGTTCCTCAACGCTGGTTTGGAGTTCACAATCAAAGATGAACGAGACGCGTCGTTCGAAAATGTAACCCTTCGCTACGACGGTGGTATCAAAGATTTTGTTCGCCATCTCAATCGATCGAAAGAAGCACTCTTCGAACAGGTCGGATCGTTTGAAGAAGAAGACGTAGAGGAAGCAGTCGAGATCGCGTTCAGTTGGAACAACGGCTACCAAACCGACGGCATCCACAGCTTCGCCAACGGCATCAACACCATCGAAGGTGGAATGCACGAACAGGGTTTCCGTACCGCTCTAACTCGAACGGTCAATGCATACGCACGCGATCGCGGTTTCATTAAGGAAAAAGAAGAGAACCTGCAAGGTGAAGATATTCGTGAGGGCCTAACTGCAATTATTTCGGTGCGGGTGGTAGAACCTCAGTTCGAAGGCCAGACTAAGTCGAAGTTGGGTAACGTCTCCGTTCGTTCTTTGGTAGAGAAGGCCACCAACGAACATCTGCGAGAGTGGTTCGAAGAGAACCCTAAAGAAGCCAAGATCATTATGGGCAAGGCTATGAACGCTGCCAAAGCCCGTATCGCAGCCACCAATGCCCGTCAGACAATTCGTCGGAAGTCAGCGCTTGATGGCGCTGGTCTTCCAGGCAAGTTGGCCGACTGTCAAAGCAAAGACCCGAAAGAGTCTGAGCTGTACATCGTGGAAGGTAACTCGGCTGGTGGTTCAGCCAAGGAAGCTCGCGATCCTCGCACGATGGCTATCTTGCCGATCCGCGGCAAGATTTTGAACGTTGAACGAGCCCGAGTCGACCGGATGTTCAAAAACACTGAGGTTATCTCACTGATTCAAGCGATCGGTGCTGGCCTTGGCGAGGAAGAGTTCGACGTCGAGAAGGTGCGCTACCACAAGGTAATTCTGCTGGCCGACGCTGACGTCGACGGCAGCCACATTCGAACGTTGTTGCTCACGTTCTTCTTCCGACAAATGCGACCACTAGTTGAAGCTGGCTATATCTACATTGCTCAGCCGCCGCTCTACTCAACACAGGTCGGCAAATCTAAGGTCTATCTCAAAGACGACATTCAGCGCGATGCCTATGTGGTTGAACACCCGAAGGCTGAGTTCCAACGACTCAAAGGTTTGGGTGAGATGGACGCTGATGAGTTGTGGGAGACCACGATGGATCCAGACAAGCGAACGCTGCTCCAGATCACGGTGGAGCAAGCAGCCATCGCCGACGAAACGTTCTCCGTGCTGATGGGCGAAGACGTGGAGAGCCGCAAAAACTTCATCCAAACCAACGCTGACGACGTCCGCTTCCTAGATATCTAGCGAGAAACCATGACTGATACACCCACTGATGAGGGCGAACCGCTCGACAATGTTGAGCCAATCGAGATTCAAACGGAGATGGAGCAGTCGTTCCTTGAGTATGCGATGTCGGTTATCGTCTCGCGCGCTCTGCCCGACGCTCGTGATGGATTGAAACCGGTTCACCGTCGAATTCTCTGGTCGATGTTTGACGCCGGCCACCGCCCCGATCGCAGTCACGTAAAGTGCGCCACCGTTGTTGGTGACGTAATCGGCAAATACCACCCTCACGGCGACACTGCCATCTACGACTCAATGGTTCGTATGGGTCAAACGTTCTCGCTTCGGCACACGTTGATCGATCCCCACGGCAACTTTGGTTCGCCCGATGACCCTCCCGCCGCTTACCGTTACACCGAGTGTCGTTTGCGGCCTTTAGCGATGCGCCTCTTGGCCGACATCGACGAAGACACAGTTGATTTCGCCGACAACTTTGACGGCAAGCACGCCGAACCTACGGTTCTTCCCTCGCGTTTCCCCAATCTGTTGGTAAACGGCAGTCAAGGCATTGCCGTTGGTATGGCGACCAACATCCCGTCGCACAACTTGGGCGAGGTCGTCGACGCCGCCGTGCACCTCATCGAAAACCCTGACGCCACCGTCGAAGATTTGATGGGGTTTGTGAAGGGTCCGGATTTCCCGACCAAGGCGCAGATCCTCGGAAGGGTCGGTATTAGAGACGCTTACACCACTGGTCGAGGCGCCGTTCGGATGAGAGCGGTAGCCGAAATTGTTGAGAAGAAAAACAATCATCAGATCATCGTGTCTGAAGTTCCGTATCAAACATCGGTCGACCAGATTGCTCGCAAAACTGCAGAGTTGGTTGAGCGAGGAGATCTGGCCGGATTACGAGAGATACGCAACGAATCGGCTAAAGGCAACACTCGCCTAGTATTCGAACTGAAGCGTGACGCTAACCCGCTGGTAGTTCTCAACAACTTGTACAAGTACACGCCGATGCAAACCACGTTCAGTGTGAACATGGTTGCTCTGGTCGACGGTATTCCGCGCACGCTCACGTTGCGCGATGCTCTCGTTGCCTACGTTGAACATCAACAAGAGGTAGTACGCCGCCGAACCGAATATCGCTTAGCGAAAGCTAAGGCCCGAGCTCACATCGTTGAAGGCTTGCTAAAAGCGCTTGATCTTATTGATGAGATTATTGCCGCCATCCGAGCCAGCGAAAATAGGGGAGCGGCCCGCGATGCGTTGATGGGCGAAGGCTTCGAGTTCTCCGAACTACAAGCCGAACACATTCTTTCTATGCAGCTCGGTCAGCTCACCCGGTTGGCAAAAGTTGCGTTGGAAGAAGAACTTGAAAAGCTGGCAGAACTCATTGCCGAGCTGGAAGCGATCTTGGCCGATCCGGCCAAGTTGAACGCAGTGATCATTGAAGAGATGCGAGAGATCTCCGACGAGTTCGCAACACCTCGTCAGACTGAACTGGTTCCTGACCCGGGCGAGCTCGACATCGAAGATTTGATTGATGACGAAGCGCTTGTCCTAACGCTTTCTTCTAGTGGCTACATAAAGTCGATCTCTTCTGAAGAGTTCCGCACCCAAGGCCGTGGCGGTCGTGGCGTTACCGGGGCCAAGCTGAAAGAAGATGATGATCTTGTCACTCAGCTTCTGCACACCACAGCGCACGCCTACCTGTTGTTCTTCAGCACGCGGGGCAAGGTCTATCGTTTGAAGAGTCATGAGATCCCGGTTGGCAGCCGGACGTCTCGCGGTATCGCCCTCGTAAACCTGTTGCAGCTCGAAGGCGACGAGACGATCCAAGCCATCATCGATACTCGAGATTATGAAACCAACCGGTTCTTGTTTTTCGCGACCCGTCAAGGTCGAGTTAAGAAGACGTTGTTCACCGCATACGATTCGTCGCTCAAGGGTGGTTTGATTGCCATCAAGCTGAACGAAGGCGATGAGCTTGTTTCGGTGGTGCCAACGAACGGCGAAGACGACATCTTCATGACGTCTCGCAACGGACAGGCGCTGCGTTTTTCAGAAGAAGATGTGCGGCCGATGGGTCGGACTGCTGCTGGTGTTGTTGGCATGAAGTTCCGCGACGGCGACCAGTTGGTTAGCTGCGACGTGTTCGCCGGAGAAACCGAGTTCCTGGTTGTGACCAGCGAAGGTTTCGGCAAGCGGGTAGACCCCGAGCAGTTCACTCGTAAGAAGCGATCAGGTCTTGGCGTTCGCGGTATCGGCTTGAACGAAAAGAAGGGCTCTGTTGTCGGTGCTATGTTCGTGGCTCCTGACGATGAAGTGATGTTGATCTCAAGTGGCGGCGTAGTAATCCGCACCTCGGTGTCAGCGATCTCTTTGCAAGGCCGAGACGCCACTGGTGTTTCGGTGATGAGCCTCGACGACAGCGACGCTGTCTCAGCGGTCGCCCGTCTCTTCCCAGAAGAAGAAGACGGTGAACAGGGCGACACCGCTGACGGTGGCGTTGCTGACGGTGACGTTGCTGACGGTGATGTTGCTGACGGTGAAGCAGGGTCTGATGGTGATGGCGCCGACGAGGCTGATGAGTCCGCCTCCTCTGATAGCGACGACGGTGCCGAAGCCGACGGTGATGAAGGCTAAAAGCATCACGTAACTTTGACCGATCGAGCACCAGTAGCTCTACGGTTCATTGCGGTTCTGCCGCCAATCTATTTTGGTTGACGGTAGGAGTGTTTGCGATGGAGTTTTCTAGCGATGGTGTGGTCGACGGTACACGGATCGGGCTGAGGGGTGAGCGGGGCTCCATTAGCCCGCTCGTGGCGATAATTGTTGGCCTTGCCTTGATGATCGCTATGGCAGTTGGTGGAGTCGGCGAAGTCCTTCATCGCAAGGCCCATGCCCAAGCCTCAGCTGATGCTGTTGCTCTTGCGGTTGCAGGTGACGGAATCGACACGGGTAAACAAGTAGCTATTGCCAATGGTGTAACGATTGTTTCATCTACGCGACTCGATCGTTCGGGGGTCGTGGTTCACGTGATAGTTGTTGAATTTGGTGGGGTTAGGTCTACTGCGGCGGCAGCTTTAGTCAATGATGGTGGAGGTGGTTGGATAAGCGAAACTAGTCCGTCGGGCTAACTCACATCGATGCAATTTGCCTAGTACGTAGGGTCCGTTAAGCGACCACCAGTTGTCGTCCATTGCAACTACAATGGAGAGCTGTATGAGCGTGAAGAACGACCCGCCTAAGAACCAGGCTGAAATTGGAGAGGCTCTCGTCGCGGCGTTGGGTTTCGAGCCGACCGATGCGAAGAAGCTCGGGCGTTCTTCCGGCAAGGGTGCTAACGGTTCTAACGCTTCGAAAAACGATGGCAAGGAATCGGCGGCGGAGCCTATCATCTCCGACAGTTCAGCCGACGGGTCCACAGTGGCCAAAGCTGACAGCAGCAACACCGAATCTACAAAATCGAGTGATGCTGATTCTAGTGCCAACAAAAACGGCGCGACTGAAAGCAACGGTTCAACCGGCACCGCTAGCCGCAGCTCTTCGAAGGCTCGGTCGAGAAAGAAGAGCAAGAAAACCTCTTCCGGCGGCGCCTACGAAAGCAGGAAAAGTCGATCATCGAAGTTGCGGTCATCAATCGAAGGCAACACCGCCAGCAACGATACGTCGGGTGATGCAACGTCGTCTGCGGTAAACGAAACCGACAAGAGCGTGGCTAGTAGCGATACCAGTTCTAAGTCCGACTCCAAAAAAGACAGCTCACGCGAAAACAAATCCCCAACCTCTGATTCGGAAGACGCAACGTCGCCGATTGATGTTGCTACGCAAACTCGACGCGTTTCGACGTTGCCGCCTCCCCCGAACGAAGATTCAATCCGAACACCTGGGCTCGGCGATGTCGACGGAGCGAAGCGGTCGGAGAAAACTGACACCAAAGATTCGACCAGCGACAAGGTCAAAGCTAAAACCGATTCGAAGGCCGAAGTCAACGCCGATGCCAGCAGCAAGTCTGCCAACCAGTCGGTTAAGAACAAACAGGGTGCTCACAGCTCAAACAAGAACGGTAAAACTGAAACTGTCAAGGCTGCACCAGTGGCTGAGGCCGATTTCACCCCGCCGGCTCCGCCAGCAGGTGTCGCTCCTTCGGCCGACACCGAAGTATTGCCAACAACTCCAGCGACGATCGAGCCAAACGGCACCCCACCAACTACACCCCCTACAGCTGAGGCCGCGGCACCCGTCGTCGAGGCAGCACCAGCACAAACAACGCCTCGGGTTACCACAAGACCTAACGTTGCCGGTCCTTCTTTCTTCGGTGGTCGCCGTAAAGTTCAAGCGCGGAAGGTACGGCGAGTAGTTCGTCACATCGATCCGTGGTCGGTCCTCATCTTCTCAGTACTGTTTCATCTGTGCATCGCTGCGGCGTTGTTGATTGCCAGCGTGCTGGTATGGAACGCAGCCGAGGCCGCCGGAACGATCGAACAGATCGAAGATTTCATCCGTGAGTTGGGCGATTACGAAACCTTCGTCATAGACGGCGAAACTATCTTCCGAGCCGCTGTTGGCATCGCTGGCGTCATGACGCTGGCCTCCTCAGTGCTATTGGTGCTCCTGACGGTAATGTTCAACCTGATTTCCGACCTTGTCGGCGGCATCCGAGTCACCGTCATTGAGGAAGAGACGATTCGGGTTAAGCGCAAGTAACTAAGCCGGTTCTAGGCCCTGAGCGGAATTGAGCGTAACTCGACCGTCAATTTGGTAGCGGACGTTTGCTGAGAGCGCTAGCCTAAACTGGTCCCCCCGGGGCTATAGCTCAGTTGGTTAGAGCGCACCCCTGATAAGGGTGAGGTCACAAGTTCAACTCTTGTTAGCCCCACGTAAGAACCCCGCTCCAGCAGCGGGGTTTTTTGGTTTTCGGAATTGGTCGATTTTCCGTAACTGTGAGCCATTCTGTGAGCCATCGACTCGCTTGATTCCAAGTTTCGCCCGAGCGATCTCGTCGTGCGGGACTGATTGAACACGGCAGCCGTATGAGTAACCTTGGTTTGATAGGGGTGCTTCGCCTGCAGGGATTTTTGAGAGGGATCAGGCTGACTTGACGCTCAAGTTTTGCACGATGTCGGTCGAAAGGCTGACCATGGAATCCTTTCCCGATGACTTGCTAGAACTGCCTTTGCAGAAGGACCTTTACTGGCCGGCGCTCAGGGCCCTCGGCGAGTTGGGAACGACCGCTCTTGATGATCTGATAACGGAGCTTATGAAAGTCGTTGGAATATCTGAAGAGCAGATGGCGGTAGAGTATCCAACCGGTGGAGGACGATCCAAGGTTCGCAATCGGATTCAGTCTGCATTGTCAGTCATGAAGGCCAACGACATGGTTGACAATCCGGCCTCACTCAAGTGGGGAAT
>CALAJV010000008.1 GCA_937922805.1 uncultured Acidimicrobiales bacterium | reverse complement strand
TGCCTCAAGGGGATCAGGCATTGTGCAGATCGGACACTCCGTCGATTCGCCGGGAAGGATAGAGGTCATAGCTTCTGTCTAGCCGGTTCCGTTGGAGATAACGCCTGACCAGCCCGCGGTTTGTTTGAACACCGAGGCTTGAAAGACAGATAGTCGAGCAAACTGAATCCAGGTTCTAGGTGGCTGAGACTACCGTTAGGTCGGCAACGACCGGGCGGTGATCTGACCCTAGATCAGGACCGATCCAATAATCGTCGACGCGGATCTGTTCGGTAACCAGAACGTGATCTATCCCGATCATGCCGGTGAACCAAAGTGGCGACGGCCAAGTGCCGGTGATTCCTGAACCCGCGCCGCCATCTCTCAGACCAGTGTTGGTAGTTACCCGTCGGAACGTGTGAGACCAGCGAGTAGCGTTCAAGTCACCGACGAGCGCTACCGGGCCGTCGTGATCAGCGATTCGCCGCTTGGCTAAGTCAATCTGCTCGCTGGCGTACTCGACCCTGTCGGCCCCGAGCGGTGGCACAGTATGAATCGAGTAGAGGAGGAGAGGCGAAGCCCCAGACTCCAACGGGATCGTCACCGCCAGAGCTGGCGTCGAAATCGGGTCGAGAACTTCCACGTTGTCGATGGCGAAGTCATCGTTTATGTAGACAGCCATGCCAAAGTTGCCGAAACCAGACAGCGTTGCGGTGTCGAGCCTCGTCATATCTTCCAACTCAGTGTCGAGAGTTTGAGCCCAGAGCTCGTCGGTCTCTTGGACTACAACTATTTCGGCGTTCTGATCGGCGAGCCATCGCGCCGCTTTGCTTCGTTCGGTATTCTCGGTCAGAACATTAAGGTGCACGATTCGAATCGAGTCGCCGGTTCCGGTTGGTTGGTCGCCGCTGATGACCATTGGGGTTAATGGCACGAGGTGCACGGCGAACAATGCCGTCATTGCGGCGATGAGCCATTTGTGGCGAGTGGCTAGTGATATCGCGAGTAGCAGGGCGATGAGGATTGCGTATTGTAGGCGGTAGTGGCTGAGGAGATCGAACGCCCATGTCCATGATCCTGCGAACCCCAAGATTGATGCTGTGCTGATTCCGCCGGCGGCGAGAACAATAGCTGTAGTCAGCAGCAACCGGGGTTGAAGTAGGCGCACGAAGCTGAGACTATCAGCCGAATCGAACTGGATGAACGCGACGGGGTCACCCGAAATGGCCGAGAGCTCTAGGTGAGGAGCGGAAGTAGTTTCGCTCCGACATCGGCTAGTACGTCGTAGCGTGGCTCCAACGGCGGCAGGATCATCACTTGGTCGAGTCCGGCTACTTTGAGATCTTTGAGCCGGTCGGCCAAGTTCTCCGGTTCGCCGACTAGGCAAGTGGATTCGATCAATTCGCCAGTCACGAATCGTTCCTCTTCGGGAACGACCCAACAATTGTGGCCTGCGTGCACTCGCTGGTGGCGAATAGCTTCTGGCGTCTCGTCTAGTAGGGCGACGTAATCGTCCCAAACCGTTTTCACCGCCGGGTTCGACGGTAATCGACCGTAGTTTCTCCACTGGTCATATGCGTAGTGCAGCGAGGCAATTGCGAATGCGCCGCACTGCGCTTTGACCCGACTGCTGTCGGTAGCCTCACCGGGTTCCAGCACGACGATGGTTGTTAGGGAGCATGTAGGAAAATCGTCCTGGTCGATTCGGCGGCCATGATCGGCTGCTCCGGCCGCCACAGTTGCCCATACCCGTTCCATGATTTCTGGCACCGGAGGGATTGAAAGGACCATGCCATCACCGTGCTTGCCGGCCAGCGCCAAAGAGCGAGGACCAAAACCGGAAACATACAGTGGGATTGGATCATCAAAATTGGCGAATCCGGCATCGGGCATGATGTGGCGAACTGGAGAAACCTTGCCTCGCCAATCGACCAGCGATTCTTGACCGGCAAGAAGCGGTTTGAGTTCGCCAAGGTAGCGGTCGAACTGGTTGATTGTCATTGGCTTGTGACCCATTATGCGCATGGCCGTGTTACCAGTGCCGATGCCGCAAAAGGTTCGACCCGGAGCCAACGCGTTTATGGTGGCCATTGATGCTGCGGTGACTGGGGCTGGTCTCGTCGCAGCCACTGACACACCGGTGCCAAGTCTTATCGTTGTCGTGCGATCGGCGGCGAGGGCAAGGCAGGCGTACACATCGCTCCAGATCATTTGACTGTCGGCGAACCAGGCGTGACTAAAACCAAGGCGCTCGGCCTCAACCACGTAGTCGATGTCGGTGGCCATACTCGCAATGCATACTCCGATGTCCATGACCAACATCTTGTACCAAGTTGCTGCCCGGCCGCCAAGTCAGTTTGCCAGTCACTCATGGGGCGATAGCTGTGTCGATAGCGGGAGCCAAGCCGGGCCGTCTCAGCGGCATGTTATCGATCTCGGCGTCGTGCCCGCTTGAGCCCGGTCGTTGGCCGCCACCAAACGGCGATTAAGAGTGGAAAAGCGGGGAGTGCTCCCCATTCCCATTAATCAACACCGGTTCTACAATGCGCGACATGGCGAGTTTCGCCCACCCCCGCTGCAGTCCCCGTTTGTGCCGTTGTGTTTGCCTGGTTGAGGTTCACGATGGGCGCTGATGAGAGAGACGGATTAAACGCCTTTGGCCATCAGGTCCAGGCCAAAACGGAAGATCTTGCTGTTTTTTTCACCCAAGGAACCGGCTATGTGGCCGGGTTGGAAGGAACGTTCGATGGGGTTGTCAGCCAACGGACGTCAACCGGGTCGGTCCTTGGCGATTCCGGAGTCACGCCTTTGGCCGCCAAGTCAAACTACTCGGGGAGCAACGACCCTTTTGCCGAGCTGATCGCGGAAGCGAAATACAACAACGGGTTCGTCGAGAAGATCCATGATGCGCTGCTCGACGGAACCGGCGTGAACGGGGTCTACACCGCGCCCTACGCTGCTGTTAACCGAGCGTTGACTCATGCCGGTTTCTCGTTATCAGATGAAGACATCCCGCTTGATGAAGACAAAGATCGATTAGAAGAAATCGAGAACGAAGCAGCGAAAGCTGAGATCGAGGCTGAACTAGAAGACATCATCGATGGAGCCATGGAGGGGAATGACCGGTACGAACCCCATCAAACTTTGGGTATAGCGATCTACGAGTATGCCAATGCCGCAGGCGAAGAAGACCCCGACCGTCGGGCTCTCATCGCTGAAGTAATGATCGAGATGGGTATCCACACTCAGGCCGATCTAGATCCAGATGCTGAAGGCAACTACCTAAACGAGCAGGCGGCCACCATGCTTGTTACCCAAGGTCTACTTCTCTTACCCGAGAGCGAGCAAGGCGCTCTAGTTGATGATTTGACCTCGGCCAGAGTTGACGGTCAGCCGGCGCTGAATCTGCTAGTCGATGCCCTTGATCTCGATGAGTCAGGATTTATTCTCAGCAATCAAACGGTCGGCCCAAGCCACGATGGATATTCACACGCCAACCAGCCTTACCGGAGGCAGCAGCTTCTGGATCAGCTACTTGGTTCGACCATTGAAAGCGACGGCACCATTTCGGCTGGTGGCCAGCAGCTTACAAACTACGTTCTCGATACCTACCCCGACCTTGTTGCCGAGTCCGATGATTCCCGTTGGGTTGGAGGTGTCTCAGGTTTCGACGATCTGCCACCCCAAAACCTGCGGTCGACATTGGCAACCGCGTTAGCCGCTCCTAACTACGGACTCGACGATGACCAATATGCAGCCGCCGTCCGAATCGATGAGATCGACGCTCAACTCGCCAATCCGGATCAGCTAACAGACGCTGAGTTCAACGAACTCTGGCTCGAGCGTCGAGTTCGAGTTTCCGAACTTGTAGATCACGACGAAGACGCCACGGAGTTTGTCAACCAAGCGATGATCGGCGGTGTTCCTGCTGCTGACGCTGGTCGAATAGCGATATCGGCTGTCGACGAGGACTCAACCAACGACAGAGTTCGCCGGTTGCGCTTGGTCTACGACACCGATGCCCTCGGCAACCCGGTCTCACCCGATCAAGTTGAAAATCTCGATGTACCTGATGAGGTCAAACAGTCGTTGGCGGTTGAGCTCTCAGTTCTGCAAACAGTGCAAGAGGCTCGATTCCTTGAAGGTTCTCCGCAGGTCGATCTTCCGCTGGATGACGATCAGATTGGCCTTGTCTCATCCTACGGCGAGTACGCCGCTTGGCTTCATAACTTTGGCAACGGCTGGGCGCTCGGCCATGAAGAAGCGTTGCGCCAAATCGCTGCTGGAGAGGCCTCGGTTTTCCATGACATACCCGAAGGTTTACAAGAGCTGGCTATCGAGCTCACCAAGCCTGAGAACGCAATAATCTTCGAGCTTTTGCCGGGAGCGGCGGGCAACGACACGTTCATGGGTCCGGGTGGAGAGTATCAATCGGCCGGAGCTAGCGACTTCCATATCACTCGGGAAGACACCCAAGCCCTTGTTGTTCAGATGATTCTGACTGCTCGACTCGGGCCTCTCTACGACGAGATCAATCCACCTGATGACGATGGTAACCGCCCGGCAAACCTCCACGAAGATCAAATCGAAGCGTGGCTGGATGCCAATAAGGGCAACCCAAATGTACCTCCGACCATTATCGACCTGGTTGAAACCGGCCGCCAGTTTGGGCTAGGAGAAGACACCTTTGGGTGGGAAGAGTTCGGTGAACTAATCGGATGGATTGGGTTGGCCGCCGCGGTTACCGCCACCGTTGTGTACTCCGGTGGTGCAGCGGCCCCGCTGTGGGTGAAAGCGGGCTTGATCGGACTGGCAGCCCTAGAGGTCTATGCCTTCATTGAGGCTGACGATCCGCTCAACGTAGCTATTGCTGCTACCGGTGGCTTGGGCGACATCTTCACCGCTGCTCGACTGATTCGAAGAGGGCAACGGATTGTCAATCTCGGTGATGCGTCGTCGCAGATTACGTTGAAAAACACGACCGATGAGCTGGTTGAGATAGCCCGTCGATCTACCAACGCTGATCTTCGGGCGTTAGCCGGTGAAGCCGATCAGCTGAGCTCACGGGAGTTCATGGATCGTTATGCCGCCATCTTGGCCGTGAACGAAGACAAAATAGCGAGAGAGCTATTGTCTGACGGCAGAAGCGCGGCTGAGGTCGTGACCATTCTCGACGAGCTTGACCTGCCTCCTCCAACGGTCGGCACCAGAGGCATCACGGCCACTGATGCTGATCTCCGGCTGATCGATGACCCTACAAGAAAGCCGCTGACGCGGCCCCGACCCGACGGTGTCGGTCGCGAGGTCTGGGTGCCGAACGCTAATGGGGGAGGGGAATGGGTCAACCTAATCAACTCACGAAATGTCGAGAACGGACGCTACAAAACAGCCCGCTTCGATGAGAATGGCTTCATCGAACTCGACTCCCACTTCGACACCGCTATCGATGATGTGGTTTCCGACGCCGTTCTACACGGTGGCAAGGACGGACCGCACTTCGCTGCGGCGAACCAGAAGCTTTATGAGGCGATTTTGGAAGACCCGACGTTGGTAAATCGCATAGGGCTGGACGATGCCCAACTCGCTCACATTTGGCCGAAACCAGATGGAACGTTCCGGACTACCTCTCCGGCCGACCTAACCTGGCACCACCATCAAGACCTTGGGCGGCTACAGCTAGTAGATAGAGTGGGACCACACCAGGTTAACCACACTGGCGGTATGAGAATTTGGGGAGGTGGCAGATCAGGATGATTGGAATTGAGTGGGAACGGTACGGAAAGCTCAGCACCGAGCTGGACCGGTCTGAACTGGAGCAGTACCAGCACCTTCGCGGAATCGAGTTTCCCAAAACGTATGTAGAATTTTTGGCTGAACACATGGGAATGATCGCCGACAACGCTGAGGTGCCGATCCAAGAGATGCGGTTCGTGGCCGGATTTGTTCTAGGGTTCGAGCCCGGATGCGTTGAATCGCCTGACGATTTCTTCTATTCGGTTCCGTATCGGTATTCCGTCATGGTAGACAACGACTTTCCCGAGCTGCTGGTGCCATTCATTGAGTGCCCAAACGGGGACCTAGCCTTCGACTTTCGTTCGGTCAAGGTCGACCCACCTGTCGTGTTCGTGATGCAGGGCTTCGAGCCAGACGAAGCAGTGGTCAACCTTTCGGAGAACTTTGATGCATTTCTTGAGTCCGGGCTGGTCCTAGCGGGAAGCTAAGAAGTTGACCAGTTGACGATGTCTCGCCTTTACTGTGGTCCTTCGTTCCGAATTCGCTCTACTTCGCTCATGGCATCCTTTAGCCGGTCGATCCACTCTTCCTGATTGCGGCCTACCTGTTGGACACACCAGCCAAGAGCATCGGATCGGCTACGGGCCACACCCGCATCAATTAACGTATCGAGCACGCGCCGCTCGTCGAACCGAAGCCGAGTCATCACCGGCACTGATGCCGTTGTGAATCGGGATTCGACGTCATTGGCTTGAGCACCCCACGAGACCGTTCGCTTCCAAAGAATCTGAGCGCTTTCTGCGATCTCCATCCGCTGCAGGCGGGTTTCTTCTCGAAATTGAACCAACCGACTTTCGGCTTTTTCAATCGGTCCAGCCAGGACGCCAACTACCAGAATTTCATCTTTGTCGACTTGGATCGTTGGCGGGCCATCAAACCACGTTTCGGGTAGCCGCTGAGCGAACCAAGTGTCTACTTCGGTCTGGGTGCAAGACGGGCGTGCCATAGGGAACTCCTAGAAAGTCCTGGGAATACAACCGCTTCCAGCGGTGTTTACGACTATACCGTCATTTCAATATTACATGTAATCAAAATTACGAAATAGATTCGTCCCCAATTCTAATCGCTATCTTCTCATCGCTATCTTGCTGAAGGATTTCAATGCCTACTACCGCAGTTCATCTTCCCGTTCTCCCTACAACCGATGGTGTTGTGTTTCCGGACATGGTCGTCACCGTTACTTTGGCGTCCGACGAAGCTAAACAACTCCTTGCCGCCATTGATAGCCAAACACTGACGAGCCAGAGCTCGCTGCCGGATAACGACCCGGTTCCTGTTCGGGTGCTTCTTGTTCCTCGTGTCGATGGAAGCTACGCGTCGGTTGGAGTCATCGCCACTATTGAAGATCGCAACACCAATCGTGACGGCTCGCCCTCCGTCACGTTGCGAGCCGAGCGTCGGGCTCGGGTCGGCCACGGAGTCGTCGGTAAAACCGACGGCCTGTGGGTCGAAGCAGCCCCAACACCATCCCCCGAGCCCGACGCCGAGACCTTCGACCTTGCTACCTCGTACCGGTCGGTTGCGATCGCATTAGTCAACAAAATCGGGGGTCGAGCCATGTCGGCGATGATTCCCCCGGTTGATCAACCCGAGGCGTTGGCCGACTCCATAGCATATTGGCCCGACTTGAAACTTGAGCAACGAATCGAACTGCTGGAAACCGTCGATCTAAACGATCGATTACGCCTGGCGCTGGACTGGGCCAAAACAGCGTTGAATGAAATCGAGATTAGTGAGAAAATCCGAAAGGATGTCACCGACGACCTCGACAAAACCCAACGGCAAGCTATCCTCCGTCGCCAGCTGGCCGCAATTCAATCTGAACTAGCCGAGGTCGAAGGCTCTGAGGGTTCTTCAGATGACATTGCCGGGTATCGATCCCAGTTGACCGAGCTTGTCGACCAAGGCCACCTGAGCGAAAAGGTAGCCACATCCATTAGCAAAGAGCTCGACCGCCTCGAGCGATCCGGTGGCGAATCGATGGAGTCAAGTTGGATACGAACCTGGCTCGAGACCGTTTTTGACCTCCCGTGGGCCAAGCGTTCGAGCGAACAGCTCGACCTCGAAGCGGCCCGGGCGATCCTTGACGGCGACCACACCGGGCTCGACGATGTTAAAGATCGACTCATCGAGCATCTCGCGGTTCGAAAGCTGCGAGCGGCTCAAACGGGCGGTCAAATCGAAAGGCAGACAGAAAGTCAGACAGCAGATCAAACAGCAGATCAAACTGGCAACGAGGAGCTACCGGAATCTCGGCGACGCCCTCGCGGTGGGGCCATCTTGGCCTTAGTCGGACCTCCTGGGGTCGGCAAAACTTCCCTCGGGCAATCAATCGCTGATGCGCTGGGTCGTTCATTCGTTCGGCTGGCTCTCGGCGGCATTCGAGATGAGGCCGAAATTCGAGGTCATCGTCGAACGTATGTAGGCGCTCGTCCCGGCCGTCTAGTCGCCGCCTTGAAAGAGGCGGGTACAATGAACCCGGTCATCCTGTTAGATGAAGTCGACAAAGTTAGCGGTGGTTGGCAAGGCGACCCGTCAGCTGCGCTACTTGAGGTATTAGACCCAGCGCAGAACCACTCGTTCCGCGATCACTATCTTGAGTTTGAGCTCGACCTGTCCGATGTGGTGTTCGTTGCCACCGCCAACGTTTTGGACTCGATACCTGGACCCCTTCTCGACCGAATGGAAATCATCGGGATCGAAGGCTACACCTCGGCTGAAAAGACCGTAATCGCCCGGGATCACTTAATGGATCGGTTAGTAGCCGACAACGGACTTGGCCAAGACGATGTACTAGTCGGCGAGGATGTATTGGCTGCAATCGCCGCCGACTACACCCGAGAGGCCGGAGTTCGGCGGCTAGAACGCCAGCTCGACAAAGTGCTCCGCAAAACCGCGACCGCAATTGCAGTCGGCGAGTTGGAGACTCCAGCAACAGTGACGGTTGATCAACTCGATGATCTGTTGGGTAAACCACTGCCAAACGAGCAAGTCGCTAATCGAATCGATCGTCCTGGTATCGCTACTGGTCTGGCCGTAACCGGGGCCGGTGGCGATGTCTTGTTCGTCGAAACTGCGTTGGTCGACGCCCCAGAAGGAGCCTCACCAGAACCCATTCTCACCGGCCAACTCGGTGATGTTATGAAAGAGTCAGCGACCATTGTTCGATCAGTAGTGTCAAGTCGAAACAAGCTTCCCGCTGACAAGCGGATACACGTCCACTTCCCCGCTGGGGCAGTTCCCAAAGACGGTCCAAGCGCCGGAGTCACTATGACGACAGCCCTTACCAGCCTGCTTTCTGGCCGGAAGGTTCGGTCTGATTTGGCGATGACTGGAGAAGTTTCACTTAACGGTCGAGTGCTTCCGATAGGTGGCGTGAAACAAAAAGTGCTGGCCGCCCACCGAGCGGGAATTACCACCGTTGTGTTGCCGGCCGACAACGGTCGAGATCTCGATGACGTCCCCGATGACATTCGTCAAGCGATGACCATTCATTTAGTCGAAGACATAGATGAAGTTCTTGAACTGGCGCTGGTCGATTCGTCCGACGGTTAATGCTGTTGGATCGACACTGGCATGGCTGGCGGTAACTCAACCTCGAAACGGTGTCAGCAGAACCGCAGACGATTCTGCTGACACCAAGTATTGAATCTAGTTCTAGCCCCGGCCGAAGCCGCCATGGTTTGGTTCCATCGAGATGTAGTGGTACGGGCCTTGGCAGCTGTAGCCCTCGCCTTCGTACTCGGCCCAACCCCAGCCGTCGCCGTCGGTATCAACACACACGATGGTGATCGTTCTAATTTCTCCTGCGTAGGTGTCAGGGTGGCCTTCGCCCGCCCAATAGTCGTAGTAGTCGGTTTCGTCGCTAACAACTTGGTCGTGGCCGTCCATCTCACACGTCTCGAACCCGTTCCAGCCCCAGCCGTCACCGTCAGGATCGGTACAAGGCGTCAGGGTCGGCGGTACGTATTCTTCATCGGCGCTCCAGTATCCGTCGCCACGATTGCCATCGTCAGGGATGGCTGCGGCTTGGGCCGCGCCGACGAGAGCCAGTAAGCCAAGCAACATTGCCGATGCTAGCGCGATGGCTAGGCCGCGCCGTTTCACCCCGTCGGCGGTCGATGTGTCGCCGTCTTGTTGGCTCTCGTCGTTAACGAGAGCGTCAAAATTGTCTTTGCACATTAAGAACCCACCTCTAATTGTGATTTGTGAGACTGACCCTACGAGCGGATCCGTCTATACCGAGCGTATCGCCCGATCTGCCGGTCAGTCAACCGGTGGTAAAGCCGACTGAGCTAAAAATAATGGGAGCAATAGCGGCGGTCGTCAAATGGCGGTGCTTAGGCGGTTGCAGTCGCTAGTTCGCTGGATGGGCGACATTACCGCTACTATAGGAGGGGAGCTTTCCTCCGACTAGCTACTGGTTGGTCACAATTGCTCTTTGGAATTACATAAACACATGACGGTGGGTCTTCAATGTGCGGTAAGTGCTCCAAAAATTTGGCGTGTCCAGACGCTTTTCGGGCACGCCCAAAGAGCGGGCGGGTTAAACGCGGACTCAAGCTCGGTTTGGCCTCGGCCGCCTTGACCAGCGCTGGTTTGTTGGGTGTTACCTCCCCGACGTCGGCCATTCCCGACGATGGGAATCGCGGTACTAGTGATGGTGATGACGGTGCGAGAGCTGAGCCGGACGAAGAGCGCACCGAAGACACTGATGAGAGCCTTGGCGGCGGCGCCGATGAGGCACGAAGCTCGAGCCCAACTGACTACGGCAACGATGGTTTGGGCACCGCTACGACCAACACCGACACCAGCACTAACACCAGTGCCAGCGCCGACAGTGATACCAGCACCGACACGGTAGAGGCTGGTAGCGAAAACGACAAGAGTGGCGAGTCGGCTACTGATACTGATACAAGTTCGAGTTCGTTTTCCTCGCCAGTATCGTCGTTCAACAACGCGACGATGATGGATTGGGGCAGCCCGTTCGACTCTGACCCTGATGATGAGGACGTTCCGACGACGGGGGCTGGCAACGGGCTCGGAGCTGGGCAAGTAGTCGGTAGTGGGCGCGAGCCGGTGGCCAATCAAACCGTTAGCGGTAGCTTCGAGCCGTCGTCGGTCGACCCTGATGTCGACGTTCAAGAGTCGCCCGAATATTTCGATGCTTTTGGAGACTCTTACTCAACCGAACAAGCGGCTCGGGCCGCCGACATTGAGATGGCCACGGTGGCCAGACCCAGTCAAGCGGGTGAACGTTCTGAACCTGAGAATTCTCGAGCTGAGGCTGTCGCATATGGGCCAGCCGATGACCGCACGGTGGTTGATGCGATAACCGGAGAAACAACGATCGAGGACGCTAGTGATGATTCGGATCAGCTAGCAATTGAAAGTTCGGTAGATCAGGGCGTCGAAGATCTGGCGGCTGTTCTCACACCATTGCCGGAATCAGAAGCGGCCAAAATCGAACAGTCAGATTCGCAAACCGAAAGCGTAGTGAGTAGCGACGTTCCAGTAGATTTTGATTCGGCGGTACTGACTGGCGGCAACCCAGACGTTGATGCTGCTGAAAACGACGTTGCAAGTTCGCTTGCAGCCGAATCGGTCAGGCCGGAGGTTGCCGAGCTCGCTAACCAACAAGCTGAGCCGCCAATTAGGACCATCGACAGCGCCCTGGTCGCTGCGCTACAGCCCGAGAATAGCGACAGCGATGAAGCGATCGAACCGACCCAAACGAACGGATCTTTATCTGATAGCGCTCAACCTACAACAGGGGAAGATACCACCTTTGTTGAAGTTCCCGCTCAGTTCGATGACTCTGGATTGGCGCCGGTGGAACAGTCGGAGCGGCCTCCACCTGGGGTTCCGGCCGGTGCGAGACGGTGGAATTCGTTGTGGGTAGTTGAGGATCCGGAAACCGGGTACGCCGATTTTTTTAACGACGATGGTTCACCCAACATTGTCCGGCTTGGATCAATGCAAAGTGGCTCCGAAAGTGAGGCGGAGCCAAGCATAGATACAGAGTGGCTCCAACAAGACGTTCCTGCTCCAACACCGGAGCTGACATCGGGTTTGACCGAAACTCAGACTGGTGAAGCGGACGCTCAGGTCGATGGTTTGAACCAGATTGACGATTCTGGGTCGGTGGTGGAACAACAGCCGGAGGAGCCTCCACCTGGGGTTCCGGCCGGCGCGAGACGGTGGAATTCGTTGTGGGTAGTTGAGGATCCGGAAACCGGGTACGCCGATTTTTTTAACGACGATGGTTCACCCAACATTGTCGACCTTGGAACAGTACCTAACGATGTCGATGAGGAGTCTGAACTCGATTTTGGCGATGACCCGACTGGGCCACAGCTTCCAGCACCCGTGATAGATCCATCGGACGTTCAAGGCTACGACAATTTCGACAGTGGTAACACCCCGGCTGATGAGGCTGAGATAGCGCAAACTGGGGATGTGGTCGCTGATCAGTCGGATGGATTCGGAGATCCAGCAAGTATTCAGAATTCGGAGATCCCGCCGTGGCAGGCGGTAGTCGCCCTCGGAACTCAGTTTGGCGGCTCGGGTGAGCGGGTTGATCGCTCACGCTTCGATACCGAAGGGCCGATGATCACTAGCGAGCCGTTCCCCGGACATCCAGAAACGCAGATGATTACGATTGTTGGGCCGCGATCTGAAGACGAAGCAGATGAGTCGTATGTATACGCCAACGTGTCCGAGCGGGTGGCGCAACGCGCACGAGATCTAATTGACAGCGACCCGGACCGCTGGCTGGCCAACGAAGTTGCTCAATCGCTGGCGACGGGACGGTTCGCAGGTGACGGTCACGATCCCGATGAGGTCGCTGCGGTAGCTGCTGAGCTGTCAAAGCCGGCCGGAAGTTTCATGGATCGAAGAATGGCGCTCCCGGAGTCCATGCATGAAACCAAGGCTGAATCAATTGCCGACGGTTTCGATGAGGGGGACGTTGATCACCCAACGTTGGTGACTACGTACGAACCCATCACGTCGGTTAACGCCAAAGCCCCCAAATCAGTGGGTCGAAAAGCTATCGATTTACTTGGCAAGGCCGGCATTGGTGTCGACGCCTTGAGATTCGAACAGTACATTGATCGCACTTCCAGCCGACCTGGGGTGCAGAACCTCGTAGCTCAACAGTCGGTCGACTTTGTCGGCGACCGGATCGGGGCCAACGTCGGGCTGGTAGGGACCGAAGTCTCGGCTGGAGTTTGGGTGCCGGGAACATCTCTCGACTTTCAGCGAACGGTCGTACCGGTCGACGCTGTTGGGCCCAATGGAGAAGTGCCTCGACCAGAAGACGCTCTCGACTTACCGGCCAACGGCACGACATTTATTGGCGGGGTCGAATCGGCGGTCCTTGGGGGTTCTCTCTACGGTTCCAGCGAACTCGGCGTAGATGGCAAACTTAGTGTGGGGGCTGGTGCCACCGTGGATTACATCCCCTACGGATCCCAAGAGTCTCCCTACACCTTTATTGCCCGCGGCGAGGAAGTCGCAGTATTGCCGATTAGTAACGTGGAGGTGCCGGTCGGAAACTTCACCGTCGGGAACGGCATCATCAGCAACGCCGAAACGATCGAGATAACCGGCGGAATCCAAGGGAACTGGGGATACGGCACGACCGCTTCGCCGCCCGCTGGGAACCGGCAGACTCAGGCAGCCAAGGCCGAAACAGACTCTCCGCCACTGACGCTAGCCGAATTCGCTGGCCCGCAAGCTGGTCACTCCATGGCCAGCTTGCTCGACGGCGGCAAACGATCAGGCGTTAGTCGAGAGGATGTGGGGACTCGGGGCTACATTGAGCGCGACGTGAACGGGTTCGTCAGCGGTTACTTCAAGGCCGACGGCACTCCGACAACAGCTCGAGAGCTCGACGTGATCGACGAAACAAAGGGTCGGCTTTATGTTCCGCCGGCCGAGCCTGAGCCCCCCGAAAGTATGCCGATCGTTCGACCCAGCCCTGTGTCGCAGGGAGCCCCGCCGAAGAGCCCACCAGCGATCTTGCCCAACACGTGGGCCAACACACTGAAAGGGGCTGTCGGTGGTGCGGTCAAGGTCAGCGGTGAACGGTTCCTAGCCGACATCGGCGGCGACTACTTCAACTACGATGCGACCAGAGTTGCCGACATCCAAAACCAGATCGACACCGGCGCTGCTACGGTTCGACCCGGCGGGACTGGGTCAACAGTTGAAGGCAGAGTAGACATCATCGTCAAGTCGCTCGATGCGCAGGTGCACCACAATGGGCAGTTGACTGGCGTAAATCCGTCAACCGGCGGCACTAGTGGCCCTACGTTGTCTCGCAAGGACACGGTTGAAATTCAGCTTTGGCACGACCGTAACTACAACACCAGTTTGACTGTGACGGAATGGGTATCGCCCGGAGGGTCGGCTGGGAGATCGACGAGACCTGACGATGCTATTACCAGCAAGGTTTATACGGCTGAGCAGGCGCTGAACCTCAACAAGTATGAGGCGGTATCAGTTCGTGAGCACCGGGGAGTTGGTGCTGTAGATCCGTCTTTGGAGCAAGCAGCTGGTTTGGATCGACTGACGTCGAACATCTTCTCAACGGCCGACTTTACGATGACCGTATCGAATCAAGAGGCGGTGGACCTCGCTCAGATTGCGCTTCGTGATCGACCCGACAATGCGCTCCTGCAATCGATAGCCGCATACGGGACTGAGAATGAATCGACTGTCGAAGATCAGTCATACATGTTGTCGGTTGCCAAACTGAGTCGAGATTTTGCCGATGCGACAACCGTGCTCCCGGCCCTCGAAGCAATGTATGCGGTTCATAGAGAAGGAGTCGATGACGCTGAAGCCACCGTTGGAGCGCCCGGCACTACTGATGCCGGCAGCCCAGATGGGCAGGGCAAGCCCGACCAGGTTGAGTCAGTGTCGCCGGCAGAACAAACCCAGCCTGAGATGGCCGGAGACCCGGCGCCGACCGCTGTTGAGCCCATCTTGGACCTAGTCGACGAGACAGTTCCCAGCGAAACAACTCCAGTCGACCGCGACTCATCGATTTCAGAAGTTGAATTGCCAGCTGCCCCTACAACCGAAACGTCGGCGTTGTCTGAGGTTGCGGGTGCCGAGGTGGAGCGCTTCGAAGTTGAGGTGGCGTTGCCTGAGGTTGAGATCCATGAGGTGGAGCGCTTCGAGGTTGGGCATGAGGTGGCGTTGTCTGAGGTCGAGATCCATGAGGTGGAGCGCTTCGGGGTTGACGCTGATCCCGAGATGATGCAATCGGCGGAGCGGGTGCCGCTACCAGAGATAGTCATCACCGGTCCACCGCTCGACCTCTCTGAATTACCTGAACTCCCTGATCTTGGCGGCGATGACGATAGAGCAGAAGAATCGGATCCGGTTTGTATTGTTGATCCGAATCGTGGACTGCTTTGCTTTAGCGGTGGCCGGTTATCTCCACTCGAACTTGGAACCGCCGTCGTAGTCGTGAACAATGAACTGACTGCGTTCCCGGTATGTCTCCCAGAGGCTGACTCTGATGGCGATGGTTGGGGCTGGAAGAACGGCAGAACCTGCATCGTTGTTGCCTTTGAGCAGTTTGCTGGCATCGTTCGACGTTGAGCGAGGTAGAGTGACTAGCGCTGCGCCATTGACGGACCGAGGGTCAATAACAACTAGCCGATGGATGACTCTACAACGGTCCCTTTTTCCACCGCGACGTTAATTCGGCTTTCGCTGTAGTCTTCGGTCACCGGTAAGGCTTCGCCGTCAATCCACACAACTCGGAAAGCGAATCCGCTTTCTTTCGCCCGCTTCTCGGCTTCGTCAACCTGTAGTCCGATATATTCTTGGGCCGCCCGCTCGGCTGGCGATTCTGGTTGGGTATTGGCGCTGCTATCCGGATGGGCGACCAGTAGACGCTCACCAAGCGGAGCTGCCAGAGCGATGTTTATGACCGATTGAACGCCGACGTCATCGCAATCGGCGGCACCGGGGGGATTGCCAATCTCCAGATGAACTTCGACCTTAGTGCTGGTTTCCGTCATCGTTGCCTTCGCTCCGTAGCACTTCTTTAGCCCACCGGTAAACCAGACTTTCACTGTCGTCCCGTTGTCGGCAACAGTTAGGTCCTCGATGGTCGCCGACCGGAGGTTGGCTAGATCATTTCGAGAAACGACAACTATCGCACCTTCTTCGGCATTGCCTTTGTTATCCGGGTGGATCTCAAGTGCTCGCCCCGCTAGAGGGGCTTCTAGCTGTATGTCCATTCGATAGTCAACCACTACGGCAACGCATGAGGTATAGGCGGCTTCCGGGGTTGAGCCCATCTCAACGAGAATCTCAACAACATCGCCGTCTTCGATGACGGTGGCCTTAGCACCTGCGCATGGCTGTGATGCTCCGGAGAAGTAAGCGGTGACGGTTGAGTCGCCGTTCGAAATGAGGTTGCTAACTACAATTGGTTTCGGGTCGTTCAGGTCGTTCTGGGACGAAATTACCTGTGCCGGATCTGCCTCACCTGGACTAGGGGCATCGTGGCTGTCGCTGTCTTTAGCTTTGTTATTGCTGCCATCACCGTTGTCGTGGCCAGTGTCGTAGTCCTCATCAGCGTCGAGGTCACCGTTGTCGAGGTCGCTTTTGTCGACAGGGTTGTCAGTGTTGTCAGTGTCGCGTTCGACGTACTCGTCGTCGCTGTCCGAACGTTCCTCATCATCGACGAGCAATGGTTCTGAATTTCCGCCCGAATCGTCGCCGTCCGAATCGCCGCTTCCGGGAACGACGAGTGATGCCTCACCCGGTGCGCCTGCTTCTATTTTGGCCTCGTTGCCGCATGAAGCGACTACCAAAGCAACGATAAGTAACGGAACAAGGCGCTTGAACATACTCATACTGTCTATGACGTTCTCAGAATCGTTACTGGTTCCCCGATTGAGAAAGTTTCAGACAACACAATGTTTGTGCGCTCTACGAAAGAGCACGCCTACAGAAAGGAAACTACCTAGCTGAGGACGACGGCATCCACCGTAGCGGTTTGACCTTCGGTGGTGCAGACCGGAACATTGAGCCATCGGCTACCAGACGCAGCGAACGTATTGTCGGCAGGGGCCACGTAGGTAAGCACCCAACACCCTTCGTTGGCTGCCAGGACAAACGACCCATCTCCAGACGTAGCACTCGTTGAGACCCAGTTCGCTCGGCTCCCGTTCTCCGCTGCGGTAAACAAGTCGACTTGTACCCCACCGACGCCGTTTCCACTGTCGGTTACTATTCCGTTGATAGTTGCCGCTTGGGTGGCGTCAACCAGCGCGGCGTCGATTCCTGAAACGGTTTCGCCCGAACCGGTACAAACCGCTCGATTGAGGTACCGACTGGGAGATTCAGTAAAGGTCTCACCTTCGGCTGCGACGAACGTCAGGATCCAACAGCCGTCGGTGGTCGGTAGGTTGTATTTTCCGTTGGCATTAGTAGTGGCGCTAGCGACCCACTGGCCACGACTTCCATCGGCCGCAGCCTCAAACAAGTCAACCAGGACGCCGTTGACAGCGGCACTAGCTTTCGTAACCGTTCCAGTGATTGCGCCGTCGTCGTCTACGTCGCTTGCCAAGGTGGCATTGAAGTTAGTGACCGACTCGCCGGCGGTAGTACAGATCGGTTTGCTGAGCCACGGGGTTCCAGAGCCGGCAAAGGTTTGACCGCTCGGCGCGACGAATGTGACCACCCAGCATCCTGCTGGTGCTTCTATCCGGTACGTTCCGCTACCGGATAGGACAGAGGCCGAAGCGACCCAATCGCCTCTGCTCCCATCGTTGTTCTGGGTGAACAGCTCAGCTTGGGCGCCAGTAGCAGGGTTTCCGTCGGCGTCGGTTACTGTGCCGGTGATAACCGCTTCTTCACTTACCCAAAGTGGCGGCGGCGCTGGTGCCGCTGGCGGTGCAATTCCGCCCGCTGAAGCGTTAGCGGCCCCGTTTGTGCCAGCATGAGATGAGCCGACGACGACCGGTGGTGTTAGCTCCGAAGTATTTCCTTCCGAGTCGACTGTTAGTAGCGACAGTGTGTATCCGGTGGAAATAGATTCGGAGGCTAGTGAAAATGTGCCATCCGGTCCAGCAGTTGCAGTTCCGACCCAAGCAGCGCCGACTCCCGGAGCGGGACCTACCGAAGGTGATAAACCGCTGCTGTTGGCGTCAGCCAGGCCGCTCATATAGATCTCGACAGCACATCCAGAACACGTAGTCCCGAATACTTTGCCTGGCCCCATCCCCGTTATCTCTGGCGTATTGAGGAGACCGTTGGGCCCGTCGTCGCCATCACCGTTGTCGTTGATGTTTACGCCAATAGGTTCCAGATCGAGGTTCAACCCGCCGTTTTGGTAGTAGGTGTTTTGACGAATCTGCGAGCGTTCAGTTGTGTCAGGGGTGAAATGATGCTGCTGGCCTTGGTTTACGTTTGATGAAACGATGCCTGCCGCTCCGTTGTATGCGACGACGTTATTGTAGAGGAGTTGATCGTAGCCATTTTGGAAAATGCCGACGTTGGTGTTGCCAATGTTGGAACCATCTACTCCTACTCCGACAAGGTTGCTATCAAAAATGTTGGGCCCGTTGTAGCGGGTATAGGAACGGATGCCGTGATTGTTGCTGTTGCCGACGACGTTGTGCCCGATGTAGTTGTTGAACGGTCCGTCTTTGAGAACAATGCCGTCCTTGTTGGCGCTGTAATCGGTGGTGGTTGACCCATCGGCGAGAACGCCGACGTAGTTGCCAACCACGGCATTGTTCAGCGCGCCGTGAGACAGATCGATACCGGCCCGATAGGTCTGGTTCCCTACGACATTTCGTTCATATTGACCTAGGCCACCAACGAGGTTGCCCCACGCTCCCCATTGCACATCAATACCGACCCATCCGCCGAGCGAGCCGGTGAGTGAGGGGTTGAAGCCAATGATGTTGTTTTGGATGCGGTTCTGATTTGATGGCCCTCCATTGACACGAATGCCTTGAGCCCCGTATCCCGCTACCACGTTGCGGCCAGCAAGGGTGGGTAGGCCGATTCGGTTTTGGCTTGGGCCATGAGTAAGTTCGATGCCGGAATCGAGGTTTACCACATTGACTTTGGTGTAGGTGCCAGCCGGGTTAGTGCCAATGAAGTTTCCAGCGATCACGTTGCCATCGGCGCCGTCGCTGAAGAGTTCTATGTTGGTTCGTGCTCCATAAACCGAGAGGCCTTGAATGGTGTTTCCAGATGATTCGATCCGTAGACCCCAGGTTTGGTTCGTGGCTTCGATAGCAACTTTGATGACAGCGTTGGATTTGCCCTCGTCGGTGTTGGCCCTCGAACCGGGTTGGGTGTAGCCGTCGATTATTGTGTCGGCATCATAAAGCGGAGGAAGAGGGCTCGCCGGTTTGATCGTTTGCGGCGTCGACCCTTGAAGGTCGAACTCGATCCGGTTCGCTCCCGACAACGCGTTGGCGTTTTCGATCGCGGCTCGAAGCGAACAGTAGCCATCGGCTGTGGCGCATTGGCCGTCGGAGATGTTGGCGTCGGATCCATCCCCATGCCAGTTGACCGTAATAGTAGGTATACCCTGAGCGGCCGCTGGCGTCGCTCCGGCTGCCACACTGGCAGCCACAAGTACGGCAACCGCTACTAGTCGTTCCAACCCAATTCGCCACATGATTGGCACGCTACTGTTCGGCCGGTCTGCCACCACTGAGTTACAGTGCCCAACTAGGGAGACATTCTTTATTAGGCGTTGGTTAGCCTCGGCTACTCGCCAATGAAGCAGTCCTCAGGTAGGGCCTCAATCAAGCCTTGATGCAGCAGGTCACCATACTGATCAAGGTTAGTTCGGGCTTGCTCAATCTCGGTTGCCAGTTCGCTTCTGAGTAGTTCTGTGTCGGCGTCGTCGAGCGGATCCCACTGCGTGCACTCCGGCTCAATCCCATCTCCCGCGTACTCTTGTCGACTAACACACTTTTCTAGAACCCCTGAGGCTAATCGGTCGGCTCCGAGCGCTTCGAGCTCATCGAGTTGCGAGGCCGCGACCTTTGCTGCTGACTCTCGGGAGGAGCGAATTTCTTGGAACATGTCCCAAAGGTCGCCGGATTGTTCTGGCTCAACGTTTGTTCCCTGACGGTCGTTTGGATCGCGCAGCTCTTGGTCGGGCAGGGAGAACGAGTACCGGCTGGAACTACCGACCGATGTGAGGGACTGTTCGGAGCCGTCTTCATGTATTGAGATTTGAAGAAAGTCGCCAAAGCGGATGAGGCGTTCGTTGTACGTGGCCGACAACGTAACTGGCTTCCCAGCGTCGTTGTTGAACGTGTAGTTGGTTTGAAATCGCAGGCCCTGAACGTCCGGGAGATCGAAGGTTTCAGTTTCGAGGTTGTATGAACGCCCGTCGTCGGTTGCCCAGGTCGCAGCGACGTCGTTAGACGAACCTTTCACTAGTGGCATGTCGGCCACGCTCGTGAGATCACAGAAACAGGAGTGGAGGGCAGCGGCCCGGTCGGCGTCTGACGTCTCAGAGAACGATAGGTCGGCAAGGTCGATTTCGGTTCCCTCGTTCGAATCGGCGCCCGTGATCGACGAGTCGTCGGACGGGTCGCCAGAACCGCCGCAGGCGACAGCAACTAAGGCGACACCTAGTCCGAGCAGAATCGGTTTGATCGGTAGTGAAACATGGAGCCGTTGAGTCATAGGCACTGAGGATAGGTGATTGTTTCGGCCGAGTTCGGCCGCCGGAACCAAATGTCGAGTCTGATACTGGTTGCTAGTTGCCCTTGGCCTATAAGATGCCGCTATGAAAATCGCAGCGCACCTTCATCCCCAACACGCGACCTACAGCCAAATTCGCGAAGCAGCTATCGCCGCCGAAGAAGCTGGGGCCGACGTTATCTACAACTGGGATCACTTTTATCCGTTGTATGGCGAGGCCGATGGCGAGCACTTTGAGGCGTGGACAATGTTGGCGTCGTGGGCTGAGGTAACCAATCGAGTCGAGATCGGATGCTTGGTAACGTGCAACACGTATCGCAACGCGAACCTTTTGGCTGATATGGCCCGAACGGTTGATCACATCTCCGATGGGCGGCTGGTGCTTGGCATTGGCTCCGGGTGGTTCGAGCGTGACTATGACGAGTACGGCTACGAGTTTGGTACCGCCGGGGGGCGTCTGAACGCATTGTCGGAATCTTTGCCGGTTATCGAAGCCCGACTTGGGGCGTTAAACCCGCAGCCGACTCGGAAAATTCCGTTACTCATCGGTGGAGGTGGCGAAAAGAAGACGCTCCAATACACCGCTCGTCACGCTGACGTATGGCATTTCTGGTGGAACGATGAGTGGGAGCACAAGAATTCTGTGCTCGATGATTGGTGCAGCAAAGTAGGGCGAGATTCAAGTGAGATAAAGCGGTCGGTCGGAGTCGATGTCGACAAAGTTGAGGATTTCGACGCGCTATTCGCTGGGTTGTCTAGCGCCAATGTTGATGAAATCACTATCGGTTGTGGCGGCCCCGACTATTCGCTCGACAACCTGCAACGCTTTGTCGATTGGCGCAACAGTCTGTAACTGAATACGGATGGACCGATTGCCGGACGAGACCATGGTGTGGCGATGGTTGAGCGGGTACAGAAAACTGATTGGACTGCACAACAACACGAAAGCAAGTAGGTTCTAACTCATGGGTCACGTCAAGGAGATCTTGACCAGAATCAAGTTTCACAACGTCATGGTCAGCGCTGCTGGCATTGCGTTTTACGGGCTATTAGCCCTGATCCCGACGTTGATCGCCTTGGTATCGGTGTATGCATTGGTGGCTGACCCGGCAGAGATCGAGACTCAAGTATCTGAAGCTGCCGGGTCGCTCGACGACGATACGAAATCGTTCATTACAGGCACCCTGAAAGACATCGTCGGCGACGTCGAAGACGACGCCGAAGCAGCCGACGGCGATAGTGGAGGGGTGGCTGGTTTCGTCGGCCGGGTTAGCGGGCTGGCCTTGGGTCTGCTGCTAGCACTGTTCTCAGCTTCAGGTGCGGTGCAAAAGCTGATGGGCTCAATCAACTTAGCCTACGAGGTGTTTGATCAACGTCCCGGCTGGAAGGTGCGAGGGTTAGCCTACGTGTTCACTGCCGGCGCCATAGTAGGTCTTGCGTTGATGGCGTTTTCGATAAGTGCGATTCCGCAGATTTTGGATCGGGTCGAGCTGGGCGGCGTAGCCGAGGTCTTGATTAACATGGTGCGGTTGCCCTTGATGGCGGCGTTGTTTGGCGGGGCGCTGACCATTCTGTATCGGTACGGTCCGGATCGATCGTCTCGTACTCCATGGAAAAATTTGGGAGCGGTAGTGGCCATGGTGTTGTTCGTGCTGTTCGCCATTGGGTTCAGCTTCTATTCGTCCAACGTTGGCGTTATGCCGGCCGCATACGGATTGTTGGGAACAATAGCAGCCTTGATGATTTTCCTTCAGGTAACCGCTTTGTCGGTGATTATCGGTGCTGAAGTTAACGCGGCGCTCGAAGTGGGCCCGCTGTTGGGTGACGCTAGAAGTGGTAACAACTCACCGGCCGAAACCGCACGCGTTGAAACCGCAACTGGTCAGACTGGACTTCGGACATCGGTTCAGACTTCGGCGGTAGCATCGGAACCGTTGAGCTTTGGCAAGGCGATGGCGGGCCTAGCGGCCATGTTTATTCTGGGGCGCGGTACGTCGAAGGACAGTTGACGAGGCCGATCAACGGAGAGCAAGCGATCAAATCGTTCACTCGCCGGTAGAGCGCAGGCCTCTAGATCGCCAGGCCGTCCAAGCATCGGTCGCCCAGAGGGTGACTGCTATGAACACTGGTTGGAAAAAAAGTCGAGCGAGGCGCTTCAAATCGGTGTCGAGCCCAAAGGCATCGTTGCCCTCGTACCATTGCGCTATATTGCCGGGAAAGATCACCACGAAGAAGGCAGCGACGATCCATCCAACTACCACTTTGTGCCGACCTAGAAACAGCAATGCAAGGCCGAGGAAAATCTCGACGATCCCCGACGCCAGAACCACAAAGTCGGAATCGGTTGGAAACCAACTGGGAACTTGAGCTTGGAATTCGGTTCGCATAAATGTCAGGTGGCCGAAGCCCGCAAACAACAATGCTCCACCAATGGTCCAGCGAACAATGTTGCGCATCAGCGTGGTGAGGTGTGATCGATGAAGGTGACAGCTCTCACGCTACTCACGGGTAGCTGGAAAGGGCTCGGTTATGCCCCTGAGCTCGATGGTTGCGGAACATTAGGTTTCCTTTTGCTCGGTTGACGCTTGTTTCACTCGTCGGGCGTAGCGCTTGTGAGCGGCTTGCTTTGTAACTCCGAGAGCTTCGGCTACTTGTAGCCAAGTCCAACCCTTCTCGATAGCGCATTGCACAGCCGCCGCTTCTAGCCGATCGGCGCTCCGTCTGAGAGCGACAACAGCGGCTAGTGCGGCCTCGGTTTCAACTGGCCGAGGGAGCTCTTCGATACTCACGTCCATCTTTGTCAACCTTAGTTGACATAGTAGAAGACGTCAACCTTGGTTGACGAGTGGCTGGGGGCAAAAGGCGACTATAGAGTCAGTGTCAATTAGCGGTACCCTGGAGACTATGGTTCAGGCGGGACCACGAGCCTTACCGGGGGATGACGACTCTCCGGATGTCGATCGTGGGGATATCGAAAAAACTTCAGATGACGTCGACGGTGGACCGTCAGAGAGAACCGTCGACCTAGTAGCTGGATCTGAAGATGCGCAGGTAACTGCCGAGATCCCGAAGCAATCAAACGAAATCAAGAACCCGGCCGAGCTGAAAATGTCGAAGCTCTTGTCTGACTCGTTTGACGCTGGCAGCACCAGCACCGTGGGCGGCGAGCCCAAATCGATCATTCGTTCTATCGACCCGACACGAATCTCAGGTTCGTCTTATAACACAACGTCTGACCGGCGATCAGTCCGTCGGGGTGTTCTGGCTCTACTCGGCCTGTTGATTGCCGGTAGCGCATTTTTGGCTTTTCGAAGTCAAGCCGAGAGCGAAACCGATTCGGCCTTGGTCGATGAGCAGTCGATCGTCGCAAATTTCGATCCGGAAATTCCGGAACCGCCAGCGCAGCCAGACGATGACCGTTCGATCACCGGTGTAGCAAACGAAGATGGCACCTCAGACGAGAGCGATCGTTCACTAGGTAGTTCGTCAACAACAGAACCATCTCAAGACGACTCGTCAACTCTTCGTGTTGGAGATGCGGCTGAGCCGGTCGGAGGTCAGTCAACCGGGCCGCGTGATTCGTCGGTAGAGGGTCTCACTGATTCCACTGAAAAACCGTTGCCGACAACTTCGAAATCAGGATCCGATGAACCGTTGACGACCATCCCCGATTCATCGGTTGGTAGCCAGCCGGCCACGACTCGAAAATCGAGCGTGACCACCCGACAAGTTACGGCTCGGCCAACAACATCGCAGGCGACCACGACGAGACAGGCAAGCACAACAAGACGAACAACAACAACCAGGCAGCCAACAACAACGAGACGGCCAACGACTACCCGAGTTTCAACCACTAGGGCGCCGACCACAACTAGGGCAACTACGACGACCCGGGCCCCAACGACGACAAGACCGCCGACAACCCGTCCTCCGTCAACGATCGGAGGGTTTCAGGAGCTGGACAACAACGGGTTTGAACAGCATAATGTGCCGGCCGGTGAGCGTCGGCTTGGCACCTACATCGGTTGGTGGAGCGATACTGGTGTGGTTGAAGTTTGGGGGTCGGGATACGACGGAGTCGACGCTGTCGACGGTCGGCACCTCATCGAGCTAAACAGTGTCCGTCGCGACTCGATCTACCAACGGGTCAACACAACACCGGGTGCAACCTATCGATGGTCGTTCTACCACCGAGGTCGAGATGGTCAAGACTCAATCCAGATCTTGCTCGACGGAAGGTCGATTGCGACAAGATCATCTGGTCTTACTTGGACGAGGCATACCGGCGAGTTCGTTCTTCTGCCGGGGCAAACGTCGATTGAGTTTGGGCTCAGGGCTGTCGACGAAGGAAGCCGTGGAAACCTTGTCGACCTCATCGAGCTAGTCAAGGTCCGCAACCCGTAGCAGTAACGTGGGGTGCGTCGGCTACGAGGCCTCACCTTTGTTCATCGTTGAGCCTGCCTGGCGTGGTGGTGATCTGTTCGATTTGAGGAGCCACACAGCACCCCGAATTCAACGCAAGGTTTCAAGCGAAGAGCAGCAAGAGTCTTGTGCCGGGTCTAAGATAAAGCCATCGTGACTCAGACAGCTGCCCATTCCGAGCTGGGCTACGCCGAGTTCGGCGTTTGGTATGACGAGTACCGGGCGTCGATTCTTGAACCGGCCCTTGAGGTGGCGTCGGCGTCTCTGGCCAATGCTCTTGGTGAACTGCTAAGCGATCGGGACTTGGCCCGGATCCGTAACACGAGTGGTCGGGTAAAATCGAAGCGTCGAACTTGGCGTAAGATTCAGCAACCTCGGTACGAGGGGCGGATCGTCACGGTAGAAGATATTCCTCTTGTGCTCGACGATCTGGTTGGGTTGCGAGTTACATGCATTAACGTGCGCGACATCGATATGGTCCAAACGGCGCTCGATGGTTTCGCTCGTGAACCAGGCTCTGGGCTCTGGCTCGACCCGTCGTCAGAACGTGACTACGTAAACGAGCCGAAAGATTCCGGTTACCGAGGTTGGCATGTGAACCTTGGTATCGGCCTTGACGGGGTTCCGGTCGTTTGCGAACTACAGGTCCGAACCCTTCTTCAGGACAGTTGGGGCGAACTCACCCACGAAGATACCTACAGCAAAGACGGGGCCTTGCCGCCCCTGGTTGACGTATTGAGTACCCGTATGGCTGATTTGCTTTCCGTGCTTGACGAGATCGCAGAAGATTTGCGGACCGAGCTAGATCGCATCGATCAGCAAGTTCTTGAAGAGTCAACCGACGAAACCCAGTTAGCGTCCGAAGTGCTCGCAGGCCAAGCCGCTGACGCCGCCCTGTTGCTTGACAACCGCTGGCGATCGCTCCAACGGCCAACTGATCTGGCGGCGCTGGCATGGGAATTGCAACGCGAGTTTGGAGCCGAGGTAAGCGAGGATTGGTTTGGGCACGGGAGCTTCAAACGATTCTTGCTTCACGCTGTCCCCGACGGTGAGATCAGCACAGGCCGACAGGGCTATCTCATGCCCATGGTTGATGCCGCTAGACAAGATGCTTCAACTACCCCCGAGGGAAGTATTGGTGGGCGACGTATCGGTGATGGTTCGGGAGCCGTAACTGCACCAGGGGCGGCCCGTCAGCTCAAGCGAATCGATCCACAGTTCCCGCTGCTGGAACCAACAAAGTGGCCGGTGTTGTTCGAACATGTGACCGAAGCTTGGCGTCGAGCGAAACCAACCGATTCGGATACGGCCACTGCCAATCGGATTACCCGTTCGGCCCGAGATATGTCTCGGGCATCGGGGGAATCGCTAACCCGTCGCAACGTTGAGTATGTAGTGAAAGCTCTCTTGTCGTTCGAGGGGAATCGGTCGCCTGATGGTGTGCCAAGTCCGAACTCAGCTGGTTTGAAGGAG
Organism: uncultured Acidimicrobiales bacterium; assembly: GCA_937922805.1. GTDB lineage: Bacteria > Actinomycetota > Acidimicrobiia > Acidimicrobiales > SZUA-35 > JAHELU01. The sequence goes on along the minus strand of CALAJV010000008.1, from coordinate 53,132 downwards.
AGCTTTTCCAGTCATACCTTGCAACGAATGGTTGAGCTCCGAATCCTCGACGACGTCTCGTCAAGGGCGGCAACCAAAGTACGGCGCTGGATATCGGGCCAAGAGGCGAACTCGTAACTCTCAGCCCCTGGGCTCATCAAGTTGCCCATTCTGATCTGATTCATGATCTGATTCATGATCTGATTCATGGTTATCGGGACCGGTTCTAATCGGTGATGCCCCACTCCTTGGCGTCTGAGTGGGGCATCAACCGTAGGTCTAGACGCTGGCGATGTAAGGTCGCACGCCAGCGGAGTGTTTCACATCTAGTGGGTGAGGCCGCCTTTGCTGGGACGGCGAGCGTCACTAGCAGCAGGGTCGGTTTGGTTCAGTTGGCCGAGCAGAGTCCAGGAACCGTCACTGTTTTTGCGTACCTCGTTCGCGCAGTCGCGGCTTGAGTTGATGCACTGGTGTATCCAGCCGTCGTCTCCATCGGAGAACAATGGATCCCATCCGTTCATCCAGTCGCCATGAACGGACTCGCCCGAAAACTGGCCTACCTCGGGGCTGGGGTTGTCAGACGAAAGGCGCAAATTGTTTGAGTGGACTGGGAGCCGGTAGTACACCTGATATTCGATTTTCGGAATGACTTTGTCTGGACAGGTTCCGCCGCTGATCTGGGTCAAATCAACTCGGCTCTTGTGGTTCTGGCTGCTGTCCCAGCACTGGAAGAACCGAACGTTCATGACCAACAGATCGCCGGCTCTACACTGCGTTTCCCTAATAGTCTTTTTGGGTTTCGGGCTGGATTCGCCGAACACTCGGGACGCTGTGAATTCGCCGACCGCAACTTGGTTCTTACCGGCAATTGTGCCACTAGGCGCTCCCTTGCATGTCCACGGCATTTGGTTGGCGTGATGTTGCGTAGTCGCGACCGTTCCAACGTCGGGCAAGACATCGTGGATAGCTTTGTCTCTTGCCATATTTTCGTACTTGAGTCCGGGATTTTGGGCGACTGCATCAGCGTTGTGTGCCCCGTTGCCTAGTAGGTAGCCCGTCTTGTAGTAAATAAACGCGTGCTCGGGGACAATCGGCGCTCCGGTGGTCTTATCCATCAACGCCGGCACCCAGTACGCCGACTCGTTGATAGTCCCGCCGAGACACGTTGAACTAGTATTGTTGGCTCGCAGTGTCGCCGGATTGTCGGTTCCGGTTACTGTGGTTGCTCCGAAGAAGGCATGGAGGTGCGAGGCGGCGTCGTTGCCAGGGTGAACAACGGGGTCGACATAATCAAAGTGGGAGAAGAAACATTTCACTCGGAAAGCGCCGACTGCGCCGTGGTTTCCGTCGAAGGTGTTGTTCACGGTCCGTTCGCTATCTTTGCGCCATCGCTGACCGCTGAACGAAATTCTGTTTGATGTCGCTTCGTTCAGATTGCCGCAGTGCGTCCCACGCCTGTGCCCGGCCATCAGGGGAGCGCTGACTGGTTCGTTGCATGTCACCACCGTTCCCGTCGTGTCGCCTGGAGACGTTGACCCAGAACCCGATGAACCAGACCCGGATGAGCCCGACCCTGGTGTAGCCGATGAGCCAATTTTGGTGTAGCGGAAATTGGCTTCGCAGTCGCCGGTTACTCTGATGAACGTGCTTTCTCGCCAGAATTTGCCGGCACAGCTTGCAGCGCTTAGCTGATCTGCTACCTCAATCTCGTCGATAAAGACGCCAGTGTCGCAATCGTCGTCTGCGCTACAGAACATGGGATTCGGCTTGGGAAATTCATCCGAAGTGCCGGTCCCGGCCGACAAGCCGAACGAATCAGTGGCACCGGCAGATCCAGCCGGTGGTTGGTTTGTTGGTGGTGTGGGTTGTTTTGTGGTGTAGCCGAAGTCTGCTTTGCAGTTGTTGTGGATGATTATTTGGGTGCCGTTGGTGTCGTAGTGGCAGGCGTCTTGGGTGTGTCGTTTGTGTTCCCAGATTTGGTCGATTTGGGCGCCGACGTCGCAGGTGTTTTTGTCGCAGTAGAAGGGGTTGGCGCCTGGTTCGTTTGATGACCCTTGTGGTATCGAGTCGGTCGTCTGATTGTTTGTCGGTTGTTCGTTTGTTGGTGGTTGTTGGTTCGTTGGTGGTTGGTTTGTTGGTTGCGTGGGCTGTTTTGTGGTGTAGCCGAAGTCTGCTTTGCAGTTGTTGTGGATGATTATTCGTGAGCCTTCGGTGTGGAAATGGCAGGGGTCAGGAGTGTGTCGCTTCTGCTCCCAAGCTTTGTCGATTTGGGCGCCGACGTCGCATACGTTGGTGTGGCAAGGCACCACTTGAGTAGCGGCCTGGGCCGGTTCGGAATTGACGTTTGCTTCAACGGCGGCGGCTCCTAGAGCCGCTACTAGAGCGACAAAAAGAAGTGCAAGCCATCGTGGGAATCGTGAACGGCGGTCAAGGCCAAAGGACATTGTGAATCAGCTCCGTCTAGAACATCTCAGCGGGAAATAGAGAGATGTCTAGACCTTTGACGCCTAACTCGACCGATTCCTGACCGAGGATTCAAGAAAATTTTGACTTCGGTGCTGAGCCGAACATTTACGGTCGACCCAGCACCATATTCAAAGGCTCATCGAGCCGTCGCAACTCTCGAGCATCGTGTGCTTTGACTACCTCGGGAGTTTGTAGACGTCTACATAGTCGAACTTGACAGTCAGAGGGTTTGCCGCAGTTGGCTCTTTGTATCCGACATGAGCAGGATCGTGAAGGCCATGCTGCAGCGCTATGTTGTGCGAGTAATCGGTAGCAAACGAGCCTGCAAGCTCAACCGGGTCGAGGTTCCAAATTCCTTTGTCACCTCGATCTTGTACCCGCTGGCCCTGATGGAACATTTCGACTGTGCCGTCGTAGTTCCATTTCATTCCGAACACCGCCCACTTGTTGGCGGCTACAGTCGAGCAGCGCTTACCTGTTTGCAAGTGTGGCCCGCCCGCTGACGTTGCGTAGTGGAAGTTGGCGCACGGCTGGCCCTTTAGAATTTCGGCTATATCGAATTCTCCGCTGTGGGGCCACCTGCTGCCGAAGGCCTTGTCCATGTCGGTCGACCAGAATGCTGGCCAGTTGTACAGAACATTTCCTTGGCCGGGCATCAGCATGCGAGTTTCAACGTAGGTTCCCGGCTGAATCTGGTACCTCTTGTAGGTGGTAGCGTAGCCAGATACGAAATAGGCTTTTGATCCGTCTCTCTTCCTGCAAACTCCCGAGGCGTTCTCTTCCGCCGTTGTTGGTCGCATCGTCAGGTTGAGTTCGCCGCCGGCCAACGTCACTTGGTCAGTGTGGTAGCAGGCAGTTTCGCCGCCGCTGACTGGTCGATCGTATTTGCTGTTGCTCGCCGATCTAAACCAACCGTATTCCCACATGTTGTCGTCGAGCTTGTTGCCATTGAAATCGTCGGAGGCAACGAGTTCCCAACTAACGTTTCCCTGTCCGAACGGTTGGCGCTTAGCTGACGTCGACGGGGCTGAAGTGGTTGGTTTTGCGGTGGTTGTGGTTGGCTTGATGGTGGTTGTGGTTGGCTTGATGGTGGTTGGTTTTGCGGTAGTTGTGGTTGGCTTGATGGTGGCTGGCGTTGCCTTTGGTTTTGTGGTTGGTTTTGCGGTGGTTGTAGTTGATCCGATGGTGGCCGGGGTTGCCTTTGGTTTTGTGGTTGGTTTTGCGGTGGTTGCGGTTGGTTCGGTCGTGGTTGGATCTGGCACTGGTTCGCCGACGGTGACGCTCGGGTCGACGGCGATTGGATCAGGTTCGGCCTTCGGTTGAACGACCATGGGGGCCTCAGCTGCGTTCACGGTGAACGCCGATTGACCCCGACCTATCGGGTCGCCGTGGCCTTCAGCGGTGCGAACCCAGGCCCGGGTGAAATAGGTTCCCGGTGCTACCTGATCTGCGGGAATGTCCACTGTCCAGTTAGTACTAGTTCCACCGGGTTCAGTTAGTTCGGCTTGAACGGTGACGAAGGTTGATTGCCAGCCAGCGCTGGTCGAGTTCCAGTAGTGGTTTGTCTCAGTGTTGCGAACAACAACTCGTACTGATTTGACGCCCTCGGTGGAGTGGGCGACGCCGGTCACTGAGATGGGGCCGGAAATAGTTTGACCGTCGGATGGAGAAGAGATTTCGGTGTCGTAGAGGGCAGGGTTGAAGCGGCCAAGATAGGTGAACTCGTTCCAGTCCCCACCAAAGCCGTCGCCGTTACCTTCAACGCTGTAGGCGAAGGCTCGAGCCCGATAGTTGCCAGGTTTGAGTTTGCTAGCGGAAAGTGAATAGCTCCAACGGGTTTTGGTTTCGCCCGGGCTGTGAACTGGAATGTCGAACCTGATGAAAGAGTCCTGCCAGGTTTTTCCGTCGAAGTAGGTGTTGTCATCAAGGTTGCGAAGTACGAGTCGGATACCTGCGACCCCGACTTGGTGGTTGGCGGTGCCGCCGACCTGAAGTCGGCCATGAACTTCCGCTGATTCAGCGGGGAACTTGACGGTTGTCTTCGGCGAAGTCAGCGCCCAAGCGACGGCTGGGGTACTAAACAAGGCGAGCGCAACCACGATAAAGATGGTGACTCTGGTGGTCGGAACTCGAAACTTCATTTTTGCTTTCCTTCGTCGTTTGGGGGCAACAGCCCTTAGTCGCAGCCAAACCCGGAAAAGTTCCCGACTTCTTGAGAAAATTCTCACCTTTTTCGAAATCTCCTGACGGCATCACGTACAGGCCCCGAGCGCCTCGACCAGATTGATCTTCACGGACACTGGTAACGCGCCATTGCCGAACGACTAGCGAAGCCTGATACAGCCGATCCGATGGCGGTCGACCGAGACCTGAGATCCCAGATTGGAGCGGTTCAGTGTCGGTTATGTAAACCGCTAGTAACTAGGTGGCCTGTGGTGAGGCTAGTCGTTGCCTACCGCTTGGATTTCGCCGACCACCACTTCTCTCGTGGTAACGGTTTCCAGGTCAGGTAGTGGACCGCCGCCACAACCAGGAGTGCATGTCCAGTTGACTTCCCAGCGGACGGTTACGGTCATTTCGTTCGTGAAGCTGGGGGTTGTTGTCTGGCGGAACACAACTGAGCACGTGTCGTCTTGGGTGGCGGCGCCTGGCTGATAGGGCTGGCCGTGATCGGTGCACACAATCGTGTTCGGTTCGGCGGTGCCGACCCACGTTGCGTCGACGGCTTGGGCTGTGACGGTTACTTCTAACATGCCTGGTATTTCGGCGGTCGCTACTGCTGGGTTGTCCCACAGGGCTTCTTCGACCCACAGATAGGTTTCGATTTGCGAAAGGTTCGGGATGTTGGCCGTGCCTTCCGGCGACATTTGGGGGTAGAAGAACGTCAGAGGAGTTCGGTCGTAAGCGTCCAGTATTAGGTCGTCAACGATTACCGCTGGTGGTGGATCACCAACGGGGAAGTAGGCGTAGACGACGGTTTGGGGGTAGCACCAAACCAACCAATGGTCTTCGGTGAACGTAACTTCCCACGCTCCAGCTATCGGGTGTAGATAGTGGGTTTCTCCGGCTAACGCCTTGAAAAAATTGCAGTTCGGTCCGTAGGGGCTTTCGCCGACATCACGCGGTGCATCGTCGGTGCTGCCGCCGGGAACGACGACCCTCGGATTGACCACAACGGCAGGATCGGTCGGGTTGGTTTCGGTGCAATACGAGCCGCACTGGTGGCTATCGCCTTGGGCCGGGTGGGCTGAGCCCGCCACGAAACCTAGCCCGACAAGGACAACGACTGAGGCATACATCAGTCTCAATCGCAGCGTTCGCTGTGTAGTTCCCGCCATCGACCTCCGCCTTGTGTCTCGGTCAGTTCGTTTACGTTAACGTGCAGAATTCCGGATTCTCGGTTGCCAACGTGGCAAAGAAATCTGCGGCTTTCCAACCGTCATCGGTCAGAGTCATCATTACCGTGGCTACAGAGGGTCGGGGATCATCGGTGAGAACCACCTCGCCAGTTGCGGCATCAACGAACTCGTTGTCGCCCACACCGCAAGTTTTAACCTCGGCGGTACCGCCAGCTGCATCGAGCTCTATTGATAGCACGTCAACCTGATCGTTCCCTCGGCTACGTCGAATCTGGCCGTCTTGTTCGAGCTGTTGCAGATTGCCCAGAATGCGTTCTCGGAGGAGCCCGGTCACATGCTCCAGCGGGAGGCCATCTTCACCCTTGGCTGAGTCGTACGGGAAGGTCAACCACGACGTAACTACTTCCTCGATCTCGGCTTTCGCTGCGGCTTCTTCTTGCTCCGCTGACGAGACAGTCGACGTGGTGGCTTCAGCCGTCGTTGTCGGTTCGGCGATGCTGGCGGATGTCGTCGCTTCAACTGAGGTAGCTGTAGCTTCTAACAATTCGTCGTCGCTGCTCGAACAAGCCAACCCGAGGCTAGCCAAGACGACTGCTACTGTTCCGGCCCGCACTGCTCGATGAATCCCGCTCACATTGGTCAGGATACCCGGATTCGTCACCCGGACACCCAGGCCTCAACGGCTTGATGGTATCGGCCCGTCGCTGACAGCATCTTGGCGGAAGTAGCTATACAGGCTGTCGAAGAGCGTGGCGCTTAGAGTGCGGACGGTCTCGTCGTCGTGGCTATCGCTGAGCGCACGAATAAGGGTGTCGAAACCTGCCGCTTCTGGCGCGTCGTATTTGTCGTCCTCAACATCGGCCTGGTGAACAATCTCAGCGATCTGCCACAAGACCGGATCGTGCAACTCGTATCGTCGCAGGATCGTTTCGAAGGTTACGTCGCTGCCGTGGTGGGTTAAGTCGCAGCCCAACATGTCGAACGCTGTCGCTCCGACAGGTAGATCTTCCACGTCATGTATGTAGACAAACTCAGCATCGTCATCCACATATGTGGTTATCAGCCACGCTGATGCGGCACGGTCGATGTGGATGCCAGGTCGGGTGGCCCAGATCATTTGTCGGCTTCGATTCGGTCTGGTGATTCAACAACGTCGGCGATAGCTTGTTTCGCTTCGTCTCGGCCGGGGGCTCGGAAATAGTCGCGGCGATCGATTTTGCGCCATTCTCTCCGCCACCTGGCGACGGTGCGGGGCCCGGCCCCTTCTTGATCAGCGTCGATTTCGTCGAGTAGGGCATGGTATTCGTCGGTGCGAGCATCCCGCATTCGCTGGACAAGATCGGCATCGTTGCTGCGGCGGGCGAGCGTGGCCTGCCAGACCAGCGCCTCACCACCGGCTTCTTCAACACTGACCGAAACCCATTCAAGCTGTTCCCGGCACCGGGCATCGCCAGGAAGGGCAACCATTCCATCTCCGATTTGGACAACACCGAGTTCTTTAAGCCGCCGCCAAACGGCGATACGTGGCGTTGAAGGTTGACGAGGAATCCGGTAGCTCAGCAACGCCCACTCTCGTTTCTGAACGTCGGACCGCCGCTTTGGCTGTGAAACCATGGTTACTATGATATCAGTCCTGTTGTCTGCCCCGTATCGGGATTCTCTTGACACACGCCCCTGGCTTCGTTTTTGTCCCCCGTTGCGGCCTCGTCGTTCGAGTTAGGAGGTGAGGAAAAGGTGGCTAAACGGTCACCTCGAGCTAGAGGGTTGGGTTTCTGAAATGCGACGTACGGACAGTCGGTTACGTAGTTTCGTCAAACTTGTTTCGGTTGTCGGTGCACTGGTTTTGGCCTTTGTCGCCTACCAATCCGTTGGTGCCGAGGCTGACGAGTCTGATCTAGCTCCGGTGCAACGGGCTAATGGCAACGCCGTTCCCGGCTCGTACCTAGTGTTTTACCGGGACGGCACTTCGAACCAAATTGATAGAGCAGGCCTTGGGCTTCGTCCTCTTTCCAGCAGCCAACTTGGTTACTCAGCCGCTCTCGACAACAACCAGCTGGCCCAAGTTCGGCGAGACCCGAACGTCGAACTAGTCGTCGAAGACTTTTATGTTCGGATTCCAAATGTTCCATCCGGCCAAGCTGACGGTGCCTGGCCCCAAAGTCCGCCGGTTCCATGGAGCCTCGACCGAATCGATCAGCGAACGGTCGACACTGATCGTTCATTCAACCCCAATGGAAATGGTAATGGGATAAAGATCTACGTAATGGATAGTGGCGTCAACCAACACCACCCAGAACTGAGCGGTCGAGTCGTTGGCGGAACAAGCTTCGTCGGAAGCCAACATGATCCGCTGGATGATTGCCAAGGCCATGGAACTGCTGTTGCTAGCGCAGCAGCTGGTCAAAGTGTTGGTGTTGCCAACGAAGCGTCAATCTATTCGCTCAGGATTGGTGATTGCGGCTCCCAGTTTGCGTTCTCTGCTGTTATGACCGCTCTAGATTGGGTAGCTAAAAACAACACTGGACCGGCAGTTCTGAACCTGAGTTTCGGAGATAGAGGCCAAATTCCGAATCCGCTGACTACTGATCATGTCATCTACCATTACTACGAAGCGGTGGAGCGAGTGACCGATGCTGGCGTGACTGTAGTTGCCGCATCGGGGAATGACGGAACGAGTCCGTGCAGCAATCCGGCAAGCTTCGGCCCAACGATTTCTGTGGGCGCAACCGATTGGGGCGATACGCAGGCCTCGTTCAGCAACTACGGTAAATGCGTTGATATTTTGGCCCCAGGGGTGCAGATCAAAATCGCTGCCCATACCGGCGGACATCGATTTGCGAGCGGTACGTCGTTAGCTGCACCGTACGTAGCCGGAGCAGCAGCCATCTATTTGGCGAAAAACCCAGCGGCGTCTCCAGACGCTGTGCGCTCGCATCTGCTATCGAACGCTACGACAAATGCACTGCACGGTCTTCAAGGATCTCCTAATCGTCTGCTCTACGTTGCTCCAGGTAAGGCAGTGACGGTTGTGCAACGGCCTGTTAACAACGAATGTTGGCAGCAAGAATCGTTAGCGTCGGCGTCGGACCGTGAACCCCAAAGCTGTTCGGAAGCAGCGTTACCGGCCGCTGGAGTAAGTAACCTCATTGAGGCGTACGGGCAACAAGACGCTCCTCAAGAGACCACTGGCAACACGTGCTTCGGGCCGATCGCCGCTGGTTCGGGTACCGGCAACGCTAAACAGGCGTTCGAGACTCCGATAGCTGAAGGTGGGTGCGGCATGGCATGGGACGATCAGCTCGGCCACCAATGCCGATGGGTTGACGAGCCAACTGCAGGGTGGCAGTGTTTCGGGGCGCAGCCCAACCGTCCCCGGCAGCCAAATCCACAAACGACTCCGAGGCCGGCGGTCGATCCACCTTTCAGTCAGAGCGATGTTGATCAACCCCAGCAAGTGCAGTTACAGAACGATCAAAGCAACGACACTCTGGAAGCTCGAAACGCTGCAGCCGAAACGAAGCCAGTTGGTCAATCGGGTTCGCAACCTGAGGGTTCCGTTTGTCGAAGCCGGGTGGTGGCAGGCGTCAACCTCGACCAAGCTCGGCAAGATTTTGCTAAACCAGTCGATCAAGGCGGATGCGGCATCGCTTGGGACGATCAAAACCTCGGCCACCAATGTGAGTGGATTTCAGGTAGCCCTCAAGGTTGGCAATGCTTCGGAACGGTTCAGTAGTCACAATTCGGGGGCAAATGGCTATCCCGATTGGTGCTGCTAGTGCTCTTAGTTAGCTAAAACCGGACTTGGTCTAAGAAAAAGTTCTTTTCGTGTCCCCTTCGCGCTGCTTCTCAAACGAGTAACCAACACGGGCTGGCTCTGTCAGAGTCGGCATCATCTAGAAGTTGGTTACATGCCGCTACCAGTAACTGCCAACCATTCCGAGCAGCCAGAACCAAGATGGCTGATTTGAGATCGCCTGAACGCAGGATAATTCAGGCGATCGGAGTGTCTGTTTTTCTGCTCGGCGGATTGGTAGCGTTTTCGCTCTTCGGCATTTGGATGGTGTCGGGTTCGAACAACATTGCCACTAGCGGCGGCGTTGGGAACGCACCAGATATTTCAGCGTCGGCCGACGCAGGTGAGACACCGGAAGCGAGCGACAGTTCGACAAGTAGCGCACCCTTTGCTCGTCTGTCGACGACCAACCCGACGACGATAGAGCCACTAGACAAACGAGCCCAAATACTAACGGTGATAATCCCGCCAACGGCAAAATCCGTCGCCACAAAGTCGACGACCACAAGCCCACCGACCACAAGCCCACCAACCACAACTCGGTCAGCTACAACCGCATCAGCTACAACGCCGCCTACTGCGACAGCGTCAAGTACCACTGCGGAACCAGCCGGAGGAGAATCCACGGTCGCGACCTCGGCGGCCACTGAAACGACCGAACCAACGAGTGCGAGTACGGTAGCCACTGGAACAACCGAGTCGACCGTTGAATCAACGGTCACGGTTCCGGTGGCGACGAAACCCTCCACAGTCCAACCGACGGTATCGAGTCCTTCCACCACCAAGCCGGAGGTTGAGATGTGCGGCGGGGCTGTGCATGTTAACCCCTACGGCGACGTCGACTACCGGATTATTCAGCGGCCGGGAGGAACGTATACCCACAACAACGAGTGGAACGAATTCGCCTACGATCTAGTTGCCCCTCACCGAACTCCTATTGTGGCGACCTGTGATGGTGTGGTTGTCTGGGCTGATTTCGACCCTGTCGGGGAGCCCAACGGTGGTTGGGGAGAGATGGTTGTGGTCCGCGATAGTTCGACTAGTCAGTGTTGGCTGTATGGGCACTTCGATACCAACTCGATCGCGGTTGCTGCTGGTGATCCGGTGGAGGCCGGAACTGTGTTGGGTTTGCAAGGTAACACTGGCAACTCGCTCAGAACCCACCTGCACCTTTCGCTACACGAGTGCAATCCGTCGTATGTGGCCGGGGCTGGGTTCTCGGCCCCGTGGACGCTTCAACAGTAACTACCGTTCGCCGCTCGGGCATCTTTGGGATTGGAGCTTTGTCACTGCTGATGCAGTTGCGACTCTGCCCATTCACGAAGTAGCTCGAACGGGTAGATGCCGGTGCCATGCCCGTCGTTCCAGGTGAGGCGTATGCCCCATGCCCCGTGTAGTTCGGCGTCTTCGATTCGAAGGGGAAGTGGGCTTCCCGGCCGGGGCCACACGTCGTTGTCCACGTCGCGTAGGCTTCGGCACGTTGCGCACGGGCAGGCCAGTCGGATCTGCATGAGTGAAAACTCAGCCGTCAGGTCGTCAGCGAAAGTGACGGTTAGACCTTTGTCTCGTTCGACGAGAATGTCGGGGGGTTGATTCGGATCGCTCATGAGGACCTTATGCGGTAACTTCGGACCCCGATGAGCCGTAGCTGACGATGTTTCGACTGAGCCGAAACTCGGGGTTGCCGCCTGAGGCGGCAACACATGGGACTGTATGGGGTAGCCGACCGGCACGGCAACGTCGTGACGGTCGATGTTTTGCGAGCTATCCGCTGACTCTTGCCCGCAGATCATCAATTACGTTGTGCCAATCGTCATTCCGGCTTGCACCGTCCCACAGCTGAGGTAGTTCAGAATCAGGGCCGAGTATTCGTTCGATAGCGGCATCGGCGAGAGCCTTGAGCTCGTTTGGCACATCCGTCGGGTTGGATTCCACCCACGTATCTAGATTTTCGCTGAACGAGTTCCGCACACCCCATTTACCTTGAAGGCGTGCGATGACCTCACATGCGGCGAGGCACTGGTCGGCTCGGCGGCCATCAAGGTAGCCGTCAAACCCGACTACTGCTTCGATAGCGGACGTGACCGCACCCAACCCGGGGTTGCTGAGGAACGAAACGATCCAATCGCACGAAGTGTCGTTTCCGAACGTGTTTTCAGCCCATGCGCCCATTTCGCTACGACTCACCCAGTTGGATCGTTGCTTTTCGTAAGACCTCAACGTGAGAGAGGTAGTTTTGTTCGTCGTTGTCTTCCAGACACACGGTTAGATCATCGAGCAGTTGGAGCATCGGTTCAACGTCATCGCCTTGTTCCAGTGTTTTGTTCTCTTTCAAAACGGCGTCTGCTTCAGCCGCGCACGGTCCATATGCCATTCCGAATAGCACACCAACAGCATTGGCAACCTCCATACCACCCACACCGCTTGACGCGGCTTGGGCTTCGGTTGATGTGGGCTGTTCGGCTGCTGATGTAGTTTGGTCCGGTGCTGATGTGGGCTGGGTCGAGACGCTGTTTGCCGTTTCGCCTGCTGAGTCGATCGATTCGCTTGAGCCGCAAGCTGTGGCTAGGAGGGCGATGGCGGCCACGGCGACAATGGCGCCGACACGACGTGGTTGAGGTGTGTTTCTCCTGGGTGGCTTCATTTTCTGAGGAGTTGGAGCGAGATCAGTTGATCTGGTTCGGTTGAGGGTCCGGGAGTTCATTGTTATTCCGATCGTTTATCTTGTTACGCAAGGCAAGGTTGCCTCTAAAACGTTTGGATACCGACATCGGCAGAAAAGTTCCCGGAATAGAAAAATTGTTGATGAAGCTCTCAACCAAACCGTGTTTGGACGCTGTTCAAGTCGACAGCGTTTTCGAGGCCTTCGTTTCGAATCGTGTGTCGAAGCCTCTGCGGAACGGTCCACCACGAAACTCAACTACTAGAGAGTTAAAGCAGATGTGGTCGGGGCTTAGGCGGGCGTGCCTCGCGACGTATTACTCCGGCGAGCTGGGCGAGGGGAGTTTGGTGTGTGGTCCAACTGGTGCGAGCTGTAGAGGTGAGCCAAGTAGGCGAATCCGGTCAACTAGCTCATTGGGAACAATAAAGTCGTGCGCTTCGACATGATGAGCCAATATTTCGTCCCACAGCCATACGCCATCCCATTGGTGGTGGGGGCCGACAAGTTCGTCGCAATAGGAGCACTTGGTTGCCGGTTGTTGGAACGTGACCGTATATTGTGCAGATCTTAGATACTGGACAACTTCTTGTCGTAGTTCGGGAGCAGCCTTGGGGTCTTGAAAGTGGACGATATTGTCATGGCCGACCTCGACTCCGAGATGTTGCATCGCAAATCCCCACCAGCCCCACCACTTTTTCTGCCACCGGTCAGCTACATCTGTGTTGAAGTAAGGGCCAGACCCTAGGCGCTGGTAGACGTCATCAACCCAACGGTCGCGAAGAAGCTGATCGATGTCACCGGAGTTAGCGTCCATGTCTGCGAACCCAAAAGGGATACCAGCTTCTTGTAACGACTGCGCCACGATTTTGTGATAGCTCTCATTGCTCGTGACGACCACCTTGTTTTGTGTCCAATACAAAATCGGTAAATCCAGATGTTGAACCCAGCCCCTTTTCGATGCCTTTATAAGTGCGCCGATGTGAGCGTCTAACAGGTCAGAGGTCGAATGGACATCTTCATCGCGTTCGTATTCGATGGAGATCGAGGTGTTCCAGTCGATACCAAACAAACATTCCCAGCCATACTCCGGTTGAGATTGGCGAACTTCTACCAACGAACGAGTGCCTGTAACGTGATGAATCGGCTCGTTCTCGAAACCAAACGCGTCATCGACAGGTAATAACGCCAGAACTTCTACCGGAGAAAGCTCAGTATGTAATTTCACATATCGTTCAGTACCCATTACGGCGACCACCCTCCGACAATTCTGCTCGGGCTAGCTGTAGAGGGCGTAATCGCATCAAATACTTTGCCGTTGATCAAGTAGTCAGGATTCCTGTCGGGATTGAGACCCCTAGCCGTCAGATCTGCTCTGCTAAGCGAGCCACCACTTCGGGTCGGGTTCTGCTCAACGCTGTAACCTCAACGAGCTAGCCATTCAGCCGACTGGTTTTTGGTGGCCGAGTGTCATTGCGCATGATCTGCACCAAGCTCGTACTCGGTGACCGGCATCAGGCAAATCTATCCATGGCCACTATTCCTTCGATGATCAGCAAGAACTACCGACGCAGGTGGTGAATGCCTTAACCTCGGCTACCGCCAGAGGTCTTGGTGTTACTGTCGCATCAAGGTTGATGGTTCCGGTACTACCAGATGACGTTCGAAATGTTGTTTCCCAGTGGGTGGCAAACGAGGCGTCAAACTCCGAGCCATTCGGGGCGGTCGCTGAAGAATTTCTGTATGTGTATGAACAGGCGCCAGGATTTTCCCAGTCGTACGAAGCGACTGCTTCGTCGTCAGTGCAAGACACCGTTTCGCCGGGATAACGCGGATCGGCTGGTGTGAACTCTAAACGGTACGGGCGGGCAACGGCAGTGACCCAAACTGAATTTGGGCCAGCATCAATTTGAGCCGTGGCCTCAATCGGTTGCCATGAGTCGCTGGAAGTTCGAAAGTCGATTGCGACTTGGGTCAGGACCCAGCCCTGAGGACGCAACGGCGTTATTTTCGGCTCGGGCGGAGCGATCTGACGTTCAATGTAGGAACGCAGAGAAGGGAGGACTGTTTGCTCCGGTGTGCCGAGCGGAACAAGAACAATCGCATCAGCCAATGTTGTGCAGTCGTATCGGCCGTACACCAAAAACGTATCTTCATCCTCGTAGTGCGTACCGAACGAACCGGTCGGGTTCCGATCCCAAGAACACACCTCACGCGGTCCGCTATAGCCACCGTTATTGAAGCTCACCGCCCCCTGCTCAACCAACGAAAAGAAGGAACTGCCACCACCCCCAGCCGACTCCTTCGGTGGTGGAGTCACAGTGACATCAGCGGCGACTTCATTTGCAGAAAGCAGAAATAGAGAAACTAGGAGAAGGGCGGTTGTCCCCCTGAGTGTTCTCATTGGTCGCAACCGTCGCCGTTCGGAAACTGTTCTCTCTCAACTGAGTCCGAAACTCGCCATCGGCCTTCTGTGTTCCTTGTTAGGTTTGCGATTTTGATCCGTGAGACAACTTTGTCGTTGATTATCAAATCGGTACCGTCTGGGGCGCCGCCAGGCTGATAGACGATATGGCCATCGATGTCACAGAAAGTCACGACTGCTGATGTTGAAGTGGCGGAGGGCAAGTCAATCTCTTCAATCTCATATCGATCATGAGTGGGATCAATTGGCGACTGAATCTCAAGACCTTCTCTGACGAGGTCATTTGCGAGGCCAATACTTGCTTCAAGCTGGCGGTCAATATGAATCTCCGCGAGTTGTACTAACGCGTCACATTCTCGCGCGACATTGATGCACTCGTGCAATTTCCGGTTTTCGTCGTGCATGAAGACTTCGATTTCGGCTTTTGCCTCTTCTAACGTTGGTGCAGCTGTGGTCGAGACAACTGAGGAGGTCGTGGTCGCCTCGTTTTGCTTGTTGAACTCCGACAGATCTGGGAATGACTGAGACGTAGTTGTATCGATCGCATCGTCTCCCGATGATGAGCAACCCACCAACAACAAACCCAACGTAAACAAACCAGCAACAACGAATCTGGGGTATGAAAACATCGTGAGACTCCCATCACCACCGGCGCTACCGACGCCCAACTAACTAGACTCGACGGGACTAAGAGGCAGCTAGTAGATATTTGTCGGCGCTGCGATTCCGCACACTGTAACCCACAAATTCGCACCCTGCACGAACAACGACACCGAAGTTGCAAGCCAGCGACTAACGTTCGCTAGCTCGAGCAGCGGTTCTTCAACTGAGTGTTTCGGCCGCTAGCTCTTTCGACCGCTTCACAGCATGAGCCTTTATCCCGCCGTTACTCTATGCGTCGTCAGGGTCGGAATCAGCTTGGTGTTGGTCCGGTAAACAGTTGGGGTTGGCGCCGTTGAGCGATAGGTGGATCGCACCGAAAAGCTAAGCGCTATTCCAACTACTACGAGTACTCCGGCATCTCCCAGTAGTGCGGCAGCCTCTCGCTGCATCGTTGGGGTCACATGGCTGTACAGGTTAGTTGGAACTGCAATGGACCGCACTAGCGAAGCCGCCAGAGCGTACTGCCAGAACCATCGAAAAAATCTCGAGACATAACTCCACCGCCACGCTCTTCGACATGCGGCCCATCGGGCCATTTGCCATGTCTGGGCATACCCGTCCGCAACAAGTCCAATACTAAATCACTTACGTTCAATGAGGCGTTGCTTCGTTTGTACCGAACGAAGCAGGGCCCTAAGGTCAATGGCGTCCTTACAAATCGAACTGGCAAAGGGGTAGCAAGTGAGTGAAATGCAGCGGGCGAGACTGATTCCGACCACCGGAGTTGGTGGACAAGCTGACGCAGAACAGCGTGCCACCTCTGCAACTCTTGCGGTCTTGAGTATCGTTCGAGACTTCTCAAGGGAAATCTTTGGTCCGCTAGGTGCATCAAAGGCTGAGAAGGCAATCGTCGAGACCTTCACTGAGGTTGAGGTTAAGTGTCCTGACGGAAACGTTCGCCCGGACGGACTCGTAGTTGTCAAGTACGGCAAGACCGTTTGGCGAGCGCTCGTAGAGGTGAAGACCGGCGGTGCTTTGCTCGACGCGAAACAGCTCAACAGCTACCTCGACGCCGCCCGAGAGGTCGAAGCCGATTTGGTAATATCGATCTCGAACGAGATTGGCATCGCTGGCGCTCATCCAACCGAGGGACTGAAGGTCCGCTCGAATTCGCGGGTGAAGGTCCATCACTACTCGTGGAGCGAGATCCTGTCTAAGGCTGTCAAATGTAAAGTTCATGCCGGTGTCGATGACCCGGAACAGTCGTGGATACTTGCCGAGCTAATTCGCTATTTGGAGCACCCAGCTTCGGGGGTCACAGGCTTTTCAGATATGGGGCCAGCGTGGGTCGATATTCGCGACGGGGCTCGACAAGGAACGCTAACGAAACGTTCCGACGGTCTCGATGACATTGCGACCAAGTGGGATGAGCTGCTTCGACACTTGGCCCTCCGATTGAGTTCAGAAACCGGAGCCGAAGTAGCTCAGCTCCTGCCGAAAGCACAGCAAGACCCAAAAGCGCGTCTGCAAACGGTTCGAGATCAGCTTCTAACAGATGGAGTCGTTACCGGTGATATTCGAGTTCCGGGTACGGCAAGCGATATTGGTATTACCGCCGATATGAGAGCCAGGAATATAGTTGTCGATTGCACGATCGTCGCGCCTGAGGAAAAGAAGGGAAAGGGTTCGGTCACATGGTTGACTCGACAAATCAATGAAGCTCCTCGTGATCTCGTCATCGAAGCTTTCGAAAGGAACGGACGGACGCCGAGGTCCGCAGACCTCGCCGCTATCGAACAAGATCCGACATGTCTTCTGCCCCACGGTAAAGGCGACGTTCAACGGTTCCGCTTAGTTCTGCACCGTGAAGCCGGTCAGAACCGCAAGTCGGGTGGTCGTTCACCTGGGTTCGTCGACACAGTAAACCAGACCGTCGACTCGTTTTATGAACATGTGCTGCAGAATATAACGCCCTGGGTAGCTCCAACACCGAAAGTTAAGCGCGTTGTTAATGAGGACTCTGAACCACAGCCAAAAGCCCCAGTTCCCGTGTCGGCACAAGACCAATCCGAGGCCTCTCCCATTTCCGCTGAGATCGATCTAACTGCTAATTCGAACGAGACGGATCAAACCGAATCGGTTGGACTAACTGAGACAAGACCGTTGTCAATCGAACAGTAACTTCATACCCGACTAGCGAGATATTCCAACAAATCACCACACGCCGCTCAATGACTGCAAAAGCCCTCGATAATCGACATTGGCTATGGCGACCAATTTCCAGTGACGGGTTCGGCACCCGTGGGGATTCGAGGACTCTGCTCACCCTTCAAGAATAGACGTCGAAGCGCCGAATACCCTAGTAATTCAGCGCCGATTTGGCGCCTGGTACAATTGTGTCTTTGAGTAATTACATAAAGGCGTCGGAAGCGATGTTCGAAAAAGCTAGAGCTCAATCCAAAAAACAAGCAAGGCGCCGCAAGGCTCTGCGTCTCGCTCAAGACGATGTCCAAAATGCACTCTCGACGACTTCTATCGATGTTTTTAGTGGCCACGGCCTGCGCCTGTCGGCACTTAAGAGGGCAGGAGTAACCAACCTATGGACTCTTAAAAGATCAAGCGTTGCAACGCTTACCGCAATTCCAGGTGTTGGCGAAAAGACGGTGCTAGCCGCCAAAATGTACTGTGATCGGTACGCCGCCCAGCTGGGAGCCCAATATCAAGCGCAACGCATAGCGCTGTTCGAACAAGAGCTGGCAGCGGAGAACCGTGCACCAATATCGGCTTATTCGCAGCCACCTCCGCCGAGATCAGCCGACCTTGTCAGGCCAGGATCGATTCGCATTGGGTCGGAATCAAGTGGACCTAAAGGACGCCCGAGGTCGCGTCGACGCAAGGCAAACCTCGTTGGTCTTGGCGTAATCGGCGGCCTCGCACTCTTGGCCGTTGCTAACCAACCCAACGAACCGCAAGATAATGAACAAAAGATTGAGACCTTCTTTGATCAACCAGATGAGACATCGACAACAACGAGGGCTTCATCTACGACTTCAACTCGCACAAGCCCCTCATCCACCAAAGCAAGTACCACAACACTAGCGACAACTACCGCCACCAAACCACCAACCACCGCAGAACCAACCACTACGGCAGCACCCACTACCGCTGCACCAACCACCAAACCGCCAACTACCGCAGCACCAACAACGGCAAACGGCTGTGATCCGAACTACTCGGGCTGCGTTCCCGTTGCGAGCGACGTTGATTGTGCCGGTGGGTCAGGGAATGGACCTGCCTACGTCCGAGGTCCTGTTCGTGTTGTAGGGGCAGATATTTACGGACTTGATCGCGATGGTGACGGAGTTGCATGCGAATGAGTACGGCTCCGACGGCCAAGGTTGCGACCGATGAGAACAAATCTGAGAACATCCGACCGGGAAGAGCGGTCGACAACAGGGACCATAGGGTTCCCGCCTGCGTCGAAACTCAGCCAAAACAGCCATAAAGACAACAACGGTCAACCACACACACTCACCGAAACTAGCCGCCTTATATTTACGGATTAGAAGGGTAGTGGTTCGAGTTCCTTCAGGTGTACTGCAATCTGCCGCTAGTGGAGCGGGTTTGCGGCGGTGGAGCGTGGGGGTTCGTGTGAGAACGCTGTTGCAAAGCACAAGTTTTTGCGTAGATCTCCCCCTTCTTCTTGAATTTACCGAAGGTCAACTATCTCTGTGTCTTTGTGAACCTCAGCTGTCGGATCTGGAGAAAATGAACTATCTAACAACGAATCCGCCTTTCTGGGCTCAAGAAACTTTCTTATCGCCACGAGCTCTTTCTCGATTCGGTCGAGCTGGTTGTCTTGATCAGCTGATTCTTCGACGAAGGCGGCAGCCACGTTGGCCGTAACAATCGACAGGATCGCGACACCTACCAACATCAGAAAGACGGCGATGACCCGGCCTGTAGCTGTCACTGGAAATTCGTCGCCGTACCCGACTGTCGAGGAGGTCACGATTGCCCACCAAACACCGTCTGCTGGCCCATCGATGGTGCTATTCGCCTGACCATGCTCGGCAATTGACACAAGGCCCCCGCTAACGGCTATCGAGACGAAACTTGCTGTCAGAACTTTCAGAAACCCAGGCCGCTCCGCCATTTTACGCACTGCGTTGGCGGCGGTCGAACCAGCTGAACCATAGAGGACGAGCCTCAACAATCGGACAATGCGAGCGAGTCTAAAAAATGGGAGAACGAGCAAAACAAGATCAACTTTGTGTTTTTTGATCATGAGAACTTTTTGCGGTGCCAAAAACAAAAGAACGAGGTACTCGATGAGAAACGCTCCCCATATTCCCGCAGCCAAGATCTCGACAGAGCGAAGTGCGATCGGACTTAGATCCTCGGCGATCGGAAGCACAACGATCGGAACCAACAACAGCGACAGCAGCAGCATTGGGCCTTGGGCCCGTTTCTTAAAAGACTCATAGTTTTCCCAGTCCGAATCACGATCATCATTTAGTCTCGTCCGAAGTCGACTTGCTTCAGGCTGCATTTTTTCGTCCGGCCCAATCTCTTAGGGGACGCTTCGAGACAAAGGGGCTCCAGAACATCTTCTTCAGAGAATCCTCGGGATACAGATCTGCAAGTAAGCGGCGTGGGGTACTCAGATTCTGATACTAAGCGGCTGCATTTTCTGGATCAAACTGGTACCGCGATTTCCAAGCCCATGAAATTCAATCATGAATCGGGACAACACAGATCTCTGCTCACAACTGAGAGGGGTTGGCGGGATTTTGGGGGGTTTGGTGGTACGAGACGGCACGCTCGATCTACCGGTTTTAGCCGCTCCAGGAGAAGGATTTGGCAGTGCCCCCGCTGGGATTCGAACCCAGGACCAATGGATTAAAAGTCCACTGCGCTAACCGGACTGCGCCACAGGGGCGAAAGTGAGACTAGCTGGAAATCGGGCGTTCCGTATGGTCTTTTTCGGGAGTCTTTGACTTGTTACGTGCCTGAGGCGCTCGATCAGTCTAGTTTTGCCAGGTTTTTTGTTGGTTTGGCCCGTCGTGCCGCCTCCTTCGGCGTTGTTCCTGCCACGATGGGGGGCGTGAGAGTTCCCGCTCAATTCGCACGCTCGATCAAAGTGATCGCTGGCTTGGTTACTTTGGCCTTGATCGTTGGTGCTTGCGCGGAACTGGAGCAACCAGAGGGTTTCTCGGCTTCGTCGTCGACGAGCAGCGTCCCCCGCTCCGAAGCCCAAACTGACTCCCAGCTAGTGATCCGCCCCGGCGAAACTGACTCGTCGGAGCAGGTGGCGGCCAGCGCAGCGGTGCCAACCGCGGCTGAGGATTACATCGCAGACCTAATAATAAGCGGAGAGGATCGAATCCTTCAGGCCGACAGCGAAGGGCTCACCGAGTTAATTGAAAGTCCGCTCAGTGAATTTACGGTAATCAAAGCGGTCGACGATTTAGGCGGCGGCTTGGTTGTGCAAGACGCCAACTCGAGCGTGATCTACCTTCAATCGCAGCGGGAACCCGAAGTACTCGTCGATGAGCAAGTTGCGTTGCTCGACGTTGGATTCTGGGACGGAGCGCCACGGGCGTTCGTCCAACTGGGCGAAACCCAAATCGACTGGATCCAGCTCGTCTCCGAACGAGACGGTCAAGCCCGGCAACGCCAAAACCACATCAACTTAGCTGAAGGTGAAAAAGTTGTTGACTTCGCCGCCAGCCGCGACCTGCAAGCAGTGATTGTTCAAGACGAACAATGCGGTGAGATTCGCTTCTACAACGCCAACGGCGACCAGCTCGACCTGCTAAACACCGAAGCTCCAGAGTGCACGTTTCCCGGGCGGCCAGCGTTCGGAGCGATCGACATTAGCCCCGACGGTGGCGCCGTCGTCTACACCCTCGTCACCTACCGAGATGATGGCACCGAAGAAGCAACCGAAGTAGTGGCGTTCGAGCTGCTGACCAACGCATCGATCCTCGGTCTCAAAATTGGTGAAGATCGAGATCAAGTAACCAGTCTCACATTCGACGGTGAACGGATCGCTTACAAGAAAATTTCCCAAGCATCTCAAACCGACGAAGCGGCCGACGATAGCGAAGCCTCCGAGAGCGGGGAAACGGTCACAATTCTCGATATTGCGCCCGGCAGTCGAGAAATTCCGGTCGCTCCGCTCGGCGACGGGATCCAGACCGTGTCGTTCGCCCGGATACCGCTCGACATCGCGACCTAACCGGTAGAGTCGAAATCCGTGGCACTGATGGATAGCAATGATCTGAATTTTTCAACCCCGACCCCAAAGCTCAACTGGGTTCAACGGATGATTCGAGCAGTGCAATCCCTCTCGCCGTGGGGCAAGAATGGCATCTTGGCTCGCCGGCGAGCGCAAAAGCTTGAAGCAGCGACATCAGCAGCAAGCCAAAACTTGGACGCAGGCGAACTGGCAGAAGAAGAAAACGTTCTTCCCGCTGACCACGAACGAGCAGTTCAACCACAGAGCACGTCGGACGAACAGCCGAATCACCAGCTAAGTCAAGAAACAAATCATGGCGGCGAAGATGCTGAAAATTCAGCATCGGATGAAGTAACCTACGAAACAATAAGTCAGGAAACCGAGCCCGTCATGGCCCAAGTCCCCAACGATGGAAATCCAGAGCCGACACCCGAGCGAGCCCACGCTCCCACCGTCGATGCCGAGCAATGGCTCGCCGATGCCGAACCAACAGACGACGAACAAGTTGCTCAACAGAGCCATGTCGTCCAACCTCACGCCACCACACCGAACCCTCAGTTCAACGCCGACCACATAACCAGCACAGACTCTGATCTTCACGAAAGCGACGACGAAATCGTTTCCGTCGACGGCGCAGCTGCCCCGGAAAATGAAGGCGGCTCACCGAACCAGGACACAGGTAGTTTCGACCAAGCTGAAGCAAGTGAAGATCAGATCGAGTTGCCGGTTGACGCTTCCCAAGGCGACGCCCTCGAATCTGAGAACCCGAACGAAGCCGACACAACTGAACAGAGCATCACCGCACAAGCCAGCACCGATAAGAACACAGCTGATGAAGACGTAGCCGATGAAACCACCGTTGATACAGACGGTACCGCTGATGAAGACGCTGACGATGAAGCCACGACAGACGCAGGCGATGAAGCCACCGTTGATGCAGACCGAACCGCTGATGAAGACGCAGACGATGAAGCCACCGCAGACGTAGCCGACAGAGACGATGAGGTCGGTCGAGGCGTAGCCGACAGAGGCGAAACCATTGAAGCTGGCGTTGATGAGAACGATGATGTTGCCGCGGCCGTTGACGAGTTGGACGTCACCGATCAAGACGATGTTGACGGAGAATTTGAGACTATGAGCGGCCATGGCGATCAAGTCGGAGCCGGCACCGAAGACGATATCGATAGCGAGTTTGAAGCTATGAGCGGCGAAGACGATCGGGTTGCAGTTGTCGATGAGGATGATGTAGATCCTGATCACGCTGATGTAGCCGACGTGGACAATGCTGAACGCGAATTCGAAGCTGCAAACACCAACAACGGTGACGGAACTGATGAGGAACGCTCGACCAGCGATGACTCGGCGAATTCCACCAACAACAGCCAGCTCGGCGACGCAGAACAATTCCAACAGTCAGAGGAGTCAGAGGATCACGGCGTCGACGTCGGCATCGTTGGCTACCTGGGCGACGACGAATCAGAAGACGAGACACCGTGGGTTGATCTCGGCGTGGTCGACCTAGCCGACGCAGGGTACGTCGGATATGAGCAACCAACAGATGAACCCGAAGACCCTGCCGATGACTCCGAAGCCAATGCTGGCAACGAGCACGGAACCGACGACGAACAGCCAGCCAACGAGCACGGAACCGACGACGAGCCGACAACAGGCGACGAACAACCAGCCATCGAGCACGGAACCGACGACGAGCCGGCAACAGGCGACGAACAACCAGCCAACGACGAAGCCGACGACACCTTAGAAGTAGCTCAGCTTGGAAAGCAGGGCTTCGAACAACCGGCCCAAGCTGATCAAGGCTCCGAACAAGACCAAGAACACGCAGACACAGACGAAGACGAAGATGTTGCCCAGGAGGCCCAAGCAAAAACCGGGCCCGGCTTGTTCACTGCTGGAGCACTCCACCGATTCTCATCCTCTCCGGATTCGCGGCCAAGCGACAGTCAACCAACCACACCTGACTCCGCCGACCAATCGACGGCTGCGTCCATGTCAGTTGACGACGCCGCCGAGTCCGATTCGGACAACGACGACGCCAGCGATCACACCGACAGCCAAGCCGGCAACGGCGATGGGGCTGACGTCGGTGATGAGGCCGAAGGTAGCGGTGATGGCATCACCCCGGTCGGCGGTGCGGCAATCGAAACCGACTCCGACCAAGACACACCGCAACCACTGCCAACCATGGAAAATCTGCGAACCATGGCCCTTGAGTTGGACGAGATCGACGCCCGGTTGGAAGCTCTAGACAACGAACCGCTCTACGGCGACGAAGACGAAAGACAACTAAGCGCTCCCGCTACCTAAACCGAGCCAGGCCGTAACGAGCCAGGCAGTAACCGCAGGAAGTAGCCGCAGCGATCAAACTGACTCAACGTGCAGCCAGAGTCAAACATCTTCCTTCGCCAGCAAATAGCCGCGAGCCCGCTCAGTTTTCGGGTAGGCGTTTACTAGCGCCCAAAATTCGGGGCTGTGGTCGACGATGAGCAAGTGCGCCAGCTCATGCACGATCACATAATCGATAACCCAAGTGGGGAACCCGGCTAGCCGATCGGAAATCCGAATTGAGCTATCGACCGGGGTACACGAACCCCACTGATGTTTTTGGTTCGATACCCAACGAATACTCTGAGGAACGGGCAGACCAAACTCTTTCGCCAGCTTCTTCGCCCGACTGGCCAGGTTGACCCCGTTGGCGGCCCTCGTCCGCTCGAACTTCTTGATGAAGTGGTCAACGAAAAACTGTTCTTCGTCGGCCGTGCAATCGGCTGGGATCTTGATGCTCACTACCGAGCCAGCCAGCTGCGCTTCGGCTGTCTTCTTTCGCTTCCTGCTTCGAGTAACCACAGGCGTAAGCGGTTCAAGAAGTGGCACATACCCAGGGTCGTCTTCCTCGAGCGACGCTGGTCCGGGATCTGCGGCACTGGATAACTCGTCGTTATGGAGCAGTGCAGGTTGAGGTTCAACGTTGAGTTGAGGCTCACCCTTGGGCTCCTGTGCTACTTGTTCAGACTCTTCAGTCGGGATGAGAAGTTCGATCAGGCTCAACTGATCCGCCACACCAGAAGTCATACTCGTTTACTTTCGCCTCCTGTGCGCATGTCGGCTGGTATGAGTTCCAGCCGATCGCCGGCAGTCAAACCGTTTGCCGTGTGACGGACAATTCGACCATGCAGGTTTGGGATACGAGCCTCATTCACCCCAAGGTGATCTTCCAGTTCGATAATCACTCCGCCGTGGCTAACTACCAGAGCGGTGGCGCCAGGGAACTCTGCCGCAATCGATTCGACCGCTTCGAGAATTCTCGGTACAAGATCTTTGTTGTACTCCCAGCCTTCTGGCCGCCGGTCGCTGTCGACCCAACCCGGCCACTTCTGTTCAATTTCGACTCGGGTTAATCCCGACCATTGACCCGAATCTCGTTCCTTTAGGCCATCGACGACTTGGACCGGGCCTACCCCGATCTGGGCTCCGATGATCGAGGCTGTCGCCAACGCTCGTTCCAACGGTGAAGCGATCACAACGTCGACTTGCCCGACCGATTTGGCGGCCATGCCCGCTTGTTCTTCTCCGAACTCTGACAGAGGAGGGTCGGCTTGGCCCTGCCAACGCTTCAGCGCATTCCACGTTGATTGCCCATGACGGACAAATAGCATTTCGGTTGTCACTAGTTCGGTTGACATAGAGCTTCGCCTCGCTGATTCGCGCCACTAGTCGTAGGTGCGGTTCCGTCTACCTTAGTAGGCGTTGAAGACGAGCAGGTAGAACCAGCGACTAAGACAGTCGTCGGTGCGTGAGATTTATTCGACCGCTAACTGATCTGAAGCAGAATCTTGCTGGCCTCACCAGCCGCCAACGCCTCGAACGCCTGCTCGTAGTCAGCTATCGGAAACCGGTGACTTATAAGAGGTGTCACGTCCAAGCCAGAGTTGAGCATCGCCGTTGCCTTGTACCACGTGTCGAACATTTCTCGACCGTAAATGCCTTTGATCGACAACCCCTTGAATATTACTTGGTTCACATCGATCGTCGCATCGGAAGAAAACAACCCAAGCAAACCGATCTTGCCCCCATGGTTGATTACGGAGACAACATCGTTCAAGGCATGCGGGCTACCCGACATTTCCAGCGCAATGTCGAACCCTTCGGTCATGCCAAGCTCATCCATTGCTTCGCGGAGGTTTTCTTCGCCGGCAAGAACCCCTCTGGTGGCACCCATTTGTACAGCGGTGGCTAAACGCGACTGTTTCACATCGGTGATGACAACGTGGCGGGCCCCGGCATGACGGCAAACGGCGGCCGCCATCTGCCCGATCGGCCCGGCCCCAGTTATGAGCACATCCTCCCCAACAAGGTCAAATGACAAGGCACTATGGACGGCGTTGCCTAACGGGTCGAGCACGGCCGCCACCTCGTCGGTGATCGAATCGGGAACCGGGTAAGCGTTCTCAGCTGGAATCACCACGCGTTCGGCGAAGCCGCCGTTTCTATGAATGCCAACTCCTTTAGTGTCTCGGCATAAATGTCCGTCACCCGATCTACAGTTTCGGCATTTGCCGCAAATGATGTGACCTTCCCCGGCCACCCGTTGACCGATCACGATGTCGGTAACCATCTCGCCAGTAGCCACAACTTTGCCCATAAACTCATGCCCGATCGTCACCGGAGGCTGCAACGTTTCCTGGGCCCACTCGTCCCACTGATAGATGTGTAAATCAGTGCCGCAAATAGCGGCGTGAGTTACCTCGATTAGCACGTCGGCCGGGCCGACCTCGGGTTCGTCAACGTCGACTAAGGAAAGCCCAGGGGCCCTCTCGGTTTTGACCAGAGCTTTCATCCAATAACTTTCAGTTCACGGCCGACAGCAACAAAGGCTTCGACGGTTCGATCAATCTCGGCGTCGGTATGCGACGCGTTCATTTGAGTTCGGATTCTGGCTAAGCCCATGGGAACAACCGGATACGAAAACGCAGTCACGTAGACGCCATGCTCGATCAATTGGGTTGCCATGTCGCCCGCTACTTTTGCGTCTCCCAACATGACCGGGATGATTGGGTGACTTTGTCCGGTCAGTTCGAACCCGGCTGTAGTCATCGCTGATCGGAACCGCTCGGCGTTAGACACAAGTTGCGCTCGACGATCGTCGGCTTCGAGCGCCATGCTCAACGCAACTCGGGCGCCGCCCACATGAGCGGGGCTGAGCGCGTTCGAAAATAGATAAGGTCGAGCTCGTTGCCGAAGCAGGTCGACGATGTTTTGCCGGGCCGCTACAAACCCGCCCATTGCGCCACCCAACGCCTTGCCCAACGTGCTGGTGACAATATCAACCCGATCGGCAACGCCGTGTAGTGCCGGAGTTCCCCGGCCCTGAGGTCCGATGAAGCCGGTGGCGTGACAATCGTCGACCATTACCAGAGCATCGAATTCGTCGGCCAAGGTGCAAATCGAGGCCAAGTCGGCAACATAGCCGTCCATCGAAAAGACGCCGTCGGTCACGATCAGTTTCGTGTTGACCCCGGCGGCGTCAGCCGCCACCAGCTGAGCCCGAAGATCATCCATGCTTCTTGTCTCGAACCGGAACCGCTGCGCTTTACACAACCGGACACCGTCAATGATTGACGCGTGATTCAACGAATCGGAAATTATCGCATCCTCGGCGCCGAGTAGCGGTTCGAACACGCCGCCATTGGCATCAAAACACGCGGCGAACAAAATGCTGTCGTCGGTATTCACATACGAAGCAATTTCTTGTTCCAGCAACCGGTGAATGTCGAGCGTCCCGCAAATGAACCGAACTGAAGCCATGCCATAACCGTTTTCGGCCATCGCCTGGTTCGCTCCGGCAATGATGTCGGGATGGTTCGCCAAGCCCAGATAGTTGTTGGCACAAAAGTTCAGCACCTTGCCGACGCCATCAACCTCAACTGACCCAGCTTGGGGCGACACAATGGCCCGCTCAGTTTTCCAAAGCCCATCATCTCGAATTTGGTCCAAGGTGGCGTCGACCTTGTCGTAAAACGTTTCTCTACTCATGAGTCGTTCAGCTCTCTGTTCGGCGTGCGTTCACCTGCTAGACCTGGCGGCTCCTGCGCCGCCCGGGGTTTCCGGTCGATCCGAGCCTACAGGCTGGCCAAATACCGCATGGCGTCTTTTGCCGCGAGATGCCCGCCCATGCCGTGAACTCCGGCCCCGGGAGAAGCGCTAGCCGACCCAATAAAGAACCCGGGAACGGCCAAGGTGTGGGGGCGGAGTGCTAGCCGCGGTCGGGCCACAGCTTGTAGGTTCACGTAGCTTCCGCCGCCAACGTCGCCACCAACAAGGTTGGCATTCCCCGCTTCTAAATCGTGGGTTAGAGAGACGTGTCTGGCTAGAACTGTCTGTTTGAATCCGGGAGCGAACCGTTCGATTTGGTCCTCGATAACGTCGCTCTGGTCGACGGTCGAACCGTTTGGCACATGGCAATACGCCCAAACCGTATGATGGCCGCTTGGAGCCCTCGTCGGATCGAACGGCGTGTGTTGAGCCAACAGCACAAACGGGGTCTCGGCGTGGTCGCCGTCTCCAACCACCGCTTCCGCCTGCTGGACCTGTTCGAACGTGCCGCCAAGGTGGACCGTCGCCGCCTGAGCGACGTCGGGATTGGCCCAAGGAATCGGGCTGCTAGTGGCGAAGTCCACTTTGCACACGCCGGGGCCGTAGCGAAACTTGGTCAAACTACGCCGAGAGCGAGCGGAAAACTGATCGCCAGCGATACGTTCTATCTGTCGAGGGGTGAGGGCGAAGATGGTTGAATCACTTCCTGGCAGGTCAGCCACCGACGCCACACGGTGGCTGGTAACGATGTCGCCGCCCAAGTCGACCAAAACTTCGCTAAGCACCCGGGCGATCTCGTTGGCACCACCCGCAGGGAACGGCCAACCAACAGCGTGGGCGGCCGCGCCCAGCAGCGCCCCAAATCCAGACGTTAACGGTTTGGTTAATGGCACAATCGAATGGGCCGAATGGCCAGCGAATAAGGCCTTGGCTTCATCGGTTTTGAACATCTTGGCGGTAACCGATGCCGGGAGAGACAGCAGCGGACCAAACCGGGTAGCCGACAAAGGCGAACGTGCCATCGCTGCCGGTCGTTGCATGGTCAGCTGCACCAACTCGTCGAAGCGGTCGACTAGCGGCTTGAATAACTGCCGATACCGCCGGCCGTCAACCCCAAGACCTTCGGCCGTCTGGTCAAGACTGCGCCAACCGATCGCTGCTCGCCCACCATCCAAAGGGTGGGCCACACTAGCGGGCGAATAAACCCACGATAAGCCATGATCGGCCCAGCGGATGGTCTGCATAAACGGTGAACAAACAGCGAGGGGGTGGATGGCCGAGCCGACGTCGTGAACGAAACCGGGTTCAGTTAACTGCTCGGATCGGCACGCCCCACCAATCGTGTCGTTGGCTTCAAGAACCTGCACCGAATAGCCAGCACGGGCCACGGTGATGGCCGCGGCGAGCCCATTTGGGCCTGCCCCAACCACGGTCACCTTCGGTTTCTGAGTCACGATCTTTGTTCCACCATATTTTGTTTGGTTTGTTGACGGTCTAGAAACGGTCGGCTGGGCGTGGCACCGCTTCTCGGAAGAAATTGGGCTCGTTGGCGATGAAAATGTGGCGTATCCGACCGCTCAACGATCACGTTTAGGTTACTGATCGTAGGCAGAGGTACCGTTCTCTCTACATTAGGCCTCGTCCTGCCATAGTGACTGATCGGCGACCGTGGCACAATGGAGTTTGTGGTCACACTTCGATTGTTCGCCCAGGCCCGAGAATCTGCAGGGACGTCCAGCATAGAACTTGAGGGTTCGACGGTTGGCGATGTGCTTGATGAAGCAACCCGACGTTTCGGTAGCCCATTCGACGATGTGTTGCTAAGCAGCAACGTCTGGTTGAACGGATCTCCAGTCGCAAGAGAACAAGCAGTGGCATCGGGCGACGAGGTCGCCGTTCTGCCGCCGGTATCAGGCGGATGAGTCAACCAATGCAACCAACACCCCAGTCGCCGCGCCCCGGCCCTCCCCATCAAAACGTTCACCCCAACCGCCAAGTCCCGCTTGATCAGCGCGGCCAACAACGGCCGGGCCACAACGGTTCCGCTATGCCACCCCCCGGCGCTCAACCTGGGGGCAGACGTCGCTCCGGTTCGGACCAAAGGCGTAAACCTTCCCTGAACGCCCAGCCACGTGGAAATCGACAGCCGGCTCCTGGGCCTCCAGCTCAGTGGGACGAAAAAGGCAAGCCATCTTCTAAAGACAAACGAAGAGGTCGGGCTCTAGCTCGGGAAGAACGCTGGCAAAATAATCGACTAGCCGTGCCCTATCGAACCGACGGGCCGAAAATAACGTTCGGCATTATTTGGTTCGCTCTGATTGTTGGTGCCGCTCTGCTCGGCGTCTCCACGGGCGACCCGGCAGTTGGATCACTCGGCATAGCGGTCGTTGGGGCACCCATTGCCGCCCTGGCGGCGCTGCAAACGGCGCACGCTTGGTTCCCCAAATTGTCGGCCCCTCGGTTGTGGATGGCGTCAACCGCTTACCTCATTGGAATCGGCGGGTTTTTTGAAGCCCCAGGTGTGATCATCGGGTTTGCCTTCGGGGTGCTCGTCGTCAGCTTGTATGTTTTGCTCTACCGAGGCCATCAACGCCCGCCTCTCCAACTTTTCGACATTCTGGCCCGATCGGCAATCCCGGCTGGTCTTGTCATTGCCTGCATGGCGGCCATTGCTAAGTCGGACGTTTCTGCGCTAGTGAGCCTGATACTGCTCATAAGCGCCTACGAAGCGGGCGACTTCCTGGTAGGTACCGGATCAGCCAACGCGATCGAAGGCCCGATGGCTGGCATCGTTGCCCTCGGCACCGTTGCCTTTCTTCTGTTCCTCACGTTGCCTCCACCGTTTACCGAGTCGACGGTGCTTCTGTTTGCGTTACTAACCGCAATCTGCTGCCCACTCGGGCAAGTTCTAGCGTCGGGCCTACTTCCTCGTGGTGCCGCGTGGGCCCCAGCGCTACGACGAATCGACTCGTACCTGATAGCTGCTCCACTTTGGTTGGTGTTGCTTAACCAAGTGCAAGTTGTCGGCTGAGATCAAACCGCATCGCCTGCTGGTTACCGGTGGCATCTAATAAAAAGCCACGAGTCACCCGTTGGCCAGTCAAGCCAAGTACGGTTAGAACGTGCACGCCGACTTGCAACGTTTACTCGCCGATGAATGCCTAAAAGGAATCAACGAGATGCCTCTCGATCGATTGCGAGGCCTCCGAGTGGAGGCCAGCGCCGCCGAGGGAGACGTATCCTTTGTGCGGCGAGTGGCTCAAGGCCGGCTCGATATTGTTGGTCACGAAGCGAAGGTTCGGGCCGGTGGCGATTCGCCCTCCGATACAAAGGTCGACGACCTTTTGTTCGAGATGCCTGACATTCTGACTGACGCCCCAACCGAGGGAGATCAACGGGTACCGAGAGCTGTGCCAGTTCTAGAGCCTGGCGACATCGCCCTAGCGTTAGTAGATAGCCTCAACCGAATCGCAAGCCCAGCCGAACTTTCGGGTGTTTCCGACCTTGAGAAAGGGCAACTCGCCGACTTGTTCGACACCCTCCGCGAATTCGAAGTTGAAATGTCGACTATTCGCCGCCAGCTGCATGATCGAATTGACGCCATGCAAGACGAGATTGCCCGGCGCTATCGAGATGGTGAAGCGTCGGTAGACGCGCTTTTAACCTAACCAACCTCCTAATCGCACCTATGTGACTCATACTTCCTAGGTGTGGGAGGGCGCTGCAACTCCGTTAGCGTCAATTGAATGAGCAAGAAATCGGTGTCGAACGAGCCCGCGGTTGTAGCCGACGATTTGCCGCCTGCCGAATCGAACGACATCGGTGGTTTCATCCGGGAACAGCGAACGCTGGCAGAGCTATCTCTGCGTCGGCTTGCCGATCTGGCCGGCGTATCGAACCCTTACCTGAGCCAAATCGAACGAGGTCTTCGAAAGCCTTCGGCTGAGATACTACAGCAGCTCGGCAAAGCACTTCAGGTGTCGGCGGAGACAATGTATGTCCAGGCCGGAATGCTCGACAGCACCCAAGGCCCCGAAACGTCAGGCTTGGAATCTGCTATCCGTCGATCTCACGAACTCACCAACGAACAGCGCAAGGCGCTACTAGGCGTGTACCGATCGTTCGTTTTGGCTAATGAAGCAACCGTCGGCGACGACAGCACCGACCAGGAGAGCGAACCGCTATCTGAGTCACAGTCGGACGCACCGCCTGAGGAAGACCCAGACCTTGACTCTGACACCGAAGAGAGTAAGAGCTCTGACTAGGAATCCGATTAGCAAAGCGGCCATTTTGTCGCTTCACACGTCGCCGTTGGCTCAGCCGGGAAGCGGCGACGGCGGAGGAATGAACGTTTACGTTCGAGAGCTTGTTTCTTCGCTGGCTCAAGCGGGCGTGATCTGCCGGGTGTATGTCCGCAAGTGGGCCGACGATCTACCCGACGTCGTAACGGTCGAACCAGGATTTGACGTGGTGCACGTGCCCGCTGGTCCGGCCGAACTGAGCAAAGAGCAGCTCAGCGAATACGTTGACGACTACAGCGAATGGGTCGCGAAAGATTTCGCTAACTTCAAACCCGACGTTATCCACGCCAACTACTGGCTCTCGGGAGTAGCGGGGCGGACGCTCAAACAGCAATGTGGGCTGCCGCTACTAACTACCTTCCACACGTTGGCCCGCGTTAAAGCCGAGGCTGGCGACTTTGAACCGGAATCGAGAGCAAAAGCCGAAGCAGCCGTTATGGCTTGCGCCGATGCGGTTCTGGCCAACGCCAACGCTGAGGTGGAACAGCTCGTCGAATACTACGACGCTGACCCTCGCCACATCGAAGTGGTACCACCAGGAGTTGATCACGCCTTATTTTCGCCCGGAAACCAAGCGGGAGCGCGCCGTGCTCTCAAAATCGACGATCGACCGTTGCTACTTTTTATCGGGCGGATCCAACCGCTCAAAGGAGTTGATGTCGCGGTTCAAACGCTAGCCGAGATGGAGCGCAAAGATGCCCGGCTTTGGATCGTTGGCGGAGCGAGCGGCACCGAAGGCAACTCTGAAGTGCAGCGAATCCAAGACCTGATCGAAGATCTCAACTTGGTTGACCGCGTATGCTTCGTTCCCGCTCAGCCTCACCACCTACTTTCGACCTACTATCGAGCCGCCGATGTTTGCCTCGTTCCGAGCCGCTCGGAATCGTTCGGCCTCGTTGCTTTAGAGGCTGCCGCTTGCGGCATTCCTACGGTGGCATCGGCGGTCGGTGGACTGTTGACCTTGGTCGAACATGGTCACTCTGGCTACCTGGTCGAGAGTCGCGATCCAGCCGACTATGCCGGGTGGGTCGATGCGATCCTTCGAGACCCGGTGTTAGCCCGACGTCTGGCCGTGTCGGCCGCGGCGCGGGCCAGAACCTATACCTGGTCAACGTCGGCCCGTCGGCTACGACAGTTGTATAAAGAAGTCGCCGAGCAGCCGCTCGTGCCCTGTATTTAAGGAAATTTTGATGAGTGTATCGGGACCAGCGTCTACTGGTGAGCTTGACGCTCACGAAATCGTGATCGACTCGTGGCTACTGTCGGAACTAGAGAAAAATCCGGCGGTGGACGCCGTTGAGCGAGATAAGCCCGGAGAACGACGTTGGTTCGTGCGGATGAACGGTGAACAAAAAGACGCGTTCACTATTCGATTCCACTTGCGGCAACGAACACTTCACTACGAGTCGTTCTTCTGCCCAGCCCCAGAAGAAAATGAGTCCGAATTTTATTTTCACCTGCTGAAAAGAAACGCGAAAATGTATGGAGCCGCCTTCGCTATTGGCGAAGAAGATGCGGTTTTCCTGCAAGGCCAGATAGATCGATCGCAGATAGTAGCGGACGAACTTGACCGAGTTCTTGGGTCGATGTACTTCTGGGTCGACCGTTTCTTCCATCCCGCGCTACGCATCGGCTTCGCTTCGCGCTTTCCTGATCCAGAATCGCACTAGGACAAAATTCCAAGAACGGGATTTTGAGTCCCGACTTTCCTGCTTTTAAGCAAAGTGCTCCGGTGATAGGTAATATTTCCAACGAACCAGTCCGGATATTGACTATCTATCCAGACCAAGTAGGGTCAAGTGATTCGTCGCGCTAGCGCGACATCCCTCACCTAAAACTGAACTCGCACCAACTACCAGCGCACGAACGCGGAGAGCCACTCCTTGTCTGATCAAATTGCCGAACCCCGACTCGAGAAAAAGACGAAGCGTCGCAAAGACGAAATTCAAGAAGCGACCATCACCGCTGGAATAGATTTGCTTCAAGAAGTTGGACTGTCACTTGGACTAGCACCGGTGAAATTTGAAGACGCTATCGCCCGCTCAGGAGTGGCCCGAGCAACGGCGTACCGGGCCTGGTCAAGTGAAAGTGATCGTCGACCACAAGCCCGATTTCAAGAAGCGGTCGCTTTGCGCTTACTCGACCCAGACGAGAGGGTTAGCGCTCAAGAAGCGATGTTGTCGGCGATCGGTCCGATGCTGGAAACCTTAGACGGTCCTGAATTCGCAGAAATGACGCCGGAAGAACGGGGCCAGTTTTTGAAAGAAATGGTGCGGCTGGCATGCAACGTCAGCTACTACACCTACTGCAACGAGCCTCTTTTGAAACTACAACTTGGATTCAGTGCGGTCGTGCGAATGCACGCTGAGCTAGAAGCCGATGACCCGTTGGTGCAAGCGCTCAATACCGGCGGCAGCATTTTGGTAGAACGATTCAGTCCGCTCTTCACCGGGCTAGTCAAAGCGTTCGGTATGAAAATTCGCGATGGGCTGACCCTGGAACAGTTCACCCATGCCACGTTGGCCTTTCTCGAAGGATTGTGGTTCAGGCCATCGCCAGTTCGAAGCTACAACATTTCGGCTGAGACCGACGAAGGGTGGTCGTTGTTCGGCCACGGAACTTGGGCCATGGTCCAACACTTTCTTACCAACGATCCCACCAGCGGTCCGGAGACTAACCTCTCCGTCTAGTTCGAGCTGGGCGTCAGCTTCGTCGTGAGTATCGGTTGGATCTGACGAAACTGGTAGCGTGGCAGCATGATTCCGTTTAAGGACGAGAACCCAACTACGCGCACACCGTTCCTCACGGTCGGAATCATGATCGCCTGCGTGTTGATCTATTTCGGCCCGCAACAAGGGTTAAACCCCGACGCTGAGTCGTTAGATTTCAACCTCGAATACGCTGCTATTCCCTGCGAACTAAAGACCGGTGATGCGCTCAGCCAAGCCGAAATTGAAGCCACGTTTGGTGAAGGCCAATCTGCCGCTTGTCTCGACGATGGAGTAGCTACGTCACCTTACGCCGAAAAGAACGTCTACTTGGGTGCTCTCACCTCGATGTTCTTACACGGAAGCATCATGCACTTACTGGGTAACGTGTGGTTCCTATGGATCTTTGGCAACAACATTGAAGATCGACTTGGTCATGCCGCCTTCGCCTTGTTCTACCTAGTTGGAGGAGTGGCCGCGACGTTCGCTCACTTTGCGGTTCAGCCCTCGAGTACCATCCCGGTCGTTGGAGCATCGGGCGCCATCGCGGCCATCATGGGCGCCTACGTTTTGTGGTTCCCGAATGCTCCGATTAGGACCTTTGTGTTCTTTATGCTGCGAGACATCAGCGCCAAATGGTTCTTGGGGTTCTGGTTTGTCGGCCAGTTCTTCACTGGTGCCAATAGCGGCGTGGCCTGGATGGCCCACGTCGGTGGGTTTGTGTTCGGAGCGCTCGTCGGGCTAATCGTTCGAGACACCGGCTTCGGTGAGCGAAAGCTGAACCGGTCAGATAATCCACTGGAGTGGGACTACAGCGGCGGGGCCGGCCGAGGGCCGCTCCCACACCCATTCGAACGAGCTCGGGGCGACGTCAGCGATTTTTAGCCTGATTTCTAACCTGCTCTTTATTGCGCTTTCCAATATGAAGCGTCCACCCAACATCTGAGATTTAGCCATTACCATCTCATGATGGGATTGAAGCTACAGATGGTCGGTGGCGGACGAATGGGTCAAGCTTTGATCGGCGGCCTGCTCGACGGTGGATGGGCTACCAGCGAAGAGCTGGCGATCGTTGAAGTAGTCGAGTCGCAGCGAGCACTACTAGAGACACAAATTCCAGGCATCACCGTTACCAAGGCCCCGGTCGAAGGTGTTGACGCCGTTTTAGCGGTCAAACCGTATCAGGTCGTCGATGTCTGCTCAGCAATGGCCCAACCAGCCCGAGTTCTGTCGATTGCCGCTGGGGTAACGGTTGAAACAATGGAGGCGGCGCTCCCTCCCGACACTGTGGTGGTTCGAGCCATGCCAAACACGCCGGCCCTAGTAAGCGCCGGAGCAGCCGGCGTGGCGGGCGGAACGAAAGCGTCGGATGCCGACACTCAATGGGCGGTAGATATCTTAGGAGTAGTCGGCCTCGCCGTCGTTGTTCCCGAGCACCTGCTCGATGCAGTCACCGGCTTGTCTGGCTCAGGTCCGGCCTACCTGTTCTTAGTGGCCGAAGCTATGACTGACGCTGGAGTTTCAGTCGGGCTGAGCCGAGACGTCGCATCCCAACTAGCCAAACAGACCATTTTCGGTGCTGGCAAAATGATGATCGAAACCGGCGTCGAACCGGTCGAGTTGAGAGCGGGCGTAACTACACCGGCTGGCACAACAGCCGCTGGGCTCGACGCCTTAGAACAACACAAGATCCGGTCAGCCATAACCAGTGCAGTCACGGCCGCAGCTGAACGAGCGACTGCTCTCGGCCGCTCTGAGTCGTCCGAACAATAAGAACCCGGTGGGGTAGAGGAACCAAGTTATGTCTGATCAAAATCGCTCTGAATATAGATTCTCAACTATCTCGTTCTTGTCCGATTTCGGATACAAGGATGAGCTTGTCGGAATCGTCCACTCGGTCATTCGTGATCTAGCACCTGATGTGCGAGTCGTTGACGTTTCTCACGGGATCGAGCCCCATGATGTCCGTGCCGGTGGACTGGCGTTGGCTCGGGCCACCCAGTACATGGCCCCCGGTGTTGTCTTGGGTGCAGTAGACCCGGGTGTTGGCGGTGAAAGAAAGCCGGTGGCGATCGAAGTTGCGAACGGCGCAGCCTTTCTGGTCGGTCCCGACAACGGATTGTTAGCCCCAGCGGTCGCGATGGTGGGAGGAGCTACTGCTGCAGTCGTGCTCGACAACGCTGAGTATCACTTGCCGAGTCCTGGCCTCGGGTTCGCAGGGCGAGATGTGTTCGCGCCGGTGGCCGCCCACCTTTGCCGCGGTGTCGAGCTAAGCGAACTAGGATCGCCGATAGATCCAATCCAACTACTTCCAGGCCTGTTGTCGGTTAGTGAGCAACAAGAAGACGGATCGATCCGAGCCGAAGTGCTGTGGGTTGATCGCTACGGAAATGCTCAACTCAACGTCGACCCCGATCAACTGGGTGAGGAATGGCCAGATGTGGTGAGTATCACCGGCGGCCGAGTGAACCGCAACGCGGCTAGAGTCGACACGTTCTCCGATATTCCGACTGGCGGGTTTGGACTGTTAGTTGATTCCTACGGCCTGCTGGCGATAGCCGTTGACCGTAGTTCAGCCGCAGAGGAATTGTCGTTGGCCGAAGGCGATGAGATAGTCCTAGTTCCTTCAGATGCTGCCCCATCGCTGGAGTCTCCAGTTACCCTCAGCTCAAAGCCGTCAAGTGAACGACCAGTCGAAGGCACTGAGGCCCCAAACTAACGTTCCTGAAGGAGATATCTTGCGCCCCTCAATTGTCATCACGCTTGGTCTGCTACTGCTCGCGATTTTAGGGGCTGGCGTCTACCAGTTCTTTTTTCAAGTTCGATAGGTCCGCTAGTGGACTGATCGGTCAACGGATAGAGCGCTACACCTCTTGTAGAAAGCCATCGATCAGAAGGGCCAGTAGCTCCGGTTTCGTGAACCGGTTGACTCCTTCGAACGGCGCTAGTTGATTACTGGGTTCCACGACACGGTTCTCACTCGGCGGCGCAGTCGACGCAGTCGTCGACGAGTCGGACGGCGACGTCGCCTCAGTAGTTGTAGGGGCGGGCACAGCTGTGGTTGTCGCTCGAGCGGTCGTTGACGGTGCAGGCCGGGTCGTCGAAGGTGCAGTGGTGGTTGGGGCTGTGGTCGTTGTGGTTGGTGGTTGCGTTGTTGGCGGTGTCGAATTTACCGCCATGAATCGGTGGGCGGTCCAAATCTTGCCGTCCGAATTGTCATAGACAATGCCGATCCCGATGTACTGAAATCGCGGGTCGACCAAATTTTGGTAGTGCACAGGACTGGCCACGAAGGCGTCGAAAAGATCTTGCACTCCTTGGCTGCCCTGCACGCCGTGGACGCCCACGTTTTCCCCTAAGACCGTCCAGTCGTGAGTCAGCCCAGCCGCGATGTTCTGACTGTGCTTCAGAGTGCCAGAGTTTTTCATCTCGGTGGCCCAGCTCAGGCTGGCTTGGGTAAGTTGAGTATCGACTTGGAGCGGGCCCACTCCTTCAGTGGCCCGCAAGTCGTTGATTAGCTGTACAAAAAGCTGGGCATCATCTGCTTCAGCCGCCTGCGCTTGAGGAGCGCCTGCGAACACGCTGGTGAAGCAGAGAG
This sequence comes from uncultured Acidimicrobiales bacterium, assembly GCA_937922805.1. Lineage (GTDB taxonomy): Bacteria > Actinomycetota > Acidimicrobiia > Acidimicrobiales > SZUA-35 > JAHELU01. The sequence continues at coordinate 14,886 of CALAJV010000008.1, read as the reverse complement.
TCAGTGCGACCATAGCCGTGAGCACTGATCTCAGTTTTCGACTTGCCATGCTGACATCTCCCGCGATGACTGCGAAGTTTCTATGGTCTTCAAAGTCTTCGACGAAGAGATCTCAAAGCTTGAGACGGAATGAACCTTGGGGCCTATTTATTCGATCGGCCCGGCCTACCGCAAAGCCCCGGTAGGGGTCATTTGGGCTAGATAGCTGGCTGAGTTAAGGGCGTTCCGACCCAGTGTTTTGGCAACACTGAGCGCAGAGCCTTCATTAGCTCGCCATGGCCTTGAGGAGTGAAATTCATTTGGCCATTCTGATCACGGGACCCGGTCAAAGCCAGCAACCATTGCCCGTCCACGCCAGCGTCTAGGCCCCGGAGCTCGGCTAGCTTCTGTCCTTCGTCAGTTGACCAGCTAGATCTGATTCGCCACCGTCGAACGCCATCACCTTGGAACGCCAACACCCGTTTGGCCTGATCCAGCTCCAGCCCACCGGCCATTAGCACCTCAATTGCGGCCTCGGGCGTTTGGCGTTTACCTTCGGCCTCGACCAGCGCCTTCGTGTTCACCGCGATCGGGGACTGGCCAACAAATTGAGGAGAGCGAAGTACTGCAAGCTGAGCTAGCAGTTGCGGTAGCTGCCCCACTTCTGCGCCGCTGAACTCGACATAGTCCGGGTCGAGAGAGCTTGACGAGACGACCAGTTTTGGGGTGGCCCATATTGTTGGAGCGCTTGAGTGAGCACCGAATCGAAGATCGATAGTAATCATCAAGCTGGCCATGTTGACCACGTCGAGTAGTTCGAACGCGATGGGGTCGAGGTCTGCGCCGTCGGCAACTGGCCCCGATTGGATGATCCCACTGGCTTGAAGCCGCTCAACGATGTCGCCTTCTGGCGGCTCAGCGTTTTCAGGTGCTCGGTTGAACTTCATCCGGTAACGCTGCAGCTGTGCGATTCGGAGCGCTTCGGTCACTAGATCAGCTGGCAGGCGAAGCTCGGCTCGACTTCGATCCAGAATGGGGTTGAGGCGGCTCTCAGCTTGGTGATTTGCGTCACCATTTTGGTCCTCGGTGGAGGATGTCTCCTTCATTTCTACAGGCTCGACTTTAGACACGTTGGTTTTGCCCCCTCTCCTGTGAGCGATCCCGATTGCCACCTAGTCTTTTGGCGACCGACAACCATTGTGGTTTCAAGATACCTGGGGGACAACGCTGGTGGTCCACCGGATTTGACGAAAGGGATGAATTCCCCAGCCAAATCGACCTGTTTTGGTCAGCGTGGAAACGTCAACACAACACAAGATGGGTCGGAATAAGAGTAAGAAGCCGTCCGAGTGGCAGGCCGAGGCGTTACCTTAGACCACGAGCGATGTTTGCTTTTGAGTGCGGCTGGCAAGGCACTGGCGGCTCACCACCTAGAAATGAGGATTCTGGATGAGGGAGAAAAAGCATGGCGAATAAGGCAATGGTGGCGGGCTTTGGGTTAGTGGCCCTCGGTATTTTGACGTGGGCGTTATCTTCGTCAGGCAGCCCAACAGCTCTTATTCCTGCCGTGATTGGCGGCGTACTTGCTCTGCTTGGCCTCGGAGCCATGAAGAAGCCCGACCTGAGCCATCATCTTATGCATGCGGCTGCAGCGGTTGCCCTGTTGGCTTTGGTGGCCAGCCTGATTTCTTTACTTACACGGTTTGACACCTCCGATGGGGTCTTGGCCGAAGCTTCTCAAGCCATCTCAGTAGCCATTCTCGGATGGTTCATGTTCGCTGCTATCCAATCATTCAAGATGGCGAAAGCTGCTCGGACTGCAGCCAACGCTGCGTAGGCAGCGAGTCTCAGGTAAAGAAACGTAGAACCCTGTGTTATCCGTCGCCAACAACCTTGCGTCCATCCTGACCCGGTCCACCGATGAGGCGGCCATTATCTCGTCTGGTCGGACCGTTACCTACAACGATCTGCACCAGCGGGTCGCCCGATGGCGGGGTGCGTTGTCGGCTGCTGGGGTCGAGCCGGGGGATCGGGTTGCGATCATCACCGGAAACAACGAACACTTCGTTCTCGCTCACCTTGCCGCCCTCGGAATCGGAGCGTTAAGCACGCCATTGAACCCTCGCTCTCCGGCCCTCGAAGTCCGACAACAGATCGATAAGACCGACCCCAAAGCGGTCATCATCGACGGAGCAGGCCATGAGCTATGGAACGCAGTAACCAAAACCAATCGAGACTTGACCGGCCGGGCGTTAGTTCCCCAACATCTTGACTTTGGTGAACCTCACGATTTGGTGCCCGTCGAGCCTGATAGCGCCGCCGTCCTCATGTACACCAGCGGAACGGCCGGTTCGCCAAAACCTGCGATCCTCACCCATCGCAACCTGATAACAAGCTTGCAAGCTGTTCTTTCTAGCGCGCCAGAACTGGCGGCCGAGAGACAAGTGTTCCTCGGAATTGTCCCGATGTTTCACATTCTGGGCCTGAATACGGTGCTCAACCTTGGGCTTCTACTCGGAGCCACCGTCGTGCTGGAAGATTTCGTCAGCCACGATGGCGTGGCCCGCCTTATCGGCCGTCACGGCGTGACTGTGGTCGCTGGACCTCCAACTATTTGGGCTGGCCTGTGTACCGCCCCGGCCGGTCTGGCTGGCAATTTCGAAACGGTAAAATACGCAGTTAGCGGGGCGTCTCGGCTGCCGCCGGCCCAAAAAGTCGAGATTGAGAACGCACTCGGCGTTACCCTTTACGAAGGGTACGGGCTGACCGAGACCAGCGCAGTAGTTGCGTCGTCGATTGCCACTGATGCCCCTCTGGGCTCAATTGGTCGGCTACTACCGGGCATACAAGCTCGGATCGTCGACTCCGATGACAACGATTGTCTCGTCGGCGACCCCGGTGAGCTGTTAGTTCGCGGTCCAGTGGTATCACCCGGTTACTGGAACGACCCGTACACCAGCTCGGCCGTACGAACCGAAGATGATTGGCTCCACACCGGCGACATTGCGGTAGTAGATGAAGAGGGCTACCTCACAATCGTTGACCGGATTAAGGATCTAATAATCGTCTCCGGGTTCAACGTGTTCCCAGGCGAAGTCGAAACGGTGCTGCAAAGCCACCCCTTAGTGACCGATGTTGCAGTGGCGGGGGAACCTTCGGTCGAGACTGGCGAAGCCGTTGTGGCGTTCTTTGTCGCTCACCCGGAGCTAGCGAACAGTCTCGAATCCAACGGCAACGGAATGTCAGGAGCGGCGAACCAAGGCGCAGCAATAGATTTGGTTTTGCGAGATCATTGCCAAGAGAGACTGGCTCGCTACAAGATTCCCGCTCGTTTCGTAGCCGTCCGGGAGTTGCCGATTGGCCCGACCGGAAAAATAATTCGAGCGAGGCTTCAAGAACAACCTGACGTTTCGTTCGAACCGATCAATCCTGAGGCCGATTGAGGCCGTTGGCCGAATTCGGATACTTTTAAGACTGTGGCCATGTTTAGAAGTCGAAAGACTTTCGATGCGCAAGTGAGAAAGATCCTGCGGGCGACCGCGGGGTCAGGCGCCGAGGTGTACGACATCGACGAAGAGTCGGTGGCGGTTGGTAACACGGTTATTACCCTGACCAATCTACGAGCCAAATGGCATCAGCTAGAAGACAATGAGCGGGTTGGCTGGTTAACGGCTGCGGTTCAAGCGTTACTTTCACCGCCTGAATTGCCCGATCGGTTGGAAACGGTTGAGCATCTTCGACCCGGTCTACGACCTCGAGCGATGCTCGAAAGCACTCGACTAGCCGGTGCCTCCGCCGGAGCCGAGGGATTCACCGCATCGACCCGCCCAACTATTCCGTTCGTTCCACTCGGTGGAGAGATCGTGATCGTGTTGCTGTGGGACGGCCCAGTGACCATGTCGATGGTGAACCAGGCCCAGCTAAATCAGTGGGGGGCCCGTTTCGAAGAGCTGCTCCCGATTGCAATCAATAACCTCAGAGACACAGACGATGCCGGATGGACCGCAGTGGAAAATCGGGTTTGGTCGTCGCTAAACGACGATGACTACGCTGGTGCTCGGTTGCTGATTCCTGGCTATCTAGATCAAACGGGGTTAGCCGGAGAGCTAGTGGTGGCCCACCCGAATCGGGACTTGCTCATTATTTGCGCAGCCGATGACGCTGAAGGGATTCAAACTCTATGCGGGTTAGCACTAGATGATTTGGCGGCGCCATCGCCGATCAGTTTCCGGCCAATCGTCGGATCGCCCGGCAATTGGCGGCTGTTGAAACTACCGGAATCTCATCCGGCATATCAAGAGTGGAAACGGTTGAATTACGTTGACCTGAAGCTCAGCTACGACAGCGTCCAAGAACCACTTCAACACTTTTTGCAAGGCGAGCTTGTAGTTGCCGGTGCCAGCATTATCCACGATCCGGACGGATCTTCTCAGTCGTACTGCACCTGGACCGAGGGAGTGCCGAGCCTTCTACCGCGGACCGACAACGTAGATCTTGTTTCTCGAACCGGTGCCGTTTTGACCGTGGAATGGGAATCGCTTCACGAGCAAGTTCGAACAATGATGGAACCAACCGAGCACTACCCAGAAATGTGGCGGGTGGTTTCTTTCCCATCGGACCAGGATTTGCAGCGGCTCAGAGAGCTAAGACACTGGCGCTAACCGCGGCTTCGATCTTCGGCTGCGTCGGTTAGGGCTTAGGCTTGAGCGGTATGCCGGTCCCGTCAGCAACAGCTGATTCTCGTTGCTGATAGAAGCTAAGAATCTGCAGTTCGGTGGCCAAGTCAACTCGACGAACGGTCACACCCTCGGGAACATCGAGCGAGTCAGCGGTGAAGTTCAGGATCGACTGAATACCAGCGTCAATTAGTAGTTGGGCTACAGATTGAGCGGCATCTGCTGATGTGGCGATTACGCCGACGGTCACGTTGAGTTCCGGAATTCGATGGCTTACGTTGCTGAGCGGCTCCACTACCAGGCCTGAGACTTCGGTCCCGATCTTGTCTTCGGCTATGTCGAACACGGCCCGAACCGGGAAACCTCGGCTCGCAAGACCCTGATAGCTAGTCAGAGCTCGGCCGATGTTGCCGGCACCGACTACGGCAACGGGCCATTCTTGGTTGACCCCGAGGATGACGCTGATTTGGAAGGTCAGGTACTTGATGTCGTAACCGACACCTCGAGTGCCGGTTACGCCGAGAGACGCTAGATCACGTCGGAGGGTGGCAGGGTTTACGCCGGCGTGGTTAGCAAGCCGGTCGGATGAAACGTTGGCAACGTCTTCAGCGGCCAAGTCCATGACGGAGCGCAGATAGTTGGGCAGACGGGCAACTGTTGCAGAAGAAACGTCCTTGTCGCCCATGAGCCCAAGGGTACGGATCTAGTAGCAATTTTCACAAATGCACAAATAGCGTTACTGGCCTGTAATCGTCAGGGCAAACCGAGCAATCTGGCGGTTAGAGTCCTCCTATCACTAGTTACTTGCTCTACCTCGAGAATGATCTAAACCGTGTCTTTAGCGATTCCCTGCTTCCAATCGCTACGTCGGAGCTGATGGTAGTGGCCGAAGCCCTCTACCCGTCCCAGGTCGAGTTAGTAGGGGCCAGAGCACAGGGGCGAGCCCAACTCATCGAAATTAAGACTTCACTCCAAGAACCAGAGCTAGCGGCGTTAATCGGCCAACTGGCTTCGTCTTTGGCGCTATTTCGAGTAGCGGACACAGCCGAATCGCCGGCACCGCTCCATCCAATTGTTGTCGACGACGCCTTGGTCTACGGAACCGAACTCGTGACAACGCAGCGGTATCGAGGCAAGACAAACGAACGTCTTACCCGAATGATGTTGAACATGGCGCTGGCCACGGCTGGTATCGCTCCGTGGGAAGCCGTTGGGGTTGTCCTCGACCCCATGTGTGGCCGAGGAACGACGCTTCACTGGGCCTTAGCATACGGGCTTGATGCCGTAGGTTTCGAGCCGGAAAGAAGCTCGCTAGATCATCACGCGAACTTTCTCACCACGTGGGCTAAGCGGCAACGATTGCCCCATGAGGCGATTTCGCACAAAGAGAAAAACAAAGAGCAACGTCACACGTCGCTAACTGTTGCTCCCAACCGGGACGTTCTGAAAGCCGGGCACGGTCAGCTCGTTTCTACGTTCTGTGTCGATGGTGGCGATCCGGCTATCCCGCTGAAGGGGAGAACCATCGACGTTGTGGTGGCCGACTTGCCCTACGGCGTCCAACATGCTCCCAAAGTCAAGGGGCCGGGCAAAAAGGCAGGCAAAGCAATCAAGGGAAACAAGGCTTCGCCGAAACAGCCAGACATACCTCAGACACCTGAACTGTTAGCTCGGCTCGTTCCGGCGTGGGCTCATTGGCTACGACCAGGCGGGGCGATCTGTCTGGCTTGGAACCTAAAGCGAGCCAGGCGAACAAAGGTCGAGGAGATCCTCCAACTCAACGGGTTCCGAATTGTCGAGATGGCTGAAGAAGCGTCAATGGCCCACCGAGTCGACTCCACAATCATTCGAGATGTGATAGTGGCCGAGTTGTTGCCGGAGAACTTACGGGACTAACAGGATCCTAGTCAGCGTTGACAAACGCGACTGATTCTTTGAGTAGCGATTCCCATTGGGTTTGGTCGAACGTCTCGACTAGTACCCATTCCTTGAACACTTTGCCAGCAGGGGCGAACGACTTGCCGGTGCCTTCGGCGATGAGGTCGGCGACGCGAACCCGGGGAAGCTTGACCACTATCCCATCGCCTTTGTGGTGCGGCATACCGACGAATTCGCCGTTGATTCGGACACACAAGCCACCCATGATTGTGCCTTCCTCAATCACACCGTCGGCGATCAATGGATTGGCCACATCCCAGAACTCTTCGCTCATGGTAAAAACCTACATGGTGGTTTTGGTTCACCGACCGACTCTTTCGAGATTAGAACCCAGCGCGTCCAGGTCCTCGCCTGGTGGGAGGCCGAAGCCTGGGGCCCCGCTGCGCGTTCAGGAACTGCTACTGGCAACGACCTAGTACGCTTCGTAAGTGACTGCTACAGAAATCGCCATCGTGGTCGTGGCGGCCATGGTTGGCGCTTTAGTCAAAGGGATAACCGGCCTTGGATACCCGATAATTCTGGTGCCTGTTGCTGCGTTGTTTGTCGACGCTAGCGAGGCGGTTGTGTTGGTCACCATCTCCAATTTAGGGATGAACCTACAACTCATATGGAAGGGCCGGTCGGAACGAACTGAAACGAGAACAGTAAAACGATTCCTACTGAGCTCTGTTGTAGGTGCGATGATCGGAGGCTACCTGCTGACGTTCATCAGCGATCAAGTGCTCCGTGCTGTTCTCATCGGGGTCGTAGCTATCTTTATCGGCAGCCGACTTTGGGCCCCCGATGTACGAATCCCGCCAGGCCTGGCAGATCGGTGGTCCATCCCAGTCGGCGGAATCGCTGGATTGTTTCAAGGGGCGACCAGCGTGTCAGGACCCATCGTGACCCCGTGGTTCATGAGCCTCGGGTTGGCTCGGAACACGTTCGTGTTTTCACTGTCGCTTGTTTTCGGAGCGAGCGGATTGGCGCAGATACTCGCGCTGGCCCTTGGCGGTCAATTTACCGCTGACCTGTTCGTCGTCAGCGTTGGCCTAACCCCAATAGCGTTGGTGGTGGCCGAGGTCGGAATCGCTCTTCGTAGCCGATTGCCCAAGGAACGATTCGAACAAAGCGTTCTCGTCGTCCTCGGGCTTTCGGCGATCGGACTTACCGCCAAGTTGATTATGTAACCACCTGGCCGTAGTCCATCTCAAATCTTGCCGTTAGGCGAATACCATTCGGCCAATCCATTCGGCGACAAGCGCAGGCTTTTCTGACCCCTCAACCTCGACGGTCATATTACGGATCTGGTCGACGCTATTGCCCTTCAGCGTAACTTCAGCGGTGGTAGCAGTAGCCCGCACCCGAGATCCGACCGGAACAGGACTCACGAATCGAACCTTGTTCAAGCCGTAGTTGACGCCCATCAAAATTCCGTCGAGCTTTGGCAGGTCGCTAGGGATGCTCTCGGAGAGGTGGGTGAGAAGCGACAGAGTGAGGAAGCCGTGAGCGATGGGTCCACCAAAGGGTGTTTCCGCCGCCCGCTCCGGATCGATGTGGATGAACTGATGATCGATGGTGGCATCGGCAAATGCGTTAACTCGCTCCTGGTCGATCAAAAACCATTCACCTACCGCCGGCTCGCCTCCGATCTTTTCCTTCATCGCTTCTGCTGCTTTTTCTGCATTTTCGCTCATAGTTTCGAGCTCCTGTCATGTCTGAGTGATCGGTAACGCAAACGTCGGAATCTAAACGTCTTGGTAGCCAAGCTAGCCGTTAGCCTGACCGTTACGAAACTTCGAATTGCTACTCGAAACAGTCCTCTCGCTCTCTGGCAGGCTAGACACGTCGCCGAACTGCTGCAGAAGACCAAACCATCGGTCGAGATCGCCCTAGTATCAACCGATACCTTTGGCGACCTCCGGCTCGATAAGCCAATTTCGGAGCTTGGAGGCAAAGGAGCCTTCAGTAAAGAGATCCAACAGCTGGTGCTCGACGGAAATGCTGACATCGCTGTTCATTCAGCTAAAGATCTGCAAGCCCACACGCCTGAAGGGCTATCAATTGCAGCGTTTACTGAACGAGGTGAGCCGAGCGATGCCCTGATCGGTTGCTCACTCGAACAACTCCCCATCGGGGCCAAGGTAGCAACTGGATCAGGTCGACGCCGGGCGCTGCTGCGTTCGCTTCGCCCCGATCTTGAATTGCATGAACTTCGAGGCAACATCGGAACCCGGATCGCAAAGCTCGAACATTTTGATGCCATCGTGATGGCCACCGTGGCCATCGAACGGCTGCGGACTCAATTTGTACCGCCCGAAGCCGGCGAGCGTGATTCCGGCGATGCCGGTCCTATAGGAGAAAGCCCGTTTCCGCCGGTTCATCCACTTCCGGTAGAGTCGTTTGTCCCCCAAGTCGGCCAGGCCGCTCTAGCGGTAGAAGTGTTGGCCGCCAACTCAGCCGTCGCTGAAATTGTGGCCGAGATCAACCACAAACCGACCGAGATCGTAGTGTCGGCAGAACGGCTCTTTCTCGTTGAGCTCGGGGCCGATTGCAATTTCCCGGCTGGGGCTCATGCGGTGCTGGTAGGCGACCAGGTTGAGATCTCCGGGGTGCTAGCCGATCACAACGAACAGAATCTCCAACGAGCCCAAGAACTAGGCTCGCCCAGTAGCGAGCCTGGGCGCACCCTGGCCCGTCGCCTGCAGAAACAGCTTGACGCTTCGCCGTGATAGGCCAGCGGCAACGAGTCGGACTCGGTTGAGTAGATGGCCAGCGAACCTGCGGTCGTGTTGACCCGTTCGGCCGACGAGAACAAGGCGTTGAGCGTCCGCCTGGCCGCGCACGGGATAGCCACTGTTGAGGCTCCCATGATCGACGTGGTCGTGAGCAACGACAACACCGAAGCGCTCCGTAGCGCCATCTCCCAGCTTGACTCGTTCCAATGGCTTGTCTTCACCTCGGCTAACGGCGTCCGATCATTCGATTCGGTGTACAAACTGAATACAGGCCTCGCTGCGGCTCACGGCCATCTAGCAGTGGTCGTGGTCGGCCCTGCCACCCGCGACGCCGTGCTACATGCAACGTTCCGACAAACGATGTCGCAGCCAGCATCGCCATCAACCGGAAGGCCGACTGACGCCGAACCGGCGGTTGGAAACCTTGTAGTCGTTGAACAGGCGCCCCGACTACTCATGGCGCCGGTTGCAACCGCTGCCGACCTTGTCTCCAATTTTCCGGACGCGGTATCGGAGCGGCTGCCATCGGAATACGAACCCAGTCCGCTCAAGGTCTTGGCTGTTCTTGGGCAACTTGCCGACACCACGGTCCAGGTTGGGCTAAAGGCAAAAGGCTACGACGTTAGCCGAGTCGACGCCTACGGAAACGTTCGCCCAGAACGGGTCGTTGAAGTCTCTCCCGGCAGTGTGATCGCCTTCTTTTCTCCATCGGCCGTGGATCGTTTCGTTGAACGGTACGGGCCAGCGTGGTCAGCTGTATGCATTGGCCCTCGAACCTCACAACGAGCGAAGACACGTGGGATCGAGGTCGTTGCAATCGCCGAACCCCACACCGAAGCTGGCGTGATCGCCGCCCTGCAGTCATTGTTCGAATCTCGAAGCAGCTAGCAGATCGATTGCCAGTCTGGACCGGCCATGAACTGAGCTGGACCGGTACGATAGGCCACAATGACCTTTCCCAACCGCCGTATGCGACGACTACGCCATTCGGGGGCGCTCCGCCGCCTGGTAGCTGAAACCACGCTTACGACCAGCGACTTGGCCGTACCCCTTTTTGTTCGAGAAGATATTGATGCCCCAACCCCAGTGGCGTCGATGCCTGGAGTCGAACAACACACCCATGCTTCTTTGCACAAAGAGGTTGAGCGGCTGGTAACACTCGGTGTTCCCGCCATAATGCTGTTCGGGATTCCGGCAACCAAAGACGCCTCAGGCTCGCAAGCGTGGAACCCACAAGGCGTTGTGCAGGTAGCGCTTCGAAACTTAAGCGCAGCCTATGGCTCCGATCTTGTGGTCATGGCTGACTTGTGCGTCGATGAATACACCGACCACGGCCACTGCGGGATCATCGACGGTCGTGGGCAGGTCGACAACGACGCCACCTTGGAAATCTACGGCAAAGTAGCAGTTGCTCAAGCGGCCGCCGGAGCTAGCGTCGTCGCCCCGTCCGGGATGATGGACGGCCAAGTCGCCGCAATTCGTCGCGCACTCGACGAAGCCGAATTCCTAGACACAGCCATCCTCGGCTACTCGGCCAAGTTTGCTAGCGCGTTCTACGGACCGTTCCGAGATGCGGTGGACGTCACGATCGCCGATGGTGGCGACCGCCAGGCCTACCAACAAGATTGGCGAAACGGTAGGGAAGCGTTAGAAGAGATCAGGCTCGACATCGAAGAAGGAGCCGACATGGTGATGGTGAAACCAGCCATGGCATACCTCGACATAATCGCAAAAGCTCGACCCGAAGTAAACGTTCCGTTGGCCGCCTATCACGTCAGCGGAGAATACGCGATGCTCAAAGCCGCCGCTCAAAACGGTTGGATCGACGGCGACGTGGCTGCAATCGAAACGCTCACCGCGATCAAACGAGCCGGTGCCGATTTTATCCTCACCTACCTGGGCGGCGAAGTGGCAGAACTGCTCGCCAACAAGCGCTAACTGGCGAACCCATCGGGCCCTCAACTGTTGAGTTGAAGCAAGGTTGCTAATTCAGAACCGCGTTTTGTCCGGTAACGCTTTCGTTGGGGTCGACACAGCTCGAATTCTGTAGCCACTGGCTGCCGTTCGTGAACGTACGGCCATTAGGGGCGATAAAGGTGAGCACGTAGCAGGCCGCACCTGTCTCGAGCTGGTAGTTGCCGTTAGCGTCGGTGGTGGCGTCTCGTATGAAGGTACCGCGAGATCCATCAGCGTTGGCCGTGAACAGGTCAACTACGACGCCAGCAACCGGAGACCCGTCGTTAACGGTAGCTCGGCCGCTAATCGACTGTGAGCCTTGATCTCCAAGCACGGTGGCATCGACTCCGGTTATCTGCTCGTTAGCGCCGACGCATTCTGGGGTCTGATACCACTGACTTTGGTTCGTGAAGGTCTTGCCGGTGGGAGCGATGAAGGTCAGGACGTAGCATTCAGCGTCGGTGCTGAACTGATAGTTTCCGTTGCTGTCAGTCGTGGCCGCTTCGAGAAATGTATTTCGGGATCCGTCGGCATTGGCGGTGAATAGGTCGACGGTCACGCCGGCTGCTGGGCTTCCGTCGCTGTTAACAACCTGACCAGCGATTGTTTGGGTTCCGCCGCCACCCCCGTCGAACTGATCATTTGACAGGGTGACAACAGCGGCGACACTGGGCACGCCAGCGCTGTTCAAGGCGAACAACATGTATGCGCCAGGAGGAGCAATCCCAGCGTCGTCCGGCGCTTTCAAGGTGTAGGTTAGACCGTTGGTGCTCGTCGGTGTAAGCGGGATCCGACGTTGATCGTTGTTGACCGAGTGAGTAGCTGAAGCCATCCGAACGAGCGCAAACTCTGAGACCGGTGAGTTAGTACTTACCTCAAACGATTGGTTTAGGTCTAGGTCCCCGGGGGCGTTGATAATTCTTGGTTGAGTGGCATTGCTTCCATCGTCGTTCAGTAAGTATGGCGGTGTAAAAATCTGAACGTCTGGATGATTGGTGGCGCAACCACCGCAAAGCCCGCCACCGCCGGTTAGAACCCGGCCATCAGCCAAGAGCAGCGAAATAGAGTGATAGGTACGGGGAACAGCCATCGGGGCGGCAGCGGTGAAGGTTTCCGACACCGGATCCCAAATTTCGGTTTCGAGAATGGCCGCCTCATCAGAAAACGGGATTGGGGTCTCTTGGCCGCCAGTCACCACAACTTCACCCGACGGTAGAACAACGCTGCTATGGAAACCCCGTCGATTGGACATAGGGGCGACAGCGCGTGATTGAACAGACCCACCGGAAATATCAATGACCGTTGCGTTGGTGGTGGCCAGGCGGTTTTGGTAGGCAGTTGCGCCACCAATAGTCAGGATTTTGCCCGGAGCGTACATAACCGCGTTGCCGTTCATCGCGTAGTCGTCGTTGCCCCGATCGCCGGCGTTAGTAACCGAACCTTGACCGTTGGTGTCAATCCAGTGCATTTGCTTTGTCGGCCCAGCGTGGAAGACCCGATTGTTAGTCCAGGCGAACAACCAAAGGTGGTTGTCGCCTCGATAAGTCCCTTGAGGGTCGTTAGCGGTAAACGGTCCTGCCGGAACACCCGGCAGCTCACGCCACCCATTCTCCTCGGTCCAAATCTCGCCGTTTCTTCCCCCAGCAGCGCCACCGCTCCAAGAGCCGCCAAGCGTGAGGACTGAACCGTCGCCGACTAGGGTTGTTCCCTGGTAGCCACGAGGGATATTCATATCCTCGCCGTCTTCCCACTGGTCGGTGGCCGGATTGTAAATACTAGTTTCGCCGCTATCCGAGCCGCCATTAACCAGAATTCGGCCATCAGCCAAGTTGGCAATTCCAGGACAGAACATGTCGTGACCGGTATTGGAAACCTGTTTTTCTGTTTGAGCGCCCGTTGTCGGGTCGAACAACATCGTTTGGGTAAAACCGCGGGAGCCGCCAAAGGTAAACCGGTCATAGGCCGACCACATGAGAACGTTTCCGTTCGGCAGCAACGAGCCGGCAACTGGAACCAGCGGAGTGTCGATAACGCTACCCCATTTGCCCGTCGCGCTCGGATTCGATGGAGCCGAGAACGTCATCTGTTGATTGGTGCCGCCATGGCAGTCGTATTGAATCAACGCAGCGCCGATGTTGGTAGACGCCCCAGTCACATCCATGCACCGATTCGAATGGCGAGCTTTGATCAAGACCGATCCGTTGGGGGCCGGTTCCAGCGTGAACTGCTTGTGGTCGTCCGCGGTGCAAGCTGACTGGAGAATAAGTGCCAAGTTGCCAGACTCGGCACCGGTAACAGTCATGCATTGCGATGAATGAGCAAGCCGGAGCTGGACGAAGCCGTTGCCAGCGTCGACGGTGGCCCACTGCTGGTGTTGTTCCCCAGTGCAGCTTTGTTGAACGATCGCAGCTCCGGTAGCGGCCGAACCGTTCACCGGGCCGAGGCATAAATCCGAGTGGGTAACGCGAATCTCTTGATCGCCTACTGCGGCGCCAGCTGGGGTAGCGCCGCTCGGGCCAGCGACGACAACGGCTAAGGCGAACAGCAAGCCGGTCACGACTAGTCGAGTCTTTGCTTTAGCGAGCCTTCTCAGATTGGTCGTGGGTAGCAACCCAATGAACGCAGCCTCTGCGCTGGCTTGTTGAACCATCTGAAACCCCCAACGACGTCGTTACGGGTAAGCCTCGCACCTAACAAGATAAAACACTGCTCAGCGATGCTAGGCAATTTTCTATTTTTGCCTGGCAGCAGCCAGATCCGATTTCGAGCAGGGAGTTCTGGGCCGGAATTGGCTCGTCTCCCACCGAAGACCTTTACGGGATAGTTCCGGTCTTGAGAATGAACTCACTGGACTCGCTAAAACCAACCATTACTGCCCCGCGGCTCTGGCCCCCATTGAGCTGGTTGAACCAGAAGTTCAGGCCACTGCTGTCGGCTTGGCGGTCAAGAACATTGCCGTAGATCAACGAAACAAAAGAACCGTTTGTGAGTGAGCCATACCGGCTCAGAAACTCCGACGATGTTGAGAATTCATCAGCGATGTTGGCTAGCGATCGTCCGCTATTGGCCTGCCCGACCCAGTATGCCAAGCCTGATGCGTCTGGGTTTCGGAGGAAGAACGCCTGATATAGCCGCCGAATGCTTCCTTCTGTGGTGGAGTAGGAGGCCGCGGTGGCGGTTCGAGCTACAAACTCAGTCGACTCGGCGAAGCCGATCATGACCGACCCGCGGCTTTCGCCTCCGGCCAACGCTTGCTGCCAATAGGCCATACCTTTGGCGTCAGGGTTGCGGCCAAGAACATTGGCGTACACGAGCGAGACGAATTGAGCGTCGGTGAGCGAACCGTACTGTTCAACGAACTCTGGACTAGTTGAGAAAGCATTCGAGATGTATTCAAGTGGTACGCCCTCGGCTCGCTGTCGCTGCCAGTATTTGAAACCCTCCTGATCCGGCGGTCGCAAGAAATATGCCTGATAGAGGCGACTTATCTGGCCGTCGAGAGCGACATATCGAACATCGGCAAGGTTTTCGGCCGGCGGATCGTTCGCTGGTTTCGTAGTAGTACTAGTAGTTGGCTTCGTTGTTGTGGTCTGTTGCGTCGTTGTGCTCGGCGCGCTTGT
>CALAJV010000007.1 GCA_937922805.1 uncultured Acidimicrobiales bacterium | reverse complement strand
CAGCGACAGCAGCGACAGCAGCGACAGCAGCGACAGCAGCGACAGCAGCGACAGCAGCGACAGCAGCGACAGCAGCGACAGCAGCGACAGCAGCGACAGCAGCGACAGCAGCGACAGCGAGCAATCCCAGACCGACGGCGATGCATCTGACCTTGATCGAGACACACAAGCGGTCGAGTGTATAGACCCTGACGGCGATGGCTGGGGTTGGGATGGCGTTGGTAGCTGTAAGGTGGAGCCTCGCCAATCGCCTTCGAACAGCTCGGACTTGATAGATCAAGCGAAAGCCGAAAATGACGCAGTAGTGGAGGTTCAGGCGGGCGTTCGTCGAACCCCCACCGAGACGCCCGAAGACCAACCGGGAACCCTGTCTATGGCTATGACCGCAGCCACACATGCTGAATCGCAGTTAGGATCGCTTGATTCGGCCGGCTTCGAGCCTCAATCGGATTCCAGCGACGTTGAACGTTGCGTCGACACCGATGGAGATGGCTGGGGTTGGGATGGTGAGGCGACCTGCGTCCCCTCCGATGCAGTTGATACGACCACGTGTGTAGCCGATGCGGACCCCTGCTCAGCGGACGAAGAGCAACTTGTACTGTCGGTTTCCGCCGATAGCGACATCGAACAAATAGCAACGACGCTAGTACGCGGAGTAGATCTCGGCTCAACTCCGACCTGCTCATCGGTGGCAGTCGCTGGCTCTGACAGCGATGACTTCGGCTGGGAGTTCAACCGATCCTGCAAGGTTCTGCCCGGCCGGGTCGAGGCCCGAGACAAGCTTCTCGCTGCCTTTGATGCCAACGGCCGTGACTACACAAAGTCTGACAACTTGATGGATGAAGCGACGAAGTCGGACATCGCAAACGAACTTGCCGACGCATTCGCTGCCCGTCCAGGACTTGTTGACTACATGATTCGACGCTCGAGTGGCGGCCAGTTTCGCATCGATGATGTCGAGAGAAGTTGGGCCGAGTGCAACGTCGAGACCTGGATTGGCCGCAGCGACGGTTGGATTCTTCTTGAAGTCGATCGAAAAGACGAGGCGTTCCTACAGGTTCATGAGGCGGCCCACTTGCTTGATTGCGAGGGCGGGCGGGGCCGGGTAAACGGAGTCCCCCACCAAATGTCTTCTAGTCAAACCCAAGTCCTCAGTACCGAACGACAAAAGATTGTCGATCTGTACAACGAAGACCCTCAGAACGTAGCTGGGGTGTTCCGGGACTACTCGTTTACGAACCGCGATGAGTTCTGGGCCGACTCGGCCGCCCGCTTTCTTACCGACCGACACGGTCGGGCCGAAATGGCGAGAAAGTTCCCCGAGCTACACGACCTTCTTCGGGACTACTTCCACCGTGATGACTTACCACCATCGGCTGACTACCAGTTGCCGACCATACCGAGAGCCATCGTAGAGGTCGGCGTAGGAAAGAGCGCATCGGCTGGCGCTAGTTCGTAATTTCGGCGAATCTACTTTACTGCCGCCCGGAACGGCGAGCGCTTTGTAATCGCTGCGCTCGCCGTTCGAGATTATCGACAGACATACTTGCCAGGCGCCTGTTTAGGCAGCGCCTTTGCCTGCAGCCTTCAACTTCGACAAGGCGCTCACCTTGGCCGCTTTAGAGGCCGGGATAGGCATCTTCTCGCCGGTACGTGGGTTGTGGCCCATACGAGCTTTTCGCTCTACCTGCTCGAACTTGACCCAACCCTGGATGGTGACGTCGCCACCTTTTCCAACGGTGTCAGCAACAACATCAAACATGCCACCGATTGTGGCCTCGACGTCCTTCTTGCTAACGCCACTACGATCTGCGACCTCATCAATTAGTTCAGATTTATTCATTAGGACTCCTTCAATTTTGTCAGCCCGCCAATTCGGGGCGACTCCGAAATTTGAGCCTCCGCGAATCACAATGTCAAGGATTTAGCCATCATTCACATCCCGTCCAGCCGCTCCAGCACTGGCCTTTGAAGCATTCGGGGCAAATCACATACCGTGAGTAATGGCAAAATCAAGCGGAGCCATCGACCTTCCGGCGTGTTGCTCCGTGGGTCATATCTACCCCGGTTAAACTCGAATCCCTCTCAAATGGACGTTTTGTTCGGGCAATAATCGGCTAAAACACTGGGTTTTTGACCAACGGTTCTGGCTTTTTGGGAACTCCCGTCGCTCGCCGAACGGAGTCCGACATACTCAACAGCCATGACTTTCACTCCCCTGATCGGATCGCTCGCGTACCTCTGGGACCAACGGCGAGACGATGTGCTGATGGTCAAAAGAAATGCTCGACCAACCGACGATCACTTCGGGAAAATGAACGGGCTGGGCGGCAAACTCGAACAAGACGAGTCGGTAGTTGACTGTTTGAGACGTGAAATATCAGAAGAATCAGGGTTGACTATCACCTCATTTCAGCTTCGAGGAACCATCACCTGGAGCAACTTCGGACCGAAATTGGAACCGTGGTTAGCATTCATTTTTCTTGTTGACGGCTGGTCAGGAACACCGCCGACGGAGAACGAAGAAGGTGACCTTGTGTGGGTGCCAAGACCAGTTCTGCTTGATGCTTGCGTTAACCCAGACGAAACTGACATTCCGTTGTGGGCTGGCGATCGACACTTCATTCCACTGGTGTTCGACGAAGACCAACGCTGCTTTCATGGAACGATGCCCTATGAGAACGACAAGCCTTTGTCATGGGAATACGAACGAATCTGACGAGCCGCTGAATCCCCTTTCACCGTTGGGCCAGAATTTCCGGGGCCTTTCTGCGTTCTTCGAACTGCCCCGTCGAGCGTTCGGTGTTAATAGGATCTAGATTAGAAGTTGGTGCACGGGGTCTTAGACTCTGCTCAAATGAGCCAACACCAATCCCAAGCGTTGAAAAGCTGGGCTTTACGTGAGAAATGTGAATAGCAGCAAGTTCAACTTGCTAATCAAGGTGGTTGAGGAATGTTGGCCCGTTGTTGCCGGTTAAAGACTGTGTGGTTGCGTTAATGATTCGTCCCGAAGAAAGTACGGCCCTCCCGGATTCCAGTACGGATTCCGGAACAAGGCCAGACCCAACTGGGAGCAAGGCCGAGGACGCTGCGGCATTCCAGAAATACGTCACCCCAGAGTTCGATCTGCTGTATCGAACAGCCTGGTCGCTGACTCGTAACAACACCGACGCCCAGGATTTGGTTCAAGACACATTGCTTCGAGCATTTCGTTCGATTGACCGCTTCGATGGTCGATATCCCCGAGCCTGGCTCCTAACCATCATGCGCAACGCCAACATCAACCGAGCAAGGAAGAAGAAGCCAGACCTACTCGATGATCCTGACGCTGCCTTCGAACGCTCAGCTGATTTCGCCGACAACGAAGACCCAGAGAGTCTCGTAGTCAGCCCAGTCTTTGATGCGGCAGTACAACAGGCGCTAGACGCGCTGCCACCAAACTTTCGTCAAGTGGTCGAACTCGTAGACCTCAACGGTTTGAGCTACCAAGAGGCAGCCGACATCACTGAAACTCCAGTCGGGACCGTTATGAGTCGGCTCCACCGGGCCCGCAGTCGTATTAGAGAACAACTTAGTGAAACCGGCCTAGACGCGGAGGTGTCGGCCTCATGATGAGTTTTGTTCAAAAGATCATGCCTGGGCCTTCGTGTGATGAGGTAATGGAGACTCTGCAGGCCTACCTCGATGGTGAGATTGACGACAAGCAAGCGAAAAAGGTTGCTCGGCATTTGGCCAAGTGCAGTCAATGCGACCGAGAGTCGCAGGTGTATTCAAAGATCAAGGAGAGCCTGGCTAAGCGAAAACAGCCAGTAGATCCAGAAATTATGGCCGCAATCAAGCAGTTCAGCCAAGACCTTATTTCGCCTAACTGACTTCGTCTGACTACTGTCACTCGGCGCGACAACAAACCTCAAGGATCGCGCCGATGTTTGTGGTTGTGCCAATTCTCACGATCCTGTGCTATCGTTTGAATCGCATGATCCTACTACTCGACCTTCGACTTCTTGGCCCGGCCGCTTTGTCGAGCGTGTCGGGCTAGTAATTTCGGAGATCCGGTCAGGACGGCTAGAGATCACGTGGCGCCAACCACGATCTCGCCGAAGACTTCTCACCGCATCATGGATCGCCACCAATTTGGCCGCATTCTCAGCGGTCCGTTGACCTCGGGATGGCTCCCAAACCCATCCAAACCAAGATGATCAAGCACGCCACGGCCGCCTACGTCGGTCGCCGCCCAAGGAGCAAGTAATGAACAACATGCCGATAGAGAAGTACCAACAATTCCCACCGATCGAAATAGCCGACCGGACCTGGCCGTCCAAGGTCACCACAAAAGCGCCGCTGTGGTGCAGTGTTGATCTTCGAGACGGAAATCAGGCTCTTATCGAGCCGATGGACCCAGACCGTAAACGACTGATGTTCGACAATCTGGTTCGGATTGGGTTCAAAGAAATCGAAGTCGGATTCCCGGCCGCCTCCGAGACCGACTTCGAGTTCGTCCGACAAATCATCGAGGACAACGCCATCCCCGAAGACGTAACCATCCAGGTCCTGACCCAATCTCGGAACGAACTCATTGATCGCACCTACGAGTCGGTTCAAGGGGCGCACAACGCAATCGTCCACCTCTACAACTCGACGTCGACCGTGCAGCGGCGAGTCGTGTTCGGACTTGACGAAGCTGGCATTATTGACATCGCCGTCAAAGGAGCCGAGCGCTGCATAGCCAATCAGACATCGATGGGCGAAACCAATATCAGGTATGAGTACTCGCCTGAGAGCTTTACCGGAACCGAGCTTCCATTCGCTAAACAAATCTGTGAAGCTGTCATGGACGTTTTCCAGGCAACCTCTGAGAATCCAGTAATCCTTAATCTGCCAGCCACGGTAGAAATGAGCACCGCCAATATCTACGGCGACATGATTGAATGGTTCGATCGCAACATTCGAGACCGTGACTCGGTGATCTTAAGTTTGCACCCTCACAATGACCGGGGAACAGCTGTCGCTGCATCCGAGTTCGGTGTGATGGCCGGAGCAGACCGAGTCGAAGGAACCTTGTTCGGAAACGGTGAGCGGACCGGCAACGTCGACCTAGTGACCCTGGCCCTCAACCTGTTTAGCCAGGGAGTGGACCCCGAACTGGACCTCTCGCAAATAAACGAACTCCGCCGAATGGCCGAGCACTGCAACCAGCTACCGGTCCACCCTCGACACCCCTACGTCGGCGACTTGGTATACACCGCTTTCTCTGGATCACATCAAGATGCGATCAAGAAGGGCTTCGACGCGATGGAAAAGACTGGTCAAACGCTCTGGGAAGTTCCATACCTACCGATCGACCCTCAAGATGTTGGCCGCACCTACGAAGACGTGATTCGAGTCAACTCTCAGTCCGGCAAGGGTGGAGTCGCATACCTGCTGAAGAGCGAGCACGATCTTGACCTCCCTCGCCGACTACAGATCGAGTTCACCCGGGTGATCCAGCAGATTACAGACACAACCGGTAAGGAAATCACCGGAAACGAGATCTGGGAACAATTCAAAACCCATTACCTCACAGCGACGAAACCTTATGAACTTGTTTCGTTCTCGACCTCACAGAATGCGGCCGGTGCCGACCGGAGCACAATCTCAGCATCGGTTCGAGTCGATGGCGAGGAACGGAACCTGAGTGGCGAAGGCGGTGGAGCAGTCGAAGCGTTCGCCGTTGCGGTTGACAGTGGACTAGGCAACAATCTCCGAGTGCTCGACTACCACGAGCACGCTATCGGGTCAGGTGCCGACGCCAAAGCGGTCTGCTACATGGAACTGATGGTTGATGGCCAAGAGCTGTGGGGCGTAGGCGTTCACAACGACATCGTGACAGCATCACTGCGGGCCATGATCTCCGGGGTCAACAGAGCAGTCGAAGGAAGCTAACCCAGCTTCTGTCAAACAGGGAGTCAAGGTTTGCTCGACGAGCCCCTTGACTCCCTGTGGCATTAACTCCCTTTTGGCATTGCCTTAGGACTCTTCGCTTATCTGAGTACAAAGCGTTTCAGATCCCGAGTCGACCTCGATCAATACCGATCCTGGTCGGTAGGTAGCCCAGGCAAACCAAAACGTGTCCAGGTGAGGGACCGACGTCAGTGACTCCCCCGTTAGCGGGCCGTCAACGGCTAAGCCGAAGATGTCCCAAGTCGAGTTGGTCTGATCATCGATAAAACCTTCGGCAGAGCGGGTGAAACTAAGTTCAGTGCCGTCGCCTGCTTCAGCGACGAATACCGCACTCTGGCCGATGTCTCTTCCTCCATCGATCTCGCTCTTCTGCAGGGCAGAAGCTAAGCCTGGCTCATGGAACAGAACCAGATTTCTCCCGCCTTCAGTGAGTGAGAGGGTTTTGACCGTCTCTAGGTCAGCCAAACATACCGCTACAGATCCAGCTTCGTCGTGAATGCCGACTACCCGAGCCTTTGCCAAAAGGGTCCGGTCAACGTCGCCATTGAAGAAGCCGCCGATCGGGTCAGAATCTTCGAAGTCGTAGCCGGAGTATGGGTTTGTTCCGTAATCCCGACTGAAGCCGGTTTCTCGATTGAGTACTTTGCCATCCGGATTTGCTTGCTTGTAATCAGCAAACGAAACAGTCTGGGCTGGAATGAAATCGAGTTGAGCCCCAGCGTAATGACCGACTAAGCCCTGGCCAGTGAAGTGAGCCCAAAGTGACTCGGTTTGACGGTCATACATCACCAAGGCTGACTGGTAAAGCTCACCCGACGTACCGAAGTCGAGGACATCCCCGTTGAAGTTTCGATCGAAGGCGAGGGCCGAGTTACACAGCGGGCAATAGGTTACTGACACTGGGGTGCCGTCAAAATCATCGTTGACGATCTCGTGCCAGATCAAGACTTGGACCGGGTACGCCCTAGTTTCACCATTGGCAGTGACCGCTACCACCGCCTCCTCGTCACTGAGATAGTCAACATCGCTTACTGAATCAAACACAGGTTCATCAATCGGCGGAATTGCATCCGGAGGAGGACCGCCCGACTTGATCAACGCCGGATCTATGATCGGTGGAGGAAAACTTGGATCAAAACGGTCGTCACGCAAGGCGCTGGCCTCGGCTTCAAGGCCATATTCATAGTTCTCGTAGTCAAAATCGGGGTTTGGAATACCAGGCTCTAGCGCTTTTGAATCGGAATCATCAGATGCCCCTTGTTCATCCGATGATTCTTGTTCGCCGGACGGATCATCGCTGGTCTCGGCCGAGGCCGCGACTTCATCATTTTCGTCGCCACCGTCGGCCGTCGAACTACCGCCCGAACAAGACGCAGCGACAACGGCAAAGACCACGAGCAAGGAGACCCCTAACGATGGCCTGTTGTGCTTGTTTGATCTGATCAGTAAACGTTGCATGACAGAGTTAACCGCTAGGAAACCGACAAACTTCCCGAGACTTATTGAATCAAGATCACAGCTCGAACGATGCCCTGCTGCTCGCCATATCTCGTATTGGACTAGTCTTGGCGGCTGACGCCGACTCCGTTGTAGCGAGACATCGGGCGGGTAAATCGCTTTGCCCACCAGTCTTTATCTCGGGCATGAGCATGGAAATGCTCCGGAACTTGGCGCATGTCTTCGTCTAGGTACCAATTGTTTGACCCGAAACGATCGTTCGCGACGGCAGATAATCGGTCGAGAAGCGCTTTTCGTGTGAGCGGAGATACAGCCGTTCCATGGCTCCACCAAACGACGATTGGAACCATGCAGGCCTCGCAATCGGCGATCCACCCGTCGGCAAATTCGGCATACCAGTGAGTAAACCGATCGGCCCTACACAACTCGCAATCGGCGTCGTCAGGCGGGAAGGGTCGCTCCCCGCTCGAACGTTGCTCAGATCGAGTCAAGTCCAGCTCTTAGCGAACCAACAAAGTCGATCGCCTCATCGACCGAACCGTCGATAATCTTTCGGATGACGGCCGAGCCTACTACTACCCCATCAGCTACCGAACAGACTTCGACTGCTTGGCTTGGCGACGAAACACCAACACCGATTAGAACCGGCTTGTCCGTGACATTTTTTAACCGCTGAGCAATCTCAATCGCGCTCGACGCCAACTCATCTCGCTCACCGGTGATACCAACCAATCCGACCCCATACACAAACCCGCGAGCTCGTTCAGCAATACGGGGCAAGCGCTCATCAGGAGCAGTCGGAGCCGCCAACAAAACCGTTTCAATACCAGCCTGGTCAGCTGCTTCAGCCCACGGTGTTAGTTCTTCCAACGGAAGGTCGGGCAAGATAGCGGCGGAAACGCCGGCCTCCTTCAAGGCGCTAGCGAATCGTTCGTGGCCCATCCGAAAGCAGATGTTGTAGTAAGTCATGGCGATGAGTGGAACATCCACCTCAACTTCGCTCAGCCGAGCCAGAATCTCAACCGGCGAAATTCCGGCGCCCAAGGCCAACGTTGAAGACTCCTGGATGGTGGGGCCGTCCATCACGGGATCGCTGAACGGTATGCCGATTTCAATAGCATCAGCGCCAGCGGCTGCCAATCCTTCAATCAGTCGTGGCCACTCGTCGGTCGGATAGCCGCCGGTGATATACGGGAGTAGGAGCTTTCGTCCTTCATCGCGCCGTTGTCGGAGATGGCGTTCGAGTGTCCCAACCGCTGTCACTACTGTGCTCCATTTGTGTTGTTGGCTTCGGAGCTGAAATCAACAGTTTCCAGCGCCGAAGGATCACCGTCTCGGATGGCCTGCACCTGAGCCACATCTTTGTCTCCTCGACCAGACAAGTTAAGTAGAACCGTCTTGCCTGCTAGCTCGTCCTTGGCTTTCACCATCCACGCTAAACCATGAGCCGGCTCGAGTGCAGGAATTATCCCCTCGGTTCGAGACAACAACTCAAAGGCGTTGAGAACCTCCGTATCAGTCACAGGTTCGTATCTAGCCCGCCCGATTTCAGCCAGGTGGGCGTGCTCAGGGCCAACTCCGGGATAGTCCAGGCCGGCCGAGACCGATTGAGCCTCTTGCACCTGCCCGAACTCATCTTGCATTAGGAACGACATTGACCCATGAACAACACCAGGGACCAACCGGCCGACCGCCGCCCCTCCAGCCGGCTCGACGCCAACTAGCTCAGCTCGGGTATCGACAAAGCCAGAGAAAATTCCAGCTGCGTTCGAGCCGCCGCCGACGCACGCAACCACGACATCGGGAACATCACCATCAAGAATTTCCTGGCATTGACTTAGCGCTTCGGTTCCAATTACTCGATGGAACTCGCGAACCATCCACGGGTACGGGTGCGGTCCCATAACTGAACCAAGGCAGTAATACGTTGACTCGACGGTCGCAACCCAGTCACGCATGGCTTCGTTTACGGCATCCTTCAGCGTCCTGCTTCCTGACAACGCCGGCCTGACTTCGGCCCCAAGTAGCCGCATTCGATACACATTGAGAGCCTGACGAGCGATGTCGACTTCTCCCATGTAGACGACGCACTCTTGCCCGAAATAGGCTGCGGCGGTGGCGGTGGCTACACCATGCTGACCGGCTCCGGTTTCAGCCACGATCCTTGTTTTGCCCATTCGTTTGGCCAACAGCGTTTGACCAAGAACGTTGTTTATCTTATGACTTCCGGTGTGGTTAAGATCTTCCCGCTTCAAAAAGACGCGAAAACCAAGCTGAGAGGACAGGTTCTTACACTCAGTTAGCCCCGAGGGTCGCCCGGCATACCGGTGGAGCAACTCGTCGAACTCGGATCGAAAGATTGGATCGTCCCAGGCTTGGCGAAAGGCATCCTCGAGCTCAGCACACGCTGGCACCAACGTTTCTGGGACATAGCGGCCCCCGAACCGACCAAATCTGCCAGCGTCATCTGGATTCCCCATCAGCGAGGAGCTACCTGTTGTTGTCACGTACGTTCCTTCCTCCTACGACTCGAATTCTCGTTGTTTTGAGCTACCCGAGCCCGTCAGCATCTGACTTACCCAGTCGGCCGTCGACTTAACCGCCCAAGCCGTCGCGGATACTATTGTTTACCTCAACCGGTTCCACCTCGGCGGATCGAGCGGCCGAGATAAACTTCATGACCTTGGTTGGATCCTTTTGCCCTGGAGCTCGTTCAACTCCGCTAGCCACATCGACACCCCACGGCCTTACCCGTTCAATCGCCGCCCTGACGTTGTTGGGGTTGAGTCCGCCGGCCAAGATGAAGTGGTGATTGTCTGCTACTTTGTCGAGCTTGCTCCAGTCAAAAGTCGAACCACTCCCCGGCGCTGGCGAGTCGACTAGGAGTCGAGCAGGACGAAAGTCTTTAAGTGGATACCGGCCTAAGTCGTCGACCGATAGTGCACGAATTACGTTCGGAACTCGGTCGCTGATCCACTGGGTATCTTCCACTGATTCACTACCGTGCAGTTGAACCGCTCGGAGGCCTACCCGGTTGGCAATCTCGACAACTCGTTCTTTGCTTTCATCACGGAACACCCCTATCGCCAGTACCTCGGGCGGCAACCGACGTACGATCTCTATTGCGGCCCCGTTGGACACCCGCCGCTTTGAAGCAGCGAAAATCATACCCACCGCGCTAGCTCCAAGCCCGGCAGCCAAAAGGGCGTCTTCGGCGTCTGTGACGCCACAGATCTTTACGAACACTGGTGACGACGGTACCGTTCCACGCGTCGGGGCGCAGGCAATTTCGGGCAAATCATCCGAAACAGCAACGATTACGCCGAGCGCAGCAACGAGACAGCTTCGGCGGGGTCGCCGGAACGAACCAGCGATTCGCCAACCAGCACAGCCCCAAAACCAGCTTTTCGAAGCGGCGGAATGTCCTCTGGGCCCGATATTCCCGATTCTGCAACGGCCAGCACTTCGTCCGGAAGTTCTTTCGCTATACGCACCGCTCTATCTGTGTCGACTTCGAAGGTGACGAGGTCCCGCTGATTGACCCCAATCAGCGAAGCTCCTGCTGACAACGCTCGGTCTACTTCATTTTCATCATGAGTCTCGACCAGGGCATCGAGCCCGATCTCACCGGCAAGCTGGATGAAGTCAACCAGCTCGGCGTCGGTCAACGCGGCGACAATCAGCAGAACTGCGTCCGCTCCCATGAGCTTTGTGTCGACCACATCGAGCGCAGAAACAGTGAAGTCCTTTCTGAGCACAGGCAGCTCTACCGCCAAGCTGGCCGCTTTCAGATCCTCAACCGAACCACCAAAGAAGTCCTCGTCGGTCAGCACTGAAAGACAAGATGCGCCACCGGCCTGGTAGGAAAGCGCCAGGGATGCGGGATCAAGATCAACGTTCAAATCGCCCTTTGACGGCGATCGGCGCTTGATCTCGCTAATTACCGCTATAGCGCCGTCGGTCGACGCTAAAGCGGCCTTGAAACCTCGAGCCTTGTGTCCGGTTGGAACTCGTTCAATTTCGGCGTCTAGCGACCGGGTATCAGCAGCAGCTGCCTCTCGATGGGCAACCAGAATATTTTCAAGGTAGGTCACATGGCCAGGCTACCCCAACCGACCGTGGCCGATACCACCGTCATCACGTAGTCGATTTCGTATCGAGCCAGTTAGCGGACCTGATTGATCAAACTACAATTCGAGACCTTTAGCTGCTACCGGGTCGAGCATCGTGATCTCCGGGCGACCGCCAAGCAAGCCGCCCATCGCTCCCATTGCGGCAGCCATCGCTTCGCCCTTGCCATGCACGTCTAGTGCTTCTTGATCTCGATAGAGCTCGAAGAAGTAGAAAACCGATCCGTCGTTGGGATCACGATGGAGGCTGTATATTTCAAGGCCGTCTTCTTCATCGGCAGCACCGATGAGCTCAATTAGCGCTGCTTGCAACTCGTCGGCCTTTCCATCGGCAGCGTGCAGTTTTGCGATAAGAGAGATCTTCGACATGGTCGAACGCTAGCTCAATTCAAGGGTCGAGACCAAAGTGACAGGCGTTGTCATTGGGAGCCACCACCCGTTTCGACCCAACTTGGGGAGTTACTAAAAAGTCGGGTTAGAACAACGCAAGAAACGCTCACATTGCTCTAACATTCATGGCTTACAGTCTTTGTACGTTGCGTAGCCCGTATCTGTCCACGATGAGTTGTCACGGAGAACAATGACCGCAGTCGTTATCGTCGAAGACGAGCCTGATATCGCTGACTTGCTTTCCATCTATTGTCGTAGAGAAGGCTGGCAGGTCTACGTTGCCTCTAACGGTGAATCCGGGCTTGAGACGATTCGTGCCCGACAACCCGATTTTGTGGTTCTCGATGTTGGTCTTCCAGGCGAGCTCAATGGATTTGACGTTTGTCGAGACCTTCGCCAAACCAGCGATATTCCTGTCCTGTTCCTAACAGCCCGTGACGACGAAGTAGACCGGGTCCTTGGCCTTGAGCTCGGTGGTGACGATTATGTGACCAAACCCTTCTCTCCCCGTGAAGTGGTGGCCCGGATTAAAGCAGTGTTACGCCGCGGCCGGACTGAGACCGGGCCACAACGGCTGAAGTACGGAACATTGGAGGTTGATATGGACCGTATGGAGGCGCTCGACGAAGGCAAAGAGCTGACACTGGCCTCCCAGGAATGGGCGTTGCTGCAGGCCCTGGCTGAGAATCAAGGAATGGTGTTAAGCCGACAACAGCTCCTCGATCTGGCCTGGGGTGTGGATTGGGTGGGCGATCCTCGCACCGTAGATGTTCATGTCCGTCAGCTTCGCCGCAAACTAGGAGGCCAGCTTCCCCTCGCGACAATCCGCGGGGTCGGGTATCGGCTGGGTTAAGTAGATCTAATGCAGCGTCGCCTAACAATCGCTCTTTTGGCCACTGCCCTAGCTTCGATCCTTCTCGTCGGGTTTGGGGTTCTAGCTATGGCTCAGATCAGTGCCATATCCAACGCCGAAAACCGGGTCCGAGATCGGCTGCCTGTGTTAACGTCTGCGCCAGCTGTTCAGGACCAAATCGGGCGAAACGACCGTGGACGCCGAGCGCTTCGTCAAGCATTCGGCTTCCAAAGAATTGAGCCGATTCAAGTAGAAGCGAATGGACGAGTCACTATCGGCAACGGGCGACGGCGAGCGCCAGCAGCCAGCATCGACCTAACGTTACGTGATGACGAAATCACAGCGTACCTTGACCACGAAACCGTTCTGATCTCCAACAGATCGGCTGTCCTCGCCGTCCGACGACTAGCAGACAATGACGCTAACACTTCCAACGGCACACCAGGAATCTTGGTACAAGCACCGGTGACAACCGTGACCCGACAAGCGGTTGTCTGGTTTCTACTTTCCAGCCTGATGGTATTGGCCGGCGCGGCCGCTGCTGGGCTCTGGTTGGCCCGCCGACTGACGAAACCAATTCAGCAGATCAAGCAAACAACAAGCGCTATCGCCAACGGCGATTTAGACGCCAGGGCCAGCGTTGAGGGCAACGACGAGGTTGCTGATCTCGCCAATGAAGTCAACCAAATGGCCGTTGATCTGAAACGCTCTCGAGCACTCGACCGTCAGTTCCTCATGTCAATTTCTCACGACCTTAAAACACCTCTTACCGCAATTGCGGGCTACGGCGAGGCCTTGAGTGACGGTGCCATCGATGACCCGAAACGAGTCGGAAACGTTATACAAAACCAAGCGCAACGACTTGACCGACTGGTCGGCGACCTTCTCGACCTCGCTCGACTCGATGCCAATAGGTTTGCCCTAAACAGCACAACGTTCAATGCGGCGACGGTGGTTGGTCGAACCGCTACCGGCCTGAACCCCAAAGCGTCCTCTGCCGATATCGCACTCGTTGTCCATGGGAAGACCGAGGCCCAGACGCTCGGCGATCCAGACCGGACAGAACAAGCGGTCGGGAACCTTATAGACAATGCTCTACGGTTCGCCCGTCGCCGGGTAACAATTAGCGTCGGCCAAGATGAGGCTTGGACAACAATAGCGGTCTCCGACGACGGTCCTGGAATATCGCCCGAAGATCAAAATTACATCTTCGACCGCCTTTACACCGGTAAAGCCCAACCGTCGCAGTCAGAGAACTCGACTGGTCTTGGACTAGCCATCGTCAAAGAACTTGCCAACGCTATGGGAGGCGACACCAAAGCGACGGTGTCAGAATCTGGTGGAGCAAAATTGATGATGCGACTACCCCGAGCCGGAAATGGCTCGGATTGACCCGAGCGGCCAAGCTCTTCGACTTAGTTCATGCTCATTGACATTCGTGGCGGAGTGCTAGCCACTCGGCAGTGAAGATACCTCGATGTCGATGTTGCCGCCCTCAGGTAGCGCAACCCGACCTGGGCACGGAACCTCAACGGCTCTTTTGATGTAGGCCAGGCCAACCACCGAGTTATCCGCGCCACTAACCACGCTGGTGAGCTCGCCAAGCTCGATTTCATCTGGGCCAATAATCGGGGTGCCTGCGGCAGGAAGCGTTGGGCCGCTACCGACTATTCGGCACAAACGTTTTGGCGTTGCGCTGCCCCGTGAGTCGATACGAGCTACGAGTTCCTGACCGACGTAGCACCCTTTGGTGAAGTCCACCGACTCGTCGACTATGCGAGCGGCAGCTGGAATGGTGTCAGGGCCAAGTTCAGCACCCATGATTGGAAGACCTGCTGTAATACGAAGCAGTTCTAGGATCTCCCCGTCCGCTTCGGCCAAATCGACCGGAAGAATCTCACTAGCTCCGACCAGGTCGACTCCATCGAGAGACAACCAACTAGCGTCAAGAACCGCGACCGAGTCAATCTGTTCAGCAGTCTGTTCACTCTTGGGACCGCGGAGGGCTAAGACATCAATAGTGTCCAAAACCAGACTTGCTTTGGTCCGAAGCTTAAACCGTTCGAGTCGTTGCAGGGCATGCTCTCCGTGACCAGTTTCGAGATCTAGCCAAAACGCATTGTCTCCCGCTCGATAGACCCGAAGCCACGAGTCGACCTTGCCTTGCGGTTGTAGCAACAAACTCCTTGCGCTATCGCCAACAGCCAGTGCCTCAACGTTTTGGCTTAGTTGGCCCTGGAGGTAGGTGGCAGCATCCTCACCCTCTACGACAAGACGATCTCGCTTGTACCGAACAGCTACGACGGCTGTCTCGCTGAGGTCGATTGCTTGGGCTTGATCAACATAAGATCTCATTTGTTTGCCTCATTTGCTTGTCGCCGGGCTTCAGACATTTGCCGAGCCGGTTCGATTGCGGCCAGAAGCGCCTTCGCCTTATTCCAGCACTCTTTGTCCTCGAGTTCAGGACTGCTATCGGCAACTACACCAGCACCAGCTTGAACCGAAGCACGGTCCGGGCCACAGAACATTGTTCGAATAGAAATTGCGGTGTCGAGATTTCCGGAAAAATCAACATAACCGACAACTCCGGCGTACGGACCTCGTTTCACCGGTTCTAGTTCATCGATGATTTCCATCGCTCGGACCTTAGGGGCCCCCGAAACCGTGCCTGCCGGCATGGTCGCTCGGAGCACATCAACGATCGATTTACCTTCAGCAAGCGATCCAGAAACTTGGGAGGTGAGATGCATGACGTGGCTGTAGCGTTCAAGCGTCATCATCTCGTCGATCTCCAATGACCCGTAGTCGACGACTCGGCCGAGATCGTTTCGAGCCAGGTCGACGAGCATCACATGCTCGGCTCGCTCTTTCGGATCCTCCGCTAGCTCGGCCGCCATCAGCCGATCGTGTTCATCGGTGCGACCCCGTTGTCTCGTTCCAGCAATAGGGCGAGAAATGA
The DNA here is from genome assembly GCA_937922805.1 of uncultured Acidimicrobiales bacterium. Lineage (GTDB taxonomy): Bacteria > Actinomycetota > Acidimicrobiia > Acidimicrobiales > SZUA-35 > JAHELU01. The sequence continues at coordinate 133,292 of CALAJV010000007.1, read as the reverse complement.
CTCGCCCATTCTGCACCTGGACTAGCGGCTCAGGCGAACACCCGACCAAGGTCAGTTCAGGGTGCCGTATGAAGTACATGTAGGGGCTCGGGTTCAATTGGCGCAGGGCCCGGTACACATCGTAAGGCTCAGCCTTGAGTTCGAAATCGAACCGTTTAGCCAGAACAACCTGAAAGATGTCGCCAGCCCGAATGTGCTCTTTTGCTACCTCGACTGCCCTCATATAGTCATCTGAGTTGAGCGGCTGACGTAGTTCCTGATCGACTCCGCCGACCGGCCCGAGCTTAGGAGGTTCCAACATTGGTTCGCTCAGAGGGCGGGCTCCGTCGGTGGCCAACCCATCGAGTCTTTTGATCGCATCGTCGTAGGCGTCGTCGATTTGCTCGCTCGTGGCGTCAACAGGTAGCAAGGCGACGGCAATTAACGTGACCCGCTGCCTCCAGTGGTCGAAGACGGCTAGCTCGCCAATCACGTCCAGCAGTGCGTCGGGGTAGCCACCATCATCTGTTGGCTGATTTGGAAGCGACTCGACTTCACGAACAACGTCGTAGCCGAAATATCCGACTAGACCAGACGTTAGAGGAGGGAGATCCGGAAGTTCCGGAGCCTTATATTTGGCGAGCAAATATTCTAGCGCGCCTAACGCCCCCTGATCAACTGGCATTTCGTCGTCGGGCAAAGAGCCACGAACCGAAACGTGACGACCGTTCACCACCAGGGTGGCGTGCGGTCTCCGACCAAAGAAGCTAAACCGGCTCCAACGGTCACCATTCTCTACTGACTCAAGACAGAAACCCTGCTCGTCGCCAACACAACGAAGAAACGCTGATACCGGTGTGGCTAAATCGGCCAAGAGCTCGCGATGAACGGGCACGGCTCGATAGGTTTCGGCCAAAGCTCGGAACTCAGCTCGTGTCGTCGTCACGGCTGTGACCTATCCGAAATTACGAAAGAAGCAGGAGTATGCGCCGGTATGGCAGGCGCCATCGCCTTCTTGGTCAACCCGAAACAACAAGGTGTCACCGTCGCAGTCGTAGGCCGCGGCACGAACCCATTGACGATCGCCTGACGTGTCGCCCTTGCGCCAAACTTCAGAGCGAGAGCGACTCCAAAATACAGTTCGACCCTCTGCCAACGTCAGCGCTAACGTTTCAGCGTTCATCCACGCCATCATTAGTACGTCACCGGTCGAATCGTCTTGAACGATGGCTGGGACCAGTCCGTCATCGTTGTACAGAACCGCAGCAAGCTGTTCTTCGGTTGCAGTTAAAGGTGTAGCTTCAGGCATCCCACCAGGTTAACGGGCGATGGATCGAGCCGTTACTCATTTATGGGCTTGTTAGGTTGCCGGCGGCATCAGCCTTGGCCGCTACAGGTACAGTCCCGTATGTGAGTCGTCGAGCCGCTGGGCTGCTACCGCGTGGACGTCGCGCTCGCGCAAAATTATGTAGTCATGCCCACCCACTTCGACTTCGTAGCGGTCCTCCGGGTTGAATAGCACCCGATCCCCTAGCTCCATCGACCGCACGGTTGGACCGGCAGCAACAACTTCAGCCCATGTGAGGCGCTTGCCAACTTGGGCTGTAGCCGGGATAAGAATCCCTCCAGTGGACTTTCGCTCCCCATCAGGGCCCTCCAGCTGAACAAGAATACGATCATTGAGCATCTTGATTGGAAGTTTTCCGCCGCTGCTTTGACTGCCTTTTTCAAAGCCCTCTTGTTTAGTTTCAGACGTAGACTGTTCGGCCTCTTGCTGAACCTCAGTGGCAGTTTCTTCAGCCGCGCTTTCGGTAGCCTCGGGATCGGTAGAACGCTCAGCTTTTTCGCTGACTGACTCATCGAGAGTCGACTGGTTCTCGCTTGATGCTGGCGAGGTTGCGGATGGCACGTTCGTTCTCCAATAGATCAGCGTTGGCCCTAGGCCAAGTTTGCGGTTCCTAAGCTCTCTAAGATATCGAGTCCGTGTTCTAATAGTTCTATCAACGAGAGCGCTAGAAGCCTGGCGCTAGAGAATTAGGACCGAGGCTGGTCTCGGCCCATACCAACGCCTCGGGACAGATGTGTCGCTTCGCCCCGGCCGCACTACCGTCTGTGAGTGTGGAGCCGAATCGAACACTATCCGACGTTGTCATTGCCAGCTTCGACGATCTACAGCTCCAAGCTGAGCTCGGACAACCTTCGAAGGCGAGCGGTGCAGCAGTAGTCGCTCATCCCCACCCTCTCTACGGTGGCACTATGCACAACCCAGTTGTTGAGGTTGTCTTCGACGCCCTAGTCAGCGCCGGATTGTCGACCGTTCGATTCAACTTCAGAGGGGTCGGACTGTCACAGGGAGCCCACGGGGGCGGAACGGGAGAGCAACATGATGTTCAGGCCGCAATCGATTTCGTCGCCCAATTAGACTCGCATGACGCCGACAGCGAAGCAGCCGATATCGATCCTAGCCAGACAGCTGTTGCCGATAGAAGAATCATCCTGGCTGGATACTCGTTCGGCGCTGATGTGGTGCTTTCGTGCGACGACGCCCAAATCATTGGCTGGGTAGCGGTCGCACCACCTCTCCAAGTCATCGCTGCCGATGAGATGAAGGCAAAGGCATCCGACAAACCGACCTTGATCATTGCCGGAACAGAGGATGAGTTTCGAACTGCAGAATCGGTTGGCGACCAAACCAACGATTGGATCAACACCACAGTCTGCCCGGTAGAAGAGGCATCTCATTTTTTCAACCGACAGATCGATCGAGATGCCGTCGCCAACGCAGTTGAGAACTTTGCTTCTGAGCTACTTGCGACCAGCCGCTAGTTACTCGCGTACTACCTCTACCCCGGGCGGACGGTCAAGCCTGCCGATTGTAAAGCGGTCTTGGCGTCGGCCACCGATGCGTGACCAAAGTGAAAAATGGTGGCAGCCAGAACCGCGTCAGCCCCGCCCTTTACCACACCACCAGCAAGGTCGGCGACAGAGCCAACACCGCCAGAAGCAATTACCGGCACGTTAACGACATCAGTAACGGCCTGAGTCATTGCGTGATCAAAGCCGTCGCCGGTTCCATCTCGATCCATCGACGTAAGCAGAATTTCTCCCGCTCCTAGCTCTGCCACCCTAGACGCCCAACCAACAACATCCTGGCCGGTGCCGGTACGGCCCCCGGCGACGAAAACTTCGTAACCTGAGTCGGTAGCCCCCGGACTCCGCCGACCATCAATAGCGACGACGCAACATTGAGATCCGAACTCCTCAGCAATCTCGGTAACCAGCTCTGGTCGTGCCACCGCCGCGGAGTTAATCGACACTTTATCCGCACCGGCCCGCAACAGCTTTCTAGCATCATCCACCGAACGGATACCACCACCGATAGTGAACGGGATAAACACTTGCTCGGCAACCGCTGCGGCCATTGCCACCGTCGTATCTCGACCTTCGTGAGTAGCCCCGATATCCAGGAACACAAGCTCGTCCGCCCCCTGCTCGTTGTAGACAGCGGCCAGCTCAACTGGGTCCCCGGCATCGCGCAGGTCGACAAAGTTGACGCCCTTGACTACTCGGCCATCGGCGACATCAAGGCACGGTATTACTCGCACAACCTGCATGACCTAATCCCCTGCTTTGGTTGAGTCGCGGTCATTTTCGTTGAAGACCGCTGAGTCAAGAGCGGCCAGGGCTTCTTTCACGTCAAACGAACCTTCATACAACGCTCTACCCACGATTACTCCAGCCAGCTGCCTTGAACCGCCGCTATCCGAAATGTCGATTTTGGCTAGCTCAACGAGATCGGCCACTGCGCCAACGCCGCCGGAGGCGATCACTGGAATTTGGGTGGCCGCCAACAGAGCTGAGAGCCCTTCCACATCAGGGCCTTGTTGCGTTCCATCTCGGCCGATGTCGGTTACGACCAGACCTGCCACTCCAGCTTCGACAAATCGGTTCGCTAGCTCGGCGGTCGAAAGATCCGATGCTTCGGTCCAGCCGTGGGTGGCGGCGTAGCCGTTGCGCGAATCGATACCGACGACTATTTGATGACCTGATGACGCTAGTTCAGAAACCAGTTCCGGATTTTCAACCGCGGCTGTTCCGATTACTACTCGACTGACGCCAACAGAAAATAGCGCTTCAGCTGAGGCGACGCTTCGGACCCCGCCGCCAACTTGCACTGGCACATCGACTGCTTTACAGACATCGGCTATGGTCGAGCGATTTGTTGGCTCTCCGGTCTTGGCCGCATCGAGATCGACCAAATGGAGAATTTTCGCTCCCTCGGCGACGAACGCCTGCGCTTGAGCCACCGGATTGTCGCCGTAGACAGTCTTTTGATCGTAGTCGCCCTGGTAGAGCCTTACGCACTGGCCTTCCTTCAGATCGATGGCAGGATAAAGCTTCACAATTACACCTCTGAATTCGCGTGTTCTTGGCGGCAGCTGTCGATGAAGTTCGCTAGTAGCGCCAAACCAGACTTTGCCGACTTCTCAGGGTGGAACTGAGTAGCGTAGATCGGCTGAGTTTTGGACGCCGATGCGGCAACGACGGTACCGCCGTAGTTGGCCGTCGCAATTGCGTTTTCCATTACCTGAGGATCTGAGCTGTCGGGCGAAAGACTATGGACGAAATACACCCATTCGCCATCAAGACCCTTGACCAGCTGATGGTCAGTGCACGAAAGCTGATTCCACTGCATCTGGGGCCGCTTTACCGATTCCGACAGCCAGGTCACTCGACCAGGAAGTAGACCCAAGCCGACCGTTTCCGGCGATTCGTCGGACCCTTCATACATCATTTGCATACCGACGCAGATTCCAAGAAACGGTTGCTGGCGCTCGGCCACTTCAATAGCCGCTTCGAATAACCCGGTCCGATGAAGGGCCTCGATCGAGGCACCGAAGGCCCCAACGCCAGGTAGCACCACGCCATCGGCCTGTTCAATTACATCCGGATCAGCTGTTAGCTGAGCCTCAGCACCAAGATACTCAAGGGCCTTCTGAGCCGACCGTAGGTTGCCAATGCCATAGTCAAGCACCGCTAGTCTCGGTTCGGAAGCAACGTTGGTTGTGTCAGGCTTCATTGGCCGACTTGGAATCTTCGCCGACTGAGGTTTCCTCGACGGTTGCCACGGTAGGGGTGAGCGTGCCTTTGGTCGAAGGAACGGATGCGTCTTCGATTCGGATCGCATCTCGCAGACAGCGGGCTAGGCCTTTGAATGCAGCTTCAATGATGTGATGCACATTGCGTCCATCCTTGAGTGAAACATGCAGCGTCAGGCCAGCTGCGGTTGCAAAACTCTGCATCACGTGCTCGGCCAACGACGGGTCGAACGGTGGAGACCCCAACGCTATGGCCTCGGGCATTTCAACGTTCCAAACGAAAAACGGGCGCCCGGAAAGATCAAGAGCAACCTCGACTAGGGCTTCATCAAGCGGATACAACCCACTAGCAAAACGGCGGACACCGACCTTGTCTCCAATGGCCTGAGCGAAGGCCTCGCCTAGAGCAATTGCGGTGTCTTCAACCGTGTGATGGGCGTCTATTTCGATATCACCTTCAGCTTTTACCGTTAGGTCAAAGCCGCCGTGTTTGCCGAGTTGATCGAGCATGTGATCGAAGAACGGGATCCCGGTGCTTACCTCGGTGACTCCGTCGCCATCAAGATCGAGCATGACGCTGATAGTTGTTTCCTTAGTTGAACGGTTCAGACTGCTGGTTCGTGCCATTGCTAACAAGTATGTCGCGATCAACGACCAATGAGAGCCTTTTAACCTGGATCATTGCCACCCGAGACGATTCGTCACTGCTCGGTCGATCTATCCTTTCGACAAAATTGCCCCAATGGCCGAAAGAAACTGATCATTCTCCTGGGCCGTGCCAACGGTCACTCGCAAACAGCCTTCGAGTCGGTCCCAACTCGATGTGTTGCGCACTAGTACGGAGCTTTCCACCAACTGGTGCCAGACATCTTCCCCGATTCCCCGATCGGCCCCGGCGTCATCGCCATCAGATCGCGGTCGGAACAAAATGAAGTTGGCACCCGATGGCCAGACCTGACATCCAAGATCGGCGAGGGCCTGTTCAAGTCGCTCTCGTTCGGTCTTAATCGTGGCCACCCTGGCGTCCATGGTTTCGACAAAGTCGAGGGCGACCAGACCAGCGGCTTGCTTCAAGCTATCGAGGTGATAAGGCAGCACGACCTGTTCCAGCCGCTCGACTATCCAGGCTGGACCGAGCAGATACCCCAACCGGGCGCCAGCCATAGCCCACATCTTGGAGTAAGTTTTGACCACCACGGCTGGAACATCATCAGCTAGCAGATCGACCGCTGACCAGGTCGAAAACTCGCCGTATGCTTCGTCGATTACTAGCAGTCCGTTAACGGCCGACACTGCTCCGAGAAGCCGTACGACATTGTCTCGGGATTCTACCAATCCAGTTGGATTGTTCGGCGAGCAAATAAACGTAACCGCTGGCTCGTTCTCAGCAACAGCTCGAACTGCGTCATCGATGTCCAACGTAAAGTCAGACGACCTATCCACCATGATGTTGGTGGCCCCACTGATTCGACTCAGGTGAGAGTGCAAAGCGTAGGTCGGCTCGAAGGTCAGCGTCGTTCGGCCAGCACCAGCAAAGGTAAGCAACACCGTTTGAAGAACCTCGTTGGAACCGTTGGCGCAAAACACCTCTTCGACCCCTAGCCCGAATCGCCTACCCAATGCGGTGCGCAGGGTCCTAGCCGACCGATCGGGGTACCGATTCCAGTCGTTGGACGCGATGAGCCCTGCCAACGCCTCAGCGAACTCTGGCGGTGGACCCGCCGGCGCCTCGTTGGTGTTCAACCGGACATCGACGTTGACTTGGGGCGAGTGATAACCAACCAGGTCAGACAGATCATCCCGAACTCTTGGGCGTGCCATAAACTCCTCTTCCATACTTGTTCCCGAATACTCGACCTTGAGTCGTCACTTGCCCCCGAGTACCCGACCTTAGGGCCTGATTCGGCCCCCTAGCACCCGACCTGTAGTCGTGACTTAGCTTGTTTGGTCAGTGCGGAGTCGAATCGATTGGGCATGAGCCGCTAACCCTTCTTGGTCGGCCAAAGCAACAACGTGGGGTCCTAGTTTCGATAGCCCCTCAGGCGATGCAGTCACGATGTGATGATCTTTCAGAAAATCAGTCACTGTTAACGCACTGGAAAAGCGAGCTGATCCAAACGTTGGAAGCACATGACTAGGACCGGCGACATAATCCCCGAGAGAAGCAGGCGATGTATGACCACAGAAAATCGCGCCAGCATTATCGACAGAACGAGCTAACTGATCGGCATTTTCGCATTGCAACTCGAGGTGCTCCGGAGCAATTGCGTTTACCACCTGAATAGCTTGATCGGGACCATCAACGAGAGCTACGTACCCGCCCTCAGCCAGAGTTGCCCGCACGTCGTCAGCCCGCTCTGCCGACGCCAGGATCCGATCGCCGGCAGCACAGACAGAGTTAGCAACGTCTTCATCCCAAGTTACAAGCCACGCCAAGCCGTCCGGACCGTGTTCAGCCTGAACGATCACATCAATGGCAGCGAAGTCTGGGTTCGCCGTTGCATCGGCGACAACCACTACTTCTGAGGGACCGGCAAAGGCAGCTGCAATTCCTACATCACCGGCAACCTCTTGTTTAGCCAGAGCAACATAAATATTGCCGGGGCCAGCGATAACGTCTACCGGGGAAATCGACTCGGTTCCGTAGGCCATAGCGGCAACCGCCTGGGCCCCGCCAACAGCAAAGACCTCAGAGACTCCTGACAGATGAGCCGCAGCAAGAACCGAAGGGGCTACCCCTCCGTTAGCTCGATTCGGCGGCACACAAAGCGCGATGTCTGCGACCCCGGCTACTCGGGCTGGAACCGCGGTCATTAGTACCGTTGACGGATACTCGGCTCGACCGCCCGGAACATACAGCCCCGCCCGTCCAACCGGCTTTTGGTAGGCCTCGACTCGAACACCGTCGGTCTCAACAATTGCTGGCTCTCGCAGCTGGTGGTGGTGAAACAGCTCGATTCGTTCGATAGCTGCTTCCATCGCCAGACGAAGCTCGCTCGGCAATTTGTCGACTGCATCTTGCAGCGCCGAAGGGTCAACTCTTAGCTGGTCAAGTGCGACGCCATCAAAGGTCTTCGTATAGTCCAGCAACGCGGCGTCGCCCCTGGCCTTAACGGCCTCGATTATCTCTTTAACTGCGGAGCGAGGCGCCTCTCCCGCTATCTCAGGTCTCGGCAACACAACAGTTTTGGCCTGATCGACCGGCACCCTGTTGGCGACAGCCGGTCTTGGTTTGGTGAGGATGTAGTCCACACCTCGGAGATCTAGACGTTGCAACACTTCGGTCTTATTATCCCTTCATCACTGGAAATCATCTCGTAAGTACGGCGGCCAGTTGCCGTTTGTGCCATGCCAGCCAGCTGTCGCTACTCAACAACGGTAGCGGGCCTAGCCTTGTACCGTTTGTCCATATTTGCGATGACGGAGCCTTAGTTCACGGCTAGCAGCGAGGGTTCGCCCAGTAGGCTGTCTGATGTGACGCTCGACATCAACTCCCTAAGCTCTCTCGCCACCAGCCTTGATGACCTAACGGAGCGGTTGGGCGATGTTGCTCGATCGGCCGGTGAAGAAGACGAGCTTGGGCCTGAAGCGCTGGAGATCGAGCGTCAGCTGCAGATGTCGGTGCGGAGGCTGAACCAGCTACTTCGTCGAGCGCAAGTTCGGTAGCGTTCAACCTGAATAGAGAACAATAAACATTCGCCGACAACCACATATAGCGACCGCGGTTGGGTCTGGTTATAGCCTAAATACGGAACGGGCGTGTCACAGCGTTAGGCACTACCTCTAGTGACCCAAGTTCGGCAACACGGCGTTGGCAGTGGGTTCATGTGGCCGAAAAACAACGTCGGCGCCTCCTTGGAGGCGCCGACGGCACGATACGGGGCGGCGGATCCCCGTGTTCGCTGCTACCAGGTGGCGGGAACCTGGTTGAGTTAAATATTAGATTGAGGTCCTACCCATAGGGTGGATATAAATCAAAAAGATTGAAGGACTTTGGATTTAAGAGTGCAGAGCTAAATCCAAGCCTTTAGAGCTGAGAAGACGGACATAAATTGGCGAGCACACAGTTCGCACAATCCGGTCGTCGAGCTACACAAACCCTGCGGCCGTGAAGAATCATCCGAAGGCTGAATTGACCTCGCTCGTCAGCCGGGATCATCGGGTTGAGCAGCATCTCGACTTTCACCGGATCGGTTTCTTCGACTATGTCGAGTAGCCGTGACAACCGTAAGACATGAGTGTCGACTGGTAGTCCTGGAAGCCCTAGAGCGACGCTTCGGACCACGTTGGCCGTTTTGCGGCCCACCCCAGCCAAAGCCACCAGGTCAGACATTTTCTCGGGAACTTGTCCGTTGTGCCGCTCAAGTAATTGACCTGCACATTTGACAATACTCTTCGACTTGTTTCTGAATAGCCCGAGGGATCCGATTAACCCTTCGACTTCCTCTAGGTCGGCACCAGCGAGCGACTCGGCATCGGGAAATCTTCGGAACAATCCCGGTGTGACCTTATTGACACCGACGTCGGTCGCTTGAGCCGACAGAATTGTTGCCACCAACAATTGGAACGGGCTGCTGTGGTCAAGCTCGCAAATAGCGTCAGGATATTCCTCGCCGAGTAGCTCGTGCGTTCGACGGGCTCGGCCTTTTGGGGATCTTGGTTTTGCCACAGATTTCTCTTCCGGTAATCGGACATTCTCGTTCTGTATTCGCGTTGTAAGCTATGGCACCTTGCATCTTGAGCGCACCTTAGCCTGGCTTCCCAAGGAGGGTTTAGCCCGGTCTGGCATAGCGTTGCTACGTTCCAATCCGACATCTATCAATCTACGCCTCGCAGCTTTACACGGAAACTTTGCTACAAGTAACTAATGAGTCTGTCTGAACATAAGCGGGCCCATATTTGGGCCGTCGGTGCGAACACTGATAGCCCGATCACCCCACCGCTTCGCGTCCGAGTTCAAACAATGGCGCGACAGCTGCTATCTGACGCAGTAGTTCCGTCGCTGGCCGATGACCGATTTGATGGCAGCTTCGCTTCCGACCCATCGTTTCGCGCTGCGCTTGCCATCGCTGGCGATACTTGTATTGGAATTCTCGCTGGGTCGGTAGACCGCGGCCGCCTACAGCTCAGCGGACTCCTTCTGCCCGATGACGAACCGCTATCCCCCAGCGGTTCACCGACTGACTTCAGCAACCCTTCGTTGTTTGGCAACCTGACGCCGGCAAAAGACCTGGAAGATCCGATAACCGAACTGTTCCAGAATCTACTGAATGCCCTGGACATCGAAGCATCAGACCAAAGATCAACCAACAACGAGTCACCAGATCGTGGTAGCTCCGATCCGCCGATTGAGGTCATTGAACTCTGGGCTCACCCCGAAACTGGCTGGCATAGAGCGGTAGCGGAATCGAACGGATTCGCACCACTGCGGGGCTTGCATCAACTTCGATGTGAACTACCACTACCGGTCGAGACAAGACCAACAGCTAATCTAGTTACTCGAAGTTTCGACCCCGATCGAGATGTCGACGCCCTTATCGCTGTTAACAACCGAGCGTTCGCCGACCACCCCGATCAGGGAGGAATGACACGAGACGATCTGTTGGTAGCGATGGGCCAACCCTGGTTCAACGCCGACGGTGTTCGTCTCTATGACGACCCAGAGCACTCGGAGGTTCTAGCCGGTTTCTGTTGGACCAAAATTCACCGCGGTCGAGCCGGCCAGCCTGACCTAGGTGAGATATACGCAATCGGTGTCGATCCTCGCTATCACGGGCAAGGGCTCGGTCGACCAATGACAAACGCCGGACTTGACTGGTTAGTTCAGCAAGGTTTAACCGTCGGAATGCTCTACGTCGAGGCTACGAATGAACCGGCGCTACGGACGTACCATCGGTTGGGTTTCACCCATCACCGAACCGACCGAGCCTGGTCCCGTTCAGTTGTTCGAGGAGCAAATCCAGGATCGACTTTGGGTGAAGCCAATGACTAAGGACTTACAAGGAGCGCCAGAAAGCTCAGCCAAGATCTCCGAGGTCGAGAAAACGTCGAGCGGCGAATCTCAAGCGGTGTCCCGTCTTCCGGCTAACTGTCGATCACCTTGGACTCCAGATCAGGCGCACTATGCCGAGCTGCTGAGTGGACAACCCTCATTCCGCGTCGACCAGATCTGGCGGGGTCTGTACGAGCGGAACGACGATCTGCAGGCCGTGACCGATCTACCGAAGGCGCTCCGGGCTGATCTCGCTTCATCCTTCGAGCCTGCTCTGAGTCTTCTGTCGGAGCAACGGACTAGTGACGACCGTACCGTCAAATGGCTTTGGGGTCTGCCCGACAACACCAATATCGAGACCGTCTTAATGCATTACCCCGGACGATCGACGGTCTGTGTTTCATCGCAAGCTGGTTGCGCAATGGCATGCGGATTTTGCGCCACTGGCCAAGCCGGATTTGATCGGAACTTGTCCGTAGGTGAGATTCTTGAACAAATTGCTGCCGCTCGAAAGGCGGCCCATCCACGCCGACTTTCCAACGTTGTCTTCATGGGTATGGGCGAGCCGCTTGCTAACTACGATCGGTTGGCCCAGTCGTTACACCGGATTACGTCCGACTTCGGAATCGGCGCCCGCCACATCACTGTGTCAACCATTGGGCTAGTCCCCCAAATCGAACGACTCGCAACCGAGGGGCTTCAAATCGGGCTAGCAGTCTCGCTACACGCAGCCAACGATGGCCTACGGACCGAGTTGGTGCCGGTCAATAAGCTACATCCCATCGCTAGCCTCATCGAAGCCAGCCGAAACTTTCGCGAAATTACTGGTCGACGGGTTTCGTTTGAGTGGGCAATGATTAGCGACGTCAATGACTCTGATGCCGACGCTGACGAGCTGATCGAAGTCGCTTTAGCCGCTCGAGCCCACGTGAATCTAATACCGCTCAACCCAACCCCGGGCTGGCCAACAGTGGGTTCGTCCCCCGAACGAATTAGATCGTTCGTTCAACGTCTTCAATCGAAAGGGGTGAACGCAACCGTGCGAGCTAATCGAGGCACTGACATCGATGCCGCGTGCGGCCAGCTCGCAGCCAGCGCCAACGATTCCGCGACGGCGGTGACGTTAAAGACCGGTGACCGCGGCTCGGAAATCTAGCTCAAGAACGAGAATATTCCGGCGAAACAGCCGCACTGCTTACCAAATCGACCATACTGACTAGATGTATCAGTGGCTTGACCGCTCACATCCGCAAGTCCTTCAATCAGCTGTTTTCCTCGGCTACTTGATGGCATTTTTCTGTGTGACCGCCTCGGGCAGTTCCAGTTTCGGCTACTTGTTCTTACTCCTAGGGCTCGCTCTAGCCGGCGGGGCATTCGGAACAGCCAGTAACAAGAGATGGGGCTACATGTTGTTCGCCGGAGCCGCAGCTATCAAGGCGATCCTCCGACTCGTTATCTTACTATTCTCGGTACTGGGCATAGCCGGAAGCCCATTCAGCGGTTCGTCTTACGTTGGCTTTTTGTTCGCGCTGAACGCAGTCGTCTTTCCTCTCGCATTGGCAGCTGCGGTGCTACACCGCAACTCTCGGGACTACCAGAGAATCTGGTTTGAGTCAGGTCTCCCGGGTCGCGACAGCTAGCCCGATCCGCCCCAAAACTAGGATTGGCCGTAAAGTGAGTTGCAATGAGAAAAAGCTGCAACGAACAACGTCTGCCATGAGCAACATGCCGGTCGACAAACTTCCAGAAGGTGACGAGAAACGGGCTGCCGTCCAACAGATGTTTGACACCATCGCGCCTCGCTACGACCTGGTGAACCGCATCATGACTATGCGACTTGACGTTGCCTGGCGACGAAAGGCACAAGCTTCGCTCAATCTAGCTCGAGGCTCATCGGTTCTTGACCTCGCCTGTGGAACTGGCGACTTCTGTCGCTCGCTTGAGAGCGACGGCTATCAGCCTGTCGGTGTTGACCTGTCGTTTGGCATGCTCGACGCAGCCCGGACCGGCGCTCCCCTGGTCCAGGGAGACCTGCTCAGGCTACCGATTAAGGATGCCGGAATCGATGGTGCTGTCTGTGGCTTTGCCCTTCGTAACCTCGTGTCGCTCGAACCCTTTTTTGCCGAGCTAGCTCGCGTTGTCCGTCCTGGAGGCAGAATCGCTTTGCTCGATGTTTCTCAACCCGACAACGCCGTCGTTCGGTTTGGTCACGGTCTGTATTTCAACCGGATCGTTCCCAAAGTCGGTGGTTTGCTCTCCGACGGCCGAGCCTACGCCTACCTGCCCAAATCTGTCTCGTACCTGCCCGAGCCGCAGGAAATGCTTAGAATGCTGTCCCAGGCCGGACTATCCGACGTTGATCGTCGGCAACTTTCGGGCGGGATTTCTCAACTCATTACCGCTACCCGGTAGGCTTTTCCAAACTCAGCTCGCGCTTCGTTCAACTGCATAACGGCATTCGGCTCATATCGTCGTCCTATTCTCCGAAGAGTACCTAATGGAGCAAACGCCGAGGCCTCATCCCGCGAACCTCGAACGTCGTTTGATTTCAGCCGGCGATGTCTACGCATAGCCAAGATTCAAGGTTGTCGCCCCCGACGGGAATAGGCGAACCCGCGGCAACCCGCTCGGATGATCGCGAGGTCCGAGCTGCCGACTGGATAGGGCCGGAACGCCGGAAATCCGAGAACAGCGCGCAACCGGTCGCTTCAGTAATTCTGCCAACCTACAACGAAGCTGAGAACATCGAAGATGTTGTCGGTCGGATTCAAACGGCTCTTTGTGAGATCGATCATGAAATCCTGATCGTTGATGATGACTCACCGGATGAGACCTGGCGAGTTGCTAGCGCCGTCTCTGACGCTTCGACGGCACGGAACTCAACGATTAACGTAATACGGCGAGTGACCGAGAAAGGGCTCTCATCTGCTGTGCTAGCCGGTATGAGCGTCGCTCAAGGTCAAGTATTAGTCGTGATGGACGCCGATCTACAACACGATGAACGCAAGCTCCCAGCCCTAATCGAAGCGATCCAAGCTGGTTCTGATATTAGCGTCGGGTCACGTAACGCCGACGGTGGCAGCTACGGAGATTTCTCCAAACATCGATTGGCAATTTCATTCGCAGGTGCCCAGATGGCAAAAATCTTGCTTGGCATCCCGGTTTCGGATCCAATGAGTGGCTACTTTGCCCTGTCGCAAGATTACTACCAGCGAACGGTCGCTCACGTTAACCCCCGAGGGTTCAAGATTCTCCTTGAATTCGTTGCCCGCGGCGATAGGCCGTCGGTCAGCGAAGTGGCCTATGAGTTCAGGAGCAGAGTCCGAGGTTCGACCAAATTGACCGGCTCTGTCTTGGCGTCTTATCTGTTGGCGTTAATCGAGTTGACCGCTGGACGCTTCGTCTCCGCCACATTTACCGCATACGCTCTGGTTGGCCTGACGGGGTTGTGTATCCGGTTGGCCAGCAGCCAATTTCTCGAGTCGGCCGTCGAGCCCAACCTTGCCGCCCTCTTGGCTTTCGAACTCAGCGTTGTGTGGAACTACGTATTCAACAACGGTCTAACTTTTTCGTCCAAGCGGCATAGTACAACTGGCGAGTCGATTCGAGGACTCGTGCTGTTTCATCTAGTCAGCGCTCAGGGACTCTTGGTTCAAGCTGGTGTCACATCGTACTTGTCGACAAATCCGGACGCGCCGGTGTGGTCGACTGCTGTTGGTTGGCTGCCATTAACGGTAGGAATTGCGGCCGCTACGGTAGGTAATTACTTTCTCAACAGCCATCTGACCTGGCCCGAACGAAGTAGGTTCTCAGAACGGCAGTGACCGGGCAACCGTGAAGATCGAATCGACGAAAATTTAGCTAAGTCGGCTTAGCGTTCCGTCGACCAACGATCTGATCTCCTGAACGGCCTTTTTGTAGCCTTTTAGTTTTCCGCCGTAAGGGTCGGCGACATCCCAACGATTGTCCAGGTACTGTCGAGGGTCTCGGGATTGGTTGGCCTCAGCCAGAAAGTTCTCGACAGAAACCGTCGACCAATCTGACAAAATGGACGCCGCTTGCTTAAGCGGAAAGATCTTGTGAAAGGTATCAGGAGCAATCAGGGTTGCGTCTTGAACGTGTTTGCCTTCCATGGTCAACACAATGTCGGCTGCTTCTAAGCTCGGTTCGTTGAGCTGATAGGAACGATGTTGGGAAACATCAACGCCTAGCTCAGCCAAGCTTGTGATCATATGGTCTGGACAAGGCTGGTCGGGAATGAGAAATCCGGCGGATCGAAATGCACGACCTTGTTCACCGAACTGGGCTCGAGCGAGAGCTTCAGCGGCGGGACTACGACAGATATTGGCGGTACAAACAAAGAGAACTCTCACTTGTTCCTGACCCTATCAGCCTCGAGCGTTAGCGAGCACTCCAACCGTCTTGACCAAAATTTTGACGTCCTGGCTTAGCCGTACATCAGCCACATACCCAACGTCTAAATGCAAGCCAGCAGCGATCTTGTTTCCGTCTCTTAGCTTCGACACTTGGAAGCTGCCCGTGATGCCCGGTCTTGTCAGGTGACGGGGGTGGATGAGGAATCCCTGTTGCTCGGCCACATGAACCAGCTCAGGACGAGGCCCGATAAGGCTCATGTCGCCCCGCAATACATTGAACAGCTGAGGTAGCTCATCGAGGCTACTAGCCCGGATGAACCGGCCAAACGGGCGATGCCTTGGATCGTTCGAGGACTTGTGAGTCTTTCGACGTTCCGGGCCGATGTATGGCTGCCCGCCCGTTCGACGATCAGGCTTCATAGATCGAAACTTAAGAATCGAGAACGGCTGGCCGTGTCGTCCAACACGTTTTTGATGGTAAATGATGCCGCCTTTGCCCAGCATCACGCGCACCAAGATTGCGAGTAACAGGAGAAGTGGCGACAGAACAATAAGACCGAGAAGCGAGAGTGCAATGTCAAACGGACGCTTGCCATACCCCGCGTAGAACGATGGTCTAGAACGAAGCACCGTCGGAGGCGACAGCGGTTGATGAAGAGATTCGCTAGAAACGCTTATCTCGTCACGAAGTTGTACGTCGAGGTTTGTCACTTACTACCTGTCTGCCCTGGCTTCATACGTGCTTACTTACCTAGACTTACCTACCTAGATGCAACAAATTAATGCGGAGCTTCGGATTCGACATGGAAGACACATGTCTACCAAATCGACAGCTGGACCAACTGGCTGTCCAACCTTCTCCTCTACCCGGATCTTAGAGTAACTCATATTCTTCAAGAAATCGTTCATTCCACTAAGAGATTTTCCGCTCCAACCGGAACCATGTTGAATTGGCCACATCCTCAGCGCACGTGAGTACTAGTAGGGTATTTCTACCCAATTTTCTACCACAAGCGTTTTGAGGCATCCAGCCCGCTGCGGGAGCCCACTAAATGGCGTACCTGTTGACATTGAGAGTTCAAGCAGACGGACTCAATGCATCAAAGGCTTGTATTTGAGCCAGTGTAAACGCCCGCATATCGCTACCAGCTTGTTCAGCCTTGTACCAGTCGACTAGCCAATCAAGAGTTTCGTCCAGTTCAAGTCGAGGCTCCCAATGCAACTGGTTACGGGCCTTAGAACAATCGAGCTTCAGCATGGTCGCTTCATGAGGCCCACCTCGCTCCACCCTCCACGACGTTTCTGGGCCCCACCTGGAGGCCATTCGTTCCACAATCCACTCCACTGGCCTAGCGTCAGTGTCGGCCGGACCGAAGTTCCATCCGGTAGCCAACTCAGCTGCTCGTGACGTTGTGGTAGACGCCAATTCTTGGGCCAGCAACAAATAGCCCGAGAGTGGTTCAAGAACGTGCTGCCACGGTCTCACGGCCTCGGGGCTTCGAATTACAACTTCCTCACCTTGACTGAAGGCTCTCACGATGTCGGGTAGAAGACGATTTTCGGCCCAGTCCCCGCCACCGATCACGTTGCCAGCGCGGGCCGAGCCAACCATCGCTGTGTCAGCTGCATCAAAATAGGATCGCCGCATCGCCGCGGTCACAAGCTCCGCGCACCCTTTGCTGGCTGAGTAGGGGTCATGCCCACCCATCGGCTCCGATTCTCGGTAACCCCAATCCCACTCTCGATTCTCGTAGCACTTGTCGCTAGTCACACTGACGATGGCTTTGACGCCCTCATGGCCACGGCAGGCGTTTAGCACGTTGGCGGTGCCAACGACGTTGGTCAGGAACGTGGCGGCTGGATCGTCATAAGACGCTCTCACAATTGCTTGCGCCGCCAAGTGTAGAACAATTGTTGGTTCGGTCTGGGCCACAACCCGTTCGACAGTTTCGGCATCGTTGATGGTGCCGATTACCGAAGTGATTCCGGAATCGACCGACGCCTGCTCAAACAGCGACGGAGTGGTTGGAGCTAGAGCCAACCCCGTTACTTGAGCGCCGAGGCTCTCCAACCAGAGCGAGAGCCACGAACCTTTAAATCCGGTGTGGCCTGTCACCAACACTCTTTGCTGAGCCCAAAAAGAATGATCAATCACGGTCGCTACCGTACCGCCGATGCCGGTTCGAATGCTGTCGGTAGATCAATCACCACCATCAAGCACCGATTTCCCCTATCGGTTCTCGAGTTGCTCGACCATACATCTTTCAGCGAACCGGAAGCGCCGAACGCCAAAGGTGCAGCACCGAAACTACTTTCTCGGCCTTCGATTGCTGTCTTCGCCGGGGCAAGTTGACTAAGATGCGGATAAGGCGACAAGTTCCTGTATCTAGTGTTCGTTTCGCAGTAGGCAAACGAACCGATGAGCGAGGCGCCGAACACCACGAGCGAGCGCCGCGTCACAGCAGACATCAAGCACCACTAGTTTGCGACACTCCGCCAAACTCGATTCGAGCTATCACCCGGGCAACCGGAATTCGACGGAAGGTAACCATGGGAATCGGGCGACAGATAGATCTGTTATGGTCGCGGAAAGCGAAAATGAGCAAGGGCTTCAGCGCCCTGGTTCGCGCCTATCGAGTTTCGATTGGGGCACTTGCGCTAGCGGCCGGTGGCTGCGCCATTGCCCTATATCAAGCAATCCAGACCGGCCACTTTCTTGGTGCATTACTCGTCGGAATTTCAACGTTCGCACTCGTACTAGCGCCACTGGTCTTTAAGAACGTTATTGAATGGCGCCCATCCCAAGAACTTCTGGACGAAATAGGCATTCAGAGCTTAGGAAGCCTTGATCGAACCTCGAAGGTTCTACGGTCGACAGTCAATCCTGAACTGCTAAGCGGCTGGCATAACATAATCGCCGATGACAACGACTACCGATCGCTGGTTGGATCGATCGAGCTGGCGCTACTCAATTCCCAAGCAAGCTCGATATTCGTGGCTGACATCGGAGCCGAGTCTCAACGAGAGAACTTCACCAAGAGTTTGGCGTCCACGTACTCAGCCATCGGGTATCGAACGGTTGCCGTTGACCTTGGGTTCAATCCGTCGTTCGAAAGCCTACGGCCGCCCGACCAACCAGAACACCCGGTTGGTTTCTACGATGTCATCACTAAACAGTCCTCGGTTCGAGAGGCACTACTTCGAAGCGGCGAAATCGGGAGCTCGCTGCTTTACCTGCCCTCGGGCCGACCGGCTCAAACCGCTAGCAGTCCGTATCTTTCTCCCAGGTTGACTGAGACGATTCGTTATCTTGGCGACAACAGCGACCGGGTAATTATGTCGGGCGGCTCCGCAGTCGGCGACAGCGAAGAACTTGTACCAGCGTGCACCGCAGATTGCGTCGTGATCCTAGCGCGACGATCAGCGTGCTCGGAGGCCATTGTTCGCCAGGCCGTCAGAAACCTGAGCAAAACCGGAACGCCAATCATCGGCATTTGCTTCATCGAAGAACCGGTTTTACTTTCCGCCGAACGGACGCCGATCGCTCCGACCGACGCCTCAAACAACGGAAATAGCCCCTCAGAAAGCCGACACCTAGAACAACTAGACGTTGGTCCACTGATTGTTGAAGACGACCCGACCGCTGGCGAGCTCTCCTCGGAGATCGAGACACCGTTAGAAGCCGAACATGATAGTGACAGCGACGATGTCGATCGAATCGAATACGACACCGACCTCGGCGATGCAAGCGACGTCTACCAGGTCGAAGCCAGCGATGGCCAGCCCGGTGACTCAGACCTAGCCCACCAAGACAGCGATACCGACGCGATCGACCAATTCGAAGACAATACCGAACCCCCAGCCGACGACCACGCCACGCTCGATGCCAACAACAAAGATGCCCAGATCGACGACAGCGACGCGGACGAGCTCGCAGCTATTGAGGAACAAGACATAGATCTTCGAGATGAATCTTCCGATGCTTACGTTGATAGTAATGTGTTCGACAAAGCTCCGCCGGACCCAGCGCTTCAACCAAACGAAGCTCAAGATCAAAACCGTGGCATTCTCAGCGATACCGACAGCGCTGACCGATACAACTCCCAGAAAACGGAGCCGTTGCTACAGCGGTTGCAGTTTTGGAAAAAGCATGATCAGCCGTTTCCGGCTCGAGCGAAAACTGCTGAACCGAAGCCAGAGCCAATCGCCAAGCCGATAGCTAGGCCACTTGGCGTGCCGGTCGAAGATTCAGGCGGCTCGCTATTTGGAACACGGATCGGCGACGACCACGACCCCTTACTAGCCGAGACAGTAGAGCTTGAAACGCTTTTCGACATCGACGCATTTGATGGTGCTGAGCTGGCGGATAGTTCCATCATCGAGAGTGAGACGCTTGAACAGTCGGACACTTAAACCAGCACCGACATCACATCAGCGGTTCGAATCGGCACCAAATCCAAACGCAAACAACGATGACTCCCTACTGCCAATAGGCTGAATCAGAGAATTAAGGCAACGCACTTTGGCCAGGTGAGCCAAGGTTCACTTTTTGCCTACTAGGCAGATCATCCCACATCTTGGTGAGAGCACTTATAGGTAGGCTTGACCTGCTAAAAATGAGTGTTGCAGTGACGGAAGGTCGCGAACGGTGTCGTTTCTAAAAACTAGAAAAAGAGGATCGTCTCCGACAGCTGTCCAATTCCTTTTGGACCTCATTGTTGTCGCTCTGGGTTGGTCTGCTGTACTTCTGTTCAGCAATATCACGATCGAACAAGTTCGAAGCAACGAGCGGTCTCTAGCCCTCACGCTCGTCGGGACTGCCATCACCTTGTTGGCGATGGAACGACGAGGTCTATATGAGGACCGACCAACCCTTCCACGCACCGACGAGATCTCTCGAGTCTTCGTCGCTGTCGTCGGCGGCGCCGCATCAGTAGCAGTAGCGTCGGCCTTTCTGGACTGGATGATCGGCGCCTGGGAACTAACCGTTGGCGGAGTCACTGTTTTCGTCGCCCGGACTCTCCTGCGCGGTCTAGTGCGATCACTCGGGACTGAGCTCCCAAGCACAACGGTCCCCAAACGAGTAGTCATTGTCGGCGCAGGGCACGAGGCAAAAGAACTAGCCGAGCTAATCAACGACCACCCAGAGGCTCGGTTCCATCTGTGTGGTGTGGTCGGCAACTTGGGAGTAGCCGAGCGCAGTGGCCTAGCTGAGCACTGGATTGGGCCAACCGGTCGCCTCATCGAACTAATGCACCAGCACGAGGTCAGCGGTGCCATCGTTACCGCCACAGGTTTCCGAGGCGAACAGTTTCGAAATATCACCCGAGAACTCTTCGGGTCAGGTTACGACGTCCATTTAACCACCGGTGTTAGCCGCATGTGGGAAGGGCGGTTCGAAGTTCGGTCGCTTTCTCATGAGCCGCTGATCGTAATGAGTCGAAGCGAGCCTGGGGCCTGGCAATCGTTCGCTAAACGATCAATCGATATTGTCGGGTCAATTATCGCCATTATTCTGGCGTCTCCAATTATGGCGTTAACTGCCCTCGCTATTTGGATCGAGGATCGCGGACCAATTACCTACTCAGCCGAGCGGGCCGGCCGCCGAGGCCAACAATTCCCAATGCACAAATTCCGGTCGATGGTGACCAACGCAGAAGAGCTGAAAGCCGCGCTGGCCGAACAGAACGAACGAAGCGGTCCCCTTTTCAAGTTGTCCAACGACCCTCGAGTAACCCGGGTCGGAAAACTGATTCGGGAGACATCAATCGATGAACTCCCTCAGCTGTTCAACGTCTTGAAGGGAGACATGAGCCTTGTCGGCCCTCGCCCCGCCCTCCAAGAGGAACAGGATGCATTCGACGAGGAACTTCGAGAACGGTTCCGAGTTAGGCCTGGAATCACTGGATTATGGCAGGTCGAAGCGCGCTCGAACGCAGCGTTTAATGCCTACCGACGCCTAGATCTTCACTACGTGGAGAACTGGAATATCGGCCTCGACCTTCGGATTCTGCTGGCGACCGCCGAGCAAATTGTCGTCACGTTGGCCCTTCTGCCTTTGCGACTTATGCGTCGACCATCACTTCCAACCGATGGAATCGACGGAGGATCCTCCACGGAGGCTTCTGGATCTGGGAGCGGCGACGACTATGATGTTGTAATTGATCTAAGGGATCGTTCACGAGCCAAACTGGCAGCTGCCGAAGCCCCAACCACCGCCGACGCAGACTCAAGCGAACCTTCCTCCAACGGCTAGACAAGCCAAGATGGGTGACTAATGGCCCAAATATCGCCAGAGATAGAAGACCTCGAAATCAGCGACTACTTTCGGATTTTCCTCCGCCGGTGGCCGTGGTTTGTTTTGCCAATAGCACTAATGCTAGGTCTCGCTACGTTGTATACGTCGACCCGGGCCCCGCGGTTTACCGCGACGGCCCAGGTCCTTTTGGCCGACTCAGCAGCTCAACGAGCTATTCAAGGTGAGAGTTCGCCCTGGTTCCTTGATCGAGGTTTGGCCAACGAAATAAATATCGCCCAGGGCGATCAGGTCAGGGACGGCGTCACCACCGCACTTGGTGGCATTACCCCCGATATGAGGATCGATCAAAGTGACAACTCCGATTTACTGTCGTTCACCTCGACCGCCAGCACTAGTCTGAATGCTCAACTCTTTGCCAATACGTGGGCCGAAGTCTATGTGTCGACCAAGCAACAAGAAGCAGCCGACAGCATTGGAGCGGCGACTGAAGGACTCGAAGCCGACTTGCGTCAGTTGCGAGAAGACCGACAAGAGGTACGCGATCCTCTCGACCAACTAGAGGATCAGCTGGCCAACGCCACTAGCGAGACTCAACAAGTACGACTAGAAAATCAGATCAATCGGCTAAAATCTGACCTTGAAGTCGAGCTCGAACTGATTGACGCTCGGATCTCGACTATTGCCGGAAACGTAACGAGACTCCAGCTAGAAACCGAGCTGGCTCGAACAGGCACCGCTCGAGTCGTCCAGGTTGCCGGCGAGCCGCTCGGTTCATCCAACGCTCCCCTTTCTCGAAACTTGGCATTAGCTGGAATGGTTGGCATGATTCTCGGCGCCGGTTTAGCTGTCCTCATCGACAACCTAGACCGCTCGATCAAATCAGGTGACGACGTAAACGTTACTGGAGCCCCACTTCTTGGCATCATCCCGAAGCCCGGACGAGAGTTCAATTCAACGGACATAGCCTTGGCCACCATGACTGAAACGGCTACACCAGTCGCTGACGGGTACCAGAAGGTCCGAACAGCAGTCGAGTTCGCTTTACTTGGTCGCCGGATAACTTCGTTGCTAATTACCAGCCCGAATCAAGGTGAGGGCAAAACCACTACATCGTGCAACCTGGCCTGGGCCATGAGTGCGGTTGACCACCGGGTAGTGCTCGCCGACGTTGATTTCCGCCGCCCGCGAGTGCACGAAGTGTTCGGTTGCGATAACGAGCCTGGCCTGTCAGATAATCTCCTTCATGACACTCCGTTCAACAAGCTGGCACTGAGAATCGATGACCGTCGCTCCAATATGGTCGTGATCCCTACCGGCGCCCGTCCACCGAGCCCAGGCGATTTCGTGGCCTCACCAGCCTTCAGCGAACTACTACGTAACCTTGAGAACGAAGCAGACCTAGTCATCCTTGATGCCCCACCGGTGCTACCCGTGTCTGATGCTCTGTCAATCGCTCGTCAAGTCGATGCGGTCATCGTCGTGGCCAAGGCAGGTGAGACAACCCAGGATGAGCTGGAAGAAGCCATTAAGAATCTTAAAGGCGTTGGCGCCGACGTGCTGGGCGTATGCCTGGTGGGGGCAAAGGAATCTTCTTCTCGCTACGGCTATGGGAAGATCTACGGCGAGACGACCCCTAAACGAGGTCGGCACCGACAAATCGAAGATCGAGGCTCAGATCGATCCGGCGATTTGCAGCGGATCTAAAAGCTACTTCCAGATCTGCCACGGGGCTTCGCCTGATGCCCACAGCTCGTTGAGAACGGTGTACTCGCGGAAGGTATCCATTCCCATCCAAAAGCCGTGATGAGCAAACAGGCCGAGTTTGCCCTCTTTGGTGACCTGATGGATCGGACCCTGTTCGAAGAAGTGATCAGGTTCATCCGTTGGGACATAGTTGAGGAACTCTCGCTTGAAGGCGAAGAATCCGCCGGACACCCAGCCGTCGCTTGGTAGCTTCTCTGCGAAGTTTGTGACTACTCCGTCGGCAACTGCCAACTCGCCGTAGCGTGAGGTGGGATTAACCCCTGTGACCATTCCGGTAAGCGGCGATGCGGCAAGCTGCTCAAGCTGTCCAGCAACATTGACATCGGCCACGCCATCACCGTAGGTGACCATGAAATAGTCGGTGTCAAGCAACTCAGAGACTAAGGCCAGACGTCCACCAGTTCCGGTGTCCATTCCCGTGTCGACCAACGAGACTTCCCAGTCGTCCAAGGACTCTCGTTGGAGAAACTCTCGTCGCCCCTCGCCCATGTGCAGCGTCAGGTCAGACATCATCTCGTCGTATTGCAAGAAGTATTGCTTAATGTCCCACGCTTTGTAGCCCAGGCAGAGTACGAATCGACGGAACCCGTGATGGCCATAGAGCTTCATGATGTGCCATAACACCGGTTGAGAGCCGATGTTGATCAAAGGCTTCGGTAGCTTCTCCGACGCTTCGCGAATACGGGTTCCCTGACCGCCGCAGAGAATAACAACAGGTACATCAGCTGGATTTGGGCTACTCACGACTCTCTCCTACGTATGACTGCATGTTGAATTAACAACATATGGGGCGAACCTGGCACGCGTTAGGACAGCTCTCCTCAACCCGCCAAGCACTACTGGTTTACTGACCTAGTCCGTTTCCGAACGACATCGCTTCATCTTGGGGTTGTTGCGAATCGCCGGGCGGCGGAGGAAGATCGCCGCCGGGTAACCCACCGGCTGGTACCGCTATGGCACCATCTAAGGCGACTACATCGCCCTTGGCTGACCGGCGAGCGGGCGAGGTCACTACCGGCAGCAGCTTGTCTCGAACGCTTCGAAGTTCTCTAGATAGATCGCCTAAGGCGTCGGTCTTTTGTCGAGCCAGCGGCACGGCTAGAACAACAGCATCGGCCAGCCCAGCTAGCTGCAGCGTAGACGCAAGGTCAAGGGCTGGACCACCATCGAAGACAACCACTTGGGCCTTCCTTCGAGCAGCCTCAAGAACGGCCGAAACAGTTTCTCGCCGCAACGACGCCGCTCCCCTGTTTGGACCAAGACCCAAGACGCTGACCTCGGGATCCATAGTTCGAGTGAAAACTGATCGCCCCCGGTTATCGATAAGAGCGCCGTCATTTGCCACTACGGCTGGAACGCCGCCGTCATTGGTGGCGTTAAATATTGCCGTGATTCGGGGATCTCGAACGTCAGCGTCAACTAGGACGACCGATGAGCCGCCACTGGCGAATCGTTCGGCCATCGCTAACGAAAGCGTCGTGGCTCCTGCACTTCGCTGCGTCCCAACTACGACAACGGCCAACGGTTCGTCGATTCTGGCTTTGGCTTCGGCCCGAACACAGAGCTGATCGACGATCGGCACTGCTGAACGGGGCAAGGATTGGAACGCAGCTAACGGTTGTCGGGCAATTGATCGGTAGTGAGCGAATTCGGCCACGACCGGGATTCCGAGCACCTCGGATGCGGTTTCCTCATCAAGGACCTTGGTGGAGAATCGAGCCCAGGCCAGAGCAATAATCAGGCCGAGCATGGCCCCGCTGAACAAACCACCGGCAAGCAAGAACTGCTGGCCGACTGGGATTGGATCTTGATTCAACGTCGCCCGCTGGAATGCCCGGGTGTTGACCCTAAGCCGCGAATCACCGATAAGGGCGTTCTGCTGGGCGTACAACGTCGTGAGCTGGCTTTCAATCAGTTTGATTTCAGACACAGCGGCGGGGTCGACCGCACTAGGTAGCGGGATGGCTATTGGATTTCGAGCATTTCGAGAGAGCTCGATTGGTCCTTCCATACTTCGCTTGAGCCGGTCGTTTAGTGCACTTAATCGTGCCTCTAACTTGTCGATCTTGTCACTAACGCGACCAAGCTCTTCATCATCAAGACTGTCGGTCTCTAGGCCGCCTATGTAGGTGTCTACGAACGTCTGGGCAATTGCTTGAGCGGTTGCCGCATCTCGGGCAACGACTCGAATCGAAACAACATCAGCGCCATCTTCTTGCTCAATCTCGATCGAATCTTGAACGTTCTGTTGGTCAACTTCGATGCATTGATACTGGACGTCCGGCTCTCGATCGGGATCATCCGGCGGCAAGCTAGCTAGAGGAATACCTGCTTCGTTTCTCAGACAAAGATTCTCAACGACGCTTTGCAGAAGTGAAACGCTCTGCAGCTCGCTTATTTGGCCGACCAAGTAGCGGTCAGGATCGACTTGAAAGAACGTTACGTTGCCTTGGCTCGGCTGCTGAATCGATAGTTTGGCCACCGACTCATAGTCGTTGCTAACCGGCGGGTCAGACAGGATTCCCGGCAGGGCGCCGAGAAACGCAAAAAGTGACACGACCCAAAACCGGCGCCTCAATGCAGATAGTACGAATGACAGTTCCATTTTGGATCCTTCTTGCCAGACGTCGCTGGCGACGTCGGAGCAAAGCACATGCGCCGTGGTCAGTACACGGCAATCATTTGACAGCTTACCAAACGAATCTAGCTACGTTGGGCGGCCCGCTCTTGTACTAGGCCTACAACTCGGCCCGAGGCGATTGAACCGCGACGCAGCACATACGGGATGCTTTTCTTATCAACTTTTTGGTTGTTAGGCCGCAAAGCACCAAGACTCGCTGAACCATCAGAGCCAGGGGGCCCACGGCGGGCCAAAATCTGACTGAATCCGATGCCGTATAGGTAATGTTGCTTCATCATCGGCCAAAGACCTTTTCGGTGCCGATAGTACATAATTGCCTCGGGGCAGTAGGCCATTTCGATCCCCAATTCGATCAGATCCCAAGAAAACGCAATGTCTTCGCCCCGCGTCAGCGTGGTATCAAAACCCCCAACTTGTTCAAATGCATGCCGAGTCACTGCCATGTTGGCTGAAACCAAAAACGGATGATTGAGAAATGTCGGGAGGCTATCGGGGGTAGCTGGCGGCCGCCACTCCTCTTGGCCTGGAACAGCCAAAAGGTCTTCTTCGAGAAACCCACCGACAGCAACTCCAGGTTCCACTCGGGCCACCAGATGTTGCAGCCACCCTTGATCGGCGATGTCGTCGCCATCGCAGAAAGCTAGGACATCGCCATCAGCTCGGGCCGCTCCAACGTTTCGAGCGTGCGAGGCACTACGAACATCAGATGAGTCCACTACCCGACAGTTGAGATGCTCCTGTTGGCTGACTAGTCGATCTAATGCATCGGATTGCGACCGATCAGGCGAGTTCAGCGAAAGGACTACTTCGAAATCTCGATCGAACGACTGCTCCGATAACGCAGCAAGCTGCAGCCCAAGGTCATCATCGACGCCGCCGACCGGAAGAACAACAGAAACACTCATGGCGCCAACTTTAGTTACTGAACGACCGGTTGCCCCGCACCGCTACCAAGGTCATCTGCCTCATAACGTCAACTTGCTACGGTCAACTAGCTGAGCGTCGACGGCGTTTCCTGCTCCGCAGCTCACGCCAGACCACGCCGACGAAAGCAACGTCACGAACAAAGTACCGGTGGAACAGGCGACGAGGTTCTTGGGCGAAGCGGAAAAACCATTCCATCCCAATTTTCTGAACCCATGCCGGAGCCCGCCGCTTTAGTCCGAGGTACATAGCAAATCCGCCGCCAACGCAAATACAGAATGGCTTAGCCAACGATGGCGGCCAATGGGCGAACAAGTTAGTCATAATCCGAACGTCTTTCGGACTTTCCAACCCAATGATGACGGTGTCTGCGCCGGAGGCGCTCAGTTCTCTAGAGATGTCAGACGCGATGCCAGCAGCAGCTTCCAGATCATCGACATCGAACATTGGCGGAATTATGAAGTTGGCCTTTGGGTGTTCGGCACCGAGCCGATCAGAGATCTCAGTTGATGGAGCGACTACAACAACTGATCGATCTTCGGCCGCTATCCGCGGCCAGATGATCTCGAACAGCCCGCTTCCTGGCAGCCTGGCTCTCAACTTTGATCCAAACAAGCGAGAGGCAGCGACAATTGGTTGACCATCCGGTAAACAAAATTCGGCCTTTTCGAACATTTCGGCATCGGCGGAGCCCTTCATACCATCGAGCCTGACGACGATGTCAACATTAGGGGTAAGAACCACGGGCAATGTCGGACTCTCAGACCCGATCGATGCAGCGTCAAAATCTAAGATGGCATCGGCCACCTCGTCCAGAGAAGCAGAGTCGATAAAGTTCAGCCCGAAAAGCGGGACCCGTTCTAACGACGCAATTGATCCATCTCGCGAGCGGCTATCCATTGATATCGCCCAAACGAGACTTGTGACTCTTTTGCAGGTGTTGTCGGACGCGAAACATAACCTTTTCAAGTTACCGGGGTCGTCCGAAGAAGTGGGAAGCCATAGCAATTTTCCTCAGACTGGAACGGTAACGGTCGAAGTCGGCGAGCCGCCAAATCTCGTAGTGTCAGCAATGAACTGGGCCCACTAGCCCGGAAAGCGCCGTACACATCCACTCATGCCAAATTGGATAGGCAAAGAGGCAACTGGCCATAGACTGACGACATGAATTCAAGTGTTGATCCGTCGCCACAGTCAGGGCTGACTCAAGCGCTTCCTCTCAAAGCTGCCGTTGTCGGCACGGGAGGAATTTCTCAGGAACACCTGGCGTTTCTTTCCGGCCGGGCCCCCGCAGTCGGAACCGTGGCCGGTCGAATACGGCTCGTCGGCGTTTGCGACTTGTCAGAAGCGTCGGCTTCCTATGCCTCTCAGCAGTACGGGGCTAGCGGCTATTACACCGACATCGCTGAGCTTCTGGAGACGGCCAAACCCGATGTCGTTCATGTGTTAACCCCACCCGAGACCCACCTGGGTATTGGCACCCTGTGTCTAGAAGCGGGAAGTCATGTGATTTGCGAAAAGCCGATCACAGACAACGCCGCAGATCTAAAGTCGTTCTTGGCGTCAGCCGCTGCCAACGATCGCCATCTTATGGAGAGCCACAATTATCGGTTCAACCGCGGAGTCCAGCAAATGCGCCAGCTGGTTGATGACGGCGCTCTTGGCGCTGTCCGCGAAGTAGAAGTAAGGATTTCACTTCCGGTAACCGATCCTGATGGCCGATTCGGGGACCGCAACTTGCCTAGTCCGATTCACAAAATGCCGGCTGGCGTGATTCACGACTTCACGACTCACTTCGGGTATCTGCTCCTCAACTTCTCGTCCGAAGTGAACTTCCATCGGATCGCAGCCGCCTGGAGCAACCATGAAGGTCGGGCCGATTTTCGCTACGACGATCTCGATGCGCTACTTATTGGCGACGGGCCCCACGGCGCCGTTCATGGCCGGCTCAGATTCAGCGCAAATACCGGGCCAGATGCCTTCACGGTAACGGTTCGAGGCTCCCAAGGTTGGGCTGAAACCGATCTATTCCAACCGTATGTGAATGTTGTCCGACCCCGACCTGGTGGTTCGCAACTATCCCCAATCGTCAACCACATCGCTAACGGTGGCGGGCTGATCCGAGACGGAGTACGAAACCTCGGTCGGAAGATTCTCCAACATTCGCCCTATGAAGGGTTACACCTTATGCTCGACGAGGCTTACACGGCCCTAGCCAACGGTACGGCATTGCCAGTTACCCCGGATCAGATGCTGGCGACATCCGAACTTGTCGACCGGCTCCTTTCTGATGAGGTGAAACTCTAGTGGCACAGACAATCTACATCACCGGAGCGACTGGGTTCGTCGGGAAATACGTTGTTTCTGCTGCTCTTGATGCAGGTAACGCAGTCAAAGCAGTAGTTCGTCCATCATCAAAAACCAAGCTAGATGCGGGCGACGGACAATCACTCGAACAAGTACGAGTCGATCTTAGATCGAGAGCCGGGCTTGTCGAGTCCCTGGCGGACGTTGATGTCGTCATTCATCTTGCCGCAGCCAAAGCGGGCGACTTTGCGACCCAATTCGCCGGCACAGTTGTTGCCACTGAGAATCTGTTGGCTGCGATGACTGAGGCCAACGTTTCAAACCTGGTTGGCGTCAGCACCTTCTCGGTTTACGACTACCTCAACACTGCCTCCGGCACACTGATCGATGAGAGTTCGCCAGTCGACACTGCTCCCGAGCTTCGGGACGAGTACGCCCGAACAAAGCTCCTGCAAGAAGATCTGTACCGCTCGTGGGGCGCTCAAGAAGACAACAACGTCGTGATCCTGCGGCCCGGAATGATCTATGGGCCGGACAACCTATGGCATGCCCTCCTTGGCGCCGAAGTCGGACCCAAATTCATGCGAATCGGTGCCAAGGCTACGCTGCCGTTGGCTTACGTCGAGAACTGCGCCAATGCGATGGTTAAGGCGGCCGAGATGATCCCAACTGACCCAGCCTTGGCCAGCGAAGTCATCAATATCGTCGATGATGACCTGCCAACCCAAGCCGAGTACGCCGAAATAGTTCAAGCACGAATTGACACCCCAGATACCTTCTTCGTCCCCTGGCCGGTTCTTCGGGGCGCTGCCGCCTCGGTAAAAGCGGCTAACCGGCACCTACTTGGGGGGCGAGCAAAGTTCCCCGGCATCGCCGTGCCCGATAGATTGCACGCCCGATTCAAAGCTTTGCGGTACACCAACGCCAAAGCGAAGCGGCTTTTGAGCTGGACGCCAACTTATACCACCAAACAAGCAGTCGAGCGAAGCGTCAAATTCGAACAAGATGCCAAGTCCGCATCGACTTCCGATTCTCGTTCGCTATAGCGACCTGAGTTTCGTCAAAGAAAAGCGGAGATAGCAAAATGTCTATTGAGAAAACGAGTGCCAGCGGCGCGGCCGAATCAGGCGCTCGTGCCGCGAGTCCTCAGAATATTGCTTACTTAACCGGTGAATTCCCGCGGACCACCGACACATTTATCCAGAGGGAAATTACCGCCCTGCGAAATCAGGGCCACACCATCCAGACCTTCGCCGTCCGTCGACCCGGCTCCGAGCACCTTGTCGGCTCGGAGCAAGTCGAAGCCCACGCCAATACGACTTATCTTGTAGAACTGGCAAAATCGGGACAGCTCCCCTCATCCCACCTCAAGCTACTGATCAGAAATCCTAAGCGTTACTTCGCTGGGCTGAAGTTGGCTTGGAACACCCGCCGACTTGGAGTCAAGGGAAGCCTTTATCAGTTGTTCTACTTCGCAGAAGCTGGCATTTTGGCCGCCCAGATAAAACAGCGCAAGATCACCCATCTTCACAACCACTTCGGTGATTCAAGCTGCACCGTTGCAATGATCGCTGCTGAGCTAGCCGATGTTCCTTTCAGCTTCACCCTCCATGGATCGGCCATTTTCTTCGACGCTCACACGTGGCGGCTCGACGAGAAGATTCGGCGGGCCGCTTTCTGCTCTTGCATCAGCTACTTCGCTCGGGCCCAAGCTGCTATCTTCGCTCCCGAGTCGCTTGAGACAATTCACATCGTTCACTGCGGCATCGACCCGGACCGCCTGACCCCCGTTCAACACAGCGGCCCAGCGACTCGATTACTGTTCGTTGGAAGGATGGCAGACGCCAAGGGACTCATTCATCTCTTCGATGCCATGACCCAGCTTCGCGATGAGTTTCCCGACCTACAGCTAACCTTGGTCGGCGACGGGCCCGATCGGGGCCGGTTCGAACGCGAAGCCAGCAAACGTGGGCTGAGCCCACAAATCGATTTCGTTGGCTCAAAGTCTCAGAGCGAAGTTGCCGAACTCTTCGCCGACCACGAGATCTTTGTTCTCCCCAGCTACGCCGAGGGGGTACCGGTCGTACTTATGGAGGCTCTTGGTAGCGGTCTGGCCGCGGTGTCTTCTAACGTTGGTGGCGTCGGAGAGTTGATTGATGACGGGATCTCGGGCTTTTTGACCAGGCCCGGAGACGCAGACCACCTGGCCGATCGAATCCGGACTCTTATCCTAGACCCGGAGCTGCGCCAGTCGTTTGGACAAGCTGGCAGATCAAAGGTGTCAAACGAATTCAACTCATCGGTTGAAGCAGCCCGTTTGGCAACACACATTGTCGACGCCCAATCCAACTACTCGCTGTCAACATCGAATTCGGCAGCTCTACCGCAGGCCTGACCGGTCAGTCCGGTCCCCCATTCGCAACATTAGGCTGGTCACCATGTCACTCGCTCCCCTGTCCAGAGTCGCCGTCTACGTTTGTACCTACAAACGAAACGCCGAGCTTGCCAGAATGCTCGATTCGCTTGAAGTAGCAGCGAAGCACGCTGAGCCCCGATACCAGCTAGCCGTCGTTGTGGTCGACGACAACCCAGATCGGGCGGCCGAGCAGGTGGTTGAAGCGTCGACCCGGTCGTTCCCGCTTGGTTTGCACTATCGATGGTGCGGATCAGGCAATATCGCCAAAGCCCGCAACACTGGGCTCATCGCATGTATGGAATTGGGCGACTGGGTCGCCATGGTCGACGATGACCAAATCGTAGTTCCCGAGTGGTTGACCGAGTTGATGAAGGTTCAAGAAGACACCGAGGCCGATGCGGTCACGGCCCCAGTTCTGGCCCGCTTCCCCGACGACTCACCAAGCTGGTTGACCAATCAGCCGTTCGCGAACCTTTGGGGCACACCGGCGAAGCCCGATGGCATCGCCGTCACCGATCTACAAACGGCCAACTCCGTGATTCGGGTCAACTTTCTGCAGGACAATCCAGAGGTACGATTTTCCAACGATCTGGGCAAGTCTGGCGGCGAAGACATGGTGTTCTATCGAGCTGCACTCGAGGCCGGACTCAAAGCTCACTACAGCCACCATGCGGTCAATTGGGAACTCGAGTCAAGCGATAGAGCAACGTACTCATACCAACTGCGCCGCTGTTTATGGCACGGCAATACCGAAGCGATAACAAATCTTCGGGCCGGACGAGACAGCCGGCTACGGCTCGTAGCAAGGTCGGCCAAACGGGCAGTCAAAGCAGCCTCACACCCGATTCAGCAAGTAAAGAAGAAAGAGGCGCCGCAGTTCCGGTACGCCTTCGCCT
Organism: uncultured Acidimicrobiales bacterium; assembly: GCA_937922805.1. Classification (GTDB taxonomy): domain Bacteria; phylum Actinomycetota; class Acidimicrobiia; order Acidimicrobiales; family SZUA-35; genus JAHELU01. The sequence continues at coordinate 100,639 of CALAJV010000007.1, read as the reverse complement.
ACTCCCTGCAATCAGTGGGAATCTTGCTCGGCGTTCTCGGGGTGCGGATCAATCACCTCTAATTGATGTCTCCCCGAGCAGCACTCGCAGCTCTGGAACTAGGCCATTCGAGGTGTTCACGCAAAACTCATCGGACAACCTGATGATCTTGTCGGATCCAAGGTGAATGTAAACCGGAGAGTTGCCGCCATGCTCAGACAAAACTGACTTCAACTTTGTGATCCGCTCGTCGGAAAGTTGGTTGGGTCGAATCTCAAGTCGCAACGGTTTGTCAGACGATAGCGAGTCGGCATCAATCACTTCGATTGACTGAGACATCAATTTCGGTTGATCATCTCGTTTGTCGACACGGCCACGGATAACTACGATCCGGTCATCTTCGAGCAAATGGCCATAATCAGCAAAGGTCCGAGGAAACACCATTGTTTCGACCGAATCGGTCAGATCTTCCAGGGTCAACACAGCCATGAGGTCGCCCTTGCGAGTCCACTTCTTCTGTAAGCCGGTCACTACCCCTCCGACTGACACGACCTGACCATCGTCAAGCTCGGCCATGTTAGCGATCGTATCTTCGGCTCTTCGTTGCAAGGCTCCTTCTAGTCCCATCAACGGGTGGTCTGACACATACAGCCCAAGCATCTCTTTCTCGAACGCGAGGCGTTGAGATTTCTCAAACTCCTGATCACCGATCTTCGGGCGATCATCGAACGACGGAGCGTCACTGTCGCCCACTCCTCCGAACAAGGTCTGAACTCCCATGTCGTGTTGACGACGAGAGGTAACCGTCTGATCAATAATGCCCTCAAACGCCAGCAACAGGCCTTTACGGGGGTGCTCTAGAGAGTCAAAAGCTCCCGCTTTGATCAGCGACTCGATTGTTCTCTTGTTAAGTACCTGATAGTCAACCCGCTCGCAGAAGTCGAAGAAATCGGAATACGGCCCACTGGAGGCCCGCTCAGCAATAATGTGCTCAACCAGACCCTCACCAACGTTTCGGATAGCCGAAAGACCAAACGGAATAGCATATTGCTCTCCCCCGTCAGGGTCAGGAATCGAGGTGAAATCGGTCTCTGACCGATTGACGTCGGGAACTAGAACGTTAATTCCAAGCTGGCGGCACTCGTTCAAGTAGATGCCCGCCTTATCCAAGTTGGACTTGACGCTGGTTAATAAGCTCGCCATGTACTCGGTCGGATAGTTGGCTTTGAGGTACGCCGTCTGGTAGCTAACAAGACCGTAGCCATACGAGTGACTTTTGTTGAACGCATAGTCGGCGAATGGTTCCATGGTGTCGAACAGCTCTTCACCAAGCTCTCGGCCGTACCCGGTTTTCTCGCAGCCGTCGACGAAGGTCACTCGCTCGGCCTTAATCAGCTCCCGGACCTTTTTGCCCATCGCTTTGCGGAGGTTGTCGGCTTGGGCCATGTCGTAGCCAGCGAATTTCTGAGCCAGCTGCATCAGCTCTTCTTGATAGATGCAAAGGTTGTAGGTGCCACCAAGGATTTCGGCCGCGTCGGGGTGAAACGGTATAGCTTCTTTTCGACCGTTCTTTCGATCAGCGTAGTCGTTGTGCATGTTCGCCGCCATCGGCCCGGGACGATAGAGAGCGACTAGGGCGGCAACGTCTTCGAACTCGGTCGGCGCCATGGAACGAATAAGAGCCCGCATCGGCGCTGACTCAAGCTGAAATACCCCAATCGATTTTCCTTCTTGGAGCATCTCATAGGTGGGGTCATCATCGAGATCAACATTGTCGATGTCTAACTCGACCCCACGGACCTCCTTGATCAGCGCCAGCGAGTCGCTTATTACGTCAAGGTTCCGCAGCCCAAGGAAGTCCATCTTCAGAAGGCCAAGTTCCTCGACCCCGTGCATCTCATATTGGGTTACTACTGGGGCGTCTTCAATATCTTTGCCAGCCTCCGGCTTGCGTTGGATGGGGAGATATGTGGTGAGCGGATCTTTTGTAATCACAACCGCCGCAGCGTGAATGCCGTCCTGGCGACGCATTCCTTCCAGACCAAGCGCCACTCGAACGACCTCGGAGACGTCGTTGTCAGAGTCCGCCATCGCTCGAAGTTCAGCCGCAGCTTTGTATCCGTCAGCGTGTTTTTCGCTCTCCTCGAAGCAGTACTTGAGTGGGGTGTCGCGGCCCATCACCAGAGGTGGCATAGCTTTCGCCACCTTGTCACCGACAACGTACGGGTAGCCCAATACTCGGGCCGCGTCGCGAACGGCAGCTCGGGCCTTAATCTGCGAGAACGTAACAATCTGAGCCACGTGATCTCGTCCGTATCGCTCGGCTGCGTACCGGATCATTTCATCCCGATATCGAGAGTCGAAGTCCATATCAATATCGGGCATTGAGATACGCGACGGGTTTAGGAATCGTTCGAACAGCAGATCGTACTTGATCGGGTCAAGATCGGTGATCCATAGGCAGTAGGCCACCGCACAACCAGCTGCCGAACCTCGGCCTGGGCCGACTCGGATGTTCTTTTTGCGCGCGTGATCAATCAGGTCCCAGGTGATCAGGAAGTAGGAGCTGAACCCCATATTCTTGATAACTTCAAGCTCGTATACGAGCCGATCGGTAATGTCATCTGTGATCGCTGATCCCCAACGCTTCTTTGCCCCTTCCATTGTGAGATACAGAAGATAGTCATCGGCATTGTTGTTAAATTGAGCTGGAATCGGGAAGTCTGGAAGTTGGGGCTGGCCGAACTCGATCTCCAAATTGACCCGTTCGGCGATCCATAGGCTGTTGTCGCACGCTTCGGGAATTTCCGACCACTGATATCGCATCTCTTCAGCCGACTTGAGGTAGTGCTGATCGCCCTCGAACTTAAATCGATCGGGATCGCTCATTAGCGACCCGGTCTGCACACACAGCAACGCGTCGTGGGCGGTGTGGTCTTCTTGGTGGGTGTAGTGGGAATCGTTAGTTACCAATAGCGGAGCTTTGATCTTGCGGGCGATTTCCATTAGCTGGGGGTTTGTTTGCCGCTGCGCCTCTATCCCGTGATCTTGGATCTCGACAAATAGGTTGTCTCTACCGAATATGTCTTGGAAACGAGCGGCCTTTTCTAAGGCCCCTCGCTCATCTCCGTTCATTAGGGCCTGCAGCACCTGGCCACCGAGGCACCCAGTGGTGGCGATGACTCCTTCGCTGTGCTCAGACAAGACATCCCAGTCAACTCGGGGCTTGTAGTAGTAACCCTCCATGTACGCCCGCGACGACAGCTGTATGAGGTTCTTGTAACCAACCTCGTTCTCAGCCAGAGTAATCAGGTGATAATAGAGCTTCTTCCCGCCATCAGTCGTTCCACCGGAATCGTCTACTCGCCCTCGTCGACTAGGCCGTTCGGCTCGAGATTCTTCGGCCTGATATAGCTCACAACCGATGATTGGCTTGATGTCGTTCTTCTTGCACGACTTATAGAAGTCAAGAACACCGTACATGTTGCCGTGATCAGTGATTCCAAGCGCTGGCATCCCGTCCCCAGCTGCTTTGGCTACCAGTTCGTCGAGTCGGGCCGCTCCATCGAGCATGGAATACTCGGTGTGCACATGCAGATGAACAAAAGACGAACTCACAGTTGAACTTCTCTCAATAAAGGTGCCCGAATAAGCCAATCCACCGGTTCAAATAACACAAGTGTGATTTATCCAATCGTAGTCATCAGACCACGGCTCGCCAAGGACAAACTAGGCGAGTTTGTCTGAACTGCGCCAAGAGGCTCGAAACGACTGGGATCTCAGCTTATCGGCACCAGCTCGGCCATTCTCTGCCGATACTTACCCGAATTAGCCGGTTTGCCCCAAGAACTGTTCCAAATACTCCGGACTGGCCCAGGCCCACGCCAGAAGGTACTGATTCGCTGCTTCGCTACAGCGTTCAAATAACTGCGCCCCGTCTTGTGGCTCCAAGGATTCATGGTCGAAGAACAACTCGTTGCCGCCAGCATCGGCGATCATTGAACGATCATCAAACTCGATGGCACCAAATCGTTTGGCCAGGCGTCGGCCCCAAGCTCTGTCTTCCCCGGAAAGTCTCTGATCGGGATCGGGTCTGAGCCCATCTAATCCAACGAAGGCATCAAGCGGACCGGGACCGACGAGCCGTGTTGCCAGTAATACATCTTCGTCAGGAAACGCCCGTAAGGCTCGATTGAACTGATCGCTCATTAGTGCTTGCAACACTGCCGACCGAGATGGCGTTCTGGCAATGTGTCCAAGCCCAATAAGTAAGGTTGGCGTACCACCGATCCGCTCTAACGTCGTGAACACGTAGCCCCGGAGAGTTTCATTCTCAAAGGCTTGACTGACCAGGACCCACTCCTCGACCTGCTTGCCAAGCAAGCCCGGCTCCCAATCGGTTGTGGTTGACGACACGTCAGCCAAAGCGCTGACCTCGACATCTTCTAGCGCAGTGCAGTCTTTCGTTTCGACCTGAATGACCACGCTACATCCCTTCCGTGCTGCCCGCCGATGTCTGGATCGAGGACGATCCTGTCGCCCTGGCTACAGCGCCCGCTCACCCAATCATGTTCGCCTCGATTCTGGGCAAACGCAAACCGCGCTGCGACGGCTCAAGCAGTTGGCGGTGCGCTACAGGTAAACGCCGCCCTGTTGTTGCTGCGGCACCCCTGGTTGGCCTCCTGGTTGTCCAGCAGGGAGCGCTTGCTGTAGTTGCATTTGCTCTAACTGCTGACGGGCTGCATTCTGTTGAGCAAAAAGGGTCGCTTGGATCCCGTGAAAAAGGCCTTCCAACCAACCAACGAGTTGAGCTTGGGCAACTCGCAACTCAGGCCCAGAAGGGATCTCACCATCGTCGAATGGCAACGCCAGCCGTTCTAGCTCTTCTCGAAGGTCGGGCGACAGCGACTCAGCCAACTCTTCGACTGAGGTTTCGTAGATCTCTTTAAGCCGATCACGGCCTGGTTCATCAAGCTCGGTCGCCTTAACTTCTTCAAGCAGCTGCTTGATCATCGTGCCGATTCGCATGACCTTAGCCGGCTCAGACACCGTACCTGGAGGTGTCTCTTTCGGCTCGGCCTCAGGCGGGGCAACGATCTCTGGCTTTTCCGGAACTGGGGTATCGCTCATTTCTTCTTTCTATCCAATCTTTCGGTTCGGCGGACGCAAGCGGCCAATTAACGAGGTGGTTGTTAGTACTCGAACAAGTTGAACTACATGCTAGTTCAACCACTATCAGGCAGTCTGGACTAGGCATGGAACGTACATTTCTGCTGCGGTTAAAGACCCGTGCCGTCCAATCAAATCAATCGGGCCGCTGTCCGCTGGGTCAGCAAATCCGATTGAATCGAACGGCAACAGCGCCACGTCTCCGATCCGAGAGGCGACGTCTGACGACATGGAGGGGCCGAACCAATTCTCATCGATCATCTTCTGACGGCTCGCAACCCACGCATGATGGCCGTGACGATCTTCGGCAATTTCTAACAGTTCATCACCGGCTCGCCCTTTAGCATGGAGCCACCGGAACCTGGCTTCTCCGGACAAAGAATCGGTTGCGTCGAGAACTTCAGGGTCGATCTGAACCAATCGGTCACCGCAGTCGACGTGGCCGTGGTCGGCGCTAACCATCACGGTAGTACCTGCAGGCAACGCGCCGAGCATGTCCCCGAGCATCCGGTCGACGAAGGCCAGCTCGGCTTCGTACTCGTCCCTGAGGCCATATTGGTGGGCGACCTTATCGATTCCGTCGTAGTAGCAGTAGACAGCTTCCTCGCCGCTATGAACCAACTTGGCGGTGTTGTGGACCAGAACCGCTGGCGTTGAGTAACCCTCTGGTCGGCCTCCCCTCAGGTGGGCCTGGGTAAATCCGGTGGTGCGGAACTCCGATTTTGTTACGTACGGAACCGCTTGACCGAGGAACGGTTCGTAAGGCTGAATCAAATCTGGGGGTATTGTCTGGCGAGCGTCCGGCTGCGAACGACTTCCCCACCGAAGGCAGTTGAAGACGTCGTCGTCGACGACCATTCGGTATCCGACAATTCCATGTTCGGCGGGCGACAACGCCGTAGTAATCGAAGTCAACGCGCAAGCAGTTGTCGATGGCGCCACGGTGGTGATTCTGTCTCCAACAAACTCATCGAGCACTGGCATGAGTCCAGGCCGTTCTCGGAGTTGCTCCCACCCAAGCCCATCGAGCACAAACAACACCCGGCCACCGTCGCCAAATTCAGCTGGCAGGCTTTTCTGACCGTATCCGAGCAACGCCGGCATGAGCTCGGTAATGCACCCATCGCCAAATTGAGGCCGCACCATCTGCTTGTGATCCATGAACCCGCTGCCTCCGTCGCCCTGACGTATTTAAGCCGTTTCCCTAGCCATCTTTTGGCCGTTTTGCTCACTCGGCTGACTACCAAATGTATCTGTATATAAATGATCGGCCCATTTTTTCCTGACGGTAGCCATTCTTTTGTTAACCCCCATCTCACCCAGAACCTCACATCAACGGAGAAACAAGTTCAGAAAGAACCAACGAGCCAGAGAATCGCAGGGAAAATCTGACCGGACCTCTCGCACTCGGGCACCGCGATATGGAGCTGTGAGCCAGCTATCGTAGTAATCATGCGAGTTTCGACCCGAGGTGACTATGCCAGCAGAGCGTTGTTATCTCTGGCAATGAGTGGATCAGCCGAAGGGCCCACGCCGGTTCGAGACATCGCTGAAAAAACCGGCCTACCTCAGCCATATCTGGAACAGATTCTCCTCTCTCTGAAAGGCGCTGGCCTAGTTCGTTCTAAGCGAGGAGTGGGTGGCGGCTATATTTTGGCTCGAAGCCCGAGCGAAATCACGTTGGCCGAAATCCTTCGCGCCGTTGATGGGCCAATCACACTTGGCGACTTCGGCGAGCCGCACACTGCGGGGGCCTGCGATCATGAGGGGCAATGCGTGCTTCTTAGCATCTGGAACAAAGTCGGCTCTGAAATGCGGATTTTGCTGGAGAACTACACTCTGGCCGACATTTCAGCCATCGCCACTGGTTCGACCAGCTGGCCTCAGTGACCTAGATCGGCATGGAGCTGACCGACGCCATAAAGAAGCGACGGATGGTTCGCGCCTACCAACGGATCGCACTCCCTCCTGGTGAGCTTGAGCATCTACTCGACCTGGCTCGACGGGCGCCGTCGGCTGGGAATACGCAGGCCGTGGGATTTATCGTTCTAGACAACGAAGAAGCGGTCGAACGTTACTGGTCGACAACTCTGCCTGAGCCGAAGCGGTCAACGTTTCGGTGGCAAAATCTTCTTTCCGCTCCAGCCATTGTGATCGTGACGGTAAACCCCCAGCGCTACCTGGATCGATATTCAGAATCTGATAAGGCTAAAACCGGCTTAGGTAAGTCTTCCAGCAGGTGGGCTGTCCCGTACTGGTGGGTTGATGCCGGAGCGGTTGCGCAGAATCTTCTACTGTTGGCTACCGACGCTGGCCTCGGAGCATGTTTGTTTGGTCCATTTGATCATGAACCCGCTCTAAGCCAGGAACTGCAGGTTCCAGCGGACACTCGTTTGGTTGCAACGGTGGCGATTGGCTATCCGCTCCCCGATGAACCGGGCCGATCGGCGGGTCGAGTTCGACCCCAAATTAGCGACATCATCGTACGCCCGTGACTAACTGGGCTGGCTGCAAATCGTGCCAGCTCAATTCAACATTCAGCCGTCGACGTCGAGTTGCCCGGCGTCAAGCGAAGCCAACGTGTCGGCTAGATCTGCTGGCAGATCCGACGTGAAACTAAGGCGTTCATCCGTCGTTGGGTGGTCAAATGCCAGTGTGGCGGCGTGAAGGAACGGGCGTCCGAGATCAGGCCTCACCGATTCACCTCCATAGCGGAAGTCACCGGCAATCGGATGATCAATTGCTTTCATGTGCGCTCGTATCTGGTGGGTCCGACCCGTCTCAAGCTGGCACTCAACCAGAGTAAAATTCGCCTTGGGATAGCGCTCCTTGACCTCATAGCGAGTCCGGGCCGGCTTTCCGTTGTTGACTACGGCTCGTAGCGTCGCGTCTCTCTCGGAGCGCCCCAGGGGCGCATCGATAAGGCCCTGTTCCGATTCCACAATTCCGGTGACTACCGCGATGTAACGTCGGGTCACCAATCGGGACGCCAATTGGCTGGCTAAATCATCGTACGCTTGTTGGGTTCGAGCAACAGCTAACAACCCTGATGTTCCCTTGTCCAACCGGTGAACAATGCCCGGTCTTTCGGGCTGCCCGACCAGCTCAATTTCTGGGTAGTGATGCAGCAAGCCATTGACCAGCGTGTCGCCTTCAGTACCAGACCCAGGGTGAACAATTAGGTGAGGTGGCTTGTCGACAACGATGACATGATCATCAGAAAAGACAACATCGAAGTCGACCCCTGGGTTCGCCTCGATCGAATCGTCCGTCTGGTAGACATTGACTGTCACGATCGCCCCGACGGAGACCCGCTCCGAGGGCTTCTGGGGGACGACTCCATCGATGGTAACTTCGCCGTTACTAATGAGGCGGTTAGCTTCGCTGCGGGCCACGCTGGCGATCATCGAAACGGCACGATCGATTCGTTCGCCAGCCAAGGCCTGTGGAATCTCTTCAGTCAGTGTTGTTGGATTGGTCATCGGAGCAGTCAGTCGCGATGCTCAGTCGCTCAGACCGCGTGACATCTCATCACTCGGCCGATCGTCTTGTTCGACCTCTTCGTGAGCCCCGCTCTGTTCATCATCGACCGATCCACCCGTTCCGTCAACATCATCATCAATAACAGCAACGTCATTGGGAGTGCCCGCTATTGCCAGCTCGGGTCGTAGGAGGGAATACCCAATTAGAGCCATTACTGAGCAGACAATCGCCGCATCGGCGATGTTGAAAATGGGATACCAGTCGAAGACCTCGATAAAGTCAACAACGGCGCCGCTCAGTACGCCGTCATCGGCTCTGAAAAGGCGATCCACAAGGTTGCCAATCGCTCCCCCTGCTACGCCCCCTAATAAGAGTGCGCCAAGCCGGTCGGGCCGTCGCCACGCCATCGCCAGCAACACGACCGACATGACCATCGCCAAAAGCCCGATGATTGGCCCCAGGCTTTGGCCGCTTTGAAAAGCGGCTCCGGTGTTAAACGTTAGGTGAAAACGAGCGCTACCAAAAAGGTCGACGCAGGCGTCGTCTATTGAACAGGGACCCTGGGTCAGACGCGACAGGGCCCACTGCTTGCTGCCTTGATCTGCAGCGACGATGAGAGCTGCAACCGGAACGGCATATCGGAGTCCACCGATACCGGTTTTTTGGGATGCTGCCGAATCTAGAACATTGACGTCTTGTGAGTGACGCATACCGCTGCTTCCGGTAGGGCCTCAAGACGATCACGTGGGATGATGTCATCTCCGGCCGTGCAGAGCCCATAAGTCTTTTTGTCAAGCCGCTCTAGGGCAGCATCGATGTCTTCGACTGCTTGGCGAGCCTGGGCAGAAAGGGCAAGATCACGATCCCGTTCCACTGCAATCGTGTCGCCTTCACCAGACTCCTCGTCGAACTGAACGTCGCCCGGTTCCCGGTCTGCCATTAGCGCAGCTGCCTCAGCGGCAAGCCGCTCCGCGCTCGACGTATAGTTGGCTCGCTCGGTGAGCAGCTGCTCTCTTTGCTTTTGTAGCCAAGCATCGTCATGCAAGTACTTGTATTTGGCCGGGATAGTTCGAGGACCCGTGTCTTTCTTTGGAACCGCTTTCTTCTTCGAAGCAGTTTTCTTGGCCGGAGCAGCCTTCTTAGCCGCCGCCTTCTTCGCCGGAGCAGCCTTCTTAGCCGCCGCCTTCTTCGCTGGAGCAGCCTTCTTAGCCGCCGCCTTCTTCGGAGCAGCCTTCTTTGCTGGCGAAGCCTTCTTGGCCGCCGTCTTCTTCGGAGCAGCCTTGGTCACTTTCTTTGCTGCCTTAGGGGCAGCCTTCTTGGCCGCCGCCTTCTTCGCTGGTTTTTTCTTAGCAGACACTTTCGCTGTCACCATGCCTTCGAAACATAAGGTTTTTGGACTCACACTCACTGCTCTAAATCGGTTCGATATCAAGAGCCAGGAAGCTCAAACCGAAACGATTGTAAGCATTCATGCCTTCGCCAAGACTGGCGTAGGAGTCGGCGTAGTGTAGAGGCCGAAACGTTGCAGCACCAACGAGCAAGCCCGGATTCCTCAATATTCTCACGGTTTTTGGCCAATATGCCGCCTGTTTTCTAACCTACTAAGCAAGAAACAGATCTTGAGTACCCCGGTTTGAACCGAACGTAGCGCCCTGTTTATTCGTCGTCGTTACGAGCCGTTAAATTGGCCCGTGTAGGCCCATATAGGGCGGTATCGTGGCGTCCATGAACTCGCAATCCTCGAATCCCTACCCAGATGTTTCCTCAAGGCCGGATTTTCCAGCTATTGAACGAAGCATTTTGCAGAGATGGGAGCGGGAAGGCACGTTCCAGGCCTCGATTGACCAAAGAGAGTCAGAGTCTAATGGCGGCTCTGAATACGTTTTCAACGACGGGCCGCCATTCGCAAACGGTCTCCCCCACTATGGTCACCTGCTTACTGGGTACGTCAAGGACGTCATCCCTCGATATCAGACCATGCGAGGGAACCGCGTAGACCGCCGATTCGGATGGGATTGCCATGGTTTGCCGGCCGAGATGGAAAGTGAAAAAGAACTTGGGGTCGCTGGTCGTAAGGCCATCCTCGATTTTGGAATCGACAAGTTCAACGACCACTGCCAAACATCAGTGCTCCGCTACACCAAGGAGTGGGAGCAGTATGTGACCCGTCAAGCTCGGTGGGTTGACTTCGATAGCGACTATAAGACGATGGATCTCGACTACATGGAGTCCGTTATCTGGGCCTTTAAACAGCTTTGGGACAAGGGCCTCATCTATGAGGCCCACCGGGTGATGCCATACTCATGGGGGGCCGAGACACCACTGGCCAACTTTGAGATCCGTCTCGATGATGCAACCAGGCCGCGCCAGGATCCGGCCGTAACTGTTGCCTTCACGCTGGAGCCAGCGGCGACAGATCCTGGACCACTGGCAATCCTTGCTTGGACGACCACTCCGTGGACGCTGCCGTCCAACTTGGCCTTGGCGGTTGGCCCCGATATTGACTACGTAGTCGTCGACGATCCGAACCAGCCCGGCCGCTATGTGATTATGGCTGAAGCGGCCCTAGCTCGGTACAGCAAAGAACTCGGAGAAGTTGAGCCGGTAGCCAAGATGAAGGGCAACGAGCTTGTCGAACGCCGCTACACCCCCCTGTTCCCTTACTTCAAAGATCACCCCCAGTCATTTAGAGTTCTCGGCGCTGATTTCGTCGAAACGGGTAATGGAACCGGCGTGGTTCACATGGCGCCTGGCTTCGGCGAGGACGATCAGCGGGTCTGTGAAGCCGAAGGTATCGAGCTAGTTGTACCTGTCGATGATGAGGGTCGCTTCACCGAAGAGGTCACCGACTTTGCCGGAATGAACGTGTTCGAGGCAAACCCAGAAATCATTAAGACACTTAAGGGAAGAGACAAAGTTCTTCGCCATGAAACTTACGACCATAACTATCCTCATTGCTGGCGCACCGATACTCCAATCATTTATCGCGCCATCAGTTCGTGGTACGTAAGCGTCACGTCACTCACCGATCAGCTCCTTGAAGCCAACAGCCAAATCAACTGGATCCCCGATCACGTTCGGGACGGACAGTTCGGCAAGTGGTTGGAGGGAGCGCGAGATTGGTCGGTCAGCCGAAACCGATTCTGGGGCGCTCCAATTCCTATCTGGCGAAGTGACAACCCGGAGTTTCCTCGTGTTGATGTCTACGGCTCACTCGACGAGCTAGAGAAAGACTTCGGTGTTCGCCCCGAGAACCTTCATCGACCCTACATTGATGATTTAGTTCGTCCGAATCCTGATGATCCATCTGGTCAATCAATGATGCGGCGGGTGCCGGAAGTCTTGGATTGCTGGTTCGAGTCAGGGTCGATGCCGTACGCCCAGCACCACTATCCGTTCGAGAATGTAGAGTTTTTCGAGAAGCACAATCCGGCTGACTTCATCGTCGAGTACATAGCCCAAACTCGGGGCTGGTTCTACACAATGCACGTGCTTTCGGTCGCGTTGTTCGATCGACCTGCGTTCTCCAACGTGATCTGCCACGGTGTTGTGCTGGACAGCGAGGGCCAGAAACTGTCGAAGAAGCTCCGTAACTACCCCGATCCTTTGGACATCTTCGAAACGATCGGATCAGATGCTCTTCGATGGCGACTCATCAGTTCTCCGATCCTACGAGGGCTTGATTTGTCGATTGATCGTGATGGTGAAGATGTTCGCGCCGTTGTTCGCCAGATCTTGAATCCAATTTGGAATGCGTACAGCTTCTTCACCTTGTATGCCAACGCCGATGGTTACAGGGCCAAGCACCGAGTCGATTCTGAACACCTCCTCGACCGCTACATTCTGGCCAAGACCCACGACTTGGTTGTAGAAGCAACCGGCCAACTCGACGCGTACGACTTGGCTGGAGCATCAGCGACGGTTCATGGATTCCTCGACGCCCTAACCAACTGGTACATCAGACGCAGCAGGGAACGTTTTTGGAACGCTGAGGCCGGCGATGTAGATACCGACGCATTGGACACGCTCTACACTGTCTTAACCACGCTGATGAAGGTCGCAGCACCGCTGTTGCCATTCACAACCGAAGAGATCTGGACGGGCCTGACCTCCGACGGGAGCTTACATCTTCAATCTTGGCCAGAAGCCGATCTGTTACCCGCCGACCCGGATCTCGTTAAGCGAATGGATCGGCTACGCGAGACTGCGTCAGCAGCTCTGCGACTTCGGGACGATAGCGGTCATCGAATTCGACAACCTCTAGCAAAAATCATCCTCGCCGGCGGTGAAGCTCGAATTATCGAGCCGTTCAGTGATCTACTCGCTGATGAGGTAAACGTGAAATCAGTTGAATTTTCCGATGACATTGCGGAATACGGTGAGTTTGTCCTACAACCAAACGGTCGGGTCCTCGGACCAAGGTTAGGATCCGACGTGCAAACGGTGATCAAGACCGCCAAGCAGGGAAATTGGAGTCTCCGGCCGGACGGGTCGGTCGACGTAGCTGGCCACATACTTTCCGATGACGATTTCGAGCTGAACCTCCGACCGCTCGAAGGAGTCACGGCAGCGTCATTACCAGGAAATCAAGCAGTCGTTGTTCTTGACGTTGAAATTACACCTGAGCTAGAAGCTGAAGGACTGGCTCGCGACCTTGTCCGTCTGGTGCAGCAAGAACGAAAAGATCGGGACCTTAACGTTACCGACCGGATCAGCCTGAAAGTTCACGCCCCAGATACGTTAACGAGCTCGCTCGAACCGCATATTGAATGGATCAAAAGCCAGGTGTTGGCGGTTGATCTGTCATCCGGCGTCGAGCTACGCACCAGCGGCAAGGTCGGAGACCACAGCATCACGTTCGACTTCGATGTTGTAACCGCAGTCGTATAGATTCCCGTTTTGGGCCCGAGCTTACTCGGTTGCGAGTGGCTGCGCTTTAATCTTCACGCAGATCCGATGTTATAGCTGTCGATTTCGACAGCTATAACGGAACACGCCAACGTTAGCCAACGTCGTTATCGACGGCGCCCAAACCAACCGCCGCCGCCACGATCATCGTGTTCGTTGTCGTCAAGAAAGTCCGAGATGGCGTCGCCAGACGACTGTTCATCGCTGGTGACTCGCTTCAGCTCATTAAGAAAAGGGTCTCCGCTGCCGTTACTATCGGTCTTACCGTTAGTTCCAGGTGGCGGCGGCGCGGTCTCGTGGCCTTCATCAGCGACGTGTACGGGATTCGGAACGGTTTGGGTATCTACCCCAAGTTGCGGATCTGCGATGAATCCATCAGCCATTGGGTGATCTTTACCATCAGCGTCCGGAGTGGAAGGATCAGCGGCTTGCTGGTCGGCTGCTACCGGATCGTGGCCACTATCAGCTTTCGACTCGTCGACAAGATCGTCCAAGTCGGCGGCATCTATCGCATCGCCTGGTCGAGTTGTAGCTTCAAAGGCCATATCGGCCTCGGTTTCAAGTTCGTTTAGAGCAACAACCTCAACCGCAACCGGTGGATAGTCTTCTGAATCGAATTCATCTATCTCGGCAACCTCAAACTCGTTGTCGTTTTTTAGCCGCTCCGGATCGTCGAGGACCCCGGTGATATCGGCCAGCGCTTCACGGATATCTTGCGACCGACTCTCGATATATGCCTCGAACTTCTTGACATCGGAGCTGAGTGCCTTGTGTTGATCTTGTAGTCCGTTTACCTCTCCGACCAAGCGCATTCGCTCGGTGTCGTGGGCCTCGACAAGTTCTTTTTCGACCGCAGCGACCTTCTTGGCCGCCTCCTCTTTCGCCTCTTCGAGTAACTTCGCTCTGTCGGTGGCGGCTTCAGCCATAAGGCGTTCGCGGTACGCCACTGCTTCGGTGGTCATCTCTGCCGACTGGTCTCTAGCGTCGGCTAGCAGGGCGTTAGTCTGAAATTCGGCCTCGGTGCGAAGTCGTTCCGCTTCCTCTTGAGCTTCTCGAATAGTTGTGTCAGCCTGTCGTTGCGCTGAGACCAAGGTATTTCGAAGCGTTTCGTCGAAATCAGGTTGGGGCGCCGGAGCGGGACCGGCACTGCCCGTTTGAGACGGACCTCGGGCTTCTACCAATCGGGCCTCGGCGGACGCCGCTCGAGTCTCTGCTTCCGACAGCCGAGCTTGAAGTCGCTCAATTTCGTCGGCCAGCGGGGCCAAGTTAGCCAGAACACGGTCAACTTGGTCCTTGCTATATCCCCTGGGCTCGTCTTCGAACCTAATATCTGGGATCCGACGTAGAAGTCTCAGCTTGTCGCTTTGCAAAGGCATGCCCTCAGGTTAACTCAAATGTGTCGCGCTGCACACTGCCACATCCCAGTTGTTGGCGAACCATCGACAACATTGTTGTCTCGGCCTTCTTTGGGCGCTCCATGCGACCCAACAACCGCGAATTCAACCATCAATTTGGCCCTTGCCGAGGCGAATCTTCGCTAATCGATCAGACTGGACCCAAATTTTACTGCTTCAAGGTCACAAGATCGGTTTGGGCCTAGGGAATTCTGCTCACCGGCAGAAAAGGAGGGTCGCTATCCACAGTCCGACCAAAACAAGCAGTTCAGCGATTCCGAATCCGCTCATTGCCCCCGTCAGCGGTGGTACCCGTTGACGGATCGGGTGAACAACAGGCTCGGTTACCGAGAAGGCAACTTCTCGAACCTTTAGCATGAAGCTAGCGTCTTGCAGAGGGAAGATTGTCAGAACTAGCCGCAGAAGAAACGCAAACTGGAACGTCAAAAGCGCAATACAAATCGCCGTCTTCACCATTTACCGATCGTACCCGCCTTCTTCAATAAGCCGTCGATCCTGCTTTGAGACTTTGGCCGATTTCGGCACCAGCAAAAAGACATGGGGGGAAACCTTCTCCATGCTCCCATCTAGGACGTAACAAACGCCGCTAGCGAAGTCGATCAGGCGGCGAGAGAGCTCCCGTCCTTGACCTTGGAGGTCAAGGACAATCGGAACTCCCCGATTGAACTCATCGGCTAGGACTTTGCTATCTGCGAATGAGCTTGGAGTGATCGTTCGAGGTCGTTGCCGGTGTCGGTCGAGCGAACGAACAACATCGTCGCCGGCAAACGGATCGTTGCTGCTCGATTGCGTCACGGCCTGCTTGAACTTTCGATTTTTTCTTGATCGGCCATCAGAACCGTCGATGTCGCTGTGATCTGGCCCCTCGGGCATGACCGTTAACGGATCAGTGTTGTCGGAACCTTCACCATCAGGCTCCGACCGACGAGGAGTCCGGGTTGATCCTGAGGCGGAGCGGCCACCTATTTGGCGAGGTGAATTCGTTGAATCTTGCTTGGGAGATACTGGCATAGACGTGCCCGGGGTTGGGTCCATTTCGTCGCCGTCGACAAAGTCATCATCATCATCATCGGTCAGGTCAATATCAGGATTCCGCAGATCGAGGTCGTACAAGTATCGATCCTCGTACTCTTCATCAGGACCAAGGCCGATATATGCCCTCAAGGAACGTAGTAACGACATTTCACTCTCCTCGGAGCAATAGTAGTTCCGTTACCGGCATGGATCGACCATACTGGCTAACCAAGCTCCGCTGGTGGCTTACGGGTACCAAATAGCACAGATCCAAGTCGAACTATGGTGGCTCCTAGGCTGACCGCGGCCTCATAGTCACCACTCATACCCATCGACAAGTGTTGGACCTCACAGGCGTCTCGCAACATTCCAAGCCGTTCGAAACAAGGGCGAGGATCCCCTCCCCCTGTCGGACCTATTGTCATAAGTCCCGACACGACTAAACCAGCATCACGGGCGGCCGTGACCAAAGGAACGGCGTCGTCAGGGTCACAGCCCGACTTTTGTGCTTCGTTTGTTGTGTTTACTTGAATTAGAATCTCGGTTCCAGGGTCGCGCTTGGCTACCTCGGTAACCAACGATGCTCGATCTATCGAATGCCACATCGCCACCCGGCCAGCTAGTTGCTTCACCTTGTTTCGTTGAAGGCCACCAATAAAGTGCCAGTTCGGCAGCTCATCTTCGCCAATTCCAAACGTCTGGATCAAACCATCGTTGCGGGCCGCCAAATCCTGAGCTCGGTTCTCGCCCATGTCTACAAGTCCGGCTCGCAGACCCAAAGCTACGACGCTGTCTGGGTGGGTCTTTGTTACCGCTACCAACGTTACCGACGTGCGACTTCCACCAGCTTGTTCAATCCTCTGCCACACCTCGGCCACGTTTTCCTGCAGCTGATTCAGCGCTTCGGCATCTAGCTCGCTGTGAGGCTCAGTCATGTTCGATCCAGGCGATAGTTGCTTGGCGACCCCGGTCACCCCTGGTTCGATGGCTGAACCAGCGCTCACCACTAGTACAGGCGTTGTGGGCAAGGTTCAGTTCACGATTTTTGCCCGGCTCGACCCAGCCACATTGACGAAGTGCTCGATCAACCGCCGCGCCCATATTCAGCGCTGGTTTTCCCTGAGCTGTCGATCCTCGAATTTCAGCGCCGTACACGTCAGCGACCTTAGCTAAGTCCTCGTCGCCGAACTCGTACGCCTCAGGGTGGATGCAAGGTCCAAGTATGGAAGTAACCGGCTCGCCAGCAATGGTTCGAAGCTTGGCAGCCGTAGCCTCAATGATGCCTGCCAACAGGCCTCGCCAGCCAGCGTGAATAGTTGCAACTCCTCGTTCGGCCACCAATACGACCGGCGCGCAATCTGCAGTCGTCACCGAGATAGGGCATCGAGCAGCTACTGTCATCAGCGCATCACCAGATCGGCCAGTGAACTGGCCAGGATTAGCAGCGGCATAGTAGTCGGCACCATGTACTTGACGTAACCAGTTCCACGGTTCGTCGTGGATTTCAGATCGGCGGTCGGCCAGCTCCTCGGCCGGGAGATCGATGCCAAAATCGCCGTCGACCTTTTCAGTAAATCGGACTCTGACCACGCCGCCCTCGATCGGCACTTCAATACCGCTAGCCATAACGTTTAGCTGTTCGATCTACGGGTACTACCGATCGAGCTGTGTTATTTGAGAAATGACGGAACATCGAAGTCATCGTCGAATCCGTCGTCTTCTTCGTCGCCGAAAAGGTCCGCTGTCTCACGAGCTTGGAACTCACCGTGGTTAGATCGTTTGGAACGTCGACCGCCTGAGCCGTTGTCATTCTCGTTGTCGCTAGACCGGCTATCGTTGGCTGACGCAGCCGTTTCTTCAACCGTCAAATCAATCGAATTCGAGTCGAAGTGATCGAAACCAGCAGCGATCACAGTTACTTGAATATCTTCGGCCAGCGTTTCGTCTACAACTGTTCCGAAGATGATGTTGGCGTCGGGGTGAGCTACATCGTGAATAATTTCGGCCGCTTCACTAACCTCGAACAGGCCAAGCTCACTCGATCCGGCGATTGTAAGCAGAATTCCTCGCGCCCCTTCAATTGATGCCTCAAGTAACGGGCTGGCTATCGCCGCTCTTGATGCTGCGAGGGCACGATTTTCTCCCGATGCTCGACCGATACCCATCAGCGCGCTACCGGCATCATGCATGATCATTCGAACATCAGCGAAGTCGGTGTTGATTAGGCCCGGGGTTGTGATCAGGTCAGCGATGCCAGAAACGCCTTGCAAAAGAATCTCGTCGGCCATACGGAAGGCCGCCACCATTGATGTCTTCTCGTCAGCGATCGACAAGAGCCGATCGTTTGGGATGACAATCTGAGTATCGACCTTTTCTTTCAGGCGATCGATTCCTGCCTCGGCTTGAGCGGCACGACGACGGCCTTCGAATCCGAACGGTCTCGTGATAACTGCGATAGTAAGGGCGCCCTGGCTCTTCGCTATCTCGGCAATGACCGGAGCGGCACCAGTACCGGTTCCTCCGCCTTCGCCTGCGGTTATGAAAACCATGTCGGCACCTGACAGGGCCTGACTGATCTCTTCCCGATGTTCTTCTGCCGCTTGTTGCCCAATAGCGGGATCGCTCCCGGCGCCAAGGCCCCGAGTAAGATCACGACCAATATGGATCTTCGTTTCAGCGTCGCTCATAAGGAGCGCTTGGGCGTCGGTGTTCACCGCGACGAATTCAACCCCGCGAAGACCAGCGTCGATCATCCGGTTCACGGCATTACAACCGCCACCGCCGACTCCGACGACTTTGACTACTGCCACGTAATTCTGAGAGCTCATTGTTAGGTAAGACTAGCAGTCCGGCAGAGGTTGTTTGGGATCTTCCTGAGGACCACCCTCTGTGGTCGTCTGACCCGTTCCTGAAGCTTCCTCTGTTTCCCCGTTTGTCGGATACCGCTTGAGGGCCGGGGCTGATGGCACTCGAACGTCAATTTCGGCCAAACAAGCCAAATCAACCCGTTTCAGGAGGGTTTCCGCGGCCTGGATCTTCTCCCCCATTTGCTCACTATCACCAAAATTCACTTCACCGCCTGATTTCAAGTGAGCCTTGACCTCGCCATCGGTCACACGGAGTAGATCTACTTGCTCGATAACGAACGGTGAGGCTGAACTGACAAACGTGAGTAAGAGTGCGGTTTCAGGTGGCGCCATGTCCCCGGCCTGACCAGACGCTTCAATTCCGGCGACGGGAAGGTATCTGGCCGGGCGCTGGCCAACAACTTCTAGCTGCCGCCCCCAATGGTCGACAAGGGCGAAACCAGCTGAAGCAGGTAAAGCTACTAAGGGCTGGCGTTCGGCTATGGCGATCTCGACCTGCCCGTTGAAGGAACGCCGAACTTCGGCCGTGCCGACCCATGGGACTCGTTCGACCAGCTCAGCCGACTCAGCTGGATCAATTTCAAGCAACGATTGACCTGGTTCGATGCCAGCAGCGTTGATCACAACCTCGGGGTTAGCCTTCTCTGCTCCTACCACGATTACTTCGTCAACATCTAGAAGGGAGCTGTTGATGAGAGCCACCGTGGCCACAGCCAGGCACGACACAACAGAAAGCCCGGCCACAATCTGAAGGCGCCGTCGGCTTGATTGGCGAGCCGCGTCGTTACGCCGCTGTTCGAACCGGTCAGCTGATGCCGACGACGGTTGCCGAACCGAGGTTCGGTTTGAAGATGTTTTTTTCTTGGTCGAACCAGATGCTGACCGGGTTTTCACCGCTCGTTGCCCTTGCCGAATGGGAGCGCTCTGTTTCGACGGCTTAGCGGATCGACTTTTGTCTGAGGTTCGGCCAGACGAAGTGTCGGCCGCCGCTTTCGCTCTGGTCGTCATCGGAGGTCCGAGGAGATAAAGCCGACAAGCCGATTCTCTGGATGCAGCTCGATCCCGGTGGCGGTTGCGACCCGGAGCTGAATCTCGCGAATAAGTTGATAGACGTCATCGGCTGAACCATCGGGATCAGCTTGGATAAAATTGGCGTGCTTGTCTGATACCGCGGCCGACCCGACACGAAGACCTTTCAGACCGAGCGAGTCGATGATACGGCCAGCGGAATCTCCTGGCGGATTAGCGAAGACGCTGCCGGCGTTCTGGCCCCCTGGTTGATGCTCACGACGCCATCGAACGATCTCGCTAATCTCGGCTTCCGATGCTTCCCTATTTCCGGCAGCGAGTTGCAGCTCTGCGAATAACACGACGTGGTTTGATTTAATGGCAGAACAGCGGTAACCAAGGTCTAACCGTTCAACAGCCCATTCTGTTGATTCCCCGGCCGTGAGGTCAAAAACACGAACCGTTGTTAGCGAGGCGGCCATATCTGAACCGTGGCCACCAGCGTTCATCCGAACAGCTCCGCCGATTGATCCTGGCACGCCAACGGCCCACTCAAAACCAGTCAAACCATTAGCTGCTGTCATGCGGGCGACTCGCGGAAGCAGGGCTGCGCCACCGACTCGAACCAGGCATGCCTCCCGGTCGATATCGATCTCGCTAAATCCATCACCAAGGTAGACGGCGATGCCAGGAAAGCCAGCGTCGCTTACCAAAAGGTTGGACCCTTTGCCGACTATAAGAGTTTCACAATTCGAAACAGAAACGGCGTGAGCGACCGATTCCAGGTCGTCGATTGAGGTGACTTCGACGAATAGAGCGGCCTCTCCACTAACCCGATAAGTACAGTACTGCGCAAGTGAGACATCGCGAATACCGAGAGATCCGAGCGAGGCTGCCGCCGCATCAAGGTTCGCCGCCGGCGCCATCACAGTTTCGAACTCTCTGTCGGCTGATTGGCCGATGATCTGTTCTTTAGTTCATCCAAGATCTGATTCGGGATTGTTGTCAGATCTCCAGCGCCGAGAGTGATACACAAATCGCCCTCCCGAAGTTCATCGGCCATAGCCACCGAGACATCCGACAATTTCTCAACATACCGAACATCAGTATCAGGGTGGGCTTCGCGAACGACATCGACGATTAGCTCACCAGTGATGCCGGGCCGCGGCTTCTCTCCCGAGGAGTAGATCCCCGTGACGAATAGAACATCAGCATCGACGAAAGAATCACCGAAGGTGTTCCAAAGCTGTTCGGTTCTGCTGTACCGGTGTGGTTGGAATGCGGCCACCACCCTCTTGGGTTTAAGACTCTTCGCGGCCGCTAAGGCGGCCTGAACCTCGGTCGGCAGATGGGCATAGTCGTCAATGAGCGTTACACCGTTGCACTCGCCTCGTGGCTCAAACCGCCGACCCACGCCCCCGAATTGGGTTAGCGCTTCGGCTGCCGACTGGAGGCTCGCCCCGAGCGCAACAGCAGTAGCTATGGCTGCTGTCGCATTTCGGGCGTTGTGCATACCTGGTTGTCGAAGGTTGACATCGGCTGATTCACCTTCGAATGTCAGCGTGAACGCCACCCCCGACGGCGTCGGAAGCACGTTGCTAATTCTCCAGTCGGCGAGCGGGGATGTTCCGTAGGTTGTGACACCACTTTGATCTGCCACTACCTCCACCAGCTCGACCGCGCCCGGGTCATCCAAACAAATCAGTTTGGGTCCAGGTGTCTGTTGAACGAACTGCACGAATGCGGCCCTGAGCTGATCAAAGCCACCGTAGTGTTCAAGATGGTCTGGTTCGACGTTGGTTACGATCACGGCGTAGGCCGACAGCTCAACGAACGTTCCGTCGCTCTCATCGGCTTCGACGACAAGAAACTCTCCCTCGCCAACAGCAGCTCCTCGGTCGAGGTCCCGGAGGTCCCCGCCGACAATGAACGCCGGATCAAGACCTGCGTGGCGTAGAGCAAAGGTAAGCATGGCCGATGTCGTCGTCTTGCCGTGGGTGCCTGCTACCGCTACCGTCTTCCATTCCTTTGTGATGAGAGCAAGAATTTCGGCCCTACGTAAGACCGGAATTGACCTGTTGTTGGCTTCGACAAGTTCGGGGTTCTCCGGCCGGATAGCAGTCGAGTGAGCTACCACATCCACTGCCCCGACGTTGCTGGCATCGTGGCCCGTTGACACCGTAATTCCTCGATCTCGGAGACGGTCGACTACCACCGATTGAGATAAATCTGACCCCGTCACCTCGTGTCCGGTGCCGACCAGGACTTCAGCGATTGCGCTCATGCCCGATCCGCCAATTCCGACGAGGTGGATTTTTCTTGGTTGGTTCAAGCCGATCTCAAAGAAACTACTCGACATCAATGCCTCCAACGTTCAGAAGAATTTTGGCTACCTCAGTCGCCGCTTCCGGGCGAGCAACTGATCGGGCAGCCTCAGCCATTGCCTTTCGCTGCGTTTCATCATCAACGAGAGGTTCGAGCAGGTGCGCTAAGTAGTGTCCGCTTAGATCAGCGTCATCAGCCACGATTGCCGCTCCGACGTCAGCTAGCTCTCGGGTGTTCGCTCGTTGGTGATCGCGAGGAGCATGGGGCAAAGGTATGAGTATTGAAGGAACGCCAGCCACGGCCAGCTCGCTCACGGTCGAGGCGCCCGCACGGCAGATTGCTATCTCGGCGGCTGCTAGCAAGACCGGCATGTCGCTCTCATACTCAACCGTCACATAGTTACTACCACTGCGGAGTTGTCCGGATTCGATTTGATCGTTATCGGTCTGGTATGCGCTCCAGTCCCGCCGCCCAATGACGTGGTATATGGCAATGTCGTCTCGGCCGCGCCACATTTCGGCCAACTCTCGAACTGCTTCGTTAATCTTCGTCGCCCCAAGCGAACCAGCCCAAACCGCGATCAGCGTTTGTTCATCGGAAAGCGATAGTCCTGTTCGCTCCTCGATTAGTTCCCTAGCTTGACTTGAAGATTGGCTCGTAACCGATTTGAGGACTCCGGCTCGGATCGGATTGCCGGTGACTTCGCCGTTAGGCAGGTCGGTATCGGGAAACGGCAACGCGCAGACTTTGGCCCACCGTCCGAACAGTCGATTGACAGCACTGGCCCGAGCGTTCTGTTCGCTAATGATCAGCGGAACTCCGCGCAGAACAGCAGCGGCCGAAAGAGCGAACGCTGCATATCCGCCGAGGCACAACACAGCCCTCGGTCGCCGACGAGAAATCATGATCATGCTTTTGACCAAGGCTGACATCAGTCCGAAAACGGCTCCGAAGTTGTCGAGACTAAGCGAGCGTTTTATTCCCCGACCAGGGAGTACATCAATCGAGAATCCAGCTTCGGGGACGAGAGTTTTCTCGCTACCACGCTCAGCGCCAACGAAGTGGATCTCATCACCGCTGAGACCAAGCTCAACCAAAGCCTGACCAACTGCGATACCAGGATTGGTGTGGCCTGCTGTGCCACCGCCTGTGATTATTACTTTCAGCTCTGGTGGGCCAGCGACCGACGTCGAATCTGAATCAACCATTAACTACTCCTCGATAACGGCATGTCGGGCGACGCTAGTCAACAGGCCAGCGCCAACCAATGTGGTTACCAGGCTTGAGCCACCAGCGGACACGAAGGGAAGAGGCTCGCCCGTTATGGCCAGGACCCCTAGCACCATTCCAATATTCAGAAATGCCTGGACCAGGATCCAGCAGGTGATTCCAGCTGCCAACAGAAGGCCAAATCGATCTGGCGCTTGCAGTGCAGCCCGTATCCCAAAGAAGCCAATAAGAACGAAGGCGGCAATAAAGGCGGTCGATCCAATCAACCCGACTTCCTCGGCAACAATCGCGAAGATAAAGTCGTTGTGGGCGAACGGGAGGAAACCCCACTTCGCTCGACTAGCACCTAAGCCCAGACCGAAAAGACCTCCTGATGAGATACCGACTTGGCTTTGAATTGCCTGAAACCCGGCACCTTGAGGGTCAGCCCACGGATCAAGAAAGCTAGTTATTCGCTCCCGGCGGTAGCCGACAACGAGGGCCAAAGTGAGTCCTGCGACTGCCGCTGATGTGCCCCAAACCAGGAGGTTTCGGATTCGGGCTCCAGCGATGAATAGCATTAGGAAAGCAACAGCACAGAAAACCAGCGGGGTACCGAGCTTGGGTTGTAGCACTACCAAAGATGACACGAAGGCGACGGTTAGCAGGACCGGCCTTATCGTCAGCTCCGAACGGTCCATTCTTCGTTCGCGCAGTGCCAGTAAGTGAGCGATGAAAATGATCAGAGCAAGCTTCGCGAATTCGGAGGGTTGAACCACAACTGGCCCCCAGCCGACCCAACGGGTTGAACCCTTGGCTGTTATTCCAACACCAGGAATGATCACGGCTATAAGTAGCACGATCACGCCTAGAAGCGCCGGCCCGGCAAACTTGCGTATTGCCCGATAGTCGATTCGACTGGCGATGATGAACCCAACTGAACCGATCAGAGCCCAGATTGCCTGTCGCTTGAAAAAGTAGAATGGGGTATCTGCGTATTGTTCGCTATAGACAGAAGAAGCGGACAGAACCATGACCAGGCCAAACAACGTCAGGCCTAGGAAGACAACCATTAGGTAAGCAGCGTTTCGCTCGCCAGCTTGAGTGATCGGCGTCCGGCTGCGTCGACGAGGGCCCCGACGCTTCTGGTCAAGTAACGCTTGTTCACGTTGAAGCGCCGACTCGCTCGAACGATTTGACCCAGGTTCGCTACCGAACCCGGCCCGGGTCCGTACTGACTTAGTCTTAGACGTTGGCTTTTTGGTCGTACTTCTACTCGACGGTTTTCTAGCCGATCGTTTTTTGGCCGTTGTCCTCTTCGGAGCAGTCTTTCTAGCCGACGTCCTACTGCTGCTCTTTTTGGCAGTGCCCTTTTTGCCAGTGCCCTTTTTGGCAGTGGCCTTTTTGGCAGTGCTCGTCTTGGCCGACTTCTTTTTTGCCGTGGTTGTTCTAGTAGGTTTCCTTTTTGCAGTTGCCTTTTTTCCAGTACTTGTCTTGGCAGTTCTAGTGGCTTTGGCCGGCCGGTCTCGCTTCAGCGTTTCAGCACTCGATTTTGAGGCGCGACCGGAGGAACCTCGATTTCTAGTCGCTGTCATCTAGCACCTCCTCGGCCACAATCGCAGAGAAGTCGACACCACGGTCTACATAGCTTCGATACCAATCGAATGAGGTACAAGCCGGCGACAAGAGCACAACGTCGCCAGATTCAGCGAGTTCCTTTGCTAGGCGCACGGCGTTTCGCATGTCTTGGGCCTCAGTCACCGGAACATGCCCGGTGAAAATTTCCTCGATCTCGGCCGACGCGTCGCCAATAGACACAACCGCCTTGACCGAAGAGATAGTGGCCTTAAGCGGAGACAACGAAAGCCCTTTGTTCTTTCCGCCAGCGATAAGAACTACGGAGTCGAAACCGCCAACAGCGGCAACGGTTGCGTGCGGCACCGTTGCTTTGGAATCGTTGTACCACGCGACGCCATTCGCCTGACCCAAATATTGAAGCCGATGATCTAGCCCTTGAAAGTTCTCAAGCGCTTGGGCAATTCCGGCCATCGAGCCGCCAGAGGCTACGGTAATCGCCGCCGCCGCCAAAGCGTTGGCTATATCGTGCGGTTGCCGACGAGACAAGTCGTTCACCGCCAGAATTGGCCCAGTAGGACCGATCAGCATCTGGGTCTCATGATCGAGATGCCAATCAGCGTCTCCGGTGATCGAAAACGTTTGGACCGAACTGTTAGGAGGTCGCTGCTCAACGCAGGCCATGACGACCTCGTCGTCAGCATTGACGATAACAGTCGACCCGGCCGCCATATGTTCCCATATCGAAGCTTTGGCTTCTCGATAAGCATCGAGCGAAGCGTGAGCGTCCAGGTGATCGGGGGCGAAGTTGATAAATGCCGCCACCGATGGGGCGAAGTGGTGACTATGTCCGAGACGAAACGACGAACACTCGACGACGAACACCTCGGTAGCCGGATCCTTGATCGCCGCCACATACGGAACGTCGGTATTCCCAACCGCGCTAGCGACGATCCCTGAGCAGTTGAGCGCGTCGGCCACAACCATCGTTACCGTCGTCTTACCGTTCGTGCCTGTAATCGCCGCCGTAGGCCTGCTATCCCAATGCTGCGCCAAATCGAACTCACTGCGAATTGGCACGTTGTACCGATCAGCCATGGCGAAGATCGGATGGTGATCGGGAACGCCAGGGCTGGGAAATATGACCGATGCCGCTTGCACGGTCGAGTCAAGCATCTCCTTCGATGGTGCCCCGACGAGGGTTACACCCAAACCGGAAGCTATCGCTTCTTTTTCGTTGTCCGGTCGATCTTCGACCACGACTGGCACAAACTTGTGATCAACGAGCGCGGAAACTATGGCCCGGCCTACCAGTCCGAAACCGAGTACTAGCGGTGCGTCCAGGTCGGCGGACAAGGTCGACTTAGCTTCCATCGAATGCCGCCACGAAGTCGCTATAGAACAGACCGAGCGCAAAAAGTGTTAAGCCGCCGCTTATTAGCCAGAACCGGATAATCACCTTTGTTTCCTTCCATCCCTTCAGTTCAAAGTGATGATGGATCGGAGCCATCCGAAATAGCCGACGGCCTCGAGTTACCTTAAAACAGGCCACTTGAAGAATGACTGATGCTGCCTCAGCAACATACAAGCCACCGATCAGCGGCAGAAGAAGATGAGTATTGGTCATCAAAGCCAAGCTGGCTAAACCAGTTCCAATGGCAAGCGAGCCGGTATCACCCATAAAAATGTCAGCCGGAGCAGCGTTAAACCACAAGAACCCAGCGCACGACGCCAACATTGATCCGGCGATCACCGCAAGGTCAAGAGCGTGAGGGACGTCGTAAATGTCTTGCAACGAGCCGGTTTGTCGAAAAATCCAAAAACCAATCAAGGCAAACGCGGCGTAAGAGATTACTGCCGAGCCGGCGGCTAGTCCGTCGAGCCCATCAGTCAGATTGACGGCATTGGACGTTGCATAAATCAAAAGCACTGCCCAGATACACCATCCGACGGGACCAAGGTCGATATTGAACAACCCATGTCTGGTAAAGGCGAGCTCAGTAGATGTCGAGGTGAATCGTTGCGCTAGAACAGCAAATCCGATTGCGACCGTGAGCAAGCCGGCCGTTTTCAGCTTGGCGTTCAACCCAAGATTGCGCTCTCTAGAGACTTTGATCCAGTCATCAAGAAATCCAACAAACCCGGCGGCGCAAATCGACCCCATCACCAACAGTCCGCTACGAGTAATGATTCCTTCTCGATCGGTGGTGAGGGTCAAGATTAAGTCACTAAGCAAATAGCCGCCCAGTGCGCCAAGAACAATCCCGATTCCGCCCATGGTCGGCGTTCCGGCCTTTGTCATGTGCCCCTCGGGGCCGTCTTCTCGAATCGGTTGTCCGATCTTGGACCGACGTAACAAATCGATAAGCAGTTGAGTAATAAGCGCCGATATGCAAAAAGAGATAAGGCATG
The DNA here is from genome assembly GCA_937922805.1 of uncultured Acidimicrobiales bacterium. Lineage (GTDB taxonomy): Bacteria > Actinomycetota > Acidimicrobiia > Acidimicrobiales > SZUA-35 > JAHELU01. Next base: position 73,275 of record CALAJV010000007.1, on the reverse strand, counting down.
CAGCCAAGATTCTGATCACGCGAGGGCTCCTAGCGCGTCCAGAGCCACGACCCTGTCGTCGAATGGAAGGGTCTGATCGCCGATTACCTGGTCTGTTTCGTGGCCCTTTCCAGCTATGAGCACTACATCATTGTGACCGGCTTCTGCAATCGCTCGGTGGATGGCAGCCTCGCGATCCTGCTCCACGATGACCAGATCGGGGTGGCCGAAACCGGTTAGAACTGACTCGATGATCGACTTGGGGTCCTCACTACGAGGATTGTCCGATGTAACTACCACTAGATCTGCGCCGCCTTCCGCCACCTGACCCATCTCGGGCCTCTTTTGTCTATCCCGATCGCCGCCGCAACCGAAGACAACGATAACCCGCCCTGGCACTTCATTGTTGCCAGCAGCTTGGCGGGCTGCAGTAAGCGCCGCGGCCAGCGCATCGGGCGTGTGGGCGTAGTCGACTGCTACGGTAAACGGTTGTCCCAGGTCAACGAGTTCGAATCGCCCCCTAACCGGGTTTGTTCCGCATAACGCATCAGCGATATCGGCCTCGTCGATGCCAAGAGCTTCCATGCAGGTTGCAGCACCGAGTGCATTCAGCACGTTGTAGGAGCCTGCCAGCTGCAGAACAATCTCGTGGCCGCGCCAATGAAACTTACTCCTCGGACCGCTGAAGACAAGATCAGCGGCATCAGTAATAGAATAAGGTATCGGATCTACTCCAGTGCCAGCCAAAGAAGATAGCAACTGCTTTCCATGGGCATCGTCGCTGTTGACGACAGCTAGCTCTGTATACGATCGATCGAACAGTTGAGCTTTGGCTTCGAAGTATGCCTTCTCAGTCTTATGGAAGTCGAGGTGGTCTCGGCCCAAGTTGGTGAAAATCGCCGCTGAGAACGCTGTACCTCGAACTCGGTCAAGCGACATAGCGTGCGACGAGACTTCCATCGCTACCCGCCTGATGCCCTGATCATAGAGACTTCTGAACTGTCTTTGCAGGTCCGTGCCTTCCGGCGTCGTGCGGGCGTTCGTTAGCGTGCCAAGTACTTGACTCCGCTCGCCCACTTGGGCCCAAATGTCGGCAAGTAATTGTACGGTCGAGCTCTTGCCGTTGGTTCCGGTTACCCCAACCACAGTCATCTCTTCCGATGGCCGACCGTGGATGACGGCAGCTGCCACCCCTAGTGAGCGCCGAACGTCAGCGACTTTCAGCTGGAGGATGGCTCGCAGCGCAGGATTTTCTAGCGGTCGCTCGACGATTAGCGCCGAGGCGCCGCTGTTAGCCGCATCGACGGCAAATTCGTGGCCATCGACGTTCGCTCCAGGAACACAGAAGTAGGCGAATCCCTGCTTCACCTGTCGAGAGTCATGAGTTCCGTCAATGATCTCAACCGACGCAGCCTCTTCAACGACGGCTCCTGTTGGGATTAGGATCTCAGCGTCGAGTATGCGTGCGAGTTCAGAAGTTGAAACGGTCATGGCTGATCGGGGACCACACTAATCGCTTCTTCTTCAGCCGAGATTGATTCCGGCTGGGATTTCGCGATCTCGTCATTTTGGCTGCCAGCTGGAGTTCCACGGATCAAACCATCGTTGCCATGAACCGACTTGTCGGGGGCGACACCTCTAATTCGGAGGGCGTACTGTCCGATCTCGGCAAATACCGGAGCGGCGACGGCCGAGGCTGTGGTATCAGTTTTTGGCTCATCGACAACGACAACGATAGAGAGTTTTGGGTCCTTAGCCGGAACGAATCCGGCGAAGGTAACGACGTAGCGCCGGTTGTTGTCGTCTCCATAGCTACGTTGACCTGAGCCGTCATCAAAGACTTTCCACGCGGTTCCTGTTTTCCCAGCGACGGTGTAACCGGGAATAGCTGCTGACTTGCCAGTCCCATCGGCAACTACGCCAATAAGTAGATCGGTAACCACATTGGCTGATGCTTCATTGATAACCGGCCAACCGTCAATAGGTTCGACCGCGTGGACATCGCCGCTTGGGCTCTGCAAAGCCTTAACGATCGTGGGCGGCTGATATTTTCCTCCGTTAGCGATAGCGCTGTAGGCCCCAACGAGCTGCGTAGCGTTGACGGTAATGCCTTGGCCAATCGGAATTGAACCCGAATCACTCCCCTGCCAGTCGGCTGGCTCTCGAACGGTACCAACTGCCTCGCCTTCAAAGTTGAGCCCTGACGAGCGGCCGAAACCGAATCGATCCAGGTACTGATGCACCCGAGCTGGCCCTAACTGCTGGGCAACCTCAATAGTCCCAACGTTCATTGAATTAGACAAGATTTGCGAGACTGGGTACGGAGCCGAGGCGTGCCGTGGCCGATCTATGAACGTCTTACCGCCGATACTCACCTGCGAGGGAACTTGCACAACGGTATCACCGGTGTAGCCAAGCTCTTCAGCAGCTGCGGCCATAGTGATTGTCTTTAACACCGAGCCCGGTTCAAAAGTATCGATCAGGGCCGCGTTGTAACGAGGTACAGAGCAGGTCCCGTCTTCGTTTCGCACCACGGTTGCCATAGCCACCAATTCACCGGTACTCGGTTCGGCAATGACAGCCGTCGCTCCGTTAGCCCTAGTGTCAGCACAATGCTCAAGAAGTGCTTGCTCAGCAACAAACTGAACTCGATGGTCGACTGTTAGAACAACGTCATAGCCTTCGCTGGCCGGGTTTACTTTCCAGTCCCCGACGCTAATGCTGCCGAATCTGCCCCGTTCGAACTGTTCCGACCCAGGCTGACCAGTCATCACATCGTCGAAGAGCTTTTCGACCCCGAAAATTCCCACCTCGTCGGGGTCGACTCGACCCACGATTGGTGTAGCGAGGCTGCCACCAGGATAGATGCGGTCCTCGGCTCGGCGGACAAATATTCCTGACAGCGACTCGGCGCTTCGGTCATCGTCAGCCAAGGCTCCCAGCTGATCCGCTGCATCATCAGAGATTGTTTTTGCCAACAGCGCGTAGCGAACCCCTTGATCCCCGGTGCTCAACTGCTCTTCCAGAAGGTCGCTATCAACTCCAAGGATCGGAGACAAAGCACCGGCTGATACTTTCGGGTCAACGATCATCGTTGGATCAGCAACAACCTCATGGGTTGGGGTTGACGAGGCTAAAACGAAGCCGTTGCGATCAACGATCTGCCCTCGATAGGCCGCCAACTGACGAGTACTGGTCCGCTGATCTTCACCGATAGAACGAAACTGCTCAGGTCGGACCGCTTGACGATCGACTAGCTGAGCAACGAATCCAGCACCAACCATGCAGAAGAAAATGAGAACAACGAACAAACGTGTTCTTGGATCTTCCGGCGCAGTCGTTCGTCGAAAGCTGGTCCTACGGTGGGCGCGACGACGCGCATTTCTAGACGAAACTCGTTTCGTCATTCGACTTCTAGACCAACCGAAACGGCGCGGCTTCCAGCGATGACGCTGAGCTCAGCTTCGGGGGCGGCCACGACCACCTGTTGCTCCGGCGGTGGGGGTTGCATCAAGACCGGCGTCGCTGGCTCCCGCACCGGACCAGCGGCAATCAGGTAAACCGGCTCTTCTGCTCGGACCATTCCGAGTTCTTGGGCTCGCCGAACGATTTCCTCGGGCGAGGACGCCTCAACAACCTGACGTTCCAGTACTGCATTGCTAGCGCTCGCCGTAGCAATGTCTTGGCGAAGAACATCAAGGTCACGCTGGTTCGATACCAACTCGGCGTGGGCGGTGGCGACTGCGAAGAAGCCGGCCAGAACAAAAATGAAGATACCAAACATAGCTTGGCGTCTCAGCCTCAATGAACGCTGCTGTCTGTGGTCGATCACGCGCAGCACCGGACGAGAAGGGGCGCTCTTCGTCGTCGATCTTGTTTTCATTGCTCTAGCTGCACTCATGATTATCTCTCTTCATTCTTCACTGTTCGCTGCGCCGATTGCGCTTTGTCCTATAGCCCGCCTCAGTTCCGCTCTTGATATTCCGCTACCGCTGTTAGCTTGACTCTCCGCTTACATTTCTGATCGTTATCCGCTACTGACTTTGTCGCCGGTTCTTTACAACACCGCTGTACCTAAGCTGCTATTCGTTCGATTGATCTCAATCGGGCACTACTAGCCCGGGGGTTTCGCTCTACCTCTTCGGCCGTTGCCCTTCGAACCGCTGGCCGTAAGACCGAGAACGATGGCTCCGGTCCACCGATTGGCAGCCCCGGCGGTCGCTCAACCGTCGAACGGTCCCTAAACTCGTGCTTTGTAATTCTGTCTTCGGCCGAATGATAAGTAAGCACTATCCCTTTGCCGCCAACCACTAGTGCATCCAGCGCTGCCGACAAAGCAGGCCTCAGCACATCCAATTCAGCGTTCACTTCAATTCTGATTGCTTGAAACGATCGTCGAGCCGGGTGACCCCCGGTCCGCCGCGCTGGAGCTGGAATTGCAGCTGCAACAATTTCGGCCAGTTTCGCCGTTGTCGCTATCGGCCGGGCCGCCACTATGGCTTGGGCAATACGGTAGGCGAACCTCTCATCGGCGTTGCGGCGAAGAATCGATGCCAATTCCTCAACCGGATATTGATTGACAACCTCGTCTGCGGTCAGGGCCTGGGTTGTGTCCATCCTCATGTCGAGTGGTCCATCATTTCTAAAGCTGAATCCTCGGTCCGCTCGGTCGAGCTGAGGTGAGCTAACTCCCAAATCAAACAAGAAACCCTGGAGGGTTCCCGGCCGACCGCTCTTGCCTTGAGGGGAATCAGCGTTGGTCAAGGGCGACCGTGCCAGCACCGTGTCAAGGTTGTCGAAGCGCACTTGCTCAATCGCAAGCCGACTCCCGTATGACTCAAGCCGCGCCTTGGTAGAACGAACAGCGAATGGGTCCTGATCTAGTCCCAGAACAGAAAGACCATCATTGACGTCAAGTATCGCTTGGGTATGGCCGCCACCACCGAGGGTTGCATCCAGGAATACCCCAGGTCCAAGCGACCCTGCTAGTTCGGTAATCTCAGCAAGCATGACCGGCACATGGTCGAAGTCCATTGACTCATCTATGTCAGCACGTTGACCTGTCGGCTCATTGCCTTTATCTGTCGGAGAAACAGCCATCATGATGGATGGGTTCCCCAAGCGAGATATCGGCCATCGATAACCCCCCGGACTGTGACGTACGCCAGGTTTTGTCTCCTGGGTAGCACTAGAAGGAGTAGCGGGCGGAGTCGTGGGGCAGAAGCTCCCCTTCCCACATCCCGGGAGGTAATCGATGAACGATAGTCAAATTGGTTCGCCCGTTCTCCTTTCGAACATTGGCCTACTTGGTGGGGTGTAACTACTGGGCTTAGAGCCCGAGGCGAGCAACCGCTTCTGCCAGCTCTTCAGCTGCATCTTCAGTTCCTAAATCTTGTGAATACGTCTCTGCTGGCCAGATTTCAACTCGGTCAAACAAACCTGAAACCACGACCTGGGAGTCAAAGCCAAGCTCATCGAGCAGTTCACGAGGCAACGTGATGCGCCCGGCTGAATCAAGCTTCACTTCCCTAACACTGTTCATTAACTTGCGAAATACCCGCATCGAGATTCGAGCCGCAGATGATTCGGCTTTCCACTTTTCAGCGACCTTTCGGAATTCTTCGGCACTCCACAGCCCTAGACATCCGTCGAGCTGGGTGACGTAACCTCGCTCAGCAACGAACGCTCGGAATGGTGAAGGAAGGACAACCCGACCCTTGTCGTCAAGTGCATGTTCGTATTGACCGACAAACATCGTTTCACCTCTCTTCTCCTAACCAATCAGTGCCAAATCACTGCTAACTACTACTACTTACTTCGCTTATTGCCAGTAGTCCTGCATTGCTGACTACTTATGGAGTAGTACCCCTGTGATGGGATACCGCCCCACTACGTGACAAACTAACCCACTCTGCCCCCCTAATGCAACACTTTTGTTTACATTCCGCGCGCAAAGCCGCACTCCGAGCGCGAACAGGTGTTCGATCACCCGTCCTCCCTGGCCCTCAAAACCAGCTAGCAGAGTGATATCTGGCCGCCTACGACGATCGATTTATCCTCACAACCGCAAGAGAAAAAAGTTGTGGGGCGAAGTGGGGGGCTTTCCCCTCCGCCCCGACGGGACCGTCTGGTCCAGTCCGGTCAAAACGCAGAGCGGCAAGCAACACGGCCAATTAAGCCAGAAGATCGTTGGCTACAATCTTGGCCACATGGCGAACCCAGTCCCCCAGGAACCAAACCACCGTTGGTCGATAACGGAATCCGTCGGAGCCGCTGGACCTTTTCATGAGAAACGCCCTACCGAGGACACTGGCCCTCAAGTATGGATCCATCGACCAGTCGTGCCGACCTTGGTTTTAGGTTCATCACAACCGAGTGGCGTCGTCAACGATGAGGAAGCCAACCGCCGAGGGGTCGACGTTTGTCGGCGTCGGTCCGGTGGCGGGCTGGTCTATATAGCCCCCGACACAGACTGCTGGATCGATTTGATCATTCCGTCAACCTCCAAACTGTTCGATGTCGACATTGCCAAGGCGTTCCATTGGGTTGGTGCCCATTGGGCTAAAACGTTGCAAACCTACTCCGCTCCATTTCGACCGCTTGAGATCGTTATGGCCACCGAAAATCAGCAGTCTGGCGCCAGCGATCTACTTTGCTTTGCCGGGATTGGTCACGGAGAACTCATGGTCGATGGACGCAAAGTCGTGGGACTCTCCCAACGGAGGTCTAGATCATGGGCTCGGATTCAGTCCATCGTCATCGGCCGGTGGAATCCGGCTGCGCTTGAACCACTCATTCGGACCGAAGCTCTTGGTAACGCTGGGCTGCGGGGTTTGGACTCTGTGTCAGCCGGATTGCCCGATGATCTTCCGCCGCCTGATCCAAGCGCCTTGGCACGGTTGTTCACCGCTTCCCTACCTGAGTGCTAGTAGTTGCCCGATCAGGCTCGTCGGCAGAGACCGGAAAGGTCGAATCTGGCCGTTGGCCTCACATTTTGTAACTGGGCTAGGTATCGATAGGCGGTGTCTATTAGCCTGAGGAGAGATCAATTCCGATCGTGGGCAGGAGAACCGAATGCAACCCAGCTATACCGAAGCGGCCGAACAGTACCGGGAGAAGATTCAGGCTTTTTTGGCTGAACACCTTCCAGCCGACTGGATCGGCATCGGCGCGCTGGATGCCGAGGCGGCGGCAACGTTCACCGCCGAATGGCGTGAGATTCTGGGCAACAACAAATTGCTAGCGCCTTCATGGCCAGCTGAGTATGGTGGCGGAGGTCTGACTCCCCTTGAGTCTGTGATAATGGCTGAGGAGTTTCAGCGAGCCGGTGTTCCAACCGGCGGCTCCAATGATGCCTTCAGCATCCAGATGGTCGGCAACACGATCGTCCAGTGGGGCACTGAAGAACAAAAACAGCACTTCCTCCCCCGAATCATTTCGGGCGAAGACATCTGGTGTCAAGGCTACTCCGAGCCAAATGCCGGCTCTGACCTCGGCAACCTTGGCTGCAAAGCCGAACTCGACGGTGACGAATGGATTGTCAACGGACAAAAAATCTGGACGTCGGCCGGTCAACTTGCGAACTGGATATTCGTTCTCACTCGGACCGAACCGGATGCCCCTAAACACCGCGGAATAACGTTCCTGCTCTGTCCAATGGATCAGCCTGGCGTTGAAGTTCGACCGATCGAGATGTTGTCGGGCGAAGCCGAGTTCAACGAGGTCTTCTTTAGCGACGCCAGAACAGCGAAAGAAAACGTGATTGGTGAGGTTAACGGTGGTTGGGCCGTAGCCATGACTCTGCTCGGCTACGAACGGGGCGAGGCCGCGGCAACAACTCCGGTCGCCTTTCGAGGTGAGCTCGACCGCCTGTTCGAATTGGCAAACGAACAAGGCAAGGCCGACGATCCGGTCATTCGGCAACGGTTGGCCTGGTGCTATTCAAAAGTCGAAATCATGCGCTTTTTGGGTATGCGAACCCTGACCAAATTCTTGGCTGGCGATCATCCAGGAGCTGACGCTTCGATCTTTAAACTTTACTGGTCTGAGTATCACCGCTTGGTCACCGAGCTTGCGGTGGATCTACTAGGCGCCGATGCACTTCATATAGAGGGCAAGCTTCCTACAAGCTCGTTCGGCACAGACTCCACCGGAGCTCCCAACGACTCAGGTAGCTGGGTTGGTACCTTCCTCACTGCCCGAGCTGGTACGATCTACGCCGGAACCAGCCAAGTCCAAAAGAACATCATCGGTGAAATGGTGCTCGGCCTTCCCAAAGAGCCCCGATCCGACGGGGGCCCTTGGAAAGACGTGCCGAAGTAGCGGTGGGTCCTCTACCTATCAACTCGACCACCGAGCCTGTTGTTCCTTCGTTACTGTCGCCGCCACTAGCGGTAGCACTACTGAAAAGGCCGGGTTTATGGTCAACCGCAGTCAAGGTTGGACTTTCACTTTCCCCTAGCCAATGGTGGCGATCGAAGCCGTTTCTCCCCCTACCAGACCGAAACTGGCTGCATTTCCGACTCGTTACTGCTTATGGAGGCAGCGGTGAGGACGCCGAGATTAAGCCAGCAGACTTGGTTGAGTGGCTGGAATGGCGCAAGGAAATAAGCCACCTAACGAGCGAGTGACCTAAATCGACCCACCGGGCCAGATTCACAAACAACTAGCGTTCTTGCCACTGCCAAGTTGGTACACTTTATGGTTGTCAGCCGGTGGTCCGATCTAGGTCAAATCTGCATACCTTGCTCATGAAAAACAGCCTTCATTCTCAGCCGCACAAGATGCGGCTCGACGTAGAATGTTCCGAGACGACCTCGACTCGCTGTGCTGTCGCGACCGGCGTGTCAACCTCAAGACCGATACCATTCGGCATAGCAATTGCACCTGAGAGGATGCCAAGTGAGCACAACTGAGGCACCTGCCTTCGATGAAACAAGGGCATATCAGTTCGCTTCGGCGTTCAATGCAATACGAGAAAACATGCAGTACGTGATTCGCGGCAAGCATGAAGTTATTGAGCAGACCCTTCTCTGTCTCCTGGCCGGAGGGCACCTGCTCGTCGAAGACGTGCCGGGGGTGGGAAAGACTCTGCTGGCAAAAGCTCTTGGGGCTTCTATTGGGGCCCAGATTGGTCGGATCCAATTTACGCCAGATCTGCTACCAGCCGACGTAACCGGTGTCAGTATCTGGAATCGAAATACGGCCGAGTTCGAATTCCGCCCCGGACCAGTCTTCACCGAACTAGTTCTGGCTGATGAGATCAACCGAGCCTCACCAAAGACTCAATCAGCCTTGCTCGAAGCAATGGCTGAAGCCCAAGTTACTGTCGATGGCACAACACATCGTCTGTCGACACCATTCATGGTCCTAGCTACTCAAAACCCGATCGAGCAAGAAGGCACCTATCCCCTCCCCGAGGCTCAGCTTGACCGATTCCTCATGAAGATTTCGGTGGGCTATCCGGGCCGAGAAGATGAACTTCTCATCTTGCAAACTCACGAAACTGATGGCCTTGTTGATCGCCTCCAACCGGTTGCGAACTTGCAAGACATTTTGGCGATGACCAAGATGGTTTCGTCGGTTCAAATTGCCCCGGAACTGAGGAACTATCTGATCGACTTGGCCGAGGCAACTCGACGTCACCCAGCGGTATCACTCGGAATTTCTCCTCGCGGAACGCTTAGCCTCCAGCGGGTTGCCAGGGCACGAGCTGCGTCGCAAGGGCGGGTGTACGTTACCGATGACGACATCAAAGCTATCGCTACTCAGGTGGTAGCTCACCGGATGATCCTTCGACCCGAGGCGGCATTGCAGGGTACATCCCCTCACTCGATTGTCGGCGACGTGTTGCGCAACGTGCCGGTTCCATACGACAGGATCTGATGCGCCCGACCCGAGCTGGCATAGGAGTTTTCTTCGTTGCGATCGGGTTGCTGGTTGTCGGACGGCTGCTAGGAATCCTCGAGCTCTACTTCTTGGCCGCTATGGCGGCTGGAGCACTGCTCCTTGCTGTTATCTACACCGCAGGCGCTCGGATAAACTTGGCGGTCGGACGAGTGGCCACTCCCGCTCGACTTAGAGCTGGGACCCCGGCCCGAATTGATCTCGTTCTGCAGAACAAAGGATCTCGGCGCACACCAGTACTGTCTGCCCACGATCATGTCCAGGGTGGCAGAGGGGCATCGGTTCTAATCGCCCCAATCAAAGACGGTTCAGATGCCCGAATCGCTTACCGACTACCAACTCATCGGCGAGGCCGACTCGTGGTTGGGCCCCTGGACCTGACACTTGGCGATCCACTCGGGTTGACTCAATCCATGTTGGAAGCGGCGGAAAAAACTGCGTTGATGGTTCACCCTAAGGTCATTCAACTGGCACCGATTAGTGCCGCGGCAGGCAAAGACCCGACGGCTGACCAACAGCCAATCCGAGCAATCGCTAATGCGGGCAACGAGTTCTTTGCCTTGCGACCCTATGTGATTGGTGATGAACTGAAACGAGTTAACTGGCGAGCATCGGCTCGGTCGGAGGACCTCGTCGTCCGACAAGAAGAACAGCCACGTAGTAGCAGAGTCACCGTGATTCTGGATCGCGCTCCTAGCGTGTACAACGAGGAAGGCTTCGAGCGGGCCGTGTCAGCAGCGTTGAGCGCTCTTCACTCGGCATTCGTTGGTGGTGACGCTTTGCGGTTTGTCACAACCGCCGCCGACTCCTCTACCGAAATCCGCACCCGATCCGAGCTGAACGCCATCGACGAACAGCTAGCCCTGATCGAGCCGGTCGCTGGAGCATCTCTTCTATCGACGGTAGAGAAATTAACCCGCAGTCGTCGGGGTGGAACCATCGTCGTTGTTACCGGAGCAGTCAGCCGAGATCTCGAACCTTTGGTGGCGAAAACCCAACGAACGTTTGGTTTAGCTTTGTTCATCTCCTGCAACCAGACAGGTGCCGACAATCCTCATTGGGTACTCGACTACAATAACGACGAGGATCTGGCGGCTAGATGGCGTCAGGCAATCACCAATTCGCAAGCATCGTTGGTATAGCGGCTACCCGGCTCGTGATCGACACAACCTAGGCAGGCTCAGATGAAGTCCGACAACGATCCACCGATTTGGCAAGAGATTCCGGCCGCACTGCTGGTGCCAGCAGCATGCGTTGGTTTTACCCGAGTCTTTATCGAGGCCAGTGCCACTGTTCCCATAATCGCTGCCGCCCTTTTATCGTCAGCTGTGGCCGTTATTGCCCGACGGCTTCGACTCCCATTGATTTTGGCCACTGCCATCTCAGTTGTCCTCCTGTCGATGCTGATCCTTAAGCGCTATGCCGGCGAGTCGCTGCAGTTCGGAATTTTCCCGACTGGGGCAACCCCTGATGTTATTAGCGAACTCGGCAACGACCTCCTTGTTCGGTTCAAAGAACACAAGTCTCCGGTCGAGAGCCATCCTTCGTTTGTTGCTGCCGCCATTGTCGGTGCGTGGATCATGTCGTTCCTGACTGACTGGGGGGCGATGCGGTTGCGGCTGGCTTTTGAACCTGTGCTTCCCGCCGCGCTGTTGTTCATATTCACTTCGATTGAACCGATCAACGCCGGGCAAAACCAGTTGCTATCGACTGTTGCCTTTGCCTCCGCCATCGCTGCTTGGGCCGTCGTGCAACGAGCGGCTAGCCTCTTCCAACGAGGAATTTGGCTCGCCGACGACGGCGAGAGAGGTCCGTTCAGCGTTGGTAGGGCCGGAGCTGTCGTAGCAGCGTTGGCCGTAGTCGCCGGGGCACTAGTCGGTGGACGGTTGCCTGGCGCTGACGCTGAACCGGTTTGGCGTTTCAGCGAGGAAACAACCAAACCTCGAGAGGTGATTAGTCCATTCGTCCGTATCCGAGACCGGCTGGAGCAGCAAACCAACAATGAGCTATTTACCGTTACCGCCGGTCAAGCAACATACTGGCGAATTGCTGGCCTCGACGATTACGTCCACTACGGCACAAACAAATTTGGCCAAGAAGAGTTAAAGGCCTCATGGCAGGTGCGAGCCAGTTTCAACTCTGCCGACGGTGATCTGCCTATCGATACCGATCTGGGCGGCCAACGAGATGCTCTTGAACAGACTTATAACATCACCTCATTGGCCGCTATTTGGCTCCCTGCCGCCTACGCACCGACCGAGCTGGTTGAGACCACTCACCCCGTCACGTGGAACACAGAGAACAGCACCTTGTCGGTACCGAATGACGTGACGACGAGCGATGGCGTCCAGTACACAGTTGTCTCGTCGATCGCCAACTACACGGTCGACGAACTCAGGAACGCTCCGACCGAAGTACCTGGCGATATCCGGGAACGGTTTACGCAGCTCCCTGATCGAATCCCGGCTGAAGTTAGCCAGCTGGCCCAGGAACTTGTCGCCGGGCAACCAACCCGGTACGACCAGATGAAAGCAATCCAGGATCATTTCCGGCAATACACCTACAGCATCGACAATGTCCGCAACGGGACTCAAGACCCATTTCTTCAGTTCCTGGAGGAACGAAGTGGATTCTGCCAGGACTTCGCCGGAACGTTCACCGTGATGGCGAGGACCCTGGGGGTTCCGGCCCGGGTAGCCACCGGTTTCACTTGGGGCGACCCGATTTCAACCGACGACCAAGGCCGAACCACCTACAGCGTGACCGGTCGACAAGCCCACGCTTGGCCCGAGGTCTACTTCGATCAACTCGGTTGGGTTCCGTTTGAACCAACGCCGGGCCGAGGAATACCAGAAGCGGTTCAATACACCGGTGCCGAACCAAGACAAGACTCAGCCCAGCCTCAAGATTCCGGTGTAGCCACCACTCTTCCTCCAACCACAGCAGTCGACAACGGATCAGCATTCAACCCAGCTCCGACGACGACCGTACCGCCACAAGATGAGATCACGGCTGGTGAGCAGCCCGAGCCCGTTCTGGCTGAGGAAGTCGCGCCGGAAGGTTCGATCTGGGACATATTCTCGAAGATCCCGTGGCGCTGGCTTCTCCTAGTGCTGCTGGTGGTGGCCTATGTGATCGGTCTGCCATTGATTCACAAGATGCGCCGTCAGCGCAGGCGAGCAGCGGCTGAATCGAACGCTGACAAGGTAGAAACCGCCTGGGCCGACTCTGCTGAGTCTCTCGAACTTGGCTTCGAACTTCGTCGAAGCGAATCTGAAACGAGGAAAGAGTTCGCCGAGCGCCTCACGAACGATCCGCGTGTTCCAGGTCAGGCTCTTAATGACCTTGCTGAGGCTACGACAGTCGCTCGCTTCCATCCAAGCGGGGTAACGTTCCTCCAAGCTGAGGCTGCATTGCATCGAGCCGATGAAGTCGATGCTGCCATGCGAGATCGAGTGCCGAAGTTGACCTTGCTCGGGCGACAGCTGAACCCGCTCAGAGTCATCAATCCTAGTGGGCGACCCAAAGCCCGTGGACGCCAAACGATAACGACGCTGTCGTCGCAGAACATCCGCAGCGCGGCAGAAAACGACAGCAGCGAATTAACAAACGTCTAGGCGTCAGCTAAAGGACGACGACACCGCTGACCTGGCCAAGATCAAACTAAATTAGATCTGTGCAGCTAGTGGCTTCTAGTCTGTTTCTTCGATTGTGTCTGTGCCGCGGCGAGCAGAAGATGGATTGGCGGCGCGGAACGCCTTTGTGAACTGATCGACACCAGCTCGACCCATCATGCGGAGATTTCGCTCAAAGCCGAGCGAGCTGACAAGCATTACTAGGAAACCGCCAAAGGCCAGCAGGTAGTGAATCTGAAGCGTGGCGATCATAACCACGACGCCGATTACGACGCCAACGACAGACCACTTCAAGGAACCAATGGCGTGGCGGTAGACTGTGGTCTCCCCTACCTCTCGAGCGAGTTGGGGATCGCTTTCATGAAGGTTTTTCTCAATTTCGGCGAGAATCCTTTGCTCGTCTTCAGAAAGAGGCATCGCACTGCTTCCTTAGCGTTGGGTTCTCTCGGTTGTAGTCATTCACCATTGCTATTCCGGACTATCGCTTGTGCATCTGGTTCGTCTTAGCAGGCTAGCCGGATGCAACTCTCACTCCATGTCTAGTCTCTAGTCTCGCGCATTACGCCATCAGGTACAATGCAGGGAGGCGGTCTTTCTCACGAAACTGGGACTTTTGCCATATGGACATAGGCAAATCGCTTCTCTCTTGGTCCGTCAACATGGTAGCGAGCCTCGCTCGTTCTCTCGCTCATGCTTTCAAAACTCATCAAGTCGGGCGACCGATCGGTCCTTCCCTTTGCCGGTCACCTGGTACTCGAATACATGACCGTGCTCAACTACCGAGGTCAGGTGCGATATGAGCGGTTCAGATACCCAGCGTGGTCCGTCGTCCATGTGAGTATTTAGCTCACTGATCGGCACGTACTTAGCCGAGACAACGATTCCGTCTGGATCATCGATTTCGAGATCGCCGCTAACCTCCAAGGCCACAAAAGCGTCAACTTCCAACCGGAATCCGGCATCGGGAGCGACGACGACAACTTGGTACATTACGTCGGACCAGGCGGACACAAGCAGCCCCGTTTCTTCCTGAACCTCACGAGTTAGGCCTTGGATGGACGTCTCCCCGGCGTCAACGACTCCCCCAGGCGTGCTCCAATCGACCGAGCCGTTGCGACGGACGTTCTCGACTAGCAGGACTGATTCGTCTCGAACCAGAATGCCGCCCGCCACCTGCCAGTGTCGTAGATCGCTCGTTGGTGAATTTATTTCGCTCACTGCTCAGTCCCATCTCGGCCGCAGTTTCGGCCTGGTCTATGCCCTGAAGCCTCGTTCTCAAGACTTTACCCGCCGAGGCTGTCGCCTCGAGACCCGAGACGTTAAACCGGAAACGACGTCCAATTCGTTTGACCGCGTATTCACAAAATAATCGTCGGCACTGCCTAAGCGCCGTATCCTTCGAACGATGAGTGAACAGAGCAGCGGAGCGACGGAAGACCCTCCACCAGAATCCGGAGATGAGCCGGCAACCGACCTAACCAGCTCGCAGGTCAGAGACGAACCCAAATCAGCGGCCTCGGTGTCAGCCACCGATGGATCGGTGATGCCATTTGAAGATTTAGTAGCACCAAAGCCGCTTGCGAGTGCCCCTCCCCTTGGGGCCCGCTGGCTCGCACTAGGGTCCACGTTGCTCGCAGGATTCCTCGGAGGATTAGTTGGTTATGGAATAGGCGACTTGATCGGTGGAACCTCGGTGTGGGCCGCAACCGGTGGAGCAGTTGGAGCGATAACGGCAGCGGGTGGCGTTGGGATCATTGCCAATCTGACGCTACGGGCAATGAACGAGTGGAAAGCTGTTAACCACCCCGAGGCGAGGAAATAGTAGTCACGTTTAGGAATCTCCGAAGCGGACAGAAAGAAGATGTCGAAGTGTCGACGACTGAAGATCCGAAAGAACTAGCAAACCGAGCCCGCGAGCTTGTTTCCGAAGCAGCCCAGGCGGTGAAACAAATGCGAACGGATGTGATTGACTCAGCCATAACCAAATCATCACCGACCGACCCAGTCACAGAAGCCGACAAAGCGGCCGAGCAGGCCATTGTCGACGGTATTACTACCGACCGCCCTAACGACAGCATCCGTGGCGAGGAGGGGGCCGACAAGACCGGTACTTCGGGGGTTACGTGGCACATCGACCCAATCGACGGAACAACCAACTATTTGTATGACTACCCGTCGTATGCAGTATCAGTAGCAGCCGAGATCAGCGGCGTCGTTGTTGCTGGCGCTGTTTTCGACGTGGCCTCTGGCGATCTCTACTCGGCCCATCGAGGAGCTCGCTCAGTGTGCAACGATGAACCTATCCATGTAACAACCAAAGATGAGTTGAGTTCAGCACTAGTCGCCACTGGTTTCAGCTATCTTCCCAATCGCCGTCGGGAACAGGCCGAGGTGCTCGTTGAACTGCTTCCTTTGATAAGAGATATCCGCCGAGCCGGATCGGCAGCAGTCGACCTCTGTTTGCTTGCCTCGGGGCGGGTCGACGCTTACTACGAGTCCGGGTTGAACTTCTGGGACTTCGCCGCCGGATGGATCATCGTCGAGCAAGCCGGCGGAGCATGCACCGGGCTTCACTCGGACGACCCAGACCCATCGCTGTTGGTCGCGGGCGGACCGGTGGTGCACGGACTTCTTCGATCAGCGCTTCAAGCATTCGAAAGCTAGCCTCACTCCTCCAAAACCACCGTGTTGATTCAACTTTGAACCTCATCGAAAAGTCGGTTGTTGAGTCAAGGCGTTTGGCGCCGTCGAAGGCTTGGTTGGGCCCATTTGAGTCTCATTTGAAGTCTGAAATGGCCCAAATGTCGCGCCAACCAAAAATTGTCACCAAATTTTTTCGCGTAAAGCTGCAAGTAGTAGGCCGCGATCGGGCACCATGCATACTGTGGGAACTCGCATACTGACAGTCGAAGACGATGAACGCATCCGACAAGCCGTAATCCTTGCATTGGTTGAGGAGGGTTGGGACGTTGTTGAGGCCGCAACTGGTGAAGCCGCGCTCGAGGCCTTTAACGATTCCCCGGCCGATGTGGTCTTGATTGACATCATGCTTCCGGGCATTGATGGGTTCGAGGTTTGCCGGTCAATCCGGCGAGCCAGCGACGTACCCATAATTATGGTTACTGCCCGGTCCGATACCCACGATGTTGTCGCTGGCCTAGAGGCCGGTGCCGATGACTACTTGATCAAGCCGTTCGCCCCGAAGGAGTTATCAGCTCGAATCCGAGCCATGCTCCGTCGAGCTCGAAGTAGCGACCCTGGCGACCTAGAGCGAATCCAAGTTGGCGAGCTAGTCATTAGCCCCGACGAGGGTGTTGTTCTAAAAGACGGAGAAGAACTCCATCTAACCAAGACCGAGTTCAAGCTATTGGTCGAACTCGCCTCTCAACCAGGAAAAGTCTTCAGCCGCGAAGTTCTTTTAGAACGGGTCTGGGGTTACGACTACTTCGGAGACGGACGCCTCGTCGACGTACACGTCCGACGCCTCAGGACCAAAGTCGAAAGCGACCCAGCAAGCCCTCGCTACGTAGTCACGTCCCGTGGACTTGGCTACAAACTGCAGCCCTAGCTGACGCTGACGAAACCCCACAGCGACTAGAATTGATTTCCTGATGGTGGTTATTCGTGGCTAAACGAAGATGGTGGCATGGCCTATTTGGCCGCGTTACCTTTGGCTACGCCCTAGGTGCGCTTTTAGTTTCTAGCGCGATGGCTTTCTTAAGCATGACCGTGGCCGAAAGTCGCTTGCTGTCTGAAGAAGAGGCAGCCGCTCGACAGCAATTTTTTGCCAACGCTCGGATTGTTCGTGACGACCTTGACCGGGCCGTAGGCGGCGACGCTGAACAGCTCGATGAAATCAAGCGAGTTGCCATCGAAGAGAACGTACGCCATACCGACCAAACGAAAACAACTCTGATCACCGGCGACTCTGAGGTTGGTTCGTTGCCGCGTCGAGAAATCCCGCAAGAAATCTTGGCGGCTCTAACTGAAAATCCCATTGTCGCTAACCGCTATCGGTGGACCGATGACGAGCTGGAAGAGACGCGCTACTTTCTCGCCATTTCTCTGAAGAATCTCGAATCGCTCGAAGGCGATGATGCCAAATACATCGAGGCGATCAGCTTCGAAGATCTGGAGCGAACGCTTGGGAACCTACGACAGGTTCTGATCGCAGCAGCTATCGCAGCAACGCTGGCCGGTGCTGCCCTTGGGTACTACTCTGCCCGCCGGGCTTTGGCGCCCGTAGCCAAAATTTCAAATGCGGCCAAGTCAATTGCCGACGGCAACTTCACTACCCGACTCGATCTTCAAACCGATCCCGATCTCGAGGGGCTTAGCGCCTCTTTCAACGAGATGGCCGATGCCCTTAGTGCCAGAATCGCTCGCGACGAACGGTTCGCCTCTGATGTCAGCCATGAACTTCGGTCACCGCTAATGACGCTGACTGCTTCAGTTGAGGTTCTCGAACGACGAAAGTCGTCCCTGCCAGAAATCGCCCAAACCGCGGTGACTCTCCTTCGTCAAGACCTCACTCGATTCGAGCGGCTAGTCGAAGACCTGCTAGAAATTTCGCGCCTCGATGCCGGTGCGGTACAACTCCAGTTGAGCAGCTTCCTACTTTCGGAGTTCTTACTCAACGTTGTTGCCCAATCTCGTAGCCCCGAGATTGAAATCAATCACCCCAATAGAGACAGTGGCCTTACACTCACCGCCGACAAGCGGCGGTTAGCGCAAGTTATAACGAACCTGGTTGACAATGCCAAGAAGTATGGCGACGGTGCAACCGGGATTTCGTTCAAGCGGGTCGGTGAACAAGTTCAGATTCTGGTCGAAGATCGCGGTCCCGGAGTCGATCCCGCCGACCGGAAACGTATCTTTGAACGGTTCAGCCGTACCGCCTCCGACGCTGGCCGCCGAGGCGTAGATACTGGTGTCGGCCTTGGCCTTTCGTTAGTGGCCGAACACGTTCGCCTACACGGTGGCCGGGTTTGGGTAACCGATCGAGTCGATGGAGACTCTGGTGCTCGCTTTGTGGTGGAACTTCCGGTCGGCGAGTACGACGAAGGTTCTGAGGAGATGGCGGTATGAGATCATTCAAGAACCAAGTTCTAACTAGAAGTACCAACGCTCGCCGAGTTTGCGTTGCTCGACTAACTACGACCCGGGTACCGATTGCTCTGGTCGTTCTGGGTCTGGTTCTCAGCGCATGCTCAATCCCAACTGACGAGGCCGTTCAACCTCTGCCGACAGAAGACCGACAAGACTTAATCAACGGCACCACGACCTCGAGCATCGCTCCCGATATCCCAGAGGAGAACGTCAAAGATGTTCGGCTCTACTTTGTTGGTTCGACTGATCAACTCGAGCGCGTCGTCCGAGCGTTTCCCTCGGAAGTCAAAGTTCCTGACATTTTGGCCGCTCTAGTTCAGGGACCAACATCGGATGAAGTCAATTTGACCTCTCGAATCACGTCGAATTTGGCTCCAACTTCTGCTGGCTACGATGAGGAAACCGAGACCCAAACGATCAAAGTAAGTTCTGAGGCCAATCTCCGCCAAACTGTTGAGCAGGAGCCTGCCATTGCTCGGCTAATCGTCAGTCAAATTGTATGTACGGTTGTGAACTTGCGCGAGAACATTTCTGGCGTCCGCCTAATTGACGAGACTGATGAACCAATCGAGGTGAATGACGATCTCGGCCAGCTGATCACCGGATCGGCCCGAGCCTCACACTTCAATGACTGCAAGACCGGTCAAGATATTCTCGAAGAGCAGATTGAGTTCGAACAAAATGAATCAACCTCGACGACCTCCGGATAGCCAAATCAATAATTTGGCGCATCAATCCTGATCGACGACTGTCCAAGTCGACGCTGATCAGAGCAAACGAGCTCCGTCGCTCGGGCTTACCTTAGTCCACCAAGTATCGATCGACAGCTGGGTTCCAGGGTGGCAAAGGGCAACTATTGAGCCGCCAAAACCACCGCCGGTCATCCTGGCTCCAAACACTCCGGGAGTCTTTGCGATACGGTCGACCATCGCATCGACGACTGGAGTCGAGACCTCATAGTCTTTGGCTAAGCTCTCGTGGCCTTCCAACAAAATTTCGCCGGCTAGTGCCGGGTCGTCGCTAGCGAATGCCTCCACCATCGACTCCACTCGCTTGTTCTCGCTGACGACGTGCAATGCCCGTCGCATGAGTTTGGCATCGCCAAGCGATCGAGCGTCCTCGAACGACGCTGTTCTAAGCGGACCAATTTTTTGCTCGATCTCCTCACAAGCCAAACGCCGATCGTTGTACTCTGAATCAGCTAGTTGGCGAGGTTGACCAGAATGAGCAACCAGCACCTCGATTGAATCAGGCATCGTAACGTGCTTGAACTGAAGATCTTGGCAATCAAGAAGAAGGGCAGAGCCGGCCCGACCTGCTAGACATGCAGCTTGATCCATGATCCCGATCTGAACACCAGTAGCTTTGATTTCGGCGCGACGGGCCAGTTCGGCGAGGGCTAGCAACGATGCGTCATCTCCACCCGAGTCGCCGCCAAGGCAAAGCAGCGCGGCGCAGGTTAAGGCGGTGCTTGAGGAGAGTCCAGTCCCTCCAGTGGGAAGAGTCGATTCGATGAAACCGTCCATCCATGGATCGACGCCAAGCTCCTCAGCAGCGGCCAGCACATAGCGAAGCCACGAAGGCTCGACTTCGCCTATCGCAGCTGGGATTGTTCGCAGGTCAACCTCACCGTGGCCAACGGAGTTGAGCCGAAGGTGTCGCTCAGCTGGCGTTACCTGCATAGTCACCCCAACATCGAGGGCGACTGGCAGAACAAGTCCGCCGGTGTAGTCAGTGTGTTCACCAATCAGATTTACTCGCCCGGGCGCAAAAGCCGTCTTCATATTCACAGGTTAGGCAAAGAATTGGCTCGCGGTGTCCCAGAGCTCATCGCTTACGAACTTTAAGTCCGCAACCGCTTCAGACAGGGGAACAGTCACGATCTGATCGCATTTTAACGCTACCATCTGCCCCCATTTTTCAGCGTGTACCGCGTCGATTGCCCCGACGCCGTACCTAGTCGATAGAACTCGGTCAAACGGGGTGGGGGTACCGCCTCGTTGCACATGGCCGAGCACGGTTACCCGCGTCTCGTATCCGGTACGCTTCTCGATCTCATCAGCAACCCGAGCAGCAACACCGCCAAGTCGAACGTGGCCGAATTCATCCAAGGTTTCGTCTGGCATTGCCATCGTTGCAGGCAATGGTTTCGCCCCCTCGGCCACAACAACGATCGAGGCATATCGACCAGCTTCGTGCCTTCTGGCCAACGACCGGCAGACCTCTTCGATATCAAACGGCTTTTCCGGGACGAGGATTCGAGTCGCTCCCCCGGCGATACCAGCCCAGGTTGCTATGTGGCCAACATGACGACCCATGACCTCAACCACCATTACTCGATCGTGGCTTTCGGCTGTGGTGTGAAGTCGCTCAATTGCTTCGGTGGCAATGGTGACAGCCGTGTCAAATCCAAAGGTTCGCTCAGTGACGCCAATGTCATTGTCGATCGTTTTTGGCACACCCACTACAGGAAGCCCGCGCTTGAACATTTCGTTCGTACAAGACAGGGTTCCTTCCCCACCGATAGAGATCAAACCGGTGACATCGTTTTTGGCCAACGTTTCTTTGACTAACTCGACACCGTTGTCAACCTTAAACGGGTTGGTCCGAGTGGTGCCGAGAATTGTCCCGCCTCTAGGCAACGTGCCGCGCATTTGCTCGACTGTAAGCAGTTCGAAGTCGTTGTCTAAAAGACCACGCCAGCCATCCTTGAATCCAAGAACTGCGTCGCCGTAGTGACGCTCGGCCTTACGCACAACTGCACGAATTACGGCGTTTAGGCCAGGACAGTCGCCGCCCCCGGTAAGTACTCCAACTCTCACGACGCAATCTTACTATTGCCACCGATGTTTGACGCCTCCTCCAGCTGTTAGAAATACCGATCGGGCGGCTGCGAGAAGCTTGGCCGGAACAGGATTACGTAATTTGTTGTTGAGTAGCCACAAGAACAGCGAAAGATTGGCAGCCAAGGTGCTTATCCTAAGAAAATGTCATATGTCATTGCACTCGATGCGGGTACGACCGGGGTCCGAGCAATCGCAGTAGATACGGCTGGCCGATTCAAAAAACTGGCTTACCGAGAATTCACCCAACACTTTCCTCAACCGGGCTGGGTTGAGCACGATCTCGACGAAATTTGGGACAAAATACAGAGCGTAATTGCCGAGGTAGCTACCGAGCTAGACCAACCTGTCTCTACCATCGGCATCACTAATCAGAGAGAAACAGTGGCGGCTTGGGATAGGCGCACTGGAGCGCCACTCCATCGAGCCATAGTTTGGCAAGATCGAAGAACAGCCGACCGTTGCGCCCAACTGACCGAAGAAGGTCACTTGCCGCTCGTCCGAAACACGTCGGGACTAGTTCTCGATCCGTACTTCTCGGGCACAAAGTTTGCTTGGATGCTTGATCAAGGCGGCGTTTCCGTCAGTGAGCACCTCGCCCTGGGAACGATCGATTCGTGGCTGATGTGGAAGCTGACAGGAGGTGCCGTGCACGCTACAGAGCCTTCTAACGCATCGAGGACGATGCTGTTCGACATCCGAACTTTGAAATGGTCAGAGGAGCTTTGCGGCCTTCTCGGCGTTCCAATTCAATCTCTACCCGATGTCCGACCGACAAGCGGCCGATTCGGCCTAACCGCCGATACGACGGCGCTTGGCGCTGGCATACCAATCAGCGGTGTCGCTGGTGATCAACAGGCAGCTTTGTTCGGACAGGCTTGTTTCGAGCCAGGGATGACCAAGAACACCTACGGCACTGGCAGTTTCGTCTTAATGAACGTTGGCCAAACCTGTCCTGAGCCGGTCGAAGGTCTTCTGACTACTGTGGCGTGGACACTCGGCCCAGGCGAGCCAGCAACGTACGCTTACGAAGGTGCTATCTTCGCCACGGGCGCAGCCATCCAATGGCTCCGGGACGGACTACAAATCATCGACGAAGCTAGCGAGATAGGTCCGCTGGCCGCAAGCGTTGATAGCACCGGAGATGTGTATTTGGTGCCGGCGTTCGCCGGTTTGGGCTCTCCGTGGTGGGATCCGTACGCCAGAGGCACCATCGTCGGGCTTACCCGCGGTACTGGCCGCGCTGAAATCAGCCGTGCAGTCGTCGAATCGATGGCTTATCAAACTCGCGACGTCGTCGACGCTATGAGCAACGCCTCGGGACAGGCTCTGTCGGAGCTGCGGGTTGATGGCGGTGCCTCGGTTATGGATCTGTTGCTGCAATTACAGTCCGATCAACTTGGAGTCCCGGTTACCAGACCAACGAACCAGGAAACAACTGCTCTTGGAGCGGCCTACCTGGCCGGTCTAGCCGAATCAGTGTGGGACTCGCCAGCTACGGTTAACGACCAATGGCAAATTGATCGACAAGTCACGCCGGTCGCTGACCGTGAACAGGCAGAAGCCTCGTACCAACGCTGGCTCGCTGCGGTCAAGCACGCTCAAGGATGGGCGAACTAGGTCCACAGTGTCCTAGGGTGGTGTAATGGAAGCCAGGCAACTAACTGAGAAGGGCGCCGAGCGCAAGCGACTGCTATTAGAGCTGGCGACCGGTCGTTTTGCCGAAAATGGGTTTCATCGCACTTCAGTGGCCGAAATCGTTGATGGTGTTGGTGTTGGCAAAGGGGTTTTCTACTGGTACTTCGCCTCGAAGGACGATTTGTTGCGGGAAATTCTTCGCGACGCTCTGTTCAACCTGCGGGCCGCCCAAGCTACGGCCATCGCCAAAGCCAACGATCCACTTCAGAAAATTGAAGCTGGCATCCGAGCCACCATGGAGTGGTCAGCGAAACATCCCGAAATTCTCAAGATCGTGATGTTCGCATGGTCAGAGGAGAACTTTGCCGGAGCGATGCGCCGAGGCCGAGAAATCATGGTTTCAGACACTGCCCAATTAATTCAGCAAGCAATAGATCTCGGCCAAATAATCGATGGCAATGCCTTCATGATGGCCACGGCGTTGCGCGGCATTACCGATGAGTTGTCACGAGAATACGCCTTGGTTGGATCCGCCCAACCCTCGGATCTAATCGATACGGCAGTCCGAGTAGGCTTGAACGGCTTGCAGGGATAGCACACCAGCCCCGACCAGCCAATGGTTACAAGTCTCAAGCCCAAAGCGCTGCCCCCGACCTAGCCGTTGATTACAAAGTCTCGAGCCCGAAGCGCAGCCCCGACGGCTCCAGCTTCTGGCCCGAAGTCGGCTGCTACCACTGGCACGACTGGCCTGTATCTACCGCCGACAACCGTGTCAGTCACTTGAGCGGAAAGGCCATCGATAAATCCCTCACTGATGGCTGACAGTCCGCCGCCAAGAACGACGATGCTGGGATCGAGTAACGCTATTAAGCTGCCGATTCCTTGGGCGACCCACCACGAAAAGCGCTTCAAAACTTCTGCGGCGTCGGCGTCGTTGTTGGCGTGAGCGGCCGAAACATGCTCGCCCCGAATCAGAGCGGGGTCGCCTCCTGCTGCTTCTAGAATCGCTTCACCCCTCCCCTCTTCGACTAGCTCCCTGGCGATATTGGCTAGGCCCGCTCCCGAGGCGACCGACTCCCAGCAGCCTGTGTTGCCACAAGCGCAGCCGTGTCCGAAGCGGTTGACCAGCATGTGCCCCGGTTCCCCGGCGAAGCCGTTGGCGCCGCGCAGCACCTGCCCACCAACTATTAGGCCACCGCCGATGCCTGTTCCTTGAGTGACAATAATGGCGTGATCGTGGCCGCGGGCTGCGCCCAATCGATGTTCAGTCAAAGCAGCGAGATACCCGTCGTTCTCGGCAACCGCCGGTAGACCGAACCGAGAGTTCAGTTCGCCAGCGATATCGAGCCCAAGCACTCCTTGAACGTTTGGTCCGTAGTGCAAAACTCCGGCGTGGTCGACCAGACCAGGTACACCAACACCAATACCGACGACTCGGTCCGACTTGGCTAACAGCGCCGCAACAACCTCAGCGATTGCCGGCGCTAAGGCGTCAGGGTCTTTCGGGGTTGGTTGAAGCTCTCGATACTCTGCTGTTGGGCCAAGGCCGTCCGTGACCAGACCCAGGATCTTCGTTCCACCAACATCTACACCGATAAACGTCGATCCCCTTCGTGGCGCAGTGGCTGTGTCAGAACCCCCGACTCGGGACCGCCATACCTTCATGCCACTGCTCCCATCCGCTGTCTCGATTACCTGCCCTCATAACGCTATTGCGGAAAGTTGGGAAAGGCGAGAATCAGATCTTAACGTCTTGAGCTAGACAAGCGACTTGAGTCCACGGGTGATGCCAGCTTGCTCAAGTCCGAATTCGGTGGCGGCCGCTAACGCCTCACCCCTGTTGGTCACTATCAGGACCTGTAACTTCTTGGAAAGGCGCTGCAAAGTGCTGACTAGTTCGTTGATTTCTGTTGCGTCTAGATCCGGCATGGATCCGGCGATAACAATCGGAACCTGACCGCCCCCATCAGCTTGCATCTGCCGAAGGATCGGTTCCAGGAATTGAAGGATCTCACTGGCCGATTGTGGAGTTGTGGCGGCCGCCCTTTTCTCCATCTGCTGGTGGATCCGATCGAGTCGTACCTGCGACAGAGTTGCGCGCCTCTCTGCCCCCTCGATGCGGGACAACGCTCGACGATGACGGACTAGCCGCCGCTCGGCTTCTTGCAGGGATGCTCTGAGAACCTCAGGGCTAGCGTTTTCATTAGCATCGTCGACCTGACTCGAATCGGATGGGTCATCGTTTAGTGCATCTTGACCCGCTAACCAGGCTTCGGCCCAACCCAGAACTTCGCTTGGACCAACGCCATACGGAGGCTGGAGGTCGTTGCTAGACAGGGTGTCGCGTAGGCGATTTATTGCCTGTAACCATTCCGGATTGTCTGCTTTGGTTATTAGTGCTCGCAAACCAGCGCCAAGATCATTTGGCATTACCGCACCCAAGAACGGTCGGGCGTCATCTTTCATTGCGGCCAGAGTCTTCCCCATTTGCGCCGACACCGGATCGGTGCTTGCCTCATGGCGAGCAGCAGCTACTGCTTGTTCATCAATCGATACTTGGCGTTCGGCCGCAGCGACTGCCTCAAGTTTCGCGGCCGGAATTCGTGGATTCGATCGAGACAATGCGTACTCGGTCCACGACGATACCCCGACCCGAGCAAATAGTTCTTCCATCTCGGTTCGTTCTGCATCGTTCAGACTTTTTCGTCCGCCCTCGCTGTTCGCTTCACATAGTTGCTCGAGCCTCGTGGCTTCTTCTGTCGTCAATCGAATAGGGCGAGCGTCAGCCCGGGCTTCAGCTAACGTCCGACTACTCTCTTTCCATTTCGCCTGCTGGGACTCGATGGACAAGCGAATCTGCTCGAGATGTGATTCGTGCTCTGCTCGAACCGCAACGAACGACTCCCACCGTTCGAGTAGTTCCAAGACTCGAGGGTCGCCTTCGACGATATGGCGGTCAGTAGACTGAACTTCCCCCACCGATAGTTTCACTACTTCGCGGCGAAGTTCATTTACGTCATGGCCGCTGACATCGTCGTGATCGTCGTCTGAATCGAATCCATCGAGCTTCAAATCCGGTTCTAAGCGACGACGCAGATTCGCTACCTCGGATTTAGCCGCGGCATCGAGGTCAGCCCGGATCTCTTCGAGTAGCGCAGTGTCGATCGCTTCCCGACGCTTCCAGAAGGCAACTTCGTCCTCGAAGGACAACAGGGATGCTCCTGTTGACTTTTCGTCAGCGTAGACAACTACATCAGCCGAGGTGACTGCCCCGGCAAAAGGTTCGTGCGGCTTGCCATCGAGCTCGACCAAAAGTCCATCGTGTTCAACCAGGCCTCGGACTCCAATCGTCGAACCGGAAGCAAGCGTCTGGACAGCGTCAAAGAGCTGTCGTTGATGCCCTGGAGATAGCCCAGATACAACGTTCAATAGCGGGTGCAAGTCAATACTTCTAAACTCACTGCCAAAATCAAAACGAAGAAGCCGCATGTGAGAGCATCGACCGATTAGATAGCCAACTCAAGCAAAGTTTTTGCCCTCCTGGTGTTGGCCGCAAATGACCGAATTAGCGCTCTACTCGACGCTTGAACCCCTTTAAGGCAGAGGTCACAATTTTGTCCTCGGCTCTGCGCTTGACGAAACCTGGCATCGGAACGGCTAGATCAATTGCCAGCTCATATTGAACCTCGGTCTGATGTTCCGCACCGTCAACCGGCCGATAGGAGTAGCGCCCCTTGATAGATCGGGTTAGATCTCCCTCGAGTAGCGACCAAGACATTTGGTTTGGAGCGTTACTCAGGTCGTACTCCAGCGTGTAATCAGTTTTCCGGCCAGCCGCTTCGGCTTCGAAACGGGCAGTTAACGGTCGCCCCTCATCATCGGAAGTGAGAATCTCCGTAACAGAGATTCCTTCGACCCACTCGGGATACGCCGCAATGTCTACACCGATAGCAAAGCATTGATCGACCGTCGCTTCCACCGTTATTGACGCCGTAGTTTGCTCCACGGCTTTGCCTTCTTGATTCAAATCAGCCACAGAAATGAGAGGTTATCACGACTTCGAGCCGCCAATCACCTTGGTGACAGCAACATGAAGCTCTTGCGCCAAATGATCGTAATCAAATTCAGCCACTGCTCGACTCCGAGCTTGCTCACCCATTTGGTGCCTAGTATCTCGATTAGCCACCAAATAGAGTATCTGTTTGGCTGCCTCAACGTGATCCGTCGGGTCATCGATGATAATTCCGGTCCGCCCGTTCTCCACTGCTTCGTGGGAGCCCCCCGACCGCCCAGCAATTTGCGGTAAACCTGATGCGGCCGCTTCGAGAAACGCTATGCCGAACCCCTCTTGCTCTAGACCAAACCAGCGCTCGTTACATAGCATCGCCATCAGGTCCGACGCTCCGTAAAGATCGACGACCTCTGGATCGCTTAGCTTGCCAGGAAACCGAACTGGCGCTTTTAGCTGAGATGCCAGGTGCTGTAGTCGTTTTTGCTCGCGACCGGAGCCACCAATTACGGCTACAACTCTTCGCGCTCCGCTCGCGTTCGTTCGCTGCTGCTGTCCGATACTACTGGTTGACTGAGCCGAGATTCGGTTGAGCTCATCGTTGACATTGGCCAAGGCCCGAATCACGGTATCGAACCCCTTTCTGGGCACAAGACGGCTAACCGCTGATAGCAATATCTCATCATCGCCGACGTCGTAGTTTGCCCGAACTCTACGTCGATCTTGCGCCGACCCTGGCCTAAACCGATCACTGTCGACACCAGGAGGGACCACTATCGCTGGCAAAGAATGGCCAACGCATCGTTCTGCTTCAGCCAAAGCGTAGTCTCCAGCGGAGACCACCAGTGACGACGATCGAAGCGTCCGCCTCAACATGGCGCCGGTTCCTGGTAGTCGCGCCGGAATCGTCACTTCGGCCCCGTGAAGCACCACCCCATAGTCGATACCGAGGTTTGGGCCGATATGGCCGAGCGGCAGCGCTGGGTCGAGAAGAACGAAACGACTCTTTGTCCTTTTGGCTATCCGTCGAATTCGGGCCCCTAACCAGGGGTAAGGAATTAGAACTGGCTCAGGAGATCGCTCGATCTTGAATCGTTGTTTGGCGTCGAATTCCACCGCACCTTCGTGCGGCGTGCAGTACACCGAGGTGTGTTCCGGGGGCAGACGGCGCCAAAGTTCCCAAAGATAATTTTGGATTCCCCCAACTTTGGGCGGGAAATCGTTGGTCACTAGTAAGTAGTTCAAAGCCCGATCGGCCATTCTGATGGCTGGAATCGGCGATGAGAAGAAGCGCTGTATTCGGCGGCTACTGACACGTCGAGTTCGGATGCCGCTGGTGGCAACAGCTGATCGAGACCGAGCCGCCGAGCGCTCCATACTGCGTGGCTACGTAACGTCGGATTATCGTTAGCGATATATCGACGAAGCGTTTGTATGATCGCCTTGGCATCATCGGTGGGCTCAGCCACGTTTCCTAACACGATCAGGGCGGTCCGCCTAATATTGTCGACGTCTCGGCGCGCAATGTACCAACGGCCGTGGCGATCTAGGATTTCGTCATCGGTGGCCGACAGAATCCACTCCAGATCGACAGTGCTGGGGGTGGTCTGATCCTGGTTTTCTTCGACAACCCCTATTGATCGATTTGGCGGGCACACTTCCTGGCATTCATCGCAGCCATACAAGCGGTCACCGATCGCCTCTCGAAACTGGTTCGGGATAATGCCATCTGATTGGACGAGCCAGGCGATGCATCGGTTTGCATCAACCACCCCCGGTGCCACTATGGCTTGGGTCGGGCATTCATCGATACATCGGGTACACGGTCCGCACTGATCGTTAACGGGCGGTCCAGTAGTTGTCAGCTCGGCATCGGTTACTACTGCACCGAGAACAAACCAACTCCCAACCTCAGGAAGCAAAATGTTGGCGTTCTTGCCGTACGAGCCCAACCCGGCCGACCAAGCAACATTTCGATCAACGAGTCCGTTTTGGTCTGCGATAACGCGAGCCTGGAATCCTGCGCCTCTAACTTTGTCAGCAATAACTTCCAAACCATCTTCTAATTCGGCGTAGAAGTTATCGGTGGCGTAGCGCGCTATACGCCCTTTCATAGGCGCCATGGCCGCCTGTTTGTGTGGGTAGCGGTAAGCACCAGCGATCAATGATTGGGCGTTGTCGATCAGAAGACCCGGACTAGTTGACCGTTCTGGGTTTCTGTAGGTGAATTGCATCTCGCCGGCTAAGCCCTGCTCTTTGCGCAAAGTGAGAACTGATCGTGCTGGTTCGAGTACGTCAGCCGAGGTGACGCCGACTGCGGCAAGACCTGCCTGCAGACCCAAGGCGCGCACGATATCGGTGGTCAGGACCGAGTTAGATTCTGTGCTTGGCACACTGTTATCGGCCTGGTTAGCCACCGTATAAGGGTGCCTCAAAAAGTAGCCGGTTACACCAAAGACGCCTACCCGGTCTCCGCAACATCGCTGAGATCGCCGTCATGGCGCAAATCAGGCAAAAGGCCAGCCGTTTGCAGCCGCCGCATAGCGGCGAAGTCGCTTACATCTATCACCACCGCCTCCCCTGGTTCGCGAGACACTATAAATGACACAACACAGCTATGGCAGGCGGACGAATTCTGAAGCGAACACGTCTCACAATCGATTGTCAAACTCATAGCTGTGACCTTAAAGAAGCGGTGTGACAATCAGCCGATTGCTAGCGGGTTTACTAACCGGCGGTTTCAGCCGGTCAGAAAATGGGTGACGCTGCGCATTGTGGAACTCAAATCGGATCGCCAACTATCCAGGTCACGGGCCTGTGCCTCGCTGTAAGATCTGTTAGGGCTAACAACGACAACGGGGTGATTCGGAGCGGCGTCGTTCGAGTTAGACATTGTCTAGTAGAGACCAAGGCGGAAGTTTGACTAATACGAAATCGGGTCAACAGCCCAAGAAGAAAACTAGCAAAAAGTCGACCAAAAAGGCTGGGCCAAAGACGGCTAAGAGCAAACCTGCGGCCAACGCTGACTCTACTGAGCAAGCCGATCCGGCCTCTGAGACTCTCGATCACGAGCAGGCGGATACCCCCGAAACAGCAAACAAGCCCACACACCTGGACTACCTCACTCGACCGGCCGATCTCCAAGACGTCTCGGCATTGGTTGCTATCGGCAACCAGCTTGGATTCTTCGACCCTGCTGATGATAACGAAGCCGTCGAGATGTTGACCAAGTACTTTAGTGGGCAGCTAGCCCACCACGCCTGGCTGGTCGCCGAGGCCGACGCAACAATTGTTGGTGCTGCCTACTTCTGCCCTGAGCCTAAAACCGTAGGTACCTGGAACCTCCGCTTCTTGGGTGTAGCTGAACACAACAGGGGCCGAGGGTGTGGTC
Source organism: uncultured Acidimicrobiales bacterium (assembly GCA_937922805.1). Classification (GTDB taxonomy): domain Bacteria; phylum Actinomycetota; class Acidimicrobiia; order Acidimicrobiales; family SZUA-35; genus JAHELU01. Next base: position 42,765 of record CALAJV010000007.1, on the reverse strand, counting down.
AGGTATTGCTGGCGAAGGTCGAAGAGACGCTAAGGATGACTAAAGGCCGAATCATTGCCGAAACTCCAAGCGCAGATGCGCTTGATAAAGTCCGAGATTTCCTGGTCGGCCAAGGCTATGTCGAACAAGCTCGCATCAAGGATTTCTTCACTTTGGGTGTCGACAAGGTAGTTCACCTTAAAGCGCTGGAACAAGCCGAATAGGCGCCAAAACACCCATTTCTCTTCAGACGGGAGCCGAGCCGGCCGCTGCTACCGTGATACGAATAGCCACCAGCAGCTACGACGCTGAGCCAAACCGAGAACTGGAACGAGAAGTATCCCTATGAAAGCTCTGGAATTTAGCCGAAAAGAGGCACGGTATGCGGCTGCAGCCGTTTCATCTCGGCTTCGACGAGGAAGCGGAGCCGCTCTCGGCCCTCTAAACCTAATCGAATCTTCCCCGTTTGATCTCCCCGGCGATGATTGGCACCGTGTTACCACTCGTTTAGCGGGTATTTGTGGCTCCGATCTAGCCACCGTCGACGGAAAATCGTCACGCTATTTTGAGCCGTGGGTGTCGTTTCCGTTTGTTCCCGGCCACGAGGTCGTTGGCACGCTCGAAACCGGTCAGCGCGTTGTGCTCGAGCCGGTGTTGGGCCACGATGCGCGCGGTCTAGAAGCACCGTTTGAGGGGGCAGCCCCTGGCGACGGTGACGACTACCAGCATCTTGTTAGCGGCAAGCTTGAGCCCGGGATTCAAACCGGCTATTGCGCATCAACCGGCGGAGGCTGGTCAAGCGAGTTTGTCGCTCACGAGTCGCAGCTTCATTCGGTTCCTGACGCTCTAAGCGACGAAGCTGCCGTCATGGTCGAGCCGGCTGCGGTGGGTATACACGCTGCGCTGAAAGCCGGACTTTCGCCCGATTCTGATCGGGTGATCGCCGTTCTGGGAGCAGGCACGATGGGGCTTGTTGCGGTAGCGGCGGCCAGGAACTTCTACCCTAATTCGACCATCATTTGCGCTGCCAAGTATCCCGAGCAGCGCCGCTTCGCGTCAGATCTGGGCGCCGACACCGTCGTCGCACCGGGCGAGTTCCAAAGAGCGGTTAGGCGCGCTTGTGGCGGCTTCGTTATCGGCAACGACCTCTCAGGTGGGGCCGATGTGGTTATCGATGCGGTCGGCAACGCATCATCGGTGCAGCTGTCCATCAGCACCGCCCGGCCTCGGGGTCGAGTTGTTCTAGTCGGAATGCCGGGCAAGACAACGCTCGATCTTACTAGCCTATGGCATCGAGAAACTGAACTGGTTGGCGCTTACACCTACGGCACCGAGCAACTCTTCGACGGCACCGCAGTGAAGACCTTTGACCTATCACTAGATCTTGTTGCGGAAGCCAAACTTGAGCGTTTAGTTACCGCCACATACCCCCTTGAGGACTACCAAGAAGCACTCCTACACGCGGCGTCCGCTGGCGAACGCGGTGCGGTGAAGATCTGCTTTGATCTCCGGTAGCGAACCCTGAACGCTCCCTGATACGGCGCCTGGCGTTGGCCGTCGAGGAAAGATGATCGTCCTTTTTCTTGTTGTGGCTCAACCCGACTAGAGTTGGGCTTGCGCAGCTAGTTGCCGTAGCAACTGCTAACCGCGACCTTAACCTAGTAGCTCTTAGGAGATCCGGTGTCCCATCTCGAACCAGAACAAGAAGCAACGTCAAATTCCAGCGATGAACTGGTCACGGCCGATAGTGACCTTGTTGAGGAAGAACTGTTAATCGAGGAGATCTCGATTGATGGCATGTGCGGCGTTTACTAACCGCACCGCACCTACGCCACTTGACTAGCAGCAACAATTTAGTGACTACCAATCATCACGACGCCAACGCCGACGGGCGAAAATCTAGCCAATCGTTTGCCAACCACGATTCGACATCAGATTTGGTGTTAGACAAACCCTGGATGCTCCATCCGAGGGTTTCGCTTCGTCCAGAGCCGTTTGGGGCTCTCGCCTACCACTACGACAATCGCAAACTCCAATTCCTCCGATCACCCGATCTGGTTGACCTTGTTGCTTCACTGGCTGATTTCGAGTCGCCCCGTGATGCTTTCAACAGCCAGGGCATTGATCCAGCTCGGTGGCCTTCGTTTGCCAAAGCACTTCGGTCTCTGGCCGATTCAAAGTTCATCCAACCAGCTAGTAGAGCCGCCACCTAAATTTTGTGTGACAAACTACGTGCCAATAATTTGAAGATGATGGATTCACCTATGAGCACTTCCAGTACCGAGCCAAGTTCACTAACATCTCCTACCAAGTCGTCGCCAAAAACGACACTGACGACCGAGCTCAAAGCCGGTCTGGACGCCCCGATCTGTCTTACCTGGGAGCTTACTTACGCATGTAACTTGGCGTGCGTTCATTGCCTTAGCTCATCCGGCCGCCGCGATCCGAACGAGCTGACTACAGAACAGGCAAAGTCTGTGATCGATGAACTTCGAGACTTGCAAGTCTTCTACGTCAATATCGGCGGGGGCGAACCAATGATCAGGCCCGACTTTTTTGAGTTGATGGAGTACGCCACAGACAACAATGTCGGCGTCAAGTTCTCGACCAACGGTTCCCGGCTGGATCATGAGGCGGCACAAAAGTTAGCGGCAATGCCCTACACCGATGTGCAAATCTCTCTCGATGGAACCGATGCCGAGACCAACGACTCGGTTCGAGGTTCTGGTTCGTTCGCCGCAGCCCGATCGGCAATGGACAATCTGGCCAAGGCTCAGTTTGGTCCGTTCAAGATCAGCGTCGTTGTGACTCGTCACAATGCATCGCAACTCGACGAATACGAGGCGTTAGCCAAGCACTATGGAGCTCAACTTCGCCTGACTCGGTTGCGGCCGTCGGGCCGAGGTGCCGACACTTGGCATGATCTACATCCAACCCAAGATCAACAGGTCGAGCTATACCACTGGCTTCTCGAGCGACCCGAGGTGTTGACCGGTGACTCGTTCTTCCACCTCAATGCTCTGGGCGATGAGAACCTACCAGGCCTGAATTTGTGCGGCGCTGGCCGCGTGGTTTGTCTAATAGACCCAGTCGGCGACGTCTACGCCTGCCCTTTCGTGCTCCATGATGAGTTCAAGGCCGGCAACGTTCTTGCGTCCGGTGGCTTTACCGATGTGTGGCGCTCGTCTGATTTGTTCACCGAGCTTCGCGAACCACAATCTGCTGGAGCATGCGCCGCCTGTGGTCAGTACGACGCTTGTCAAGGCGGTTGCATGGCAGCGAAGTTCTTCACTGGCATCCCACTCGATGGCCCAGACCCGGAGTGTGTGAGTGGACATGGGGCTGATGCGTTGGCCGAAGTCGACGCCAGTTTTCGGCCTAGCAGTACCTCCGACCACTCAAAACCGGGAGCCAGCCCTGCCCCAGTTCCCGTTTCGTTGGGACAGACACGGGCCACGACTTCGACGGTTTGACTACCAAAAAGCAAACCCAGTTCTAGTAGGGACAGCCCTGCTAGATGATTCCAATGAAAAGTTCGAACAGCCGGGCGAGCGAATCGGCGCAACGACCGGCTGTCACCGCAGTACAAAAATGGGAGAAGAACGTTGAGCATTCTCGGCACTCGAGTAACTCGGTTTGAAGACAAGGCACTACTGACCAAAGGAGGTAGCTACGTCGATGACCTCACCCCCGACGGAGCAGCCCACGTAACGTTCGTCCGAAGCGACTTACCCCACGCCGAAATTGTGTCGATCGATGCTAACGAAGCGAAGCAAGCGCCAGGAGTGATTGCTGTTCTCACCGCTAGCGACTTTGATTTCACACCAGCGCCGCCCAGCATGCCGATGCTGAATCAACAAATGCTCCGCACTCCCCTGGCCACTGATCGAGTTCGATTCGTCGGCGATCTGGTGGCACTAGTTGTTACCGAGACCCGAGAGCAAGGGGTCGACGCTTCGGAGCTTGTCGCAGTCGAATACAACCCGCTTCCAACCGTTCTGACCATTGACCAAGCGCTAGAGGACGAGGTTCTTCTCTTTCCCGAGGCGGAAACAAATATCTCGATGACGGTTCCCAGTAACGCCGAGGGATCAGATCCGTTCGAAGAATGTGACGTGGTCGTCTCGCTTCAGTTCCGCAATCAACGAATGGCTCCGTCCCCTATCGAAGCTCGGGCGGTAGCTTCTGAATGGAAAGACGGTCACCTCACTCAATGGTCGGCGACACAAGGCGTTCACGGTACCCGTGACACTCTGGTGAGGGCGCTTGGTATTGACAACGAGCACATTCGAGTAATCACCCCTAATGTCGGCGGCGCCTTCGGAGCCAAAAATGGCGGCTACCCCGAAGATATTTGTGTGGCTATGGCCGCCCGGCACCTAGATCGACCTCTTCATTGGGCTGAAACTCGCAGCGAGAACATGGTCGGAATGGTCCATGGACGCGGCCAAATGTTTGATGCCAAGCTTGGTGGCTCTCGGGACGGGAAACTAATCGCATACTCGCTAGCGGTCGTCCAAGACGGCGGCGCCTACCCCGGCATCGGAGCAGTTCTACCGGCTCTAACCCGAATCATGACCTCAGGAGTCTACGATTTACCGAACGTCATTTTCGAGGCGAAATCGGTCCAAACCAACACCACACCGATTGGAGCTTTCCGGGGCGCCGGCAGACCAGAAGCAACCGCAGCCGTTGAACGCATGATCGATCTGTTCGCCTCTGAGATCTCGATGGACCCCGCTGAGCTTCGACGAAAAAACCTTCTACAACCGGAACAGTTTCCACTAACAACACCAACCGGTGCCTCCATGGACAGCGGAGCCTACGAGGCATCACTCGACGCTGTTCTTGATGCCGCCGACTATCCAGCGTTACGAGCGGAACAACGTAGACGCCGAGAAGCAGGCGAACCGGTGCAGCTCGGCCTCGGCTGGTCAACCTACGTGGAGATTACCAACCCACTAGGAAACAAAGAGTATGGAAGCGTTGAGATCAACCCCGACGGAACAGCGCTTGCTCGAACCGGCTCTTCTTCCCATGGGCAGGGTCATCACACTACATTCGCCATGTTGGTCCACGACGTGACCGGCATCCCGCTAGAGCAGATCACGGTCATCCACGGTGACACCGACCAAATTCCTCGAGGTGGCGGAACCGGGGGCTCGAAGTCTCTGCAACTTGGCGGTTCAGCCATCTTCAAAGCTTCCGAAGAAGTTGTTGCCGCCGCCAAGGATCTAGCCGCTGACCTTCTGGAAGCTAACCCAGCTGACATCGCGCTAGATCCGGAATCGGGAACCTTCTCGGTCGTGGGCACACCAGCGGTCACAAAATCTTGGGCGGACGTGGCTGTTGCCGCGAACCAATCCGACGATGGTGGCCTACGATCTGAGATTGACTTTGACCCAGAGGGTGCGACCTTTCCATTCGGCGCCCACCTTTCGGTAGTCGACGTTGACACCGAAACGGGTGGTGTCACGATCGTTCGTCACTTCGCTTGTGATGACGCTGGCACAATGATCAATCCGTTGTTGGTCGAAGGGCAAGTTCATGGCGGGTTGGCTTCTGGAATTGCCCAAGCGTTAATCGAAGAATTCGTCTACGACGAGAATGGCAATCCAGTCACTTCTAACTTCATGGACTACGGAATCATCTCCACGACAGAGCTGCCGAACTTCGACCGGATTCCAATGGAAACAACAACGCCGCTCAATCCACTTGGGGCAAAAGGAATCGGAGAATCAGGCACTATTGGCGCCACGCCGGCGGTACAAAACGCGGTCATTGACGCAGTGAAACACCTCGGGATTACTCATATCGAAATGCCAGCTACGGCGGAGCGGGTTTGGACTGCTATTCAACAGGCCACCGACAACTAGCCCGCAGCAGCTGCCGTTTTCGGTTAACGCTTGGTGGCTAGAACAACTAGCTCGGCCCCGGCGTCGAACCGTTCTTCAATCGAAAATAGTGGTCGGCCGGCGCGGTTGAGCGCTCCGATAAGGCTCTGCGATCTGTCCCCCGTCGTTGGCATTGTTTCTTCGGCGTTCCAGTCGGACGAGACGGCCCGTCGAAGTCCACCGACCCACGATCGGGCGTTCCCGAGTGTTTCGAGTCGATCGATCTCAAAACCGGAGGCGTCGAGCCACTTTGCCATCGACGCCGGAGAGAAATATTGGAGATGCTCTGCCATGTTGTCCGGCCATCGATCTTTGAACACTCGGCGTGACCATGAGTCCCAATTAGGCAGCCGAAGGTAGATTTGGCCACCATCGACGAGGGTGTCGCGAGCCAATGCGGATACTGCATCGAGATCATCGATGTGTTCTACCACGTGAAAACCCATCAACAGGTCGTAACCAGACGCCGGAAAGCCCGCTTCGTCAGGACTCACACCAACTCCAAGTTGGACCTTCGGATGACGTTGATGCCCGATCGCGATGGCTGGTTGAGAAAGATCGAGTCCCCATGCCTCCCACCCTCGAGCCACCATTTCGGCCGCGGCTTCGCCGGTAGAGCAGCCTATTTCAAGGACTCGACCGGCCGGGACTGGCCCGAGCCACTGGATCCTATCTTTAGCTATATCGATCTGACGTTGCTCGATTGCCTCGCTAGTCACTCGCCAGCTGGCGTACTCATCGGATTCGAAGAGGTCATTGTTGATCTGCGAATCCTTGGCCCAAACATGTCGGCAGCTGCGACACTCGACCAGGTTCCAAGCGCTATCGATCGGCGTGCCAAACTCAGAGCACACCGGACACTTCCGAGCTAAAGATTCGTCAAGAGCGACCATAGGCTTCTATCGGCACCGAGGAGAGTCTGCTTAGTACGCGGACGCTCCCAACTGTTACCGAAACAGGAACCACAGCCCGAAAGCGATCATGATTGAGGCAATAGCAGCTCCATTGAAGCCACCGGGTGTTCCAATCGATGCCTTGGCCGCGGCCAATCGATGCCCGCCCCACACCGTGGCGATTGTGGCCACCGTATTGGCTAGGGCGAGTGCCTCAGCCCCGGCTGGAGCGGCAGCCAGAACTACCAGCGAGGTAGCAATTAGTCGAGCAACTTCTACCCGAACCGACATGGCATGATTGTCACTCACATACAGCACCGGACCAATCAAGCCGTCAATGAACCGCCAAGGTAGAGCTGCCGCCAACACCACAATTATGACAACCGCTGGCTTCCAACGTTGTCCAACGACAACCGGAAGTAGTTGGGCGGCCGCAATCGTGAGCCCAGTCATAACCACGCCTGCTCGCAGCAGTATTCGGAGTCCTCGGTTGTATTGCCGGTCAAGGTCGGACCGGTTTTGGGATAACTCGGCGATTCCAAGACGAGTTGTTAGCGCTCCCAACGGAGCGAAGGCAGCATTGGCTAGGCGAAAGGCAAAAACATAGAGCCCGAACGAGACGGTGCCCAGGATCGGGCCAGCGACAAAGAAATCCACGTTTCGCGTTCCGTACCCGGTTGTATGAGAAGCAAGCACTGGGAGCGGTGACAACTTCATTGTCGGATGATCGGAGAACCATTGACCCAATGCTGGCAGCGAGATTAGTTCAACGCCAGCCCGGATCGCCAGAGCCACACCTAAGGTTCGGAGATCGGCAGGAAACCAGACAACGATGACCACTAGCAACAAGCCGGCAGCTGCCTGTGCAATTCCGATCCGACGGTGTTCATGATTCAGCATGGCTGAGGATTGTCGAAGCGCAGCTTCTGAGTTGAGCGCCCACAACACAAAAATCCACCCAACCAATTCGAGATTGGCTAGTAGCCCAACGGCTCCGATCACCAAGCACAAGCCCGCTACCAAGCGCACCCTGGTGAGCATTTTGCGATCGGCGGTGTCGCCCGGTTTCAACCGGAGTAGTTCATGCCCCAAACCAAGATCACCCAAGGTGGCCGAGACTGAGTAGCCCACTAGTAACGCGGCGAGAACGGCGAAGTTCTCAACCGAAACTCGAGCTGCTAAAACTAGCCCGATTATTCCCAGCGCACCCTGGTCGACGATACGACCGAGAGCCATCCAGGCCCCTTTTTGCGTCACTGGGGACTCGGTCGAAGCAATATCGGAAGGTCCAGTCGCCGGTTCGGCCAACGGCCGGGTAGGTTTCCCGACAGATTCCATAGTTATTCAGTCGGCCTAAACGACCGGCGAATTAGATGCCTTACCTCAGTACTTCGACTGCGAGCCGATCTATACGACTAGATTGGGTGGAGATGGCGAACGCCGCTTTAGGAATGGAGACATATGTCTGGTCTTGTAGAAGGAATTATCGGTCAGCTCGGCCCTGGTGGACTATCGCAAATTGCAGGGGCCCTGGGAGCTGATGAACAAGCAGTTGGCGGTGCAGTCGCGGCGGCGCTGCCGGCCATCATCGCTGGAATGGCGAATAACAGTCGGCAACCAACCGGAGCCGAATCTCTAGCAAACGCGCTCGGAGATCATAGCCCCTCCATCTTTGATGCTCTGGGCCCGCTTTTGTCTAGCGGAGGTGGAGACGGAGCGAAGATCCTTGGTCACGTTCTCGGTAGTCGTCAAGATTCCGTAGGCCAGAACCTCTCGCAACAAAGCGGACTCGACATGGGACTAATCATGAAGCTGCTGCCGATTCTGGCGCCGCTGGTGATGGGCTACCTCTCGAAGCAAAAGCAAGAGCAAGGACTCGACGCTGGTGGTCTTGGGTCGCTTCTTGGTAATGAACGGCAACAGGTCGAGTCGAAACAACCTGGATTAGGTGGCTTGGCCGCCATCTTGGATGGCGACGGCGACGGCTCGATCGTCGATGACATTATTGGCAAGCTAACCAAGTAATCAGACCAGTGCAGTAGGCACTCTCGGAATAATTATTGGTTCGGCTGATGGCTGCGTTCAATTGGCCGAACCAATACCGACCTTTCTAGTGACTGGTCTTGGAGCTGTTATGGCCAACCTCGGTCGAATGACATCAGCGGAAGCAGCGGCCGGTCCCGGCCACCTCTTAGTGCCTTTGGGAGCCACCGAGCAGCACGGACCTCACCTTCCTCTCGACACCGACTCCCAAATAGCGAATGCGTGGGCAAACGCTGTGGCCGAGCGATCTTCCGGCTGGATCGTGAGTCCCCTGATTCCTTTCGGTTCCTCGGGGGAACATCAAGGTTTCCCTGGAACCCTATCCGTCGGAGTCGAGGTACTCCGGAGCCTGGTCGTCGAGCTCGTTCGCTCGGCCGCCCATGACTTTGACCGCGTTGTACTCCTGTCCGGTCACGGCGGAAACTTCGTTCCAGTCACCGAGGCAACCAAGCAACTGAATGCTGAAGGGCACGACGTACGGTGCCTTTTCCCTCATTGGCCAGACTGGGCTGACATCGATGCCCATGCCGGCTGCACTGAGACCTCGATCATGCTCCACCTTAATCCCGACGTTGTCCAGGCCACCCGTATCGCTACTGGACAAACAGCGCCGGTGAACGAGCTTATGTCAGTTATGCGATCAGAAGGTATCGCCGCGGTCTCTCCATCTGGGGTGTTGGGCGACCCCCGTATGGCTTCCGCCGAACTTGGGCGTCAGTTGTTCGATGATCTAGTCGCCCGAACTGTTAATGCGCTCGGCTGACGAGTACTATCGGGAATTCTCTCACTCTGCAACGAAACGACTAGGGGAACACTATGAAGACTCGGGCCGCAGTCCTCTGGGCCAAGAACGAAGACTGGAAGATCGAAGAGGTTGAACTCGGCGAGCCAGGTCCCACTGAGGTAATTGTTAAGACGGCGTTCGCCGGGCTATGTCACTCGGATGAGCACTTGGTTACCGGCGATATCGACGTCGACCAAAGTGTCCTCGAACTGCTAGGTGTTGAACATTTTCTTCCAATTATCGGTGGCCATGAAGGATCTGGCGTGGTCGCCCAAGTTGGTTCAGCGGTAACAAGCGTTGCGGTCGGAGATCATGTCTCGTGCAGTTTTATCCCGTCATGCGGAACGTGCCACTGGTGCTCAACCGGTCGACAAAACCTGTGCGACTTGGGAGCAGCAACGCTCGCTGGTGGAATGATGGCCGATGGACAATACAAGCATCAGACCAACGGCACCGACCTAAACCGAATGGCACAACTCGGAACCTTTAGCGAACACATGTTGCTAAGCGAGTCGTCGGTTATCAAGGTCGACGACGATTTACCACTCGATGTCGTGGCGCTCGTTTCTTGTGGCGTAGCGACTGGCGTTGGCTCGGCTCAGAACCGGGCCGAAGTAAAAGCCGGAGACACCGTGGTTGTTGTTGGCATAGGCGGTATCGGGGCTAACGCAGTACAGGGGGCCAAGTTGGCAGGAGCGGCCAATGTCGTGGCGGTCGACACCAACCCCAACCGAAAGGAAAAGGCGGAGGAATTTGGGGCAACCCACTTCTACGACAGTTTCGATGAAGCCATCATGTCGGTGATGGAAATGACTCACGGTCGGATGGCAGACTCGGCCATCCTCACCCCTGGCGTGACCACAGGTGATTTGTTGGAGCCTGCTCTGAACGTTATCTCAAAGGACGGCACCGTCGTTGTAACCGGCCTTGCTCCCATGCAACAACGAGACGTCAAACTAGATCTGTTCGGTCTATCGATGTACAACAAGCAAATCAAAGGCTCAATTTTCGGTTCCGGTAGCCCTCGGGCCGAAATTCCTCGGCTGCTAAACGAGTACCGGCGGGGCGCTCTCAAGCTTGAAGAACTGATTACTGAGCGCTACCAGCTCGACGATATCAACACCGGCTACGCCGATATGAGAAACGGCAAGAACATCAGAGGCGTCATCGCCTTTGACTAGTCAAGCTACACCGCTCCCCTACGGACCTGAGACGCTACTGGCCTTGGCTAAGCCGGTAGTTGGCAGGGTTCGCGAAGCTGAGATCATCATCGCGGCTTTAATGTCTGGGCGCCACTTGTTGTTGGAAGGTCCACCCGGCACCGGTAAATCGACGTTGCTACGGGCGATAGCAGAGACCACCGACCACTCGATGGTCTTTGTCGAAGGAAATGCTGAGCTAACCCCAGCCCGATTGGTCGGCCATTTCGACCCGGCTCAGGTGCTCGAATCTGGCTATGACAAATCGATCTGGATCGACGGCCCCCTCACAACCGCGATGCGAGAAGGAACGCTGTTGTACCTCGAAGAGATCAACCGTATTCCAGAAGAAACTCTCAACGTTTTAGTCACCGTAATGTCCGAAGGCGAGCTCTCGGTTCCCCGCCTGGGGCGAATCGAAGCCGCGGATAGTTTCAGGATCGTGGCGGCGATGAACCCGTTCGACGCCGTTGGCACTGCTCGAATCTCGGGTGCAATCTATGATCGGGTGTGTCGCGTCGCCGTTGACTACCAATCTGAGGCGGACGAAATACAGATCGCCGGTCGTTGGAGCGACCTTCCACCGGCTTACGTCGCGTCGGTTGTGTCAGTGGTTCGCGACAGTCGATCCCACCCTGAGGTCCGCGTCGGCTCCTCGGTCCGAGGAGCAATCGACCAACTGGTGATGGTTGCTGAACTCGCGCGGTTAAGAGGCGTCGACCCATCGGACTACACCAGCGGGCTCGACAGCGCTCTAGCGGCGTTGTCCGGTCGTATTCGTCTCCACGAATCGTCAACGGCTACACCCGAGCATGTAGTTGAACAGCTCTGGAGCAGTCACTTCACTCCACCGCCCTCCGACGATGAGGCCGCGAACGAACCGGACAACGACCAACCCAGCCCACCAGCGAATTCCAATCCCTCGGGAAAAGCCTAGGGCCGCAGGGCGGCAGCGACAAGATCGTCACTGGTCAGGATGCTGAGAAAGCACTGGCCGATGACCGCAGACGAACCGTAAGCAGACGCGATCTATCGCGCAACGATGGCTTTGAGGACGTCTCGCCCGAACTTGGCGAACTCGATCCGGACGCGTTCGATCAGCTGATGCATGACGATCCTGACTTAGGCCTAGAGCTACTGTCGCAAATGGTACAAGCTACCGACGTTTCGTTGGCTCGTTTGGCCCGTCGACTAGCCGGCCGACTCGTTCTGGATCTGACTAGAACTGGTTCTGCTCGAACTCGAGGCATCGGGAAACTTGTCAGAACAAAAGGAAACCTCGATGGCGATATCGATGTAGAGTCCAGCCTCGAAGCGATAACTACCGCTCGGGCTGAGCGTCGACCGGTAGCGGTCGACGATATTGTGTCGACGACATGGCAGAAGCCAGGTATCGCAATCTGCCTATTGGTTGATCGGTCAGGATCAATGAGCGGCGAACGTCTGGCCAGCGCTGCACTGGCAGCAGCGATGTGCAGTTGGCGGGCTCCAAACGAGTTTGCAGTCTTAGCCTTTGACAACAGAGTCGTTTCGATCAAAGAACTCAACCAAACCGTGCCACCAGAAAAAGTCGTGACTGACGTTCTGGGTCTCAGAGGCCACGGAACAACCGATGTCGCTTTGGCCTTAACTGCTGCAGCACGGCAACTAGCCACGTCGTCGGCTCCGCGACGACTTACGTTACTGCTATCCGACGCGGAGTCAACAATCGGCATGGACCCCTCGACCGCGGCGCGGGCTCTTCCAGAGCTTGCGGTGCTTGCTCCAGCCGATGAGCCTGATCATGCTTACTCACTGGCCGCTTCGGTGGGCGCCCGGATCGAAGTTGTCGACGGACCGCTAACGATCCTTCCTGCGCTACAAAAGCTGGTTGACTAACTTGACTGTGGCTGAACAGTTATGAACACCGCTCGGTTAGTTCCGGCCACAGGGACCAGTAGGACCGATAATGGCCGGGTCATTATGGGCGGAGCTCCTTTCACTGTCATACGGGTAAGCGATGCCGGTGCCACCATGCTCGACCGATGGTTCAAAGGTCATCGTCCCGATTGGGAAAGCCCAGGACAACGAGTCCTCGCTCAAAAACTAATCGATGGTGGTCTTTGCCTCGACGTTCCCGACGTCTCCGACGCCAACGATTCGGAGCTTCGGTCGAACCTAACGATCATCATTCCGGTTCGTGATGACGAGAGCGGTCTACTAGACACAGTCGACCTGCTCAGATCTGCCGGCTGTCCACTCATTGTGGTCGACGATGGCTCCCGTTCACCAATCCCCGCCTCGATGCTCCCGGCCAACGCAATTCTGCTTCGCAATGAGCAATCGGTCGGGCCGGGCCGGGCCCGACAGCAAGCGCTGCCCTTGGTCACGACCCGTCTGGTTGTGTTCATCGATGCCGGAGTTTTGGTCACGTCTGGACAACTAGCAGAGCTGACCCGATTCTTGACGTTGAACCGGGTGGTAGCAGCAGCACCTCGGGTTCGATCATTACCAGGCCAGCCGGTTAGCGCCCGCTACGACACGAATCGGTCACCGCTTGATATGGGTCCCAACGCCAGCCTCGTCGGTGTCGGAAAGTTGGTTCCGTACGTGCCGACGGCCTGTCTGGTCGTGTTGCATTCTTCGATCGTCGCCGTTGGAGGGTTCGACCCTGAGCTTAGATACGGCGAAGACGTAGATCTGGTGTGGCGCCTTGGATCGGTGGGCTCGGTTCGCTATGTTCCCTCGGTGGAGGTCTACCACCCCGCTCGGCAATCTCTCGTTAAGTTCGTCCGGCAACGGATCGGCTATGGTTCGGCGGCAGCCCCACTCGCCAAACGGTATGGTGATGACGTCGCTCCGCTGCGGCTAACTGGTACCGCTGCGGCGTTTAGCCTGCTGGCAGTGTCAGGGAAACCCTGGACTGCTGCGGTTGTTCACGGGCTCACCATCTACCGATTAGCCCGCCGCCTAACGGGCTTGTCTGACGCTACAGCGCACGCTTGCATCTTGACCCTGAAAGGTAGCTGGTTTGGCGGAAAAACGCTTCTAGCGGCGCTATGCCGCTCATGGTGGCCATTTGCCTTAGTTGTCGCGTTGATCATCCCCAGCAAGCGTCGAAAAATCGGCCTGGCCTTCAGTCTGGGACTGGCCCGTCGGCTTCTTGACGGGCCGAGACGACCTAAAGAGGCGGCTACAGACGTCGCTATTGGAGCCGTCGACGACATCGCCTACGGTTGTGGTGTTTGGCTCGGGGCGCTACGCCACCGAACGATAAGACCGCTTCTGCCGGCAGGAATTTCCCGGCGATCTACTAGCGGTATACGTGATATCGACGGCGCTTAGCCTGAGGGTTATTCGCCGATGAACAAATCAAGTAGTTGACCGTTGTTGAGCACCGTTGCTCCCCGACCTGCTGCACGTTGGGTCAGACTCTGATCGTCTGTTACTAGCGCTATTGGCCATTGCTCAGGGTAGGCATCAACGAGTTCGTCCAGCGCTGCAGCTGGCTCAGTGGGTGGAGTGCTCAGACGAATACGAACGGCTCTAGATGCGGGCAGTGCATCGTCGTCGCCGATTCTTCCATCGAAAACCACATCGGGGGCTGCCCCACTGCTGGTCGACAAACTGGCCAGGTAGGTGACAAGCGCATCGCGTTGCTGTGCCACTGGCAGGCTCGGCCAACCAAGCTTCGCTACTGCATCTCCATCGACGAGTAGTACAACGTCGGGAGACGAAACCACGTATTGAGCGACAGCGACCTCGTCGTCAAGAATGTCGTTCGGAATCTCGATCTTTCGGCGGCGTAGGTCGCCTCCCTCAGCGGCACCCTCAATTTGGTGTATCTCTGTTGGGTCCTCGACAGCAAAAATACTTCTCGCCTCGTCTGCGACTGGTTGTTCAGGTTCGGTCGCCACATTTTGGCCCGGTTCGTCACTGTCAAACTGGTTGACTGCTTGTGAAATCAAATCGCCGACTTCGTCAAGCTCATCCGGCTCGGGAGCGGCAGCGGCCAAACCAACTACGCCGACGGCTCCAGTAGCAGCAGCCTGTCGATCCCAGTCAGGGTCCGATACATCAGCAGCTGGATCGGCCCACGGATCTTCGATCTGCGATTCCGTGGGAGGCGCCCACGTTGGATCAGCACTCTGATTGCCCCCAGCCTTTGCCACCTCGTCGAGAGAAATTGGCATAGTTCGGTGGACTTCGGCCATCTGATGTTCTTCTGCTGGTTCGTCGAAGCCTAAGTCGGTAGTAGACGATTCGGGTTCGGCAGCAACGTCGGTTGAGAAGATACTAACTTCCGCCTCGGCTTCGCTAGGTGCTTCAACGTCAACCTGAGGTTGAACGTCGACTTGATCGACCGGCGCTTCCTCAGCGATGGTAATCGGTTCTTCGACAACCGGTTCTTGAACAACCGGCTCTTCGGCTGGCGGTTCGGCCTCGGGGGTTGGTTGTTCTTGTTCAACCGGTTCTGGTGAATCGACCACCGGCTGCACTCGGGCGGTTGGATTGTTAGCCGCTAACCGAAGCTGGGCTGCTTCCCGGCTCAATTCGCCGAAGTCAACCTTTACTGATTGAAGTTGCGCCTTAAGTTCGGAAATTTCTCGCTGATAGGCGATTCGTTCGTTCTCCGATGCTGCCATCTGATCCGACATCTCGGTGATCTTGACCGTAGCTCGGTCGGCGTCTTCCCCGGTCCGACGTTGGAGCTCGACCAGTTCTGTTTGCAGGCGATCACGATCGCGCTTAACTTCACTCGACGTTGATTGTGCTTGCTTGAGCACTTCGATGCTGTCGAGAAGTTCAGCTCGTTCTTCCAAGTGTCGGGCGAGCTCAGACTTATCTCGAGCACTGGTCTCATCGAATTCAAGAATACGAGTGGCGAGCTCTTCTCGTTGCCGTCGTTCGGCTTGAACTTCGGTCGCCAACGATGTTTGTGTGGATTCAAGCGCGCTTATTCGTTCGAGCAATTGCTCCCGCTCGCTGGCCGCCGCTGAGGCTTCCCCTCGTAGTCGGCCTCGTTCCTCCATTACTTCATCACGCACAACGATGAGGTCGTCACGTTCTTTCGTGATCGATTCCAAACGCGATGCTAGCTCTTCGTCGGCCTGCTCAAAGGCGTTGACTCGGGCCAGAAGTTCATCTCTTTCCGCCCGTATTTCGTTCTTGAGTAGTCGATCATTTTCAAGAACTTGGCGAGACTCCGCTTGCTCGTTTAATACGTCGGCCAGGCTGGCCTGCAACTCGCTTAACTGGGTTTGCAGACCATCACGTTCGGCTCGCAACGATCCAACTGAGCTCGCTAGCTTCTCATTGTCGACTCGCGCCGCGTCGTACTGCGTAGTTTTGGTCTCTAGGTTTAGTTCAGCATCTGCCAGTCGGGACGACAGATCGATTTTCTCTGCCTTGAAGCTGTCGGCACTTTGGGTTGCCACCGAGAGGCGCTCATCGAGTGATTGGATTTGAGACGTAGATCGGGCGAGGTCTCTAGTGACCTGCTCTAGTTCCGTGGTGAGTGAACGATTGGCCGACGTAAGTTCGCCAACATCGACACCGCCGGTCTTGGCTTCAACGTCAGCGATTCGAAGGAGTAAATCGTCTCGCTCACTCTTGAGTTGCGACCGCTCCTCTCGAAGCTGGGCCCGTTCCGATGTCATCGAATCAAGCTGTGACTGCAAAACGTTCTTGCTTCGGTCAACGTCAGCGGCCGACGATTCGGACCGCTTCAGCTGGTCCTGCAAACCAATGATCTGTGTCTGAGACTCGGCCGCTCGCTGATCAATCGAGTACAAGTCCTGACGAGTTACGCTGAGCTCTTTTTCAAGATCTACTTGCCGCTTTAACGCCTCAGATTGTTGCCGTTGCGCTTCTTCTCGCTCTTGGCGGGCGATCGACAGCTCAGTTTGCGCCAGTGAAAGCTCATGACGAGCGGATTCGAGGTCGCTCCGCAACCCGGACACATCTTCGTCGAACGAAACACCACCTGCAAGCTCGGCAATCTGCCCTTCTTCGACTCCGGTGACGACCTGCTCTCGCTCATCTTTCAAACGATTGACAAGACCACGGAGACTCGACAACTCACTTTCGAAAGCGTCCGACTCGTAATCGACCTCAGTTGCATCCCGCAGATCCCCGTTAGCGTCGCTAAACGAAGATAGGTCTGTCTCAGGTTCTGGAAAATATGGCTGTTCACTCACGGCAACATTCCCTAGGTAGGTGGGTTCGTTTTCTTGTATTGGGAGCGACGAGGCGACTGCGGCATCACCTTCGGAACTCACTTCGGCGGGATCATCGACATATTGACCGTCAAGGGCAGTTAAGGGGGAAGAATCGGCTGAATTCGTTACCCAGTCCTCGTCGGCCGCTTCGGCATATTCAGTAGCAAGCTCAGTCGGAGCTGGCAGCGGTTCAAAGATTCTAATTTCTCTGGCTTGGTCCTCTACCGACGCCGTCTCGACGAAGTCCATCGAGTTTTCAGCGTAAACACTCGACTCGGTGACAGGCTCATCGATCGGTGCTGGATTGTACTCAGCGGTAAGCGACCCAACGGCCGCTCCTTGATCGCTGAAGTCGGTGGTTGACTCTTGCTCAGACTCAGCACCGGAACTTGTTAGCTGATCGAATTCGGATGCCCAGCCAACAGGACGGTAAAGCCACAAGATTCCCGCTTGACCAACGTTGTCTTCGGTCGCTTGACTAGCAACTCGCTGTCGGAAGTCGGCATCTTCTTCGATGATTTGCTGGGCCAGCGTGATCGCTCTGCGAGGCAGCTTTGTTACGTACAAGAAGCTGCACATCGGTTGTGGCGGTTCAAACGATGGATCGGTTTCAGCGTCGTGTCGAGCGACCGAATAGGCCAGCTCACACGCTTGCTGTAAATATTGTTCAGTTGTCACTTCCGCAACCTCCGAACGAACGATTCTCCACTGCAGTTAGCTTCTATACGTTCCATTGTCTGCCAGGACGCCACTAGATCCAACCTTGTCTACCCATGTCTCATCACAATTAGCCACTGACACACAAAGTTAGCCACTACTTAGGCCACTGGTACAGGCTATCTTGGCCCGAATCGAACGAGTATTTGCGCCTTTCAACTAGTCGTTTCGGCCTATTACTTCGCCGAAATAGGATTGACAGAGCGCAAAATTGATGAGCGATCGACAATTTAATTCCATTTTTGAATAATTGCCGAAGTTGATCTAGTACCTTTGTCAAAAATTCCTGCTTGATGGAGTTCTAGGCTTACGACCCCAAATCGGCCGTTAGCTGACGAAGTCGGTCAAGCTTCGATCGGACCAGCCCAGACGCAAGAGCCTCGGCGGAAAGAGACACACCTTCTACCAGATCGCTAGCTACTCCAGCGACGACGAGTCCAGCCGCCGCATTCAAAACGACAATGTCGGTGGTCGGGCCCGAGCTCCCATCGACCATCGCCAAAAATATTTCGACATTCCGGTGGGCATCGCCGCCCATGAGGTCGCTGGGGGTGCGGATTGGCATACCGAAATCGTCGGGCGAAACTTCGCTACGGGATACGCCCCCCTGGGACACTTCGTAGATGATTGATGCTCCTGTCGTGGTCAGCTCATCTAAACCTCCGGCCCCGGTAACTACCCATGACAGCTCGGCCCCCATCGACATCAGCACAGAAGCGGTTGCTTTAGCTCGATCCTCGTTGGCGGTACCGACAACTTGGCGACGAGGACGGCCGGGATGAGCGATCGGTCCTAGCTGATTGAAGACCGTCGGAATCCCAAGCTCAGCCCTCACTGGTCCGGCAAAACGCATAGCCGGGTGGAAAGACTTCGCAAACGCAAACCCAAGGCCGATCTCAGCCACGCACTGCTCTAGCTCCGCCGGCCCGAGATCAATGGTTACGCCTAGAGCCTCAAGAAAGTCGAATGACCCCGACGTTGAAGACGCTTTGCGGTTCCCGTGTTTGCAAACTACCGCTCCGGCGGCCGAGGCAACGATTGATGCCATAGTCGAAACGTTCAACGCATGGTCTTGGCGATGCTTTGAACCGCCAGTGCCAACAATGTCGATCGCCCCTTCAGCCAACGTCAACGGTTCTGCTGCTCCCAGCATTGCCTTGGTAAACCCCACTAGTTCGTCAACCGTCTCCCCTTTCGCTCGAATGGCCACTAGGAGTCCCGAGATCTGAGCTTGTGTCGCCCTTCCGGTCAAAATGTCTTCCATTGCCGCTGATGCTTGCTCGACAGTGAGATCCTGGCCATCGACCAGAGTCTCGAACACCCGGGCCCATCCCCCAAATTGCTGAACTGCGTTTTCATCTCCCATGATCGGTACTCTAAAGCACATGGGACTGGATCTGACAGTGCTCAGAACGGCAGCCACCGCAGGGTTGATCCTGATTATCCCAGCGGCTTTGATCTCTCGACTACTCCTCGGCGAGAACGCGGCTCAATTGTGGTCTTGGCTGTTCTTTGCTCTGCTTCTAAGTGGATTTGTTGTCGCCGGAGCTGTCGCTGCTCGGTTGCGAACCGATACGCCAATGCTGCACGGCGTCGCCGCAGCTCTACTTGCCTTCGTCGTCGCTCAAGTCTTCGGAGTCATCGCGTCGCTCGCTAGCGGGAACACAATCAGCATCCCAGCGATGATCGTCTCGGCCATTCTGGCTGCATTCGCCGGAGCATGCGGGGCGTTGGGCCAAGACTGGCTTCGACGGCGTAACCTGCGCCTGTCCTAGCCGCCAACGTTGCCAACCTGGCCGAGGTTGCTCGCGTGGTTTCGGCGCGTCAACATTTATGCGCTATCTAATCAACGTAGCTGCTACGGTAGAAAATTCGGGTGAGTTGACCGGGTGATCGCGGCAGATGGCTAGCCCATCGGTCGAGGAAGGTCGGGGCTCCACAGGACAGATGCTGGCTAACGGCCAGTCGGAGTGATCCGCAGGAAAGTGCCACAGAAAACAGACCGCCGGTGTGCTGGGCGACCAGCCACAGGTAAGGGTGAAACGGTGCGGTAAGAGCGCACCAGCAGTTGGAGCAATCCAATTGGCTTGGTAAACCCCATCGGGAGCAAGGCCAAAACGTGATGAGAGTGTCCGCTCGCCAAACTCCGGTTTGAACGTCACAGGTAGGCTGCACAGATAGATGGTCACCGAACGAAGCCTGGCAACGGGCTCGGGAACAGAACCCCGCCTACAGGTCAACTCACCCGAATTTGAGGCATACAGAACAGACCAGTCGCCGAACCACGAGGTCTACTGCTGGACTGGCTATTCCTCCTCGGGAAGGTGATCGACGATATTGAACCCATGGAGCGAAGGCGTCGGGCCGTTGGTTGAGATGCGGGTGATTGATGCCTGGGCAACAAAGCACCGCCATGATGTCTCAGCCTGGGCCCCTAATGCCCAGGCCACGGCCGCCTTAATTGGCGACACGTGGCTCACAACAACCACATCTCGTTCCGCTGCGATGCCCTTGAATTCATCGAGAGCCGCTTCTACCCGCATCTGAAGTTCGTTGAGCGTCTCCCCACCCGGGGGACGGAAGTCAGCGTCCTCTCTCCACTCAGACCAGGTCGCCTTCGGAATTTCGCTGATCGGCCGAAGGTCGAATTCGCCGTAGTCCAGTTCGATAAACCGCTCATCGGTTGTTGAGCCTGAGCCGAAGGCGGCCGCAGTCTGGACACAGCGCTGTAGCGGACTGCTGACTACTACCGGGTCGCTTAGTGACAGAGCATTGGCGATCGCGTCCGCCTGACGCACTCCATGGCTATCTAGCTCTGGATCGGCTCGCCCTAGTAACAACCCGGAAGCGTTTGCTTCGGTTCGGCCGTGTCGGACAACATAGAGAGTCATAGCCAAGCTTCCATCAGGAGAGAAATTGTCGCTGTAGGTGTCCAGTTGTCGCCAGCAGTCGTCGGTTCTCGGGTGTTGTTAGCCCATATCGTTTTGCCAAAGGCCAAATGAGGGCGAGAGCGACGAGCTCAAAGGCCAGCGGAACGATCAGCGGAGCCGTTTCTAGAACACGAAGTTCCTCGAACTCAATTCCGAAAACCGGCCACCAAAACAGCGAGGTAGTCGACCAGGAGGCATCGAGAATCAGGTGAACGAACATTCCGATCGGGATGCCGAGAAGCCGACGTCGGATTAATCGGCGACCAATTGTGGTCAGCATGACCACTGTCAGCACGGCGACGGGCGCTAGAAGCGTGTGCATCAGGGGCGGAGCGCCGACAAAGGCCAAGATCGAGGGAGCAACCGCCCCTAAAGCGACCAGACGATAGTCGACCCGTGGGCTTTGAAACACTTCGGCCACTAGAACCGGGGCCAAGACGACAAACCACATCACCATGGTTGGTCCTCGCACCTGAGCAGCGTTACGGCATTCACCGATCGAGGAATAGCCGCGGCCATGTTAGCGAACGAGGAGTCGGCCACACTCTTCACAGGTCACAACCGCGTCCTCCGGCATTTTCCCAAGTTGATCGACTGCCACCGCCGACAGCTGCATATGGCAACCATCACAGGTTCCGTTGACTAGTCGGGCCACCGCCACCCCGTCGTACAAATCCCGAAGCGATTCATATCGAGCTAGCAATTCAGGATTCGCTGGAGCGGCCTCGGTTTGACGCTGCTGCTCGTTGGCCTCGATCTCAGTGTCGACCTCGGCCAGAGCGACGTTTCGAGTACCTACCATCTCGTTTAGCTCAGCGATACAAGCGGAGCGCCGTTGATCGATCTCAGCTCTGCGTTCGTTGAGCAATTCTACGTTTTCCATGATTACAAGCTGATCGTCCTCAACCGCTCGCTGCTTCTCGGCCAAACCATCGGCTTCGGCCTGGAGTGCTAGCAACTCCTTGGAAGCGGTGATTTCACCACCGTAAAGTTTGGCCTGAATCCCTTTTTGCTTGTCCTCGATACTCCCGACCTCTAATTCAAGATCTCTCTGCTGCTTCTGTGCTTCAGCGATTTCCGCATCAACACTGGCGATCTCAACGTCGATCGCTTCCAGGCGAGTCTCAATCTTGTCGACGGCTAGACGAGTTTCGTGATGGGCGTGCCGGTGACGAAGTTGGCGAATGGATACGTCAAGTGCCTGGACTTTCAAGATCTGCTCATAGGCCGAAGAAGCCAACCGATCGTCCCTCTCTATTTTCGTGCTGGTCCACTTTGGGTTAAGAACAGGCTATTCGCCATTTCCCCCATCGGGGGGCTGTTCTTGCTCGAAAACTGTCGTTTCGGGGAAAGTTGGTTGTGGCGGCTGTGTGGGCTCGGGGAAGGTCTCGGTAGTTGTGGTTGATTCCTCAACCGTCGTTATCGCCCGGAAACAGTCGAGTCGGCCGTTGCCGTTCGAGTCGATCAGCTCGGTTCCGTTGGTGGCGCCTTCGAAATTCGCCTCATCACAGAAATCGATTTCGCCTGCCACTTTCAGGTACCGGCCGCCGCCGTAGGATGCTGGCGATTCGAAATCTCGAGGTTCAAGATCTTCGTGAAGCACCCCGTTGTAGACACCCCATATTTTCGCTGGGATAACGCCACCGAACACGCCACCTTGGTTTCCAGGCAGTCGAATAGTTCGATCTTGGGTCGGATCGCCGAGCCAAACTGCAGTCGAGTAGTAATCGGTATAACCGACGAACCAAGCGTTCGCGAAGTCGTTCGTCGTGCCAGTTTTTCCGGCCGCATCGTGATTGGGCACCTGTGCTCTTTTGCCAGTTCCCCGCTCAACGTTGCTGGCCAAAATTTCGGTGACCATCCGGGCCGGCTCTACGTTGATGGCCCGGCTTGGGTTAGCTCGCCGTTCGTATATGACGAGACCGTCGCGATCCTCTATTCGTTCGATGTACCACGGTTCGTTGTAAAGACCATCATTTCCAATGGCGGCGTAGGCGGCTGCCATTTCCATAGGATGCACGTCGTTTGTGCCAAGCGGCAACGACAGGAACTCGCCAGCTTCAGGGAGAAGCGTCGAGATTCCGAGCCGCTTGGCGACTCGAGCTACTTGTTCATTTCCAACTACTTGGCCCAATCGTACAAACGCACAGTTGTTCGAAGACCGAGTTACGGCCCCCAGATCTTGTCGACCCCTGAAGGACCCACCGACGGTGTATGGCTTACTCTGCCCAGGAACATCGAATGAACAGGGCCCATCGGCTCTGACTACGTCTCTCGGGGTATAGCCGTTCTCGAACAATGCCGCCAACACAAACGTTTTCATTGACGAGCCCGGCTGACGTAGACCTTGGGTCGCCAAGTTGAACTTCTCTTTTTCAAACTCGGGACCACCTACTAACGCTCGGACTGCTCCTGTATGCGTCTCAACGGTGGCAATTGCTGCGGTAAAACCACGTTGACTCTCAGGAAGCCCTTCTTCGTCTGGCAGAACCTCATCTCGGGCTGCTAGCGCTGCCACCTGGGCTGCGGGGTCGAACGTTGTGTAGATCTTCAGACCGCCTCGATAGATCACGTTCTTGCGGTACTCTTTATCGTTGCCGAGAATCCGGGGATCGTTCAGCATTGTCTGGAGCGCTTGTTCAATGAAGTAGTCGGTCGGTTTGGTTGGCAGCGGCTCTTGTCGTTCGGCCGGAACAGGCGACAGCTCGTATATCGCAGCCTCTTCCTCAGTTATGTGTCCGAGGCCGACCAACCTATTGAGAACCACGCTTCGGCGTTCTTTGGCTTTGCTTGGAAATCGAGTTGGATCAAATTGGGTCGGGTTACGAATGACTGCGGCCATTAGGGCGGCCTCAGCCCAACCGAGCTCGTTTGGATCCTTGTAGCCCCAGTACGTCTCAGCCGCCGCCTTAACTCCGTAGGCTCCCGAACCGAAATAGACGGTGTTGAGGTACCGTTCCAGGATTTCATCTTTAGTCATTTGTCGTTCGAGCCGCAGCGCATAGAACGCCTCAGTCGCTTTTCGATCGAAGTTCTGATCGCTGGTTAAGAGCGAATTTTTCACCAACTGCTGGGTGATGGTGGAGCCGCCCTGGGCGATACCGCCAGCGTTCACGTTCTCAACTAGAGCTCGAACCGTGCCGCGCTTGTTAATTCCGTTGTGTTCGTAGAAGTCCGAGTCCTCGATGGCCAAGATGGCATCAATTACCGGTTGGGGGACGTCCTTCAAGTCCATTGGCTCCCGATTCTCTTCATCGGTAAGCAACGTGAGGAACGTTCCGTCATAGCCATACATAGCCGAACGCTCAGCGAGCGTATTTAGCTGCAGATCTGCTGCAGTCCCCTCATGGGCGGCAGCGATGGTTCCGACTTGCGGCGCGATGGTTGTCACGGTCGCAGCTGCCACAGTGGCGACCGCAATGAGAACTATACCGATGGACAACAATCGTTTAACGAGGCGCAATAGCAACACGGCTTTTAGCCTAGCTCGAATTCGTTGCCGGGCTGCCTCACCTTAACCACATTGACTAACCAAATTGAGCCGTTTAAATCAGATAAGTAGCCATGGCGAGCGTTAGTTCTGAATTCGCCGTACTCCAACGGTTTCTTACCGCGTTGTTGCGGTTAGGACCGCCTCGACTACGCCGTTCAGATCTCCTGGATCGTGAACGGCAACACCGAGCCGGGGCCTCGTACCCGCCTCAGTCAACATGACAATCGTCACCGAGTGAGTACCGATCTCCGACGATCCGGCAAACACCACGTCGTGATTCGATTGACGAATAGATGCAGCCGCTTCCGCTACTGCCATCGTTGGATCTGCTGCTACCGCAGTTCCCGTAACAAAGCCATCGAGACCAGGCTCAACCCCGACGATGGAACCTTGATACCGAACTTGGGCTTCGGTTAGGTAACGGCCGTCGGCGACATCGCTACTGGCAACGCCTTGAGCTCCAGTATCTGTCACTGCACTCTTTGCCAGCGTCACCGTCGTGTCAGCCTTCAACTTGCGACGCAGATTGATTTGCTTCTTGTTTCCGCCAAGAGTGAAGGCGACCGAGGCCACCAGAGATGAAAGTGCTTCGGTTTCCCACGGTTCGAATGGGGCAGCACGAAAGGTAGCCGCGACCGTCGCCGGAGGCCTCTCCCCTGGGTGCAAGTCGTCAGCGACACCGTCGTCTTCGACCCGGTACATCCAAACCCAAGTATCGCCCAACTGATGCTGTTGGCTACTTACAACTCCTGGCGGCGAGTCCGTTTCCAGCAGTTGGCTGAGTTGACCATACAGAGCGAATAGCAACGGTGAGGAGACGCTACAACTAGGGGGAACCCGAAGCGATAAGTTTGGCAGCCCTTCATCACTAGCCTCAGACAGAGCAATAGACCGGTTGGCGACAACTGCGCCTTCGGCGCTAAACCCCTCGACCATGGCGGCGACAGCTGCGTCGATTACAACCTTATGGATCTTGTTGATGACGTCTACATCGCCACTAACAACCGCCCCATCGGCCCCGAGGAGTAACGAAAGCGCTCCCGGCTTGACTCGTTCTTTGCGTTCCGGGCGTGCTTCCAAAATGCCAGCCAGGCCGCGCCCTAGTCCTCGTGGCGCCTTGCCCTTTCGTGGTCGGTCCTGATCGGTCACGCCACGGGCTGAAGGAGCACCGCCTACGGGCGGAGCAAGATCAAGCAGTGCCCCATTATGGGTGACCTGCTGGGCGGAAGCTGAACCACGACTGATACCCCAACTCTATACACAATAAACAAGTCGGAATAGTGTTTATTTGACTTAAAATCCCGAAAGCTTGACCCATCATTTATGTTAAATGATCGACAGGTTTGCTGCTTATTAGACTACCTTCTTGCACTATGTATTTTCTTGTCAGCGAATCTGCAAGTCGTTGTCGACGCTCAACAGCGCCCGGACATCTCAGCTCTTTTGACGTGGACGTCAAGCGATCCGGTCGGAATTGCTACCGTTAAACTCGTCAGCTCATCAATACGTGACAGCATGCCAACAACTTCTCCCTCGCGGTTCAGCACTGGGCCGCCGGACATCCCCTGACTGGCGAGTGTGTCGATAAGTATCACTGGCCCGGAGATGCCATACGGCAAGCCATCAACTACGGCATGTACTAAACCGTCTCGGGAGACAACAGAGGCACCGCCGTGATAGCCGACCATCGTAATGGGCTGTCCAATGCTCACAGAGTCCGATGAAAAGGTAGCTGCGATCCCGATTTGCCCCTCTCCCCCAGCTACAACGGCAACATCTGTGTCAGGTGAAGCAGCTACTACCGAACCCCATGTCTCAATCTCAGGCGATGCGGCTGACCGAGCCCGACCGATGGCCACATAGCTGGCGCCATCCACAATGTGATGGTTAGTTAGAAGACAGTTCCCAATCGGGAAGCCGCTTCCGACGGTAGACCGTTGCTTGCCTCCACTCGACAAACGAAGAACGCTGAGAGGCGCCGCGGGCTGAGTTGAATTTTGATTTGAGCTGCTAGCGCTTGTGTTCGCCACCCAGGCATGAACCTCGGTAATTGTGAACGTTCCGATGGTCACCACAACTAAGGTCATGAACATTAGTCGGATTGCCAAAAAGACAACCCTCCGCTCGTTGATCTCCGACTCCACAACTTCAAGCGTAAGTTCCGCCCGATACAGGTTTCAGGCAGCAGGAACGACCGCTCAGGTGGTCATGCGCCGCAGTGCCGTGACCTCTTAGGTGACGTCGCCCAGTGTCGAAACCTGCGCTATCCGAATTCCCCACCTTCGTTGTTGCCGCCGGCGTACTCGTCAGCAGCATCTTGTGCTGAACTTCCACCGGAGCTGCTGTGTTGCCCATCGTCCGACCTATCTGAGCTAGAGCCAGACCACGACGAGCCGGAAGATGAATCTGAGTCGCCCGAAGAAGAGTGAGCAGCCGAGGATGAGCTTGGAGAAGACAATCCGCCAAACTCGCCGTCTACGTTGTCGCCACCAGCCCACTCATCAGCAACCCGCTGACCAAACGTTCGGTCATCACGCTCCGATCCGCCAAACTCGCCGTCTACGTTGTCGCCACCAGCCCACTCATCAGCAACCCGCTGACCAAACGTTCGCTCATCGGTCGTGTCTGGATCGGCTACCGGATGATCTATTTGATATACAGCGTGAAGAACTTTCAGCTGTCGATGCGATGGCCTCGTTGCGACGAAAGCCTCCTTAAACTCCCACATCCGGTATTCAGTGCCTTCAATTATCTCAAGGTCAAGGCCGGTGTAAAGGACTCCATCGGCTGAGGTAATCGAAATCAGCTCGAAATCCACATCGTAGACCGTCGTTATTGTTCCGTCTTGAGTGGTCACTTCCTCAACTGTCTCGCCGTATTCGGTTAGCGTTTCGACGATGGTGGTATTTGTGTCGTGATAAACGGTGGTGGTGACCATCTCCGAGCCTTTCCCACCGGCTACGTAGGTCGTGGTCGTATTTCGGCTTGGGATGAAGACGCTGAGCTCAGAGGTT
The DNA here is from genome assembly GCA_937922805.1 of uncultured Acidimicrobiales bacterium. Taxonomy (GTDB): domain Bacteria; phylum Actinomycetota; class Acidimicrobiia; order Acidimicrobiales; family SZUA-35; genus JAHELU01. Next base: position 15,619 of record CALAJV010000007.1, on the reverse strand, counting down.
CCGTTGCCGTCGATGTTCGCCACCATGATAGATTCCATCAAAATGTTCCCATCGCGGTCGGCCCGGACCTCGGTAAAACCGCCGTTACCGTCCGGATATCTGGTGACAGTTTCATCGCCCTCTTGGGTAACCCGAGGATTGATTCGATCGTTCGTGTCAGCGGGTTGGACCGACGTCTCATTGTCAGTCGCGTCTTCCCCCACTGCTTGCTGCGACTTTGGCGAATGGTTGGACTTGTTGTGATCGAACGCGACGATTTGATACACCGTATTCGGCGCTCCATTCGGATCGTCGAATCTGGCATCGAGGACTGTGTCGGTGTATTGACCGTTGACATACACATCAAAGCCTCCGGCATTCGATGTGTCCTCCCACTCCACGGCAACGCCGTCCGGTCCACTGGTAACAATCACGCCGTCAGGGGCCGGCAATGCGGAGTCAGCCGCCTCAGCTGCCAACGGCAGGCTTAGCCCAGTCGCCGCAAAAAATATTCCGGACGCTACGTATCGACTCTTCTTCACCCGTACCTCCACACTTGGCGAGTGCCACCGACGTCTCCCGACGATGCATTCTCTACCTCCTAAGTCGCATTAACGACCTCCGGTGGGGTACAAATTCGAACTACTCCTTCGAACTCGCTAGAAAAACGACTAGTTGCTAGATTTCAAACGCAAACAGCTCTCGCCGCCCTACCCCAGGAACTCCGACCAATGCCATCGACCGAACTCAACCGATTCAAGTCCACCACCATCGACTCCTCGGGCCATGAAATTCACTATGTCGAAGCGGGCCAAGGACCGCTGGTAATCTTCGTTCATGGCTTTCCTGAGAGTTGGTATTCGTGGCGACATCAGCTCGCGGCATTGGCTGATGCCGGATATCACGCAGTAGCCATAGACGTTCGGGGTTACGGCAAATCAGCACGACCAGAATCAATCGAGGCCTACGCTATGACTGCCTTGGTCGGCGACGTTGTCGCTGTGGCAGACAGCATCAGCGCCGATCCAGCGGTCGTAGTCGGCCACGATTGGGGTGCTCCGATTGCTTGGAATACCGCCTTGCTACGCCCAGGCCGCTTTCGGGCGGTCGCAGGATTGTCAGTCCCGTATTCGCCACGCGGCGACATTCGTCCACTAGACGGCTTCCGCTCCTTCGCTGGTGATGACCTTTTCTACATCGACTATTTCCAGGAGCCAGGCCTAGTCGAGGCAGAAGTAGATAAAGACTTGGCTGGCTGGCTTCGAGGCTTCTATTTCACTGCGTCGGGCGAAGCCGACCCAACGGCGCCAACAATGGGCCTGGTCCCCAAGGGTTCTGAGCTTCGAGATCGTTTGCAGCAACCTGGACCTGGTCAAATGGCGTGGATGACGTCCGACGATTTCAACTTCTACCTCAGCGAGTTCGAAAGAACTGGTCTAACTGGAGGGTTTAACCGGTACCGCAATATCGAGCGAGATTGGACTGAGTTAGCTGCCTTCCGCTTCGCCCCGATAACCGTCCCGTCGTTATTCATTGGTGGTGAGTTTGACGGTCCGACCCAACTTGGCATGCGATCAATCGAGCGATTCGATCAAACTCTTCCGAAACTGACGAAGTCGGTAATTCTGGATGGCTGTGGCCATTGGACCCAACAAGAACAACCTGAGAAAGTCAATCGGCTGCTACTCGAGTTTCTCGACTCGTTGCCAACTCCATCAACGTAGGTGAACCGCCCGCCTGAGAACGACCGCCGGACAAGTTCAAATACGAACGTCTTTGAACCCGTATGACTTGCGGGCTACGGGTGTTGCAATACTATGCTAGCGCTTGCAAGAATGGCGCGTGAGATACAACACGGAGTGGCCGACGCTAGGTTGGTGCGAATGGGTTGGACTACCACTCTTGGGCTCAGTACCGATCAAGACGAAGGTTGATACTGGAGCGCGTACGAGTTCGCTGCACGCAGAGAACTTGAAGCTAGCAGAAACGAATGGTGGGACAATGGCGGAGTTTGAGATGTATTCAGTTCAGAGGACGACCGAATCGCGTTCGGTCGTGTCAATTCCAGTTGTGGACTTCAAAGATGTTCGTTCTTCTACCGGTCATGTCGAACGACGGCCTGTCGTCCGGACAACAGCCTCGATCGGCGATAGCAACTTTGACATAGAGTTGACGCTGGCTGATCGGAAAGAGATGCGCTTCCCGATGTTGTTGGGTCGTACTGCCATTGCCGGTCGATTTGTCGTCGATCCGTCGAAGGCCTACGCATTTGGGAGACGATCATGAAGGTTGGCATTCTCTCCCGCGAGCCGCGTTCGTATAGCACTCAGCGACTTAAGGTGTCAGCTCGAGAACGGGGTCATAAAGTACGGGTCCTAGACACGCTTCGCTTCGGAATCGACCTGACCTCTGAAGAAGCTGGCTTGCAGTACAGAGGGAAACGACTCCAAGGTTTCGACGCAGTAATTCCACGGATCGGAGCGTCCGTAACCTTCTTCGGCCTAGCTGTTCTACGACAGTTCGAACAAATGGATGTCTACACCCCAAACCCGTCGTATGGGATCGCCAACTCCCGAGACAAGCTCCGGTCGACCCAGATTCTCTCCCGACACAATGTGGGTATCCCCGCCACCACCTTCGTTAGGACACGTGAAGACGTCCGCCCTGCCATTGAGCGGGTAGGCGGCGCTCCGGTCGTCATCAAGCTCTTGGAAGGAACGCAAGGCATCGGCGTAATCCTTGCTCCCGATGTCAAAGTCGCCGAGGCGGTAATCGAAACCCTCCAGAGCACCAAACAGAACGTCCTGATCCAACGATTCATATCGGAAAGCCGAGGCCGCGACGTTCGGGCTTTTGTTGTCGGCGATCGAGTCGTAGCAGCAATGCGACGGGTTGGCCCCGAAGGAGAGTTTCGATCGAACCTCCACCGTGGCGGGCGGACCGAGCCGATCGAACTCGACCCAGAGTACGCCCGCGTGGCGGTGCAGTCAGCTCAAATCATGGGTTTACGGGTAGCTGGCGTCGACATACTCGAATCCGAATTTGGCCCTCTTGTAATGGAGGTGAATTCATCCCCCGGTTTGGAAGGAATCGAGACGGCGACTGGGTTAGACGTTGCGGGCGCCATTATCGACTACATTGCCAATCGCGTTCGATTCCCGGAATTGGATGTTCGACAAAAGCTAACGGTGTCAGCCAACTACGGCGTCGCTGAAATCGCACTTCATGAGGGGGCCGATCTTCTCACCAATGGAGCAACGGTCGGGACACTTCGGGAGATGGATATAACGGTCCTCACGTTGCATCGCCAAACTCGAATAATTCCGAACCCACGAGATACCCAAGCTTTGGAAGATGATGATCGGCTGCTTTGCTTCGGCCATCTCGAATCGATGCGTAACCTGGTGCCAGAGCGTCGCCGACGTAAGGCTCGTCCCAAGGTTAAACCACTTCCGAACGAGCCAATTCCAGACCCGAGCGCAGGGCCTCAAATCGTCGAGCCTGACCAATCGAGAGTTGTCACAGAAGAGATACCCGAGAAGTTACTCAACGACGCTAAACGGGCGTCATCGGGCTCTCAACCTTTTCGTCAGGCGGGCTAAAAGCAAAGCGTTCAAAGTCGGGTTCGTCGCGTAGAAGATTCAGGGTCTGAACGGGTGGCCCTAGTTTGCGACCGCTGGGTATGCCAATCCGTCAGGACAGAAAAATTCACCAAACCCGCCATCAACACAAACACTCAAATCAGGCGGATCAACAACCAACCAACAACCCGAATCAGCAACCGGGTCATACCCCCACCAATCACCATTCCCCTCATCAACACAATCACCAACACCGCCCGAGAGAACGGGTACTTCCCTATGGGGAGCAGGGGCGTGTTTTGCCCCCCATAGGGAAATCCTTGCCCGAATGACGCTACCGATCCGAATCGGCAGCCATTTCGGTTACACATTGGCCGTTTATCACCGAGCACACCCCGCAGCACCTAGATCGGTTCCAACAAATCTGCATTTTCTTGCTTGAGGACTAAAATTTTGTGGACAGACAAGACGTTTTCAGACAGGTCCAAGCCTCCGCCAGTCTGCTCTTGCCCTCTGATTTGGGTTAAACCCGACCCTCTCGCAGGGCCCGCCATAGTCGTCTGAACTTGCCCTTTGGAAGTTGGGACAGCGAATAGAGTTTGCTATCACCAAAAACACCTTGGCAAATGACCCGGACAGTCGGAGCGTCAGCTACTGGTGGGACGAGCCGATCAACGGTGTCTCCAAACAGGGTGATTGCTTGCAAGCTAGCCCTGGTTCCATCGGGAAGAATCACTGTACTGTCACCAAACAACGAGCGGATCGTGACTGTTACATCGCATTCAATCGAGGCCGACGATAGGTCAATGACGGTGTCACCAAAAACGGTGACATAACTCAGATCAGATTCAACTGAAATCCATCCTCCTACCTTTGTGTCTCCAAACAACGAGAACCTTGCCGAAGGAAGCGGGTGGGTAGGGGCCCTCACGGGCGGCGGCGGCGTTGGCAAATCGCTGATCACCGCATCCAATTCAGCACGGCTTGTGGAGGCGTACACGGCGGCAAACCGATCATCGAGTTGCTCGAATTCAATTTGGTCCTGCAACATGGCGTGTTGAAGATGCCGAACTACGTTGTGCCGGTCATCATCGGTGATCTCCGACGCTGGCCGGGGCAAATTGCGCCCACGATCGTATGGTTGGGGAACTGGTGATGTCTCCACCGCCTAATTCTAACCCAAGCTGATTCCACTGGTCATGTCGGTAGGCCGACGAACAAATCCACTGGCGTATCTTGGGTCTGGACGAATCGAGAACTCTGAACGAGCGCTCGCTGATATCTCCAGGGCAGCCGACGACGAGCCTAAGTCCGCCGACGATTGGCTAATCGAGCCGGGCCGGGTATTCGTATAGGGAGTCGACCCTACCGAACCGCGATTCTCGTCGCGAACGTTCGCGACTAATGTTTGACCTAACACAACACCAAAACGTTTGGGGGCAACGATGACGTCATCAAGTGTGAAGAAACGACTTCGCGAGTTATTCGTCGGGTCTGACAACTCCTTAGGCGGGAAGGCTCGGGAACGTCGAGCGAGATGGTTGATGGAAGCCTTTCCTCGCCTTTGCGAAATGCATGTGGTCGATCTTGGAGGTACCTGCAGGTTCTGGGAATCGCTCCCCGAGCGGCCGGCATCAGTGGTGGCGCTCAACATGTTCGATCAAGGTTCGGCCAACCAGGCCGATCAGCCGGACTGGTTCGATTTGATTCAAGGCGACGCTTGCAACCCGCCATCGGAGTTGTTTGACCGCAAGTTTGATCTCGTGTTCTCAAACTCCACTATTGAGCACGTGGGCGATCGCGTCCGTCGGGCGAAGTTCGCTCAGGTGGTTCATCAACTTGCACCGAACCACTGGATTCAGACACCGAACAAAGCATTTCCGCTCGAACCACACACCGTGTTTCCGTTCGAGCAGTTCCTCCCCCGCTCTATCCGCGGCGCGATCTACACCTATTGGCCGCTCCTTCATACCAAGGCCACTTCATTGGCAAAGGGATGCGAGATGGCCGATGAAGTTGAGCTTCTTCGACGGTCCGAAATGCGCACGCTTTTCCCAGCTTCATGCCTAGCGGCAGAAGTGCTTGTTCCCCTCATTCCACCGAAGTCCTTCATCGCTGTGGCATCGGAACATCGGTGCGGTCATCACATTTTCAAACCAGCCCCGCGAGATGTCTCGACTAGACGTGCCTCACCAGCCGAATTGCGAGCACCGGTCCAAATTGGGTCAACGAGTTTAGGGGCCAACAACTGGCTCTAGCCCAGCGCTGGTCCAGAAGGAACCGTCATCGAAAAACGTGATGTAGTCGTTCGGGAACGAGGTGAATCCCGGAAGAATACTGAGATGTTGCTCGGTACCTTCAACGCCAAGTCCCGTCGGGGGGTCCCAGCGCCCGTCGCCACCGACCTCGACCAACAACCCATTCCGTATCATCAGATCGACGATACGGTCGTCGATTTGGCGCGATAGGACAGTCCAGTTGTCGCCCGCCGGGTCTACCCAGACGGCTAGTGGCGCTCCGTTCACTTCGCTGTTTGCTATCTCAATCTCCCGGACGGATCGGACCGGGAAGGCGACAGACTCTTGACCTAGTTCTACTACGATCGCCATCGTGTCGAGATCGAAACCGCTTGGCGTGCTCGGCGCATCAAGGGCGAAAGTATCCGGGTAGGTAGCCTGCCAATCACCCCATTCGGTCAGTGTCGATGGTAGCAACTCAAGTTTGGTCCCTTTCAGCGGACCTAGAATCGCCTCTCCGATCGGCTGGCTCCAAACGCTTCCAGTTTCATGATCCCACAGCGTCATAGCATTGCCCCAGAGAGCTCCGTGGTTTCCTAAGACAATCGACTCCCCGTCTACCTCTCGACGATGAACCATCGCCGTCCCACACAGTGGTCACCACGTGACAAAGGTCGGAATTCCCCGATGGACATCAACAACGATCTCGCGCCGGTTCAAAAATCCGACCGGATACGCTCTGGCCTCGCCTTTCAGGTGGACGCCAATCACCAGTTCACTATCAGGCCACGAAACGCGATTGGCCCGAACAAAACTTGGGAGATAGACAGGTGCGATATCGTCTCGGCCTAGTACTTGGCGAAACCCGGTTGGCACAGTTTCACCGGCTTTGACCGGATCGTAAACGTTAGTCTGAACGTCGGTGACTCCCTGCCAATCATCAGGATGAAACGAGTCCTCAGCGCTGGTTTCGGCTCCTCCACATGACGCGGCAACAACCGCTAGGACGGCGAGCACACCAATCAACCGGTTACGTTTGGCCACGGTTAGTAAACTCGCTGCCGGTCACCGCTATTCCCTGCCGTTTCAACGCTTGCGACTTCGAGCCAATCTTGTCGGTCACCGGGTTTAATCGCCAGCGGCTAATCAGCTGTAGAGTTCGTTATGTGAGCGGAGGATTTTACCAAGCGGGTACCTACTCAACATCGGAGCGTCGACGGAATCGGGCTGCGATCTTGACCGTTTCCGGAATCCCGATTGCTGTTATCGCCTATCGACTGGTGATGCATGACGTAGGTCTCGGCCGTTCGACCAGCCAAGTCGGGGTTGTCTTGTTCTTCGCTGTCTGCATGTGGTGGGCTGTTGGGTCACGAACTGCAGGTCCGGTCAAGGTCGACCCGAACACCTCGTATTACTTCCGGTCGATATTCAAGGGTCGAACTCGGAACTAGGCAAAATACTCAGGGCGACAATGTAAAGGAACCCGGTGCCTAGTTTCCGTATAGGTCAACTACGTGCTTGACGAAGCTAGTGGGATGGTCTCTGGATTGGTGAGGGGAATCCGGATCATGAAATTTGCGCCCGGGATTTGGCGGTCGACTGGCTCGACAACCTCGATCATGCCACCCATTTGAGCAACCAGTTCTTTGGTGATGGCTAGGCCAAGTCCGCTTCCCCCTTGATCACGGTCCCGAGCCTCGTCCAACCGGACGAATCGATCAAAAACTCTACTGCGATCTGATTCGGCTATCCCGGGGCCATCGTCGGTTACCAAAAGGGTTAGTTGACGCTGGTGCGGGCCCCACGGGGCAGCAGTGAGCGTTACGGCTACTCTTGTCTCAGCATGCCGGCATGCGTTGCCAACAACGTTTTGGATGACCCTGGCCAACTCGTTCTCAGTGGCCCAAACGACCAAGTTGGAGTCGGGTTCAACACTTCCTGTTTGGGAACGATCGAAGGAAATAGAAACGCCGCTTTGGTGGTGTTTGGTTCGTTCGAGCTGGGCGCTGATCACCTCGATTGCGGCCGGGAGAGTCAGGGTCTCACGGGTCGTTCGAGCGTCACCGTCGAGGCGGCTCAAGAAGAGAAGGTCTTCGATCAGCGTGTGCGTCCGAACCGTTTCTTTGTGCAGGCGCGGCATCAACTCATGAACGTCTACTTTGTCTGGGTAATGTTGGGCCACGTCTAATTGGGCGAGCAATCCCGCAACCGGGCTGCGAAGCTCGTGTGAGGCGTCAGCAATAAACTGGTTCTGCTGACGTTGGGCTCTTTCCAATCGGTCGAGCATGGCATTCATGGTGTGTGGCAACCGGTCGACCGGGTCAGCAATATCGCGGGTTGACAGACGCCGGTGAAGCGACGCCGAAGAAATCTGCTGAACTTCAGTTTGTATTCGAGCCACTCGGCGAAGGGAACGGTTTACCGTCCAAGCGGTAATGACTCCAGAAGCGGTTGCGATCATTATCGATAAGCCAATGGCGAAAAGGACTGAGACTAACTGAGCACTAGCTACAGGTTCTGGCGCCGCGTTGGGGTCGGTGCTGATGCTGCCGGACACTTCTGCCGTTGCCGCAATAAGTATCAGCACCGGAGCGACAATGACGGTGACAATCAATGCGGTAGCCAAGCCAGCCCGAAAACTGACCGAACGAAATCGTAGCCGAATCTTGTCGATCATCGTCTACGCCCACCGACTATCCGATACCCGATACCTCGGATGGTTTCGATCGACTCGACATCGAACGGAACATCAACTTTGCGACGAAGGTAACCAATATAGACCTGTACAACGTTGGGATCACCATCATCGTGTTCGCCCCACACGTTGTCGAGCAACTCACCCTTCTCCACCACTCGGTCCTTGTTGTGCATCAGGTAGCGCAGAAGAGCAAACTCTCGAGGGGTCAGATCGATCGGTGTTCCGGCCCGTGACACTTCCCGTGCCGAAGGGTCGAGTACGAGATCATCAACTATCAGATTGGGGGTGGCTTGCTGTGAGGTTGTCCGACGAAGAAGCACCCGCAAGCGAGCCATCAATACGACCCAGTCAAAAGGTTTGGTCAGGTAATCGTCGGCACCGGTGTCTAACCCCTCGGCTTCGTCGTAGCTTCCATCTTTTGCGGTCAGCATAAGGATAGGTGTTTCGTCACCCTCGGCCCGCAGGGTGGCGCAGATCTGATAGCCATTAACACCGGGCAACATGATGTCCAAAATTATGGCGTCGTAGTCGTTGAGACGCGCCTCTTGCAGGCCTTCGTCGCCTCGTAACGCAACGTCGACGGCATACCCCTCGGCTCCAAGACCGCGCTCTAACGCATCGGCGATCGTCGACTCATCTTCTACCACCAAGATTCGCATAAACCCAGTGTGGCAGAGCCATCGCTAGTTGCAGCGATCCGAAAGACCGGCGCTCTCAGCGTTTTCACAGGAACCCTCAGCGAGACCACAGCGTGTCTCAGGGACCTATCAAGGGTGCCCCTCCACACTAGGCAACGGACAACACCAATGAACGAACACAGAACGATCGGAAGGCAGATCCAATGCTCTCAGTACACGGACTAACAAAAACCTACGGAAGCGCCAAGGTAGTCGACAACGTAACCTTCTCGGTGAAAACCGGATCGGTAACCGGATTTGTAGGACCCAACGGTGCTGGCAAGTCGACGACGATGAAAATGATGTTGGGCCTCGTCACCCCTGACGCCGGAACAGTCAACGTTGATGGCGTTCCCTTTACCGAACTTACCAAGCCCGCAGCCACCGTCGGCGCCATGCTCGACGCAAGCCAAATTCACAAGGGTCGGACCGCCCGAAACCACCTGCGATGCTTTGCCGCTCTTAGCAATATCAGCAACGATCGAGTTGACGCTGTGCTCGAGATGGTGGGGCTAACGTCAGTCGCCAAACAACGAGTTGGTGGTTTCTCACTCGGGATGAGGCAGCGTCTTGGTCTCGCCGTAGCGCTGCTGGGCGATCCAAAGCTGCTCATTCTCGACGAGCCCGCCAACGGGCTTGACCCGGTCGGCATCCGCTGGTTGCGCGAATCGCTTCGGGCCTACGCCAATCGAGGCGGCACCGTGTTTCTGTCGAGCCATTTGATCAGCGAACTGGATCAGTTCGCCGACGAGCTTGTGCTCATCGGGAAAGGGCAAATCGTTACTTCCGGCAGCGTCGACGATCTCATGGCCGGTGCAGCGATCGGTCAAAGCCTCGAAGACCGATTTATGGATCTCACCGCCGACCACATCGACTACCAGGCCAGCGCCTTCTAAACGATTGGCTGAGAGCCTCGACCAAGACCCCGGCCGCTTACGCAAACAGTCTATTTAGAGCACGTACTCACACGAACAGTTAGTCAAGCCATCTACTAGAGAGAAGAAAATAAAAATGACAACCCAAACGATCCTGAAGCCAAACGTAGTCTCATCGCCAACGCTGATGTCATCAGTGCGCAGCGAATGGATCAAACTTTCGAGCACTCGCTCCCCCTGGGTGGCGGTGGCTATCCCTACCCTTCTTGTCGCCGCGTCAACTGGAACCGTCGTCCGGCTTATAGAGCGAATCGAAGACCTGTCTGTGATCAACAGCCTTCCGATTGCGCTCTCTATAGTCAGCCTCATCGGTATAGCCGGGGCCGTGATAGTGGGCGCCATTGTTGGGGGGTCTGATTTCCAACGGCAAACCTCGGCACCGACACTAATCAGCCAACCCCATCGAGGTCAGTTCCTGGCCAGCAAAGTGGTATTCGGGGTAATCGCCAGTTTGACGGTAGCCATCGTGATGGCCGTCGTTGGCTCCGCGGTAGCGGCCTTGTTCGCTGCTGGTGATAGTGGCGGCCTCGCCCCTGAAGCAGTAGCGGCGGGCGAAGTTCCGGACGTCAATCGTTTCACTCTGCCTCTGAAGACCCTTCTCCACCTCGTATTAGGCGGCCTATTCGGCACCGGCTTGGGTATGGCCACGCGCAGTGCCTCGCTAGCGGTCAGCGCATTCTTCGCTCTACGGTTCATCGAGTTCGTCACCTTGACCGCTAGCCAACACTGGGTATTCAAACTCCTTCCGTTCGGCGCCGGTGATCGAGCGTTCAATGTTGGGACGAATCCGTTCGCCGAGGGCAGGTTCAGCTCCGGGTCTGCCAGTCTTGTCATCTTTGTTTGCGCCATTGTCCTGCTATTCGGAATAGGTGTCGCCCGAACCTTCAAGCAAGACATCGTCTAATTGGCTGAGTCGCCGGAATCGGCACCTGTCAAGACCAGTAAACGGATCGCCCGCCGACTCAATCGGCATTCGTATCCACTAGCCACCACCGGCGAGGCCGCCTGAGCTGACTCGCCGGGATGGGGCTTTCGTCAAATGATTCTAACCCGAACCCAACCCGTCAATCGAAACCAAAGGAACTACGAAAATGACTATAAATGCCAGAATTCTCCGCCCAATAGCCATCTTGTGTGCAGTTGCGCTTAGCGCAACGGCGTGTGGCGTCACAATCGAAACAGACGAGCGAGACATCTCCAATTCTGACTCGTCGAAAAGTTCAGAACGTGGCTCGCAGAACGAATCAAGCAGTACTTCAGAGAATGAAACTAGGATCGAGGACTTCGGACTGGTTGAGCCGGAGCCGGATGAAACTGCTATCGCTCCCAATCCGGCGGTTCGCACCGGCACGCTCGACAACGGCATGACGTACTACGTTCAATCGAATTCTGCGCCAGCTGGAGGCCTGTCGCTTCGGCTGGCGGTAAACGCTGGCTCAATGCAACAGGAGGTCGCCGATTCCGGTTCGGCTCATTTTCTTGAACATATGTTGTTCAACGGCACTGAAAACTACCCGGGCAACGAATTAACTGCAGCCCTGGAACGCTTGGGTGTCCAATTTGGCGCTGATAGCAACGCCTATACATCGTTTGATGAAACGGTTTACCAACTTGATGTGCCCGACGCCGACGACGCCAAAACAGGTACGGCGCTCAAGGTGATGGCGGAATGGGCTTCGGCCGCGGTCATTCCCGAGGAAGACACGATCGCCGAGCGGTCCGTCGTAAGAGAAGAAGCTCGACTCTTCCTCGATGGGCCCGGTGCGAAACTTACAGACGCAACTCTTCAGGCCTACACCAATGGAACAGACTATGAGAACCGATCGCCAATCGGGGTTGAAGAGAAAATTCTGGCCACCAACGCTGATCAGCTTCGAGAATACTACGACCGCTGGTATCGGCCGGATCTGATGGCCATCGTGGCCGTTGGCGACGCCCCAGTCGAGGAGCTCGAAGCAAAGATCAAACAGCGTTTCTCATCGCTAACGGCCCGAGGCGACAATCAAGAACGACTGGAACCGACGCCAAATCAAACCCCGGAACCAGTTGTCGACGCGATCGTTGACCCCAGCTTGCCACTGTCGGTTGGAAGCGTCAGCTTCCCCGTGACCAACTGGGGCGACGAAACCGTTGGAGGTGAGCGTCTCAGCACTATTCAGATGCTCAACACGGCCATAATTACGAACCGACTTCTGGATGCTGTCGACCGCGGCAACGTGGACATCCAACCAGAGGCCTACGTGTTCCCAATAAACCGAACCCAAACATTCATGGATGTGAGCTACCAAAGCTCTGAGATTGAGGATGCAACAATCTATGTCTTGAACGAAATCAGTGCGGCCATGGCTAGCGGGTTCTCAGATCAAGAAACCGAACAGGCTATCGCCGAGCTTCGAGTCCAGCTAGATCAAGCACTGGCGGAATCGAACACCACCGAAAACCCAATTTTGAGCGACGACTACGTTGATCACTTCTTGAGTGGTTCGGAAATGTCGTCGATGACTGCTACCCATGAAAGGCTGACAGCCCTACTAGATGAGTTATCCGCCGAGGACCTGACCGCCATCTTTCGGTGGGATGTCGGCACCTCCTCTCCTTCAGTGCTTGTCGCTGGCCCAGATGCTGCAGAGTTGCCGACCAAGAAAAATCTGGAAGCCGCTCTGGAAGCAGCGGTCGACGGTAGTGGGGAGTCCACTAGTGACGATGTAGCATCTGACGCATCAATCGAGGAGCTTATGACACCTCCCGATGCGATCGAACCCATTAGCACCACCCCAATCGAAGGCTTCGACGGAACACGATGGGTGTTTGAAAATGGGGTAACCGTCAACTTCGTCCCGTCAGACACAGCAGCTGGCCAAGCAGAGTTGTTGGCTGAAAGCGAGGGCGGCTTTGGAGGTATGTCTCGTGAAGACGGTCTGCTTCTGCCTTCAGCAGTAAGTGCCGTGATGGAAAGTGGCGCCGGAGATATCGACCGGTCTACGTATCGTCGATATCTGGACCGCACTACCACGCAGCTTCATGCCGGAGTAAGTGACACCCACCAGGTATTCTTCGGTTCGACTGGAAGCAGTGATGTCGAAACGTTGCTGCAACGAATGCACTTGGCGATCACTACCCCTCGGGTTGATGGCGTCGCCTTAAGGGAAACAATCGAATACGGCGAAACGGCTCGCTCGGCGGTAACGCTCGACGCCGGCTTCGCCGCATCGAATGGCCTCGCTAGCCTTCTACATGGCGATGACGAGCGGTTCGGTTACGTGCCTGCTGAGACTGTCAACGATCTGTCAATAGAAAAGGCGGTCGAACTGTTCACATCTCGGTTTGGTAAGGCTGGCGGCTTAACGGTCACTATTGCTGGCGATCTCGCCACTGAACAGGTTGCTGAGCTAGCCGCCCGTTACTTAGGAACGTTGCCATCGGGCGAGAATGACCCGATGGTCGACATCCGACCCGAGCCTCTTTCCAAAATTGTGCGTCGAAACCTCGAGGTCGACGGCAGCGAGCAGGCTGGTGGGGCGTCAGCCTTGGCCTATCAAAGCGCCGTAACAGTAGATGACGAAGTCGAGGTCAAACTGCGAGTACTCGACGGAATTCTCAACGACCGCTTGTTTGCCACCGCTCGAGAGGAACTGGGCGCCACCTACGGCGGCTACGTCTACTCTCAAGCCGAACGGACTCCAAATGAAACGATCACGGTTTCGTTCGAAGCTACTGGTGATCCGGCGCGAGGCGAGGAGATTCTGACGGTCATGGTGGAAGCAGCCGAATCGCTAGCTGCTGACGGCCCAACCGCTGACGAGTTTGAACGGGCGAAGGCTGTGGTAGCGGCAGACTTTTCGGCCGAGCTTTCAAACGAAGAGCTGATCGGGATGGTGGCAGCTAACGGTGAGGACCGACAACGGACAAAACCACTAACTCCCGAGCTTCGGAGCGATCTACTCAACGAGGTAGATGGCGACGCGATTCAAGAACTAGCTGCTCAGATCTTCAGTACAACGGCCCGAGCTGAGGTGATCGTAACGCCTGGAAACTAGTTCCAAGAAGATGCCCGGACCGAGCTCCTCTTTCGCAGCTTGGTCCGGGCAGTTTCATTTTTGCCACCGGGACTTGGGTGGGCCGAACCCAACATCCGACAAGAAATGCCAAAGAGCTATGCGGCGTCGTGGAAATACCAAAAGTTCCGCCAAAGGCCGAACTCCGAGCAACTCGAAGAGTTGCCACAGCCCTCATGCGACAGCTTTCAAACTACTACACGCTCTAAGCCAGCGATGTTTGCCGAAGGCAAACTCGGGTTCGAACGAAGTGAGATACGTGGCCCTCATGCGACAGCTTTCAAACGACTAGACGCTCTAAGCCAGCGACGTTTCGGCAAAGCCGAAACTCGGGGTGTCATACGACAGCTTTCAAACACTCAGAAGTCCAAAATCCAGAAAGTTCCGCCTAAGCGGAACCTTCAAGGAACTCGCAGAGTTCCCGTCGAGCTAGAGAGACAACTTTCAACCTCGGCGTGAAAGCACCGATCGACTTACCCAGGAAGATTGGCAATCCACTCATCCGCATTTGACTTCAGCGCTGGGGGCCAGTCTTCCCATTTTGCTTTCATCAGCGGATACGGCTCGAAGAACAGAACCTGCTCAACGAATTGAACCGAAATTAGGTTGACTACTTCATCATCGCCGCTGGTAAGACAATGGTCAACACTCGCTATGGCGCGGTCGACCAACTCGACTGCAGAATTGGCCAACGATTCCTCAACGAAATGAAGAAACTCCAACAAAAAATAGTACGGAAGGATATCACCTTCCGTAAACTCGAGTGCGTCCTGAAGCACCGGACCAAACTCGGGTACCGCCTCTACAAGGTGTAGATGAACTTCTTCAAGTTTAATGGCCATGACAATCCTAGTATTCCGGCTTCGTCTTCAAAGCGTCCTCAAGATCGTCGATCATAGCCTGTGCAACTGACCTGTCGTAGCTAGAAGCAGATGGGTTTGCCTTCAGCCACCTTCTGAAGAAGGTGAGATCGTATCCGGCCTTTTTGACATGGTCACTGCCCTTTACCAATTTGCCCGTGCGTAGTTCGTGTCTGGCGGCATCCGCCGTAGTCCCATTTCCGATGGCCGCGCCCTTACGAAAGTGTGCATCAACAACCTTGTCGAGGCGTGCGTTTGAGACCTTCGGCTTCGTGCCGTCCTGGATCAGTTGCTCTATGCCTTGGCGTTCGGCTTGGAGGTATTGTTTTCTTAGTTGTGCGCCCATTCTGGCGTTACTCGCTTGGCTGACGGGTTTTCTGATGGCGACGTTGCTGGCAATGGGGATACGTGTTGGTTTGCCGTTCTTGGCAACGACCTCGACGAGTTCGTCGCCGTTTCGGGCGAACCATTTACCACCGATTTTGATGAGCCCTTTACCTCCGAGAGCGACCTCAGCGATGGTGCCGATGTTTGCACCACCTTGTTGTGGTGAGCTCTCCAGCCCGAATGACGGGATAACGTTGTCGCGTTGTCCTC
>CALAJV010000006.1 GCA_937922805.1 uncultured Acidimicrobiales bacterium | reverse complement strand
AGACCCGTTGGAAGATTTTGGCGGTGAGGGTCCGGACTTGTCTGGCGGTTCGACTGACGCTGACTCAGAAGCAAACGACTCGTTGGTAGATGATTCCACCGGCGATGCTTCAGACGATGTTGGTGAGGTTGTTCAGGCCGGTACTGGTGATCATCACCCTGACGGTGATTTCAACAATAACGAGACCGACGGTGAAACTGAAGCTGAGACGTCTGAGGGGCTGGTAGACGGTGTGCCGGAAACCGACGCTCCGGATCTTCCGGCTGAAGGGACGGACACTCGACCGATCAATCTCGCTGATGTTGGCGGGGCTGCGCTCGACATTTTGTTTCCGGCTGCTCATGCAAGTGATCTTCCAGAAACAGACGTTGATAACGCTGCGAATGTCCCAGGTCCGAACGCCATCGTGGCCGAGGGTAATGTCACAAGGTTCTATGACGAGAACGGTGATCTCGAGTTTTCAACGGTCCAGAATGGAAACGTCACCGAGCTGTATGACGACAATGGGGACCTTGAATTCGTATCGGTGGACCAGTATTCAGATGATGGATCCATTCGGGCAACTGACACCTATGGCCCTGACGGCGACATGATTTCGTCGGTTGTCGAGACTCTCGATGAGAATGGCCAAGTTGTTGATCGGGATCTGACGATTCATGTTGGTGACGGTCCGGAGCTGGAAACAACAGACGTTGCCATGATTTCCGACGGTGGCGAATCCGATGGAAATTCCGGTTCTTCTGGTGCTCAAAATACTGGCAGTGGGCAACCCGCAGAGCAACAAGGTGAATCGGAGATTGCTGGCGAACAAGGTGATGCGGCAAATGGCGAGCTAGCCACTAATCCATTCGATGCCGAACCGCCGGAAACAAACCCTGAGCCACAAACCCCTGAACTGGTCGTCGCGGTCGCCGGTGGCAGCGAAATCGAGCAAGATGCTGATGCTGAGCAGGTTGTTGATGCGGACTCCGGTGCTGAGCAGGTTATTGATTCTGAGCAAGTTGCTGAAGTTGATACGGACTCGGGTGCTGAGCAGGTTGTTGATTCTGGTCAAGTTGCTGAAGTTGATGCGGACTCCGGTGCTGAGCAAGTTGCTGATGCAGGTTCGGGTACTGGTCAAGTTGCTGGAGCGGATGCTGAGCAGGTTGTCGACGCGGACTCCGGTGCTGAGCAGGTTGTTGATTCTGAGCAAGTTGCTGAAGTTGATGCGGACTCGGGTACTGGGCAAGTTGCTGGTGCTGACGCGGATTCCGGTGCTGAGCAGGTCGCTGACGTTGATGCTGATGCGGACTCGGGTACTGGTCAAGTTGCTGGTGCTGATGTTGAGCAGGTCGTTGATGCGGATTCCGGTCCCGATCAGGTCGCTGACGCCGGCACCAATTCCGACACTGAACAAAACACCGACTCTGATGCTGATGGAGCGGCTGGTAGTGTTTCTGACGAGCCGATGGAGCTTGTGGTAGTCCCGGCTGGTTCCGGTCAGCAACTGGCGGCGTCGTCAACCCAACCAATCACAGCGCCAACGATGCCGGCGCTGCCTCCTATCCCATCCGCTCCTGCAACCAGCGCGGCGACGACTGGGCCAGCGTTAACTTCTGCTCCGGCTCCGTCATCGATCAACTGGCCCGCTATTCGAGATGCGGTCACGTTTAGGGTTAATCCACTCGGCGTATTGACTTTGTTGTTTGTTCCGTCCCCAGCAGGCGTTCCAGCGACGCCTCATTCGACTGAGATCGACACAATCGAAGTGCTCCACGGTTCAGATGAACCGGGCCGGGTGGCCGTGAACGGTCAACCAACTGATATTAGAGTCCACGCGACTTATCACGACGACGGCACGATCACGTGGGAAGCAGCCACCGAAGCCGACGCCATAGCATTAGACGCATTAATCGCAGACACGGCTGGCCCAACTGGAGCGAACTCGATTCCGCCGGAACCGATCGAGATGACGCCACCGCCGCTCATCCATCCTGAGCCGTTAGATCCGACTTTGATCAATGTTCCACCGAAGCCGGTTGAGATGACGCCGCCGCCGCTGACCCCGCCAGATACCACAGACACTGGCGACCTACCACCAAACGTCATGGCCTCGGTAAGCCAGATCAATAAGAAAATTAAGCAAGGTAGCCCCGATACCAAAGGTCTCCATAAAGCCATGGCTGGTCGGCCAAACACTGAAGGCGGTGACCCTGAGGGACTACCGTACGTGAAGGTAAAACATGGTGGTCAAGGGTCTCCGGCCATACGCCAAGACGGCACCCTAAAAGATGCCAAAGGCCATACCGAATGGCACCTGCCGGCAGCAACTTGGAAGTACCTACACACCCAAGGCTGGCAACGGCCAGAGTGGATCACCGAGGCCGACTGGAATCGAATGGTCGGAATTGACGCTCCTGATGCGCCTCAATCATCTGGTTCCTACCAGTCGGAAACAACAGATGGTTCGCATGTTTCCGGGTCACTCGACAACGGGACCCTCTCGGTTGATGCAACGTTCAGCGGGAAGTCAGCCGCTCAACAGGATGCGATGATCGCCGACATGACCGGCTCGCTCGGCTCCTTCGACGCGGTCCAAGCCAACATCACTGAGCTTGATCAGCTCGACGACATCAATCTTGCCATTCTCGAAGGTCGAGACGTGACTGAGGTGCTGCTCAACGACACGGCCTACGGCCGATTGGCTCAGCAGCAAGGTCTTGACGACATCGAGATTTCAGATCAGACCAAAGGTAAACCGGGTGAGTACGAACGAATTGTCGTCAAGTACAAGGATGGCACCCCAAAGTCTGGTGGATCCGGTACTAACGGCGGCTCTACTGTTGGTGAGAAAGTCGGCTCCGTACTACTCGACTTCTTCATAGGGTCAGCTAACGCTTCTGAGCTTGATGGCCAAGGCCTACCAACCAACACCGGTACACCTAGCCCCGTAGCCAATCAAGAGGCCGACCAAGCAGTTGTTGGCTCGATGTCGGGGTCTGATGGCGCTGATTCTCAACAACAGTCAAGCTCGAATCCAGTGCGTGACTTCTTCATCCCTTCGGCAAACGCTCAGCCTCAACCGCCGACTCCTACGAATCAGTCGCAGGCCAGCAGCCAACAGCGACCAGCGATACCTGACAGGGAACAGTCTGATGAACGACTGATCGACAAAACTGGACTAGGTGAAGAGTTCGACACGTTCGTTGCTCCAAAAGCAACGCCATTCGGGTCGGGGCCCCTCGAACCGAATGTTCTCCTCGAGGACTTTTTCGAAGAAGTCTCGCAAGATGTACGGGAGAACCCTGACCACCTGCGACAAAAGACATTCGAAGGTATCCATTGGGGTAAGAACGTAACGATTCCACTTGGAGTTGGCGAACTTTCAGCCAAGTACCGAAACAACCTGATGATTAGGAACGCTCACGTCCGAGCAAAACCGAATCCAAGTCCGAACCAAGACAACCCGTCCAACTACTCCGTTGTCTACCAAGTCGGAAGAATCGACGCCGCATTCTCAAGTGTCGGAGGTGAGCTTGGAGCAGCTGATGCCAACGTTGGTCCTTGGCATGGCGATGCGACAAGGCTCCTATTCTCTCGACTCGAACTCGGTGCGCATCGCGACTCTCGACCCGACATGCATCCGGGAGCTTTGGAAGTCGGGGACAACCTAATCCAGTTCTCGATGGACGGAGGTGGCGAAAGTGGGGTCATGCTCGATGGCAAGGTAGGCATTGCGGACAAGAGCTTTGGTGGAAACGAAGCGATCGGCAAAAAGCCCAGATTCTCTGCCTCGATCAAGGTGTCAGGAAGTGCTGATTTCATCCCCATTGCCGGAAGTGTCCGAAGTGCTAAACGGCGCACCGATTCCGACACCGGCACAGAACTAATAAAGATCGGCACGGGAACGATAGACGCCAACTACATCGAACTCGTCGTTAAGCCGAAGGCTCAACTTGCGTATAACGGGGCGGAGCCAACAAACAATCTGCTCGACAAAACTGCGTCGGGGAAACTGGGCGCTAAGAACCAAGTGGATGTGAAGAACGCGACGTTAGCAGGCAACGTGGCTGGAAGTATTACCGCCGAGTTCATCAGCGGTCAGGTCGAGCTTATGTACCTAGACTACGACCCGTCCGACCCCTACGACGTCGAACAGTACGCTCATCATTTCAATACTAACCGGCCGCGAGTCGGTGTGAACGAAGAATTCGAGCTTCTTCAAGCGCAGCTAGACATTCGCCAATCTTTTCGTGAGGGTTCCGTAACTGGAATCGGTGACGCCAACGTCGGTTTGAAGGACTTTGGGGCGAGAGGCGGGACAACCTTCACTCGTTCGCTTGAGCGGCAGGTCGGCGATCGTAACGAGAATTTGTCTGGTATCCGATGGAGGGTTTCCTCTCCGACTGGTGCGATTGGAACAGGCTTTGGGCCACCACCGGATCTAGTTTTCCATGGTGGTCGCGAGGTGCATAATGCTCACGACGACAATGGATTCACTATCGAGTCTGAACGTCATTTCGTTGGCGACGACCCGGACAAAGATCCGTACCGGGATGACCAGACCGAGAACAAGATGGCTACGAACAGCAGCACGGTTCACGGCACAAACGCCGAAATTCGACAACTTGCAATCGAAGCACTGAAGGATGCCCCCGACAACGAATTCTTGCAGCAGCTAGCCCAAGGCGAGATAGCAGGCGAAGCAGCGCAAAAGGGAATTCTTGGCAACATCCCCGGGGCCGACATGCCTATCGTCGAAGCGATTGACCGTATGGCCGCAATACAGCGGGCACAAGGCAACGGGTTCGAGCGACCAGCAGATCAGGTTGGCGATGCGAAGCGACCGTCACAACGTCAGCCGGCAGCGGACCTACCTGAGATAACTCCGCTGGAGCCCGATTTTGGTCAAATACGTCCGACCCGTAGTGAGACCATCATCGATCGCTACGTGCTCATTGAACCCAATGGGCGTCGAACGCCAGTTCCGGACTCGCAACGAGCCGATGTTGAGGCAATGTTCGATCGTCAGATGCAAAATATTGGCGAGGCAATGGCAGCTCCTCGAACCCTGGCCTACCCAGTGAACTCTGATGGCCACGTCATTGATTGGGCCGACGCAGTCAAGCGAGAAGATGCCATCCCATACGACGGTCCATGGCGATCAGTGCAAGCTAACGATGACGGGTTCGGCGGAATTCAGCCGAGCGGACAGTTACCCAACATCCCCGGACCCGACTTTCGACTTCCAGGGTCCGAAACGCCATCAGATCCTGCTTCTTTCCAAACCGCCGATGACCTAGCTCACATCGACCCAAGCGATCCGACACCCAGGGAGAACATCATCAATGGGTATTTGATGGTTGACCCATCGGGCAGAAGAACTCTCGTTCCGGAATCGGACATGGAGCGAGCGGAGCGGCTCTTCGATGCTCAGCGTGATCCGCTGTCCAATACCTACGGACTCAATTCTGGTATCTACGGTGGGTCCACCGTTGTCTATCCCTTGAACGATGAAGGGAACGTGATTGATCAGGACAAGGCGGTAAAGCCAGAAGACGCCAACATGTTCGTCGCTGCCAACCAAGATGACGCTGTCAACCAAGATGATGCAGGCGTCGAAGCCGGCCAAGTTACTCCAACACGACCGCAGAACATCGTTGACGGCTTCGTTTGGAGATCGTACCGGACCAGTCGAATCATGCAAATACCAGAGGGCGGCGACGTTGACAGCCCACCTCCTGGCTACGGGGCAGTCCCGGTAAATAAGTTTGGACAGCCGATTTCGTTGCGAGATGCTGTCACCCCTGCGAACGCCGTCGTGGCGCCAGCGGCTCAGGCGCCACGTTCAGCGACACAACCTGAAAGTATCATTCGACAGTACGGCTATATCGACCGATGGGGAAACATAACGCCAATGCGGTCCCAAGTGACGGCCCGCCCTGACGCCATGCTGCCCCGACCGCCAAGCGAGGACCAACTCGAAGGATATGTGGTCGAAGATCACCGCATCGTTCCTCTAAACGATGACTACGAAGTCATACCGTGGGACGAGGCAGTACATCCCCGTGATGCGATCGACCCGACCGACCCAAATGCAGTTATCGATCGCCTTGAGTATCGCAACAGCCAGGGAGAACCGGTGGGTGCCGACGAGTCGGAGAGAAGAGGTCTGACACTAACGTTCCTGAACGCACAAGGAGAGGTCATCCCCGAAGATCAAGCAATTTGGCCTGACGAAATCGTTGTTCCAGCTTTGGACGAAAGTGCGACCAATGATCCAGCGGCGGACGCCCAGGTCGAACCAGGCGCAGACGACGTAGTGACTGGACCGACTGATGGTGCCGACAGTGTCTCGGCATCAGATCTTGGTATTCCGCCGGTAGTAGTTCCACCCTCGGTTGACCCTACTCGGGAAGTGCCAGACACCGAAGGGCCGGCTGTTCCAGAACCACCGACCATTATTGACCCTCCAATTGTTGAGGACGTAGTAACCGAACTTCCGCCGACCTTCGATCCTGCCGATGTGCCGCTACCGGAAATCGTCAATGTCGAAAACGACAACGAACCGTCCAACCCGCCATTCTGCGAGAACAGCGAAGACCCCGATGGGGACGGGTATGGCTTCGAGAACGGTCAGCTATGCATCATCCAACCGGAATCGATCGTGACTCCGATTGACAGCCCAGCATTGTTCCTCCAAACCGAGATTGACGGCGAAGAGGTCGACGTGCCGGTCTGTTCAACTGACCCCGAGGTTAGCGAGTACTTGTTGGCCGAAGGTTTCAGCTATTGCGTCCGTCTGCCGCTGTGTATCGGCGACGAGAATCAAGCAAGCGGACTCGATGAAAAAGAGCAATTGGGTTGGGAAGGTGACGGGTACTGCCTGATCGCATCTTCAGCCTCTTAGGGTGCACTCTTGCAACCAAAGCAACTGTGTGCCCGACATCCGTGCGGCCACAGACTTACCTAGTCTGTGGCCGCCAAGTCGCGCAGCTTTAGCACGGTCGACCAGTTTCGAGCAGTCGTAGTAAGGCCAAAGGCTTTATCGAGAGCGACGTTGGTCAGCTTCGACTTCGAAACGGCCTCATGGTAGGCCACGTAGGCTTCTGAACCGATTGTGGTCATCTGATCCGGGTCGAACCTTGCGGTGTCGAACGCTTCAACGGTTTCGGCCCGTGGTTTGGCACTGCAAAAATACACCAAAAGTTGTTTAGGTGTTTTCTCGAACTTCGGAAACGGGTTGTTGTCGATGACCTTGTCTAGCTGTTTGGCCGTTCGTACCACGACCGGAACTGTGAGGCCAAAGTCGTCTGCGATCAACTGTGATATTGAGTCGGTGTCGCACGATTTGGCATCGAGCGCAACGTTACCGCTCTGGATGTAGGTCTGAACGTTGCTGTACCCAGCTGATTCAAGCGATGATCGAAGGTCAGCCATCGGCAGTTTGTTGTTCCCGCCAACGTTGATGCCGCGTAGCAAAACCACGAAACGACCCATGGAGACGCCCGCAATCTCTAGCTATTCAGTGGACTGCTTTGAGCGCCACTCGCTGAGGCTCGGTGCTTCCGCCCCGATCGAGGTGGACTCTCCGTGCCCGGTGTGGACGACCGTCTCCGACGGCAGATTCAACAGCCGCTTCTCGATCGAATCGAGGATTAGGTCATAACTGCTAAAGGATCGTCCTGTCGCTCCCGGACCGCCCTTGAAGAGGGTGTCACCGCTAAAGACGATTCCCTCAGCAGCGATATGAAAGCAGCATCCGCCGGGGGAGTGTCCTGGGGTATGGACAACCGACAACCGATGATTGCCCACTTTGATCGTGTCTTTGTGTCGAAGCTCGGTGTCGAACTTGTGGTCGGGGTAGACCGAGTTCCACAACATCGCGTCATCAGGGTGGAGAAAAATCGGTGCGTCTTTGGCGTCCGAAAGTTCTAGTGCCGCATTGATGTGATCGTTGTGGGCGTGGGTGCAGACAATACCGCGAAGGTGGCGATCTCCGATTGCATCGGAAATCTTTTCCGCACTATGAGCGGCATCAATCACGATGACTTCACGCTCGTCGCCAACGACCCAGACATTGTTATCAACCTCAAAGTCCTCGCCGTCGAGGCTGAAAATGCCTGACGTTATTACTCGTTCAAGATGCAACATTAGATGACCACAACCGATCTCAAGACTTCGCCCTTTTCCATTTTGTGGAATGCTTCTTCAACCGCGTCTATCGAAATAGTCTCGGAGACGAAGCCCTCCAGGTTTAACCGACCCTGCTTATACAGGTCAATGAGCATTGGGAAATCGCGACTAGGTAAACAATCGCCATACCAGCTCGACTTAAGCGATCCGCCGCGTCCGAACAATTCGATAAACGGCAGCTCGATGGTCATCTCGGGGTTTGGAACCCCGACTAGAACAACCGTTCCAGCAAGATCTCGCGAGTAGAAAGCTTGTTCGTAAGCTTTCGGTGAACCGACCGCTTCGATCGCAACGTCCACACCATTTCCGCCGGTAAGTTCACGAATCTTCTCGACCGGATCTTGTTCCGAAGCATTGATGGTGTGGGTAGCGCCAAAGTTCTTAGCCCACTCAAGCTTCTTATCGTCAAGGTCGACGGCGATAATGGTGGCCGCTCCAGCCAACCTTGCGCCCTCGATAGCGGCATCGCCCACACCGCCGCAACCGAATACCGCAACAGAATCGCCCCGGCCGACTTCGCCGGTATTCATAGCTGCGCCTAGCCCGGCCATAACTCCGCAACCGAGCAATCCAGCGACCTCCGGTTTCGCAGTGGCGTCGACTTTGGTGCATTGGCCAGCGGCAACTAACGTCTTGTCGCAAAAGGCACCGATGCCGAGGGCCGGAGATAGCTCGGTGCCGTCAGCGAGAGTCATTTTTTGGGTTGCGTTGTGGGTGTCGAAGCACAGATGAGGACGGCCTCGAAGGCAAGATCGGCATGACCCACACACTGCCCGCCAGTTCAGAATGACAAAGTCGCCAGGAGCGACATCGTTAACGCCTTCGCCAACCGATTCGACAACTCCCGCAGCCTCGTGACCGAGAAGGAACGGGAACTCGTCGTTGATGCCGCCTTCGCGGTAGTGGAGATCAGTATGGCAAACGCCGCAGGCTTGGATCGCGACAACCGCTTCACCCGGTCCGGGGTCAGGGATAATAATCGTTTCAACCGTAACTGGTTGACCTTTGGCTTTGGCGACGACGCCTCGCACCTCTTGCGGCATGATGCTCCTTCTAACGGAAGTAAGACTGACGACTTCAGCGATCCTAAATAAGACTATCGTTCTCAATTGCGTCTCGAACGTAGAACCAAGTGTTCTCAAGGATAAATCGAACAACGTGGGTGGTTTGTGATCGATGAGTATCTGAACCACCGCGACTATGCTTCTCCAACGTCGCCAAACGAAAGCGCAGCTGTTGCGCGTAGTAGAAACGTGGGATGAAGAATGGTGAGTCCAACTCGCTTGTTTGTAATTGCTCTTGGTTTCGCCAGCATTCTTCTTGCTGGATGTACTAGCGGCGACTCGACGGTCGTATCGGAAACTACTTTGGTCGATAGTGCCCCAACAGGCGAAACGAGTGAAGAGGTGTTCCCAGAAACTCCGCAGCTCATTATCGCCAACTCTGCCGGATCGGTTTCGACGTCGGGCGAACAGAGGATGATGACTGCGCTCGTCGGTGGCGAGAACAACAGCTTTCTCGGTAGTCCCGATCGGCCGATCATGGTTGCGTTCGAACCCGTTGACGGAGACAGCGTCGGAGGGAGCGTCGAGGCGAGTTGGCTGACCACGAACGCGTCAGAACTTGGCTTATACGTCAGCCGGTTCTCCTTCGATGAGCCGGGGGTTTGGGAAGTAACCGTCAGCGACGGTCCCCGGGAGTTGGCGTCAAGCCTGTTCGAGATCGTGGAAGATTCACCGGTGCCGCAGCCGGGCGAGCTTGCGCCGCCGTCGATTACGCCAACTGCGGCAACGGTTTCTGAGCTATCAGACGTCAGCACTGATATGGAACCTGATTCTAGTTTTTACGACTTGACGATTGCCGAAGCGGTCGGAAACGGAAACCCAACAATGATCGTGTTCGCAACGCCAGCCTTTTGTCAGACGGCGCTGTGCGGTCCGACTCTTGACTTCGCAAAAGGGGCAGCGGCAGGCCAGTCCGAACTAGACGTCGTTCATGTAGAACCATTCGATCTCGAGCTAGCGCCAACCGGAACCCTGGAGCCAATAGATGCGATGTTCGATTATGGGCTAGCAACTGAGCCGTGGATCTTCTTGGTCGATTCCGATGGCGTCATTAGCCATTCGTTCGAAGGCATCATCGGGCAAGCCGAACTTGAAGCCGCACTCTCGAGCTAGGGTTGCCGCCGTCACCCTCTCCGACTCCCGGCAAAATTGGCCGAAGTGGTAGGCCGAAGTGGTAGAAGGTGAAACAAATCGTTGGCTGGTTTATTCCGTGCCTACAGGCATAGCGGTTGTTGAATATCGTTGAGACATAATTATGAGAGCAAGTTAGACAATTAATACGTAAGGAGATGGATATGGGAAAGGTGTATCTTCCGCAGTCTTCAGAAGTACTCAAAGCCGCCCAAGCTGAAACGCTAGATCGGCCGCGCCGGTCGTATTCAATCGCAGCTCGTGGTCTCTTCGCGTCGATGGACTTGATCTACGGACGCCAAGGAAGTCTTAGGAAGTACCGAGTGCTCGAGATCGTTGCCCGGGTTCCATACCAGGCGTGGGAGAACGTTGCCTATGTGGCCATAACCCATACGTCAAGCACGCCTGAATTTGCCCGTGAGATACATGATCGTGTCGTTGGTACCCGAGCGCAGCAAGATAATGAACAGTGGCACTTGTTGATCTTGGAAGAAATGCTCCACGCCTCCGGCCATCGCCGGACCCTCGTACTCGACCGGTTAGTTCCCCAGATCGCGGCGTTCGTCTACTACCAGATTAGTTGGTTGCTCTACACCATGAGTCCCGGGTGGAGTTACCGGTTGAACGCCGACTTCGAGGATCACGCCGAGCACGAATATATGGAGTGGGTTCGGGATCGACCTGAACTGGATAGTCAGCCTTGGGTATCGGTATTTGTCGACGATTATGGTCGGCACGAAACCGTCGGCGACCTATTTCGGTCCATCGGCAACGACGAACGAATACACAAAGAGGAGAGCGAAGAGATGATGGCGGCGGCCAGGTTTGGAGATCGCTCGCCGAAGTAATACTCTCAGGAACTAGCCAAATAGCTGTAAAGTGGCTTTCTCTGGGAGATCCGATGAAGAGAACGAGCGACCGACTTCGTAACCAGTTGTGCGCTGATCTTGGCGCCGAAGTGCCGATCTTTGGATTCACTCACTCGATCGACGCCGCGATTGCGATCTCTAGAGCGGGTGGGATTGGTATTTGGGGAGCGACCCGGTCCACGCCAGAAGAGATCGAAGTCGGAGTGAGTCAGATGGCATCGGCGCTTGGTGAACTGCCGTACGGCCTGGATTTGGTAATCCCGCCCGATATGCCTGAACGAGACAATCGGTCCGAAATCGAAGCGGCTCTTCCGTCGGAGCACCGAGACTTTGTAGCGAAGCTTCGTTCCAAGTACGGGGTTCCCGACGACGGTCAGCCTGGGAAGCGATCCCGATTTGTGCGCAGCGAAGATATGGCCCGGGCTCAAGTGGATGTAGTTATGGACTCACAGATAACGGTACTGGCTCTCGGAATCGGCAGTCCGGAATGGGTTATCGGCCCAGCCAAAGAACGTGGAAAAACGCTAGTGAGTTTGGTCGGCCAACCAAAACATGCCGAACGAGCAATTAAGGCCGGTGCCGACATATTGGTAGCGCAGGGGACAGACGCTGGTGCCCACACTGGACCGGTAGGGACATTCTCGCTCGTCCCCCAAATCGTAGATATCGCTGACAGCTACGGCCTTCCGGTTGTAGCCGCCGGAGGCGTGGCGACCGGGCGACATATCGCGGCTGCCTTCGCTCTGGGCGCCGTCGGAGTGTGGATTGGCACCGCGTGGTTGTTTTGCCAGGAAGAGCACTTGGCTCCAGAGACACTGTCAAAACTCGTTGAGGCCGGTTCGGCTGATGCCATAATTTCTCGTGCCGACTCGGGAAAAACGTTACGACAGATTCGCACTGCGTGGACCGACGAGTGGAATGGGGAAGGTGCTCCGGACCCTCTGAAGATGCCGTACCAAGACATCCTGGTTGGAGACTTGCTTGGCCAAATAGATCGGCATCGAATCGAACCGCTAATGCACACGCCAGCCGGTCAAAGCGTCGCCTACTATGACCGGTCAACGACGGTGGCCGAGGTGGTGGCCGAGCTGGTTGACTCGGCCGAAGTAGCACTCAATCGACTTGGGTAGTTGCCCAATTCTTAGTGTTGTTTGAGCCATGCCGCCCACTGACTACGTCCACTGGATGTGTCAGGAGCAGCAGGGCCCAAACGTTAGCAATCCCGAGAGTTTACTTAGAGGTTTCGCATCGTCATGGAGCCGGTACGAAGCTTCGCGTTGAGTATTGCTCGATTGGCAGCTTCGAAACTGACCCGCCCAAATCTTGCTCCACATAATCAATGAAGCTCTGGGCGTATTCAATGAGCGTGTCGGTCGACCGACCAGATTCAGTAACAGCTTCCATCGTGGTGTAGCTGTCGCCACCGGAAGCCACGAAGCTGTTCGTGGCGACCCGGTAGGTTGCCGCTGGGTCGAGCGGCACCCATGTGTCGCTGTCGGTTGGCTTAACCTCAAGGTTTGTAATTCGTGAACCTTCAGGCTGGCTCAAGTCAGCATCCCATCGCAGTCCAGCTGCGTATGGGTAAGCGCCGGTCGAACCACCATCGGCCAGGGCGAAGTTGACGCCTTCGTTGATAGTGGCCGCAACTTCAGCGCCAGTCATGTCTAGGTAAACAATCGTGTTCGAGAACGGCAAGAGTTCGTACGCATCTGCAATTGTTAAAGGTCCGGCTGGAATGTCGATGCGAACACCGCCTGAGTTCTGAATGGCAATTTCTGATTCGAACGCCCGTTGTCGGAATGCTTCGGTGACGAGCTGCTGAATGTCGCCGCCGTTCTGAGCGGTGTCTGAAACATCACAGATGACGCTTCGGCCTTGGCCGGGGATTCTCTCGAGGCACAAATCTTCGGTCACTGTGCCGATAACCTCAGCCGACAGTACATCGACCTGCTCGGCGAACCCTTCTAGGACAGCAGCGGCATCTGGGTCTGGAGTCACAATTGAAAGCGACGGTTCTCCTTCAATTATCTTCAGCACGTTTTCAAGTGCTTCCCCTTCAAGCGGTAGCCGGTCTTCGTCGGGGGCTGGTCGGCGTAAGAACTCGTCTCCGAGAAGAAGATGAGGAGTTCCGCTGCACTCGCTCACGCCACCGTTGCCATCGAACTTCACGTTGAGTTCACCAACAACGTAGGAGTACTGCCATGCCTGCACTACGCACACTGGGGTGCCGTCAGCATTGTTGACCTTAGTCGGGTAGCTGCCTTCGGTGGTCAGCCCGTATTGTTCGAAGTCGCCAAGCAAGCTGTGGGAGTCGCCGCCAACGATGACATCGACGTCGGTTAGCTGGCGAGCTAGATCTAGGTCGTTCTCGTATTGAACGTGGGTTACGAGCACAATGTTGTCGATGCCTTGTTTGGTTAGCTCGTCAATGCTGGCTTGAGCGGTTTCAAGCTCATCGAGAAACTCAGTTGTGTCGAGCGGGCTTGAGGAAAGCTCCGTCTTGTTTTTAATATTGATGCCAACGAAACCAACTTGGTTGCCATCGATTGTGCGAACCGTGGACGGTTTAACGAAGTCGGTAGCGGTGTCAGGGGCGAGGGGAGTCCCGATCGCTGGCTTAACGTTCGCTCCGAGCACTTCAGTATCGCATTTGTCGTCGGCCAAGAAGTTCAAGAAGTTTGCCAACTCCTCATCCCCACCGTCGAATTCATGGTTGCCCAATTCGAAAATATCGAAGCAGACCTGATTCAGCAGAGCGGCATCTGCTTCGCCTTCGAACAACGTGTAGAACAAGGTGCCAGTGATTGCGTCACCAGCGTGGATCTTGACTACAGAGTCCGAACCGAGCACCTGCTCTCGTTCTTCAATCTTGGTTACTACCTTGGGGAACCCACCGAGCTCGACTCGAGTAGAAATACCGTCAAAGTCCAGATCACCGGAGTCGGGTTGAAGATGGGAATGGTGATCGTTGATGTGCAGGATGTTCAGCTCGAAAGACTCTCCGTCGTTGTCGTTGTTGTCGTCGTTGTCGTTGTTGTCGTTGTTGTCGTTGTCGTCGTCGTCGTTGTCGTCGTCGTCGTCGGGTTGGCCACCAACCAAACTTGCGGAGATCGACAAATCTTGCTGGCCAGGATCGACGCAAGAATACTGTTGGCTCCATTTCGACCCAAGACCGAATGAAGCCTTATCCGGAGCAATCAAGACAATGATGTAACAGTCGGCCGCTAGGTCGGTAAACGAATAGTTCCCCGACGAGTCGGTTTCTGTTGAGCGAATATAGTCGGCCCGATCCCACGGTGATTCTGCCTCGAACAGGTCGGCGACAATACCTTTAGCGCCAGCATCACTTAGGTAGGTAACTGAGCCTCCAATTGACGCGCTATCTTTCGCAGTTGCCGCTGCTGGGGTTGTTCCCAGGCTCGACAGAAGGGCCAGAACTAGTGCTGCTACGGCTGCGACGCCAAAAGCTCGCTGACTGCGTTTCGCTTGAAACATCCGCTCAACTCTTTTCGTGGTGGTGGGTGATCATCATTGTTGTACAAAACTCATTCGTTGAGAAGCCCGTAAGGCGAGGCGGGCCAAAATGTTGGCCAAATGATGCAGAGCAGCGGGCAAGAACTTGCGCGCGAGTTGCCATTACCTCCCGTAGCTGCTTGACTTAGAGCAGTATGAGCAGCGAAACATTTAGCAGCATTATTGTGGTAGTACTTATGTAGCGCTCGCGGCTGCTCTATTGTTGCGTGCGCTAAGCCTCCCAAACTGGGAGGCTTTCTCGTTTTTCGCACCAACAATCGCTGCTGGGCCAACAGTCGACGAAATCGAGGTAACTCGGTCTCGTCGAATCTCATTAGCCTGGACATGGCTAAGACCCTCAACACACGAGCCGTACAAGAGCCAATACAAAGCCAATACAAGAGAGAGTGTACGAACAATGTCGGAACAGCCGATAAGACTCAACGGGGCGCAAGCCCTCATCAAAAGCCTCGAGTTGGAGGGTGTCGAAGTGATCTTTGGCTACCCCGGTGGTGCAATTCTCCCTGTGTATGACCCGATTATCGACTCGTCGATTCGTCACGTACTAGTGCGGCACGAACAGGGCGCAGGCCACATGGCCGAGGGGTATGCCCATGCAACTGGTAAGCCTGGTGTTTGCATGGTCACAAGCGGCCCGGCGGCGACCAATGTGGTGACGCCGTTGGCTGACGCCTATTTGGACTCCGTGCCGATGGTGTGCATCACCGGACAAGTGGCTATGGCCGCAATCGGTACCGATGCGTTCCAGGAATGCGACACAACAGGAATCACTCGCTCCATCACCAAGCACAACATTTTGGTGACTAAGGCAGAAGAGATTCCTCATGCGGTCAAAGAAGCTTTTCATATTGCTACAACTGGTAGGCCCGGTCCGGTTCTGATCGATGTCCCAAAGAACATCGTTGATGCCAACAACCCGGACGCCTATTTCGACTTTGTTTATCCGACCGAGGTTGACCTGCCAGGGTACAGCCCCGGCACGACCCCAGACCAAAGCTCGATCGATGCGGCCGTCGAACTAATGATGTCGGCCCAGCGTCCCGTGCTCTATGTCGGCGGCGGGGTTCTGAAAGCCCGTGGGGCTGAAGCATTACTGCAGTTGGCCGAAATGAGTAATATCCCGGTCGTTACAACCTTGATGGCTCGTGGCGTATTTCCCGATAGTCACGAACTAGCGCTTGGCATGCCTGGAATGCACGGTAACTACACGGCCGTCACAGCGATCCAAAAGAGCGACTTGCTAATTGCGATGGGTAGCCGGTTCGACGACCGGGTGACCGGAAAGGTCGGGGCGTTCGCCCCCGATGCCAAAGTCGTTCACGTCGACATTGACCCGGCCGAGCACGGCAAGGTTCGTAACCCGGACGTATCGGTCGTAGGGGATTGCCGTGAGGCGATGGAGATGATGCTCGAAGCGTTGGCGGCGGCTGGCGGATCCTCTGCCTTTGCCGACATCACACCGTGGCGTCAGCAGCTTTCGGGCTGGCAAGAGCAGTACCCGTTGGTCTACGAGCAATCAGAACCCGGCGAGAACCTTAAGCCCCAGTATGTGCTAGAACGATTGCGGGATGGTAGCCCGAAAGACACCATCGTCACTTCTGGCGTCGGTCAGCATCAAATGTGGGCCAGCCAGTACTGGACCTTCGATCACCCCTACACGTGGATCAACTCTGGTGGTCTCGGAACAATGGGCTTTTCTATACCGGCAGCCATCGGGGCCAAAGCGGCTATGCCCGATCGGACAGTATGGGCTGTCGATGGTGACGGCTGTTTCCAGATGACAGCGCAAGAGCTTATCACCGCTACCGTCGAGCGAATCCCGATCAAGGTAGCGCTGCTTAACAACGCCTATCTCGGCATGGTTCGTCAATGGCAAGAAATGTTCTACGACGAGCGGTACTCCGAAGTCCATCTCGGTTTCGAGACGCCTGACTATGTTAAGTGGGCTGAATCGATGGGTTGCGTTGCCTTCCGAGTCGAAGATCCAGACGAGGTTGACGTAACTATCGCCAAGGCGAACGAGATCAACGATCGACCGGTCGTCGTCGAGTTCCGTTGCTTGAGCTCAGAGATTTTGTATCCGATGGTCCCAGCTGGAGGTTCGAACGATGACATCATCGTCGACCCAAGCCAGACGGCACCGACGAGTGTTGAAGGGAACTGAAAATGACAACCGCAAGTAGTCATCGCACAATCGTCGTCTTAGTCGAAAATAAGTCAGGTGTCCTGGCCCGGGTTGCCGATCTCTTCGCTCGGCGCGGGTACAACATCATCTCTCTGGCGGTCGCCCCAACTGACGACGATCGATTCTCTCGAATTACCATTGTCGTCGATTTGGAATCAGCGCCGCTGGATCAAGTAGTCAAGCAGCTTTTCAAATTGGTCAACGTGGTAGAGATCGCAGACCTTGCTCCCGGCAACGCAGTAGAACGTGAACTTTTGCTTGCCACCTTAGGAGTGCCGGCTGAGACCCGAGGTCAGCTTGTTGAGCTGGTGCAGATTTTTGAAGGCAAGATCTTGGCCGTATCGCCGGGACACCTCACCGTCTCCCTCGACGGCAGTCCATCGAAACTAGATGACTTTGAGGCCCTGCTAGATGGGTACTCAATTGTTGACATCCAGCGATCAGGTCGAATCGCTTTACCGAAGATCGGTAAGCAAGTCTCGCGGCTCCGAGCGGTCTAACAGCAATCTTCGACTGCTATCACCGTGCCCAGGACGATCAGACCACATCGCAATACGAAACAGAAATAGAACGCCGAAGTACAACCGGCCGTTACCATCGGATCGAGACCGTTGGTAGAGAACAGCGATCGATGATGCCGTGGATCTCGCGAGGCAAGCCGCGGATCGAGAAACCTCGAATGGTCACGGGTAACCTGGTAGCGGCATTGCCCTAAACGAGGAACGTCTTATGGACAAGGTAATTCTGATCGGGCACACCGCTACGACGTTGGCTATGGCCGGGGTGATGTGGACTGTGCAACTGGTGGTGTATCCCCAGTTTCAGTCGGTTAATCCCGACAATCTTTCTAACTATGTAGCTCAGCACGGCAGCAGGATCGTTGCTGTGCTGATCTTGTTCGCTCCGCTTGAGGTGTTGTTCTCGCTTGGTATATGGGTTCGGGGAGCGGAAGGTTTCGGCTTGCCGTCTTGGGCAACGCTACTGGCTGGCCTGGTTCTCGTCGTGGCTTGGGTCTCGACTGGCCTGTACTTCGGCCCTTTCCACGGTCGATTCCAAACTGGGTCCTACGATCCGGGTGAGATATCGCTGCTAATTTCGACCAACTGGATTAGAACCGTGCTGTGGACTGTCCGAGCCGGCTTTGCATTGTGGTTTCTCAACCACGTAGTTTCTTCGCTCGACTAATTAGCCGGCCAGATCGCCTGACGAAAGCGAAAACGCTTGTCGGAGCTCATCCATGCCCGGATCGGTAGTGAGGTCGTTCTCGCTGAAGATCAAACGTAGTTTGGTTCGTCGTCGCAAAAAGTCGTCAAGGTGAACAACCATTTCGCGGTCGCGATATAGGGCGAGTTCAGCCCGAAGCACGTCGCTCTCCTTCGTTACCGGCTCTCCCATGCTTGGGTCGGCGGCAATAACGGGAATCAATTCCGACGCGTGTTTGCCGTGGCGTCGCCATAGGACCTCGGCCAGTGAGCCAGCTCGTTCAATTTCGGGCGCTCGGTCTAGCCCAACAGAAGCAGCCAGGCGGTAGAACGCTTCTCGGTCTGCCTCTGGCGGTTCACCAAACCATTCCTCCGGATGCTTTGCCATGGCCAGCCCAACTTCGCCAATTGCGTCCGCTACCTCATCGCCGACATTCAGACAATCGGTCAGTTTGCCGCCGAAGATCGTTACTAATCGCCGTTCGACATCCACTTCCATTTCGTGTTTTCTGGACAAACTGGTCCAGTCGACTTCGGTATGGCCGGTTCCGCCATCGTTGCTCACCACGAGCGGCCGAACACCGCACCGATGGGAGATGACATCATCTTTAGTCAGCGGTTCAGGCAAATCGAGACGAGCGTTTATCTGATCAAGCAAGAACGTGACATCTTCGTCGCTCAATGGTTCGTTCGCGTTCTCAGTCCTGGTGTCGGTGGTCCCGATTACGGAGCGATGAGCCATCGGAATAACGTAGAACAGGCGCTGGGTGTCGTCGAAGAAGGTTAGCACCCGCTCCGAAGTGTTCAGTTGGGGAACAACCAGGTGGATGCCCTTGGAATAGACGATTCGATGTTTCGTCGTGACATCCATTCGTTGGTTCAAACCATCAACGAACGGTCCGGCCGCGTTTACCAACGAACGGGCACTGGCGGTGAACGTCTGGCCCGATACTTCATCGACAAGGTGTAAAGTCCAACCAGAATCAGTTCGCTGGGCATCTTGCAAACGAACGTAGTTAGCGGCTGTCGCTCCCAGGTCTAGGGCTCTACGAACGAAACTCCAGACGAACCGAGCATCGTTTTCACGCAAATACGCGTCGGCGTACTCTAGGCCAGCGTCAGCTTCTGACGTATTCACCAGTGGTTCTAGCTTCTCTACTGCCGCTGGCCGAAAGAAATGAGGTCGATCTGTCGCCATCGCTCCGATGGCCCAGTACGCAATTGAGCCAATGCCGGCAAGCCAAGCTGGGAACGGTGCTGTCTTATCCAAAGTGGCCAGGAACGGCAACGGCGCGATGTTCGTGGGATAGGCGTTCATGAGCTGGTTGCGTGATCGGCAGAGTTTGTAGACCAGCGGTAACTCGTAATTTTGGAGATATTTGAATCCACCCCAAACCAAGTTTGAAGACTCTTGGCTTGTGAAGCTGGCGAAGTCGGATCGGTCCACCAGCCCAACTGACAAGCCGCGGGCGGCCAAGGAAGCGGCCGAAACTGCTCCGTTAATTCCGCCGCCGACCACGAACACATCGAACGAGCCGCCGTTGAGGCGATGCACATTCTGGCTCCGGAGGTCCTGTTGTTGATCTTGGCTGGTTTCCATCGAGGTCGAAACTTCCGTCTACTTGTTCACGTCTGTTATCAACGGTACCGGGTAGCGGCGAACCACCGTTACATCGAGCCTGTGACCTTTACTGTCTTAGCCGATCGGTAGTCTAAATTCGTCAAGTTCTGTCGATGATCTTCCGGTTTATGTCAAAGTTCATGGGGCTTACATGGACGGAATTGCTAGTGGCGATCTACGCTGCTGGTTCCAGTGTTATTAGCCAACAACGGGAGTTCGATGTGTCCGAGTTCGTGAGAATCGAAGAGTCGCCAGTCGACAAGGTCGCGGTGCTTCGCTTAGAGCGGCCCAAGGTGAATGCTCTGAATCAACAAGTGAGCGAGGAACTGTTAGCAGCTGCGGTCGAGCTAGAAGAGCGTGACGATATTCGAGCGGTTGTGCTGTGGGGCGGTCCGAAGATCTTTGCTGCAGGTGCCGATATCGGAGCGTTTCCCCGGGGCGATCGTCCAAGAGATCCGTCGGACATGGTCGATCCGTTAAACAACGCCCTGTTCAAAATCGAGCGACTTCCACAAATAACTGTTTCTGCGGTCAACGGTGTCGCTCTTGGCGGCGGTTGTGAACTGTCCATGAGTACTGACTTTCGAGTGTGCGGGGAATCGGCTCGATTCGGTCAGCCCGAGATTCTGCTTGGGATTATTCCCGGTGGCGGCGGTACACAGCGATTAACTCGACTAGTCGGGGTTACGAAGTCGAAAGAGATCAGCTACACCGGTCGCATGGTCGACGCGGCTGAAGCGTTAGAGATCGGACTTGTGTCAGCTATCCACCCCGACGAAGAGGTATTCGACAAAGCTGTGGAAATGGCAGCCCAGTTTGTGAATGGACCAGCAGCACTTGTGAACTGCAAGCGGGCCATTATGGACGGCTTACACCTTCCGCTCGAAGAAGCTGTTGCCGTGGAGAAACGCGAGTTTGTGGCGGCATTTGATACCGACGACGCCGTGATCGGTATTGAGAGCTTTCTCGAAAATGGACCTGGCAAGGCGGCGTTTACGGGTAAATGACCTCGTTCCCGACCCCGGGCGACCTCGGAGAGACGCTAATCGGCGAGGAACAGATTGCAGCGCGAGTTGCCGAACTAGGAGAGCAGATTTCGCTTGACTATGCCGGCCGAAACCCTCTTGTGATTGCGGTGTTAAAAGGGAGCGCCATTTTCGTTGCCGATCTTGTCCGCTCGATCGAGTTGCCGATCACGTTGGATTTCTTAGCGGTGTCGTCCTACGGGGAAGCAACGAAGAACAGCGGCGTAGTCAAAATCGTCAAAGATCTTGATCAAGATGTTTCCGGCCGGGATGTGCTGATCGTTGAAGACATTGTCGATTCGGGACTTACCCTTCGGTACCTTCTCGAGTACCTAGGCGGCCAGCAACCGACCAGCTTAAAGAGCTGCACATTACTGCTACGCGATGATCAAGAAGCGGGTGGCCCCGCTGATGCTCCAGTGGATTACGTAGGGTTCAAGATTCCGAGCTCGGCTTTCGTTGTTGGATATGGGCTTGATGCAGCGCAGAAATATCGCAACCTGCGCTACATCGCCGAGTACCGAACTGACTAGGCGCTGGGCGCTCACCCGACGCCAACTGTGACCTGTGGCATAATAAATTAATTGTTGATCAACTTAGTCGGGATTAAGATCAGGGCACGCCACTCCCGAGGAGACCAACAATGACTGACGCCCGAGGATTCGAGACCCGCCAAATTCATGCTGGCCAAGAACCTGACCCAACCACTGGTGCCCGAGCCGTTCCGATCTACCAAACAACGGCGTACCAGTTTCGCGACGCTGCTCACGCTGCCAACCTTTTCGCTCTGGGCGAGCCAGGAAATATCTATACCCGCATCATGAACCCGACTCAGGGAGTCGCCGAGGAACGGATCGCCTCGCTCGAGAACGGGCTTGCCGAAACTGCCGCCGGTGTTCCCGGAGCACTATTCGTAGCCTCCGGTCAGGCGGCCGAAACCATAGCGATACTTAACATCGCCGAAGCCGGTTCTCATATCGTTGCAGCGTCGGCTCTCTATGGGGGTTCCTACAACCTGCTGCACTACACCTTGCCAAAACTTGGCATCACGACAACGTTCGTCGAGGACGCCGATGACCTCGATGCGTGGCGAGCAGCGGTTCAACCGAACACGAAGCTTTTCTACGGCGAATCGATTGGTAATCCGAAAAACAACGTACTCGATATTGAAGGAGTGGCCTCAGTAGCTCACGACGCTGGTGTTCCGCTGATCATCGACAACACCGTTGCAACCCCGTACCTAATTAGGCCGCTTGATTGGGGCGCCGACATTGTCGTTCATTCGGCCACAAAGTTTCTTGGTGGCCACGGAACCTCAATCGCTGGCGCAATTGTTGATGGCGGAACATTCGAGTTCGATGATGCAGACAAGTTTCCTAACTTCAATCAGCCAGATCCGAGTTACCACGGTTTGCAGTACTGGCCAATGCTCGGCCACGGCTCATTTATCGCCAAAGCAAGAGTTCAGCTCCTCCGGGATCTTGGCCCAGCGGTAAGCCCGTTCAACTCGTTCTTGGTGTTGCAAGGAATGGAGACGCTTTCGCTACGAATGGAGCGTCACGTGCAAAACGCCCAAGCGGTTGCAGAATGGTTAGCCGAGCGACCAGAGGTCGAGACGGTCAACTATGCCGGACTGCCGACATCTCCGTGGCATGCAATGGCGAAAAAATACGCTCAAGGGCGTGGTGCAGGGTCTGTCCCTAGCTTTGTCATTAAGGGCGGCCTGGAGGCTGGGCAAGCGTTCGTTGAAGCGCTTGAGCTTCACAGCCATGTAGCCAACATCGGCGATGTCCGATCGCTGGTTATCCATCCAGGGTCAACAACCCACAGTCAGCTTTCCGAAGATGAGCAGCTCAGCACCGGTGTAAACCCTGGTCTGGTTCGGCTTTCGGTAGGTATCGAGTCCCTTGATGACATCTTGGCCGATCTCGATCACGGGTTTCGAGCGGCTAAGTCGGTCAACTGATTCTGAAGTAGGAGAGGTAGTTAACCATCTAGAGGTCGATGATCAACCCCTAGATGGTTACTGCGGCGCCAATCAGCCGGTATGATCGCCTGGTTCCAAATATCCTTTAGGAGGCCCTGTGCCCGAATGTCCTGCTGTTGACGGATCAAGTGAGCGCCAAACAAGCTTTGATGGCGAGTTCCCGATGTGTATTGATCCAAGTAAGTCCTACACCGCTGAGATGGTGACAACCAAGGGAACGATGGT
Source organism: uncultured Acidimicrobiales bacterium (assembly GCA_937922805.1). GTDB lineage: Bacteria > Actinomycetota > Acidimicrobiia > Acidimicrobiales > SZUA-35 > JAHELU01. The sequence goes on along the minus strand of CALAJV010000006.1, from coordinate 334,932 downwards.
GATTGCCCTTGACTCGGCGGCGGCCCCGAAAACCGTGAATAACTTTGTTTGCCTAGCTCGATACAAGTACTACGACAGTTTGATCTTCCACCGGATCATTCAAGGGTTCATGTGTCAAGGGGGTTGCCCACAAGGCTCAGGAACCGGAAACCCTGGTTACCGATTCGCTGATGAGTTGCCGCAGCCAGGGCGATACGAGGTTGGGTCGCTAGCAATGGCCAACGCTGGTCCTAACACCAACGGCAGCCAGTTCTTCATTGTCAGCGGTCCAAGCGGAACCGGATTGCCACCGCAGTACTCACTGTTCGGCAAGGTAGTCAAGGGTCTTGAGGTCGTTGACGCCCTTGAGAAGGTCGCCACCGGTGCAAATGATCGACCGACCGAAGACGTCGTTATCGAATCGGTCACGATCACCGAGGCGTAGCCTGAGCAAGTCTGATTGCCACATGATATTGAGCGCTCCAACCAAGGCGCTCGTGAATTGACAAATTAGTGTGAAGGCAAGGGTCCGAGGCCCTTGCCTTCATGCTTTTTCAACCAATGAGGCTAGTGATCACATAAGCTGGCAGGTGTGAGCGAGATACTTGATGTTGACCTTCTAGCCTTCGAACAAGGGACCGGGAGTCGCAGAGATGCCGTTGTCGATGGTGTTCGGCAGAGTCTCCGAACCGGCTTCGTTTATACAAGTCATGACTTGAGCACAGATCTGCTGGATACCGCGTACGGGATGCTGAAAGAGTTCTTTTCGCTCCCGGCCGAAGAAAAGGCAAAGGCGATCGTGTCGGGATCCAACGGCCAAACGGGATACACCGGCCTTCTCGTCGAAACCGCTGCCACCAGCGACACGCCGGATTGGAAAGAGATGATTAATTGGGGTGCCGCTTTGCCCGACGGGCACCCGCTTAAGACCAAATACCCGCACCGATATCTCGGCCCGGTTTTGCCTGAAGACCAAGTGCCGGGGATCACCGAAGTACTCCTAAGGATGTACGACCAAGTACTTGACCTGCAGCGTCGATTCCTTCGGGTTATAGCGGTGGGAATCGGGTGCCATGAAACGTTCTTCGACCGGATGATCACAGATGGCACGACGCTGACTCGAGCGATTCACTACCCAGAGATGCACGTTGCGCCAGGGGAGAGCCATGTCTGGGCGGCCGAGCACGGCGACATCAATTTGATAACGGCGCTGCCTAGGGCAACGGCTCGAGGTTTGCAGGTTAAAACAGAGGATGGTTGGGTTGACGCTATCCCACCCGACGACGGGGTGATTATCAACACCGGCATCATGTTGGAGCACCTGACCAATGGTGCCATTTCGCAGGGAATTCATCGAGTGGTTGCGGATCCGGACCAGCCCGGCGACCGATATTCAGTGGTTCAGTTCTGCCATCCGACCCCGTGGACCATCCTTTCACCAGTTCCGTCATGTGTTTCCCCAAGCAATCCTCAGCGTTTCGCCGCAATCGAGGCTGGTGACATGCTCGATCAGGTGTTGTACGACATCAACCTGATTGAGGACGCCCGCCGAGTCGGCGACTAGATTAGAACCATGACCAAGAAGTCTTTCACTGAAGAAGAACTCCGCGGCCGGCTTTCGCCTGAACAGTATGAAGTCACGCAGAACGGTGGCACCGAGCGGGCGTTCACCGGCGTGTACAACGATTCGAAGCAGCCCGGCGTCTATAGCTGTGTTGTTTGTGATGAGCCGCTTTTTTCTAGCGACGCGAAATACGACTCTCGGAGTGGTTGGCCAAGCTTCTGGCAACCGATCGCCGCCGACAAAGTCGAAACCAAAGTCGACAACAGTCACGGAATGTCTCGAACCGAAGCGGTCTGCTCAACCTGTGGCGCCCACCTTGGTCACGTTTTTCCGGATGGCCCCCAACCAACTGGCGACCGATTCTGCATGAACTCAGCGTCGTTGTCGTTGGTGCCGAGCGACGAGTAGTTCGTCGTCTGGCTTGCCGGACTGTACCGCTAGTTCGATAGCCGATTTGTTGCGTCAAATCCGGCTCGATTGGTCTTGGCTAATGATTTGATTTAACTAGTTCAAAGATCTGTCGTCGGCCCGAAATATTCGTTCGCCGCGCCCATAACCTGTGTAGGTTGTGATCTACAGCTCTCAAGCATGATACGGAGACATACCATGGCCCAAGGCCGAGTTTCAGCCCGAGTTTCAGCGATCGCCCCATCGGCAACGTTGGCAGTGACGAACAAAGCTAAAGCACTTAAAGCAGCTGGAAATCCGGTGGTTGGTTTCGGAGCGGGCGAGCCTGATTTCCCCACCCCTGATTACATCGTCGAGGCAGCAGTTTCTGCGTGCCGGGATCCCAAAAACCATCGATACGGTCCCGCTGGTGGGATGCCAGAACTGAAGCAAGCCATCGCTGAAAAGACCAAACGGGATTCCGGGTTTGAAGTCGACCCGGCACAGGTCGTGATCACCAACGGTGGCAAGCATGCGGTGTACAACGCCTTAGCTGGCGTAGTCGACCCGGGAGACGAGGTCATTATCCCGGCGCCTTTCTGGACCACGTACCCGGAGCCTGTCCGGTTAGCTGGCGGAATTCCCGTCGAGGTTCCCACAACTATCGCAAGTGGTTTCAAAGCCTCGATCGAACAATTAGAAGCAGCGAGAACTGACAAAACCAAAGCTCTGATATTCGTCAGCCCATCAAACCCATCAGGAGCGGTCTATAGCCGTGACCAGGTGGAAGCAATCGGTAAATGGGCCGCCGAGCACGGGATCTGGGTGCTCACTGATGAGATCTACGAACATCTGGTCTACGACGACAACGAGTTTCATTCCATGCCGGTGCTCGTACCCGAAATTGCCGACCGATGTATGGTCTTGAATGGTGTAGCGAAAACCTACGCAATGACTGGGTGGCGGGTTGGTTGGGTTATTGCTCCACAAGATATGGCAAAGGGCCTGACCAGTCTTCAATCGCACCAGACCTCAAACGTGGCGAACGTATCCCAAATCGCCGCGCTGGCTGCGGTGTCCGGTGATCTAGCCGCAGTTGATGACATGCGGGTTTCGTTCGATAGGCGGCGCAAAGCGATGCACCAAATGTTGAGCGGCATGCGAGGAGTCGAGTGTCTGATGCCCGAAGGAGCCTTTTACGCCTTTCCGTCGTTCGAAGGTTTGATTGGCCAAACCGTCGGAGGGGTCCAAATCGACTCCACCCTTCAGCTGGCAGAGTTGGCGCTTGAGAAAGCCAACGTTGCTTTCGTCCCCGGTGAGGCTTTTGGAAGTCCGGGCTATGCCCGATTCTCCTTTGCTCTCGGCGATGACGATTTAGGGGCAGGTTTGGAACGGCTCGGCTCTTTTGTTGGTCAGGCGTGACCGAACTGCCCTTTGGGTCGTGGCCGTCACCAATATCTGCTGAATCAGTTGCCGCTGGCGGCACTGGCCTTTCCGGTGTTTCTGCCCGCTCCGCTGAGAACGGCCAACCAGAACTGTGGTGGCTAGAGCTTCGCCCCAGCGAGGGGGGACGAGCGGTCTTGGTGCGATCGGTCGCCGCCGATCCCACCAACGATACCGACAGAGCCAATGCCGACGCCTTGAATGCTCCGTGGTCGGCTCGAACCAGAGTTCATGAGTACGGCGGGGGAGCATGGTGGCTCGGTCGCGAGTTCACCTACTTTGCTCACTGGGACGATCAACGGTTGTATCAGTTCGTTAACGACGGCGAGCCCACTCCACTAACGCCTGAACCTGTCGGGCCAGCGGCATATAGGTACGCTGACGGCCAAGAGCACCCAGACGGTGGCTGGGTGGTTTGTGTACGAGAGACACACTCGACTAGCGATAGTGCCGCTGCCGGTCATTCCGAACCGGTCAATGAGATCGTGGGTGTTTCTGTTGGCCCAGTGGCCAGCGCCGAAAAGTCGGACTCCGTCATCGTCCTGGCTTCGGGAACAGACTTTGTCTCTTGCCCAAGATTTTCGCCCGATGGTAGGTGGTTGAGTTGGGTTCGGTGGAACCACCCGAACATGCCTTGGGGATCGACCGAGCTATGCGCAGCACCAGTATTCGACGGCCGACGAATAGGCAATGTCCGGGTTGTGGCTGGCTCGAAGGACGTTGCGTTAGGGAGCGCAGCGGCCGCTGAGTCGATTCACGGCGCCGACTGGCTTCGGGACGGAAACTTAGTCTTTTCATCCGACCGGAACGGCTACTGGAACCTCTATTCTTGGTCGCCGGAATCAGGAGAGGTCGAAGCGCTGACAACGCTACAAGGGGTTGAAATCGGGAGTCCACCGTGGGTGTTTGGAACTCAACGGTGGATAGAACTCGACGATAGTCATTTGGTCGTGGCTATGACCACAAACGCTGTCGATTCGCTTGGCGTGCTCGATCGAAACAACCTGGCCAGCGGAATCCGAGGGGTTCATACAGTAAGCGAGCGCTACAGCTCCATCGCAAGTCTTGCTCGAATCGACGACGATCGGGTTGCCCTAGTGGCTGCCGGGCCTCGGTCTTTGCCATCCATACTCGAGGTTGACGTCTCGGTAGCCGGTGGCGACGAAATCACAACTCGGCGTCCTCCAGCTAACACCGGGATTAGTCCCGAGTGGTTCAGCGCTGCTCAGCCGATCAGTTTCCGTTCGCCGGTATCGGCGGACTCGGCCAGCCCACCCAGGACAGCTCATGCGTTCTTCTATCCCCCAACGGCACCGGGGTTTGCTGGTCCCGCCGGAACCCTTCCACCGTTGTTGGTAATGGGCCATGGCGGACCGACTTCTCACTCTGGGTCCCATCTCAGTTTGAAAATTCAGTATTGGACCAGCCGTGGTATCGGCGTCGTCGATGTTAACTATGGGGGATCGAGCGGATTCGGTCGGGCCTACCGACATCTCCTTAACGATTCTTGGGGAATCGTCGACGTCGAAGACTGCATAGCGGCCGCCAAATCGCTGGCCGACCAAGGGCTAGCTAGCCAAGACAAGCTGGCAATCCGCGGTGGATCAGCTGGCGGCCTGACGGTCTTGTTGGCATTAATCAATAGCGACCAGTTTGCAGCCGGAACGAGCCTCTACGGTGTGGCTGATTTAACTGCGCTGGCCGCCGAAACCCACAAGTTCGAGAGCCGCTACCTGGATGGGCTCATCGGCCCCTATCCACAACGACGCGATATCTACGTTGATCGATCTCCAATAACACACGCTGATCGACTGTCCTCACCTCTGTTGGTACTGCAAGGCCTCGAGGATGAAGTTGTCCCTCCTAGCCAGTCTGAAGCAATTGTGGCTGCGGTAGCGAAAAAGGGACTACCACACGCGTACGTGACCTTTGAAGGTGAGCAGCACGGTTTTCGCCAGGCGGCGACGATCATTCGGTCGCTAGAGGTCGAGCTCTGGTTCTACGGCAAAGTGCTTGGTTTCTCGCCAGCCGACTCAATCGATGGCCCCGACGGCGCAGTCGGTTTGAACTGATCGAAACGGTCAGAGTACAACTGAGTCGGAGAAACTATGGAACCAACTAGTAGCGGATCAGTCGAAATTCCCGATGTGGTTGAATCGTCTGACGGAGTCAGGCTTCGGCTTTATGACTTGGGGGGAACTGGCCAGCCAGTAGTACTCTGCCACGCGACCGGATTTTGCGGTCAGGTTTGGGGGCCGGTCGCAGAACGGCTCAACGCCGAATTTGTTGGACGGTTTCGCTGTATTGCGTTTGATTTTCGAGGCCACGGTCGAAGTTCTCTGCCTGACGATGGGAAAATGGACTGGTCGCGGTTCGGAGACGACGTTCACGCCGTCTGTAAAGCTGTCTCAGGTGACGAACCAGCCTTGGCCATCGGCCACTCAATTGGCGGTGCCGCTATTGCGTTGGCCGAAACGTCGGCCCCTGGGACCGTTGCCAGGGCCTGGACCTTCGAGCCCATTTTGATCAAGCAAGATCGAGAGACGGCTGATCGTTCGAAATCTTCCATGGCACAAGGTGCGTTGAAGCGAAGAGCCGTCTTCGCCAATCGAGGTGAAGCGTTTGCTCGCTACAGCGGGAGACCGCCTTTGGATAGGCTAGATGAGCGAGCTCTACGAGCATACGTCGATCACGGATTCGCTGATCTTGAAGATGGCACGGTGACGCTGCGTTGTCTTCCGGCGACCGAGTCCGCAGTGTTCGCCCAAACATCTTCAGAAACGTTTTATCGGGCCGGTCAGCTCGAAATACCATTTGCTATGGCTGCCAGTGGCGACGGAGGCATCCCAGCCGCATCGGTAATGGAGGCGGCTGCGGAGTTTCCTCACCTTGAGTTGGTGCAGATTCCAGAGCTAACACACTTCGGACCGTTGGAAGCCCCTGACCACATAGCCGACCTCGCCGGAACGTGGTTGTCTTCGTAGTCGAACTCGATCATCGAACGGGTTGCGACTCGCTACGTATGAATTGGTGTCGCTACCGCACCACAATGTTGATTGTTCTAGAAACGTTGACTGCAACGTGGAAGCCGTCGCCGATTTGAACGCAAAGCTCGTGGGGACCAGGTGATAGCTGAAGCGTTCTTGTCGCTGAACCATCGCCGGCATGAAAGTGGTTCGTCCCGTTCGGAATTTGTTCGCCTGGTTCAGCACACCCATCGTCGACAATCACGTGCCAATGACCTTGGCCGGACAGTGACCGGCCTGCTGGCTGTAGATCGAAGTCGGTTACTGCTACTTCCATCACGAACGTTTGGGGGACTGTCTCCCCGTCCTGTGGACGAATGATGTCGATTGACGGCTGACGTCGCTCGGATTCTTCGATGTCGACGTCGGGTTGTTCGGTTTCACCGCCAGCGGGAACGTCGGACGTTTCAACGTCATTGTCATCCCCGTCGTCGAACGGTAGCTCAGCGGGTGTCGGTGGCATCGTCGACTGATCGGCGCTTTGATTGCAAGCAAGCGATAACAGTGCTAAGCCAAGAATCAATGGCAGTAACCACAACGTTGGCTGTGAACTTCTTTGTTTCATAGCTCTACTTCCTCTTCCTCATGACGGAAGTTTCGATCAGTAGTAAAAGTTGTCATCGTGTTAGCAGCGAGTCGTGGATCTCGCTTGGCTCCGAGTAAGGCCCTGATTTCAGGTTCAGGGCATGGTCGACCTAAGAGGAAGCCTTGAAAAAGCTCACATCCAGCGTCTATAAGCCACTGCAACTCTTCGGTTCGCTCCACGCCTTCAGCGACCACCGTTAGATTAAGGGATCGAGCCAGCCCGACAACAGCCGAGACGATCGATTGGTTCGTTGGAATGGTGTCGATCTGTTCGACAAACTGTCGATCGATCTTCAAAATGTCTACCGTCAAGTCTCGGAGATAGGACAGCGATGAATAGCCCTGTCCAAAGTCGTCGGTCGCGACAAGAATGCCGACGTCTCGGAGCTGCTGGAGGCGAGCTCCATTCGAAATGATGTCGGTCATCAAGCCCGACTCGATCACTTCGATCACGATTTGTTCGGGGTGAACGGCGCTTCGAGCCAGCGTTGACATGGTTTGTTCGATGAAGCCGTGTTCTTCCAGCCGCATTGACGAGACATTGATGTGAACTGGAACTACCCGCCCGCCTCGAGATGCCCAGGTTGAAATGTCTCGACATACTCGCTCGAAAATGATTCGATCGAGCTCGGCTAGCAAATGTTGTTGTTCGAGAACCGGAAGGAAATTACTTGGTCGTCTTACGCTTCCGTCGGGGTGAAGCCATCGGACTAGCGCCTCTATCGCACAAACAGTGGTGCCCTGGTCGTTCCATATTGGTTGATACCAAGCGACGAACTCGTTTTGTTCTAGGCCATTTACGACCTCGGCTCGTAGCTTCTCTTCTTCTTGGGTTCGGTTGCGGAGTTCAGCGTCGGAGACTACTGCTCGACCTCGGCCCGTTTCTTTGGCTGCGTAAAGAGCGGTATCAGCTTCGGACATCAGCTGGTTTAGGGATACTCCGCTACGGGCTCGTACGCCGCCCACGCTGACGCCTACTGAGTAGTAGTCGTCTTCAAAAACATCGAGTTCGGAGATTGTAGCCACGACGTTGTCCACGAACTCTTGGAGCTGTTCATCTGAGGACGTGTCGGGTAAAACGACAATAAACTCATCTCCGCCAATCCGGCCAGCCCAAGCACCGACCGATGCAGTCTGCTCGACAAGAACGCGAGCGGTAGCTTTGAGAATTTTGTCTCCAGCTGCGTGTCCTAACGAATCGTTCACTTTCTTAAAGTCATCCAGATCAACGTAGACCAATCCGGGCACGGTTTTCGCCGATGACGCTCTAGCGACAGCGTCATTAGCGATAGCCAGTATTTTCCGACGGTTCATCAGGCCAGTCAACGAATCGAACGTCGCTTGGCCTTCGAGTAGCGCATCATCGTCAGCTTTCCTCTGAGCCATTGTCGCTAAGCCAATTGCTGCTCTGGTCAAGTCGCTAGACAGATCCAGATCAGGTGCGGAGTCATGCTTCTTCTCGATCCACAAGGGGGTTTGATGGATAGATGGGTTGTTGACCGATAGAGCATCTGTCGCCGGCTCTTTGGTGACGAAGCGATAGAGCGGTTGCCGGTCGCTGTCTTGGCCCAACATACGGGAAATGGTGGCTAGGGTAGTTTCGATCGAATGGCCTTCGGCGATGGCTTCGAGCGCCGTCGATTCAATTTTTTGGACATCGGCGCTTCTTGACAGCTCTCCCGCCATGTCATCGAACGCTCGAGCCAAACTGGAGATTTCATCAGTCCCGCCAACGACACTTGCCGCTGAGGTTGAGCGAAGCCCCAATGCCAACAGCGATGCTTGGTCAGTAATGGCTTCGACCCGTCTGATGAGCCGGTATGAGACCCATAGCATCATGATGAAGGTAAACAGCAAAATGACGGCGACGATTGAAACAATCAGCTGCCGGTTTGAGCTCGCCTCTTGTTGGGACGACATCAGCCGTTTGGTGGTCTGGTCGATCGATTGCTCGATGCTCAGGTTCAAAGCAACGAGCCACTCGTCGCTAATTGTTCGCCATTCGTCGTTGTTGATGGTGGGGGTTTCTGACGTTAGTTCGACTTGATCACGGATGGCCAGGAGTTCGGGGCTTATCTGCAGATTGCCAAGTTGCTGGTAAGAAGCGGCAAAGCGAAGGTGAGTGTCGTGCGAAACGATAGCGGCGATAGTGGTGCTGTGTTGGCCAGGCGCCCACTGATCGTAAGTGATAGCGAGATCCACGGATAGACGCTCGTTAAGGTGGGCGCTCCGGGCTTCAACTAGGGAAAGAATCGCAATCAAATCAGGATCACTCACTTCGGATTGGAGTGAGACTTCCTGGATACCGTCGAGTAGTTGTTGGCGAGCCCGCGAATAGCGGTCGACGATCTGCAACGGTGACATGATGCCGTTCTCGACATCTTGGCGATAGCTCAAGGTTTGCCGGACAGTGTCGATTGCTTTCGCCGCGGTCGGTTGCATCTCACCCGACTGCCTCAGAGTGTCATTCAAGTGTTCTAACGCGGTGTTAGTGGACGTATACAGGTCCCACTTAACTGCCTGCCACTCGTCTCTGCTTTGGTATAGCTCGGCGCTTCGCATGGCCTCGACACCTAACGCGTTGTCGAGATCTGCTACCGCGCTATAGAGCTCAGCGTTTACCGTGGCTGAGGTCGCCTGATCCACCTGAGCGTTGCGGCCTGCTACGGTCAGCCACGCCAAAACAACAACGGTCAAAGCCGGAATTAGAAGTACTGAGAAGAGCTTTGACCGCACTCAAAAAGAATCGGCACAACAGCATGACCGATTGAATTATGTTGGCCCTCTTGTAAGACTTGAAGCCTCCGGTGATTCAGAAGGCCTAGTTGATGCAGCGCTATGGTCTTAATTGTCGGTAACGAGTCGCAAACCGCGGGCCAGAGGACGAATTTCCGAAGATCGAGGTTGCACCAGCGACCTCGGAAGAACTTGGCGGAACCGTCGTATTACCTCTTTGGCATCTGGCCGTGAAGATGGATCTGGGTCTAACATCTGATCGATTGTCGAACACATTGAGTCGGGAGCATCGGGGGCTATAGATCGAAAGGGCGCCAGTCGAATAGCACCAGTCGGTGTTGTCTCAGTGGAGACGGTGCCAGCGGCCGCCCGGTGCATGAGCGCACCAAGGGCATAAATGTCCATTCTCGGATCGGCCCGTTTTGACGGGACCTGCTCTGGTGCGGTGGAGCTATGCCTGCTGAGGTTGCCGTGGTAGGTTCCGAACTGCGATCCAAGTACAGATCCGATGGGCTGGATCGAGCCAAAGTCACTAATGACGATTGTTTCGTTTCGGGTCCGCACCTTACGGGCTCGAAGAGTCAAATGGACGTAGCCGAGGTCGTGGACTATTTGCAACGTATGAGCTAGCTCGAAGCCGGTGTATAGAACGTCCAACTGATCGAGGCCAGCACCGCGCTGCTGAGCAACTTGAGCCAGCGATGGACTGTCAAGATACTCGACCGCTATGAACGGCATGTCGGCATCGAGGTCGGCGTCATAAAGCGCTGGGGCGCCGGCATAGTGGATGGCTTTGAGCATTTCCTGTTCTCGTCGAAGCTCATCAAACGCTTTGTAAGAGACCGGCGAATATCGAGGGGTTCGAACCCGAACGGGTCGATCTGTAGTGGAACACCAGGCTACCCACGTATCTGTTTGTTCGGTTCGGCCCAGTAAGCCGGTAGCGGCGTAGCCCGGGGCTAGCTCGGCGCCGATAGTCATTCCCCATTGTCGGGTTGTTGGTCGAGGATGTCGACGGTCGTTGGCGTCAACAACTCGGAGGTGATGCGCTGCTGATGGGTCAGGGCTAACGACCGGAGGGATACGAAGGTCCCAAACCTTGCGTTGGTGATCCTCAGGCGCCGTCGCCAGTTCGCTTCGATATTCATCTAGCGAACCATTTTCAAGAACAAAGACTGCATCAGCCTGACGAGCTACGTTGAGTCGATGAGTGGCGATAACAGCCGTTCGGCCCTGGCATGCCGTCTCGATCGCCGACAACAGCGTTTGTTCATCGTGAGCGTTTAGATTTGTCGTTGGTTCTTCCAGAAGTATCAGCCCAGGGTTTCGAAGCAAGGCCCGAGCCAGAGCAATTTGTCGACGATGGCCTAAGCCGGGTTGGAATGAACTGGTCGTGTCTTGCCGGAGTTGATCACTTGGATCAGAGATGAGGGTTTCGTATCCATTGGGCAGCCCGCTGATTAGCTCGGTAAGTCCAACTGCTGCGCCGACAGCTTCAACCCGTTGAGGAGAAACCCCTCGCCGGCCAAAGCAAATGTTCTCGGCGATGCTTCCCCGTGACATCCAAGGCTCTTGCAAGACAAGCGACACTCGCTCTTTGAAACGGTGTGCTCCGTACTGTGACAGCGGAACGTCGTCAAGAAGAAGTTGACCGTTGTCAGGATGGTATAAGCCATACATTATGGCTAGCAGATCAGACTGGTCTCGTTGATCGGTGGCCACGACACACGTCGTCGAGCCCGGCTCGCCGACAAAGTTGACAGCGTCTAGAACCCGTCGCTCTTGACCCTGCCAGAAACTCACGTTTGAGAGTTCGATACGGGCGGCTCGAAGCACGCCAGCGTAGTGCCCTCCCAAATAGTGTTGTCCTGACGGGTTTCGTCGAGGAAGCAGGATCCTCTGTCTGATGCTCTTGGCCCTTATGTCGGCGCCACTCTTAGCCGACGCTGACCGCCGTTTTGGTCCATCCATTGTTTGTAACTCGCCTAACTTCCGATGCCGCTCGTTGTCCGCTCCAACCACATTGAGATCGCAACTTAGTGAATCCTTTTCGACTGGTAAAGGGTTTACCCTGGTCGAACTGCGAGCCGAGCCCCTTGTTCCGATAGGTCGCAACACAAGCGGAGAATCAGGGTGACGATTAGCTCTGCTTGTAGAACAATGGGCCATGTTGGCAAGTTTGTCACCGCCCGTAGTTGACCGTCTTCCAGTTGCCCGTCGCTCATATCTCAACGCTCAGAAGGCCACTTTGACCTCGGCGGCCTGAGCCGTCGGTTAGTCGAGGTTGGAAAATGCACCCTCCGCGACAGAAAGTCGATGAGGCAACAAGAATCTGCATTGTTCAGGCATCGGCGCGACGTTCGATAAGAAACGGATCGATTTCATGGTGTTGGTTGGGCAAAGATTTTTCGAAAAAATTTCTTGTCTCGGGGCCTCTACCATTGAAGTGGTGGCTTTGTGGTTCAAATTGTGTGGCGGGCGGTCTCGTCTTTTAGCGGTTTTGGTTTGCGTTGTTTCGGTCGGATTTGGATGCTCGTCACCGAACCCGACAAGCCAATCGGCTTCGAGTCAGCGCTCAGATACGTCGACGAGTAACGGGGGGTCGGTCGTAGCTATCGACGATCAGGATCCGAAACCCGAACGTGGTGATGGGACATCTCTGGATCCGGACCCGAAACCGGTTGCCGAAGAATTGACGCTAACTGGGGCGGAAGTTCTACAACAGCAAGATTTCGATGAGTTGTCGGGCAAGCGAGTTGGCCTGATCACGAATCAGGTATCGGTCGTCAATGGGGTTCAGATGGTCGATCTACTCGCCGAAGCCGACCAGTTGGATTTGGTCGCCATTTTCGCACCCGAACATGGTTGGCGAGGAACAGCTGGTGCTGGTGAACAAGTGCTCGAAGAAATCGATCCCAACACTGGTCTGCCAGTGTTTAGCCTCTACAGCGACACTCGAGAGCCAACGGCGGCGATGCTGACCGGCATTGATGTCTTGGTTTTCGACCTCCAAGATGTAGGAGCTCGCTACTACACCTACATCTCAACAATGGGTCTGGCGATGAAAGCGGCGGCAGAAAACGACGTGGCTTTTATGGTTCTCGATCGCCCTAATCCGCTTGGAGGACTCGCCACCGATGGTCCGATCCGATCTAGCGACCAGGAGTCGTTCGTTAGCCAGTACCCAATTCCGACGTTGCATGGTTTGACCACCGGCGAGCTAGCGATGGCAATCGTCGGAGAAGGTTGGTTGCCCGGGTTGGAGAACCTCGATCTGACTGTTGTTGAAATGCAGAATTGGAAGCGGGCCATGCTGTGGTCTGATACCGGACTTGATTGGATTGCGCCGAGCCCTGGGTTGCCGACAGAGCGTTCAGCGTTGACCTACCCAGCAACGGTTCAATTCGAGGCTACGACGATGAGCTACGGACGGGGAACTGATCTGCCTTTTTCGCAAATTGGGGCACCGTGGATCGAAAGCGAACGACTGGCCCAGACTCTGAACGCGAAGACGTTGGCTGGCGTCGAGTTTGAACCAACGCAGTTTACGCCCGAGGCGAGCCCAGCCGCAGAAAATCCACAGTATGAAGGAGTGGATCTCCCCGGTATCGAGATCAGGGTCACCGATCCAACGCTGTTCGAACCAACCACCGTTGGAGTTCACGTACTTGAAGCCGTACTAGACCAAGCGAATGCGGCCGGAGAAGACCCGCTCGACCGTCCTGGCATGTTTGACCTTCTGGCCGGCACGTCTGATATGCGAAAAGAACTCCAACAAGGCAGGCCAGCGGCCGAGATTGTGGCGCAATGGCAGCCAGACCTCGTCCAATTTGACCAAGTTCGGCAAACCTATGAGATTTACGACTAGCGGGATTGTTGGGGGCAACTTCGGCTGCGAGCACGATTGGGTCGTAGTGATCAAAAGTCTGCGGTCAGTTGTTGTTAACAAGTTTTTCTGAACCGACCCACGGTTTGCTTCGTCAGAATCTGTAGCTAGTCCTTACTTTGGGGCCCTATGGTTGACGAACAAAAAAACGAGGCCAACCGGGAGACCTATCTAAGCGACCCCGAGCGGTTGGTAACGGCCCAAGACAACTATCGTTTGAGTCCGTCCAGTCTTTGTTCGGCTGAGGTGGCACGGACCAGGCCAGAAGTGATCAGCGAGATAGCCCCGAGCGACCCACCGTCACCAACTTTTCCGCCTGACCTCGTGAACGTGGCTGATCACCGCTTTCCGGTGTATCGGCCGCCCAGCGCAACGTCTTGGACTTTTCCGCCTGACCTCGTGAACGTGGCCGATCACGAATTTCCGGTGTATCAACCGCCCTCCGCCGCCCCGTGGACGTTCCCCAAACTACGGCTTCGATACCCCCCTTTCCCGCCCCACCTCGGCCGACAATCTTCTCGCTCGGCCCGAAGAACGGCGTCGGGATTGGAAACCGATCGTAGGTCCTCTAACAATGAAACTCAGAGGATTACGCGAGGAGCAACGGATAGGGCGCAAGTAGAAACGTCTCCGAACGCCGAAGCGACGGTGCTCCAACCAGCCACCACGGTTCGACAGAACCGCACTGCAATTCAACCTGGCGTTACTGGTGAGCAGTATGCCAACAGCGGTTTAGCTACTGGACGCCCGGAGCCAAACGGTCGAGACAACAGCACCATCGGGTCGTGGCTAGTAATACTTGGGATCATCTTGTGTTCAGCTGGATTCGGAATCTATTTTCTGATTCGGAGCAGCAACCTAGGTTAACTAAGCTCCGAGTCGACTAGCGATCTCGGCTGCAGCAGCCAAGCCAGAGATGAAGGCACCTTCCACTTTCGATCCGCCAAACCCATCGCCAGCGATTACTAGCGGACCGGGCTTGGTAGTCGCTACTAAACACAACTTGGGCGTTGGCTGAACCGGACCGGCATAGCGCCACCGTTTTACTTGTGCTTCAATCGGCCTGGCCGGTTGGCAATATGAGGAGAGCTGAGCGCTCAGTGCGTCTACTATCTCACGGTCGGATTTGTCCCACAGCTCGTCGGACAACTGGTGGCTTACGTGAAACGTGACTGCCGGTTCGCTGCTAATTCCTTTGACTTGGTTATCAGCGATGAATGTAAACGTCGGGTCATCTGGTTGTTGGATTGCGCCGGGCGTCGGAATGTTGGGCGACTTATCAACTCGCATCAAAATGGCGATGACTTTGTTGTACCTCATGGCTTCAAGTTCGGTAGCTACATCATCGTCGAGCACAACAGCCCCAGAACTCGTGAGTTCGAGAACTTGGGGGACCGGGGCTGTGGCGACGACGGCTCTAGCTTCGTCGGGCAGACGAGTCCCAGCGTCATAGGTAACTGACCAACAGTCTGGGGTCGGAATAATGGCACTTACCTTTTGACTCTTGGCGACATTGATATCGACCGCCAGCGCTTTTGCCAAAGAGTTCATTCCGCCTCGAACCCGATAGCGGGGGTAGCCATCTTCGTGGCCAAACCCGCGGCACCATTCGTCAACGATTCCGGCTTCGGTCCACACATTGACTGCCGCTTTGAATTCGTCGGTTCGCGCGGTGAAAAACTGGGCTCCGTGATCTAGCGAGGCAGACTTGATCCGGCGTGTTGCTAGCCGGCCGCCGACTCCTTTGCTCTTCTCAGCGACCAGTACAGACAGGTTCTGTTCAGTCAAAATTCTGGCAGCCGTCAGCCCTGAGAGCCCGGCCCCAATTATGACAACATCTGTAGACAACGTACGACCTCGCCCCAACTAATTAGAGAATGGTGCAATCGTACCTCGGGACGGGCTTCGTTCTAGGTGAGGCTGCGGATAGAACGGGGGCCCTTCCGCTACCAGAAAGGCCCCCGTAATTAGCTATGATCGGACGAACTGGCCCAACTAGCTCGTTTTGTTTGGATATTCACCGCAGCTTCTGCTCTGTTCTGCGCTGATGGGGCATTTGACCCAATGGGTCTAGTTGAACGGAATCCAAGCAACATCTCGAAGACCATCAAAGGTATTGACGGCAACACCGCCATCAGAAATGGTGTAAAGGTTCTCTCCGATTATCACCGACCGGCTGATGGTGGGTTGATATTCATAGCAGAACTCGGGTGGTAGCGGAGCCCTCTCAGGCTCGGGTGCTGGTTCTGCGATGGTCGTAGTCGGATTGACAAAGTCGGCTTCGGCGTCTTGATTTTCTTCGTCGTCGCTTGGCTCATCGAAGCCGTCTCCGTCAAAGCCACCGTCTGGTTCCTCGATCGGAGGTGGAACTTCTTCGTCAAACTCGACGAAGCCTTCGCATTCGGACTTACCCTGATGGCTGATCCGGCCGGTCTCTCGGAGGCTGTTCTCATCGACCTCGATGAGGACAGCGGCTGAACCGTTGCTCTCTTGTCCGACACGCTCATCAAAAGAGAACCAGCTGAACGGAACGATAGCGGTGTCGGTTGGCGCCCAGTAGGTGAAAGACCTCGGGTCGTCTCCGACGTTGGAGTAAGACTCGAAGTATCCGTTTTGGCCGACATCCAACCCAGCATCGAGTGTTAGCTTGTCGACTCGGGTTGGGTCGTTCGGATCGCTGACGTCGAACAGTGAAACAACAGTTCCGAACGTAGCGCCGTCGTCGTCGCCGTCGGTTCCTATTCCGAGAAGGAGATCTTCTCCGATTGGGTGGAGGTACGTAGAGAACCCGGGGATCTTTAGTTCACCTTCAACTGTTGGGTTCTGTGGATCACTGAGGTCAACAACATAGAGCGGGTCTATTTGTCGGAAGGTCACGACGTAGCCCTTGTCGCCGAAGAATCGGACAGCAAAGATCTGTTCGCCTCGCCCAAGGCCGTCTACTCGGCCTACTCGTTCGAGCTGGTTACCGTTCTCTTCTAGAACTGTGACCATACTTTCACTGTTGTCCCGGCCTTCCCATTGACCGACTGTGGTAGCAACTCGAAGATACCCATCATGTTCAGACAAGCTGTACTGGCTTAGTAGCGTGCCGAGGACTGAACCAGAGGCAACGTAGTCGGCCTTGCGAGGATCCTCGATGTCGAAGGTGTGAAGGGCGGTAGTGTACTGTTCGTCATTTATTGGCTGGCCAGTTGATTGGTCGAACTCTGGCCACCGAGGAGTTGCAACCACCAGTCGGTCGGTCGACGCATACACGGTTTGAGCGTCGGTGAAGACGCCGACGGAATCGTTCAGTCGAAGCCCATCGTCCAACTCAGCGGTCAGAACAACCAGGGATCCGAATCCAGCGAACTCTGATGGTAGGAACATTCGATCACAGTCGACCAGCGGGCCAGCCTCGGAGGTTTCGGTTGCTCCGCCGAACCCAGAACCTTCAATTATTCGGAAGGTAGGCATCCACTGGTCGATGGTCGAGTCTTCGATAAGTTGCCGGTTAGCGGTTTCGGCTGCGTCTTCTGCCCCTGGTTGTGATGGGTAGACAAAGTTGAAGCGCTCAGCCGTGGCCGAAAGCACGATTCGTATCGCACCGTCAACCTCGCGGGCCGACAAGTAGCCACCTTCGAATTCGAGGGTTCGTTCCACAGTTCCAGTTTTGAGATTCAATTCGATGAGCCGACCGGTGGGTGAACCGGGGTACCAAGAGAGGCCAGCGTCACCGGTACGACCGAATGGTCGCTCGGTCCAGCCGCTAGTCATTAATAGAGCGCTGTCTCCGTCGAGAAACATTTCGCCGCCGCCGAAGTTGTCAGGAAGAGCGATGGTGTCGATGAGCTCTGGAGTTGAGCCGGTGACATCCAGGACCCGAACCTTGTCGCCCGACACGATGATCATCCGATCGCCGTCGGTCTTTACTAAATCGGCTTCGTCGACACCGCTCTCTTGATTGTTTGTTTCAGAAAATTCTTGATCGCCAGACCCACCGGCGCCGAAGTCGCCGTCCGAGGCGGCATCGGTGGCGTCGCCGCCAAAGTTGCCATTCTCAGACGCTCGGGTCTCGGCCCCTGTCGTTGCCGGAGCCGACACCTCAGCTTCAGCAGTCGCGCTGTCTTCCATCATCATCTCTTCGGCCTCGAGAACCATTGGAAAGCCGCCTTGGCCGAAGCCGTAGGGGCCGACTCGTTCAACAGCTTCGTCCTTGATGCGTTCCAATAGGGCATCGCAGGAATCAACTGTTTCTAGGCCGCTGGTGAGAATGATTTCATCACCGCTTAGATCTGTCAGCGGTGACGTTGATTCGCCATCGTCGGGGGGAGAACAGGCCGAAAGTAGCAAGAATGAGGCGGCGAGCAGGGAGCCAAGTCGAGCTTTGCGATTTGTTCGAGACATGGGTGATCCTTCAAAAATGGTTAGGTACTGCAACTGAGACGTTGGCAAAGAGACTGTTGGTTCCCGACGAGGACAAACAATTGCCGCTGTAACGAGTCTGCAACGTTTGATTGCAGTTCTAACTAGATTTGTCGGCCTCGTAGTCCTAATGCCTAAGCATTAGGACAACGCCAGCGTTAGGTCTGCCGCTTCCTATTTCGAAGGATCGAGAACTGGTCGCTTAAGACGACATCATCCAAGTCGGACGACCAGACTCAAACGTGTCGATGGCACTTGCGTGCTGAAGGCTTATCCCTATGTCATCAAGACCTCGAAGGAATCGATCTTGGGTCGCATCATCAAGTGGGAACGGTTCGGCAATGTTTAGCGCCGGTACTTCCAGAAGTCGACGTTGGATGTCAATCGTGAATTCGAGACTCGGGTCGTTCTCAACCTCGTCGATCAGGCGCCGCCCTAACTCAGCTGAAACTACAACTGGCACCAGGCCGTTCTTGGTGGAGTTGTTGCGGAATATGTCACCGAATCGAGGTGATAGTACTGCTTGGAAACCGGACTGCTGGATGGCCCAGACCGCATGCTCTCGCGATGAACCAACACCGAAGTTGGGTCCGGAGATCATGATCTTGGCCCCGGCAAACCGTTCGTCGTTCAACACGAAGTTCGGATCGTCTCGCCACTCGGAGAACAACCCTTTTTCGAATCCTGTGCGTTCAACTTGCTTTAACCAGTCAGACGGAATGATCTGATCGGTGTCGACGTCGGAGCGATCAATCGGGACGGCCCGACCGCTAACTACTTGAACTGGATCCACTTTTTCGGTCGCTTTCCTAGTGTGAGTTTCGGTCTGCGTTGCAGATTTAGTTGGGTACTGTTCGCCGGCTTAGAGGTCGCTAGGTTCGGCGAAGTGTCCAGCGATAGCGGTGGCCGCTGCCACCCCGGGCGCTACCAAATGAGTTCGACCGCCGCGGCCTTGTCGCCCCTCGAAGTTGCGGTTGCTCGTCGAGGCTGACCGTTCTCCTGGCGCCAATTTGTCCGGATTCATCGCCAAACACATTGAGCAACCCGGTTCTCGCCAATCGAATCCGGCATCGGTGAAGATGGTGTGAAGGCCTTCGCTTTCGGCCTGTTGCTTCACCGCGAACGAGCCCGGTACCACAAGGGTTCTGACCGCAGCATTGACTCGGCGACCCTTGGCTACGTCGGCGGCAGCTCGAAGGTCTTCGATCCGGCTATTGGTGCAAGAGCCGATGAACACGGTGTCGACCGGGATCTCTTTCATTGCTGTGCCAGCTTTGATGTCCATATAGTCCAAGGCTCGTTGGGCAGCATCACGATCAACGTCGGACTCAAAGCTCGTTGGGTCTGGCACCAAGCCAGCAAGGTCCACAACGTGGCCTGGATTCGTTCCCCAGGTCACCTGAGGTCCTAGAGAAGATCCGTCGAGCGTTACTTCAGCGTCGAACTTGGCATCAAGCGTTGAGGGTAGCTTGCGCCACGATTCCAGTGCCTGCTCCCACGCTGCGCCCTTTGGGGCGTGCTCTCGACCCTCGAGGTAAGCGAACGTGACATCATCCGGAGCGATCATGCCAGCCTTGGCTCCAGCTTCGATTGACATATTGCAGACCGTCATCCGGCCTTCCATCGACATCTGTTCAAAGACCTGGCCCCGATATTCAATGATGTGACCGATACCGCCACCGGTGCCAATTTTTCCGATGATGGCGAGGATGACATCTTTTGCCGTAGTCCCCATTGGCAACTCACCGTCTACGGTCACGGCCATGGTCTTTGGCCGAGACTGGGGGAGCGTTTGGGTGGCCAGAACATGTTCGACTTCGCTGGTACCGATACCGAACGCAATTGATCCGAATGCTCCATGAGTAGCGGTGTGAGAGTCGCCGCACACCACTGTCATTCCGGGTTGGGTCAGTCCTTGCTCGGGTCCGATGACGTGAACGATGCCTTGACCAGGCGAACCCATCTCATGGAGAGCGATGCCAAACTCGGCGGCGTTTGCTCGCATAGTTTCGATTTGACGGCGACTGATTGGATCCTCGATCGGTTGATCGATGTTTTCGGTCGGCACGTTGTGATCTTCGGTCGCGACCGTCAACTCTGGCCGTCGTACTTTTCGTCCGGCCAGTCGAAGCCCATCAAAAGCTTGTGGGGACGTAACTTCGTGGACCAAGTGAAGATCGATGTAGAGCAAATCAGGTTCGCCGTCCTCGCCTCGTCGCACAACATGCTGCTCCCAAACGTTGTCAGCCAATGTGGTCATAAGAACTGGTACCCCTACCTGCTAGATAATTGACGGTGTTGGTCAGACGTGGCGGTCAAACGGTAATTTCAACCACTTCGACATTTAGCTTGCCCCCGGGTGCTTCGAAAGCCACGGTGTCGCCTTTGGCGGCGCCCATGAGGGCTTGGCCGAGGGGCGAGCCAGGAGACATGACTGTGAGCCCATCTCGACGCTCTTCAATAGAGCCAATAAGGTATTGCTCGACTTCGTCATCGCCCTCGTAGCGGATTGAGACTACGCAGCCAGCTTGAACCGAAAGAACTCCACCGGATGTATCGATCTCAACGATCTCGCAATTCTCGATGAGGCTGGCGAGGTGAATAATGCGACCCTCCATCTTGCCCTGTTCTTCTTTGGCAGCGTGGTAATCGCCGTTCTCGGAAAGATCACCGAGCTCTCGAGCAGTCTCAATTTTCTTAGCGATCTCTATCCGACCACGAGTGGTTAGATCATCGTGCTCCGAAAGAAGTCGGTCGTATGCTTCGCGAGACAATTTTTGTGTTTCAACCACACAACGATGTTATCGACCATTTTGGACGGCTTGCGTGAAAGGCCAACGATTGCAACCCAAAACCTAGACCTCGTACGACCGATCGGCGGGCCGGTGCTTGGTTAGCGGCGGGGCGACGTATCTCGGAGCAAGATACTGACCTGGATCGAGCAGATGGCGCCCAGTCCGTAGGCCAAAAGATCAGAAGCACGATTAAATCGTCGAGATAGAACCTGCTGCTCGAAACCTTGTAGTCCAGGAACCTCTCCGTACAGTCCTATGAGCTCTTGCCGTGTTAGTAGGAACATCACCGCGCAAATTGTCAGGAAGTAGGCAAACACGGAAACTCCAGCTCTAATGCTGCTGTCAGCGCCTCCAGCGGCCACTCGAATGAGGAGCGGTATGAGTATGCCAATCGGCACCGCAATCCATGATGTTCGGCTTATGCCTTGAGTTTCCATCAGATACCAAGCGGTGCCGCCGACTAGTCCGCCAAGCAATCCAGCGACCAGGGTTGAGAACATACTTACCCGTTTGCCAATCGGGACAGCGACAGCGCGAGCTTGCTGGAGGCCGCGACCATCGTTAGTAGTCGGCGATTCCTCTTCTGCTTGGCGCCAACTTTCGGGCGCTTCTCTTACTGAAAGATTGAATTGCTGGTCGTCGCTCACGGATTCCTCCTACTCGATAAGGATCGGCTTTGGAGGCTCGGCCTTGAGGACAAATTCAAGATGCCAAGCGGATTTTCGAGCCTTCAAGGAAAAATCCGGATTTAGTAGGCTTTGCCTCAACCGGTCGGCGCCCGTCAAGTGAAGGATTCAGCTTGTTGCGGTAGCCTGAACGCCGATTGTTGATGACCAGGACCGAGCAGATGAGGAACACAATGAGTGCATACCAGGTCGCAGTAGTAGGCGGAGACGGAATTGGGCCCGAGGTCGTGAACGAAGGTCTCCGGGTGATCGAAGCAGCGGGTGTCTCCTTAGAGACTCACAACTATGACCTCGGAGGAGCCCGCTATCTTCGTGACGAAACTGTTCTTCCCGATTCGGTTCTGGACGAATGGCGCAACGTCGATGCGATCTACCTGGGCGCAGTTGGAACCCCAGGTGTGCCGCCGGGGGTAATCGAACGCGGCCTTCTCCTCAAGATGCGGTTTGATCTTGATCTGTATGTAAACCAACGCCCGTTCAAAACCGACACCCATGACTTTGTCGTTATCCGAGAAAATACTGAGGGTTCGTATGCCGGCGAGGGTGGTGTCCTACGGAAAGGGACCGAGCATGAAATTGCCACTCAAGGCTCGGTCAATACTCGTCGGGGAGCCGAGCGCTGCATCCGATACGCGTTCGAGCTAGCGCAGAGTCGAAACCAGCACCTAACTCTTGTCCACAAAACCAATGTGTTGACGTTCTCCGGTGACCTCTGGCAGCGAACGTTCGATGCGGTAAGTAAAGAATTCTCGACGGTAGAGACGGCGTACAACCATGTCGACGCCGCCTGTATCTACTTCGTGCAAGATCCGCAGCGCTACGACGTAATAGTGACCGACAATCTGTTCGGCGACATCCTTACCGACCTAGGCGGCGCAGTGTCTGGTGGGATCGGCTTGGCTTCTTCGGCCAACCTCAATCCGGCCCGAAGCGGCCCTTCTATGTTTGAGCCGGTTCATGGTTCGGCGCCTGATATCGCTGGCCAAGCAAAGGCCAATCCCATTGCGGCCATTCTGTCGGGAGCGTTGATGCTCGACTTCTTAGGTGAATCAGAAGCAGCAAAACGAATCGAGCGGGCCTGCGAGGCTTGTGTTGAGGTTGAAGGTTCTACCTCAGAGATCGCAGACGCTGTCGTCGCAAAACTCTAATGGCGACCAACTCCACGGCGGAATCACCAGCCGAGTCACTAGCCGAATCGATGACTATCGATCGCCTTGGCCAGCGGGCGCCGAGTTGGCCAGAAATAGTTGAGATATTCGATACTACGTTGCGAGACGGATCTCAGTTTGAAGGAATTGCGCTTACCGCCGATGACAAGCTGCGAATCGCAGGAGTGCTGGATGATTTGGGCGTGCACTACATCGAAGGTGGGTGGCCGGGCGCCAACCCTCGAGATGACGAGTTTTTTGCTCGGGCGGCGGCAGGAGAGCTAGAGCTGCAGACTTCGAAACTTGTTGCCTTTGGTTCGACCCGGCGCCCAAAAGGCAAGGTAGATGAAGATCAAACCCTGTCGAACTTATTGAGTGCACAAACAGACGTTGTCTGTATCGTCGCCAAGGCTTGGGACTATCACGTCCTAGAGGCGCTGCGGACCACGCTTGATGAAGGTGTCTCGATGGTCGCCGATTCGGTGGCTCATTTGGTGTCAAAGGGCAAGCGAGTTTTCGTTGACTTTGAACACTTCTTTGATGGCCACAAACGCAATCCAGAATTTACTCTCCGAGTGGTTGAAGCGGCCGCCGTTTCGGGGGCCGAAGCGTTGGTGCTCTGCGACACTAACGGTGGTTCGTTGCCTCACGAGGTGGAGTCGGCCACAGCAGCGGTCGTTGCCATGTTCCCGGACCTTACTGTTGGAATGCATACGCAGAACGACACTGGCTGCGCGGTCGCTAACGCGGTTGCTGGTGTTCGAGCCGGTGCAACCCATGTCCAAGGCACGATCAACGGGTACGGAGAGCGGACTGGCAACTGCGACCTAACGACGTTCGTCCCGAACCTTAGTTTGAAGATGGGAATCGAAACGCTGCCGGTTGGTCGGATTGAGCAGCTCACATCAGCCAGCAATCATGTGGCCGAGCTGGTAAACCTTCCGCCGATGCAGCAACAGCCGTATGTGGGGAAATCCGCCTTCGCCCATAAAGCTGGTCTCCACACATCGGCAATTGCCCGCCGACCTGACGCCTATGAGCATGTAGACCCTGCGTTGGTTGGTAACGGGACTCGGTTCCTAGTGTCCGATTTGTCCGGCCGGTCGACCATTGAACTAAAGGCTCGCCAGCTCGGGCTTACACTCGACGGCCTACAGATGAAAGCCGTGGTGGACGAACTCAAAACACTTGAACACTCGGGCTACCACTTCGAGGTCGCTGATGCTTCGCTCGAGTTGCTAATGCGCCGGGCCGCCGGATGGCAGAACGAGTTTTTCACCCTTGAATCGTTTCGGGTAATTGTCGAGCATCGCCCCGGCGAACGGGGAGCGTCCCATCAGAACCCACTTGGTCACTTTGATGGGGTTCAAACGGAGGCGACCTTGAAAATGATGATTGGGGATGAGCGTCTCGTTGCCACTGGCGAGGGCAACGGACCAGTTAACGCGCTAGACGCTGCCTTTCGTCAAGCTGTTGACGGGCGCTTCGCCAAACTAACCGATGTCCGGTTGACCGACTACAAAGTGCGAATTCTTGACTCCGCTGAGGGAACCCGAGCTATTACCCGGGTGCTGGTTGACGCAACAGACGGCGATCGGCAATGGACCACGATTGGCGTGAGCGAGAACATAATTGAGGCATCGTGGCAGGCCCTGTCAGATTCGCTCCTTTACGCACTATTGTGACCACCCGTGGGAACGAAGATCCGGAACCTTCGAATAGTGTCTGTAGTGGAAGCCGTTTCGTATCTGATGTTGCTGGTAGCTACGGTTGTCAAACAGCTCGGAGGGTCAGAGCTTGGGGTATCGATCCTCGGCCCAATCCATGGCGTGCTCTATCTGGTTTTCGCCGTGCTGGTCGTGATCGCCCGAGAGCCACTCAGATGGCCGTGGACGAAGGCGTTCTTTGCGCTTGTGATCGGATCGCTTCCGTTGGGTGGTTTTTGGCTAGATCAGCAGTGGCTGGCTCCGGCCGAAGCTAGTGCCCAAACGGAGCGTTAACCGGCCGTCTTAGATGCCGCTACCGCCGGGTTGCCAGATCATGAGAGCCAACGATACGACCAGTAGTAGCTGGACCGCAGCTTCGCCCATGGCAAGCTTTTTGGCCGCCGCCTGAGCCGCTTCGTCGTCGGCTAGCACATCGGCCGATGATTCATTTGCGGCCGTAAGCATGCTGGCCACGGCTGGTCGGACAAGGCCATGAAAGCAGCCAACAACCAGGAACCAAACAACAAAGGCCGCCGAAATCCAGGGGGCGGCGAATGTGAAGGCACTGTCGCTGATTGCCACAAGAACAATGCCTAACGGCAGGATGGCGTAGATTCCAAATTCGGCGATTCTCGAGACTCCGGATGTGGTTTTCAGCACTGTGGCAGCTTCAGATGGTGCCGCTTTGAACGAGCGTGCGTTATAGAGACTGGCAGTAATTAGCCCACCGAATCCAACAACGGTTGCGCCAATATGGGCTAGAAGAATAAATCGATACAGGATCGATGCGGTTCCCATGATGTCTCGTCTCCTCGTAGCCTTCGCAGACTAACCTAGTAAAGGTGGCAGCTCCTGACTTTATACCAACGAAACCGAATCAACGCATCCGCGATTACACATCGCCGCCGGCCCGCAGCGACGCAGGCCGAGGCGGGCGCCCGGGCGAGATCAACGGCCCGCAACCTACGGGACCAGCAATGGGTACCGCCGGGCCAGATCAGGGCTATGCCTACAAGCTGGTCCATTTGTTTGATGATCGTCTTTCTCTAGGTGCAGTCAAGCACGAAGATGCGGTGGCTGGTTGCGTCGCTGTAGCAATGAAACGGTCTGCGCTTTTTGGGCGAGCCCCAGTAGTCCACGACCTAACCGCCGCCTTCACAATCTTCGGTTTCTTGGATCCGTCGCCTGATGTGGAATTGGAACGGGGTCGGGAGGATCTGTTTGCTGAGGTCCGCAGCAATCACCACTATTCCGAACGTCGATTGGTGGTAGATGTAGTCGATGAGGATGTGCTTCGCTCTACCCCAGAACGGATCGAGCAGTTATACAAAGAAAATTGGAAGCAACTATTCACCGTCGGTGGTGCCGAAAACTGATGACCGTTCGAGTTCGTTTTTCGCCTGCCCCTACCGGCTACCTACACGTTGGCGGTGCCCGGTCAGCGCTATTTAACTGGCTATACGCCAGGAACCGCGGTGGCACCTTTATTCTTCGCATCGAAGACACCGACGCCGATCGGTCTGAGCCCCATTTGATCGAAGCAATCCACGACAGCTTGACCTGGTTAGGTATCGATTGGGACGAGGAAGTTCGCCAGTCGGATCGATTCGACGATTATCGAGCTCTAGCGGCAGACTTCGTTGCCCGAGACCTGGCCTACTACTGCGGTTGCACCCGAGACGATCTGGTAGGTCGGGTAGGCGAGAACGCCGGATACGACGGCCACTGTCGCACCCTCGGGTTAGAACCAGGGGAGGGGCGGGCCATAAGGTTCCAGACCCCCGACACCGGCACTATCGGATGGGATGATTTAGTTCGAGATCGGGTCGAGTTTGAAAACTCGGTATTGGAAGACTTCATAATCGTCCGATCTAACGGCGTGCCGATGTTCCACCTGGCTAACGCCTATGACGACGCCGAGATGAAGATATCCCACGTTGTCCGCGGCGAAGACCTGGTAAATACCACGCCGAGAGTGTTGCTGTTAATGGCCGCAATGGGCGTGACTGAACTGCCTACATACGCCCACTTGCCTTTAATCGTTAATGAGCAGCGAAAGAAGTTATCGAAACGGCGCGACGATGTCGCTGTTGGCGACTATCGAGATAAGGGTTACCTGCCGGAAGCCATGCGTAACTATCTGTTAACGCTTGGTTGGGGTCCGAAGGACAATATTGAAATACGCCCCATCGGTGAGATCATCGAACAGTTCGATCTAGTCGACATCAACAAAGCTCCGGCCTTCTTCGACGTGAAAAAGCTCGATCACTTCAACGGCGAGTACATCCGAATGTTAAGCGCCGACGACTTCGTCGAAGCTTCGCTTCCTCACGTGGTCGATCAGTTCCCGGCCGCTGACACTGAGGTCTATGCCCGACTAGCGCCGTTCGTCCAGGAGCGGGTGGCCCGATTCGAAGAGGCGCCTCGGTTCGTCGATTGGATACTGGGTGACGCACCAGAGCCAGAGGAGAAAGACTGGCGCAAAGTAATGGGCAAAGATCACGTCCCGTCTGTTCTTGACGCAGTAATCGATCGGTTGCCGAGCACCGACTGGGAACCAAAAGCGTTGGAATCACTGGTTCTCGGAGTCGGTCAAGAGCTGGAGGTAAAATCGCAGCTGCCGGTGCGGTTGGCTTTGACCGGACGTCGTTCCGGGGTTCCTTTGTTCGAACCAATGGTCGAACTCAGTCGAGACGTTGTTTTACGTCGTTTGGAACAGGCTCGTGGCAAGCTCTGACCGGTCAGAAGAGTCACCCGACTGGCTCGATGTTCTCGGCATCGATGCGCTAAGCGGCGCTGAGCAAAGCGGCCGTCCGGCCGAATCTTTGGCCGCTGCCGAGACAGTTGTCGGTAGTGCGAGCCATGATCCAATTGGCTCTGTGGCTGATTCAGAAACAAACAAACCCGAGAACGATGATTCCGGGAGCGAGGAAGCACCCGACGAGATTTCGTCCGCCGACGATGACGGCCAAGATGATGAACTGGTAGCGGGCAAGTCAGAAGCTCAGCGGGCCAAAGAAGAGGCTAAGGAAAAGAAGGAAGCTGAAGAAGCAGCCCGGTTCGAAGAACGAAAGCAGCGTCGCCTGCAGGCGGACGAGCAAGACGATGACAGCGGCCCGCTGATTCCGAAAGGCAAGTTCGTAGCGGTAGTTGTCGGGCTAGGCCTGCTGTACCTTGCCGTCAACTTCTTAGACGTTTTCGTTACGTCACGATCTGGCTTTGAGGGCGAAGCGTCGGCTGCGGTCGTTCTAGGCGCGGCCCAGTACAACGGGGAACCATCTGGCGCGTTACAGGGGCGGCTTGATCGAGCTGCTGAATTATACGGCGACGGTCTAGTCGAGAAAATCGTTGTTACCGGCGGCGGCCAAGAAACAGACATTACAACCGAAGCCAAGACTGGCTACGACTACTTGCGTAGCAACGCCGGAATTCCGGACGAAGATTTGCTGCTAGAAGTTCAGGGGGCGACTACGTATGAACAACTCGCAGCGGTCTCTCGAATTCTGGAACAAGAAAAAACCACAGATGTAGTGGTCGTTACCGACCCGTACCACGCTCGGCGCAGCATGCTAATCGCTGGCGAGGTTGGTCTTGAAGCCCAAGCCGCCATAACTGACAACCGAAGCGATAGCACTCGCCTGTTCTCCGAGTCCGTAGCCATCTCAGTCGGCCGCCTCATTAGCTTCCGCCGCTTCGACGCATACTTTAACTAGTCGATTCGGCTGCCTGGTCGACGGTAACTGTTGCTAGGTCGTGCGGGGTAGCTAGCCAATCCCACCCCGCCGTGATTCTGTACCTGGTGTGGGGTCTGTCGGCGCTCGGTCACGTTGAGTTTGCTTTGCGCAAACTGGTGGTTGAAAGTACCCCGTACGGGATTTGAACCCGTGCTACTGGCATGAGAAGCCAGCGTCCTAGGCCGCTAGACGAACGGGGCTAGCGAACAACGATCATATCGGCAAATGATCGAAACCACCGGACGACATCAACGCTGCTAGAGATTAGTTGCAAAGTGATGAATAGCTCGGGGAGGAGGACTTGAACCCCCAATAGCTGCACCAGAAGCAGCTGTGTTACCAATTACACCATCCCCGAAGGACCTATTTAGACTACCGCAGCCGGGCAAAAGAGACGACCGATTTTGAGCCGTTCTTGTGACGGGCGAGAAAATTCGGCTCGTCATCCTACGAGCGACTAAAGCCGATGTCTGTCGGGCGTTCAGTTCGTCTCGATAGCCCAACTGTCGGTGCTTGTTCTATATAGGTAAATCCCACTTCGGTCAGGGTCGAAGCCGGGACTAGGCGGGATGAAAATGGAGCAATCAAGTTGACGTCAGATTCATCACAGGTCGCGGCCATTGAGGTCAATAGCCGAACTGCTGACCGTTTGACCTCGCTGAAGCGGTTGTACAGTTCCACGCTCGGACTGATGAAGTTGATTGGTAGTTCGGTGCATAGCTCCCAAGTTTCCCATTGTCCGGAACAATTGCGAACAGCAACGGCCGAACCAATGTGGTTCAACTTCTTGATTAGTTCAGTACCTCTTTTGGGCGATTGCTCCAGGGCCGCTTCTTCGATTTCAAAGACTAGCCGACTGAGTGGAATCCTCGATCGTTCCAAAATTGGGAAAAGTTGCTCGTTGAACGAGCGGCTGGCCAGCAACTCTCGACTTACCGGTACCGTCACCCGGACCGATCCTTCTTCGGCCGAGACCATTTCGGCTGCCGCTTTGAGAACGAATTGTTCGAGTTGTCGCCCGAGTCGAGGAGATGCATCGAGCGTTGGTATGAGGTCAAATGATGAACCTCTGGCGGGAATTGCTGCGCTGAGCCGGAGCCACGTCCAGCTTTGCTCCGTTCGACCGACCAGTTCGATCCTTTGGTTGGCAACAATGGCCCTTCGCTCCGACAATGCCTCCCGGACAAGATTGTCTCGCTCCATGCGATTCTCAAGCCGGGCGATTCTTGGTTCGCTTGGTTCGTATAGAACTATCTGCTCGCCGGTGGAGTCATCCGAGGCGACCCGCAAAGCCAAGCCAGCTTGGTCCCAAATACCGTGATCAGTTCCCAGCGCCGCTCCGACTCGGATCACCGGAGGACTGACAGGGTCTAGAACAAAATCAGCCTGGTTCGATGTCCAAGCGCTAATTGCCAGCTTGATCGAAGTGATTACTGGGCTTGACCATCTAGTGAGATTCTCATCGGCCAATCCAACGGTGAGTATGCCGAATTGATGGTCGCCGGTCCTAGCGACGGTAGTAGCAGCGCTGGTGTGATCGAGCAAAGCCCGTCCGACCGAGATCAGGAGATCGTCGGTAGCGTCCAATCCGGCGTTTTGAACTGTGGTTTCAAAGTCGTGGAGCGTGATAAGAGCAATGGCATACGGGTCGCTGTCGCAGATCGCTTGGTTTACCTGACGAGAAAACGCTCGACGGGTTTGGAGACCGGTAACCGAATCGCGCTCAGCGGCGGTGTCGGTAGTGGTGATCGAGACCATACGTTTTGATCGGCAAGAATCGCCATCAGTTCAGTGACTAGGTGGGAATGCTCAGTGGTCCTGAGGTATCTGAGCTAGCCGATTTATTCCAAATCGGGACGGTCTCGGTCTGGGCGTCGAACTCTGCCAACCAGACCTGAAACCAAATGGGATCGGTGAAGTCGGTCGGGTGGTGGCTAGGGAACAAACTCATGCCGAGGTTAGTCAACGCTTCAAATGCGAACATCACGCTCCACCGGAAGAGTCGAAACCATGAGACGGGCCAGAAAAGGCGTCGCTCGTAGGTGAGTAATACAGCAGTGCCAGCAAAGATGAACGGAATAATGACAGCCAACGCGCAGATCATCACGGTCAAATAGCGAAAGACCTCACCGAAGGATCGCTGGACAGGCCGGCTGTTGACTCGTTCCTCGGTACTAACAAGCCGATCCGACTGGATGGATTCAGTCAGGTTGCTGCTTGCTAATCCGGCGAGGTACACATCAAATGCCGATGACTTGTGTTCGACTTCTTCGGCCAGATGCCATAGAAACAAGGTGGCTGCCACGTCGTCGGTTCCAGTAAATAATTCGTGGCGACGATCAGCGGCCCAACGAGCGGCTGAGTAGGCAACGGTTTCGGCGCAAGCAGCAAAGGCGACGTTGAAGTCGATTGTCCTTGTGTCTGACAGCCAGCCGAACACCCGCTTCATGAACCGTTCCAACGGTTGAAGCTTCGGATAGCGCTCAAGTAACATGGTGTTGAATATCACATGCTGCTTGTGGTGCTGGGCCTCTTGAAACAAGTAGGTTTCTACATCGTCGTAACGTTCGGGGGACAAGTTCGTGGCGGCGGCGCGAATCGACTTGACGAAGTATGGTTCGATCGAAGGCATTAACAGAGAGACCGCATTGGCGGCACAAGCGAACTCAGGAGTCTGAGGAGTCCACATAACGTCTAGGTCTGGTGGGTACTCGAACGTTACTCGCCGGGCGGTACTCATAGGGAACTCCATCGGCCACCGCCGTCGCTAGCTGAGTAGCATCGAACGTCAATAGAGCAAACGGCTGGCCTAACTCGGTTAGCTTCGGCTCCTTCGGTAAGCTGATTACTTGAAGAAATGCTTGCCAGTCATCGCTGCGGTGTTGGTTCTGGCCTGTTCGTGTTCAGGCTCGGATGCTTCACCGACGGGCGAATCTAACACCAGCGTAGTTCCTCAGCACGCGGTTGAACCGACGCCAGAAATGGTGCGAGCAGCCGAGAACCAATGCCGCGAGGATGGTGATCTCGCCGAGGGATACGTTCGGGCAGTCGATCCGAACAGTGGACAGACCATCATGGAGTATTCGGTTGCGTGCTCCGAAGTGGAGAACTGACCAACCAGTTGTTTTCGGTTGGCGCTTTACAGCACGGTTCCCAGCTTGACTCCGAACCAAGCCAGCAGAATGCCGCTTGAGCAGGTAAGGGCTAGATAGGTAAGCGCTAGCCAACCCTCGTTCTTGCGGGCCAAGGCCGCTGCCTCATTAGCAACCGAAGACCACGTCGACATTGCGCCTAGCAATCCGATACCGAGAATTATCGACATCGTGTCGCCGAAAGAAGCGGCTATTCCGAGCAAGAACGAGGCGACAGCGTTGACGACAAGAGTCCCGGTAGGAACATGGTCATTGAGATAACCGGACACGACATAACGAATAACGGCACCAACCCCCGCGGCCACCAAGAAGCAGGGGACGATCCAAACTAGTGTGTTCACAGCCACCAATTCCAGAGAAAGCGTCATAGTAACTGGCAATACGGTCATCGCCGGATCTCCCGCCCGATTCGGTAGCCAATACCAGCGAAGATGACGGCGACTGACGCGGTAACCAACGTGTTGACCCCGGCTGCCGCTAGTTGCCCGTCATCGATCAGTTTGGCTACGTCGACTGCGAACGTTGAAAATGTTGTGAATCCACCAGCAACTCCGGCCCCAGCAAAATGAAACTGGCTGTCACTTAGGTACGAACGTTGGCTAACCACAACTCCAAGCAGAGCTGAGCCAACAATGTTAAGCAAAAAGATGAGGACGTTGTCTGACGCAGTATCAAAGATTGAGAGCAGCGCCCAACGGCAGCCAGCGCCCAATGCTCCGCCCATCGCTACTGCGATTACTGTCGGTAGTTGCTTCACCGTTCACAGTGTGCACTGATTCATCGCAAAGTACGCACTTCCATCGTCGACTAAGAGCTGATGCCTTGGAACTGGATAAGATCGTCAGATGGGTGAGGTTATGGCAACAGTCGAATTGGCAGAAGCACGGGATGGCTCATCGCAACTACAACGGCGCTGGTCAGTCGATGGCTGCAAAGCTAGCCTGCTGCTGGTGCATGGAATTGGTGAGCACTCCGGCCGGTATCTTCACATTGCCGACTTTTTCGCCTCCAGAGGGTTCGACGTGGCCGCATTCGACAATCGAGGTTTTGGTCAAAGCGGCGGGCCGCGGGCCCACATCGACAGCTTCGAGGTATTTTTAGACGACATTGAAGATCGTCTTGCTGAGCGAGCGTCGTTGGGCAAGCCAACGTTTCTTCTCGGTCATTCACTAGGTGGACTAATGGTGACCGCCTACCTTGTATCGGACAGACCACAACCTGACTTCGCCATTCTAAGTTCGCCAGCTCTGTCGGCTGAAGTGCCTCGATGGCAACGAATTGCTGCCCCGATATTGGGCCGGGTTGCACCTAAAACATTCGTTCCTTCCAAAATTGATGGGATCGCCTTGAGCCGTGACGTGGAAGTTCAAAAAGCCTACGTCGATGATCCTTTGGTGATCGCTGGAGCCACAGCTGGCTTTGGCAACGAAGTGTTTACCGTCATGGATGAAACATCGAACAAAATAGAGTCGATTACCCTGCCAACCTACGTCTTGCATGGCGATCAGGATGAGGTCGTCCCTCAGGCCTCAAGCAAGCCGCTTGCTGGTCTTGACAATGTCACTTATCGGAGCTGGAACGGGCTTCGACACGAGTGTTTCAATGAACCAGAGCAAATTGAAGTAATGACTGAAGTTGCGGACTGGATGGATGACCAGCTCACCAGCCAGTAGCGACCCTGGCCGACAGTCCGCTCGCTTACAGAATATCCTTCAGATCAATTTCCTCTGATGGCTTGATGAACGGCGAGACCCGATCATCGTCAGAGTAGCCGCGACCCTCGACCCATCTTGGCCCAGAGGATGCCGGATTAGGCTCGCTATTTTCAACCGGATCGGCCGCCACAGCAGGAGAGGCATCGGACGGCGTATCGATAGCCAATTCTGGCTGTGAGTCTCGCTTTGACTCTGAATCTGTGGCGGGCATAGTGACCGAAATACTCGACTCTTCGACAACTATTGGTTCGTCAAATGACTCTGAGCGCCCGTGGGCTGCCCCCTCAGTCGACATGACCGCAGTGTTCTCCCGTTGTCGGGTTGAGGCCGGTTCATCCAACGGCATCGCAGTTGCAGACCGGTTGGATGCGGATCGACCGCCGCTTTTCGGAACCCTAACGTGCGATAATCCTTCGACTGCTTGGCTCTGCGATGGAGTTTGATCTTTCGACATCCAACCGGCCTTAGTCTCGGCCAAAATCGGGGCAGCATCTGGTTGGGAACTAGCGGCTGCCGGTTTTAGGGGCGGCGACAGTGGAGCTTCATTTGGATCGGTTCGCAGGTCAGCGATGACCGATTGGCGTGGTTGCAACTTGTTGGCGCCCCGTCGCCGAGCAAAGATCGGCCAGATTAAGCTCGTGACCAACATGATTACACCGAAAATTGCCATCGTGATCGCCGGTCGAATCATCTCGTTGAAGAAGATCCGAACCAATGCAGAGGCGAACGCCGACGACGTCGGCGAGACCAGGCTGAGTAGCCACGGGACCCCGTACCCGATGATTAGCCAGAACGCAGCTGCACCGAAAGCCCAGTACGCAACCCGACGGAAAACGACGGCTCTTTTCTTCGCTATGAGCAGAGCAATTAGTGCGCCGATTGCAGCGACAAAAGCTCCGAGGATTGTGTAGCGGTCGACGAAGTCCTTCACCGAGCCAATCCAAGCTAAGCCGGTCGTTGGTAGCTCAACCCCGATAGAGGGAGCTGAGGGCAAAAAAGTCTCCAGAACTGGATCGACCCCAACGAGGGCATCGCGTCCAGCTTCGCCGATCGCTGAAGTTTCTATCGTGATGGGTTCGTCTTCGCCGTTCAGGGCGTTTTGATGAGCTTGGACAAAGCCGTCCCTAATCACTGACTCGACTCGAGGATCATCAATAGCAGTTTGAGCAGCACCTTCTACGATTTCTCTTGGAACCGGCACCTCATCTGGAAGCTGCTCTTCAAGTGAGTCAGCCATTCGGGTGGTAAGCGCAGATCGGACTGATTCGTCGTCCAAAAGTTGATCGGCGAGTCGTTCCGAAACTCCGGGGTCGAGAATAGTCCGAGAAAGGGTGAAGCCGGCCCAACTGAATGAGGCCACGACAAGTGATAGTCCTAACAAGAGTGAGGCGAGACCTCGACGCATTACTTTCTCTTTCGTTTCGTTGGCGGCTGACGGCGTTCTAGTACTGAACTAGTAGTGCTCTGAAATAGTGCTTTCTATTGGGTGATCGATTAACCGACACCCTTAGTATCGCACCCACGTGGTTATAAGGGATGACACCCGGCTACGGTCGGTACCAATGTCGGGCCTTGACGTAGTCATAGTACTAGTCGGCGGATTTTTCGCTGGAGTTGTAAATTCCATGGCTGGCGGTGGCTCATTGTTGACAGTACCCCTACTTTCTCTGGCCGGTGTGGAGGGTACAACAGCGAACGGGACGAATCGGATTGCCGTTCTGATTCAGAACATGGCCGGAGCCTATGGTTACGCCAAACACAATCGAGAAAACCGCAGAGAAACCGTTCGAGTGGTTATTCCCGCAGTGTTTGGCGGCCTAGTCGGCTCGCTTATTGCTTCAAGAATCCCGGATGCTCTCTTCGAGAGAATATTCGGCTTTTTGATGCTGCCGCTTCTGGCTCTCACTGTATGGAAACCCAAAACGAAGCAGGCTGAAAGCGTCTGGCCATTATGGGTTTCATCGGCTGTGTTCTTCGGAGTCGGGCTGTATGGCGGAGCAGTGCAAGCTGGTGTTGGTCTGTTCCTGCTGCTTGTACTCTCACGGGCCGGGTTTGATCTTGTCACTGCCAACGCGATGAAGACGATTGTCATTTTATGCATCACGCTAGTTGCTGTACCAGTGTTCGTTTATAACGACCAGATTCGCTGGCTTCCGGCTCTAGTGCTAAGCATCGGAATGGGCGTCGGGGGCTATGCCGGAGCCCGGTTCGCTATCGAAGGGGGCGAGAAAGTTATTCGCCCAGTTCTCGTTGTTGTTGTGCTGGCGCTGGCTTCAAGAATGCTCGGCTTGTGGGATCTTGTTGCTTCTGTCTAGCCGGTCGATAGTTGAGTAGCCGACCGAAGCGAGACGCGATGATGCGGTGTGCGCCAGTCCAGTGATCTATTGAGCATTGCTTGGAGCTAGGGCCCAGTACGGATGATTGGACGTATCCGATGGGGTGGTCATGATTTCTGGCCCATCGTCGTTGATTACCAGTGTGTGCTCGAACTGGGCAGTGCGGCTTCCGTCGCTGGTGACGGCTGTCCAGTCATCTCGCCACATTCGGTGACGCCACGACCCGACGGTAATCATTGGCTCAATGGTGAATGTCATTCCCGGCTCGATGATGTCTTGAATGTCAGGGTTGTAGTAGTGACAAACCTGAATATCAGTGTGAAACTGCTCGCCGATGCCGTGGCCGATAAAGGCTCGAACTACACCAAAACCTTGTTCTTCAGCGTGGAGCTGAATTGCTCGGCCGACTTCGTTTAGTGGTGCGCCAGGTTGGGCCGCTTCGATCCCACGTTCCAGACACTCTCGCGTTACCGCTACCAGGCGTCGCGAGATCTCATCTACTTCTCCGACAAAAAATGTGGCGTTGGTATCGCCGTGTACGCCATCTTTAAACAGCGTGACGTCCAAGTTGATGATGTCGCCATCAACCAGAGGGCGGTCGTCCGGAATTCCGTGACAAATTACCTCGTTGATCGACGTACACAAAGACTTCGGAAACGGATTAGGGCCGCCTGGGTATCCGAGTGGGCTTGGGTAGCTCTGCTTTTCGATCGCCATTTCATGGCAGGCGGCATCGATCTCTTCAGTAGTAACTCCCGGTTGGCACAAGGTGCCAAGATAGGCCAGCGTGTCTGCGGCTTCTCGACCGGTGCGCCGCATTCGCTCGATAATGTCAGGACTCTTAACCCGTGGTTCGTCCCAGGGTTCCACCGATCCACCATCGGCCCATGGGGGTTTGGGGATCGTGTCAGGAATTGTTCGCGTCGGTGAGATTGACCCCTGCTTGATTGGAGCAACGGCTCCTTTGTGGCATCGTTTGAACTTTTTGCCGCTGCCGCACCAACATGCGTCATTCGCTTTCGGAAGTATTCCCATGCTTAAGTTTACGGCGGGCGACCTCTTGATGCGTCCTACATGTAGTAGATCAAGGTTGTTGATGGCACCTAGATGGCCACTTCGGTAGCTGCTTGTGGTTTTTCTTTGGGTAAATATTGAGCGTAAAACCTCAGTGGTTTAGCCAATCCTAAAACTGCCTCATGCTTGTCTAAGGTTGTTGGGTCTGGGCATGGACTTACTGTTGTCCTAGAGTCATTGGTGCGGACCGATAACAGGAAAGAGGACGGCGTTAAGGAATCGGACAGGCGGCCCGATGGATAGGTCGTGAGTAGTTCAATTCTTGCCAGGAAACGATGATGGAAGAAGCGAGTGCGCCATTTATCGGGATGTCGCTAGCGGGGCGGATACTAATCGCCCCGCCTGAGCCGCATGTGTCTGAATTCACGGCGGCCATAACCCTAATCTTGGAGCACGGATCGGAAGGGGCACTCGGCGTTTTTCTAAACCGCCCCTCAGACCAACCATTGTCCGAGGCCTTTCCTGATTGGGAAGATATGGGCGGAGACCCTGGCGTGCTGTTCGCCGGAGGGCCAGTCGATGACGACGCATTGATTGCTCTTGGTCGGCCACAAGGAGCCACCGGTGACCTCGTTCTAGGCGCCCACCCAGTCGATCTCGATGAGCAGCCAGCATTAGTAGCCGCTCAAGGTATTTCTGAAGTCCGGGTCTTTGCTGGGTACGCCCTGTGGGGCGCCGGTCAACTTGAAGGTGAACTAGCCAATCAAGGTTGGTGGATTGTCGATGCGACCTTAGACGACCTCTTCACCAGCGATCCCGAGCGGCTCTGGTCTCATGTGCTCAAACGCCAAGGTGGCGAACTGGCGTGGTACGCCCATTTTCCAAGCGACCCGAGCCTAAATTAGAGCGGTACCCGCTATTGGCGCAGGGCGGCGTAGCCGGGCTTGATGACTTCGTTAATTATCTTTAGTCGTTCCTCGAACGGCCAGAACGCACTCTTCATGGCATTAAGGGTTAGCCATTCCATGTCAGCTAAGGAGTAGTCGAAGGCCTGAGTAAGTTTTAGGAACTCGTCAGACAATGACACGTCGCTCATTAAGCGATTGTCGGTGTTGACTGTCACCCGGAATCGCAGTTTACGAAGAAGCCCGATCGGGTGATCCTCGATCGATGAAGCCGCTCCAGTGTTCACGTTTGAGGTTGGACACATCTCGAGTGGGACCCGTCGGTCCTGAACGAATGAGGCCAGCCGGCCCAGAATCGGATTGCCGTCACCGTCAAAGGTAATGTCGTCGACGATGCGAACCCCGTGGCCGAGCCGCTCGGCCCCGCAGTAGCTAAGTGCCTCCGCGATCGATGGTAATCCGAAGGCCTCACCAGCATGAATAGTGATGTGGAAGCTTTCCCTCATTGCCAGCTGGAAGGCATCAAGGTGGCGGCTTGGTGGGTGGCCAGCTTCAGCCCCAGCGATATCGAAGCCGACAACGCCAGCATCGCGGTGGCGAATGGCGAGCTCGGCAATCTCATAAGATCGAGCTGCGGTTCGCATAGCCGTACATAGCGTGCCGATCGTGATTGGTTTGTCTTTTGAACCAATTCGGAAACCCTCCAAAACTGATCCCACGACTTCGTCAAGAGTTAGACCTTGCTCGGTGTGGAGCTCAGGAGCAAACCTAACTTCAGCGTAGACGATCCCATCGGCGGCCATATCCTCTGCTGCCTCGGCGGCTGCTCGGACCAGCCCATCCTTAGTTTGAGTCACGCCAACCGTGTGAGCGAACGTTTCAAGATACAGCTCAAGGTTTCGACGATCAGCGCCACGGGTGAACCACCGAGCTAAATCCGTCGGGTCAGTTGTTGGCAGTCCTTCGTAGCCTTGCTCCTGAGCTAGCTCGATTACGGTCTGGGGGCGCATCCCACCGTCGAGATGATCATGCAGGAGAACCTTAGGAGCTGAGCGAATCTGCGCCACTTGAACAGGGTCAAGGTCGTTGGAGTCCGGTTGATTGGGGTGATCGACGGTCATGGGGGTCCTTGGGCAGCGTTTCGGGAAGCAGTGTAAAAGTCGACAGGATGACGGAATTTTTGGCTTACCCTGCCTTGCAGCATCGTAGTCATTCCAGGCGCGCAGTGGGCGACGAGCTATTGTTTCTCTGATATGAGTACTTTGCTAGTCGGAATCGATGCCGACGATACGTTGTGGCATTCCGAGAGCCACTTCGCCGTAACTGAAAAGCAGTTCACCGATTTGGTTCGCCCTTGGATTGACGATGTTGAGGCCAAGCAACTGTTACTTGATCAAGAACGGATGAATTTGCATGTCTTCGGATATGGCGTCAAAGGCTTCACGCTTTCGATGATCGAAACAGCAATTGCAGTCAGCGAAGGCCAAATCTCGCTTGAGGCCATAAGCGAGATAGTTGGGTGGGGCAAGAAAATGCTCCAGCATCCTGTGGAACTTTTGCCTGAAGTCGAAGACACGCTAATACAACTGACTGCAAATTACCGTCTGGTGTTGATTACCAAAGGCGACTTGTTCCATCAGGAGTCAAAAATTGCAGAATCTGGGGTTGCTGGTTTGTTTGAGCGGGTCGAGATTCTGACTGAGAAATCGCCCGAGCAATACGCGGCGATCCTAAATCGATGTCACGTAGGTCCTGACCAGTTCGTGATGGTCGGGAATTCCCTTCGATCCGACGTTTTGCCGGTGGTCGAGCTGGGAGGACAAGGTGTTCACATTCCCTTCGAACTGACCTGGGGACATGAGAAGGTCGATCGAGAAGGCCTGACTAGCAAATGGCACCATCTCGACAAGTTTGGAGAGCTTCCGGCGCTGCTCGATCAGATCGCCCAGACGCGGTCAAACAGCAATGAACCCCTAACCGGCCTCTAACATTCGCTCCCGATACTGGCACCGTGGCTAGGTTGGCCGCCTTGTTGTCCAAAATAGGTATCGATGCGAAGGATGTATGCTCATGCGTGCACAACAGTCCAGCCGGTTGAAGATAGCGGCGCTGATGGTGCCGAGTTCCCTGGCCGTGCTGGGGCTCGGGCTGGCCGCCTGTACCACCGAAGCTGATTCATCAGCTGCCGTCACATCGGTCGTAGAAGGCGATGCACCAGAACCAACTGCGTCGACCGCTACATTATCGGACTATCTCGGGTCGTACACGATAAACGACGGTGAGTTTGGAACGTCGGTTCAGGTAACGGTCGAAGACGGAGTCCGATCGATTGTCAGCAACTCTGTTCCGAACCATGAGACCGGGGACTTTCCGAACAGCGGAAATCCAAACACGATTTCCGCCCAAGAGCTGACCTACGAATATCCAACTACTCCGACATTTGTCGGCGACGCCAGATTCGCCCAGACCGCTGGGGTGGCGGTCAACGGCGTTCCGTTCGAACCGGGAACAGCCGAGACGGTTAGTTGCGATAGCGGCGAGCAGTACCGAATCGAAGCGCTACAAGATGTTTATGACCTGGGCTTCGACATCAACAACGCTCATGTGCAACCAACTGGCAAGTATCACTACCACGGAATATCGGAGCTTTTAGTAGAAGCCTACGCATCCGACGAAGATCTGGTTCACGTTGGCTTCGCGGCCGACGGCTTTCTGATGTACTACTCAAAGTCGAACGCCTATTCGTCAAGCTATGAACTGGGAGCCGAAGCGCGCCGCGGAACGGGCTGCGTAGCAAGCGGTCGGGGACGTCCGGGAGTAGCGATTGAAGGGACAGAACCCGACGGAACCTACACCACTGATTGGGAATATGTCGAAGGTCTCGGCAATCTGGACTCGTGCAACGGCGCGACCATTGCCGGAACCTACGCATACGTCATCACGGATGTATACCCGTTTGTTAGTCGCTGCCTGAACGGCGAAGTTTCCGACCGCCAACAAGGTGGCGGTGGACAAGGTGGCGGTGGACAAGGTACCGGTGGGCAAGGTCGCGGTGGACAAGGTGTCGGTGGACAAGGTAGCGGATCATGACCTGAGCAGAACCGGCGGGCCAGTCTGGTACTGCTGTAGATCTACCCGATCGGGTAAGCAACTACCGGTGCTGTTGTCGAGTGAGCCCGATGAACAGCAAGCGGTTAGGGGAATCCTCCACTCCAGTGAGTGCATCGGTTGTGGCCCAGCTTTGAAGTAGATGGAAACGAACCATCGCCGGAGTGGCCTCCGGATTTTGGGCCAGATAAATGGCAGCCGCGCCAGCGACGTACGGCGCTGCGAACGATGTGCCCGATTGAGACGTATCGAAAGCGGCATCGTGGGTTGCCGAAGCCACCAGGTTGTCTGACCCGGGAGCGAAGATGTCAACGCATGGGCCGGTGTTGGAGTAGTCGGCTACAACATCGTGCTGCCCTATGGCTCCAACGGTGATTGCCGCGGGCGAGCTTGCCGGTTCGAATTCGCAGGCGTCGAACCCTCCGTTGCCAGCTGAGGTGACGACAACGATCCCGGCCGCGGTCAATCGCGAAACCTGAGCTTCATAAGCCGACCTTTCCGAGCCCGGCACTCCGAAGCTAAAGTTCACGACCGACGGGCCAGAACGTTTAGCCAACACCCAGTCAACACCCTGGGTCACCCATGCTATGTAGCCTTGTCGATTACAGGCAACAGTCTTCACCGAGTACACATTGGCGCCAGGGGCGGCACCTACGTTCCGACCAGCGGCGGCGCTTGCAACTTTCGTGCCATGGTCGCCGCAGTCATCGAATGGATCTGATTCGCCCGGAACAAAGCTGGCGCCGCCAACGACACGATCGTCTAGCTCGGTGTGGGTCTTTCGTACCCCAGTGTCGAATACGTAGATATCGACTCCTTCACCATCACCCGTTGGTCGGAAAATACCGTCGGGGGATGGATCGCGCTGATCTATTCGGTCGAGGCCCCATGTATGGGAGATTGATTCGACGTTCGCCAAGTTGACGGTGCCGATCGTCTGACTCGAACCGGCGGTAGACAACGGCTCGCTAATGATCGTTGGTCCTACGCCGTGATCGATCGGCCCGACGCCAACGCCAGCCTTCGGTCGGAGTGCCGATTGTGGGGGCAAGAAGGGGTGATCGGCCAAAGACGTTTTCTCGACATCAGGAGCAACAGCCTGGCTAGGCGGCATTTCGGTCTGGTCGATTTTGAGGCCTTGAGGTGCTGATGTGGTTGCTCTAGCCGTCTCGTGCGTGCCAACTTCGATGTTGCTAGAAGTCATGCCCTTCGTCCGATCCAATGCAAACAGAGCAGCTGTTAGCGAAAAAAGGAGGAAGGTCAAACGGAAAAACCGTCGACGGTCAGCGAGGTTGGGGGTTTGAGCGACGGAGTTCGTCGAGCCCGTATTTTTTTCGCTCATGATACGTAGTCGCACCAGGACGGGAAACGAGGGTACAGAACCACAACATTGAACTACAACAATGACATTCCCGGATCTTGAATCCTCTGGCCGGAGAGCGTTTGATTGGGTTTTAGCCTTGGGCGAATCGGTCTTGATCAAATTCGCCGGGGAGTAATTCAGCCAACGTTCGTGGCGTTCCGTCTCCGTCGACAAGGCAACTGGGGCCACCGTGTTCGAATAAGATTTGTCGGCACCGGCCACAGGGAGTGCATGGCTGCCCTGAACCAGAAAGGATCGCTACTGCCACTATGCGACCGCCTCCGACTCGGTGGAGATCAGAGATTAACGAGCACTCGGCGCAGAGGCTAAGGCCGTACGAGATGTTCTCGACGTTGGAACCGGTGACTAGCTGGTCGTTAGAGGTTATGGCCGCAGCTCCGACATGAAAATTGGAATACGGGGCATAGGCCTTCGCAGCCGCTTTGGCCGCTTCTCGCCGCAGCAAATCCCAGTCGACAGAGATTTCCTCGTCATTTGATGCGGAACGCTCTGGCTGATCTGGCTGGAATTGTTCAACCATGTTGCTCCTGGTGACTACTTAGTGCCGTATATTCGATCCCCGGCGTCGCCGAGCCCGGGCACGATGTAGGCATTCTCATTTAGTTTCTCATCGAGCGCAGCGAGCGTAATTTGAGTAGAAGGGTGAGCTTGATGCACAGCCTCAATGCCCTCGGGGCAGCCCAGGATCGAAAGTAAATGGATATTTGAGCAACCGGCTGCGGTCAAAACATCCAGGGCATGAACTGCGCTGCCTCCGGTCGCCAGCATCGGATCGACGAGGAGCACCTCTCGCTGGTCAATGTCGGCCGGTAGCTTTTTGTAGTATTCGACTGGTTTGTGGGTTTCAGGGTCTCGAAACAACCCAAGGTGGCCGACCCGGCCGTTAGGAATCAACGTCAGAATTGCCTCTACCATGACCAACCCGGCCCGAAGAATACCGACAATTGCTGGAGCTGGCCCAGCCAAAATCGGCGCCCGAGTCATGGTGACCGGCGTTTTCACTGACACCTCTTCGGTCTTTAAGTGCCGTAGTGCCTCGTAGGCGGTCAATAACGTGACTTCCTGACACAAGGATCGGAACAGCGATGAGTCTGTGGTCTCGTTGCGAAGCATAGTGATCTTGTGCGTCACGAGCGGATGATCAACGACGGTGAGACGAGAGTCCATGGTTGTCACTCTAAATCAGATCGGGCGACCCGCTTCAATTTCTTACAGAATGGATTGCACAAACGGATTGCCCAATGGTTCTTGCTCTCGAATCAACGATCGAGAGTGTGGACCAGTTGCCCAGCCATTTTCGTTGTGTCAGAGTGATCTTGGGTGGAACAAGACCGGTGTTAGATATGACGACGGCCGTGGAGTGCTGCTTCTGCTCGCCGAGCTAAGTCTCTAGCTTGGCCAATATCATCGCCGATGGCGGTGACGTGGCCGAGCTTGCGGCGTGGCCTTGGCAGCTTGCCATAAAGGTGAACTTGTGCCCCTTCGACCGCTAGCGCCTCGGGCAAACCTCGAGCCGGATCCACGCCGTCGAGCGTGCCTAGTACGTTGAGCGTGACTGCAGCCGGGGCGTTTGCCCAGGTTGGTCCGAGTGGCAGATCCAGTACAGCTCTGACATGATTTTCAAATTGGGAGGTTGGGCAGGCCTCGAGTGTGAAATGGCCGGCGTTGTGGGGTCGGGCAGCGAGCTCGTTGACAACGAGTCCTTCAGTGGTGAGAAAAAACTCGACTGCTAGAACGCCAACAGCCTGTAGCTCATCGGCGATAGAAGTAGCAACGTCTTTGGCTTCGCTGGCCAGTCGGGTACCGATGTCGGCTGGTGTTCGAATTTCAGTACAAATGCCGTCTTGAATCGAAATTTCCGTGATGGGGTAGCAACGGGATTGTCCGCCTGGTCGTCGGACAACCAGAACCACCAGTTCTTTCAAAATGGCTTGGAACTCCTCAGCCATCAACTGCTGGTCAGACTGCTCGGAAAAAACTTTCATTGCTTCGGATCGGTTCTCAACTATCCAAACTCCGCGCTCGCCGGGTTTGGCTGCTCGAACTGTTTTCAGAACTATTGGAAATCCATCACTGGCGGCGAAGTCTAGAACATCGTCAGGGCCACGAACCTCGGAGAATCGAGGGACGTTGAATCCCTTATTTTTCAAAACTCGCCGCTGGTACATTTTGTCGAACGCAGCTCTGATGGTTTCTATACCAGGGCGTAGTAGCGAACCGTTTTCTTCCATCGCTTGCAGTAGCCCAATATCAATCCGTTCGTGCTCAAAGGTGAGAACCGCACAATCTTCGGCAAAGCCAGCCAGCGCGTCAGGGTGATAGAAAACGGCGTCAGGGGCAGCCTGGGCCGCCGAGTCATCGAATCGTTCGGCGAACAGGCGCGGGGTAAATCCAAGCTTCATGGCCGCTTGATGCGTCATTCGGGCAATTTGTCCGGCACCGACGATGCCGAGGGGGTAGAGCGCTGGGAGTTCGCTGGGCACGCTAATACCGTAACAGGCCAATTGGCTTGTCTTGTTGAATGTCGTGTCGACAGCCGGTGCAGCTTGTTGATTCTGCCATCTACTTGCCCAAATTTCAGCCTGAACAATGGGCAAGTATCGCTAGCTGAGATCCACCAGACGACATGGCCAACGGCACTAGGTTGAACGAGTAGATGGCAGATCTAGATCCCAGGGAAGAACCAAAGTCGAGGAATCGGCGGAGGCTTTTGCTGGCTCTCGGTTTCGGAGTCGCTCAGGCCGGAGTTGTGTATCGGTTTGCTCGACCACGTTGGGCCTCGGTCGCTGTCGGCCCATCAACAACTGCGGCCCCGTCGGCGCCGAGCGCAACCAGGATCGTAGAATCTGCACCTCATCCTCTTGCTTTCGAGCCCAGCGTGCGAACCGGATCTCCGCCGGTTATGGATGACGCCGCCCCGGCCCCGGATTCTGATCA
Source organism: uncultured Acidimicrobiales bacterium (assembly GCA_937922805.1). GTDB lineage: Bacteria > Actinomycetota > Acidimicrobiia > Acidimicrobiales > SZUA-35 > JAHELU01. Next base: position 290,299 of record CALAJV010000006.1, on the reverse strand, counting down.
CATTTTCGACTTGGTTATTGTTGGCGGTCGAGTTATTGACCCCGAGAGCGGGTTTGACGGTTTGGCCAATGTCGGAATCGACGGAACAGTCGTTACCGATGTAACTGCCGCAGCGATCGAGGGTCGAGAGACTCTCGATGCATCAGGACAAATCGTGGCCCCAGGGTTCGTCGATATTCTTTCGTACGAGCCGAATGAATTCGGGAGTTGGTTGAAACTCGCGGATGGCGTTACTACCAACCTGGCTATGCACGGAGTTAACAATTACGCTCCGGCATTCTTTCGGCGCTATGAGAATCGATCGCCAGTTCATTTTGGCGGGGCCTTTCATCACCACTTCATGCGAGGATTCGACATCGGAGCCGACGTTGGTCGAGAACTAACCGACCTCGAACTTGATCAGTTTGCTCAACTGGCGGCCAAAAACTTAGCAGCGGGATTCGCTGGGATTTCCTTCTCTCCGGAGTATTCACCCGGTACGACGTTGGCAGAGATGAAGCAGTTGGCGCAGGTAGCAAGCGACTTCGGTCATGTGAGTTTCTTTCATGTCCGAGCCAACGACCCAAACGAGCCGATCGGTAGCGCCAAAGCGATCGAAGAGGTTCTCTCGATCGGGCGCGCTCTTGGCCGGCCTATTCACATCGAGCACTTAACGAGCACCGGCGGAACCTTTCGGATGGCTGAGGCTCTCGACCAAATAGATCAAGCCCGGGCCGACGGAGTTGACGTAACGGCATGTGTCTACCCTTACGATTTCTGGGCGACGTTCTTGGGTAGCGAGCGTTTCGCCGATGGCTGGGAGGAACGATACCGAATTTCGATCGACGATCTCCAGATAGCTGGAACCGACATCCGGTTGACCCGAGCAACTCTCAACCAAGCAATCGGCGAGAATCGGCTTGTAGCTGCGATCGGTTCGATTCCCGAAGATGAAATCCAGATGGCGCTACAGAGACCGTGGGTCATGGTTGCTAGCGATGCCATTGTCACCGCTGGCCTAAATAATCATCCGCGGGGAGCGGGGACGTTCGCTCGAACGATTGGTCGTTACGTTCGAGATCTTGGCTTGTTGGATCTGCGAACTGGTCTAGCCAAAATAACGATCTTGCCTGCGAAGCGAGTCGAGCAAATGATTCCGGCGATGGCTCGAAAAGGAAGACTGCAACGAGGTGCCGATGCTGACGTTGTTGTGTTTGATCCTGCCGTGATCGCCGACCGGGCAACAATTGCGGCTCCAGATCGACCATCGGTTGGTATCAGCTGGGTTGTAGTTGGTGGCCAGATCGGCCTTAGTGGCGGCCAGGTCCAACGCTCGGTTCTCGCTGGCGTCCCGCTGGTTAGCCAGTCGCCCAGCAGCTGAGGCGTGCTGATAGCGCTGCGTCGTCGAGCCAGCTGGATCTAACGCGTGTTCCGCTGGCCTGGTTAGGCGTCTAGATCTTGCCCGAACGCAGCCATGATTTGGTCTACGTAATGTTGGGCGCTGTGGCCTTCTGAAGCTAGGCCTTCGACAAACGCTCGAACCACCATGAGGGTGAACGGCAGTTGCTGTTTCGCTTCTTCTGGGCGAACCCACTCGGCCACGGTTCGAGACAGAAGGCATTGCTCGAGCCCATGTAATAGGTATTCGGCGAACTCCGGTTCGTAGGTGGACGAGACACGGAACGGCTTTGCACCAACCGTGGCCTGCCGGGCGATATTTGACCAGGCATCGATCGTTTGCGACCAAAGGTCAACCGCGTCGGCCGCTGGGAGATCGTCGACTGATGGCGTGCTCTTTAGCTCGATTAGAATCCGCCGGGCGAACTTGATCCACGAATCGGCTTCTGCGGCCGGCACCGGACCAACTTCCAACTCCATATCTGCGATGGTAACAGCGGCTAGTGACCATCAGTCGCCTCGACGGCTGCGTTCGATCTGGGACGGGTCTTGCTCTTCAGCCCGAGCCTTCGGTTGGTTCTAGTGATGAACCGGTGTTGGTGCGTTTCTTGAGGTAATCACAAGGTCTGGCCCGGCTTGAAGCTCCGGTGTGAGGCACGTCCAGGCATAGCTCGCCATCTTGGTAGGAGGGAGGACCCGGTCCAGGTGTCGTCGGGCTTGCCGCCACCGGCGCTCGGCGAGCGACCGAGCGAGATGCGCTCCCCGGCGGGGGTCTAGTCCGGTCAGCTCATCGGTACCGCTATTGAGGCTAAGGGCTTTTGATGAACGTCGATAAACCCACTTCAGGTCTAGGTGTCGTTGGGCGTGCCACGCCGCGCAAACCCCGTACCGGACCTGGCGGTGTCGATTTCCAATCTGAAGACGCTTCTGTCTGCCGTTGGCAACGCTGGTCACGCCAGCGCCCCGACGGGTATCGGTTTTGAGTCTGAGGCCGAGCTCAATATCGAGTGCATGCGATCGTGCCGCTAGGAACGGTAGGTCGAGAATTGACCCGTGCCATGTCGCCACCACCCCAGGTTCGAGCACAGCAAATCGTTGGTCAAGGATTCGCAGGATTCTCGCTTCGTCGCCGTTGTAGTATTCATCACCGTCTGGGGTGCTAATGCTGGCGGCCGCAATCGAGCTGGTGGCTGGGTCGAGCAACGTCGTCTGGTGATCAGAATTGTTGTTCTTCGATGCCGATGGGGGAGTCATAAACCCAACACTGTGAAGTGTTAGGGATTCTCCAGGTCGACGAGTTCGCTGGGTTGGTTGATCAGCGGCAATTAAAATGTCAAGGCCATAGATAGGCGGGCGTAGCAACACGGATGGGGATCCTCTGGGGTCATTGGCGGCGTCGTGCCAAGGAAATGTAGTGCCTTGACCACTCGGAGTGGTGGATAGGCTGTCACGAAATATTGGCCGCTCTTTGACCCTATTCCTAGCCGTTCAGCCGATAAGCGCTGCCTGTATTTCCTTCAGCAAGGGAAGGTGGCCCTTGTGGAGTTTTGTTTTGGCTGTTTCCAAGTCGAACCAGCAACACTTGTCAACCTCGGGGAACGTTTGCTGACGTCCAGACTTTGGCGGCCACTCGATGTCGAAGGTATTACTGGCAAGATCATCTGGATCGAAGTTGCCTTGGGTAAGCCACGAGTGAATGATCTTGGACGACGCCCGGACCGCTCCTAGCTCAATTCGCTTCCCCGGAGGGGCCGGTGAACCGAGTTCTTCTTCAAACTCACGCTCGGCCGCTGCTAAAGCTCCCTCTTTTTCAGGATCGTATTCACCTTTCGGAATTGACCAGCCATGGGTGTCCTTATTGGCCCAGAACGGGCCACCAGGGTGAACAAGCAAAATTTCGACGTCACTTGATTGGATCTGATCATTGCCTTGAGGGTCGAGGGTCGCGCTGCTCGTAGCGTTGCCGGCGTCAGCGATGCGGTACAAGACAATGCCTGCGCTGTGGGTAGCCATTCATTCATAGTACTATTGGTCCAATTCGGGTCGGCACAAACACGACGTTGTTACCCTGTGCCTCAGGGAAGGTCAGTCCCGAAGACGTTGACCAGCGTGCGGGGGCGACAATGTTGAAGCGAACGATTTTGTACTGGCTGATTCTTGCTTTGTTGGCCACCTCATGTTCCACGTTGACGTCTGATGACTCCGAGGGAGCTAAGGCAATCGAACAGCAGGCTGCTTTTGAGCCGGTGGAATTTCGTTCGCTGAACCTTGCCGGCCCGGAAACGTTGAACACACTTCAAACCAAGATTGAACAGGTCCGAACGCCAACGTCAGACGTGCGATCGACCTTAGTTCCATTGTTGTATCTGCTACCGACAGGGGACTACGGGATTGATCACGGATGGATTTTCGCCGTGGACTCTCGTTTGGAACACACTGCGGGGCGAAGTTGGCGTGGTGGCGAGTACGAGATCTCAATGAACGCGATGTATCAGACCGACTCCAGCTCATATGAGCAGGTCGTTGCTCGAGTAAAGACATCAACCTTTACTTCCGCTAGGGGCGAGCTCACGTTATCGTCCGAGGGCGAAGGCAATAGTGCCGATCTTGGCGTTCAGGTAACGGCGACCGAAATGGTCTTTTTCTCTTCGGACGGAGTGTCTGAGAAATTTACCGTCGTGGTCAAGAAAGATAGCGACCACCCAGAACTTGTTGAGATAAACGTTACCTATTCTCTATCGCCTGACACCGACGACGAGTTGCGGAACTATGTAGAGAACTTGGCAGGATGGGCCCGCATGTATCCGGACTTGGAGGGTGGGCAGATAGCGGAGGTTGGGTTCGGCACGAATGAGTTTGGTTACGCCCAGAGCGTCCAGCTCGGTGCCGATACGTCCGCCGATGCAACAATTCCACTGTACTTCACCTACGAGTATGAATACCTGCCCAACATTGATGGTCCACGTTCGGACGGGGAGCGGGAGGAGCTCAAAACCTCGGCCGAGCTCGAAGCCGAAGTTCGCTCCTCTTTGTTGGAGGCTGGCTGGTCAACTGTTGAGGGCGGAGTTCTGAGCGAGACATTCACCGCGACTGCTCCCGACGAGACTGAGCATGGTGTCACTATCGATCCGTACCGCGGATGGGCCAGCGTTAGCTACGTGCATCGGGCAAAGGTCGCCGCCGCAGTTGGATGACGGCTAGCGCCGATTTCACTCGGGTTGTGGCTGCGGTGCTAGAAACTCTTGCATTAGGTCTAACCCGATTGAGCCGACACTAAGAACGTCGGAGTGGAACGTCTTCATGTCGAAGTCGGGGCGCCGCTGATGGGTGGCCCGTAGATCCAGAATTGCTTGTTCGCCGACTTTGTATGAGATCGCTTGGCCCGGCCACCCGTAGTAGCGAAGCACCTCGGAGTTCGCGGACTCGATGCTCTCAAGGGCCCGGTCGGTCAGTAGTTCGACTGCGAGCTCGTAGCTCCACCTTTCACCAGGATGAAAGGAAACATCTTTTGGTATTGGAAGCTCAAGGTGGGAACCAATGTCGATAGCGATTCTTGCTGATCGGAGGAGTTGGCTCGACAATAACCCGATCTCATACTCGGGACGATCGAAGTAGCCAAGTTCTTTCATCAGTCCTTCGGCGTAAAGTGCCCACCCCTCTCCTGAGCCTGGATACCAGACCATTGTCCGGTGATATCGGGAGAGTGACTCGGCCAAGGTGTTCTGAACGCCAACCTGGAGGTGGTGGCCGGGAAACCCCTCGTGGTAAGCGATTGTAACCTCTCGAAAGAGGGGGAAATGTTGTTGACCATCAACCGGGTACCAGACTGAACCCGGTCGAGTGAAGTCTTCAGAAGGGCCGACGTAGTGCGCTGCCAACGCTCCGCCTGCCGGTTCTACTTGTACATCGATGGCCCGAATTTGGTCCGGTACGTCAAAGTGTTTTCCTGCCAGTTGGCTGAGAGCTTGTTGTTGTATCTCTTTCATCCGGTTAATGAAGTCAACCTGGTCGGCCGCTGCGTACATCGGGTCAGTTTGGAGCTGGTGTATAACCTCGGCCGGACTAGCGCTGGCGTCTATTTGAGCACAAGCCCGTTGCATGTCTGCCCATAGTCGCTCAACTTCGTCCCAGCCCCATCGGTAGGTCGAGTGTGGGTCGAGTTTGGCGCCAAGAAACTGTTGGGCTTGTTGAACGTATCGTTCGCTTCCGACTGCATCGGCTTCGTCGGCACTCGGCAAGTAGGTAGATTCAAGGTAGTCGTTGAACGCCTGGAAGCTCTTTTGAGCGTGGGTGATAGCGGAGCTCAATCGGTCTCGGAGGTGGTCGATTGTTGGATCGTCGGCTAGCGGCGAGTTGTTCAAACGGCGAGTTAGCTCGTGGAACGAAGAGTTCTCGCTGGCTGTCGACCGGCCCTGGTCGATAACGGCTGTGACCTGGCGTTGGGACACGACGTGGCCTTTGGCTAGTCCTTGGTCGAGGGTCGCTTGGTAACCAGCTAGCGGCTGATCGATTGTTTCTAGTCGGGTAAGGATCGCGTCCCAATCCTGGCCTGTTTCAGCTGGCTGCGACCCAAAGACAAAGCGAAGTTCTTGATGAGAAGATGCGATGTTGTTGAGATCAAAGAACGGGGCATCAGCGTTGGCCACGTGCAGGTTGCAGTCATCAATCAACACTCGAGTTGCTAGTTCGACAGCTCGACTTGGTTCGGCTGAGCCGCTGTCGAGGGCGCAATCAATTGCCCGCTGGCGGAGTGATACGTAATACTGTTGCCTCGCTGCTGATCCGTCGGGCGAGAGATCTGGCCACAGATGGTTATATCCGACTATGCCGCTGTACGTCGCCATTAGAGGATTAATGGCCGCTACTTCGTCGACTGCATGTTCGCTCAACTCAAAAATGGACATGAGGTCACAATAGGTCGATGCGCCAGGCCGTGCCTGGGTAAAACTGTGTCTGTGAGCCTAAGCGTCGAAACCGAAGCGGGTGGCTAAGAGGCCGGGACGATCTTCAGTTCCGGTTTACCGATTCGATCAAGTACAGAGTTGACAACCCGAACATCATCATCGAATCCGACTGGGTCCTCAAGATCGCCGGAGGCATCATCACGAAGAAGGAAGTACTCAACGGCACCTCTAATCAGTAGCCGCTCCGATGGCTCGAATGGGGTTTGGCTAGCGATAAGAGTTGACAGCGAGTTCGCTACCATCTCCGCCGTTTCCAGATCGGTTTGTGGGGCTGCGTTTTCTCGAACTTGGCTGAGGTGAAGGTCGATAATATCGGTGAGCTGAACAAGTTCTTCTTGCGAAGTGTCAATACACAACCGCCGAAACTTTCGCTGCTCTTGCGGATTGTGAAGATCTTCTAGGTCAAGAATTGGGTCGCCGTTAGCCATTTCACCAGTATGGAACACCACCGACAGTGTTGTCGCTTCTACCCAAAATTATGGGTCCGAATATTCGGTTGAGATACAAGCCAACAGCGCTACGTGGGGCTAAAAAACAATCTGAGCAATCTTGCCCGTTGGGTCGATCCGGTCGTCGGATAGCCGCAAGGACGTGCCGGTACTGATCCGGCGAGCGGCTACCGCTAGCGACCAAGCGTCGACAATGTCAATTGACGATGTTTGCTTTGGACGATCGGTATTCCAGTGCTGCTCAAACAGCGGTCCGAGCGCTGTAATCAGTAGTTTCAAACGAATCGCTTTGCCATCGGCACCATGTTTGGATTCAAGAAGCGGTCCGTTAGCGAGGGAGCTAAAGCTACATTCTGGATGAGATTCGACAATTTTGTCCTGATCTGATCCATCGATCAGATTGTCTAGTTCCCGGATCTTGGGCAACAGGTTAAATGCCTGAATCGACAAAGCCTTGCCGATTGCGTTTCGAGACAGTTCACAAGCATGTTGATAATCGGTCGAGGCCAAGGTGCACCGGGCTGGCGCTGAAAATATCGTCGATCCTCGAGGCGACAACAACTTTCGGGCCGCCCCATCGGCGAACCGTGGTCCATCATCGAACAACCCCATCGGCATGTCAATCGCGGCGACGTCAATGTCTCCAGCCCGAACTTCGTCTACCAGAGTTCCGAGGTCGACTTCGATCGTGGTGCTTACGGTTTCGTTACCGTCTTGATCGGCCGTCCAGCGGGCAACCACCCACCCCTCACGGCACCCGTCCACACCGACAACACTCCAGCCTTTACTCACTGCTTGTTCTTCACCCATATTGACTCGACCCCCAGAGTTGCCCGACCATGACCACATGATACGGATGATGTTTCGATCAGCGTGATGCGATGGCGCGACGAAATGGCATGATGTACTAGTGCCCGATGCCAAGAAAGAAGATGACATCGCCGGGGAGTCGGAGCTGACCGATGGCCGCTATGACGTTGTTGTAGTTGATATCTCGGTTGAACCCGACACCAACGCCGAACCTCAATTAGGTGGCGATGAGCCGCGACCCCCGGCAGGGAGCGAGCTTGATGGTAGTCCGGCCGACGTTTCGATTGCGATTGAGGTGGTGATCACCGACGGTCCGAACAAGGGTGATGTCGTTGCAGTCGAATTTTCTGGCGCAATAAGCGAGGAAGAAGCGCTAGAAGCGCTTGGTGTTCCGGGTGTACTCACAGTCAAAAATGGGCGACCGCAACTGGAACTTGACGAGCCCGAGACCTAACGCCCGGAACTACGATACGCGTGTTTCAGTCGACAGAATATACTTTGGGCTGTGGCAGACGAGCGAATAATGATGAAGAACCCGAACACTGGGCGCGACGATCGGCGTATTAGCGTTGCCATCTATGAGCCAGTTCGAGGAGCGATCCTGGGCGCTATCGGTGATGCTGGATCCCTTTTGTATTCCGAGCTCAACCAACAAGTCGAAGCTCGGACTGATCCCGAAATGTGGGCAAGCTCATCAGTGGCCTGGTACACAGTTTCAGTAAAACTCCACCTTGAAGCGATCGGGTTGGTATCGAGATCTGGAAGCCCGCAGCGGCTGGAACTAACTGACCTTGGCCGGTCCGAAATAGCGAGAAAGGGCTAGCCGCAAATCTGGTGCGACTGGTGTTATAAATCGTCGATCAGCTTGAACACCTCAGCGTGAGAGAAGCCGGCCGCAGTTCCCGCCGTCTGGAGTTTGGCTTCGACCCGTTGTCGAAATTGCTCTAGCTCTGGATCACCGCCGGTATCCATGGTGGTTTCGAACTGGCTCTCGTGGCAGAGCAGGGCTCGGTACTTTGTGTCGGCGAAACCGGTCACGTCCTCGGCGTGGTCCGGCTCATCGGCTTCCCAAAGCAGAAGGCGATCGGGTCGATGATGGGGAACTGATTGTTCGGGGAAGAACTTTGGGTCTCGGGCGGCGACAACACCGTCGGTTACTAACAGCCCAGCATGGCGATGATCGGGATGGAGCCGGTAGCGCTTCCACGGGTCGTGACCTAACACCACGTTGGGCTTGGTTTTGCGAATGAACTCGGCTACTTGGGCTCGCTGCGCCATTCCCGACTCTAACTCTCCGTCTGTCCAACCAAGGAATGAGATGGACCCGGTAGCGCCGAGTGTTTTACTGGCTGATCGTTGTTCTCGCTTACGGGTCTCGATCAGCGCCTCTTCGTCGGCGTCAGGATCCCAGGTTCCTTTTGAGCCGTCGGTGCAAACGAGGACGTGTACTTCGCAACCGCCAGCCGCCCACTTGGCGAGCGTGGCTCCACAGCCGAACTCTACATCGTCGGGATGAGCCCCGATAGCTAAGGCCCGGGCTGGAATGTCCAAATTTGAGGTAAATCTCGACAGTTCCACCGTGGTTGGAGTTAGAGGATTTTGCCCTTCGGTCACTCGTGGGTCTCACTTTCAGAGGTGGTGGCTGAGTCCGTGATTTGACGCATCGTTTCAGCTCGTTCGAATTGATCTGCACCGAGAACATCTGGGTCAATTGTTCCTGGTGGTAACTGGTCCAGGTCTGATCCGGTGTCAACATCCCAACCAAGCTCATCGTCGTCTACCACTCGTAACGCCAGATCGAGTCGTTCAGCCTCAGCCTGGTGTAGCGCCGAAGAGTCGGTGCCGTAGTTAAACCGGAAGTCAACAGCTGTTGGTATTGCCATCACGTTGGTCCCTTCGCCCCGTCGATCTTGAACGATCGTGACTCCGTCGAAGTCGGCCACCCACGATAGGTCGGTGGCTAGTGGCAGATCGGCGTGGGCGATGACTATCCATTCGAAGGTGGAGCGGACTTCGTCTCGACCGTAGGTCACCGATGGGTTCAGGCCGGAAACTGGTGACCAGAGTGGTTGCACCGCCAATGACTCCGCCCACGCTGCGACCTCGTCATCGTCACAGATCACGAACGTTGGCATTGGATGAGCAGCCCGAACTACTCGTTTGGCCATAGCCTTGGCCAAACTCGATCGCTGCTGAGTCGACAATCGATCAGCGAGACGCCCCTTGGCTAAATCGAACGACTTTACTGGGATGAGTGCCGCTGTGGTTATGTCTTGACGATCTTCGCTTGACTGCCCCATTACCCCTGATTCTATGGGTGAATATATGGTGGTGATTCTATGGTGGGCGAATCTTGACGAATCCCAAGGAGACAAAGTGGCAGAATCGAGCAACGACAACGAAGCGGCTTCTACCCTACGAGTACTGGTCGTCGGGGGCGGCTCTTGGGGGACAACGGTCGCCCATCTGGCTGCCCAAAATACTCCAACCACGATTTGGGCTCGAGACTCGGCGACAGTTCAACAAATCAATGAGACCCATCAAAACCATCGGTACCTTCCCGGATATGACCTTCACCCCGGTTTGAAGGCCACCTCCGATTTGGTCGAGGCGGTAGCTGAGACCGACCTGTTGGTTATGGGCGTGCCAACCGGCGCGTTTCGTCAAACTTGTGAGGCCATTGCTGCACATCTCCGACCTTGGGTTCCGGTGCTGAGTCTGGCCAAGGGCTTCGAACCGGAAAGCAATCTGCGAATGACCCAAATTGTGGAGCAGACGCTTCCAGGGCGACCAGTTGGTGTGTTGACTGGACCCAACCTGGCCAAAGAAATCATGGCCGGCAACCCAGCCGGTGCGGTTGTGGCCATCAGCGAGCAGCACATTGCCCAGCGTATTCAGAGCATCTTTATGACGCCGAACTTTCGAGTTTTCCTTCATCACGACGTTATTGGGTGTGAGCTTGGTGGCGCGTTGAAGAACGTGTACGCCATAGCGGCCGGCGCGGCTGAAGGCCGGGAGCTAGGCGACAATGCTCGGTCGGCCATCATCACCCGTAGTCTGGCCGAACTTATCGCTTTGGGGTCCAAGATGGGTGGGGAGCCGCTAACACTTGCGGGCTTGGCCGGAATGGGCGATCTGCTCGCGACCTGCATCAGCGAACAAAGCCGCAACTCGTCGGTCGGGCGAGAGCTCGGCCGAGGTCGGTCGATCGACGACATATTGGCGGGTATGGATCAGGTGGCTGAAGGGGTTAAGGCGGCTAAAGTCGTACGCGATCTGGCTGAAGAGCATCAGGTCTTCATGCCGATAGCCGATCAAGTCTTTCGGGTTTGTTGGGAAGCTAAAGATCCTGACTTTGCTCAAGAATCGCTCTTACGGGGCCATCTTGGTCATGAGTGGGTAGCGAATAACGACGTTGCTGAAACAAAATAGCTAGAAGTCGGTGGCACGTGAGTCTGAGGCAAATGAGCGTGCGTCAAATGAGTCGGCGCTAGGACGAGATAGCTATGAGCGATAGGTGACGAGTAAGCGAAAGGTAGTTGTATGAGTCTGGATGCATTTGGTGAGCCAGTTGCCGCTGACGATCCCGCCACAATTGATCTGTGGAACCGGGCCTGGGATGAGTTTCTCCATTTCAACGGAGACGCTATAGCTACCTTGGCTCCAGCTACTGCCAACGACGAGGCCTTTGTCCTCGGTCCAGTAATGGCCGCTGCCTACAATTTGCTGGCCGGAGCGAAATCGGACAAGCCAGAGCTGATGCACTTCATGAGTTGGGCCCGAGACCGGAGCGCGCCGTCGGCCCGGGAGCGAGCCCACGTCGAGGCCCTCGAATTGCTGGCAGCCAACGAGTGGACACAGGCCGCCCACGCTTGGGCCACAATCGCTTCCGACAGTCGAGACATGGCAGCACTTCGCATCGCCCACGATGCCTATCTTCATGTTGGCAACGTCGAGGATCGGTTGCGATCGACCGAGCGAGCGGTCCAAACCTGGGGCCGGACTGAACCAGGGTGGAACTTTGTTCTTAGCATGCACTCGTTTTCGCTCGAAGAAGCAGGTCGTTTCGACGAGGCAGAGCAGGCTGGCTGGGACGCGTTGGATGCCGATCCGGAAGACCTGTGGGCTCTTCACGCCCTAGCTCACGTGTTTGAAAGCCAAGATGACCAGTCAGCCGCATTGGAACTACTCGACAGCGGCAAGTACCCGTGGCAACACCACGACAATCTAACCGTTCATGTCTGGTGGCACCTGGCTCTCCGATTGATAGAGGGTAAGCACTGGGATCGGGTTCTTGAAATTTACGATGCCGAATTTCCGAACGCTACAACGGCCTTTCGACTAACTGATTTCGCTTCTTTGTTGTGGCGAATGGAGTTGTCCGGAGTCGACGTCGAAGACCGCTGGGAAGCGCTCGCAGATGCCACCGCCGACCGGTCGGAGCAACACACGGCCGGCTTTCTCGATTTGCATGCCACTATGACGTTTTCTCGGGTCCCGTCTCACCCGGCGGCCGCTCCGTTCTTCGCGTCGCTCCAAGACGCTCATCGCACTAACCAGTCTGAAAACGGCGCTATCTTCCGAGACGTTGTGGCTCCGTTGGTGTCCGGGTTCCGCTCTTACAGTGCCGGAGATTATGCGACCAGCGCAACGACGATCAGTCACTGCCTGGAAGGTGGCGAGAGTCACCGGATAGGCGGCAGCAACGCCCAACGAGACATCTTGGGCCTCACGGCAACGTCGGCCAGGGTTAAAGACGACGGTAGATCCCGGTAAAGTGCAACTCGTTACAACGAGTGCTTAACGAAGAGCGCTCTACGGTACGCGAAGTGGAGCAACAAGGGATGAAGCTTGGACCACGCTCGATTGAGCGACCGGGAGATATCGGAGTCACTTCGGTTTCAGTTTTTGGAAGCGAATCGAAAGCTGTTGTTGACGGTGGGGGATTGGTCCAAGTCGATACATGTGACTGGTCACTCGACTGGTGGATTGGAGCCGACGACCGGTGGTACTACCCGTCTCGGGAGGCAACTGTTCGGCAACGTCGGATTGGATTCGGCCCAGTCATCGAAACGTCGGTGAGAATACCGTCCGGTGACGCAATTCAGACTGTCTATGCCGTAAACGCTGGCGGTCGTGACGTAACCGTGGTCGAAGTTACCAACGATTCACCAGTCCCCGTAGCCTTAGCGCTAGCCATTCGACCCTACGCTGCCAACGTAGCCTCGCTAGCTTCTAGCGAGACTACCCTCAGTTTCGAACGTCTTGATGACGCTAGCCTGCTCGTCACCAACGGAGTCGGGAGCGATCAGCACCAGCACATCATTGGTCTGCCCCGCAAGCCTAACCAAATCGGTTCTTCCAGCAAAACGGATCTCTGGGCAGAGATCGAGCAAGGCAGCGATTTGGTGTGGGCCGGAGGTAGCAGCGGCTCAGAAGCGAACGCCATCTGCCTGTATCCTCTGCCTCACAAAACGTCGCTACGATTTGTCATCGCCGATGGTTCGATTGGAGATCTGTCATCGGCGAGTCTTGTAGGGTCTTTGGCCGTGCCTGAGGCTGAGGTTGTCGCTCGGGGTTGGACCTCGATCGTTGATGCCAACAGTCGGTTTGAATTGCCCGATGCTGGGTTATCGCAGTTAGCGAACAGCGCTCGAGCCCGAATTGTTGGGGCCGCCCCATCTCTACATCCAAATGATGGTTATCAAGGTGGCGAAGTCCTTCTTTCGCTGGCGCTCGGAGGATACTCCCATGAGTGCGAGAACTTGTTGGTCCAACTAGCTGAGTCGTTTCCCTCGTCGATTGCTGAGCCAGTCGAAGCGGCGGCGGTGTTGCACGGTGTCGCTCAGGCGGCAGCGGTAGTCGATAAGCCACCGTTGACCGACCGATTGTTGGAATCGATGGCGCAGCTGCTTCATCTCATAGAGCGGTCCAAGAATAAACCGGCGATCGCGGAGGGCCGTCGAGGGCTCGCTCGGCTGGCACTCGTGGCCGGCCAACTCGAGCCGGCCCGAGAGCTTTGGAAACAAGGAAGCGGCAGTCCGGTTAGTGGGTCCGAAGCCGCGGCCGAACAAGGACCAGCGAGCCTTCTACCAACGTTGGCCGAAACCGCCAGTCCGGCCGGCCGGTGGACCAATGATGACGGCACCGATTCGGTTGATCAGGCGGTTCGCTATTGGCTAATGACCCGCAACGCCCTTCTGGCTGAGCATATGGATTCAATCCAATCGGGCGAACCAACAGTTAACCTCCTGCCGGAGTTTCCCTCGTCGTGGCGTGGTGGTCCAGTGGAAGTACATCAAGCTCACACCTTGTTCGGGCGCGTCTCGTTTGCTATTCGTTGGCATGGCTATCGGCCAGCGCTGCTCTGGGAAGTTGAACCAGCTCGTTACCTCGGCTCCAGTCCAGTTCAGCTTCGTTGCCCTGGTTTGGATTCCGACTGGTCGACCAATCAACTATCAGGTGAGACGCTGTTGGCCGGTACAACAGAAGAGCTTCCCGACACCCCTCAACCGGGCGATAGTTTTATCTAAACGGCCTCTCCTGACATGTCGTCGGGCGGCGACGGGTTGTGGTGATAAGTTACTGAGTATGGCTGTGGCCACTGTTCCAAAACTCCGCAAGGCCCTGAAACGCTCTTCGCCTGGATTGAGCGAAGAGCGTGCCCTGTGGGCTTCAGGTCACGAGCTGGTGGTTGGAATAGACGAAGTTGGCCGAGGATCATGGGCCGGACCGCTAACAATCGGTGCCGTTGTCGTGCCCAAAGATCGTCGAATATACAAACTACGCGATTCAAAGCAGTTAACCGAAGCGGAGCGAGAAGCGCTGTTCGACCGGATCGCCGACTGGTGTCAGGCTTGGGCGGTTGGACACGTATCGCATCAAGAATGCGACGAGCTCGGGATGTCATCGGCTCAACGGTTGGCCGCCGTTCGAGCGATCGAAGGTCTTGGTTTATCACCTGACGCGGTGATCCTTGATGGTAAATGGGATTTTGTTGGCCATCCGGTGACTCGTAAACTGGTCAAAGGCGACCAGAAATGCCTCTCGATTGCAGCGGCATCTATCTTGGCCAAAGTCTCTAGGGATCGTCTAATGCGAGAACAAAGTGAGCTGTATCCCGGGTTCGATTTCGAGTTCAACAAGGGCTATCCATGCCCTCGACACAAAATTGCGCTGCAAGGGTATGGGCCAACCAGTATTCATCGCCGATCATGGGTCTTCATGGATTCGTTGCCGTGGTCGACCAGAAGACAGAACCCGCGACTGATCGGACACGACGATAATCAAGGTGTTCTTGAAATCTGACTCTTCGCCGGGTGTGGAAAAGAGGTGTTCGTTGAATGAAATTGATAGATACTACACGAATTTGGCGAAACGGGATAGGTACTTAGGCGATGAGTGGTTCATCAACAAATCTAAAGAGCTTGAACCATTTTGGTTGACCTATGACCGCCAGGACGAACTCCTAGCGCTCTGTAACGGCAGGCAAGACATCGCAAACTTTTTGGCCTATTTTCTTCAAACGCCATCTCCCCATTCTCTTTCAGACAAACTCGATATAGAACGATGGTTCAGGCGACCTTTTGCCCTCACCTACGATCAAACTCCATACGAAGCCGTAAGACAGCAGGGGCCAGCATTAGTAGAACTTTGCTTTACGCTTCAACAGCAAATTGAGCCGCCTTATCGCCCGCGAATCTGCTTCATTCCCACCTCTGATGAGGTATTCAACGAACAAGAACTGTCCCTAGCAAAAAGGTTGGAAGCGTTTTCTACTTCAGAAGGCATTGACCCGGACGACATCTACATAGGCAGAAGGGGAGGCGGGACCGGCTATGAGCAAACTCATGTGGTGTTCAACAAATATTGGGAAGTGTGGTTCGCGGAACGAGGACAAATCACGCTAGTAGCTTGGTATGAACACGAAGATGAAGTGCTCGCTCACATTCTCGGATTGCTGCGAACGGCGTAGCCCTCATCAGCCCAATCGTAGGTAGATGGGAATGCTCCGACCGGTAGAGGAGTTACTGATGTATGGCTTCAATTACTGCAGAGTTAATCTCCGGGTTTCAAGTTGACATCACCAACGGCACACACACCTGGCGAGCTGATGAACCGACCGACTTGGGCGGCGACGACACTGGCCCGAACCCCTACGATCTGCTGCTCGGTTCGTTGGCCGCGTGCACGTCAATAACGTTGTCGATGTACGCCAAACGAAAAGGTATCAACATCACCTCATTGTCGGTCGAGTATCGCTACGACCGGGTACACGTCGACGATTGCGAAAACTGTGAGGAACATCACACCGGCTTGGTAGATCAAATAACGTCGCAGATCTTTATCGACGGAGACTTTGACGAGGAGGTCCGGCAACGTCTAATCGGAATCGCAAAGCGGTGCCCGGTCCACAAGACCTTAGAGAATGGCATCGTGTTCGACGAGACAGTTTGGGCTGGCTGAACGCTCTTGTTGCTGACCTTCTACTGGGTTTCGGCTTGACTCGACTAGGGACTAGATCCAGAGCGAATGAAGTTCTTTTGCGAAACGCCTCATTGTCGTGTCGATGTCACTTTGAGCGGCAATACTGGTTTTGTGTCTAGGGACAGTCTGATCGACAAAGTGCGAGCCATGCTTGATAAAGCCGCTAGCACGGAACATGAACCAGAGCGCGATGCCTTTTTTGCCAAGGCTCAGGCACTAATAACCAGACACCACATCGAAGACAGCGAACTCAATCGGGCCACGTCGAAAATGGAAGAGCATCCGGTTGAAGTCGATGGTTGGGGTAACGCTATTCGTGGCGTAGTCCATCTCTATACCGGAGTCGGCCAAATCAATCAATGCTCAGTAGCTCACCGAACTGGTCGAGGGTATTCCCGGGTCATTATTTGGGGGTCGGAAATCGACGCCAAACTAACGTGCACTTTGGTCGACTACCTGTTACCTCAGTTACGAGCTGACATTCTGAGAGATCGGCCCCGGTCGCGAATGAGCTATGCAGTTGGTTGGGCCATCGAAGTAATCGATCGTTTGTCGGAAGCTCAAGAAGCTGAGGCGGCGAGCACCAACGCCCTCGTTCCAACCAATACCGAGGCCGATGAAGCACTGCGAGCGACCTATAAATTGCGCAATAGTCGTCGGGCCGAAGTGAGACCCGAGGAATTTGATCAAGGAGTTACCGCTGGAGGAAGCGCCGACATCGGAATCACCAAGCTGGGCGACAACTCCGCCAACGCCGAGCTGGGCGCGTAAATCGATGGGGCTCGGAGGTTGCCGATTTCGCCTCTAGAGTCAGCCTCTATGAACGATTCTTCACAGGTGGGCGGCTCACTCAAATACGGTCGATCAATGGAAGCCCTGCCCGGGCCCTCAATCATTCCAGATCGGGTACTTCGGGCTATGGCCGCCCCCATGCGAGACATCTACTCGGACGAGATGATGGAAATGTCGCAGCACATTTTCGCTACGTTACCTCAGTTGGCCCATACGACCGCCGAGACGTTTATCCCGATCTCGAACGGGCACGGGGCGTGGCAAATGGCACTATGCAACACGTTGAGCCGCGGCGACACTGTTCTCGTCCTCGAGTCCGGCCGGTTTGCCGTCATCTGGGGAGAGATGGCCGCGTTGTCTGGCATCGAAGTCGAAGTTCTTCCTGGCTCCGATCGAGGTCCGATTGATGCCGCTGCGGTACAAGATCGGTTAGATCAAGATGTTGACCATGAAATCAAGGCCATCCTTTGCGTCCAAACTGACACGGCCATTGGTGTCAGAAACGATATTTCGGCGATCCGGGCTGCTATCGACGCTGCTAGCCATCCGGCACTTTTCATGGTCGATTGCATTGCTTCATTCGGCTGCGAGCCGTTCTACATGGATGACTGGGGAGTCGACATCACGGTAGCCGCGTGCCAAAAGGGTTTGATGGTTCCCCCCGGCCTTGGCTTTCTTTGGGCCAACGACAAAGCTGTTGCCGCCAACGAGAGCGCTGACCTTCGTATCGGTTACCTTGACTGGAACTCTCGAATGAATGTCAAGGTGCACTACGAGTACTACGCCGGAACGCCTCCGGTGTCTCACATGTATGGGCTCACCGAAGCCTTGGCCATGATCGAAGAGGAAGGCGGGATCGAAGCAGTTTGGAATCGTCATACGATCTTGGCCTCAGCTGTCTGGGCTGCGGTTGAGGCGTGGTCGACTCCGGGAGGAATTGAACCGAACATCGAAGATCGATCTAACCGTTCGACCGCAGTGACCGCCATCCGCACCGGTTCAATTGACGCAACTGAATTACGGCGAGTTTGCCAGGAGCGTGCCGGTTTGGTTCTCGGAGTTGGTATCGGAGATTTGGTTGGCGAAACCTTCCGGATCGGCCACATGGGTCACCTAAACCCGCCGATGATCCTGGGAACAATCGGAACGGTTGAGGCAGCATTACTATCTATGGGGTCGCCAATCGGAAGTTCGGGAGCAGCGGCGGCGGCCGAAGCCATCTCGGCCGCCTTGTAGATACGTCGATCGTCGGTGCCGTTGATTCGCCGTGGCTTAGCGTTGGGTACCAACAGTTAGGTCTTTGAACGGACTTGTGGTATCGATACCCGGTTCTTTCGGCAAGCCAAGAACCCGTTCACCCATAATGTTGCGAAGCACCTGATCCGAACCTCCGGCAATTGCCATGCCTGGCATGCCGAGAACATAACCGGCCCAGGAGAACGTGCCCCACTCGCCAGAATCTGCCACTAGTTTCGGTCCGAGTACGCTCGAAACGAATGCGGAGGTGCGTCGCATATTTTCGGTAAGCAGAAGCTTGGCCCCCGACATTTCCGGCCCCGGCAACTCGCCCCGTTTAAGCGCTGCCATGGTTCGTTGATTATTCATCCGTAAGACTTGGCCCCGAATGTAGATATCCATCATTTGTTGGCGGATCAGTGGATCGTTGTCTAGTTCGAAATGTTTAACCATTTCTTTTAGTCGGGTGAATCCGCCACCGGCATTTGAACCCCCACCGATAGACGCTCGCTCGTTCATTAACGTGGTCAAAGCGACTCGCCAGCCATCGTTTACCTCGCCGAGGCGGTGCGTGTCGAGAACCCTGACCTCGTTGAAAAACACTTCGTTAAAGTTAGCTCCACCGGTCATTTGTCGGAGCGGTACTATCTCGACGCCCGGCGCTTTCATATCAACTATGAAACCAGTCAACCCTTTGTGTTTTGGTAGATCAAGGTCGGTGCGAGCAATAACTTCTCCCAGGTCCGAATAGTGGGCGCCCGATGTCCATACTTTTTGACCGGTGAGAATCCATTCGTCTCCGTCCCGTTCGGCCTTTAACTGCAAGCTTGCGAGGTCGGATCCGGCTCCAGGCTCGGAGAAAAGCTGGCAACCGACAATGTCGCCTCGATACATCTGCGGCAGCACGTCGGCCGCAATTTCGGGATCGGCGTGATCGGCGATGGTAGGCGCCACCATGCCTAGACCGATACCAAAAAAGCTCTGGTTGGGAACTTCGTAGCGATTTTCGAGTTCGTTATAGGCGCGCTCGAAGGCCCGGGCTAGGCCCCGACCGCCCAGCTTTGGATCGCCGGTTATCCACCCAAAACCGGCGTCAAACTTTTTCGCTCGCCATTGCTGTGCTTGGGACAACTCTTTTCGTTCTTGCTCTCGATCTACGGTTTCGAACAGTGCCGGATCGTCGGGCCCCTCTCCCCACACGAACTCGCTAACCTCAGCCTTCAACGTTGCGTTCTGGTTTAGAAAGTCTGTTGCTTCGCTGCGAAATTGCTCAAGAGTGATTTCAGACATAGAGGCCAAGAATACCCCTGAACTGTCAGCTGAGGCCAAACGGCACCGAACTAGGCTGGCTGCTACGCCAAGTCCCTCGTTGCCGGAACGGTCATTGTGGAACCATCAGGGAATCGAACTGTGGTTGATTGTCATACGAGGTTGCGGATCGTGCGGTCACAACACGAAACTGATGTGGTGACAGCTCAGGCTCAAAAACAGCCCGAACTATCGAGCCAAGACCGGCCAAGGCGATGGATCGCTCCGGTCCTTCTTGCTCTCTGGACCTTGTTTGTCTGGGGAGGTCGACTGAGAAATCTGGTCGCGGCTGACGGCGGCCTATCGGTTGCTAGCCGTTGGTCGTTGGCTGGCTCCGTGGTTTTTGTTGGGCTAGCAGGCCTTGTACTTGCTGTTCTCGTATTGAGACGAGAGCCGGTGGTGGCAAAAACGTCGATCGTCGCGCTCGGGGTCTTTACTATCGGAGTCTGGATCGTGCGGGGCGTAGGGATCGCAATTGCTGACCACTCGCCCCAGTTCATAGCTGTCCACATCGGACTGGCTCTGATCTCAATCACTCTTGCTTTTTGGGCCATCGCCAAAAGCCGGGACTTGACGACGAAAGAGCCGGTTTCGCTAGTGGGATTCGATTAGGTCTTCTGATACGTGTGAGAAGGGTTAGACTGTTGGGCCCGACTGACGAAGCTTGCCGAAGACAAGATTAGGGTGAGGCCAACGAGCTCGATTGCGGTGACGGATTCATTTCGAAAGATAACGCCGAGCAGGACAGCAACTACGGGAACAAAGTAGCTAACGAGAGCGGCTCGAGGCGCTCCGGCCCGTGAAGCCAACACGGCAAAGAACGTGCGTGCTATCCCGGTTCCGAAGATGCCGAGCATGGTCATGGCGATAACGGCCATCCACGAAAAGCCCGAGTTCAACAGACCGTAGACCCCGTAGGGAAAAAGTACTGCGGTGCTGATCCACAACGCTCGCATGATTACCGCCGAACCGCCGAACTCCTGGACCAAGGGTGGTGTGATGTTGCTCGATACGCCGTAGCAGAAGACTGCGCAGACAACTAAGAAAACACCAAGCGGCTCGGCATCGGCCCCAGTCACGTTGGGCAGCGCCAACATCGACCCACCGACAAATCCGATAAATAGCCCGATCATCTGTATTCGGCCCGGCGTCTTGCGGGCCATCGCAATCGAGATGCCCAAAATGAACAATGGACCCGTCGATTGCACCATGCCAGCGACCGACGATTCGATGCGTTGTTCAGCAAAAGCAAACAAGATCGCGGGAAGAAGAGAACCGGCGATACCGATGACCGCAATGATGGGAAGCGCATCTCGAGGAACAGGTTGTCGAGCTGACGGGATGAAACTCAGTGCCGTCGCGCCGAGAAAAATCCGGATGAACGCTACTGCCCCTGGATGCAGAACGTCGAGACCGATCTTGATCCAGAGAAATGATGAGCCCCAGATCAAAGAATTGGCGCCGAGTAAACCCCATTCGGTCGGCCCGAATGCGCCTTGATTCGTTCCGTCGGCGGTTTTGAAGCCCCGACGGGCAGGTGCGGTCACTGTCTAAGCCTATGGGGGCGATCTTGTTCGTCATCTGGTCGTCGCTAGCCTCAGCCGCTCCGGGTCGGACTTCTTACCGAGAATCATGGTCAACCCGAGCCGAGGCGGTTGAGCACAGTGACCATTGGCTCATCTAGCTGAGTTCGGCTCGAACATCAGTGGTTTACAACGTCGCAGCGGACCGGTCGTGGTGGCCGGATCAGGCCAAATCAACGCTATTCTCATAGCCAGTAGATAAGTCAGGACTCTACTGGATCGGTCCGATGCGGCTGACCCAGAGGAATGGACAGATGCAGCGTTATGGGTGAACCAGTAACCGTGGTGGAAACGAAGTCAAGCCGAGCTGGCTACGTCCGATTCGAGACGAACCGTTCGTTCACCGGAATGGGTCACGAAAGCTACTCCAAGGATGCTGAGATCTTCGGCGACCGACCCCCAGACGTCATTGCGCGCCGGCTGCTAGAAACTGGCCAAGTCGACGAAGTTCACGTGTACGCCCAGGCTGTCACCGTAAAGGTCGCCCGCGGTTCTGATTCAATTGGACTTAAAGAAATTATCGAAGAACTCCACACTTACTATCGACCAGGGGTCGAAGTGCAAACCCCTGAATCCTTCGCCTAGTTGCCTGGTCAGCTCCCTCCGGGGGCAGGTGACAGGTTGCTTCCGATACCTTCGATTCCGCATCTATGACCGAGCCCGAGTTTGACACCTCAATTGTCGAACGGGTGCCGGCCCGCGTTGGCATCTTAGGGAACCCCTCCGATGGATACGGTGGCCGAACATTGGCTATGACCATCTCTGAGTTCGAGGCAACCGTTACGTTAGAGCCACACGATCGCCTTGAAATTGAACCGGCCGATGGAGGCCGAGGGTGGGTGTCGGTACGAGAGCTTGTAGCCGATAT
The DNA here is from genome assembly GCA_937922805.1 of uncultured Acidimicrobiales bacterium. Classification (GTDB taxonomy): domain Bacteria; phylum Actinomycetota; class Acidimicrobiia; order Acidimicrobiales; family SZUA-35; genus JAHELU01. The sequence goes on along the minus strand of CALAJV010000006.1, from coordinate 268,425 downwards.
CGATCGCCACGGCTATGGAGATGGGCGCAATCTCCTCGCCGCCGCAGTTCGGACATTTTTTGACGTTGTCGCGGTTGACGGCGGTCGCAGCAAAACCGACGGGAGCAAGGAAGATCCAATCGGTGTTCGCTCTTTGTCCCTGTTGAAAGACAGCAACGAGGCTGTTTCGGATTCAATCGGCAACTCGATTGACTTTGAAGCTAGTTCGTTTCGACTCACCTACGAAACAACCATTCCCCGCCAGGTTGGGCTTGCCGGCTCATCGGCGCTAATCATCGCCTGTCTCCGATGCCTGTGTCGTCACACCAGCACTGAGCTGCCGAGCGACATCCTGGCCACGATTGCATTACGAGTAGAAACCGAACAGCTTGGGATAACGGCCGGTCTCCAGGATCGGGTCGTTCAATCGTTTGGCGGTTTGGTAGCGATGGACTTTGGTCAGATGACCACCGACCCTCGGTTCGGGGTAGCGGTTGGTCGCTACACCCAGCTTGATCCGGGCAATCTGCCACCACTGTTTGTTTCCTATCGAGCGGAAGCAGCGGAGCACAGTGACGTGTATCACCGGGAGCTTCGACGAAAATACGACAACGGCGATGCAACGACTAGAGACACTCTCCGGCAGTTGGCCGCCTTGGTGGTCGAAGGAGAGGCGGCACTTCGGTGGGGAGACTCCGAAAAACTGGCGCAGCTGATTGGTAAAAATATGCGATTACGCCGCTCGTTAGCGCCGTTGAGCGAGCAGCAATTAGAGTTGGTTGACGCCGCAACCGGTCTTGACGCCCAAAGCACGTTCACCGGTTCTGGTGGCGCCATTGTTGGCGCTTACCGGGATGACGATCACTTCGATTTGGTCTCGTCAACCTTAGACCGCCTCGGCGCCTTCACCCTAAAGCTGCGTTAACCCGTCCTGTCGTTCCAACTGGAACTGTTACCGACTATGGGTCATCGTTTCGACCTAGAAAGCCTTTGTTCCGCAAAACTAGGCGAATCTAGATTGTTCGGATGACTACCCGACCCGAGAGCAGACTCGGGGTCTAGACAAGACTCCGTCTTCAACAGCCGACACCGAATAAATCTCAGTAATGTCGAATCCGCCCGGGATCGACTCAAACTCGATTTCGGGACCCTCGACTTGTTGTGGGTCAGATACGACGATTACGACGTTGTCGAATTGATCGAGCAGAGCATACGAATCAGCGAAAACGGCGGTTGGTTCGTGAACCTCGACTCCCTGAGTTCGTACACCCGATAGTTGTACTTCGCATCCCCATGGGATCGCAACCGGCAATGGAGCGGCGGTCGTTGGAGCGGGGGTGGGTTCGACAAGAGCAGGTTCTTGGGTGGGCGCAACCGTAGTCGAAGGTGCTATGTCTTGTGGTGGAGCGATAGATGTTGTTGGACCGGTCGACGTTGCACTTTGCGACGGGTCAACCGGAGTTGGACTGTTAGTTGCGGTACCGTCGATCGTGGAGATTTCGGAACCGTTGTCGGAGCCTGTTTGTTCAATTGTGGTCGTGGTGTCGTTTGATTCACGGGTGGAGGGAGCGGAGACAGTAACCTCGCCGCCGTCGTCCTCCGAAGATTCAAGCACCTGTGGAGCGGATTCAGTTTCGTCGGCTTCTTCACGCAGATCTTGGATCGGAACGTCGACTTGGTTGGCAGGCGTTGAATCAACGATTCTTACTGGGCTTTGCGTTAACCATCGAATACCGAAAAAGAGAACGAGAAGCGCTACCGCAGCCATCGCAATTCGCAGGGCTTTGATGGCTCGATGCTGAAGAACGTGGACAGCTCCAGGGTTTTTGTTGAGTAAGACAGCCGTCTCCGCTACTGACCGATCTTCTAGGATTCGAAGCTCGATTACTTGACGTTGCTCATTGGATAGCGTTTCCAGTGCGTCAGCCACCCAATCTCGGGTGGCGATGCTGTTCTCGATATCGAGCGCTGACTGATCGATGAGTTTTGGGTCATCGGGAAGCTCTACGGTTTGGATTGACTGTTTCCTGAACTCATCCGTCATCCGGTTCCGGGCGATTCGATAAATATACGCATCGAGCGATCGTTTATCGCTGCCACGAAAGTTGCCAACAGATCGAGCGAAGTCGAGCAATGTAGTGCTAGCAGTGCCAGCTGGATCCTCAACGTGTTTGGACGCAGCAAACGCTTCGAGCGCTGGTGCGTAGTGGCTTACGATAGTTCGCCAAGCTAATTCGGACCCGGTTCGAGCATCATCGATGATGGCGGCAGCGTTGTGATCATCGAGCGATGTTGGCCGTGCGGTCAAGCCTGCTTGTGACGGCCGCGAATCTGTCTCCCCACGATCTGGTTTGGTGGTCAGGGCCACAGTTCGCTCCTTCATCGACACGGATGTGCACGTTTAAGGTAGCGTGAACTGCTAGTCAGTTGTTGGCGGGTATCAAGTTTTCGACCGATTCGAAATGAGTTCTGGTTCGGTTTGAAAGGATTTGTTTGATTGTCGCCTTGGTTCTAGCTGGCTGGAAGTAAGGAGTCGGGCTCGCGAACGAAGCCAACGATTATAGCAATAGTGGCGGCAGCGAGAACGATTGCGATGGTCAGGACGAAGTCGAAACCGTGGTCTTCGACAAGATTTCCGGCTATCAGGTTCCCACCGGCGCGAGCAAGTACGGACAAGCCAACAGCTCTGCCAATGGTTTGAGCCCGGGCCTGAGGGTGTAGTTCAGCGATTAGGGGAATAGCCGATACGATCGCGTACTCGAACCCCAAGAATGAGAGGGCGAGAAGCCCCAGCCCGAAATACAAGGGTGGGCTGTTAAGGGCTACGAGCCCGGCCAAGCCAAGTGCCAAAACCGAGATGCCGACTATGATGGAGCTTTTCTTGCCCAGGTCGTCGGTGAATCGAAACGATCCATAAGATCCGACCAATTCGGCAAGTCCGACGATGGCAATGGCGAACCCCACTTGAGTTGGGTCAAAAGAATAGGTTTGTTCCAGCCAGATTCCATGTGTGAATACAAGCAGTTGGAACGTCAGGCTCATTAGTCCGAAGCTAATCAACGTGGCCCACCCGGCCAGAGAGAGGCTCGACACTGCTTCAGTAGACTTTGAATCAGTCGCTGTGGTTGTATCGATACGGCGGGCCAGCATGAATGTAAGTGGCAAGCTGAGCAAGCCGAAGGTTAGGGGAGCGGCTCGCCAGCCTAAGTTATCGATAAGCAGCCCGGCGAGGGGTAAGCCAATTAGGGCCGCTGCGGCCCAAGACATTTCAATTTGTCCTGTCGCCCGACCTCGTTGGCTATAGGAGACCTCGTTTGCCACCCAAGCGTTCATGGCAACGTGGTAGGCAATTTGCCCGAACCCCCAAACACCTAAGCCAATAACTATGCCTGTGGCGCCTAAAGGCATGAGGAGTAGGCCAAGGCCGATCAGGGCGCCACCGACGATCATTATTTTCGCTGTGCCGGCCCGGTCAGATAGTCGGCCGATGTAGGGGGCGGCGAGTCCAGATAGTTCTCGGAACGAGAGAAACGTTGCGAGTTGGTCGATACTGAACCCAGTACCTCGTGAAAACGCCGGAAGGAACGAAAACATCATCCGTCCGCCGACGTTTCCAACGAAGCGTAGTAAAACCATGACCGGTAGTACTCGTCGAACTTCGGGTCGAAAGGCCGACGTTTTTGGTTTGCTCAGAATGGCGTCCGAACGATTGTGGTCATGGGATTCAGGACTAACGAGTACCTTTAGCTGTCTGTGCTATCGCTGGTGCTAGTACCAGCATCGGCCTCACTGGTTGAAGGCGCTTCGCCTCGCGCCTTTTTGACTGCTTCACTAACTTCGCCACCGACGGTCGATAGCGTCTCGTACATAGCGTCTTTGAGCGTGAGGCCAATGTCTTTGACATCGTCTCGGACCGCTTGATCTTTGGCTGCGGCGCCAAAGCTGGCAAAGGCATCTTGTAGCTTCGTTCCCAGTTCTTCAATTGCCGCTTTGGTGTCGCCAGGGTTAACTTCGTCGTTGGTCTCGTCGGCTTCTTGTTCGAGGTGGAGCTTGAGTTTTAGTCCAAGCCCTTCGACTTTACCTTTTACGTCTTTCCAGCTGTCTTGACTCATTAGCGTTCTCCTAGTTCTCTTTGGCAAATGGCCATTTCGGCCTTATTCAGCCGATGTCAGCCTACCTCTTGTACTATCGAACATATGTTCGGTAGGCTGGAATGATCATGCAAAGAACATCTATTCAGAAGCCTTCGCTGAATACTGATTCAGACAGTAGTGGTTCGAACAACAGCAATGCTGGGGGTAGTACTCGCCCTTCACTATCGGCTACCGATTCGGATCTTGTTGCGTTGAAACAACGAGTAGCGTCGGTGTCGTTGCGCAGTGAGTGCTATGTGGCTGTTCCTGAACCTTTGCGTATGTTATTTCCCACTGGAGGGCTAGCTCCTGGTTCATCGATTGGGGTAAGCGGTGATGGGGGATGGTCGGTGGCGTTTTCGTTGGTCTCAGCTGCCCTCAGCCCTGATGGCTGGATAGCTATTGTCGGTTTAGAAGACCTTGGTTTGCTAGCAGCTAGCGAATATGGAATACCTCTCGACCGTATCCTTGTGATTGAAACTCCACCGGCTCCTCAGTTCGCAAGCGTTGTCGCTTGGTTAATTGAGGCGGTTGAGATTGTTTGCATTAATCCCGCTCAGAGAGTTAAAGGGGTTGAAGCGAGGCGCCTTAGCGGGCGCGCTCGTGAACAACAAACGCTCCTCTTCCACCTGGACGGTGGACGGTCCTGGCCTCAAGCGCTTGATGTGTCGCTCACCGCTTCAACCCATAGATGGGAAGGAACTGGCCAGGGTCATGGGCGGTTACAGCGTCGGTTGGTATCGGTTGCCGCTACTGGTCGCCGATCAATGGCTCGATATCAGCAAGCTCACGTATGGTTGCCCGGGGCTAGTGGATCAATCGAAGCTGCTAACAGCAGCACCGAGCTAGACGGCACCGAGCTAGACGGCACCGGGAAAGGTCTCGACTTTGCGATGACTCGATATCGGGCCCCACTGGTGAGGGAGTAAGGTCGTTGCCAGGTTTGCGTATGGCTGTTATTTGGTGCCCCGACTGGCCAGTTATCACTTGGGGAGTACCTCCGGAGGAACCAGCAGCAGTTCTTGTCGCTAACAGAGTATTCGCCACATCTCAAGCGGCTCGTGACGATGGGGTAGTGGTTGGTCAACGAAGAAGACAAGCGCAATCTTTATGCCCTGACATAGCCATGCTCAACCGTGACGTTGATCGAGAAGCTCGTCTTTTCGAACCGGTCGTTGCCGCTCTTGATGCCATAACTCCTCGAGTCGAAGTTGCCGGACCTGGTCTTGTCGGCTTCCCAACTCGTGGCCCGTCTCGGTTCTTTGGTGGTGACGATGCCTTAGCCGACCACATGCTGAATACTGCTCTGGTTGCGGTGCCTCGTCGGGCTAAGGCCCGAGTGGCGATTGCCGACGGTACGTTTGCCGCTCACCTAGCGGCTAAAGCAATTGGCCTTCCCTCGACCTACGAGAAAGCATCAACAACAGTCAGCAGGAGTTCCGGAGCGGTCACTATTATTCCCGCTGGTGGTAGCGCCGACTTTCTCTCTGGTATCAATATTGCGGCGCTAGAAATGCCAGCGTTGGTAGAAACACTAAGCCATCTTGGGCTACGAACGCTCGGGTTATTCGCCCAGCTCTCTTCTGCCGATGTCGTTGGTCGTTTTGGTCGAGACGGTCAATTAGCGCACCGGCTAGCGCAAGGTGAAGATGGCTATCCGCCTGATCTGCGGCGTCCGGCGTTGGACCTGGCATCGACGTGGACGTTTGAACCTCCAGTAGAAAGAATCGAACGGTGCGCCTTTGCAGTCAAAGTTTTAGCGGATGAATTTAATCAAGCCTTGAGTTCACGAGGATTGGCCTGTACCCGAGTTGGGATAGAAGCGGAAACTGAAAATGGGGAGATCCAAAAACGGTTATGGCGACATGCCGGAACCCTTTCAGCGGCTGCGGTAGCTGATAGGGCCCGTTGGCAATTGGATGGTTGGCTTAATCAGAGCGCTGGTCGCCCGTCATCAGGAATACTGCGACTCACGCTGATTCCGGACGAGGTGGTTCCAGCGGTTGGTCGGCAGCTCAGTCTTTCAGGGCATGGTTTTTCTGGTGGTGGCCTTTCTATCGATAGTAAGGCTAAGGCCGATGATGTTAGTCGAGTGGTAGCTCGGCTCCAGGCCCTTCTTGGGTCTGATTCTATTACTGTGCCTGAGTTCCGGGGAGGCGTCGGACCAGGGGAACAGCTAGCGTTAATCCCGGCTGTTGCCGTTAACTTAGCTGAAGAACGGCCTGCAGCAGACAAGAAGTGGGTTGTCGAGCCGTGGCCTGGGCAGCTGCCGATGCCATCACCAGCTCGATTTTATGTAGACCCAGTACCGGTTGAATTGCTTGATGCTAATGGTGAGTTAGTTACAGTTAATGCTCGAGGTGAGATAACCGACACCCCCTTTGAATTGGTAATGCTGGTCGGTCATCGTCCCGTTAGTTCTGGTACCAAAAAAATTGGTAAATGGGCTGGCCCATGGCCGTCAGAGCAACGTTGGTGGGATCCGCTAACAAGTCGTCGCCAGGCTCGACTACAGGTAGTGCTTGAAGATCAATCCGCCCATCTACTAATTATTGAAAGAGGCACTTGGAGTATTGAAGCTACCTATTCATAGCCAGCTTTGGTAACTAGCTTGCCCGGTTGAGCACTCTGGTTGCGTTGGAGAAGTGAGCCGAGGCTTGATCACAATCCAACGCTGGCTCTTGAGGTTGAGCACTCTGGTTGCGTTGAAGAAGTGAGCCTCGTTCGCCCATCGCGGTAAGCTGCCTTGATGGGATCACTTCAAGACCTGTTGCCGGATTCCGATAGCTCGGTCTTGTGTTCTGACTTCAGCCGTAGCCTTGAGCTCGATCCAGTGGGAACTGCGATTCGGGCTGATCGCATTGTGCTAGTTGAAACGCCACTCCCATGGCCAAAACCGGTTTTTAACCATCCAGCCTTGAATGGGGTAAAGGAAGTTTTCGACCAGTCGTCAACGGCAACCCGCGTTCTAGCCTCTGCTTCCTCAGATGAGGTTGCCAGCCAAGTAGTATCTGGCGGCGGGGTTGCGGTCAACGTTTTTGACCGCAACTGCGTCTCTAGCTCTGACGCGATCTCTGGCCTTGGTGGAGTCTCGGGCTCTTCGAATAAGACCAAAGAGCAGGTCGTCGATCACTACCGTTTCGAGGTGATGGCCGGTGACCTGCTAGGTTTCGCAGAATTGTTGGCTGCGCACCCGATCGGAGCCGAGTTGTCTCCCCAGCTTTCAGAAGTTGTAAGAGATCAAGGCCCAGTGACATCGCCCGTGCTGATTGTCTGCACCCAGGGCTCGCACGATATCTGCTGCGGTAGCAAGGGAATGAGATTCGCCAATGACGTCGAGGCGATTGAAAATGCGGTGGTCTATAAAGTTAGCCACACCGGCGGGCATCGTTTCGCTCCGACTGCTATGACTCTCCCCGACGGTCGGATGTGGGCAGATCTGACGGTCGATAAGCTAGCAAAAATTCTGTCGAAGACAACCGACGTTGTCGATGTTGTTAGCAGTTGTCGCGGATGGTGGGGGGCGGAAAGAGGGGCAGCTCAGACAGCTGAGCGGGCTGTGTGGTCTCAAATCGGATGGAGCTTTGACGAAACCGACCGCTCGGTACGTCTCAGAAGCGAAGCTGGTGGCGGTGTAGCCCAAGAGCACCGTTGGGTCGTGGAATCGGAAGGGCAGCAGTGGGAGGTCATCGTTTCGGTGGGCCGAGAAGTGCCCACAATTGCCTGTCATAGTCCGGGTGGTCTGCCAGCCAAGTCTTCCATCGAGTACCAGGTCGACTCGGTTCGACTTCTGGACTCAGCCGATGAAGAATCCGAAGGTCCGGATAGACCCACTGCCGATCAAGCCCCGGCGGCCGATCGCTCGGTTCAATAGAACCAGCTATGCCAGACGTAGTTGGGATCGGAGCGGTAAATGTTGATTACATTGTCCTCGATAACTTCTCAACAAACCCAGCTGGAGGCCACAACAATCGACTGGACGAAGTTTTCGATTCGATCGAGCCTGGCTCGGAGCGAACCGCAACGCCGGCCGAAATTGTTCAAGCGCTTGAAGCAATTAGCGATTACGAGTCCATCGCTAGCGTTGGTGGGTCATCGCTAAATACGTTGGCGTCAATAGCGGCAACCGGTGCAGAGGTGACGGTCGGCTTGGTTGGGGTTCGCGGACAATCGGGCGCAGACCGGTTGTCGCTACGTTCATGGTTCGCGTCCTTACGTATAGATGATCGACATATCTTCGACAGCGACGATCTAGCCGGGGTTTGCATCTCCCGCACCAATAATGGGGAACGAACCTTGTTGACGTCCCCAGGAGCGAACCGATCCGTCCTCAAATACTTGATAAGAAACAAGCAAGCCATTGTTTCGTATCTCTGTGAAGCAAAGGTAGTTCTCGTTACCTCATTCGCTGGCCTTGCCGATATGAGCCCGCTGCTGGACATACTTTCAGAAGTGAAACGAGTATCTCCATCAACGCTTTTGTGTAGCGACCCGGGAGCGCAATGGACCAACTCGCCCGTACCAGTGGGGGTCGACTCGATGCTAGAGCTGTCCGATTGGTTGTTTCTCAATCAGACCGAGTTCGACTTTTATACCAACCGAACCGATCGGGATTTGTATCACGCCAAGGCAACCAGTAACCGCCCGATGGCTCCTACCTCACCGGCCATCGTTTTGAAGCGACCTGATCGAGTCGAAATCTTTGCTGATTCAGAGTCTGGCTTCGAACATCGGATCTTCCAGAATCCGGTGCAGCTCAGAGCGGACCAGATCGTCGACGACACTGGCACCGGCGACGCGTTTGCTGCCGGCTTGTTAGTGTCGTTTGCATCGCCATCGATTAGCACATCTGACGGCGTCGACCTTGGTTTCAGATTGGCGAGCGAAAAACTGCGATGGCCAGGGTTAGGTGGCCTCGATCGCTATAGCGATATTTACGAGAACTATGTCTAAGTATCGCACTGGTCGACGCCAACGGAAGCAAAGAACGTGGTGAGATACTCAGAGTGTCGCCATTGGAGTGTGACGATAAACGTGGTGTGGTCCGCTCGGTAATTCCAGCGAGGATTCGACTTCAGCTCCGAGCCTGCGGGCCAAAACTGCTGACGGGTCATTGTCAACAGCGATCACACTTACTGCAGTCGACCAACCGAAGTCGGCGTAGGCGGCTTGAAGGGAGCGCTTGGCCGCTTCAGTGGCATAGCCATTACCCTGATGCTCAGGTAGAAGAGCCCAAGTTATTTCAGGTTCGATCCATCCTTCGGGATACCAAGGCCCGCAGATTCCGATGAAGTGTCCGGTTGATTTCGTTTCCAGCGCCCATGGCCCATAGCCGCGAAGTTGCCAGTGGCCTGGGAAAACCGCAAACCTTCGCCAAGCGTCGGCCCGGTTGCACGGGCCGCCGTAAAACTTGGAAATAGGGTCAGCGTAGAACGTTGCCATCGGCTCGAAATCAGCTGAGGTGAATCCTCGCAGCACAAGCCGCTCGGTTTCGAGAATTGGGATCGGGGCCATGGGGGCTAGCTAGAACTCGATTACGCTTCGAGCTACCGCTCCGGTCTTCATCTCAGCGAACCCCTCATTGATTTGTTCGAGAGAAATTGTTTTGGAGACCATCTCGTCAAGCATTAATCGGCCGTCGAGGTACATCTCAACGAACCGTGGCATATCGGTACGGAACTGATTCGATCCCATGTTGGAACCGGTTAGAGTTTTCTCGTAGAGGAAGTCGACCCCGTGAACTTCAACCATGGTGCCGACGGGAATCATGCCAATGACGGTTGCTTGGCCGCCGTTGCGAAGCATCTGAAAGGACTGCTCGGCAGTTTCTTTCAATCCGACGGCTTCAAAACTGTAGTGAACTCCGTGGCCTTCAGTTAGCTCTCGTACCTGCTCGACCGCGTTTCCATCACTGGCGTCGACAACATGGGTGGCGCCCAAAGCCTGAGCCAGTTCTAGCTTCGATGTAACTCGGTCGACTGCGATTACTTTGTTCGCTCCGGCTATTCGGGCTCCTTGAATCGCCGATAGGCCGATTCCTCCGCAACCGATCACAGCCACGGTGGAGCCGGGCTCAACCTTAGCGGTTCGAAAAACGGCCCCCAGTCCGGTGGTGACGCCGCACCCGATGAGGGCCGCTTTGTCCATTGGCATCTCCTCACGAATCTTCACCAGAGCGTTCTCGTGGATGAGCATTTGCTCGGCAAAGGATGACAAGTGAAGAAACGTTTCAACCGGTTCACCGTTACGGCTCAGTCGTGATGGGGCGTCTTTAGATCGAACCAACTCCGTATTCTTGTTCTCACATAGCGATAGTCGACCGCCGATGCAGGATTCGCAATGCCCGCAGAAGGCGGAAAGACAAGTAATTACGTGATCGCCGGGTTTGACGTAGTGAACATCACTGCCGACTTCGGCCACCACGCCAGCCGATTCATGCCCAAGCACGGTTGGACACGGGTGGGGGTAGAGGCCCTCCATGAAATGCAGATCGCTATGGCAAAGCCCGGCCGCCTTCGTTTCTATTAGGACCTCGCGTGGGCCGGGGCTGTCAATCGAGATGTCTTCGATTTCAAGTTGACCAGGGCATGAGTTCAGAACAGCGGCTTTCATTGATGCACTCCTCTACGTGGCGACCATAGGTTTGGGAACAAACCGTACCGCCCATAGCGTCGAGGTGCGAGTCCAGGCTCAACTGATTGTTCGGCTGCAGTGGTGGGCGCGGCGCAACTGAAGCAATCGTCCATACCAGAGTTTGAAAATCCGGTTCGTAGAGGTTGAGGTTGGTCGTCTACTCGGGTAGCTCAGAGAGGCCGTTAGCAGCCAAATTGTCAACCGCAGCGACGAACCGTTCGAGGTATTCGGTTAGCTGGACCTGTTCTTCCTGATTGAACTCAGTAAGAATTGCTGTCAGTCCATGCTGAACCCGATTGCTGATTTCGCCGTATCGTTCCCTACCCGCCATGGTGGGAGAAACAACGATGGAGCGGTGATCGGACTCATCACGCTCCCGGTCGACAAGACCCTTTTCAACCAGACAATTGACTGCTCGCGTTGTCGAAGCAGGCGTTATGTGAAGCGCTTCGGCAAGAGCCCCCATTCGCAGTGGACTGTTTTGACAGATCACGCTCAGCGCATCGGCCAGGGCAATATCGAGTAACTCTTCGCCGGAACCATAGAAGAGGTCTTTCACGTTGGTAGTTGAGGCGCCTCGCCGTATCTCACGCCAGGCCCGTCCGACCCGTCGTCGAACGTCGACATTGACGGCAGGAGCAGGTGTTGGGATCGGTCGTTGGAAACTCACAACCCGAGTGTGGTCGCAAACAACAGCGCTTGCTACTTGCGGTACGAGAAATTTCTCCCTCGCGATATTTAACGTGGATAGACAGATGGTGAGAATCTATAGCACTGGGGCAAAGGCCACTAACGTGGCCAAATTGTTACGATAAGCAAAATATTGCGATAGTTATAGTCACGATGCGAAAATAATCAATGGCGTATTTCACGCGGTTCGATGGCGAGAAGATACCCACTAATAACATTTGGATAGTGTTTGGGATCTCGCCCACCGGCGCCTCGTCCGTTTCTGAGTAAGACTCCGGACGGGATCGGCCCCCACCGGTCGGTCATCGAAGCTAGTAGAGCAGCGCCGGTCGGAGTGACAGATTCACCAGCGGCGTCAAGCGGCTGGACCAACGCCCCGTGTAATAGCGAAGCTGTTGCTGGAGCAGGCAAGGGCAGCGTGCCATGCGCAGCAACTACTGTTCCGTGACCGAGGCCAACTGGCCCAGTTATTACCTCTTTGACTTGCTGCTTGGCAACAAGTGACGCTAGAGCGACCCAGCTGCCAACAATGTCGACGATGGCATCAACCGCACCCACCTCGTGAAAGTGAACGTCGTCGACATCGACATCGTGTATTGCCGCTTCCGCCTCAGCTAAAAGGCGAAACGAACGGCGAGCACCGTTGCTGGCAAACGAGTCGATCTTGGACTGCTCAATCAGAGAGTCGATCGAGGACCACGAGCGGTGATGAGACGTGTCAGAGGTTGAAACTCTGACTCGAGTCGCTACTAGGGAACATCGAGTGGCTTGCTCGCTGGTCAGTTCCCAATCCGAAATATTGAGCTTTTCGAGCTCGGTTGAAATTTGGTCGATGCAAGCCCCAAGTGAGGTCAACACGCCGAGGAACATGTCGCCCGAGGCTCCAAAACAAGGATCTAGCCAAAGGGCGCTTTCTGGTGCCGAATTAGGAGTCGCCAACTAGCGCTCCTTTTTGTCAGGTGTATCACGGTCAACAGAAGTCGCTTCTACCCCTATTGTCTGGAGTATCCGATGGGCGGCGCAGGCGGCCCCATATCCATTGTCAATCCCAACAACTGCGATGCCGGGAGCACAACTCGTCATCATGGACAAAAGAGCTGTTTGCCCCTCGAACGCCGTGCCGTATCCCACCGAAGTGGGAACTGCGATTATCGGCTTTGCGATAAGACCAGCTAGAACAGTTGGCAGGGCACCTTCCATCCCGGCAAATGCGACTACGACGTCGGCGGAGACAATCCCTGGAACTACGTCTAGAAGTCGGTGAAGTCCGGCTACTCCTACGTCAGTGAACTGCCTTGTGGTGTGGCCGAGCGCTTCGAGCGTGAGTCGGCACTCGTCAGCAACCGGCAAGTCGGATGTCCCGGCGGCTACGACGGCTACGGAACGCGACGACATCGGCCGAGGTCGCCAAGTTAACGTGCTGTAAGCGTGGCTTTCCGGGTTTAAAGCGACCAATGCCTGTTGTTGGTCTTGCGTTGCCCGGGTAGCGATGACAGCGTCATCGCCTCGAGCAATCATGTCAGAGACAATTGCAACGCACTGCTCAGTCGTCTTTGATTCGCAGAAGACAGCTTCTGGTAAGTCGATTCGGTTTGATCGGTCAAGATCAATGCGAGCTTCTGGCGATGTCACTGTGAAGAACCATTGGTCGCATGGCCGACCGCTACTGGGCTGTCAGCTACGTGGCCGTCATTGAGATTTCCGCTTCGGAGTCCGGCTAAGTCGAGCGTGACGTATTTGTAGCCAACCGCCGACACCTTTTCGACTACCAATTGGGCCACCTCAATCGCTTGACCCATACGATTGCTTGGGACTTCTATTCGAGCTGTATCTCCGTAGTGGCGAACTCGAACGTCATCGAATCCGAGTGAACGCAGGACCGATTCGGCTCGATCGATCCGACTTAGTAGTGGAAGGCTCACCTCGGTGCCGTATGGAAGCCGACTGGAAAGACACGGCATTGCTGGCCGGTCCCAGATGGGCAAGCCCATAGTTTTGGCCAGGCTACGAACGTCGGATTTAGTTAGGCCAGCATTGACCAACGGGAACTGGGCTCCTCGTTCAGCAGCCGCAGTTTGGCCGGGCCTGTGGTCGCCGAGGTCGTCCACGTTCACACCGAGCGTGACGGTCGCCGCCCGTCCGGTTGCGATCGGCTCGAGCTGATCCATTAAAGCTGACTTGCACCAAAAACACCGATCGGTATTGTTGGCAACGTAGCGCTCATCTGTCATCTCATCGGTTGTAACCGCCTGCCATGGCAGGGACCAATCGGCCGCTAACTGCTCGCACTGCTCAAGTTCTCCGGTAGCAAGTGAGGCTGAATTGGCAGTGACGGCGATCATCTCGTCGCCGAGGACTTGATGAGCGGCAACGGCCAGTAGCGATGAATCAACCCCACCCGAGAACGCCACAACCATAGGGCCGATTTGGCTGATCGTAGATTCCAGTTTCTGTTGTATCTGCGCCGTTTCACTGCGATCCACGGGTCCTCACAATCCGACTTACATAAAGCCGTTCTGACCGCACTCGCCGCACCGTTTTGGTTGGTGCGAGCCCTTCGGCCTGCCTAGTCGTTTAGCGTATTTTGGTTTGGTTGTTCTGTGATCAGGGTACAGGTGCTTCCAATCACAACCAGCAGCTGAAGGTAGCGAAGGTGGCCAACGTAGCTAGCCTTTGACACATGTCACCCCGCCAGGATTGGATGGATGAGATCTCGATCGACCCGGCGAAACCGTGGCTTCAGATGGGAACCCGCCAATTAGGTGACCAGCCTTGGTTGGTTGATGATCAGAATCGTCAGAGCGAACTGGGTTTGAAACACCAGTTGCTGGCCAAAACTGGCAATGTTGTTCTGATTACAGCTAACCCTGATGCAGAGGGAGCGCACGAGGCCGAGCAAGAGACATTCGACTTGGTTAAAGCCGGTCTAGCAGAGCGTGGACTTCAATCAGACTTCAACCGAGTACAAGACGAGCTCGTTGCCTCTGGGCATATCCAGCCGACAACGGTCCTTGCAGCCTCAGCTCTTTCTCCGCTTGACCTTTCCGGTCGTGTGGTACAAGAAGATCTGTGCCTTTTGCAGCGATCCGATGATGGGTGGGTTTTGAGGGCGGCGTCTCTTTGTTTTCCGAGTCGATGGCGATTGTCCGACAAAGTAGACCGGCCGCTCGGAGCGATACATAACCCGGTGCCAGGGTATGAAAGCTCGCTCCAAGCCCGAGTGGACAACTTGTTAGACAAGCTAGATGATCAAATCGTTTGGCGCAGAAATTGGTTTATTCATCCCGATCCGACATTGCATCAGCCGTCTCGACCTGCAAACGGGGATCCAATCGTCGCCAGCGATCGATGCCTCGAAGATCTGTATCTTCGCAGTGAGCGCCAAACATTGCGAAAACTTGCTCGGTCCGGCTGGTGTTTGTTCACGATCCGAACGCAACAGTCGCGTCTTGGTGAGTATCTGGTCGAGGACCGTCTTGAGGCCTTTCTCCGGTTTCTGGACCAGTCCGATACCAGCGACCTTGATCATCGCGGACTTTCAGCCGAGCAGGTAGTTGAGCTAGAGGCTGCGATCCGCCCTTAGCGTGTTACTGCCAGCGCCCTTTAATGCTCTGTCTCGGCTCGACCGAGTGAGTCAATGGTGGCGAGTTCGGCAAGGCCGACTCCGCAATTGTTCGCTGCCGATCCATCAAATCCGCTCTCAGCGAGGCAGAATAGAGTAGATGGGGACAACTAAAGATCGAAAGAGCAGCCGTACTGGCCTAGAAACTCGCGATCGGATAATTGATGCTGCGTTGAAAACTGTCCTTGAAGAGGGCCTAATCGGTGCTAGTGCCAGGGCTATCGCCCGAACCGGCGATTTCAACCAGGCTTTAGTTTTCTACCATTTCGGCTCTATCGAAGAACTGCTACTGGCGGCGCTGTCCCGAGCTAACGACCGGAGAATCGGACGATTCGAGGAGCGATTGAACGAGGTTGATTCGCTTGAAGGCCTCGTTGAGATCGCGGTTGAGCTGCACGAAGGCAATGCTGATGATCCTGACCATGCAGCTCTAACCGCCATAGTTGCTGGATGGTCGGCTAGCTCAGACGTCGGGAAGCGAATTCTTGAGACACTCAAGCCATGGGACGACATGATCGAGGCGGCTTTGGAAAGAAGCTTGGCCGACACGGCGTTCGCTGCGATTTTGCCTGCGGCCGACCTGGCTCACGCCATTTCTGCGTTGTTTCTGGGAATCGAGTTGATGAGCAGACTTGATCGCGACACCGATCGGACAGAAACTCTGTTCGCGTCGCTTGCCGGCGCTGCTCAATTGGCGGGCCCGATTCTCGATGGAATGCGAGCAGGGCAGCTAAAAACCAAGAAAGACAAATAGGCCTCAACGACTCACTAGTACCAGTTTTGTTAGCGGGCGTGGGGAACTTGAGACGCGTTGTTGGCTTACGTCTACGACTTGGCGCCGTCGATCCAGGTTCCGATTTCGAGTAACGGCACGATTTGATCGGCCGGAAGCGGTTTGCTCAGTAAGTTTCCCTGAACCGCGTCGACACCAATTTCTTCGAGTATCCGAAGTTGTTCTTTGGATTCGACGCCAACAGCGACAACCTCAATCGATCGGCGGTGGGCGAGGTCGATCGCCAGTTCCGCGATTCTACGTCCGTCGCTTTCTGGTTCGATCGTCGATACCAGCCGATGGCTTAGTTTGAGCGTGTCGAACGGAAGCTGCTGAGAGCGAGTGAGTAGTGAGAAATCGCCGTCAAAATTGTCAATCGCCGAACGGACGTCGTCTAGGGCAATAGCTCGTATCGTCTCAGAAACCTGTCGCTCCGATATAGCAGCTCCTTCTAGAAGATCAATCCCTACCGAAACAGCGTGCGATCGATCGACCTGAGTTTTGATCAGATCACGGAAGTCATGGTGGAGAATCTCTGATGGGGCAAAGTTGACCCACAACGTGACCCCGTTGAAAACACCGGCTTCTGACCACGACCGAGCTGCTTCCATCGAACCAGTTAGAACGTGTTGACCAATGGCATAGATCGTGTCGGTCTTCTCGGCCAAGCGCACAAGCTGGCCGGGCGGTATCATGCCTCGTTCTGGGTGGTTCCAGCGGACGAAGGCTTCAATGCCCACAAGTTTGCGCTCTCGCAATCCAAGAACCGGTTGATATTCGACTTCGAGTACTCTATCGTCGAGCGCTTGGGCAAGATCGTGACCTAGCGCTAGTTGCTGATCGTAACGCTTCTGCACTCGTGCGTTGTATCGAAGGAATGGGGTTGACGTATCAGTCTCGGCCAACGCTAACAGAGATGAGCTAAGTAGCTGATTGCTGGATGGGGTGTCTTCTTCCAGTATCGAGATACCGATTCGGGACTCGAAATGATGCATTCGACCGTCGATGTCAAACGGTTGGCGCAAGGTCGACAAGATGTTATTGCCGATGGTTTCTGCCTCTCCTTTGCGTCGGAAACCGTCGGCGAATCCGGCTATTTGGTTAACCCGCCCGGCGACTGAGACAATGCCGTTGTCTAGACCAGCCAGCCGCTCTCCAACTGCTTCAGCTAGTTTGGCTTGTGAAGGGCTATCGATTTCTTCTCCGCCGCTCGTCAACGTCATATGTCGCATGTGAACGGTGAAACACATAACTAGGCCGTCCGATTCACGGGCCGCTTCGATTCTGGTATCTAGGCCACGCAATAGCGAAGCCACGCTTTGAACTGGGCCACCGGCAGTGAAGACGTCATTGAACGTCATAGTGTTGCCAGCCCGGAGTCGGCGCATGTTTAGGCCAGGGCGACTTTTTTGCTTATTCTCGGTTTGACTCATCGGATCATCAGTCCTAGTGCTTCGTTGGGCTCAACAGGTTGGTGATCTCTCACCTATTCGTCGACATGTTTCGTGCTATGAGGGTGCTCGTAGCACCCTCCAAAGGCAGAAACCTGCCAACCCCGTTGGTCCTTTCGGCATTCGCGGGCAGAAATTAACTCTGATCGCAGTTGGGGCAAACGGATCATTGACCCGCCCCTTTTCTGACCCGATGACAAAGGAACAGTCGGGTAAAAATGCCCTAAACCGAAAGGCAAAAAATGAGTGCGCCAAAAGCCACCTCATCGATTGGCCGCAAGATCCTGATTCGAAGCATGATCGTGGCCATCGTCCCATTGTTACTCCTAGGTCTCGCCGTATACCTCGGTGTTGCCGCTCTGAGGAGTAACGCTTCGGCCAAGGTCGAAGAGAGCCGTGAGTTGCTGTCTGAGGAGACGATCCTCGTTACTAGTCAGAGCCAGGCTGAGTCGGTTGCCAAAGAAATCAACCTGATCTTGGTCGAACGAGTAGAAGACGTCTTGGCCTGGAGCCGATCGGTAGAGATCGTCGACGGAGCGCGAGAAGCTGGGATTTACTCAGTGGAACAAGAGCTGGTAGGTCAAGATATTGAAGCGCTTGAGACTAGGTTCGAAACAACAAAGACCACCGGAGTCGCCTTCCGAGCCAAGCAATATTTGAGCGGTGAACTCGGTCAGAGCCCTGACTTCCGAGAGATCTTCATCACTGACGAATACGGCTTCAACGCTGCGCTCACTAACCCGACTAGTGACTTTGTTCAGAGCGATGAGGATTGGTGGCAAGATGCTTGGGAGAATGGTCTTTCTATAAGCAACGTTGAGTTTGACGAGTCGGCCAACGTGTTCTCGGTTGACATTTCGGCTCGAATCCAGTCAGCTGTCGGCGGACCACCTCGTGGCGTTCTCAAGTCGTCGCTCGACATAGCGTTTGTTCAAGACATCGCCGAATCCAACTCGTCTGAACAGGTCCAGTTCACTATTGCTTTGAGTGACGGGCGACTTATCGCCGAGACTGAGAGCGGCAACGATCTTGCGCGAATGATGAACGAAGACTTGGAACCAAGTCAGGTGTCTGAAGCCCTGGCCGACGCCGTGCTTGGTGATTCGCAGCCGAAATCGCAAGCAACAGGTGACTTCGTTTGGAGCCACACCTCGACGATCAACCCGGATCTCTATACAAACATTGATGGCTTCGATGGATTTGATTGGATTGTTGTATCTTCACAGTCGAGTGAATCTGCCTTTGCTCCGATTGCCGGTATCGAGAACCTTGACGATGACATCAATGCCTCAGGCAACAATCTGCTGCTGATCACGCTCGGCGTTCTATTCCTAGCTGCGTTAGTTGCCTTCTTCAGCGCACGATTCTTGGCTGAAAGTATCGTGAACCCTATTCGTAAGCTGACCGAGGCTGCATCCAAGGCCGCAACTGATGGTCTGCCGGGAGCGGTAGCTGAGATCAATACCGAGGGAGCCGATCCTGAATCGATTGAAGCTCCGCAGGTAACGGTTAATACCAACGATGAGCTCGAAGATCTGGCCGGTTCGTTCAACTTGGTTCAGGACAGTGCCGTTCGACTGGCGGCCGAGCAAGCAGTCAGTCGTCGAAATACTGCTGAGATGTTCGTTAACCTCGGTCGCCGTAACCAGTCGCTGCTCAAGCGTCAGTTGCGCTCGATCGATGGTCTTGAAAAGAGCGAGACCGACCCAGACACGCTCGAATCGCTATTTAAGCTTGATCACCTCGCTACCCGCATGAGACGAAACGCTGAGAGCCTTTTGGTTATCGCCGGCGACCGCACCCCGCGCCGTTGGGCTGCTCCGGTTCCGGTTGAACAAGCGGTGCAAGCAGCGCTAGCCGAGGTCGAAAACTACGACCGAGTGAATGCTAGCGGAATGGGCGACGGACACATTAAGGGCAGCGTTGTCGCCGATGTCGCCCACGTCTTGGCCGAGCTAATCGAGAACGCACTAAACTTCTCGCCACCACAAAGTGATGTGACCGTAACTGGCCAAGAAGACGAAGATGGTTACACAATCTGGATAACCGACGAAGGCATGGGAATGTCCAAGGAGGAAATCGAGGCAGCCAACACCCGTCTGAACGAATCACACGAGCTAACCGATGTTCCGTCTCGATACCTCGGCTTGTTCGTTGTGGGCCGGTTGGCCCGTCGACACGACCTTCGAGTGCGTCTTGCGTCGTCTCCGGTCGGTAGTGGTTTACAGGCTATTCTCACGTTGCCGAAAACGATCACTGAGGCAGAGGTTCAAACCGAACAAGACGCTTCAGGTTCGGACATTTCAGTAGCTGACCTTTCTTCCGAGGCTGAAATTGCCGAGGCCGAGGCCGAGGCCCGAGCTCTGCTCGCTCAGGCTGAGTCAGCTCGAGCTAGATTCGAAGAAGCGAAAGATCAAACGAACGACGATGATCTGTCTATAGAAGCAGAAGCAGAAGCAGAAGCAGAAGCAGAAGCAGAAGCAGAAGCAGAAGCAGAAGCAGAAGCAGAAGCAGAAGCAGACTCGACTGAGACGGTCTTGGAATCATCTGATGATGAAGAAGCAGACACCGGCGATGTTGACGCTGGGGCCGACGTCCCGGCTAAGGATTCTGCGGTAAAGAAAACTAGCGAACCGAAGGTGGAAACAACGCCGGCCTCGGTTCCGTCAAATCAGTTTGGTCGACGAGTCGAGGATGAAACTGCCGACAAGGCCGTAGTCGCAGGCAAAGAATTTCCCCGTCGGACGCCAGTAGTCAGCGCAGAGAGCGACGAGTCTGAAGCCGAGGCCAAAGAGGGCTCGACAAATGGTTCGAACGGCAGCGGACAAGTTGACTCAAAAGGCGAAGAGGCTATTGCTGGATTTGGGTTCGCTCGACGAGAGTCGAAAAAATCCACCGGATCGCCTAAGGCATCGAAGAAGCCTCAGAAGGCAGCGGCTGAATCGTCAGGTGATGTCATGGAAGATGCTGAACAGAGCCGCAATCGGTGGAGTCAGTTCCAGCGAGGTAAAGAAGATGCCGAAAACGAGGTAGGCGAATAATGCAAAGAATCTCTACCTCGAAGGTAACCAATCAACCTATCTCAATCATCAGCGAGCAGACTCGCTCACAACGAGCAGGAGTATAAGATGTCAGTAAGTCAGGAAGCGCAAAATTTCAACTGGTTGCTAGTTCAGTTCGTCGATAAAACCGACGGGGTGCAAGAGGCAATCGCCGTATCGTCAGATGGTCTTCTACTAGCTGCATCGGCCGGTCGTCAACGTGAAAACGTTGAGCAGTTTGCCGCAATCACAAGCGGACTTACAAGCCTTACCAGCGGAGCGGCAGCATGCTTCGAGTTCGACGAAGTCGAACAAGTCATCGTTGAGATGTCTGGTGGATATATGTTCGTCACCTCAATTGGTGAAGGGTCAACCTTGGGAGTCACAGCCGACAGCGATTGCGATATCGGCCTGATTGCCTACGAGATGACCCTGTTGTGCCAGCGAGCTGGCGCGGCTCTGACCCCTGCTCTGATTAGCGAGCTGAAGAACCCTCTTTCGATAGCGTGAGCAACCACCGAGACGAAGAAGATGACCATGAGGAAACCGAAGGCACGCTTGTTCGCGCCTTTGTCCTCACTGGAGGCCGGACTCGCTCGAAAGGTGCAAAAGTAGTGATGGAATCACTTATCGATCAAAGAACAGATCACGGTAAGAAAATTGATCGATTGCAGCCCGTTCAGCGACAAATCTGGGATTTGACCGAAGCAAGAGTTTCGGCAGCTGAAATATCAGCTCACCTAAACCTCCCGCTTGGCACTGTTTGTGTCTTAGTCGGAGATATGGCAGCCCTAGGGTTGCTCGAAGTACATGAGACCGCATCAACCGGAGATGTCGAATTAGTCAGGAGATTGATCGATGGCGTACGCTCCCTCTAAAGCAGAACTTGAAGTCCAAGCGGCACCGACCTCGGTGAAGTTTGTAGTCGCCGGGGGTTTCGGCGTCGGCAAAACCACCTTTGTTGGAAGCGTGAGTGAGATCACGCCGCTAAGGACAGAGGCTGCGATCACAGACGTGAGCGTTGGTGTCGATGACACATCGCTTGTGCAAAGTAAGACCACAACTACGGTTGCGATGGACTTTGGCCGGGTGACAATAGCTGAAGACCTTCTAATGTACCTGTTTGGAACACCGGGCCAGGATCGTTTTGGCTTCATGTGGGATGACCTCGTTGACGGCGCACTAGGTGCCATTGTCCTGGTCGATACCCGCCGGTTGGATGACTGCTACGATGCCGTCGACTATTTTGAGCAACGTGATCTTCCCTTCATTGTTGCCTTGAATGAATTCGACCCGGAGCATAATCCTCCAGTCGATGCCGTCCGATTCGCATTGAACGTGCCCGAGGATGTGCCATTTATAACCTGCGATGCCCGGGATCGGGAGTCGGTCAAAGGTGTTTTGCTGGCCTTGTTCGATCAGCTGCTCGCTCGCTTGGGCGGCTCATAGCCACCTGACACAGCAAGCTTTTGGCCCTAGTCTCCCAATCGAACGTTTGTTCGATTGAGGGGCTAGGGTTGAGAGATGGGATGGCAAAACTCTTCGATTCCTTGGAAAAAGATCGAGCAAACTCTTTCCGATAGGGCAACTAACAAAAAGCGTTCACCTGCTGATCCACGCCAGCCTCCGACTGCAGCCGACTATGGGCCGGGAGCTAATGGCGGCGACAGTCCAGCGTGGTCCTACGTTCGTCAACCATACGAACCCCCAACTATTCGCCGTTCAGTGTCGAGCGTTCCATACGCCGAGTTGCATTGCCATTCTAGTTTTAGCTTTCTTGATGGAGCTTCTCACCCCGAAGAGTTGGTGGAAGAGGCTGCTCGCCTCGACCTTCAAGCCTTAGCGGTAACAGACCATGACGGGTTCTATGGGGCAGTCCGGTTTGCTCAAGCGGCTCGAGTGGTAGGGATGCCAACAATTTTCGGAGCTGAACTCACGGTAGAGAAGCTCGATACGGCTCAGGGACAAGCCGACCCTGATGGTTCTCATTTATTGGTTTTGGCTCGCGACCCTATTGGGTACCGAGCGTTGGCTCGAGTTATTAGCGAATCGCAGTTGGCAGGAGAGAAGGGGTCGCCTCGATTTACCATGACCGACTTAGACCGTTGGGTCAGCCAATCCGAGCTTGATCATTGGTTGGTCCTCACTGGTTGCCGCAAAGGAAGTGTGCCTCGGGCTCTTGAGCGAGAGGGGCCCGCTGCCGCCAGTAGAGCGTTAGCAGGTCTTAGTGAACGTTTCGGTCGCCAGAACGTGGCGGTTGAGTTATGGGACCACGGCTTTCCCATAGATAGTGCCCGTAACGACGCCATGGTCGATCTCGCCTTTAAGGCCGGCGTCGAACCAGTTGCTACTAATAATGTTCACTATGCATCGCTTTCGAAAAAGAAGCTGGCCGCTGCGCTGGCTGCGGTTCGTTCGCGACGGTCTTTGGACGAGTTAGATGGGTGGCTTCCGGCCGCGTCGAGTGCCCACCTTCGATCCGGCGACGAACAAGCACGTCGATTTGCTCGATATCCCGGAGTGGTAGAACGAGCGGCTGAGATGGGACTAGCTTGTGCCTTTGACTTGTCGTTGATGGCTCCGAACCTGCCACCGTTCCCGTGTCCCGATGGCCTGAGCGAGATGGCTTACTTGCGGCGGCTGGTCGAACAAGGAGGGGTTAAGCGGTATGGCCCGCGACACGCACCGTTCATAGAGAATGCTTGGGAGCATTTAGATAAAGAGCTGGCGCTGATAGAACAACTTGGTTTCCCCGGCTACTTCTTAGTGGTTTGGGACATCGTTGATTTCTGTCGACGAGAAAACATTTTGTGTCAAGGACGAGGGTCAGCGGCAAACTCAGCAGTGTGTTACGTGCTGGGAATCACCAAAGCCGACGCAGTAAGTCTCGGCTTGTTGTTCGAGCGCTTCCTATCTCCCGAACGTGACGGTCCCCCCGATATTGATCTAGATATTGAGTCTGATCGCAGAGAAGAAGCGATTCAATACGTCTATCAACGACACGGCCGACGCCATGCCGCTCAAGTAGCGAACGTCATCACTTATCGAGGTCGTTCGGCTGTTCGTGATGCGGCTAAGGCTTTAGGGTATGCCCAAGGTCAACAAGATCGCTTCGCCAAATCGAGAGATCGTTGGGCTACCAGCCGATCATCCGATTCAGCCAATACTGAGAATTCTGATGACCCTGAGTCTGATATTCCTGAAGATGTGCGGGCGTTATCAGCCGAATTCGAAACCCTTCCTCGTCATCTCGGCGTTCATTCGGGAGGAATGGTCATGTGTGATCGTCCGGTAACAGAAGTTTGTCCGGTCGAATGGGCGAGGATGGCTGACCGTACTGTGCTGCAGTGGGACAAAGACGACTGTGCCGCCGCCGGGCTAGTAAAGTTTGACCTACTTGGCTTAGGCATGTTGTCTGCTCTGCATTACGCCATCGACATGATTGCGACTCATCACGGAGTTGAAGTCGACCTAGCAGCACTTGAACAAGAAGATGCGGTGTACCGAATGCTGTGTCGAGCTGATTCAATCGGTGTGTTTCAAGTGGAATCTCGAGCTCAGATGAGCACATTGCCACGACTCAAACCCCGGACTTTCTATGACCTGGTAGTTGAAATAGCTCTTATTCGACCGGGGCCTATCCAAGGCGGGTCAGTCCACCCATATATACGGCGACGTAATGGGGAGGAATCGGTTACCTATCTCCACCCCCTACTGCAGCCGTCTTTGGAAAAGACACTTGGAATACCGCTGTTTCAAGAACAGCTAATGCAGATATCGATCGATGTTGCTGGTTTTAGCGCAGGCGATGCTGATGAACTTCGACAAGCGCTTGGCGCCAAACGTTCACGAGAGCGAATGGAACAACTCCGCGCCCGCTTCTTTCAAGGAGCGTTAGAGCGAGAGGTAAGTGAGGCTATAGCCAGCAAAATCTGGGACAAGCTGGCTGCCTTTGCTAACTATGGGTTCCCAGAAAGCCATTCGATTAGCTTCGCTTACTTGGTGTACGCATCTTCTTGGTTGAAGCTTCACTATCCGGCTGCGTTCTGTGCCGCTCTTCTACGAGCACAACCGATGGGGTTCTATTCACCGCATTCATTAGTGCAGGACGCTCGTCGTCATGGAGTTCCAACACTGGCCCCGTGTGTGAACGCCTCGAAAGCTCTAGCGTCACTTGAACCGCTGCAAGCGGTTAATGGGTTATGCGTGGATGAAGCAGCTATCGAGATTGACGGCGCCGAAGATATATCGGCCCAACGCCACGATCATGGGTGGGCGGTTCGGCTTGGGTTGGGATCGGTTCGTCATGTTGGCAAAGACTTGGCTGAAAAAATAGAAGCAGGTCAGCCGTACAGTTCTATTGAAGATGTGGCCAGGCGGGGAAAGGTTCCGAAGAAGATTCTTGAAGCCCTAGCTACCGCTGGAGCCTTCGACTGTTTCTTTTCCTCCGCAGGGGAAGGTGAGGAAGAAGTGGGAGTGATACGCCGCCGAGCGCTTTGGGAAGCCGGCGCAGTAGCTGAAGGTGGTAGCGACAAACTAGCGGGGATACTAACCGGCGTCACCGCCCCCCAACTCCCGGGGATGAGCGAACACGATGAAGCGCTAGCCGATTTGTGGGCTACTGGGATTGCCCCTGATGGCCACCCCACGAAGTTCTTACGATCGCAGTTAAACAATCTTGGAGTTACTCCTGCCGTTGCCCTTTGTGAAAAAGAGCACGGACAGAAAGTGCTGGTTGGGGGAGTGGTGACTCATCGCCAACGGCCAGCTACCGCTTCCGGAGTGACCTTCTTTGGCCTAGAAGACGAAACAGGGCTTATAAACGTTGTTGTATCAGTAGGTTGCTGGAAGCGATATGCCCGGCAAGCAAGAAACGCCCCGGCCTTGTTAGTTAAAGGTCGGGTGGAACGACAGGAAACGGTGATCAATATCGTGGCTGAGAGGCTCGAGGCTCTCCCAGTTGGCAAAGTTCCAGCTAGCCGCGACTTTCGGTAATCGAGTCGGAGACGGGCCCAAATCGGTCGAATTTTACTAGCCAGTGGTTTTATGGCCGGTTCGATAGTTTCCTGTAAGTCCCAGTATCAATCCATTTGTTGAAGGTCTGAATGCACAGTTCAGGACTACACTCGACATACACAGGTTTGTCTTGTTTTCGAGAGCTCCGAGCGAGTTTCTGCGCCTCGATGGCACACCTATGTTGAACTGGCGGTTGAGAATTAGGATGTGTGTGTTCTGATGATTGTTGGCTTTTTGCGGTGGTCGCGAACTGCGGCGGCGTTGACTGTAGCTATCTTGCTTGCTAGCGCTTGCGGAAGCGATGGCGACGAGGAACCGTCGTTTTCGACCATAACCATTTTGGCTGATGAATCTGGGGCGACCAGAACAGATGAGTCGACGCAAGCGTCTCTGGCTGAAGATGCCCCGGCCACAATCGTCGACTACACGCCTATGACTGTTCAGTTCGATCCGGCCGATCCTCCAAATGAGGAAGAAGTGCAAAACATTTTGTTTGCTGCGGTCAAAGCAGATCATGAGAATGGCTTGTGGTGTTGGGCTAACACCAGTTCCTGCGTCGAGGACCGACATCTCGGCCCCGCAGTAGCTGGTACCCGATTCGATCAACTAAGCGAATCGCTCCAGGCCTATCGGGGCGAAAATGGGATATATCAAGCCGGGGATCGTGACGGCATTTTTCCTGTTGAGATCAACGCCACCTTAGAAAACAACTTCGAAACTGGGCCGGCTGAAGGGTTCCGACAAATCGGACAGGTATTCGCCTGTGAGGCATACAACGGGGTCTATTTCGTTCCTGATGCTGAGGGCGGAATCAGCCAAATCTTGAATGATGCGCCAGCCGGTTACGTTACTGAATTTTCGGTATGGCAGGGCGAAGATGGTGTGTTACGCACCGCCAGTCGGTCTTTCTCGCAAGAGGGCGGGATCGAACTGTGCGACCAGTACCGAGGTTAGGTGCTCTGATTTAGCTGTGGAGTCGGACCCAGCCCGTCTCGATCTCTTCATCGGCCGTCTCGTATCCGGGTTCTCCTGGAAGTAGAACCAGGTAGCGGCCGTTAGGGTCATCGACTCGAACCCGTTGGTAAGGGTTGCGCTTCTTTGCCATTGCCATTGCATCGTCAGCCGAGCGGTATCGATCGAGGCATGCGATCATTCGAACTGTCGGTGACATCATGGCTATCTCTCCTTTCGACCAGCGATCGAGAGCATCCGCCGGTCTCATCCATTCCCAGCTGACTATCTCACTGTTGTCGTGGACTGGCTCCTGGGCATCGGGTGCCCGTGCGATGAAAAAACGGGCATCAAATCGCCGGGGGGAACCAACCGGCGTAATGAAGCGACCCACCTCTTCCAGCGCTGATGCATCGAGCATTATCCTATGGTCAGCCAAGGCAGGAGCGAATGCGTCTTCATCTTGTTGGACCCGGCGCCGAAGCTTGCTCACAAGCTCAGGGTCTACGCCGTTTTGATTGGCCGCCAGCAGAAGTCCCGCTTCTTCAAGCGTTTCTCGACACGCAGCGATCCACCAAGCCAATCCTCCGACCGGCACCTCGAGAATGGCTGATGCCTCAGAATCAGACAATCCGTTACATAGCTGGTCAAAGTTCTCGAGATAGTCGTTGGAATCGACCCGTCCTCCAGGAAAGACCCAGTTGTCAGCTGCGAAAACAACTTTTGACGTTCGCCGAACCATAAGGACATGAAGGTCGGGGCGGTCATCGACAAGCATCACAGTGGCAGCGTCACTCACCGGAACTGACTCAGGGTCAAAGTCGAGCGGGTCAAACTGACTGAGGTTGGCGTCGTTTGCCTGCTCGCTGTTCACACATCTACTATGTCACGTCTGGCCAATCGAACCGGCATGGGGTTTGCCGAAACCTCGGAAAGAGCGCCACCTTCGTCGGAGTCCAGGCCAAAGAAGAAGCCAACTTACGGCTAGTGTCGTAATCGACAGCAACTGAATCGGGAGCCTCCACCACCACAAGACAGTGCTATCAACTGTCTGATTAACGGTTCGAGTTCCGGCGTCGGCCGACTGCTCATCCTGAAACCATAGGTGACTTGTTCGAGCCCAGATAACGAAAAGGTCGCCAATAGGCAGAACACCGAGGGCGTACCGACTTCCGCCTGGCCCCCGAATTGGGAAACCTCCGCTTCTGGCCTGTTGCTGCAACGCTGAGGCTAGAGCATGATCCCCGTTTGCTTGGGCCGTGGCCATAGCCACTACCGTTCCGCTTGCGGTGGCGCCAAAGATTAGTGGTCCGGAATCGACGTCGCCTGGCTCGTCAATTCCAAACGGGTGCTCTCGAATCACCGGTAGTCCGATAATTGCCGATTGATGTTGCTCCCGGAAACGGAGGTACCCAGCTCGAGCTCGGTCCTGGTCGAGTTCAGCTAAGAATCGCAAGATTAACGTTTGTGATGTGGCCCGAGGATGTTCTATGTAGGGTTCCGACCGATGGCCGACAAGACCATGGACCGGATCGACAGTCTGATCCGCCGCATCTAGCCAGTCTTCGATTACCTCAGCGTAGGTTTGGCCCTGGTAGGTGCGATCGGTGAATTCATCGCAGGCCTTTATGGAGACGAGCGCCGGGTACATATCTACCGGCCACGCCTGGCCAGGGTACGAGGTCAAGAACGGCGACGAAGCCTGTCTCATAGCCTGAATGGTCGAGTCGCAGTTCTCGATCAGAGCGTCGAGCTCGCGCTGATCTGGAGTGTCTTGGAGAGCTATGATTCCAGCCCTCAGATAGTTACTCCAACCAACGTAGAAAATCCCGTAGCTTGGGCTGAGATTAGGTGAAAAGGGCGCCCGACCCTCAGGCGAATCTAACTCGTCGAGAGCAAAACGAGCTTCACGAAGGGCTTCTTGTTTGGTTACGTCATCGCTTTGGCCCAATCCGATATTGACCCAGCTAAGGCCGTACAGAACGTAGGTGAAGAAGTGTCCCTCAGGAAAGTATGACTGCATTTGTGATGCTAGGCCGTCGTCAACTCGACCACGGGCAAACCGGAGGTGATGTTCGACATCGGAATGGTTAGCCGGAACATCGACCGGAGCTATTAGCCGCAAATTGGAGACTAGAAGAGTTAGAGCGAGAATGGAAAACAGTAAGCGTCGTAGGACCCTACTAGTGGCCGACGCTAGTTTCACAAGGTTTACGATCCAGAGCGCGAAGCCTAGGAGGTTGAGGCGTCGATCCGGCCGAGAAGGGTTGCTGATTCTGCTGCCGCTGATCGAAGCGTCTGCCAGGCTTCGTTGCCCGGGTCACCGGGAGAAATGTCGGAAGGCCGATTCAGTACGTAGAGCCGGAATTGAAGGTCGCGCCGGCCGTCAGCGAAGGACTCCAAACAGGGCGTGCCGTATCCTGGATTGCCGTAGTCGTTAAGTGTCTCGAAGGCTCCTGCTGGCAGCAGACCGGATTCAAGCGTTTCCAAACTCGGATCGATGCCTGCCATTAGCCAAAGAAGGATCGGCTCATCCGGTGATGTCTGATCTGACAAAGACACGGCGAGCTCAACTGTCTCGCCCGGAACCGGTGTCCAATCGAGTTGCGGGAAAACGTTGGCACCAGAAGAACAGCGAGCTGAGTCCGGAACGTCGGAGCCGGGGGCGAAATCTGGACTTGAAAGGACAATACCAGAAGGGCTGGTTTCGGCATCTAGGGCCGAGGTGGGAGGAGGTGGGCGAGTGGTTGTGGTTTGCCAATCATCTGGCTCTGCCAATTCGCGACCATCGCTAGCGCAGCCGGCAATAGCAAAGATACTAAGGAGAAGGGCAACCAATAGTGGTGTTGCCAAGCCTGCCGATATGAGGTCTCGAACTGAGCGCACGATTAAAGAGAGTACCCGGTGAGGCCAGCGATTCCAGTCACTTACGGCCGGACCGGCCGATAGTGTTGCCGATAGAAAGAATCGACTTGGTGTTCAAGAAATGGAACCTGGGGCATCGCCACCCCGACTATCGGGGTACTTTCATGTTTGCTGTTATGGGAAATTCAACGGATCAGCCACTAGCGCTCAAGCGCTGGAACGAACGACTGGGTCTGACTATTTGGCCTTTGTCGGTCACGCTGAACTGCGGCCAAATTCGATTGGCTCATAGCAGAAACGACAAATGAGACTGTCGGTATGGGAGTAAGATCCGGAGCGCGACGCTCGATTTCGAACATTGCGACTCTGTTCAATCGGCGCGATCGGCAATTGAGGCGGGAGCGTCGATTCTCGGTACCGCGACTAGCTTGGAGGCCGCTCGGAGGCTTGCTTGGTCCGGCAGTCGGCGATGCAACTCAGAGTCTGGGGGCCTTGGCGCTGTCGGCTACCACTAGTCTCATTACTGGATTTACCTTTGCGTTCTTTGCTGGGACGCTGAGGCAATATCCTGGTTTGCTTCTGTTCATTCCCGCTGCCATCGGTCTTCGAGGTAACGTCTTTGGACCTCTTGGCAGCCGTCTGTCGACTGCGATTCGAGCCGGTACTTTTTCGTGGAGTTGGCGGCCCGATTCGTTGTTGGGTCAAAACGTTGTTGGAGCAATGGCCAGCTCGATGGTCGCAGCAGTTGGGTTGGCCACTGTGGCCGAAGTGGTCGCGGTTGTTTTGGCCGATCGTTCGGTCACCGTTCTCGGTCTAGCCGACTTCGTAGTTGTATCAGTACTTGGTGGAACCTTGGCATCATTCGTGGTGTTGGCAATAACGCTCGGACTAGCTGTTGCCTCGGCTCGCTTTGGTTGGGACCTAGATAACGTAACCGCGCCGCTAGTCTCAGCTTCCGGCGATTTTGTCACCCTCCCGGCTCTTGTGCTTGTCACCGGTCTCATCCGACGGGGATGGCTCACTCGAGGGCTCGCTTTGTTTTTCGGTGGGGTAGTATTGGTCGTTGCGTTACTGGTGGTCAAACGGTCTTTGCCAACCGGACGTCGAATCCTGATTGAAGCAGTACCAGTACTGTTAGTTGCCGGAACGCTTAGCCTTTTGGCTGGGGTTGTATTGGAACGGTCCATTGATCGGTTCTTAGCTTTTTCTGTTCTAATCGTCTTGTTGCCGGGTTACCTAGCCACCGCCGGCGCCCTGGGCGGGATATTGTCGAACCGGTTGTCGACGAAGGTGCACCTTGGACTGGTAGAACCGTCAGCCTTTCCTCGAGGTGACGCTAGAGACGATATTCGGGTGACATTCGCCCTGGCTCTTCCCATCTTCGTCCTGCTCGCCTTTTTGGCCGGAACGATTGGGGTGGCCGCCGGTCGCACCTCGCCGGGCCTTGGATCTCTTATCGCCGTCGCTGTTACCGGCGGCCTAATCGCTACGACGCTGGTAGCCGTTGTGGCATATTACGGAACGCTAGCGGTAGTGCGATTCGGTCTAGACCCCGACAGTCACGGGATCCCATTGGTGTCGGCCACGCTCGACTTAGTCGGAGCGTCGACACTAATTGCTGCACTATTGATTTGGGGAGTTTCATGAAATCGGTTCGTACATCGATGCCAAACTGTCGATCGAAATACGACGATGTCCTAGAGGATGAGGTCAAGAGATAATGGAAGCACGGAACCTTAGAGAAATGCTGGCCGAGGCCAAAGACACCAGTGAGTTGATGGTTGATTTGGCGTACGCAGCGTTGTTCTTTGATGACGCTGATATGGCTGATGAAGTGGATGAACTGGAGAGCCAAATCAGCGATCTAGTCCACAAGATGAGAGCGCTAAGCATTATCGCGGTGCGGAATCCTCGTGAGGCTGAAGCGATGTCGGCGGTGATGCAAGTAATCAGTGCCGTCGAGAGCATCGGCAATGATGCAGTTGATATCGCTCGCATCGTAACTCGAAGGCTCGGGATTCCTCGTCAACTCGTCCTCGACCTGATGGTGGCCGAGGAGGTATCGCACCGGGTCGAGGTGGCCAACGGCTCACACTTTGCCAACCGTCCGCTCGGTTCGTTCGAATTGCCAGTAGTCACGGGAATGAGAGTTCTAGCAGTTCGGCGCGGTCGACAATGGGTGATCGATCCAGGCGGAGACGAGATCCTAAACCCTGGAGATGTGATATTCCTACGAGGATCCCCTGATGGGATTATTCGGCTTCGGGAATTAGCTGGGGCCCATGAATGGCATCCGCCTCAAGCAGAAGAGACCGCAGCGCTTACCGACCTTGACCGAGCCGTTGACACTATCGTGGAGATGAAAAATCTGTCTGAGGTCGCCGTTGGGCTGGCTTACTCAGCCCTGGTGTTTCGAGATCGGAGCTTAGCGGCTGAGGTTCGACAGCTCGAAGACCGGCTAGACGAGATGAAGATCCGACTCGAGCTTTGGGTGCTACGCGCTGCTGGCGACGAAGTTGATCCGAACACCCTACGAGGACTGCTGCACCTGGGCGCTGCAGCCGAAGATCTTGGTGATCAGGCTCAGCAAATGGTCTGGTTGATCGAAAAGTCGAGCGATCTACACCCGGTGCTCCATGTTGCGCTCGGTGACACTGACGACGTTGTCGTTCGGATTCCGGTCGCAGTCGGAGCCCAAGTTGCTGGCCGAGCCTTGGGTGATCTTGAGTTGCCGATTGAACCCGGATTCAACGTCCTCGCCATCGAACGCGATGGGCGCTACCTGTATCGGCCGAGGCGACACGTTGAGTTACGAGCTGATGATCGCGTCCTGGCCAGCGGGCCCGAAGAAGGGCAAACTGCCTTAGCCGAGTTGTTCGGTTGGCGAATGGTTGAAGGCGACGACGATGAGCTAGCGTACGAACCTCTTGATCGACGCGAGTAAGCGGATCGGGTCATAGGCAAGATTGGGTTGGGGTAAAACGTATCGCACCCGCCTCACCGTAAACGGTTAGACGGGCACGATTAATCAAGCGTGAAGTGTGTGGCTCCTGGCTTGAGTTCTGTTGCCAATGGATTGCGACGTTAGGGTCGCTGGTAGTTGGTCGATCCAACTATCTAACCTCAGCCGTCCAGCGGCGGAGGCGGTGGGGTAGGAGGCAGTGGCGGCGTAGCCGGTGTTCGCCTGGTTGAGCTGTCACTTGGTTGGGACTTGGGTGATCGAGCTGACTGGACTGAAGGCGGTTCCGGCCTTGGCTTCGCTGGGGGGAAATCCCCGTCACGTAAGAGCTCGGCGATGCCTCCGATCGACCCAAGCGTTGCGCTCATATCAGCTGGTACAAAAATCTTGGTTGCTCGGCCGTCGGCGATACCTTGCAATGCCTCCAAGTACTTGATGGCAATAACTCGATCGTCGGTTCCAGATTCGGTGATGGCGCCGTAGACGCTTCGAATAGCCTCCGACTCACCAAGAGCAACGGTCTCCTGTCGGTACTGTTCAGCCGCTGCCTTTGTTCGGACAGCTTCTGCTTCACCTTCTGCGGTAAGGATTGATCGTTGGCGTATACCTTCAGCAGAAAGAATGGCTGCCGACTTCTCACCTTCAGCTCTTGTAACTGCTGCCTCACGAGCACCTTCAGCTTCGGTAACAACAGCTCGACGAGTACGCTCGGCTTTCATCTGTTCGTGCATCGCGTTCATGACGTCCTGAGGAGGATCGATTCGTTGGATCTCGACCCGAACCACTCGAACGCCCCACTTGTCGGTGGCGTCATCTAGAATTTGACGAAGGGCCGTATTCACTCGTTCACGAGAGGTAAAGGCCTCATCTAGCTTCATTTCGCCGATGACGTTACGGAGGTTGGTTTGGGCCAACTTAGTGACAGCCATGATGAAGTTTGAGATGTTGTAGAGCAGCCGTTGCGGGTCGGTCGGCTCGAAATAGATCACAGCGTCGACGGAGACGGCAACGTTGTCTTCGGTAATTACTTCCTGAGGTGGTACGTCGATAACCTGCTCCCGCATATCAACCGTACGGAGCCGCTCAAGAACGGGCTTGATAATTCGGAGGCCGGGATCAACCGTCTCCTTGTATCGACCGAGCTGTTCAACAACGCCCTTCTGGTACGGCCGGACGATGCGAACACCCATCGCCACGTACACGATGACAAACGCAATGAGCACAAATAGTGCTAGACCCGCTAACTCTGTCATATTGATTCCCTCTTTCTTCTGTTTGAACCATATTCGAACTGAATTACTTGCAAATAGATGCTGTAGTGGATCGCTTAGAGAGCCATCTTTGGCTTAACCGGCCTACAGGCCGTGAGAGCGAACTCCTTCAACCACAAGGCGAGTTCCTTGGACTTCGACTACCCGCACTTCGCTTCCAGCGGCGATTGCTTCGCCGGGGCGGCTATCGGCTCGCCACTCTTCGGTGCCTACTTTGACCATCCCGGCTTCCCCTGAGGTGGCAGAGATTGGCATGAGTACTGTGCCCGTTGCGCCGACGAGGCGGTTGGCGCCGATGCCTGATACATCGGGGGCGGCCGCATCGAGACGACGAGCTAATGGGCGAAGGCCAAGGAACGAGGCAACCGACACGACAAGAAATGTCGACCAGCTAATGAGCACATGAGCACCAATTACGCTCACGATAGAAGCGGCCAAAGCGCCGACGGCGAATGGAAGTAAGAAAAAAGATCCAGCGATCAAAATCTCGCCGATGCCAAACGCAGCTGCAGTAGCGAGCCAAATTGCTGCCCAAATTGCTGAATCGCTCATGTAGGTCCTCCTAAATAGCGGATTGTTCTAATTTGCCTGACTAACGTTGTTCGAAATACACAATTGAATAACGTTGCAACCTGCGATTTACCCAGGGACTGCATGTTTGCCTGCTGCGGATTTAACGATCATCTAACTCGCTAAGTTCCCAAAATCGTCCGATAGTTTTGAACCTATGGCTCGCCTTCTAAGTGTTCACGCCCACCCTGATGACGAGGCGTCCAAAGGTGCGCCAACGGTTGCGAAATATGTCTCTTTAGGGCATTTAGCCTACCTGGTCTGCGCCACAGGCGGTGAAGAGGGGGACATTCTTAACCCGGCGATGGATCAGCCAGAGGTCAAAGAGAATTTGGCTGAAGTACGGGCTCAAGAGTTGGAAGCATCGGTGAAGATTATTGGTTATCACGAGCTGGAATGGCTCGGCTATAGAGATTCGGGCATGCCTGAAGATGATGCCAATATGAAGTCTGACTGTTTCGCCCAAGCCGACATTGACGCGGCAACTGGTCGGCTGGTAGCGATCATTCGCCGACTGAAGCCTCATGTGATTATGACCTATGGCGACGATCAGCAGGGTTATAAACATCCCGATCATCTCCGCGTTCACGACATCAGCGTCCTGGCCTTCGACAGAGCGAGCGATACATCTTGGTATCCAGAGGCCGGGCCAGTCTGGCAGCCGTTAAAGTTGTACTACTCGCTATGGAGCAGAGCCCGACTGGTGGCCCACCAAGCGGCCTACGAGCGGTTGGGGTTGGAGTCTCCATATGACGAGAAGTGGTTCGAGCGCCGCTCGCTCGATCATCGAGTTACAACCAAAGTGGATATCGCCGACTTTTACGGAGTCAGAAGAGAAGCACTTTTAGCCCATGCGACGCAGGTGGACCCTAACGAGAAGTTCTGGTTTGGCCTGCCCGACGATGCGGCTGCTGAGGCCTACCCGTACGAGGATTACATCTTGGCTAAATCCCACGTAGAGCTTGATGTGCCCGAGGACGACCTCTTCGCTGGAATTGAGGAGTAGCTGTGAGCCCTAATCCGTCAGATGGTGACTTCGATCCCGATCAATGGGTCGGCGCGCTGGTTAGTGCGTCAGCGACCGTCGAACCGGTCGCAAGCGATGCGCCCAACGTTGTCATACATTTCAAAATGGGACGGACCTCATCGGCAGTAGTTTCGCTCCAAGCGGGCCGAGTCACCGGTAGTGCTGAGGTAGGAGAAGCGACTGTTACTCTTCCGCTATCGACGGATCAGCTAAGCCAATACTGTGACGGTTCCCAGTCGATGAGCCGTGACTACATGCGAGGCGACCTAAAACCTGTTGGCCCGACCGGTCACTTCATAGCTTTGATCGACTTGTTCGAAAACCCCGACTTCGTCAGTGCTTTGAACAGCGACACGTAGCTGCAGCCATTACTTCTCGGGTGGCATGTCAGGCTTCTTCGGTGCCCTATCTGGTCGGTATCTGATTGATTGTCTGGTGCCGTCTGGAAGACGCGATGTCAAACTCGGTCGGTGATCATGAGGTCATGGCGTCGGTGTCTAACGAATGCTTCCAGCCAGACCACAGACATTGCGAGCGACAGCAGAAGTGCCATGAGCCAAGGGGTCGGTCGGCTTGCGGCGATAATGATGCTGGCAAGCGCAGCTGCGGCCAGGGTGAATGGTGCGCCCCGGCGAGCCGGATGGGGAGCGATGGTTACTACGAGCATGAGGATAGATAAGGCAACCGTGGCAGTCGCTCCGCCAACAAGCCAAGCTGTGCCAGTCGGGGTGCGGCTATCACCAGAATGTTCAATGAGGCTTACCATGCCGGCGCCGGCAGCCGAGATCCCGACTGCGAGTGGGAGGTGACCAAAAATCCAGGCGACTCGTTGCCGCCCTATTGTTGGTACTCGACCTCCGACAAAGTCAAAGTAGTTCCACCAGAATCCGAACCCAATCGATAACGCAAGGATGCCAGTTGCCAACGGGAGAAGTGATCTGTCTGCGGCTGACAACCCATCGGCTACTCCAACGACTACTTCACCGAGAACGATTATTGTGAATAGGCCAAACCGCTCTACAAGCGATTCCGTCGGATGTATTGCCTTCGCCATCGACTCCAATTGGGGGCGGAGTGCTAGCCCTATGTTGCTGACAAGGGAGAGGCCTGTGGCGATGGTCCACAGAAGAATTCTGGTTTCTGGGTCAGAAACGAAAACACTGGCAAAAACTATGCTGGCAATGACGAGCAATCCCGCTACGTAACCAGTAGCAACTCGTCGCCATTCTGGAGAGTCGAATCGACGGACGTCGAACCACTGCCACGAGATCAATAGAAGCAGGACGGTATAGACAGCCGCAAAACCTCTACCGTCGGAAGGGTCGTCGGCGGCATGGGCCGTGAAAACAGCGAGCATGACGAGCAGTGCCATCTGGGCGAATATGTAGCTACGGCTCCGACCATCCTCTCCGCCATGTAGATCGTGGTAGAGCGTGCCGTTGATCCATGCAATCCAGATGAGACCAAACACGACAGCAAAATCTCGAACCCCAACCCAGGAGACGTGGTCGGCCAGTGTGTGCGCTATCTGGGCGATCAACAATACGAACACGAGATCGTAGAACAGCTCCAGAAAGCTAACTGTCCGATCTTCAATAATGTCGCCGTGGGCGCGTGGTGGGCGAAACCAGCGTGTTGTTGATGTCTCCGGCATAATCGTTCCTCGATCCCTCAATACTCACTCTTTTCGATTGCAACATTCAACGTTGCCAATGTAGCGGAAAATCCGGTGTATTGGAGTGAGTAGTCACTCCAATACGCGGCTAATCTAGGTTCCGTGGCTCGACCGAAAGAACATAAGCCGGAGACAATTCTCAAGGCCGCAGTAACTGTATTCCGATCCGAGGGAATTAGCGTTTCGACCGCTCGTATTGCCGAGGCTGCCGGCGTCTCGAACGGTACGTTGTTCAATTACTTCCCGACTAAGCAAGCTCTAGTCGATGCGGTGTATCTAACGATCAAGTCTGAAATGGCGGGTGCGATTGGTGAGTTCTCACCAGAGGACTCCCTCCAGAATCGAATGTTTCACGTTTGGGATCGGCTTCTGCGATGGGTTCGAAGCCATAGTGATGAGCACCTAGTAGCTAACCTTCTTGGACAGTCGGGCCTGGTCGGTCCTCAAACCCAAATTGAAGGCAACGAGTTGTTCGGTGCCCCGTTGGCTTTGCTCGAAGAAGCGAAGTCGGCTGGAATTCTTGTGGATCTTCCGCTCGAGTATCTAGGGGCTCTTATCCAGCACCAACTCAGTCAGGCAACTGCTTCCGGTCTTAACGACGACGAAGCCGAAGTCGCATTCGCTGTTCTCTGGAACGGCATAACTCGGACTGGCCAAATAGCCGGCACACAATCTGATCGAACCAAACGAACTAAGAAATCTACAAACCGAAAGTGATCTCATGGCTGACCCTGACTCTAAACATTTTCCGTCCTTTCGATCGGGCCTTCCATCGATGGTCGACAAGACGGTAGTTATTACCGGCACAACATCAGGAACCGGTCAAGTAGCTGCTCGAACGGTGGCTGAACTGGGAGCGAAGGTAGTGGTTCTCAACCGAGCGTCTGATCGATCCAGGACAAGTTTTGAAGGGCTCTCGGCGGACTGCCCCGATAGTGAGTTGCATCAAGTGGAGTGCGACCTTCAATCGTTCGACTCTGTTCGCACGGCCGCTAGCCAGGTGAAAGAGCTTTGCTCGGAAGGCATCGATGTGCTGTGCAACAATGCTGGCGTTATGGCATTGGCCGATATCGCAACGGTTGACGGGTTCGATATTCAAATGCAGACCAATCACTTCTCACACTTTCTTCTCACCGGTGAACTGATGCCGCTGTTGGAACGAGCAGCCGAAGGTAACGGAGACGCTCGCGTCGTGAACCACTCGAGCGTGGCGAGATTAAGTCCGAGCAAGAAACTTCAGGCCAAGTTTCTTAGTAAACAAGGTGGCCAGCTTGGTGGGGACGGTTCTCGGCTTCAGAATGCGATGTTCCGGGGCCCTCGCTGGCTTCGTTACAACCAGTCCAAACTAGCCAACGCTGCCTTCACCGCGGCGCTGCACGTCAAGCTTCAAGAAGCAAACTCGAATGTGAGGGCGCTAGTTGCCCATCCTGGTCTTTCTAACACCCACTTACAGAAGACATCAGTAAAAGAAGGCGCAATGGGCAGTCTGCTCACTGGCATGATAATGCGGTTCAGTCAAAGTGCTGAGGATGGAGCGATGGGGATCCTATCTTGCATGTGCTTGCCCAACGCCCAGTCTGGCCAATTCTACGGACCAGGATCAGGGGCCGCCGCCATCAAAGGAAAGGCCGAACCGTTCGATCTCGAACCGTTCTATGACAACGCAGATACACGGCGACTACTTTGGGAAGAAAGCGAAGGCGCAATCGCCAGCGAATTTGCTGTCTGAGCTAGTTGCGTTGAGCTAGTTGCGTTGAGCAGTGCGGAGAGCGCGGAAGCTGGTCAATTTGGCCCCTGAACGATCTAGTGCAGCCCGGAACCCCCAGTCTTGGGTAATGAGATGATGGTCGCTCACTTGCGTCTGCCACCGATCTGATATCGCTCGCAGTTCGGGCGTATCGACGGCGGGACGAACGTGTATCTCGGTAACCCCGGCGCGAAGCGTACGTAATGCGGTATCAACCGTTCCTCTAGATTCAGTTCTAATTGGGCTGCGGACCACATAGTCGGGAACTAACAATCCTTCGTTCTTGGCCAATTCTCGCGCTGGGAATCCTAGGTCAGTTGATGGATCAGGCAAGCTGAGCGGCAGGTTGTACTCGACTGCAAGGTCCAACAACACACTGAAAAATTCTGGGCGAGAAGAAAGCGCGTCGAAATGGGAACCGAGATGAGTTGGGTCGAATCCCCAAAGGATGGCTCGTTCCAGTTGAGCAACGCACTCGCGGTGGAGCTCGTCGACGTCGGCGTGCTCCCCTAAGTCAAGAACTGTCCGCGGGAACCCGCCGTCGCCGTCCAACAGCGATGGAGCGCTCGTTATCGGCCCCCATCGGTATAGGTCGTATTCTGAGATGCAGGTCAAGTCGACACCGACGTCATCTCCTTTATGCTGAGCAGCAGCTCCTCGGGCCCATGGACTTGGCACCTGGAGACAGGCGGTTGTTGCAACCCCGTTTCGGAGCCCCTCAACCACGCCAATATTTGCTGCGTTCGACGATCCGAGGCCATCACAGACGATGATGACAATCCGATCTTGGTGACTAAATCCAAGAGCTGTGGCCAATGCAGTCACAGACACTACATTACCGGTCTTCGTCGACCAAACCCGGCTCTTTGTCCTCAGGGCTTGCATCATGGTCTCTGGCAGCGCGTCTTGTGCAGTTCTGATCGGAGCTTCTTGGCCGAGTCGATTCGGATCGTCTTTACCCAATTGGCTGATCCGGTCCGTCGCACGAACCCCACAGCCCAATTGAGCCAGAGCGAGCCCGTCGTTTGGCTTGACGCAGCATGGTTCGTTTGGCCACGTTCGGCTCGTAGTGGCTTTCGTCGGCCAAGCCGTTTTCAACCAACCATTGATTGACAAACAGGCCGTCATCGGCTCGGTAGACGTAGAGCAAGAAACGATCGAAGTGGTCTTGCGCTTGGACGTCTCTTTCAATTTCGACTTGGGTTCCAGGCGGGAGCAAGTTGGATAAGGCGGTAGATGCTTCTTGCCCAAAGCACTGGATCGGTAGTTGCGGATGCACCGATTCTGGGGCATCTACTCCAAGGAGGCGAACCCGTAGATTTTTCCGATTCAGTACAATTTCGATAGTGTCGCCATCGATGACCTTGGAGACGGTCGCCCCTGTCGCCAGATCTGGGGACGAGCCAACAGAATCGCTCGACTGGCATCCAGCCAAAAGAAAAATGGCGAGCGGAAATAGTCCGGCTAGTAGCGCTGGGCCAACAGCAAAACCAAACCTAGACTCTTTCGATAATTGTCCCTGTTCCGATTCCGCCACCGCAACACATCGTGATTAGAGCTGTGGACTTGTCGGCTCTTTCGAGCTCGTGCACAGCTTTGGTCATCAGGAAGGCGCCAGTGCCTCCAAGCGGATGGCCAAGAGCAATTGCTCCGCCATTAGGATTCACGATATCCATTGGGGCATCGAGTTCACGAGCCCACGCCAGTACTACCGATGCAAACGCCTCGTTAATCTCGACCACATCAAGATCTGACATTGTCATACCGGTTCGGTCGAAGAGTCGGCGGGTGGCGTCGATTGGACCGGTAAGCATCAATTCAGGATCGACTCCGACGAGACAGGAGTCGACAACCCTTGCCTTTGCGGTAAGACCGAGCTCGGTTGCCTTGTCTGCCGACATTAGTAGGACAGCGGCGGCGCCGTCAGAAATTTGCGAAGCCGATCCCGCTGTGTGGACACCGTCTTGTCGACCCACCGGCTTGAGGGTGCCGAGCTTCTCCAACGATGTTTCCCGCAGCCCCTCGTCTCGGGTTACCCGATGAAAGGAGCCGGTCGCTTTACCCTCATCGTCGACGTCTGGGGCATCGATGGCCATAACTTGGGTCGCGAAGCGGTCTTCCGCCCAGGCTTGGGCCGCTAGTTGTTGAGATCGAAGACCGAATTGGTCGGCATCTTGGCGACTGATGCTCCATTTGTCAGCTATTCGCTCCGCTCCTTCAAACTGGCTAGTCATCTCGAAGTGTTGGTAGTACTGCTTTGGTATGGGCCCGCCAAGGCCAAGCTTTTTCGATGAATTCACGCCTATTGGTATTCGACTCATCAGTTCGACGCCGCAAGCTACTGCTGAGTCGACAACTCCGGCTTGGATTAGCGCCGCAGCCATATTGGTTGCCTGCTGAGACGAGCCGCATTGAGTGTCGACAGTTGTTGCTGGCACTTGTTGTGGTAATCCAGCGGCGAGCCAGGCTGTCCGCCCTATGTTGAAAGACTGCTCGCCGACTTGGCTAACGCACCCCGAGACGAGTTGCCCGACCTCAGCAGGGTCGACTCCAGCCCGGTCAATCAGTTCTTTCTGGACCGTGGCGAGAAGGTTGGCCGGATGCATCGTGGCCAGGCCTCCGTTTCGCTTGCCAATCGGGGATCGGACCGCTTCAACAATTACAACGTCAGACATTTAGCCAGGCTAGACCGCGATACGACGCCAGCGCCAAAGCTCCCGGGTTGGTCCACGATGGTTACCCGATAGCGCGTGAACTCCGACTCAGAATGTTTCCGAGCTAGGCCGACGTCAATTCTTGAATAGTGGCGTGGGGGTCATTTTGGCTATCTGACCCCCAGGTATCTCTCGCCGCCCGCAGCGCGTAAAGCGTGGCCACGGCGTTAATGGTGAAATGAAACCAAACCCGAAGAGCAACCAGCCAAGCGCCGCCAATCGTTCCGAACGCAGTCGAAATCCCGATTGCCTCTCCAAAGGCAACCAAGGTAGTTACGAGAAGTACATGTTCGGCAACATGGAAGAGCTGGATTCGTTCCGCCTTTACCAGAGCCGGAAGGGTTCGTTTCGATTCTCTCATAGCAACTTGCCAAGCCGTGAGTGCTCCAAGGAAAATTACGTTCCCGGTGAGGTGAAGCATCTCAACCCCAATCGAAGGGGGAGTGTCTGGAAGTGGTACTAGCGAACAGAAGAACTGTAAGCCATCAGCGGTGCCTGCGGCCCAGGCCGAGAGCCAAGGCTTGCCGCCTGGTTTGGTGACCCAGAACAGGAGTTGAAGAACGTGCTCTAAGACGTGAATTACTTGGAACGCTAGCCCGCCAGCGGCTACCGCTTGCATGACTCGTTGCCCGGCCGGACGACTAGAGAGACCTCGATAGACAGCAATTGCGGCGGCCACAGCGCAACCAACTGCTAACGCGAGTCCAGC
Source organism: uncultured Acidimicrobiales bacterium (assembly GCA_937922805.1). Taxonomy (GTDB): domain Bacteria; phylum Actinomycetota; class Acidimicrobiia; order Acidimicrobiales; family SZUA-35; genus JAHELU01. The sequence continues at coordinate 226,600 of CALAJV010000006.1, read as the reverse complement.
GGCCGTGGCCGGAAGAGGAGGCTGGGTACTGACCATTGAGAGTTCAACAAAGCCGTGCATCATCTACCAGGTCTGAATTTGCTACTGGCTTAGCGTCCAGCGTCCGCCACGGGCAACCACACATTCTTACACTATCGGTACGACGACCAGCGTCGTACAATAGGTAGGCGAGGATTAAGCCGCTAGAACTATCTGTTGTTGTTGCATTTGTGGATGGCCTTTGGCCGTCTTTGAGCTTTTACGGCTTGCTGCTTTCGCAGTTCGAGACACTGTTGTTTGGTAGCTGGCGGCCTTGGACTCGGCGTAGCTAACATCAAGTGGGTTGTCCACGGTTTCAGCGGAGGCTAGGGCTGCTCGGGCTTGAGCGATGCCGGCACGACCGATCTCTACGGTTCGCACATCGAGTCTCCAGGTTTGGTCGGTCGAGATGAGTTGTAGTTGTGCTGTAGCCATGGATATAAGTATTGCCACCGGGTGTGACAGTCTACGAAACGGCCATTTTTAGCGAGTTTTAGCTAATCGTTTGATGCTTCGACGATTAGCGATGATGTCGATTCACCGTCCCGTGTGATCGAAAGTTCGAGCCGTTTCGCGGTTGGTTTGTCCAAGTAGAGCTGGCGTCGCTCAGATCCGGTGGAGATTCCAAGTCCGTCGTCGAACTCTGATGAGATCGTGACAAGATCGCCATCGACCTCTATCAGCTCAGAGGTCCGGATGTATCCGGTGCCAAGCGATAGACGCCACTGAGCCCCTACCCCAAGCGGAGCAGGTGGAAGGATGGCGAGAGAACCGTCGGGGCTTGGAATTTCACCGGGTACTGGTCCCGATGGCCCCCGAGTGCCAATTCGGAGTCCAAGGCGAGTGACTAGTTCGAGGGTGGTTGTAGTGGTCGCCCCGTCGCTAACGATTGACTCGAGCAGAACATAGCCTTCAATTGAATCAATGACCCGGACGGCGGTCACAACTGTTGGTACAGTGCCTTGTTCGGAAACGAAACCAGTAGTGCCAACCGGAAGTTGATATTCGAGATCGAAACATGGCGCTGTCCCCGCTGAGACAACGTCGATCTTGATCAACGGGTCGGGTTCGACCAGATTGAGTTCATCAGCAATAGGGTTTGTCACTGCCTCTGCGACATCATCCGCTAGCGAATAGGTGACCGGATCGCCGCACGAAGGTCCTTGAGATTCGTTGTCAGGTAAAGGGCTAGACGTCTCACCAGCAGTTGGTATCGGAGCACCAGTGCTCGTTGGCTCATTGGCGGGAGCAGATGTTGTGGTCCGTGGCACGGTGGCCAGTGTCGTTGCGTCTCTATCTTCGACGTTGACTTCGTCCGGCGCCAAACTTGTTTGAGAGGCCTCGGATGCTGTTTCGATGTTGGGGCTGGTGTCGGTGCAGGCGGCCGCAAACAGCACAAGGGCCATACCGGTACCGATCAGACGGCAACGGGCCAACGAGCTCGATGATCGGCGGATTCCCCCGAAAGGTTCTAACGAGCTAGTGGTTGTTCCGCTTCGATCATCATCATAAAACTGCACGTCGCCTCCGCCTTACCAAACAAATTCGCGCCCACAGACACCGGTGCCGTGACATCGACGTCGACTAGCGTAGAGGCCTCAGGATACTGAGATCTTTGGACCCCAAAGCGAAATAGGGGATTGACCCGAGCGACAATGCAGCTGCAATAGTCGATGATAGGGCTATGAACCTGGATGCTGAAGTTCTGACGCTCAAAGATCGGGTTAGCTCACTCGAGGTAACGGAGCGAGCCTTTTCGCAGCGAGTTGAGAAGTTGGAGGTACAACTCAGCGAGCAAAGTTCGATGCTAAAAACCCAAACCATGGGTGAATCTCAACCAGCGATCGTTCTGCCGCCACCAGTTCAGCCACCTGGGAGCCAGTCGCCGATCATCGAATCCCGGTTGCCGGTTCCCCCTCATCCAGCGATGGGGCCGGCGGCTGTGAATGAACTAGCTGGACCGACAACCCCAGCTATGCCGCCTCCTCCGAACCTGAGTTCGGCTGCGTTGCCGCAACCCGCTGGCCTCGATCCACAGCAACTACCGCCGCCACTGTCGACTCACCCAGTTGCTTATCCTCAGCCCCTACCTCCATCGGGATCGGCTACTTCAGCTCCGACGGTGGCAATTAGCTCTGAAACCCTGCTCCGATGGGCCGGTCTGGTCCTAGTCAGCTTGGCCGCCATCTTCTTCGTCAGTACCGCGATCAACCGGGGGTGGATCGGGCCTGAGCTCCAGTTGGCCGGTGCCGTCGCCGTAGGAATTGGTTTACACGCAACGGCAATTCGGTTGGAATCGAGAGCCAGAAATTGGGCCTACACGTTAGCCCACGGGGCGACCGTGGTGCTCGCTTGGTCGGCCGCCGCTTCCTATCAATGGTTGGGTTTAGTCTCAATAGAAATTGGGCTCGCGCTCCTCGCTCTTACTGCTGTCGTTTCGACTGCAATAGCGACGAAGTTCCGATTCAGTTCCGTGGTGCTCAGCGCTGGATTGATCAGTGCCCTCATGCCGCTATGGATGGACATCTTCGGCTCGGCCAGCCCGACGGTTGCAGCGTTCTGGTATTGCCTCATCGGCGTCGTCTACGCAGGTTTCGGACTCTGGCAACGCTGGCCGGAAGTTCGGATATTGGTGAGTTGGGTGTGCCTTGGAATCGTGTCGTTGGGCTTTCTATTCGGTCCATCCTTTGACGAATCCCAAGGCAAGGTTCCCGGCCTGATCGCTTTGACCGGTCTAACTGCAGCGCTTTGGATTGGGCCTTGGGTGCAGGCCAAAGTTGCCAATAGCGGAGAGTACAAAGAGCAACGAGATGAGTTTGACCGAATTGTGAAAGCGCTCGACCATCGCTCGACATTGGCCTTGCCCGGCATGTATTTAGCCGCCTCCGCCATACTGTTATCTAGCGGAAGTTCGACGGGGATCGGCAGGCTCGGTCTGCTGGTAGCCGCAGGGTTCACAGCTGTTCTTGCGATCGCCATGGTGGTGGCGCCGCCCAAACTGTTGCTCGCATCGAAAGCCCCGTCTCGTCGTTGGTCGATGCCTGACAGCTTGGCCGTATCTCACCTGTTCGGTATCGGAACTGTGTTGGTTATAGCTGCCGTCGACTTGTTAGATGGGCCGACGTTATTGCTAGCGGTCGCCCTCCAAGCCTTCGGCACGGCTGCGGTTGCCGCCTATTTCAAAGACGTTGTTCTCGGAGCAAAGGCGATCCTGCTGGCTTCAATTGGTGCTCTAGTCTCGGTGGCCTGGATGGTCGAGGCAATAGCTGACGCTGACCAACTCGATGTCGGTAGAACATCGGCGAACTTTATGGTGGTGGCGACGCTAGTCGGTTTCGCCATGATCGCCCGGTACGTAACGACTCCTGGACCGCCCGTATCAACAGACGCTGAGCTGTCGGTAACTTCCCCGCAACCGGCTCAAGGTTGGCAGTGGTGGAGCCGCAGACGTCCGGTTGTTGAGCTTGCTGATGGCGTAGCCTGGGCGGCTGGTCTTGTCTGGATCGCTTCGGTCGTGACAGTGCTAGCCAACTTCTCGCTCAATCCCGGTTTGCTTGCCCTGTTCGCCGGCCTCTCGGTGATTGCCTATCGACTACTAGGTCGACTGGTCTTGCTCACGGGCGTTGCCTTGTTTGTTGTAGGAGTCGCTGTTGGCGGGCTTGGAATATTTATCGCCTACTTCGAAGCCATAGACATAGTGAAACACGGGAACCACCTCGTCGTTGTCCTGTGCCTTATGGCAGTCGCCGGATGGGCCTGGACGCGTCCCGAGGGCCGTAGCGACAGCCCGGCCCGGGGTGTTACTCCAGACACCGTTCAGCCAGCCAGTCAGTCCCGTGGCGCCAATGCAATCTTGGCCGACGAACCATATCGAGCTATCTCGTTCGGTCTGGCCTGGGTTGGCGGTTTAGCATGGCTCGGATCGGTCCTCATTAGCGGACCGCAAGGGCAGGTTGCGGTGTCAGCGAGTTGGGCCGTGGCCGGATGTGTAGCGTTACTTGCTGGGATTAGGTTTAACGAACAGACGGTCCGATTCACCGGCTTGGCCACCCTCGGTGTTGTGGTGGTCAAACTATTGACGGTCGATCTGGCTGAGGTTGAAACGCTTTGGCGAGTCGGCTTGTTCTTCCTTCTCGGGCTCGGATTCATGCGACTCGGCTATGTTCTGCCGAAGTTGGTCCAGCGATACGCCGCCGACGACGAGCAGACTGTACCAGCGAGCGATTTACCAATCGGCTGAATTGTCGGTGGCGACACCAACAGCAAAGCCGACAGCGTTGAACTAACGTCGGCATCGCTTGGGGACGTGAGCTACTCTTTCGCCTCTGACCATCGTTGAATCGTTGAGACCTCAGCTACGAACCGGACATCAGCTGCTGGCGACCAATAGTGAGCTGCTTCAGCTACTGCATCGGCGACAATCTGGGCAGTGGCTACGGCATGTTCAGCACGGACGTGGACCAGCAGTTCGTCGTGGAGGCAAAGAACGATTCGCCCATCGAGTGGCCGACTCCGTTGCCGGACGATGACCGCCCAAACTTTAAAAAACTCGGCTGCGGCTCCTTGGATTACTGCGTTGCGGGCATAACGGCCTCGGGCAGCAGCGGCGGATTGAACTCCGTCGATGTCATCATCTCCGGCAGGGCGAACCGACATTTTGATTCGCCTACCCCCTACGGTAAAGACATCCTTGCCAGCAGCGCCGTCGGCTGCTGCCTGGTCGAGCAACGCCATCGCTACTGGGTAACGTTTGTGAAGACGTCTGAGGGCATGAGCGGACTCCCCAGTCGTCGACCCATACATGGCTCCAAGTACCGCTAGTTTTGCAATGCTTCGGTCAACCTGCAGCGCCTTGGCCACTGGCTGATACAGGTCATCATCCGAAGTAGCTGAAATTAGGGCCGGATCTCCAGAAACGGCGGCCAAAACCCGCGGCTCGATCTGTCCTAGATCGGCCCGAACAAATACTGATCCTGGGTCCGCCGCCACCGCTGATCGCATCTCGGCCGGAAGGTTGTGGAGCCCGGCCGAGGCGGTCATTCGGCCCGCTGCCCCATCCGAACTCGACCATTCACCCCGAAGGCGTCCCGCCGCTACATTCTCATCCAGCCACCTATACCCGTAGGTGGTGGCAACCCGCTCTGATTTTCGCCAGGTCAACAGCGCTTCGACCACCGGATGTTCATCACGGGCAGCTTCTAGTCGCCAGGCCCGAGTGTCGGCCAAATCGAGTCCAACACTACGGAGCATTGCTTTGACCTCAGCGGGGTTTCGAAGGTTGACCGCTCGGGGGACTTCAAGACAATCGGTTACCAGCTTGTCTCGACCTGCCCGGGTTCGTTCTTCTTCATCGAAGTTGCGGGGACGAGGCCCGGCCGCCTCTTCGATGATTCTGATTGCTTCAGTTTCGTCCGCCGGTAGTCCTTGGAACGCCAACTCGGCGCACAGGAGCTCAGCCGCCGACTCGGCATGGGCAGTTGAGCGAATCCGATCAGGAAGAGGGCGATTGTTGAGCTCATTCAACTGAAGGTCGGCGGCGTGAAGAGCGAGACTGGCCCACCGGCCAAGGTGTTCAGGACTTTGGTGCCATCGGCTATGGATCCATTCTGGCCGAAGGTGGCCATCAGGTCTGGTCGGCTGGCCTCGGTCCTCACCTTCGTTGCTAGGAGCGTCGAGCAGGCCTAGTTGGCCCATCTTTGGCAGGGTTTCAATCGGCAGATCGTGGAGCTGCGCCCAGGCCGCTGCCACCGATGGTTCCCACCCGCCGTTGAGAAGTCGATGAACGGTCAGAATATCCCAGCATCGGTCAACGATTATGTTGTTGGCAGCGAGGGTGTCAGAGGTCGACCGATCCCACCAAACCCACCTGGGCCTCACCTCTTGTTCGAGCTTTCGGATGACCGCGTGAGGGGTAGCGTCGGCGATTGCGATCACCGTGCTTAAGACGGTTGAGCTAGTTGATGGGGTGGCTGATTGGTAGGCGAGGCCAACTCCGACGTCGCCGTGCACGGCAACGGCTAAGTAGTCAGCGGGTTTAAAGCCGCTGGCGCGCAACTCCTCAACGTATTTGGAAATAGACACTGAGTGTGAGTCTGCCATGAGCCGACGTTGATAGCGCACGGTTGGGTTAGCGTTGGCCCGCTATCGGACAAGTTGCGATTGCGAAGCAAACTGGCAGTAGCTGATTTGGGTGACTACCTTGGGCGCCATGAGTCGATACGGCATGAGCGTTCCCATCGGTGGTACAAGCCTCTCTGATCACCAGGAGGTTTACCGAGAGTTAGTTGATCTTGGATATACCGATGTCTGGTCTTCGGAGGCCGATGGGGCCGATGGGTTCACCCCGCTGGCACTAGCTGCGGCTTGGGCTCCTGAGCTTCGCCTTGGGGTGGCGATTATTCCCGCTTTCACCCGGGGTCCAGCCGTTCTGGCTCAAAGTGTGGCTGCGCTTGCCGATGCTGCTCCGGGCCGATTCGTCATGGGTATCGGTTCCTCGTCGAATGTGATTGTCGAGCGGTGGAACGGAATACCGTTCGAAGAGCCGTACAAACGAACCCGCGATATGGTCCGGTTTCTGCGTCCTGCTCTGCAAGGCGAGAAGGTAAAAGAGGAATACGAAACATTCAAGGTTAATGGCTTCAAGTGCAGCGTGGTGCCCGAGCAACAACCCCCAATTCTCATCGCCGCGCTCCGAGAAGGAATGCTGCGGCTAGCTGGCCGTGAAGCCGATGGAGCGATTATCAACTGGTTGTCTGCTGAGGATGTGAAACAAGTAGCCCCAATCGTGCACGGAGCCAGTAAAGATCCGTCAGCGACGAAGGAGATCGTCGCTCGGATCTTTGTCTGTCCAAGCACCGATGCCGACAAGGTTCGAGAACAAGCAAAGTTTGCTATCGCCGCCTACCTAAACGTGCCGGTGTATGCCGCCTTCCACCAGTGGCTCGGACGAGATCAGTTGCAAGGAATGTGGGATGCGTGGGCCGCCGGTGATCGCAAGGCTGCGCTAGCCGCCATTCCAGATAGCGTTGTCGACGAACTTATTATCCACGGTTCTCCCCAAGCATGCCGAGAGCACATCCAACGCTACGTTGACGCTGGCGTTACCACTCCAGCCCTTGCGGTCATGGGGTTTGCTGGCGTGGACCCTCGCCAGGCCATCCGGGATTTGGCGCCGCGTTGAGCATCAAGTCAACGACTTGCCCGCCGGGCTGGCATGAGTCGATGCCGTCATGGTAAAACCAGAGTGCAGGCAGCGTCGAAACGGGCGACGCCTGCAACTTCGGGATAAACCACACGCGCCGATGGCAGCCACTACGTTGCGCTAGCAGGGGACAGCTAGCTACTTGGTGCAACAACATAGGAGGCCACCATGGTTATGACAAGAGGCGCGATTATGCGAAGCGCACCGGGCGAGTGGGAGGTCGTTGATATCGAATTTGATGACCCTCGCCAGGGCGAATTACAGATCAAACTTACAGCGTCGGGGTTATGTCACTCCGACGATCACGTTGCCACTGGCGACCTGCCAATGGGAATTTATCCAATAATCGGCGGCCATGAAGGCGCCGGTATTGTTGAAGTCGTTGGTCCTAACACGCCAGGTTGGGAGGTGGGCGATCACGTTGTCATGTCGTTCTTGCCTGGTTGCGGACGTTGTCGTTGGTGCGCCTCCGGCCAACAGAACCTGTGCGACCTCGGAGCGAACCTCCTTACCGGGTGTCGAGAGGACGGCTCATTCCGGGCTCGAATCGATGGCGAAGATGCCGGCCAAATGTGCGGCATCTCTACCTTCTGCGAACGAACTGTCGTCGACGTTTCATCGGCGGTAAAGGTCAACCCAGACATTCCACTCGACAAAGCATGCTTGGTCGGATGTGGGGTTGGAACCGGTTGGGGCTCTGCGGTCAATTCAGCCGAAGTTCGAGCTGGCCAAACAGTAATCGTGATGGGTGTTGGTGGCATTGGAATCAACGCAGTTCAAGGTGCGGCCCACGCTGGCGCCACCAACGTGATTGCTGTCGACCCAGTTGGACTGAAAACTGAAGTAGCCGAAACCGTTGGCGCTACTCACTCGTTCGACAACATGGCCGATGCCACCGAGTTCGCAATGAGCGTTACTAATGGTCAAGGCGCCGACTCGGTGATCGTGACCACCGGCGTTCTTGAGTCAAGCCATATGGCAGAAGCCTTTGCCGCAACCCGAAAAGCTGGAACGGTAGTAGTGACCGCTCTTGGCAATCCGGAGAATTCAATGCTCGAAGTGCCAGCATTCGAATTGACATTGTTCCAGAAAAGAATTCAAGGGTCGCTGTTCGGAGCGTCAAGCCCGAGCCGGGACATTCCGTACATGCTCGAAATGTACCAAGCCGGACAACTCCACCTCGACGAGCTCGTAACCAATACTTACTCGCTCGACGATGTGAACACCGCTTATGAAGACATGCACGCAGGCAAAAATGTTCGCGGTGTTGTGGTTTATTAGCCGGTAAGTCGGACCGATCGGGCCTGGAACTACATCGTTAGCGTAGAGCAGTTCCAGGCCCTACCGAATCTCGGTGGGCCTCAAACGGTAGTGCTGACCTATGGCGAGCCAGAAGCGCTTTGGTAATGCTCACTGCGTGCCGATACATAGTTGGTGGTCTCGGAAATTCGGCCAAAAGTAGCGCCCGCAGCCCAATCCAACTACTTTGTCGAACTCGACGGGATTCGAGCGCTCGCCGTGGTCGCAGTTGCGGTCTATCACTGGCATCATCCGACCGTTTTAGGACTAGGTACCGAACTTGGCTCGGCCGGCGTCAACCTGTTCTTTGTCATCTCCGGTTTCTTAATAACCAGAATCCTGCTCGGTGTTCGCTCGTCAATTGCTGAAGGTTCTTCGGAACTTTGGTTTGCTCTACGCTCCTTTTTCATTCGACGGTTCCTGCGGCTGTTCCCTGCGCTGGCCGCGTATCTGCTAGTGGCCGTTAGCACCGGGTACTTTACCGACGTTGGCGGATTACTTTGGCACGTAACGTACTTGAGTAACGTTCGGGTGCACCAACTACAAATCTGGACTCGAGGGTCCCCTCACCTTTGGTCGCTCTCAGTCGAAGAACAGTTTTACCTGGTCATACCGTTCGTTGTGTTCTGGATGCGAGCATCCTGGCTTCGCGCCATCTTTACTGCCGGTATTGTGGTGGCGACCATCACGGCAATGATTGGTTCACCAACCGTAGACCTTCTGCCTCCAGCCGCCTTCGGTGGTCTCTTCACCGGTTGTCTCACAGCAACTATGATCGATGGCCAAACTCGCCAGCCGCTCATCGCGTCATTCTCAGGGGCCAAGGTCGCAGCCAATGCTGGCGGCGTGAAACCCTCGGCCTCCGAAGTCCAGGCGTCGGTACCGGCAAGTCGGATTGCTCGAATGGGGCCAGCTCTGATGTTGTTGGCCTTCGTCTATAACGACTTCGAGGTGTTCGAGTTCTTTGGATCCAACGCCATTGCCCGAGCTGCATTCAATGTCGGTGCTGCCGGGCTGGTCTGGTCCGCAGTTCACGGCCGAGCGGGTCGAGTCTTTTCAATTGCTCCTGTGGTTCGCCTAGGTCAGCTCAGCTATGGCATCTATTTGTGGCACTTCTTTGCCTTCTGGGTTAGCAACGAGTTGATTGGTACTGCAGCCCCACTGCCCCTCCGGTTTGCCACGATGGCTGCGCTAACTGTTTCATTTGCACAGCTCAGCTTTGTTGGTATCGAGCGTTGGTTTAACACCAAGAAGACAGCATTTCCCTACGTACGACCTGAACGAGAACCGTCATTGATCGCCCGAGGTTGAGTGGTTGCCTAGTAATAGAGTGACCAGGGCGCCTCTCACGACCGGTCCAGCGAAGCTTAGAGGTTCGCGATAGGTTCAGAGAGTGAAAGCTCTTGCAAAAATTTGGCCCTGGGTCCGGCCATATTGGCGGTACGCCGTTGGCGCTGTGATTGGCACGCTGATATCGGTCGGGATAAACCTGATTATTCCGCTTCGGACCGCCACGGTTATCGATGAAGGAATAGCGGCCGGTGACTCCGGCCGGGTGCGCGACGTCGCTCTTTCGATGGTCGGTCTAATCGTCGTTGGCATGATCGTTTCCTCATTTACCAGCGTGATGGCGGTGAGACTAGCGTTCAATGCCGTTACCGATTTGCGCCGCGACCTGTATGCGACCGCACAGTCATTCTCATTCGGCAACATCGACCGGCTGTCATCTGGCGAAGTGCTAACTCGGTTGACTAGTGACATTACTAAGGTAACAACCGTTCTGACCATGGGCCTGACCTTCATGACCCAGGTCCCGCTCCTATTCGTGGGAGCTCTGGTGGCGATAATCCTGCTCGACGCATCGCTATCGGTAATCGTCTTGCTCATGGTGCCAGCGATTGGACTGGTGGTTTTGTACACACTGAATCGATCGGGCTTTCTCTATGACGCAGTTCAAACCCGACTCGACCGCCTCAACACCGTATTACAGGAGAACATTCAAGGCACTGAAGTGGTCAAAGCATTCGTTCGTCAAGATTACGAAACTGACCGGTTCGACAAAGTCGCCGATGACTTGGCTGACCAGTCCATCGTCGTCAACCAACTTGTGGCATCTCTGATGCCGACGCTGATAGCGATTTCCTCATTCGGGGTGGCAGCCGTCCTTTGGCTTGGCGGAACGAACGTGATTCGAGGAACCCTAAGCGAAGGAGACCTCGTTGCGTTCATCTCGTACTTGGCGTTGGTGGCGATGCCGATGATGATGTTCGCGTTTATTCAGCCTCTAGTGGCCGCTGCTGGCGCGTCGATGGCGCGAATATCCCAGGTATTGGAGGAAGAACCGGAAGTGGTTGAACCAGTCAACGGTATTAATCTCACAGACTCGGCAAAACCGGGTGAGATTCGATTTGAGTCGGTCAGCTTTACCTATCGATCTTCCGACGCTTCTGACTCCAGAACCGAATCAGCCCCGAACCCAGATCAGATATCTGACAACAGACTTGAACCAACCGGTAAGCCCATGGGTGAGGCGCTAACCGATGTTAGTTTTCATATTCCTCAGGGCCGGACGGTGGCGATTCTCGGAGCCACCGGTTCGGGAAAATCGACGCTGGTTCATCTAATACCAAGGTTCTACGATGCCTCCGCCGGAGTGGTCCGAGTCGGAGGCGTTGACGTGAAGGAACTGACCAAGTCGTCGCTTCGGCGCAGTATCGGAATTGCGCTGCAAGAGCCCGAGCTCTTTTCTGGCACCGTCATGGAGAACCTCCGGTTCGGTCGACCAGAAGCCACCGACGAACAAATTCTGGCCGCGGCCAAAGCGGCACAAGCCGACGAGTTCATTTCGGCAATGACCGACGGGTACCAGTCAGAGATTGAACAAGGTGGAGCGAACCTATCGGGAGGTCAACGGCAACGAATGGCGATCGCTCGCACGCTGGTGGTTGATCCTGACATTTTGATTCTCGACGACTCGACTAGCGCAGTCGATCTCGAAACTGAAGCTCGGATTCAAGAAGCGCTGGCTGCGTACAAGGACCGGACCGTGGTATTGGTAGCCCAGAGAATCAGTACCGCACTAGGAGCCGATGAAATCATTCTGTTAGATCGGGGCCGAGTCCAAGCGACGGGCACTCACGACGAACTAATTGAAACGAGCGAGATCTATCAAGAGATTTTCCGATCGCAGCTAGGCGAGGCGGTCACATGACGGCTCGACGAACCGGTTCGGGCCCAGGGTTCGGACAGCCAGTCGATCGAAATGCCGACACCGGCGCAACATTTAGGCGGGTACTGGCGTACCTTCGACCCTATCGACCTCAACTCATCGCCAGCGCGATAATGGTTTTCGGCGCTGCCTTTATGAACTTGATGGGTCCGTGGCTGCAAGGCATCGCCATAGACAACTACATTTCCACCCGAGACCGAGATGGACTCAGGACCATCGTCATAACGCTAGCCCTCACCTACCTTGGAGCGTTGCTGGCCGGGTTGATCTATGGCCGCTTGGTTGCTGCTGTGGCTCAACGAGCTATGGCTACCATCCGGCGAGACTTGTTCGCTCGGTTGCAGACCTTGTCAATGAGATTCTATGACCGGAACCGTACCGGTGACTTAATGAGCCGAGTCACCAACGATGTAGACGCCATTGACCAGCTACTCAGTCAGAACCTCCTGAACATCTTGAACTCAGTTGTTCAAATCGCCAGTTTGCTAGTTGTGATGATTGTTCTCGATTGGCGGATGACGTTGGCGGCTTTAGTCCCCGTCCCGATTGTGCTTTGGATCGTTGGTCGACTTGGGCGCGTGTCACGTCCAGCCTTCGGTCGTTACCAAGCAAGCATCGGTGGGCTCAACGCGGTGGCTCAAGAGCGTCTCAGCGGGCAGCGAGCAGTCATTGCCCTCGATCGCCAAGGTGAAGCCAGAGCCGAGTTCGCCGAGGCCAACGAAGCAACCAGAGCTAAGGGCATTCGGGCCCAAACCATGGCGGTCATAATGATGCCGCTCATGTACGGACTCGGCAATCTCTGCACCGTATCAGTCGTAGGTATCGGGGCCTGGCTAGCAGTTTCGGGCGACGGGAACGGCGTAACCGTCGGACTCATCGCCAGCTTTGTTGCTTACGCCGGGCGCCTTGGTCGACCGTTGGGAAACATCGCCAGCACGGTCACATCAGTATTCTCGGCTCTCGCTGGCGCGAGTCGAGTGTTCGAGCTCTTGGACGAAGAACCAGATGTAGCCGACTCAGTTGCAGCACCGCCGCTCCCGGCTGTCTCCGGTCGAGTCGTATTCGATTCGGTCCATTTCGAATACGTAGAGGGCGAACCGGTCCTGTCCGACGTGAGCTTCGTGGCCGAACCGGGCCAGATGATTGGACTGGTGGGGCCAACCGGAGCTGGCAAGTCGACCATTATCAATGTATTGAATCGGTTCTACGACATTGAGAGCGGCACGGTGTCTGTTGACGGCGACGACATTCGGACTGTTCAAAAAGACACGCTACGGGACCAACTAGGAATAGTTCTACAAAGAACCTTTCTGTTCACCGAGACGGTCAGGGAGAATATTAGGTTTGGTCGACTTGACGCTACGGACTCAGAAATTGAAGCCGCGGCTCGACTAGCGAATGCCGATCACTTTATTAGGGCTCTGCCTCAGGGCTACGACACAGTCGTTTCTGAAAAAGGGGCAAACCTCTCGCTTGGCCAGCGGCAGCTGATCGCCATAGCCCGAGCCGCACTGGCCAACCCCAGGATGCTCGTGTTAGACGAAGCAACCAGCTCGGTTGACACGAGAACCGAACGAGAGATCCAGGGGGCCCTTTTGAATCTGATGGAAGGTCGAACAAGCTTTGTGATCGCTCACCGGCTATCGACGGTCCGAGATGCTGATCAAATTCTCGTTCTTCAAAACGGCAGAATTACAGAACGAGGAACCCACGACGAGCTGCTTGAGCTCGATGGATTTTATCGACATCTGTACACCACCCAGTTTCGGGGCCGGGCCGCGTAGGGCGAGTCAAGTCTTCAACTGCTCGGTTTCTTCGCTGCTGCCACCACCATGGCCAAAAGGTCGACCACAATGTGGCATGGCTGATAGAGATATTGAAAAAGACGTACCAACCACCCAGTTTGTAGACACGCTTCGTCGTCTTGCTGACGCCCTCGAAGCGGGTGAGTCTTTCCGAATCCAGGTTCAGAATAAGCGGTTTACCGTCCCACCGGATGCGGCGATTGTCATAGAACACGAAATCGACGACGGGGCCGAGGAGTTGGCCTTTGAACTCCAATGGTCGGCAACCGAGGACTGACTGGCAGCAGTAGCGCTTCCCTCTGGCAGCATCCAACATTTGCTTTGGTCGAGTTGATGGCTGACGGAGGGAGCTACAGCGTAAACTCGCACTGACGTTGCCGTAGCAAGGGCGGGGTGCAACCGAATTGGGTAGCCTTTGGTGCTAGCCTTTAAATGGTAAAGGTGGGAAGTTCGATCGAGCGTTGGGTCACGTTTGGCGAACACGTAGATCAAGGTGGAGCAGTGGCGGTGAGCGTTATGGCAACGAGAAATGGTCCTTCCGACCGTTCTCTTATAAATATGTCTCGAATGGCGTGTGACGGATACTTTCTCGATCGTGCCATGCTGCCAATTGCTGATGGCTACCAGGTCACGAGTCTTGATGAGCCCTCGGGCGACAACCGTCTCCGGCTAGCTGGGTTCTATTGGTCGCCTAACTGTTTCCCGGTAGCTGCCATAGCGTTGCCAGGGCCAACTGAAGTTCCGACCGAATGCTCGAACATCTGGTTCAACGAGGTGGCCCGAGTCGCGTTGGGGGCTCACGCCGAGGAGGTACTCGGAGCTGGCTTCGACAACGTCTTTTGTCAGATGGGGGAGTCAGGAACTATCGTTTCGGCCTCACTTATTGACGAGGGTCGAATCGCCGGACCGTGGCTTCACCGACCTCGACCCACTCAGTACATATAGTCTTGGCCGAGTGCATAGGCCATCTGAGCGAGGAACCGTCCTCCGCTCGCCGTACTTGGTTAACGCTCAATCGGAAGCCAGACGATCATTAGGTCCTCGACTGTTATGTCGGTCTTCTCAAGCGGGACTTCGAAGTCTTCGATCTCGGTGGCCTTGGTCGACCATTCGTCATCGATTTCGATAAGAGCATCTTGCAACTCGGCTTCAAGGTCCTCTAACGCATCGATCTTTTCCGCTACTCGATTCTGAGCCGAATCAAGCTTTGATTCGCTCGATGCTTTCTGTCTGCGACCTGACGAGACTCGGCGGGCGGTCGACGCCATGCTTCGAGCGCTTTTACGGCCTCCGAGAAGTCCACCGAGAACGCTGGATCCGATATCAACCCACTGTTGTTGTTTACGGCCCTCGGCTTGGACCTCAAGTTCTTCAACTCGGTCCTCGGCTTTGGCCAAGGCTGTTTCGACTGAATCCATCTTCTTTTCAAGCTTGGTTCGGATTTTGCCTGCTGCTTCATCGGCTTCTTCGTCGGCAGCCGCTTCGCATCGAGCCGAGAATTCTTCCGCCGTTTCGCCTGGGCGTGACCATAGTTTCAGCTCTGGGTTATTCAGAAGGGTCATTACTTCTTCGTAGGCCAGTTTGGTCTTTAGATCAGTGCCAACTCGTTTAATCGCCGCTGCTTTGAGGTCGAAGCTCGGGAGCACATATACCGCGCCGTCGGGAACGTCGGCTGAAAAGTCCCGATCATCGAAGTCGACTGCGATTGCGTTGTCAATATCGATACTGTCGCCGGTTAGAGGGATAATTGCTTCCCACTCCTGTGATTCGCGCAGCTTCGCCTTCGTTTCGTCGAAGAGCAAATTGATTCGGGCCGCAATAGCAGCCTGGTACCGGTTGCCTCCGGGCGTGGCGTCTAACGCTTCGAGCCACGGCGAGCTCGAAGAGGCGAATCTCACTGGGATTGAATCAGGTATCTCGGGCGGAACTGTTGATTCGTCCTCAGCTAGGTCGGAGGTAGGTGCGGTCGCTCCACCAGCGCTCCCGACTGGTTGGCCTCCCGGCGCAGCTGGAGCAGAGGCAGCTTGAGGGGCGGCTGCCACAGCAGCAGACTCGGACTCCATCAACGTAGAAATTTGTGACTGTGTTAGCGGGCCAGCTAAGTAACTCATTGCCCAGCGGGTGGTAAGTAGCGGTAACTTTGAGGACTTAGTCGTTCGCAACATGAACTGTCGTTTGCCAAGACCAGAAATCGTTTGTTCGACTGCGCTTATGTCCACCCCACCGTCGGCGCCTTTGAGCCCGTCGATGAGGCGGTTCTTATCTTGCTCAGTTTGGAGACGGCCAATCAGCCACGTTCCGGCGTTACTGATGGCTTTGTAGTCGAGATCGACCGGGTTCTGGGTGGAAAGAACAAGACCAACTCCGAAAGCTCTCGCCTGTTTGAGCAGGGTCAGGATTGGTTTCTTGGTCGGTGGGTTTCCGTTTGGCGGGGCCAGGCCCATCACCTCATCAAGGTAGACGAGTACTCGCAGTTCTCCGGTGCCGGCTTGGGTCCGCATCCAACTGATCAGCTTGGAAAGAACAAGGGTTACGGCGAACTGTCGTTCTGCCTCTTCCAAATGCCCGAGGGACAAGATTGCGGCTCGGGCCTTGCCCTCTTCGTTCCACAGCATTTTGTTGATGTCGAGTGGCGCTCCTTGGGCCCATGCGGCGAAACTAGGGGAGGCAAGCAGGCCGTTCAGTTTCATAGCCAAGGCTTGACGATCCTTAGGCGGAAAGAAGGTATCGAGCTCGAGCACGCCGAGCTTTCGGATTGGCGGATCGAGTAGCTGCCCGAGCAACGTCGGCATATCAAGATCCTGGCCGGCGTCCCAAGCTCGAACGATCAAGTTGGCTAAAAGAATGTGTTCTCGACCAGAAAGGGGATCGCTTTCTATGCCAACTAAACCGAGGATGCCGCTGACCGTGCTGTCAACTTCGTCTTGGCGGGCTGAAGCGTCTTCGGTTGACGGACGGCTGAGGCGACCCAACACATCCAGAGGCACGCCAGCGTCGCTTCCTGGCGTGTAGATGATTGGCTCCGCCGCCGCTGACAGTCCTTGAACGTCAGATCCGTCGAGACCCCATGACTCAAGGCCGTTCTTCCAGAGCGCGGCCTTCTCGACGGCCATTTCGGTTACCGACTTGCCCTCGACTCGGGCAGTTCCTTCATCCATCCATGGTTCGAATTCGGAAGGCGACAGGTTGGGAAAAGTGAGACAGAGATTCCCGAGGTCACCCTTGGGGTCGATGGCCAAGACCGGAATGCCAGAGAGTAAAGCCTCTTCGAGCAGGACCACGCCGAGTCCAGTCTTGCCTGAACCGGTCATGCCGACGATCACGCCATGGGTGGTGAAATCGGCCGAGTCCAGTAGAACCTGGTCACCGGTCCTATCTCCGGATTCAGTGTCGATCTGTTCGCCGACGAAGAGCTTGCCGCGTGTTCGTTCCATAGGTTCCTAGGGTTACATATTCGAGTTGATATCGCACCCATTGTGCGGGTATTGACGTGAAATCAGGCACAATGCGTCGACTATTATTTAATAGGATTAGTAGAGGGAGAACTACACATGAGTATTCTTGACACGATCAAGGGCATGTTCGGCGGAAAAGCTTCCGATGTTGCGGGCGACGCCATCGACAAAGGCGCGGACAAGCTTGATGAAGCTACCGGAGGCAAAGCATCTGGTGCTCTTTCCGGCGCCGCCGATAAGGCGAAAGAAGCGGTTGGCGATGCCACCGGCGCTGCTGACGATGCTGCTGAGGCAGTAGAAGAAGCCGCAGAGTAAATTCAGACGTTCTGCTCCGGCCGTTTCGCCGGGTGAGCGTCTACGAAGAATTGGTACAAGGCCCGCTCGGCAAACCGAGCGGGCCTTTGCTTTTCCAGCTTGTTTCTTTGCGCTCAACCGCAACCGGTATGGTTTTCGGCCCGTTGAACACTGGTTTTGAGACCGGATATCTTGTGTGAAAAGAAACACATGCAGTGGTCAGCAATCGGAAACGGCCAAAAGGGGGAGCTCGGCCTGACCCAATGGCCAACTGGGGCCGTTTTAATCTGGTTCACGCGCGGAGCCAAGGTGCGTTACAGTGGCGTAATCGCATCGGCGGACTTATGAAGTGGGAATGTTTACTTCGTGAACGCTGTTGTGAAGGGTTAACGCACTGCAACATGAACTATTGGTCAGAACAATCAGACCACAAGCGGAGGAAACGTGACCGAGCTGCAAGATGTCATTGAAACCACCACAATTGAAGACGCCCTCGCTCTGATTGATCAAGGCCTCGGTGGATTGACAGAGCGCCAGCTCGTCTCAACGGCGGAAGTCACCGATCTGTTGCTTGACGTTCGCTCGCTGCTCAGCGAGTCTCCAGCTGAATAACTAGCGAGCGACGGCTTGACCTCAGGCCGCTAGATTCGCCAAAGGCGTTTGATGATGTAGCCCATCGTTGAACCGACTATCGAACCGGCGGCCACGTCGGAACCATGATGCATTCTGTTGTGGATCCGGCTAGCCGAAACAACCGCGGCCAAGAGCCACCAGACTGGTTTCAGGATCGGGACTGCGTCCGAAAGTAGCACGGCGGTCAACGTAGCCGAACTGGCATGGCCGCTGGGAAAGCTCTTGGTTTTAGGGCGTCGAACCTCATGAGTGGCATCGTCTAGTAGCGGGGGCCGCTCCCTGGGAAACAAGTTTTTGAGACCACCGTTAACGATGGCTGATTCAACTCCCAACGAGAGTGCCAGACGTAGAGCATGCTTGCGCCTTGTCGGGCTGACGAGGGCCATGAAAATGCCAATTGCGTGCCAGGCCCGAGAATAGTCAGCTCCCTCGCTGGCTAAGTAAAAGATCTTGTCGGCTATCGGATTGCCTCGAAGCCGATGAAATTGCTGATCGACGGCGTCGTCGGCTCGACGAACGAGATCAACCGCAGGCTTCGGGAGGGGATTGGATCGGTTTGGCAACGTACTTCCTGATGGATCTTGGACTACAAGTAGTGAGTAGCCCAGTGTAGAGTTCTAATGGTTGTAGAGTGCTCAGATGGCTGACAGCGACCCGGCATCAGTATCGGCTGTTAGCGCGGCAAATCGAGCGTTCTATGCCGCCTTGGAGTCCGGCGATTTCGACGACATGCGAAATGTTTGGTCGAGGTCCGATGACGTAGTTTGCGCCCACCCGGGAAGAGTCCCGATCCGGGGGTGGGACGATGTCTGGGCTTCGTGGGTTGCGATTCTTGGTTCAGGCGGGAACCCACAGGTTATTCTGACTGAGGAAGTCGTCACTGTCCGAGAAAACGTCGCTTGGGCTACTGGAATAGAGAATATGATTGCCGGCGGTAACACGGGAGCCGCTGCTGCTCTGAATATCTTCGAGAACAGCAACGGCGCCTGGTTATTAGTAGCCCACTATGCCGGACCGGTTGTGGCTGAGCACTAACCGATCAAGCAACTAGCCTTGGTTGGCCGCTTCCCATTGCTTCAACAGTTTGGTGAACTCATCGGCTGGGTTGGCCGGGACGGTGTAGTCGGTCTCATCGTTAATGGCGTCCCAATCATCTCGTACTGATTCAGCTGAGATCTCAGGTCCTCGATGGGTGCCGGGAGTAAGTCCGATGAAGAACTTCGAGATCGTGCCGCCACCAGCGGAGTAAACGCAGCCAGTTGTCGTATTTGACTCATGAGCCAGCCAGATCACCAATGGAGTTACGAAGCTTGGATCGAGCTGATCAGCCATACCTCCAAGTAGATCTTCGGTCATTCTGGTTTTAGCGATGGGAGCGATTGCATTGGCGTTGATGTTGTACTTCGCCCCTTCAGCTGCCATAACCCGAGTTAGACCAACGAGGCCCATCTTGGCTGCTCCATAATTTGACTGTCCGAAGTTTCCAAGAATGCCTGACGCCGATGACGTATTCACAACTCGACCGAATCCTTGCTCCCGGAAATGCTCCCACGCTGGTCGTGCCACGTAGAAGGCTCCTTTCAGGTGAACGTCGACGACTGGGGTCAGAAGGTCATCGGTCATTTTGTGGAATGTTTTGTCACGCAAGATGCCAGCGTTGTTAACCACCACATCTATTCGACCAAAGGCATCAATCGCCGATTGGACGATAGCTGCGCCTCCAGCTTCGGTGGCCACACTGTTCCCGTCAGCTACTGCTTCGGAACCTAGCGCTTCAATTTCGGCTACCACCTGTTCTGCCGGTGATGCCGACCCGTCGCCCGATCCATCAACCGAGCCTCCGAGATCATTGACAACGACCCGTGCTCCTCGTCGAGCAAATTCCAGTGCGTGCTCTCGTCCGAGGCCGCCACCGGCGCCGGTGACGATCACCACTTTGTTGTCAAAACCCAAATCAGCCATGTAGTTCCTCTCAAATGAGCGCCCGGAGCTGTTGTCCGGTCGCCTATGTGCATGTACGCAGTAAGTCTAGGACCTGAGAACCGAGGTGCAGCTCGGAAGGTAATTCGGCCCGATTCCCGACCTCTACTGGTGGGATAAGCGCTTGTTACGTAGCGGTGCTTGTAGTGGCTAGTTAATCGGGATCAATGCCAAGGCACACTAGGCACTGCTCGTCGGAGGGAACGGCTTCAGCGGCTGATTTATCCGCCTCATTTTGGTAAACCGGGTCACTGATCCGGTCAGTTCTCGAATCTCCACTGGGGTTCCCAGAAGTTCCGCTGTCTTGCCTTTGTCGACTCCAGGACAAAGGATCAGCTCGCCACTCATCGTCGTGCCAGCGGTAGTCCAGCGGTTCAATCGATCCAGGCTCCGCCATTGCGACACCGGCTCGCAGTCCAGCAAGAAGAATTTCTCGTTGCTGATCTGGAGTGTTTGGCGAGCCCGTCGTATGGCCAAGCGGGGCATCAAGAAAAACCGAACGTGGGGGATTGGCACTAACCGTAATGCTCCATGCCGACGAGAATGCGATCGTTGGAAACCCAGCTTCTTCAATGTGACGTGCGATCAGACCGACCGACTGGTGACAAACTGGTCAGACAGGTACCAACAGAACCAGATCAGGCTCAAGTTGGCGACACCGATCAACCAAAATCGGAACAGTCTCGGCTTCGAGACGCCTGGTGGAATATATCCCGCCCATAAAGGCATAGCTTTCGCTTGCTACCGCTCCGATTTCGCCTGCATCAGATAGTTCGGCCAGCCGGTCAAGTGGGAAAACGCAGTTTGGATCGGTTCTGGCATCAGCCTGGTCATAGGCGAAATGGGCGGTGCGAAGCGTCGTGGTATCAACATCTGACTTTATAACGCGAACGGATGTGTCGTCTTTGGTGTGGAACGCGGTTTGCCCATGCTGGTAGATGCCCCCCGAGCCAATGAGTAGAACGGTCGAGTCTGCTAGCGGCTTAGTAATCGGCCGCCATGGCGCCTGTCCTGATCGTTCAGCCCATCGATATGAGTCGTATCCAAGCGAGTCGTAGAGACGCTTGGTTTCGGCGATGTAATCGGCTGGCGGATGCGACGAACGCCCAGGCAGAATCTCGTTCATAGCCCGACTGTAGACCTCGAGGTAGTTCGCATGCGAATAGACAAGAGTGAATACGAGCTAGTTGTAAAGCTGGTCGTGTATCTCGGATTGCTCCCGCTCGTCGTTCTACTGTGAACCTGGATTGGTCACTCTGACGAAACAAAGAGATTTGTCAGTCCCGTGGAATGGGCAGAAGTTGATGGTCTACTCTGAGTCGAACGCGCGGCTCGGTGCTTACGAAAAGGGGAAACAGGATGAAGCGAACGGTGAAATTTGTTGTTGGGATTGTTGTCCTCACACTGGTTAGCGGGCTACTGAGCTTCGGCTCGCCAGCGGCAGCCCACGGACCGGTTGAAGATGGATGCTCTGCGGTTCCTGATTCGGGTCTCCTGTTTAACTTTCACGACTCCTGCGATGCTCACGATCGTTGCTATGTCTACACGCCCTATGGAAACTCATCGGCCGGTCGTAGCACGTGCGACAGCGTCTTCTATCAGGACATGCTGAACGACTGTAGGGCTATGTGGCCTATCTGGTATCAGAGCTTCCAACGAGCTGGATGTCGTGGTGTTGCATGGACCTACTACATCGGCGTTAGAACCTTTGGCGGCGTGTTCTTCGGTCCAGCGTAGGAACCCGGTGGCTCCTAACGAGTGACTAGGTGTGACCGACACTATTCACAGACGAAAAGATAGTGATTCGGCCCAACCGGCTATTGAATAGAACCTTCAGTCGCAAACAGGGTCTTTGATGATTCTGTTGTCAAAAGGGGGAAACGGTGAGCCGACCGATTCAAAAGCTGCTAGTTGCCAACCGGGGCGAAATCGCAATTCGGGTATTTCGGGCTGCCTATGAGCTTGGCATCGAAACGGTTGCCGTTTACACCTGGGAGGACCGTCAGTCGCTGCACCGAATGAAGGCGAGCGAGGCCTACCAGCTTGGCGAGCCCGGCCATCCGCTCAAAAACTACCTTGATATCGACAAGGTGATTGCGGTGGCACTAGAAGCGGGCGTGGATGGAATTCACCCCGGCTATGGATTCATGTCAGAGAACCCCGATTTGGCTGAAGCCTGTGAACAGAA
This sequence comes from uncultured Acidimicrobiales bacterium, assembly GCA_937922805.1. GTDB lineage: Bacteria > Actinomycetota > Acidimicrobiia > Acidimicrobiales > SZUA-35 > JAHELU01. Next base: position 204,498 of record CALAJV010000006.1, on the reverse strand, counting down.
CGGTATTATCTTTGTCGGGCCTCCGTCCTCGGTTTTGAACCTCTGTGGCAACAAAATGTCGGCTCAGGGAATGGCCAAAGCCGCTGGCGTTCCCGTGCTTGCCCAATCCAAGGAAGTCACGGCCGATACCGCACTGGATGCAGCAGTCGAGATTGGCTTTCCACTGTTTGTTAAAGCGGCATCCGGTGGTGGAGGTCGTGGCCTCCGGTTAATCAACGACCCGGATTCTTTGGTATCGGCGGTCGACGTTGCTCGTCGCGAAGCGGAATCGGCCTTTGGCGACCCGACAGTGTTCCTAGAAAAAGCGGTCACTGAACCTCGTCATATCGAAGTCCAACTTCTCGGCGACGGAAACGATGTCGTGCACTTATACGAACGCGACTGTTCAGTGCAGAGACGGCACCAAAAGGTGGTTGAACTGGCACCTGCTCCGAATCTGGACCCTGATTTGCGGGACGAGATCTGTGCCGCTGCGGTGGCCTTTGGCAAAAGTATCAACTATGTCAATGCTGGGACGGTTGAGTTCCTGGTAGACGCCGACGGGTCGTTCGTCTTTATCGAGATGAACCCCCGAATCCAGGTCGAGCACACAGTTACCGAAGAAACGACTGATGTTGACATTGTCCGGTCGCAACTAAAGATCGCTGGTGGTGATTCGCTGGCCGATCTTGGGCTGACACAAGAAAACATCGTTCAGCGGGGAGCGGCGCTGCAATGCCGGATAACAACCGAAGATGCCGCCAACGGCTTTCGCCCGGACACTGGCCGAATCTTCGCATACCGGGCACCGGGCGGCGCTGGTATTCGCCTCGATGGAGGCGGCGGATATCAAGGGGCTGAGATCAGTCCTTACTTTGACTCGATGCTTACGAAGCTCACCTGTCGGGGCGCAACGTTTGAGGTTGCGGTTGAGCGGGCTCGGCGAGCCTTGGCCGAATTTAGAATCCGAGGGCCCGTCACAAACATCGGCTTTCTCCAAGCGCTGCTCACCGACGAAGATTTTGCCGCCGGTGGAGTTAACACGTCGTTCATTGATCAGCGGCCGCACCTTATTGAAGGGGCCGGTAGCGCCGATCGGTCAACGAAGCTTCTGCGTTGGCTTGGCGAAGTCACGATCAATCGACCCAACGGCCCAGTTCCCATTGGTGAAGACCCGTCTTCGAAGCTGCCCGCTGAGGTTGGCGGCGATGTTGTCGCTGGATCGAAGCAGCAGCTAGATGCCCTCGGCCCCGAAGCGTTCGCCAGTTGGATGCGCAACCACGAACCGCTGCTCGTGACTGACACAACGCTTCGTGACGCCCACCAATCAATCTTGGCTACCCGGGTCCGAACCCACGATCTAGTGGCTGGAGCCCAGCGGCTATCGCAGGTTGCTCCAGAGCTTCTGAGCCTCGAATGCTGGGGTGGTGCCACCTACGACGTGGCGATGCGATTCCTCCGAGAAGATCCTTGGGATCGGCTGGCCCAGATCCGAGAGGTAGCACCAAACCTGTGCTTACAGATGTTGCTACGGGGCCGAAATACCGTCGGCTACACCGCTTACCCCAACATCGTGGCCGAACGATTCGTTAAAGAAGCGCACTCGACTGGTGTCGACGTCTTCCGAGTCTTCGATGCCCTCAACAGCGTCGAGCAAATGACGCCGGCCATCAACGCCGCCCTCTCGGTCGGTGCGCTAGTAGAAGGCACCCTCTGCTACTCCGGCGATTTGGGTTCGGAAACCGAAGACCTCTACACCCTCGATTACTACCTCCGAATCGCCGACCAGTTGGTAGAAGCCGGTGCTCACGTTCTCTGCATCAAAGATATGGCTGGCCTGCTCCGAGCCCCGGCCGCCCGACAATTGGTTGGCGCGCTGCGGGAACGATTCGACACTCCGGTTCACCTCCACACCCACGACACGACCGGTGGCCAGTTAGCCACCTACCTTGCCGCGGCTGAAGCGGGAGTAGACGCAGTAGATGCTGCAGCCGCCCCGCTCTCCGGAATGACGTCTCAACCAGCGCTCCCAGCGGTGGTTGCAGCGTTCGCAACGACACCTCGAGACACCTCTATCGATCTGGAAGCGTACAGCTCTCTAGAGCCCTATTGGGAGTCGGTGCGACGTATGTATCAGCCATTCGAGGCCGGGCTTCGTAGTCCGACTGGGAGTGTGTATCGCCACGAAATTCCAGGTGGTCAACTCTCGAACCTACGGCAACAAGCTATAGCGGTTGGCCTTGGTGATCGATTCGAAGAAATCGAACGGCTCTACGCCGGATGTGATGATCTGCTTGGTCGGATCGTAAAGGTCACGCCAACTTCGAAAGTCGTCGGTGACTTAGCGTTGCAGTTGGCGGCCAATGGTTCATCAGTAGAACAACTCGAAGCCGATCCAGGAGCCGCAGATTTGCCAGACAGTGTTGTCGGCTTTTTGCGGGGAGAGCTTGGCACCCCCGAAGGCGGCTTTCCTGAACCGTTTACCTCGGCCGCTCTAGCCGGTCGACGGCCGAAATCTGAGCCGGCTGATATTTCAGCGGAAGATCTAGCCATTCTGTCTGACGACGATTCGCCGTCGTTGCTGGTTCGAGAAACGCTCTCTCAACTTCTATTGCCAAAACCAGCGGGCGATTTCCGCAAGAGTCGTGATGCGTATGGTGATCTATCGGTGTTGCCAACTCGATTGTTCCTTTACGGAATAGATGCTGGTTCTAGCGAGATGGCGGTGACGTTAGAGCGAGGGGTTCGTATCCTGATCGGCCTTGATGCCATCGGTGAGCCCGACGACAAGGGCCTCCGACGGGTTGTGTTTCGGTTGAACGGTCAGCTACGTCCGCTTGATATTCTTGACAAGTCGATCGACGTCACCACCGTTGGCGCAGAAAAAGCTGATCCGACCAACCCTGGGCACGTCGCCGCGCCATTCACCGGAGTTGTAACCGTTCAGGTCAAAGCCGGTGATGCGGTTTCAGCCAATCAACCGGTCGCATCGATCGAGGCGATGAAGATGGAGTCAGTAATCTCATCTCCAATCGCCGGAGTCGTAGATCGCTTGGGTGCTCCAGAGATCGGGGCGGTTGAGCCTGGTGACTTGATTCTGATCGTTCGACCCGAATAGCCTGCCTGCGTCAGGCTGACCATATTCCCGATTGCGAGTCGCAAGCGGGCCAAGAAGAGGAAGTGCACGGGTGTCGCCAGAAATCCTTTGGGAACCATCAGCCGAGGCGTGGGAGACCACGAGAATTGGGGCGTTCGCCCGGCAACACTGTCCGGACGCGTTGGGTGACTACCAGGCGCTTTGGCAGTGGTCAGTTGATGAGCCAAACGCGTTTTGGAAGGCGGTTTGGTCTGAGCTAGACGTCGTAACCCACACTCCAGTTGAGGCTGCGGTGGCAGACGTGACGATGCCAGGCGTGCAGTGGTTCAGCGGTGCCGAGTTGAACTACGCCGAGCACATGCTTCGAGGGAACGGGCTGGCCGACGGTGATGTCGCCGTCGTAAGCGAATCGCAGAGCCGGGCCCCTGAAACCTTGACGTTGGCAGAGCTTCGGGAACAAGTCCGACAAGCGGCTGCTGGTCTTCGGCATCTTGGGGTCACAAGAGGAGACCGGGTAGCTGCATATTTGCCCAACGTTACTGAGACACTAATCGCGTTTCTTGCCACCGCTTCGATCGGAGCGATCTGGTCTTCTTGTGCTCCTGAGTTTGGGACCCGAGCGGTGTTGGACCGATGGTCACAAATCGAACCGAAAGTATTGCTTACAATCGACGGCTACCGCTACGGGAACAAAGATATCTCATCGTCAGACGAGGTCGCTGCGATCAGAGCCGGACTTCCATCGGTGGAAACAACGGTGGTTCTCCGGTACCTCGAAGGGGCAACGGTCATACCGAGTGCTGTGGACTGGGACGACTTGTTGTTGGTAACCGAGGAGCCTTTGCGGTTCGACCCGGTCCCATTCGATCACCCTCTGTACATTTTGTATTCATCCGGGACTACTGGACTGCCAAAACCCATTGTTCACGGTCATGGCGGAGTTCTCCTCGAACACGGCAAAGAGTTAGCCCTTCATTTCGATCTCGGTCCGACCGATCGATTTTTCTGGTTCTCGACCACCGGTTGGATGATGTGGAACTTTGTGATTTCAGGATTGCTCGTTGGTTCATCAGTTGTCCTTTACGATGGCAACCCGGGCTACCCCGATTTGAACACCCTCTGGTCATTGATTGAGCGGACTGGGACAACATGGGCTGGCGTGTCGGCACCATATTTGATGGCCTGTCGCGACGCCGGGCTTCATCCTGGGGTTGATTTCGATCTGTCGACCTTGCGTAGCGTCGGCTCGACAGGAGCTCCGCTACCATCGGCTGGCTTTCGGTGGGTCTCAGAAGAGCTAGATGGTTGTCCGGCTATCAGCCTGTCTGGCGGCACCGACGTGTGTAGCGCCTTTGTTGGCGGCGCTCCAGTTGTCCCGGTCGTTGCCGGTGCCATTTCCTGCCGACAGCTGGGGTGGAAGGTAGAGGCCTTCAACGACGACGGTCTACCAATGATGGGTAAAGAGGGCGAGCTCGTCATCACTCAGCCGGCACCGTCAATGCCGGTGAGTTTTTGGGGCGACGATGGGAGCCGGTACGCGTCGACCTATTTTTCCACGTACCCGGGGGTATGGCGACACGGTGACTGGATCACCATCGAAACCGACGGGACTTGTGTAATCAGCGGCCGGTCAGATGCAACGCTAAACCGCGGAGGGGTGCGGCTCGGTACAGCCGACTTCTACGCTGTCGTTGAGGCAGACCCTGCGGTGGCCGATTCGTTGGTGGTCCACTTGGAAGATGACACTGGCGGCTTGGGTGAACTTGTGTTGTTTATCGCCGCCGCCGACGGCTACGTGGTCGACGATGATGTACGGACTCGAATTTTGGCTCGGTTGCGAGCTGAACTTTCACCTCGGCATGCTCCAGACGAAATAGTGGCTATGCCAGCTGTACCTCGCACTCTTTCAGGCAAGAAGCTTGAGATTCCGATCAAGCGGATTCTTCAAGGCGTCGATCCGGAAAAAGCCGCATCGCTAGGCGCTCTGGCTAACCCGGATTCAATCACCGCGTATAGCGAGTGGGCGTCTACCCGCAAAGCACTCTAAAGCGGTTGAGGCCCGCCGAACCTGCCTCTTTGAACTAGAGATTGGCTAGGGCCTGAGCCATGGTGTCGACGGTTCGTTCGACGTTGGTCAATTTGTCCAGGCCAAACAGTCCGATTCTGAAGGTTGAGAAATCATCACCTTCATCGCATTGCAGCGGAACGCCACCAGCGATCTGCAAACCCTGAGCCTTGAACTTTGCTCCAGATTTGATATCAGGGTCGGTGGTGTAAGAGACGATCACCCCTGGGGCCTGGAAACCCTCCGCGGCTACGCTGGGGTAGCCAGCCGCTTCCAAGACATCTCGACTTTTGCGACCAAGTTCGAATTGAAGTTCTGATAGTTGGCGGAATCCGATCTCTTGCGCTTCTTTCATTACGTCTCGGAATGCAGTTAATGTATCGGTCGGCATGGTGGCGTGATATGCCGCCGCGGACTCTTGATAGGTCTCGACCATCTCCGACCATTTCGACAAATCCATAGCAAAGCTCGTGCTTGTCGTTTCAGCTACTCGTTGACGTCCAGCGTCGCTCATCATGACCAGCCCTGAACATGGTGAGCCGCTCCAACCCTTTTGGGGAGCGCTACAAAGAAAATCGACCCCGGTTGCTTTCATATCAACCCAGGCAGCGCCGGAGGCAATACAGTCAAGAACGAACAGACCGCCGACTTCATGGGTGGCGCTGGCCACAGCCGAGACGTAGTCGTCGGGAAGGATCATCCCGGCCGATGTTTCTACGTGGGGGGCGAAAACCACAGCGGGTCGCTCGGCCTTGATTGTTGCTACTACCTCATCGATGGGACACGGGGCAAACGGAGCCTGAGCGCTGTCGCCCTCGGGTCGACGAGCTTTTAGGACAATGGATTCGCTCGGGATACCACCCATTTCGAAGATCTGAGTCCAACGGTAAGAAAACCAACCGTTACGAAGTATCAGACATTTTTGCCCGGTGGCGATCTGTCGGGCTACTGCTTCCATCCCAAAGGTTCCGCTTCCAGGAACGATTGCTACTGCAGCCGCGTTGTAAGCGGTCTTGAGCATCGTCGATATATCTTGCATGACCTCAACGAATGAAGCTGACATGTGATTCAGCGCTCGATCGGTGTATACAACCGAATACTCTAAGAGGCCGTCGGGATCTACGTCGGGAAGGAGTCCTGGCATGGGAACACCGTATGAGCCAAACAGCGAGCTTGGCAACCCGGCACGGAGCATGTCGGGAGCCCGAAGGCCTTGTAAGAGCATCCAGGCCCAGAACCCGACGAGTTCCCAAAGTTCCCGTTTGTAGCCGACCGGGGTTTCGCGACTAAGTTCGTTTCATGAAACTAAGTATGGCAATTGGGTACGCTGGCGACGTTAAAGCTGTCGCCGACAAAGCGATCGAGTTCGAGCAGGCTGGGGTGGATCTTTTCTGGGTCGCAGAGGCCTACGGAATGGATGCCGTCAGCGTCATGGGATACCTGGCGGCCCGAACCGAAACAGCGCAGATCGCCTCCGGTATTTTGCCGATCTACACCCGAACGCCAACATTGTTGGCCATGTCAGCTGTCGGTATAGACGTGTTGAGTAATGGCCGGTGCGTGCTTGGCCTAGGTGCTTCTGGTCCTCAGGTAATCGAAGGGTGGCATGGTCTTGCCTATGACCGACCCATCGGACGGACGAGAGAAACGATCGAGATATGTCGGCAAGTCTGGGCTCGCGAGGGCCCGCTAGAACACAAGGGGCGTTCCTATGAGCTTCCGCTTGCTGAGGAGAAAGGAACTGGTCTCGGTAAGGCGTTGAAAATTATCACTCATCCGCCACGGCCCCGTATCCCTATTTTCGTAGCGTCGCTCGGCCCCAAAAATGTCGAACTAACGGCAGAGCTTGCGGAGGGCTGGCTACCAACGATGTTCGTCCCGGAACGGGCTTCTACCGTTTGGGGCGACGACTTAGCTCGAGGCTACGCCAACCGAGATGCGTCGTTGGGGCCTATGGACATCATCGCCGGTGGGGCAGTAGCAATAGGCGTCGACGATCCTGAATCGCTACGCGACCTTTCGCGACCTCACACGGCTCTATACGTGGGCGGAATGGGGGCCGTCGGCAAGAACTTTTACAATTCACTGTTTAGCAAATACGGGTGGGAGAGCGAAGCTCACGAAATTCAGCAGCTGTATCTGGCCGGTAATAAGGCTGAGGCGGCGGCAAAGGTTCCTGATGACTTCTTGGAGCGAACATCACTGATCGGTGATGCTGCCTACGTGAAAGATCGGCTGGCGGCTTATGAGGAGGCAGGCGTAACCTATCTCAACGTGAGCCCAGTTGGGCCAGATCCGCTCGGCACTATCCGGAAACTACGGGAGCTGATTGGATAACGGTATTGGTGTTTCTTCGTTTGATGAATCCGCGTTGCCATAGGCTCCGGGGGAAGAGAAAAGGCCTCTGCGCCACCGGCGGGGCGTGAACAGGGCCGCTCGGGGGTAGTCCTCGAAGAGCCACCGGGCAAAGTTACGTCGGGTCCAACCTGAGAAGTCAGCGGCAGCCAAAGACAGGTCGACCCATCGCTGCTTGCCCAGCAAACCTGAGAGAGTGGCGGCCAGGTTGTGGTCTGGTTGCATGTTGTGGTCAAGCCATTTGCGGTAGTGAACATCGGCTTGCGAGCTACCGGTGCGGATGGCTTCGACCGCAGCCATCCCAGTATCTAAAGCTTGCCCGATGCCTTCACCTGTCATCGGGTCGGTAGCGGCTAAGGCGTCGCCCACGAACAGGACCCGCCCCGAGGTGGGCTCAAGGGCCCCTAGCCGGGCCGGGATGGGCCACGCTCGGTGGGGCGCTTCGGGGGTCGCTGCCTCGCCGATGGCGGCGGAAATATGAGGCCGAGCCAGGATGTCGGGCCAGAGCGTTTTCATCGCCTGTATTGGTTTTGAACCTCGGAGGATCCCGAAGCCAACGTTGGCACCTCCGTCGCCCAGCGGGAACGACCAAACGTACCCGGGTAGGAGATCGGGCTCGAACCAGACCATTAGTTGGCTTTGCGCTTGAGGCGAGACATTGGTGAAGTACTGTCGGAATGCATGCCAATCACCGCGGTAACCCTCGAGGTTGGTTCCCAGCATTTTTCTTGTCGGCGACCACATGCCATCGGCGGCAATAACGTGCTTCGCTTTGATTTCCATTTCTTGGCGTTCTGAGTCGCTCTGTGTCGCCACAGTGGCGACAACGGCAGCGTCGTTTGGCTCGATCTTGATGAGCTCGTGATTTTGGCGGACATCGGCTCCTCGGGCTGCCGCTAGTTTCAGCAACTCATCGTCGAGTTCAGCTCGGCGAGCCACTGCTGAGAATACCGAGCCAGAAGGAAGAGGCAGAGTCACGTTGCGACCCGACGGAGCCGAAACGACGACTTCGTTCACAACTTTCCAGCTCGGGACGGTCGATGGGTCAAACCCAAGTTTTTCTAGTTGCCGCAGGGCGTTGGCAGTTAGGCCGTCTCCGCAACATTTGTCCCGAGGGAAATGCGCCTTGTCGACAACTACGGTCTTCAGACCGGCATCGTTAGCGACTATTGCGGCCGCGGCCCCCGCTGGGCCTCCACCTATGATCAACAGATCCACTTCAGTTCGTTGCACTATCCCAGGCTAGATTCTCGCCAGCCAACCTGATACATCAGACCTGATAGTTCGACTGGTGGCGCTCAGCTGAAACGAACTGAGGTCTACTCGTCGTCTTCGTCTGGTGGATTTATAAGACTTCCGTCACAGCGTTTGTTGAAACCAGGGAAGTAGTAGCCGAAGACTTCATCTTCTTTGTCTGGTTTGCCGTCGAGATATTCGACCAGACGAGGGGTCGTAACGGTTCGACACTGGCCGTTCCAAGTCGTTCGAGTTGGGAGGTCGGTTACTTCAGCGTTCTTCGTCGAGTAGAAAGAAACCGTGATTGAGGTGTCGGTCCACTCGTTCCAAATGAGGATGCCGTAATCAGTATCGTTGTAGATTTCCAGGTCGATGCTTGGGAAATTGATTGTTGCCTCTCGACCTTCGGGATATCGAGATATGTATCGCGAGTGGGAGCGGTACTCAGTAATGTCGACGCCGGAGTAGAACGCGGCGTTCAGGAAGGTCGTGGCGTATTGGCTCACACCACCACCGACCGATTTCTTTAGCTCTCCGTTAACGATGGCGCCATCGCTAAAAAATCCCTTGGCTGTTGTTCGGCGGCCAACGGTGTCGTTCAACGAAATCGATTCGCCCGGTCGAACAATCGACCCCTGCATAAGCTCGGCGAAGCGTTGGATGTTCTTCACGCGGTTGGCGCAACACGGATGCTTAGTTGTGAAGGTGCTTACTTCTTCGATAATTCCGAGGCTTTCAAGCTCGGCTACGCCCTCATCGAATCCGACGATCTCGGGTTTGAAAACTGCCTGACGAAGGGGCGCTTCTGGCGGTTCGGCCTCAGGGTCGTCTTCGTCTGGTTCAGGCGCTTTCGGAGCGTCTGCTTCCAAGGTCTCTAGCAAAAGAGAGTCGACTCCAGCTTCGCAACAGATAACTGTCTCAGATGCGTTGATAATTGTCGGCGCACCGTCGATAACTTCTATTCGAGCCTGTTGATCTTCAGTGCCGAGCGTTGGGAAGCGAGGTTTAAGGTCGGCGATCATTACATCGTTGTCGAAGGCCCAGGAGGTGTCGTCACCATCGAGGTTCAATACCGCCCACTCCCGCATGGTCTTGGGTTCGACTTCGATTTCGTCGCTGAGGATCCTTATTCTGATCGGATCTTCGGTAAGGGCATTTATTTCAGAGGCCAGTTCATCGACAACTTCAGTTTCGACTGTCGGGTCGGCCTGAGTTGGGTTCAACTCCATCCGATACGGAGTGCCAGCCTCAATTGTTGTCGGCAACAGATCTTCGATCTCATCGAGATCGACGGTTATCCCTGAAGTTCCTTCGGTCGCCGCCAAGTTAGTTCCAACGAACTTAAAGGCTGGCTCAACCGGCGACTCTAACCGAGGGATTATTGCTAAGTCGGTTGTCGAAGCTGCTTTCGACGAGTCATAGATATAGGGAATGTCGATCGTCTCGGTCGAACCAAGTTGCCCGAGCCAGGTAAAGGGGCGGAACAATACGAAACCGCCCCGTCGAGCTTCAAGAGCGCTAGACGTTAGCTCTGATCGGTCGATCTCGACCCCCATAGCCGACGGATTGGTGTCGATGACTTCGTCGTTCACGATAACTTCTAAGCCATCGGTCGACAGTTTGTCCTCTAGCCCATCAATTTCAAGATCTAGATCAGCGCGAGTCATGCCCCCGATGTTGGTCTCGCCGATTTGAACTCCGGAGGCAACTTTGTCTTGCTGGCCTAAAACACGGATACCCCAAACTGCCACAAGCAGTGCGTAGCCAACTATGGCAATTACAGCCGCCCACTTGAGTAGGCGAAGTCCAGTGCTGGGAGTCTTTTCCTGCGGAGCGGTAGCTAGCTCGCCGGTAGGAGCCGGGTCAGAAGGTGTGGCTAGCGGCGGTGACGCCGACGGCGGCGGGGTGGGGGAAGCGTCTTTAGGGGGGACGGTGACGACCGGCGAACCTGGCAGAGCAGAACCAGCTGTAGCTGGGGCGACGGTGTCTGCTACTGCCTCAGTGGTGGTATCGCTTGTTTTCGCTTCTGCTGTAGGCGATTCAGGCTGAGCTGGGATGACAACAATTGGATTAGCCGGGTCAGACGGTGTTTGCGTGGTGGCCTTATCTACGTCGCTGTCTGCAGTCGATGACTTGTCAGCTATCTTCAGCTCTTCAGTCGATGCGATCTCCTGAACAATGGTTACATCTTCAGAAGTCGAGGAGTCGCTTGGGTCGGTCTCGCCGGTTGTTTCTTTTGAGTCGCTTGGGTCGGTCTCGCCGGTTGTTTCTTTTGAGTCGCTTGGGTCGGTCTCGCCAGTTGTGTCAGCTGTCTTGATCTCGCCAGCTGTTTCTGTTGAGTCAGCTGTTTCGATCTTGTCTGCTGATTCGGTTGGCAAGAGATCATCAATTGATGGCGGGTCGCTCTCCGTTTTGTCGATCGCTCCAACAAATAGGTCGTCAATATTTGGTGGCGAGGCCGTTTCAGCTTCGTTGGTTGATGAAGGCTCATCGTCTTCGTCCGGCTCGGCATCTACTAGCGACAGCAGATCGTCGATCCGTTCGCCGGTCAACGGTTTGCCAGCAACCTGTTGTGAGGTATCCGGTTCGGACTCACCGTCGTCTTGAGCTAGTTGCTTAGCGTTGCCTTCATCAGCGTTATCGGCTTCTGTCGCTTCTTCGTCGAGATCCGCAGATGGGCTGGTCTTGGCCGCCGACTCTTCCACACGCGTATCGTCTTTTTCGCCAACCGTGCTTTTGGTGTCGCCGTCTTTGGTTGCGGACGTGGAGCGATCGGTAGTCGGGGCCTCTCCCGATTTGGTGCTTCGTGTTTTCTTGGCCGTTGAGTACGCACCATCGAGGGAATCGACGGTCGCCTCATCGTTTTTTGCATCAAGAGTAGGTTGATCTTCGGAGTCAGCTTGATCGGCTGTATCAATCTCGGCTTCGTCCCCGGCGGTCTCTGAATGGTCTGGTTCGTCGCTGGTCTCGTCGTTGTCAGAAGTTTCGGAGTCGAGCTGAACGTCGGTTGTTTCGCCAGCAGTAGCAGTGTCGTCATCAGTAGCAGTGTCGTCATCAGTAGCAGTGTCGTCAGCACTGCCATCGGCTGGCTTAGGAAGGTCGACACGCTCTTCACTTTCAGCGGTGGCAGATTCTTCTGGCTTATTGGGCTTTACAACCTCGTCACCAGATAGGTCATCAGACACCGGATTAGCTTCGTTCTTTGTTGCCGAATCTGGTTGGTTCGAATCGTCTGAAGTAGTCGGGCTGTCCGAGGGGTCGACCGTCTGATCGGTTGTCGGTGATTGCGCCACGGTCTTTCGTCGGCGCTTCCGCTTACTTTTCCGACGCCCGCGAGCCTGGATCTTGTTTCCGGATGGCTGTTGCTGGACAGCCTCATCGGGGCCAGCATCCGCTGTACCACTCTTGCCGTCTTCTGCGCCGTCGATTGTCACCGCAACCATTCTGCCATGATGTCGCTCCCAGAAAGGGTCACATCGAGTTGGTCTTCACTAAATTGTTCGCCTTCTGTTGAACTCTTCGTCTGCTTTTCTAGTTTCACAGCAACTTGTGACATGATCAGAGTGCTGATTGCTAAAAATTGTCGTCAAATCGTCGGATTTGGCCCAGCAAATCCATCGACTTGTCGGCAACTAATCATCGGCAGAAGTTTGAAGCATTGAAGAGTTCAGGCTCTAATGCGATGAGTACAGACTCCGGTGCATGTTCATGCCCGAAGAGATCGATCGAGAGATTCAAAAGAGGTTCCATGAGTGGATTGTGTGAAGGTCGAATTGCCATCGTTACCGGCGCAGGCCGAGGGATAGGTCGAGAGCACGCCTTAATGCTTGCCAGCGAAGGGGCCAAGGTCGTAGTCAACGACCTTGGTGGAGAAGTCGATGGAACTGGTGGCGACTTGTCACCGGCCCAGGAAGTGGTGGAAGCGATCAAAGGGATGGGTGGCGAAGCCATTGCCAACGGCGATGACGTCTCCGATTGGGAGGGCGCCCAACGAATGGTCAATATGGCAGTTGAGACCTTTGGGGGTCTTGATTGTGTGGTGAACAACGCAGGGATCTTGAGGGACCGCATGCTTACCAACATGACGGAAGCTGAATGGGACGCGGTAATTGCCGTACACCTCAAAGGGACATTCGGTCCTGCTCGATGGGCTGCCGCATACTGGCGAGAACGAGCGAAGGCCGGTGAAACCAATGATGCTCGGATCATCAACACCAGCTCGGTATCGGGTATCTACGGCAATCCGGGCCAAACCAACTACGGGGCGGCTAAGGCCGGGATCGCGGCCTTCACCGTAATTGCCGCCCAGGAGTTACATCGGTACGGGGTTACCGTCAATGCGATTGCGCCCGGCGCGTTAACTCGGATGACTGAGAATCTGGGTATGGGGCAACTCGACGAGGAAGGCAAGGCATCGATGGACCCTCGATGGATTGCCCCAATCTGTACTTGGCTGGCCAGTGCTGAGTCATCTCAAGTTACCGGTCGAGTGTTCGAGGCAAGTGGGCGGGTTCTTGGCATCGCCAACACCTGGCATCGAGGACCGACTGCCACTCCAGTGGATGACCCAAAGGAGCTTGGACCGGTAGTTCGCCAGTTGATGGCCGACGCGCAACCTAACAGCACGATGGAAGGCGCGCCGACCACCGGACCCGGCTACCCGACGCCCTACTAAGGCCAGGCACAACACCCCAGCAAAATTCGTAGTAACAAGTCACTAGCACCACACCAACGTAGAAGTCACCAGCAAAACAGGAGGTCGGCGATGCCGGTTAACCCAGAGGCAGTAGGAACAAAAGGCGAACCACGGCGGGCGACGTGGACGGCCGATGATTGCTTACTCTATTCGTTAGGGATCGGCGCTGGCGTTGCCGACCCAGTAGGTCAAGAGCTTGAGTTCACGACCGAGAATACGGCCGGTGTTGACCAAAAGGTCTTCCCAACCTTCGCGGTACTAGCTGGCTTTAACGCCAAGGGCGGTCGTTCGGCCATGAGCGAAGCGGGAACATGGGACAATCGAATGCTTGTCCATGGCGAGCAGGGAATCAAACTTCACCGGCCAGTTCCGACCGATGGCGAGGTGGAGATGGTCGACGAGATAACCCACATCCTAGACAAGGGTAAGGGTGCCGTCATCGGCACCAAGGCAGTGGCAACGCTTGTGTCCGATGGCGAGCCGCTGTTTGAAACCACATCGGCGGTCTTCATCATGGGCGAGGGCGGATTCGGTGGCGACCGAGGACCTTCCGAAAAGCCAAACGTGGCTCCCGACCGAGAGCCCGATCACGTTGTAACCTACGAGACTCGACCCGATCAGGCTTTGCTGTATCGCCTCTGTGGAGATCGCAACCCATTGCACTCCGACAAACAGTTCTCTGATGTTGGCGGCTTTCCAAAGCCGATCCTACATGGCCTGTGCACCTACGGTTTCACCGGGCGGGCGTTGCTTCACACGTTATGTGATTCTGACCCGGCTCGGTTTACCGCCATGGAAGCCCGGTTTAGTTCGCCAGTGCTTCCAGGAGAAAAACTGACTATTCGAATGTGGGGCTCCGGCGACGGAGAGGCGATCTTCCAAACCGCCGGCGGTGACGGTCGAGTTGTAATCGACAATGGAGCGGTTCAGTTCACGACGTAGTCGTTCACCGCGAACAGGTCACCCGGAGTTAGAAGAGTTTTTGTTGCGGACGCTCAATGCCGCGCAGCTCGTCGTAGTCGACTTCGCACCAGCCGATCTCGCGATCGCTGGCCAGGGTCTTCGCCTGGAGCTTGATTTCTTGGGCCACGAACATGCCGCGGACAGGGGAGAGATCGGGTTGGCGGTTGAGGAACTCGAGATACCGGGTCAGTTGCTCAACCCCATCGATCTCGCCCCGCCGCTTGATTTCGACCGCCACCACCAAATCGTCAGCATCGCGGCATAAGAGATCAACCGGTCCGATTTCAGTAGGGTATTCCCGCCTGATCAATCGCATTCCTGGCTCAAGCTGTTCAGGGTCTACAGATAGAAGTTCCTGAAGGTGAGCTTCAACCCCATCTTTCTGCAGGCTTGGGTCATCACCAAAATCGTGACTAACGTCGCTGAAGACCTGGTGGAGGGTGACCGTCAAGGTCTCCCCTTTAGGATTGGTTACCGTCCACGTGTCGTCATCTTCTACAAAGACGTTGGGAGCAGTCATCCAATTCATCGGCTTATAGGCACCCCCGTCGGCGTGCACGGCTAAACAGCCGTCAGCCTTTCGCATCAGAAGCCGAGTGGCCCGAGGAAGATGAGCAGTGAGGCGCCCGTCGTAGTCGACGGTGCAATCAGCAATAACTAAACGCACCAGAACTGTCTAGCAGAACTAATCTGCGCTGCCATCGTCTTGATCGAATTTCATAGTCACGCTTGGACGAAAAGAAGCAGAAGTGTGTCTATTCAACGTTTCGGCCGCTGAGCCGTCGGTGAATGAGCGCTCGCCGCTCCTTCAGCTCTTCGTAGGTTAACGAGTCGACTGAATCGGGGCTTAATCCACCAATATTGGCCTTGATGCCATCTAGATCAAGTTCCATCTCTTGTTCGCCTAACCCAAGCTGGCCGGCAATCGTTGGCCCGTGGGTTGTCGCAAAATGGGTTGCCACATCGGTAACAGCAGAGAACATATCCAGCTCAGGGGCTAGCGTGGCGATTGCACCGTCAATGAAAATCAGGTTCTTAATGTAGAGCATCAGCGATTTTGGCATTCGAGCCCCATAGCCGAGTAACGCCTTGATCACGCCCTGCATCTCCTTAACCAGTTCGTCGGGCGACAGAGTTGTAGGGTCGAGCGGTGGACCATCGAGCTTGAGATCGCTCATTACGGCATCGAGATCGGTGTCTTTAGGCAGCGCACCTAAGTCTCGTAGCGCCGCTACTTGGCCTTTCATGTCGTTGGTCATTGCTGACATCATCATCCGAAGAAAGGCCATTCGTTCTTCTTCTGATAGTCGTCCGGTGATGCCAAAGTCCATCAGCGCCGTTCGACCATCTGGCATTACGAACAAGTTGCCACCATGGAGGTCGCCATGGAAGACCCCGTGCAAAAACGCCCCTTCAAGAAAGCCGATCATGCCAGTCTTAATAACAGCTTGGGTATCGACCCCGGCGGCTCGCATCCCTTCAACGTCATTAAAGTTGAACCCGGTCAAGCGTTCCATAACGAGGACTCGTTTGGTGACCAGATCAGGGTGCGGTCGGGGGACAACGAACCCGTCTTGTCCTAGCTCGACAAAGACTTTGCCAACGTCGAGGATATTGGCGGCTTCCAGCCTGAAGTCGAGTTCCTCAATTATGGTCTCGGCAAAAAGCTCGACCAAGGCAGGTGGATTCGCCAGTGCCGACACCGGGATTCGGCCAATAAGAAATGGGGCCAGCCAACTTAGGACCCGGAGATCGCGCCGGACAAGGCTGTCTATTCCCGGTCGTTGAACCTTGACGACCACTTCTTCGCCGGTTCGCAGTACGGCACCATGAACCTGGGCAATCGATGCTGCAGCCAGAGGTGTCGGATCGAATGACTTAAAGATCGCGTGTAGTGGTTTTCCTAACTCTTTCTCGACCACGGCTACGACGTCTTGATAATCAACAGCGGGGACCTGATCTCGACACTTCTTGCATTCGTCTACTAACTCGGCCGGGAACACTCCTTCGCCAGCACTAATAATCTGGGCCAGCTTGATGTAGGTTGGCCCTAACGTTTCAGCGGCAACGCGCAGCCTCTTCGAGAGCGAGCGACGAGAGTTAGACCCCCGACGGTCTAGCGCATACCAGGCGGCCAGCGTGCCCCCTAAGTGCTGGCCAACCACCACGGCCCGGGCTAGGGGCGGCAACGTAGGCCGACGAGTCAGATCGGGCAGAAACCGAGCCTGCTGATTCCGCAAGATCGGAACGGTACGGCGCCATGTAAGCTCTCGATCGTGAAGACTCCACGGTTGATTGTCAGAAAAAGAGCCTAGGTCGAGGTCGTCTGGGCGGGTTGTGCGATCGGCGGCGCCAGTAGAAGCGTCCTGCGCAATTTGAGAACTCATATGACACTAGTTTGGTCGGTTCTTGGGGTGTATGTCTGGTCGGGCGCCCAACTAGAAATTTGGTGGCTCTTTAGCCTTAAGCGCTGCTACCCCTTTTGCGTAATCGGGCTGGCCCATCATCTCAGACAACAACCTGACTGACTCGGCCACCGAGTCGCCTATCCCTCGGTGCTGGTCTTGGTAGACCAGTTGGCGGGTTGCGGCTAAGGAGCCGGCAGAGACCGTTGTCGCCAGTCCTTCAGCGTATTCGAGTGTTTCGATGAGCAGAGACTCACGATCGACTATGCGATTGATGAGCCCAAGTTCGAAGGCTTCGTCGGTGAGAAAAACCCTGGAGCTCAACAGCAATTCCATGGCTCGAGTCAGGCCGATATGGCGGGGGAGTATCCAGGACAATCCAAACTCAGGAGGAAGATTGAGTTTGCCATGGGCCGTCGTTAATTTTGCGCCCGGGCTAGCAAAGCGAAGATCAGCGAAACAGGCCAACGCTAAACCAACCCCAGCCGCCGGTCCGTTAATGGCGGCTATAACCGGTTTTGATAAACCAAAGTGGTAAGCGAACTGATGGTCAAATTGAGAGTGAAGGCCGTAACCGGGTTCGGGCTGGTCAGCCGGTTCTGATTGGTCGTTGGCGGCGGCAAGACCGTCGTCGTAGCCGCCTCGCTTCGCGTGCCCTTCAAGCGCTTCGCTGTCGCCGCCAACACAAAAGGTTTTCCCGGCTCCAGTAATGACAATTGAACGAATGCTGGAATCAGCCTCAGCTTGAGCGATGCAATATTTGTACTCAGCATGCATCCGGCCGGTCCAGGAATTGCCCCGTTCGGGGCGACTCAGGGTGATTACAGCCGATCTCAGATGCTGCTCATACGTTGTAACTTTGAGTTCCATCGACGTCCGCCTGGTTCGATCTACCCGTTAATAATTTGTAGACATTGGTCAGCCCACTGGGGCCGACATATAAGTAGGTCTGGTAGATACGTATCAGCGTTGTTGTAGATCAGCGGGGATCCGTCAATTCGCGAACAGTGGAGTCCAGCGGCCAACGCTACTGCAACGGGAGCGCATGAGTCCCACTCATATTGGCCACCGGAGTGAGCGTAAATATCGGCCTGGCCGCGAACTACCGCCATAGCCTTAGCCCCAGCCGAACCCATCTCAATGTATTCAGCTCCTAGCTCGGCGGCCAAAGCTACAGCTACTGGCGGACGACGAGTGCGGCTAACAATAACTCGTGGCGACGAAAAATTCTGCTCCGGGAGCGTTTCTGCCGGATCAGTTCCGAGGGTGATCTCTTCGGCTGGCAGGGCCACGGCTCCAGCAACCGGCTGTCCGTCCATTACTAGCGCGATATGAACGGCCCAATCGGTTCGAGGCGGCTCGGCAAACTCTCTGGTTCCGTCAAGGGGATCGACGATCCAAATCCGGTCGGCGCTGAGCCGGGCTTGCTCATCGGCTCCTTCTTCGGACAGCACCGCGTCATCGGGCCTTTCTCGGGCCAGCGTTTCGACAATGAATTCGTGGGCGGCGGCGTCGCCCGCATCCTTCAGCGACCAATGGTCACTGCCTTGGCCCTCCATCTTTTGGCGCAGCTCGACAAGAATTTTGCCAGTGTCGGTGGCCAGGCGTTTGGCTAGGGCATGATCGTCAGCGGAAACAGTCACAGTCAACACACTAGTGCCGGTCGTTGGTGGTAACCCAGATAGTGCAGTATGTCGCGGCAGTATGTTGGACGAGACAACCGTGACGTCGGTTGTGACGTCAGCTTGCTTTGGCTGCTTTGCCGTGGGGCTTATCGGCCTTGTCGTAACACTCAAGGTGGTACTGCTCAACCCGGTTCCAAACTCCGTCAACGTACACGTTGCAGATCACTTGCTGATCCCGATGTCGAGCTCGAAACTTGACCCGTTCTTCGCAATATGGACACTCGGCGGCACTGCCAGCTTCGATCAGGCGAATTATCGCGCGACTCTCCCAGGTTTTGGGCTTGGTTGCTTTCGAGGCCGACTTCTTAGCTTTCGAGGCCGACTTTTTGGCTGGTTTCGGTGGCTTCGTAGATGCTGGCACGACTGTCTATCGGCACGAACTACCGCTTTGTTAACAATCTTGTGCCGAGCGGCTTGGTTCGACCGGCTGACCAAGCAGCCAACAAACAAGGTCGGAGTCAAGGGTTATCGCTGAAGAGGCTTGTACGTTACCCGAGTCGGGGTTGATTCGTCGCCCAATTCCGATGCTCTGAACGCCTCGTACTCTGAGAAGTTTCCTTCAAACCATCGCACCTGAGAGTTTCCTTCAAAGGAAAGAATATGGGTAGCAATCCGATCAAGGAACCAGCGATCGTGGCTGATGACAACCGCGCAGCCGGCGAATCGTTCGAGGCCATCTTCAAGTGCTCGTAACGTATCAACATCGAGATCGTTGGTTGGTTCATCCAAGAGCAGAACGTTGCCGCCTCGTTTCAGAACCTTTGCCAGATGAACTCGGTTTCGCTCGCCGCCAGACAGCACGCTCACGCTTTTTTGCTGGTCAGATCCACGGAAATTGAACGAGGCTACGTAAGCGCGGCCGTTGACTTCTCGACCACCGATCTCCAACGTGTCGTGTCCATCGGTAATGGCCTCATACACCGACTCTTCGTCTTTGAGGACCTCGCGAGATTGATCGACGAAGGCAAGGTCAACCGTGGAGCCGACGGTGATTTCTCCGCTGTCGGGCTGCTCGCCGTCTCCGGTGGCGGCCGCGATCAACATATTGAACAACGTTGTCTTGCCGGCGCCGTTGCCGCCGATCACACCGACGATTCCAGCCGGAGGCAGTGAGAACGACAGGTCTTCGATTAGGAGCTTGTCGTCGAAACCTTTTGAAAGGTTCGCTACCTCGATGACTTGATCGCCTAGCCGTTTGCCGGGAGGTATGTGGATCTGTACCTTCTCGTCGTTCGGATTGTAGGACTCGGCTTCGGCCCTCAAATTCTCGTAGGCGGCCAAGCGGGCGCGGCCCTTGGCTTGGCGGGCCTTTGGTGCCATCCGCACCCATTCAAGCTCTCGAGCTAGCGTGCGGTGCTTTGCGTCTTGTTCTTTTTGTTCCTGGCCGAGTCGTTCTTGCTTTTGCTCAAGCCAGTTGGTGTAGTTGCCTTCGAATGGTATACCCCGTCCCCGATCCAGCTCGAGGATCCAACGAGCGACGTTGTCTAAGAAGTACCGATCGTGAGTGATGGCTACGACCGTGCCGGTGTAGTCGGCGAGATGCCGCTCAAGCCACGCAACTGATTCGGCATCTAAATGGTTAGTCGGTTCATCAAGCAGTAGTAGATCTGGTTTCGACAGAAGTAGTCGACAGAGCGCAACGCGGCGTTTTTCACCGCCTGAAAGATGTTCAACTCCACTTTCCTTAGAAGGCAATCGAAGGGCTTCCATGGCGATATCAATCGTGCGTTGTAGATCCCACGCTCCGATTGCTTCCATTCTCGACTCGATGTCAGCTTGTCGAGCTCCAAGTTTCTCATAGTCAGCCTCCGGGTCGGCCCAGCCAGCTAAGACTTCTTCGTATTCGTTCAAGAGGCCAACCGCTTCGCCTGCGCCGTCCATAACGTTGCCTTGGACGGTCTTAGCGGCGTCGAGGGCAGGCTCTTGTTCGAGGTAGCCGACAGAAAACCCAGGTGTCAGGCGAGCGTCGCCGGTGAACCCGTCGTCGATGCCAGCCATGATCTTCAGCAGTGAGGATTTACCGGCCCCGTTTCCGCCTAGGACTCCGATTTTCGCTCCCGGGTAAAATGACAGGGTGATGTTCTCAAGAACTTGACGGTCAGGTGGATGAAACCGACCAACTTTGTGCATGGTGTAAATGAACTGTGCCGACATGCTCACCGAGGCTAGCGGTTCGATGCCGGGATGGGCGCTCCGCCGCCGACGACGTGGACCGAATCAAGAATCGGAAAACAGAAAAGGGGATCCGATTTCGAAATTCGGATCCCCTTTTACGTTAAACAATCAACACCTAGCAGCTTGCTAGAGTCGAACCACTCGAAAGTTGCTTAGCGCTTCTTTCGTGCGGTCGTCTTTTTCTTAGCAGTCTTTTTCTTAGCTGCAGGTCGCTTTTTGGCGGTTGTCTTTTTCTTGACTGCCTTTTTAGCGGTTGTCTTCTTTTTGGCTACAGTCTTCTTCTTTGCTGCAGGCTTTTTGCTGGCCTTACGCCGAGCTGCTGCCCGACGTGCCCGAGTTGAAGAAGTTGCCTTAGCCGCTTTCTTCGCCGCTGGGCGCTTCTTTGCTGCAGGACGCTTTCGCGCCTTGCTAGCAGTCTTTGTTTTAGCCACGTTGGTTTTGCTCCTTGTGAGATACGCCTCTCGGGCTGAACCGTCGGCGACGGTCTTCAACTCTTGAGGGGTTTCATTAGATTTGTTCCCGAGGTTTCTACTTTCGGGAACTTCTTTCTGCTTCTTTGGTTTACTATTTACTTTCTTGTCAGCCGAACCAAAGTTGGTGCCCGAAGATTCAGACAGCGACTTGGTTTCTGACCTTGCTTCTTTGTTGTCGTGTGACTTTCTGTTTTTCTTGCCATCCTCGCTGATCACACGAATCAGCGAGACGTTGATGCCGCGACGGTCAGAGTCGATCGACTCGACGCGTACGGCAACCTCTTGCCCAAGGGCCACCAGGTCTCGAGCTTTGGATGGCGCTGGTTGCGCCATCGCACTCAACGGTAGGTAGCACTGAGCAGATGAGGCTCTTAGGTAGCACCCGTGGGACGAAAAGCGTTCGATCGTGCCGAGCGCTTCGTCGCCGATGGAGTGCTGAGTAACGAAAACCATGAAGTCGCGAGCGCTATTTAGCTCCTGCTTCTTGGTCTTGGATGATTTGGTTCGAGCAGACGATCCAGCGTTTGACGACTTCTTCGTTGGCTGGCGGGTAGAGCGTTGGCCCGCCGATTTCGACGCTGGCTTTATCTTCGTCGCTGATTTAGAGGGCGCCCGAGTTGATCGCTTTGTAGATTTCGTAGCTTCGGTGCTGGATCTTGCGTCCGTTGACCGGCGTTGGCTGGCGTCACCTCGTTTGCGAGGCGATACCGGCTTTTTCTTGGCTTGCCGAGAAGAAGCTGATTTGGAGCCGGTTGTTTTTGATGGGCTAGCACTCTTTCGAGCCTGTTCCGACGAACGACGACTTATAGGGCCTCGAACTGGCATTCGAGGAACGAAAACCCAACCGATCCCAACGACTGGTTTTCCGCCAATCAAACGGTCCTCTTCGAAGAGCCACTCATGTTCGCCGTGAAACTCTTGGAACGAGTCGTTGGACAGAACAGCGGCGTCGACCTTCTCGGCAACTTGCAGAATAAATGCATCACCGCGGCCAACGGCACCCGCCGGTGGAGTCACTATGTCGCCGTCGAGAATTGCTTGTTCGAAAAGTTCTTTTTCCGACCCGTCGATCCGGTGCCCAAACGTGGCGTCGACAATAACGGTTACCTGCCGCGACGGATCTTCGGCAACGAAGGCCCGCACGGCTTCGTCTAATTGCGCAAGGCTCGGCAGAGCACGACCCTCGGTTGCAATGTTGGATCCGTCGACCACAAGGTGTCGACTGTTTGTTGTCATGACATGCATAGTCAATCACTATCGGCGGGCGAAGCGGTTGATGCTAGCCGAATTTATTGTCGCTCCACACACCAAAACGTTTTTCGCGTTCAGTGCGCGCCGCGTTTGTGTGTTGCGTTGCAACACAACGCGTTGTCTCGCGTTGTGTTGACGTGCGCGTCGTCGCGCGTTGTGTTGAATCGCGTTGTCGGGTTTCGCGTTGTGTCGTCGAGCGTTGTGCTGTCGAGCGTTGTGTCGACGTTCGTTGCCCGGTTTCGCGTTGTGACGTTCGTTGCCCGGTTTCGCGTTGTGTTGTCGAGCGTTGTAGTGAAGTACGTTGTGTTGTCGAGCGTTGGTCATGGTTCCGGTATTTCTATTCGCTCCGGGAGCCAGTTGTTTCCCATGCGAAATTGTCAAGCGCAACCGGCATTGCGACTGGCTTTGTCCGGAGTGAGTCATTCGATTGGCTATCGGTCGATCGATGCGGTCCTTTAGTTGTTCACCGCCGCCGTCTGTGTCTGCGGGCTGATGAACTGCTCGACTGCGGTTGGTGACGCGTCGACCTAGTCGGAGGTTATAGGCATGGACCCATGAGGGTTTGACAGCCTTTGCATCGCCCACATCCCAAGCAATGGGCCCGGCGCCAGCATCAAAAAGGCGAAGCCCCACCCGTAGGCGTCGCGAACAACCGGCACGAGGAAAATGGTGAACACGGTTAAGGTAAATCCCGCTGCTAACTGCATCGTTAGCGCCGTTCCGACGTATCGAGCGTCCACTACTTCGGTAACAATGGCCGAGAATTGGGCGCTATCGGCAACAACCCAAAAACCCCACGACAAGCCGAGCACCAAAACAATAGGGCGAGGGGCGTCGACTAGGAATCCGATCACAAGGGCACAGGCCGCCGACCAGCGCATCGCCAGGGCCGCGGCGTCAGAGCGGCTTCGTCGATCACTCATTTTTCCGGCGTAGACGCAACCTCCAGCCCCGATTCCGATGACTGCAAAAGCAGCGGCGCTAGCAGCCCGACCGGAACTAAAAATGTCACCATAGAACGCGGCAATCCAAGCCCACATTGCGTAGAGCTCCCACATATGTCCAAAGTATCCAATGCTGGCCAGTCGAAAATCGCGGTTAGAGACGATGGCTCGTAGCTGTGATGGATCGAACACTGCGGCGCCTACGGAGAAGGGCCCGTCGGCGCACAAGCGGTCGGCAACAAGTCCACCGATAGCTGACAGGGCCGACACAGTTATCAGGGTGAGTTTCCAGTCAACGCCACCCATTACGTTCAGAAGGTGAGGCAAGGCTGACCCGAGCGTTAGAGCACCGACCATTACCCCGAGCGCCAACCCCCGGCCTTCCCGATACCAACTCGACATTGCCTTTAGTGCCGGTGGGTAAACCAAGGCAAGGCTTGCTCCGGTAGCGAGCCTTGCTAGTAGCGCAAAAGAAAAAGAGTTGATGGTCAGGTCCGAGGCGGATAACGACAACGAGTCGCCTGCGACAACCGCTAGGTTTGCCGCCGAAGCGGCCATGCTGCCGACAAGGATGAGTCGTCGCGGGGAAACCCGATCGGCCAGATTAGTAGCAGAGGAAGCAATTGCTCCGACGACGAAACCAATTTGGACCGCAATCGTCAACCAACTTGCTTGAGTACGGCTCAGATCCCACGCAGTTCTTAGCTGACTCAAAACCGCTGCTGTAGAAAACCAGGCCGACATCGATAGCACTAATGCTGCGGCGAGAAAGAACAGTTCGCGCCGTTGGCGGGAGGGGGGCAGCGCTTCAATGCTGGCATCGTTGGAGTTAATAGCCGTGCTCAGATCGTAGGCTAGACAGTGTCCAACTCGAAAGCCGAAATAACTAGATCGTGAGTATCGCCGTGATTCAACCCGTAAGCGAACCTGCCGGACCGCCAACAATCAAAGCGGTCTTCTTCGATTTCGGTGGCGTGGTACTGACTAGCCCGTTTGAAGCGTTCAACCAATACGAGCAATCGATCGGGATTCCACCAGATTCGATCCGGACGATCAACGCCACTAATCCGGACAATAACGCGTGGGCCAAGTTCGAGCGCAGCGATGTCGATCATGACGGCTTTGCTGAACTGTTCGAAGCGGAAGCGGCAGCCCAAGGTTTCGAAATCAGTGGACAGATGGTTCTCTCACTCATAGCCGGCGATGTGCGCCCCAAAATGGTTAGCGCAATTAGAAAGGTCTCCTCGGCTGGACTTCTGACCGCCTGTCTAACCAACAACTTCCGCCGATCAGGTCATGAAGCGATTGATAGCGAAATCGCTAGTGCCGCTGCTTCGAGCGACGATGCTCCTTTAACTAGGGAACAACAAGTCGCGCAAGTGATGACGATGTTCGATCACGTAATTGAGTCGTCGGTAATCGGGGTTAGAAAACCAGAACCGCTCTTTTATCAGCGGGCGCTAGAGGTTACCGGAGTTGAGCCCGGAAACGTAGTTTTCCTCGATGACTTGGGCATCAATCTGAAGCCAGCCCGGGCCATGGGCATGACCACGATCAAAGTGCTCGATCCAGATGTTGCGTTGGCCGAACTGGAGCAAGCGACTGGGCTTTCGCTTTGTTAGTTCGGTGCTGAAGACTGTTCAGGCAACAACTTAGCTGAGGCCACCAAACGCTCGCTGTAGGAGCTCATTTTGTTCCTGTCTGTGGATTGCGTTGGAACCGGTAGCAGGACTTCCCGACTCGGGTCGACTCACTCGCCTTATCTTGTGGGTCTCACCATGAGCTTCGTACAAGCGACCTTTAACTGAGTTCCACGCTCCCATGTTCTCTGGCTCTTCTTGCAGCCAGACAATCTCGGTGGCGTTGAAGTACCGCTGCAACGCATGTGAGACGTCGGCGAACGGCCAGGGATAAAGCTGCTCTACCCGAACAACGGCAGCAGAAGTGAGCTCGTTGCTGTCTCGGTACGCTAACGCTTCGACGGCGACCTTACCGGAAGCCAAAATGACTCGGTTAATGTCTGCTGGTGACGCTATCGACTGATCATCGAGAACTTCTTCGAACGATCCCGACGTCAAGGCCTCGATGTTTGATCGAGATGTCTTAGCTCGAAGACCCGATTTCGGGGTGAAGATAACTAGTGGCTTTGATTGCTTTCGCACTACCTGGCGTCGTAGAAGGTGGAACAGCTGAGCGGCTGTAGTCACGTTGGCGACTTGGATGTTGTCTTCGGCGCAAAGTAGTAGGAATCGTTCGAGTCGGCCCGATGAGTGCTCGGGGCCTTGGCCTTCGTAGCCATGAGGTAGAAGCATCACCAGGCTTACCGACTGGTTCCACTTGTCCTCAGAAGCGACGATGAACTGATCGATGATAATTTGGGCGCCGTTGACAAAGTCGCCGAACTGAGCCTCCCAAATCACCAAAGCGTCTGGATTAGCGACCGCATAGCCATACTCGAAGCCGAGCGCCGCGTACTCAGACAATGTCGAATCATAGACCCAGAAGTTTGTATCATCGGCTGTGGTGGCCATCAACGGCGTGTGTTCTTCGCCTGTTTGATGATCATGCAAGGTGGCATGCCGGTGAGCAAACGTTCCACGGCGGGAATCTTGACCCGCTAGACGAATTGATGTGCCCTCAGCCAGCAAGGAGCCGATGGCCAACGATTCACCCAAGGCCCAATCGACGACGCCATCGTTGAACATGGCATCTCTATCGTTAAACTGTTTGCCGAGTTTCGGGTGAATTGTGAACCCCTCTGGCGTGGCCTTCATTGCTTCGTACAACTGCTCAAGAGTAGATCTGGCCACGCCAGTCTCGACGTGAGGAAGGACACCCTGAGCTGGCGGTGGGGGATTGGCAATGCTGTCTTCAGATGACGTGCCTCGAGTTACATCAAGCGCCTTCTGGAGAACGTCTTGGAAGTAGGCCATGGCCTTTTCGGCCTCTTCGACCGTGATATCGCCTCGGTCAACCAAGGCTTGGGTATACAGCGTTCGCACCGGGTCGAGCGCTCGGATTTTTTGATACATGGTCGGTTGGGTGTAGCTCGGGTCGTCACCCTCGTTGTGCCCGTGCCGACGGTAACCGATCATGTCGATCACAACGTCTTTGTTGAACTCCTGTCGGTACTCGAACGCCAGACGCGCCACCCGGACACAAGATTCCGGATCGTCGGCGTTGACGTGGAAGATCGGAGCTTGGACCGTTTTGGCGACGTCGGTCGAGTACTGGGACGACCGGGCCTGGTGAGGAGCGGTCGTGTAACCAAGCTGATTGTTAATAATCAGGTGAACGGTGCCGCCAACTTTGTAGCCCTTAACCTGCGACAAGTTTAACGTCTCAGTAACGACGCCTTGGCCTGCGAATGCGGCGTCTCCATGAACCAGAATTGGAAGAACTGGGTAGTTGCCGGTTTGTGATTGGTCCATGTACGCCCGGGCCATACCGACAACGACTGGTCCAACCGCCTCAAGGTGCGACGGGTTTGCGGCCAACTCAATATCGATGGAGTTGTTTGATGGGCTGGTATGAACCCCAACTTGGCCTAAGTGATATTTAACATCGCCAGTACCTTGGACTGCTGTGCCGTCGACACCACCTTCGAACTCGGTGAATAGTTCGGAATAGTCCTTGCCCATTATGTTGACCAGGACGTTCAGTCGGCCGCGATGGGCCATACCGATAATGGCTTTCTCCAAGCTGGAATCTGATGCCGCTGACAACACCGCATCCAGAATCGGAATGGCAGATTCAGCGCCCTCAAGCCCGAATCGCTTCTGACCGACGTAGCGGGCGGCCAAGAACTTCTCTAAAGCCTCGGCCGCGCTCAGCCTTTCTAGAAGGTGGCCCTGAGCGACACGGCCCAATGGTGCTGACCCAGATTCGACTTTCTCTTGGATCCACCGCTTTTCTTGAGGATCGGCGATGTGCATGTATTCGACGCCGATAGTCCGACAATATGCGTCCCGTAGGACGCCGAGCATGTCGCCCAACTTCATCTTTGGGTCTTCGCCCACCGAGGCGTAGATGCCGTCCTGATTTCCGGTTAGGAATTCGCGATCCAGGTCCCAGATAGTTAACCCGAATGTGGCCGGATCAAGCTCAGGGTGCATTTCAACCGCAGCGTGGGGAATGGGGTTGGTGTTAGCAATCAGATGGCCACGAACTCGATACTGATTAACAAGGGTGCTAACCGCCATCTGCTTAGCTATAGCGCTGCTGCCATCTTCACTATCGGAGGCTCCATGGTCGACTCGCCACTTGACTGCCTCATAAGGAACGCCAGCGTCAGCGAACATGTCGGAATAGAAGTCATGTTCACCGATTAAGAGTTCATGGACTCGTTTTAGGAACAGGCCGGATTCGGCCCCTTGAATTATTCGGTGATCATATGTGGAGGTAACAACGATCGTTTTCGACAAGCCAAGCTGAGCTAGCACCTTCGGATCAGCAGCTTGATACTCGGCTGGATACCCAATGCGTCCTACCCCAATGATGGCCCCTTGACCGGGCATCAGACGAGGGACTGACTGGACGGTTCCGATCGTTCCTGGGTTGGTCAAGCTGACAGTGGCTCCGGTGAGATCGTCGACCCCAACTTTGTTGGCCCGAACTTTGGCAATCAAGGTTTCGTAGGCATCAACGAACTCCGAGAAGTTCATTTGTTCGGTGCCCTTTATCACCGGCACTATCAGAGACCGAGAACCGTCGGATTTCTGCTGGTCAACGGCGATGCCAACGTTGATCGATGGGTTTCGCATTAACACCGGCTTGCCATCGTCATTGGTCGTATACGAGTTATTGAGGTTCGGGACTTCTTCTCGAATCGCTCGGACGACCGCGTAGCCGATGATGTGGGTAAAGCTAACCTTGCCGCCTCGGATCCTACGAAGGTGATTGTTGAGAACGCGACGGTTGATCTCTAACAGCTTGGCTGGAATCTCTCGGAAGCTAGTAGCGGTCGGAACTTCAAGACTTGCCTCCATATTGGCTGCAATCCTGGCCCCGACACCCCGGATCGGCTCGCCGACTGTCTCCTCAGCAGAGGCTGGGGTATCGGTCTTGGTCGGTGTGGTCTGAGGCGTAGCGGAAGCCTCTTTTGGCGGAATCGGTGGAGTCTTTTTCGCTACCGATGGAGAGGAGTCGGTTGGCTTCGCATCATCGTCATGTTTGAACCAAGCTTGACCATTTGACGCTGGCTCGGTCGGGCTGCCGGTTGGGGTGCTAGGGCTAGTTGCCAACGATTGGGCTGCATCGTCTGATGGCCGTCCGTTTTTGAATATCTCCTGCCACTCTTCGGGTACGGAGTTGGGATTGAGAACGTATTCGCTATACAGCTCGTCAACAAACCAGGAGTTTGGGCCAGCTTCTTGCGCTCCGAGAGTCCGTTGGTCGGGGTCGCTCGGATCAGCAGCAGAAGTATGGTCGTCATTGTTCAGAGTCACTCTTTGATCCTACATCGTCCGTTCTCGATGGCGATCTTCTTCGCAGATGGATTAGGGCAGAATGCCAGGACCGATTGCTGTGCCGGTTGTCGCACGCCAGAAGTCGGTCGGCGTCCCAATCAGGTGCGCCTCAAATTGTTGGCTATCGTGGCAGGGTGTTAGTCGCAACGTGGAACGTCAATTCGCTTAATGTTCGCGAGCCAAGGGTCGAAGACTGGCTAGATCAGGTCAAGCCTGATGTGCTTTGTCTCCAGGAGACGAAGCTGGCCGACGACAAGTTTCCAACCGAAATGTTCGCTGCCTGCGGCTACGAAGTGGCGGTGCATGGGCAGGGTCAATGGAACGGAGTGGCTATCGCTTCCCGGGTTGGAATCGAAGATCCAATCAACGGATTCGCCGATGGAATCGAACCGGACACCGATGCCCGCCTGGTGTCAGCCACATGCGGCGGTATCCGAGTCCACTCTGTTTATGTGCCCAACGGTCGAGAGGTCGACCACGAGCACTACCACTACAAACTGAGTTGGCTGGATCGCCTTCGCCACCACCTCGACAAAACAACAGCACCAACCGAGCCGGTTGTGGTCGCTGGCGACTGGAACATCGCTCCTGAGGATCGCGACGTATGGGACCGAGCCTTGTTTGAGGGCATGACCCACGTGACGCCAGCTGAACGATCAGCGTTGCAACGTGTTGTTGATTGGGGCTTGGTCGACACCTTTCGGCAACGCCACGATGAATCGGGCCTTTTCAGTTACTACGACTATCAGGCCGGTCGATTCCACAAACGAGAAGGAATGCGCATCGATTATCTTCTAGCGAGCGAGTCGTTGGCCGCCACCTGCACGCTCGACTTGGTTGATCGTAACGGTCGCAAGGGAAAGAAGCCGAGTGACCACGCACCAGTTATGGCTCGTTACTCACTACAGTAGACCAGCGACGTGTTAACCAGTCTTGACCACCATCAGTTGCTCGTTTTCTGGGTTCAGCTGTTGGCATTGTTCACTGCAGCCCGGCTCCTTGGCGCCTTGGCTAAGCGTCTTGGCCTGCCTTCTGTGGTCGGGGAATTGTCGGCTGGCATTTTCCTAGGACCATCAATTTTTGCCAAAGTATGGCCTGCCGGCTTTGACTGGTTTCTGCCCGGTGGCTCCTATGCCGCGGAGCAGTCAGCGATGCTGCAAGCCGTGGCTTGGTTCGGGGCTGGCTTTCTGTTGGTTGTGGCCGGCTTCGAGACGGACTTAGATCTAATCAGAAAACTTGGTCGAGCCGCAGTACTTGTAACGCTAGGCAGTCTTGTTGTTCCGTTCGTTGGCGGTATTGCCGCCGGGCTATCTATGCCCGAAACCTTTTACGGCGACATCGACGGGGTTAGCCCTAGTAAAACTGTCTTTGCGTTGTTTATTGCGTTGAGTGTGGCCGTTTCAGCCTTGGCCGTGGTGGCCAAGATCCTCGGCGACTTAGGTTTAATGCGGCGCGATGTGGGTCAGATTACGATCGCTGTCGGAATGGCCAACGACGTTATCGGCTGGATCATCCTTGGCGTCATCGCAGGTTTGGCCACCTCCGGAAAGCTCTCACCGGTTGATGCCGGACTGACCGTGGCTGGACTCGGCGCCTTCTTGTTGTTAGCGATGACTTTGGGCCAGCGGATAGTTGATGGCTCGCTTCGAGCCGTCCGCCGCGACGGAAGCAATCTACAAGGGGCGTTGACAGTCACGGTCGCCACCATGCTTGCCTTTGGTGTCATCACCCAAGCGCTTGGTGTTGAGGCGGTGCTCGGAACCTTTGTTGCTGGCGTCATCCTCGCACGTTCTCGATACCAGCAAATTGAGGCTGAGCACATTATCGAAGAACTGACAACGGTGCTGTTCGCTCCACTGTTTTTTGCCACTGCGGGCTTACGTCTTGATCTTGGCCTGTTACGAGGCAACGCTCTGTATTGGGCCGTTGTGCTTCTGGCCGTCGCTCTCGGCCTCAAGTTTGGCGGCTCTTTTGTCGGCGCCAAACTGGCAGGATTGACAGCTCGAGAAGGAATGGTGCTAGGCGCCGGTCTCAACGCCCGAGGGGCGTTGGAGATCATTATCGCGACGGTCGGCCTTTCCCTCGGAGTATTCAACCAGACGTCTTTCACCATAATTGTGATGATTCCGATCATTACATCACTGTTTGCCTCTGTCGGGTTGCGGGTCTTCGGCCGAAACTTGGAAGGTTCAGTTGCTGAACGCGAACGTCTGAACCGAGAAGAGGCGTTGTCAAAGAACTTGCTTGTCAGAAATAGCCGAATTTTGCTTCCCAGCGATTCGGAGCGGAACAGTATTGTCGCCGCCCAAGTCGTGCACTTCGCGTGGCCTGAGGACTTGGCGGCAACGGTGATGTCGGTCGAGACAAAAGGAACTGGTCCCGATATCGAGATCTTCGAGAATGTTCTGTTTGGAAGGCAGCTCGAAGTTGCTCAGGTGAAGGGCGAGGACGCGGCGCAAATCGCTGATGAAATCGTGGCCCAATCGAGATTGGGATACGGGGTAATAGCGGTCGGTGTTGTCGATCAGCCCTCTGGTGGCTCGCTGTTGTCCCCGGTTGTTGATGAAGTCTTATTGCGAAGTGATCTTCCAGTAGTAGTTGTGCGAAAGGCGACCAACCACCCTGGTCGTCTGCCGGGAGCGTTCGCTCAAGCTGTCGTGCCAGTTGTAGCTACGACCTCGTCGCGAGCGGCCCAAGAGTTGGCTGCCAACATGTCAGCTCGGCTCGGGACCAGGCTGATGCTTACCCACGTGATCTACAACACCGATTCAGAAGGCGCCGGTTCATCGCTAGTCGGCCGGTTTACCTCTGGTGCACTTCATACCGACACCGATGTGGCTGATCGAATTTTGGCCCAGGCTCATGCCCACGCAGCCGAAGTCCGAGGCGACGCCGATACCGAAATTCGGTTCGCGAGCTCGCCAGCGGAAGAGATCGTTCGACATGCCGCCGAACTGGAAGCTGACCTTATCGTGCTCGGCGCTCAGCTTCGTCGCCTTCCCGATGGTCATGCCAGCCTCGGTCCAAATGCGGAGCACGTTCTGCGTCACGCTCCTCAGACCGTAGTGGCTGTGGTTATGCCAGATGAGCGGCCCGAGTAACTACCTATCTCTCGTCGGGGTAGCACTCAGCCAGCACCGTGAGGATCTCGTCTCCTAGACGTTGTAACTTGGATGCTCTCAGGCCGGAAACCGATGCCAGCTGAGCCGACGTAACTGGCTGGTGTTCCGCTATCAGCCGCAGCGCTCGTTCCGGCAAAATAACATGCTCCGGGACTTGGCTAGCTCGGGCCTTTCGTTTTCGCCACTCGGTTAGTTCCTGAATAGCGTCTTTGGAAGCTCGTGCGGTAGTTGCCCGTTCGGAGTCGAGTGGTTCAATTTTTGCTATTTGGTGCCGGGCTTCGGTTATTTTGCGGCGCCAATTGGTGCTCGACGCAGTGGCCGGACGCAACCGGCTTATCGCTAGTTCGATAGCGTCCATGAACGGCGAAACTGACCTTTTCATCGTGTTAGTACCGAAGGTTCGCTCCATGGCCCAACTCAAGTGAAGCTCTCGTTCGGCTCTAGTAAGGGCGACGTAGAGGAGTCGTCGCTCCTCGTCCAGTTGCCCGTCGGTTTTGGCAAAAACGATTGGCACGAATCCATCTTCGAGTCCACCGATGTGGACGGTAGGCCATTCAAGGCCTTTGGCCCCGTGGAAGGTGACTAGTTCTACTGCATCATCGTTGGCTGCTAGTGCTCCGGATTCCATTGTGTCGATCCAGGCCAGAAGGCCGGGACCGTTCGGTAGCGGATCGACTGTTAGGTACTCGTGGGTAAGTCGGCTAAGCGCGGCCAGATTATTGTGTCGATCGAGAGCAATTCCGGTGATGGTCTCTGTCGGATTAGCTAGTCGTTCGTCCAAATGCTCCAGAACCTGGACTAAGTCGACTCCGGCTCGACCAAGTACCTTCAGTTCAGCTTTGACTTCGGCGCTTCCAAGTAAGCCCGGCCCGCTTTTGACTCGAGCCGGAATTCGGGCATCGGTCAACGCTTGCTCGATAAGAACAAGCTGGGCGTTTGTGCGGACGAGCACCGCTTGATCCGACCATAAGGTAGTGGCGGAATGGCTTCGCAGAATGTTCTGAGCGATGCCATCGGCCTCAGCCCGATCGGTTCCATACGATGTTATGGAAGGAAGCGGCCCGCCCGGCTTGTGAGCGATTAACCCTCTGCCGCTATCCACCGGAGCGTCGAACGAGAACTCAGAAGGGGAATTAGAGCCAGATGAAACCGGCCGACCTTTCCCTAGCTGGATATTCGAAGAATGGGCGGTAGAGGTCGAGACGAGGGCGGCGCCAGCGACGGTTAGAACCTGTTCGGTCGATCGGTAGTTGTCACGCAGCTCAATCACTTTTGAATCGGCGGTCGAAGCGATGGCTCGAAGGAGGCGAGGATCGGCTCCGTTCCAACCGTAAATGGCTTGGTTCGGATCGCCGACAACGAACAGGTCGTTACGATCCCCGAGCCACTGTTCCAGCAATTGGAACTGCAAAGGGTTTACATCTTGAAATTCGTCTATGTAGAAGTGTCGGTGGCGCCAGCGAACGGCCGCCGCATAGTCGGCGTCGGCTTTAAGATCTCGGGTGGCCAGCATCAGAAGGTCGTCGAAGTCAACGATTCGCTTGCGGCGCTTTTCTCGCTGAAACTGTTCCATCAATTCGCTAATGCTGGCAGCTTCGATCGGTGCGGTCCGCCCAGCGGCAGCCGCCGCCGCGCTGTAATCGTTGGGTTCAATTAGGCTGGCTCGGGCCCAGTCAATCTCGGCCATGACTTCCAAGGCATCAGTGCCGCGGTTGCGGCCCATCAACTGAGACAAAAACCGAACTTTGCTGTCGATGAGGGTTGGTGGAATCGTTCGTTTCTCGTGCCATCGCTCCCGGAGCTGGGTTAAAGCAACGGCATGGAAGGTTCCGGCGACCACAGCGTCTCGAAGGCCGAGTTGTTGTTGTCGTTGTCGAAGTTCAGAGGCTGCCTTGCGGGTAAAGGTGAGGGTCAGGACTCGTTTAGGGTCGGTGTGGCCCTGAAGGATTCGCCACGCAATTCGGCGAGTAAGAACCCTGGTCTTGCCTGAACCCGCCCCGGCGAGAACAACAACTGGACCGCCGGTAGCGGTTACTGCATCTATTTGAGGACGGTTTAGCCCGTCGAGCAGATAATCAGCGGCCACAGTATGACCTTAGCCGCCTCCGGTGACGGCGCTACGTCCGATTGGCATCGGGACCAATGAGCGGAACCATTGGGGTAGCCTGGCGGAGTGGCGTTTTCAGCGGATCAACTAAATGATGAAGAGCAAGTCATTCTCGACCTTCGACCACATTGGTGGTTTTTCGCTCCTCAGATAGCGGCGCTAATCGTGGCGCTCGCCATCGGGGTGGTTGCCCTGCTAGTTGGCAATACCCCGTTTTCGATCGCGGCCGCGGTGCTGCTTGGCCTCGTCTTGACGTGGTTTATCGTTCGATACGTTGTCTGGTCGACGACTCATTTCGTTGTTACTACTGACCGATTGATTACCCGCGACGGCGTGTTTAGCCGATCCGGAATCGAGATCCCGCTTGAACGGGTAAACACCGTGTTCTTTGAACAGAACATATTTGAGCGAATTATCGGTTCGGGCGACCTTGCCATCGAGTCCGCAGGGGAACAAGGATCGCAACAATTCTCGAACATTCGGAAGCCGCTTAACGTTCAGAATGAAATCCATCGTCAGATGGAAAGTAACGAAAACCGTAAGTTCGACCGCGTCGGGCGAGACCTCAGCGGCGAGGCGTCTATACCGGAACAGATTGCTCAGTTGGACGAACTACGACAGCGTGGGATTCTGACTGACGCTGAGTTCCAGACGAAAAAAGCTGAGCTGCTTGACCGAATGTGACCGGTGGATGCGGTTCTCAGGCGATAGGCAGCTGGTTGCATCACGTTTGAGATCGGCTCGATCTTGGTGACGTTGCTGGCCGATTAAGAGCGGCTTTGGTTGGCCTTATTGTCACCGGATTGGTTGTAGTGTGTTGCGATGTCAGAAAACGGTTCCGAAGTTCCAGTACGGCAGACAGGTGTTCACTATTCAGTGAATTTACACGTTCGACTCGAGAACGTGCCCGGTGTTCTTGGTCGTCTTGCCGTGGCTCTTGGACAGGCCGGAGGAAACATATTCGCTATTGAGGGCTTTGTGGCCAAGGGGCCAATCCTGGAGCGAGACATTGTGGTCAACTGCGCCGACGTTGCCCACCAAGACGAGATCGTCGCCGTTGCTAAGGCGGTCGAGGGTGTTGAGTTGCTCGATCACTTCGACCGAACGTTCCGGATGCACGAAGGCGGCAAAGTAGAGGTGTTACCGCTGTGTCCGGTCGGTGACAAAGATGACCTTTCGATGGCGTACACCCCCGGGGTGGCTCGGATTTGCACCGCTATCGCCAATGACCCGGCGGTCGCCGACACTCATACGATTCGAAACAACACGGTCGCAATCGTGAGCGATGGTTCCGCCGTGCTTGGCCTCGGCGATATTGGCCCGAAGGCAGCGATGCCGGTCATGGAGGGTAAGGCGCTGTTGTTCAAAGAGTTCGGTGGCGTCGATGCCTTTCCTATCTGTCTTGATGTAGCAACACCAGAAGAGCTAATCGAGACAGTGGTTCGACTCGCTCCGACGTTTGGCGGGGTCAACCTCGAAGACATCAAAGCGCCCGGGGCATTCCAAGTCGAGGCTGAGCTTAAGCGCCGGCTAGACATTCCCGTATTTCACGATGATCAACACGGCACGGCGGTAGTGGCGTTAGCTGGACTAGAAAATGCCTTGCGAATCGTCGGCAAATCGATGTCTGACATCTCAGTAGTAATTGGAGGACTGGGAGCTGCCGGGGTCGCAGTTGGAAAGATCCTGCTGCAAGCTGGCGTTGGCGATTTAGTAGGGGTCGATCGTCAGGGCGCAGTTTATGAGGGGCGTGATGGCTTGAACGAGTCCAAGCAATGGTTCGCCGAGAATACAAATCGAGAAAAGAAGCAGGGAACAATGGGCGAGGTTATGGCCGGCGCCGATGTTTTCTTGGGCTTAAGCGGCCCTGGGCTAATTACCGCTGACGATGTTCGCTCGATGGCTACTGATCCGATCGTGTTTGCGATGGCCAACCCCGACCCAGAGATTGCCCCATCCGAGGTCGAAGGGTTAGTTGCGGTTATGGCCACCGGCCGCAGCGATTATCCAAATCAAATCAACAACGTACTTGCGTTTCCGGGGATATTCCGAGGTGCACTCGACGCAAGAGCTTCCGACATTACTGAAGGGATGAAACTTGCTGCAGCCCGAGCCATTGCCGACTCCGTGACGGACGACGAGTTGGGCCCCGAGTTCATCATTCCGTCGGTATTTGATAAAGACGTTTCTATACGAGTTGCAGCTGCGGTAGCTGAAGCGGCCATCAGCGACGGAGTATCCCGCCAGTAGGGCAATAGCTACTGTCGATGATCGAAGTTAACCAGCAGGGGTTTCGGCGATCGTGCCAGTTAGCTAGTACCTTATGAGATATGGCGACGACAACTTCGAATGGCGTGACAATCACATACGAGGAGCAGGGGGCCGGCCAGCCTCTCCTTTTAGTCATGGGGCTCGGCGCCCAGCTCATCGACTGGCCCGATGGGTTTGTTGACCGACTGGCACAACACTTTCGGGTCATTCGGTTCGACAACAGAGATAGCGGCTTGAGTACCGAGCTCTCAGGCCCGGGGATGACTTCTACCGATTATTTCAAGTCGATCGTTACCCGTCGTAAGCCGGAGGCGATTTACACATTGTCGGATATGGCCGGTGATGCCATTGCTGTACTAGATGCAGTCGGAGCTGATCGAGCTCACATCGTTGGCGCGTCAATGGGTGGCATGATCAGCCAAATGGTCGCTATCGAGCACCCGGAACGAGTTATTAGCCTTACGTCGATCATGTCCAACACGGGTGACGGTAAGCGAGGCGGGGTGGCCCCGAAACTGATGGTTAAGCTAGCTCGCCGACCAGAACCGTCACGAGCGACTGCGGTAAACGACTCGGTGTCGATGTCTAAGCTGATCTGTGGACCAACCTTTGATGAAGTCACGGCCCGGGAACTCGCTGAGGTGTCGGTGGCTCGAAGCTTCCGACCAGAAGGCACGGCCCGACAGCTCGCCGCCATTAATGCCAGCCCGGACCGAACAGCAAAGCTAGCTTCGGTAACGGTTCCCGCGTTGGTGATACACGGCTTAGCCGATCCGCTCGTTCTGCCGAGCGGTGGCATCGCCACCGCCAAAGCAATCGAGGGATCTCGTTTGTTGATGTTCCCAGACATGGGGCACGATTTGCCGGAGACCAGGTGGGCTGAAGTAGTTGAGGCCATCGTCTGGACGGCTTCGAAGGCGAAACACATGTCGTCGGCCATCAGCTAATGGGCTGAACCTCGACTAGACGGAGGCAACGTGAGTGAGAACAAGGTTCTATATGAGTTGAAGGATCATGTTGCCACGATCACGTTGAATCGGCCCGAGGCCCGCAACGCGATAAACGGTCAGGTGCGACAAGATCTCAACGACGCTTGGGCTACGTTCCGAGATGACCCCGACGCTTGGGTCGCCATTTTGACTGCGGTCGGTGATGTTTTTTGCGCCGGAGCTGATCTGAAGGATGGCAAGGGATCGACTGGCACATTCGGAGGAACCTTCTGGGAAAAGCCAACCGTCAATTCGTTCGAATCGGGGATGGAGCTATTCAAGCCGACCATCGCTGCCGTCAACGGTCCTTGCATCGGATACGGCCTCACGGGTGTTCTGTTTTGCGACTTTGTACTTGCGAGCGATCGAGCTCGGTTCGCATACCCCGAGGTCTCAATCGGAGTGCCCACAATTGTTGGCTCGATTCGATTACCTCAAAAAGTTGGTTGGTCAAACGCGATGGAGCTATTGCTTACCGGCGAATCAGTTGACGCTCAGCGAGCGAAGGAGATGGGCCTTGTTTGGCGGCTCTGTCCGCACGAGGAGTTGTTGGCCCAAGCCCAGGCCTGGGCTCAAGTGCTCACCAAAGCTGCGCCGATCGCACAGCGGGCGACCAAAGAGGTCGCATGGCGTTCGGCCTCAATGGGGTGGACCGAAGCCGTCAGGTTTGGTGAAACAATG
The DNA here is from genome assembly GCA_937922805.1 of uncultured Acidimicrobiales bacterium. Lineage (GTDB taxonomy): Bacteria > Actinomycetota > Acidimicrobiia > Acidimicrobiales > SZUA-35 > JAHELU01. Next base: position 166,536 of record CALAJV010000006.1, on the reverse strand, counting down.
CGGAAGGTGGCGGCGCAAAGCCCGGATGCAGTTGAAGGCCGACAAGCGTGGCTGGAACGTCGAGCTCCGGAATGGACTGGGAACGAGGGCTAACCCCAGGGCCAAGAAACCAGGGTTTTAGCCATTCAGGCCAACTCATTTCCGGTAGTCGTACTAGGTATTGTTACCGACTCGATCTGACACCGTAAGAGCTTCATCTGTACAATCGGTACCACAGGCGATAGGGGAAGTGGACCGATGACATACGTAATGAGTAAAGAGCACGAAGATCTGTTGGCCGTGACCAACACTGATGCCGAGAGCGCCATTCACACGGTCACGAACAACGCTGACACCATTTTCACCTGGGACTACGAAAAGGGTGCCCGCCCGGCCCTAAACAAACTCTACGAAAAAGCCAAAGGGGCAATGTGGGACGGCGAGAAGGATCTCGACTGGTCCATCAACTTCGACCGTGAAGAAAGCGCCCGGCTCAACGGCATTCCAAACGCCGAGACGCTGGCCGAACTCGGTGTCGATATCAAAGGCTCACCGTTTGCCAAATGGGGCGAAAAAGAGTGGCTCGAATCTGAGTTGGAATCGGGGGCTTGGGCCCTGAGTCAGTTCCTTCACGGAGAACAAGGAGCGTTGGTTTGCACCGCCAAGATCGTTGAAACCGTTCCCTGGATTGACGCTAAGTACTATGCCGCTACCCAGGTAATGGACGAAGCTCGACATGTCGAGGTGTTCTCGAAGTACCTCGACACAAAAGTCGACAGTTACTACCCGGTGAACCCGCATCTGCAATCGTTACTCGACGACATAATTAACGATCACCGATGGGACATGACCTACCTGGGCATGCAAGTCATGGTTGAGGGCCTGGCCCTAGCCGCCTTCGGTAACATGATGAACCAAACTCACGATCCGCTTCTCAAGAAGCTCCTTCGCTATGTGATGAGCGACGAAGCCCGACACGTTGCCTTTGGCGTTCTAAGCCTGAAAGAATACTACGCCGAACTTACCGAAGCCGAGTTATTCGAACGGCAAGAGTTTGCCTACGACGCAGCTATTCGTATGCGGGACCGTTTCCAACGCCAAGAGGTTTGGGAGCGGATGGGCGTCGATGTTCGTACCGCTATTCGAACCTTCTCAGCATCCGATCCCAACGACGATCCGTTCCAGCAATTACTGTTCGCCAAGATCGTTCCGAACTGCAAAAAACTTGGTCTGCTCGACGCCAACGATGGCTGGCTTCGAAAGAAGTTTCAAGAAATGCATGTGATTCAGTTCGAAGATCATGTCGACACTGAAGCCGAGTATGAACTGCTCGATGCCGTCAGCGCCGATCGCGAATCAGGCGAGCTGTAGAGTCTTCGCCGTTCAACCGGCACGGCGGGCGTGTTTTTAGACCCCGCCGCTCCAAAGGTAAAGTCGGCTGACAAAGTCCTCGTGTAGACCGATAGCGGTGCTGAACGCCAGGACAGCCAAGACGACTCCGCCAATCACGGCCCAGGCTGGTTCAGCGCGATCCAGCATCCATTCAGGGATGAGATGGTGTATCGCCGCCAACCCAGCTAACGGGGCGAGAATGCAGGTTAGATAGACCATCATCAGGGCAAGGCCGGAATAGCCCCGGCTTGGTAACTCGTTGAGGAGCTGGCCGAACTCAGCGCCCACGCATGGTCGCCATAGTTCCGCCGAGGCGGCGCCGGTTAACAGGCCAGCTATAACTGCTAAGACATCTAGACGCGCTCGGAGGGGCACTAACAAGATGATGGCGGCTAGGGCGAAGGCTATGGCCAATATAATTGGATGGAATCCGCCCCCTCGGTCGCTGAACCGAGCCCAGGACAACGCTAAGGCTCCGACTGCGAACGAAGCGGTGGCGGGGATAAATGCTGCTCTGGCGGTAAGGGCGACGGCGAGCCCAGGTACCAGCAAAATTAGTGAACAAGGGAGCAATGCTGACTGAAACCCCTCAGCAATTAGTTGCGTCACCGACATGGCTCCACGCTACTACTTCAGCACCTCGATAGGGTCGCCCCTCACCTCAGGGTTGGCTGTGGTTACGACGCTACGGTCCGTTCTCAATCAAATAGTCGACTGTTGCCGCTAGCTCGTCGTAGTTGCCTTCGCCGATGTGGTCGAAACGAATATCGCCGTTTTGGTCGAGCACGTAGGTCCGGGGCCAGAACCGTCGATCTTTTTGCCATGCGCCGAAGCTCGTCTTGTTCGTATCGAGCGCTATTGGCCAAGTAACGCGAAGCTCTGCGGCCGCGGCCGCAACGTTGTCGGGGTTTCGTTCGTAGTCGAACTCAGGAGCGTGGACGCCCACAATCTCGAGGCCTTGTGGTCGGTGTCGAGCGTAGATGTCTTGCAGATGAGGAATGGTCGCTTTGCAATTGGGGCATGAGTAGGTCCAGAACTGCACTATCGTGACTTGACCGGAGAACGAGTCCAAGCTGGTGGCGTCCGTTTGGAGCCAGCCGTCGATGCCGGTCAAAGGCGGTGCCGCGCCGAGCTGTGGTGGGACCGGGATAGCAACTTCGCTACTAGCAGGTTCGACCTCAGACCCTGGGCTTGCTGTCTCGTTGTTGGGATCGGTTGGAGCGTCGATTTGAGAACCGGCTGTGAGCGCTTCGGTTGCCTCCGTCGGGTTATTCAAGCTGTACTGGGCGGCGAGGAGTCCGACAACCACTACGGCCAACACCAAGATGGCGACGTACTTACTCCGTTGCATCTCGTGGAACCTCCCGTTGCATTGGCACGTGGGGAATGCCGTCTTCAACAAACTCTTGACCAGAAACTTCGTAGCCAAACGACGAGTAAAAGTTGGTCAAATAGCTCTGCGCACTAAGAAGAGTAGTTGCTGGGTGAGTCGCACGTAGTGCCAGGTTCATTAACGTTGTAGAAACTCCGGTTCGGCGACAGTCGGCTCGGGTCAGCACTCGGCCAATCCTGATTCGATCGTCTTCGGTCAGTAGCCTCAAGTAACCAGCAATGCCATGGGCATCCTCAACCCACAAGTGGGTGGTGTCTGCTCGCAGATCCAAACCGTCCAGCTCCTGGTAGGCGCATTTCTGCTCAACCACAAAAACTGCTGATCTGAGCTCAAGAATTCTGTACAGCGCTGAAGCCGAGAGATCAGACCCTTTGACTGACAATGTATTCAACGACATATGGCCGGGTTTGTGGGCTTCCACTAGATCGATCGGACGAACCTGAGTCTAGTGATGGTACGTCTTTTTCGCTGGCGGTCGCAGATGTTAGCTCTTTGGTTGCACAAGTTGTGCAGGTACTCCGTGGCCTCTGAAGTCGGTGAACCGGAGAATCCGATTCTGAACTAGAACCCGGAGCGGTTCACCATCTACGGTTGCCCCATGGGACCGTTAGAAGGACTGACAATTATCGAACTGGCTGGAATCGGACCGGGGCCGTTTTGCGCCATGATGCTGTCCGATATGGGCGCCGAGGTGATCCGGGTCGACCGTGCCGGTTCGGTACAGGGTGGTGATCCGGACAATCCGCCGCGTGATGTGTTGAATCGAGGTCGACGATCTATCGGAGTTGACCTCAAGAACCCTGAGGGCGTCGAAGCCATTTTGCGCGTAGTCGAACAGGCCGACGGGCTTATTGAGGGCTTTAGGCCGGGGGTAACCGAAAGGCTTGGCATCGGGCCCGACGATTGCGCCGCCCGCAACAAGCGACTTGTCTACGGACGAATGACCGGTTGGGGCCAAGACGGCCCATACGCATCGGCTGCTGGCCACGACATCAACTACATCTCGTTGGCTGGAGCCTTGGAGCCGATAGGTCGCGCTGGTGAGGCACCGGTTCCCCCGTTGAACCTGGTTGGAGATTTCGGCGGTGGCGGTATGTACCTCGCGTTTGGGATGGTTTGTGGAATTCTTGAAGCGCAACGGTCAGGCCAAGGTCAAGTGGTGGACGCAGCCATGGTTGATGGTGCTGCTTCGCTAATGAACATGTTTTGGACCATGAAGGCCGCTGGGTTATGGGAACCTGAGCGTGGAACCAACATGTTGGACAGTGGCGCTCACTTCTACGATGTCTATGAGTGCGCTGATGGGACCTATGTGTCGATTGGCTCGATCGAACCCCAGTTCTACGCCGAGTTGCTGGAACTGTCAGGTCTGGGTCAAGTCGAGGAACTTCCCCGACAGATGTCTCGCCAGGATTGGCCGGCGATGAAAGTGCAAGTAGCTGAGTTGTTCAAGACAAAGACCAGGGCTGAGTGGTGTGAAATCATGGAGCACAGCGACGTCTGTTTCGCCCCGGTGCTCTCCATGGAAGACGCCGCTAAGCATCCTCACAATGTGGCCCGGTCAACGTTTGTTGAGAAATGGGGGATGACACAAGCTGGACCTGCTCCCCGGTTCAGTCGGACAAGTCCTGAGCTGGTCAGGCCAGCGGCCCACGCCGGACAACACACCGATGACGTATTGCAATCGTTCGGTTTCGATGCTGAAGAAATCGCTCGTCTCAGGGAAGCGAACGCCATTGCCTAGTAGTTAGAGGTGATCAGCGAATTGAGGGCAGGACGTCGAATCCCGCCCGCCAAACCGTGCTTGGAACCCCGTAGATTTCAACGAGCTGAAAGACGGCTTCGAAGAACAGGTTTCTAACTGGAGCGAAATAGAAGATGAACAGGATCAGAATCATCGTCCCGTAACGGCTGACTGGAACCATCAGATCTCTGAAGCCAGCGGGGAGCGCTGGCTCGATAGCGGCGTAGCCATCGAGCCCAGGAACCGGCAGCATATTTAACACGAAAACTGCGATCTGAAGAAATCCGAAGAAACTAAGTGCTGTTGGTAAGTCGGCCGAGGTTGTGGCTGATGACTCGCCGACCATTCCGGTCGACACCACCAAGAGGCAAAGGCTACCGAAGATCAGGTTGGTCAACGGTCCGGCGATGGCGACAATGACCGATTGAAAACTGCTGAGGGCGTTGCGATTAATCAGTACGGCTCCGCCGGGCAGACCGATTCCTCCGAGGGCGATAAACAACAGTGGTAAGCCGAACGACAGAATCGGGTGGGTGTAGGTTCGAGGGTCGAGCCTCAAGTAGCCTCGTTCTGCGATAGATGTGTCGCCGGAAAACCACGCCATTATGGCGTGAGCGAATTCGTGAAAAATCACGGAAAGTACCCAAGTGGACATGACGAAAACGAAGAAGCTCACTCGGGCGTAGGGCAAGTCCGCGGTCAGCAGCCAGCCACTGGCGAGACTTATGCCAACGATGGCAAAGAAAATCGGGCTCGGACTAATTTTCGTATCAGTTGGCGGGCTTGATAGCACAGAGTCAGTGTATAAGCCATAAACTCCTGGCATGTCTACGCTTGTCTGCTTTCACGCTCACCCTGATGATGAAGCCCTGTCTACCGGTGGCTTAATGGCCCAAGCTTCGGCCGCTGGTCATCGGGTAGTTCTAGTTACCGCAACTCGAGGCGAACAAGGCGAACCTCAACCCGGTGTGCTTCGAGACGGGGAAGAGCTGTGGCAACGGCGTGAGGTTGAACTGGCTGAAGCGTGCCAGATCCTCGGGGCCGAACCACCCATATTTCTGGGCTACGAAGACTCCGGCATGGCTGATGATCCGGCCAATGAGAACCCGGCTTGTTTTTGGCAAGCCGACCCGAATCAGGCGGCTCAGCGGTTAGCCGACATCTTAAGTGATGTAGAGGCAGATGTATTGACCGTGTACGACGATCATGGCTTGTATGGGCATCCCGATCACATTCAAGTGCACCGGGTGGGTTTAGCGGCGGCCGAAATCGCGTCGGTCGGACACGTCTATGAGGCAACGGTGAACCGAGATCGAGCCTTGGCCGGAATCGCCGAGATGGCGCCAGCTATGGAAGCAGCGGGCGTTGAAGGGCCATCGGTAGATGATTTCGATGACTTCGGAGTTGTCGAAGATGATTTGTCGTACATGATCGACGTCTCGGATGTTCTAGACCAGAAGCGACAGGCGATGAAAGTCCACAAAAGCCAAATCTCGGAGCAGAGCTTTTTCTTAGCTCTTCCTGATGAAATGTTCGCCAACATGTTTGCCAATGAATGGTTTGCCATCCCAGGTAAAACCAAAACCGGTGGCCCGATGGAAGTTGAGCTGTTGCCCGGCCTCTAACTGCGGCCTCTAACCGCAGTCGGTCTGATCGTTCGACAATTGTTTTTGGTCGAATCCTTCGAGTTTTCCGACCCCTCGGAATACGTGAGAGTGGCCATCCGATCGAACCAGAATTGCCGGACCGGAGAAGTTGCCTTCCGGGCCATCCATTATCAGGTCGTATGGTTCTTGCCTCATCGGCCACCGTTCACTCGAACGGTGAATGAGTTCCCAGTCCAGGTCGAGAGTTTGTTCTCGGGAGGCAACAATGAGGTCTCCTCCCTTTGATGGCATCATGATCCCAGACGTCCTAAGCGTTTCAATAAAGTAGCGGCAATGTCGCATCGGCCCACTCTGGCACAGATCGGTGGGCGTTGCGTTGTTGAGCTGGCTAGAGATAATACCGGAATTAGCGGAGTAGGATCAGCGACGATGGCGTTGCGTAGCATTCATCTGTGGCTTGGTTGGGTGGTAGTGGTAACCAACGGTGCAGTCGGGCTTTGGGCGTTGGCCGCTCACTGGCTGGACAAAGCTCGGGTCGCCCGCCAGCTCGATAGGACCCGAAGGCGCCCGCTATGGATCGCCACTGCGGTAGCCCAACTGCTTCTAGCGGCCCAAGTTGTTGTTGGCGTGGTCGATATGCAGCGTCGAGACGTTGACGTTTCTGGTTTGCATTTGTTCTACGGATTTATCTCTCTTTTCACGGTGGGGATCGTGTACAGCTACCAACACCAAGTCGCAAAGTGGCGCTATCTTTTGTATGGATTTGGCAGTCTCTTCCTGATGGGGCTCGCCATCCGGACAATGCTCATCCCAGCGATCGAATAAGCTGGAACATCTTGTTCTGTCCTGTTGTTGTACTGAAGTAGCGCTCGTTCGTTACTAGCGAACCGGGTGGGGCTAGGATTTAGCCACAGTCAGAGTAAAGGCAGCAACAATCGTGTCTCGAACAAAACAGTACGTTCAACGAAAAGCAATTGAGAGAATTCCAGCCCCGGCTATGGATATGGTCGGCAAGGCCGTTCTCAAAGCGGTCGACAAGGCAGTTGAGGAACGGTGGGACCGGGCGTTGAAGCTGGCGGCCGCAGCTGAAGGTGATACTGCGGAAGATCGGATTAAGTCCGTGTCGAAGCAGTTCCGACGTGAGCTGACTGCGCTTGGAGCGGCCAGCGGTGCTGTTGCCGCCGCACCCGGACTCGGAACCGCTACAGCCGCTAGTGCTCTAATCGCCGACCTCGGCTGGTTTGCGATGCGCTCAACCGATTTAGTGATGGCAATTGGAGCGGTCCAAGGGCACACAAACTCAACTGCGGAAGAACGGCGAGCTTGGGTTCTGGCGGTGCTTGCTTTTGGCGAGGATGCCGCCACTCAGTTCGAGACGCTTGTTCGTGATTTGGATGCCAAATCGGCAGTCGGGGGAGAGAAGGTGAGTGCTCGGCTTGCGAGCCTGGCCGGCACTGATGTTGCTACGTTGGATGCACTTCGACGAATCAATGCCACGTTGGCTAGCCAGGTCATTGCGAAGTACGGATCGCGTCGCTCAGTCCTTGCGGTTGGCAAGCTTTTGCCTTTCGGTATTGGGGCGGTGGTTGGCGGTTCCGCTAACTATGCGCTGACCAGGGCCGTCGGCGGGCAAGCGGCCAAGTTTTTTACTAACTATGATCGCCTCCTGCCCGCCCCTGCGTCGGCTAGCGATGCGATCGATTCCGGTTCGGATAGAAGCGCACGGGCAACGCCGCCCTTTCCCGATCAGAGCCAGATGATTCGAACCGATCAGGTTGACGCTGGCAGCAAGCCGCCGCCTCCGATTCCTGGGTCGCAACGATTGCCGAACCCGTCAGCTCATCTGACCGATTCGGACAAGCAACGATCGATTCCGACCGATGGCCGCAAAAACGACTAAAATTCGTCGTTCGGGACGGCCTTTCCGAACGGATCTGCTACCCAGAGCTACTACCGGGCTTTCTGCTGGTAGCCAGCGAGAAACTGTTCGAGTCGGCCTAGCGACAGTTCGAGATCTTGAACTGTTGGCAGAAAAACTATGCGGAAGTGATCCGGTTCAGGCCAGTTGAAGCCGGTTCCTTGAACAACGAGAATTTGTTCTTCTCGCAAGAAGTCCAGAACAAATTGTTCGTCGTTCACGATCCCAAACTTTTTGGTATCGATTTTGGGGAACAGGTATAACGCCCCCTTGGGTTTGGTGCATGAGAGTCCATCGATGGCGTTGATCATTTCCCACGCCTTGGACCGTTGCTCATATAGTCGTCCGCCCGGTTCGATGAATTCGCTAATGCTCTGGTAGCCGCCGAGCGAAGCCTGAATGGCATGTTGGGCTGGGACGTTTGCGCAAAGACGCATCGAGGCCAACATGGTTAATGCCTCGATGTAGTCGGCTGCGCGTTCTTTGGCTCCGCTAACAACGAGCCACCCAGATCGGAATCCGGCCACTCGATACGTTTTCGAAAGGCCGTTCATAGTCAGAATGAGAAGGTCGTCAGCCAGAGCGGCTAAGGGTTGATGGACGGCTCCGTCGTACAAGATTTTGTCGTAGATCTCGTCGGCTAGAACGATGAGATCATTTTCGCGAGCAACTTGAAGAATCTCTTCGAGTACTTCTTTGCTATACACCCCACCAGTCGGATTATTGGGGTTGATAACGACGATGGCTCTGGTCCGGTCGGTGACCTTGGAACGGATGTCGGAAACGTCGGGGAACCAGTCTGCTTGCTCATCGCACCGGTAGTGAACTGGGCGTCCACCGCTGAGGTTTGTGGCCGCGGTCCAGAGCGGATAATCCGGGCTTGGAATTAGGACTTCGTCACCGTTGTTGAGCAAACCTTGGAGCGACATGACGATAAGTTCCGAAACGCCGTTTCCGATAAACACATCGTTGACGTCAACACCAGCTACGCCTTGCCGCTGAGCGTATTGCATAACTGCTTTTCGGGCTGAATACAGACCTTGGGAGTCGCAGTATCCCTGTGACTCAGGCAAGTTGTGAATCATGTCGGCCAAGATCTCGTGCGGAGCCTCGAAGCCAAACGGCGCCGGGTTACCAATATTCAACTTAAGAATACGGTGGCCTTCCTCTTCCAGCCGCTTGGCCTCGTCGAGTACCGGTCCTCGAATGGCGTAGTAGACATCCTTCAGCTTTTGCGATTGAGTAATTCGGCGTTGGGTGCGGGCCGGTGGGAGTGAAGAATCAGACACGAATCGACTATATGTCGTCTGTACGTCGTAGGTAGGGCACTTTCCGTTCCTAGTGGCAGGGTCGGGTCTGGATTTAACCCGTTGGTCTAGCCTCTGGTCGAAGGTTCGCTTTGACTCAGAACCGTGCTGACCGGCGATCGGGTTTCGACGATCAGTTCATGGCTTGGGCAAGCGTTTGCACCGTTGGTGACAAATTCCACCGAGGCTCAATCGCCCATTTCAGGAGCGTACAGTGTAAGAATTTTGGGCTATTTGGCAACAGTTTCGTCGACCGTTGTTGGTGCTGTTAAGGTTTGGTCAAGAAGCAGTTCTTTGTCGAGTGCAGTGGTGGGTATATGTGCAGCAAGAAGTGTGACGGTAGCTTCGAGGCGCCGTTAAAAGAGCAGGTGGACGGCGTGCTTTCGGCGTCAAGCGATGATCTATTTCGCCTGCGATCATTCAACAGTAGCGGCGCTTCGGCTAGTCGTTGGGTGAGACGAGGCCGAAAGCTCCTGTTCGCCTCGACCGTCTTGACTGGAGCGTTCGCTCTTGGACAAATGCCATCGGCTGCGGCAGCTGAGTGTACTGACACTGATGGCGACGGCTTTGGGTGGGATGGCGAGAATACTTGCGACCCTGATGAAGACTCAGCGGTCGACCCAGTTGAGCCTGAGGTTGTTGTGCCTGAGGCGGCTGAGTCTGAGCCTGAGGTTGAGGTTGAGCCTGAGGTTGTTGTGCCTGAGGTTGAGGTTGGCCCTGAGGTTGCACCCGAGCCTGAGGTTGTTGTGCCTGAGGTTGTTGTGCCTGAGGTTGAGGTTGTACCTGAGGCTGAGGTCGTTACGCCGGTTGCACCCAAGCGTCAACAAGGTGCATCGCAAGAATCGATTCTTTGTATCGATACCGATGGCGACGGATTTGGTTGGGATGGAACCAACACATGCTCCCCGCCCATTACGGCGACCGAACTCGCGCCGGTCGATCAGATCGACCTGGCCCCCGAAAGAACAGAGATTGGGATCGAGCGCTCGACACAAGGTCCAGATCTCCTAGAAGAACTGACCCTTGTCGCTGTCCAAGCCGAATCAAACCCGGCGCCTAATCCGGCCGACGGTGTCGGCCAACCTGTCGATGTTCCAGCAACGAATAGCGTTCCGTCGAAGAGCAGCCCAGTTGCTAGTCCTTCGTTAGATAGCGTGGTAGAACCCAACGCGTCGAGCGTCACTGCTCCGATTGATTCCCCTACCGCAAGCCCGGCTGAGGGTGAAACGAAATCGGCGGCTCCAACAGGCGTTGGTGATGGACTGGCAGCGCCAGCTCCGGCGCAAGCGAAATCCGAGAATTTGCCACCCTTGGCTGGCATTCCGAACCTCGATACTTCGAACTTAGAGACTTCGAACCTCGATACTTCGAACCTCGATACTTCGAACCCCGATACTGTAGTTTCGTCGCAAGCTGAGCAACTAGTCGTACAGCCAGTAACAGGGTGTGTCGATACCGACGGCGACGGATTCGGCTGGAATGGGGTCACGACCTGTATCCCCTCGGCCCGAAATGGTTCAAATTTCGCCACCGTGAGCAACGGGTACCTCGACGCTGCTGGCTCTACGGTGAACGCAGTTGGAACTGAACGAGCCTCTGACGGTCGCCAGACCGTGGAAGTAACGTGGGACTCGATCGCTGGAGCATCTGGTTATAACGTTTTTCGTGACGGGAACTACATCGGTTCTGCCAACGGCGGACGCCTGACCTTAACCGATGTGATCCCAGCCGGGGCATCTGGCAACTACAGCATCCGAGCATTCGATCAATATGGAACCTACGGCGACACCGGCGCCCCGGTTTCCTCAAGCTCCGCTTCGACCGATCAGCAACTCCCGGTCGGCCAACAGCCCGTTACGAACCCAACTTTGGCCACTCCTCCCGATGGGTCGGGAACTGTGCAACCGCCAGCTGTTCCGATTGTTGCGCCGACTCCTGGCACCGGCACCGGAGCGGTGGATCAAACCCCCGGGAGCGTAGGCCAACCAGCGCCGCAACAGCTACCTTGCATCGATACCGACGGAGACGGCTACGGCTGGGACGGGTCGGCCACCTGTATTCCAAACACCACAATCGTTGTCGGTCCGGGCGATCCACCTCCGCCTGGTACCCCAATCACGGATGGCCCCTGCTCCCAACAGTTGCTCGTGGTCGGCGACTCTTGGGCCCACTATTCGTACCCGACGCTCAATGACGTGTTCACTGATCAGGGCTGGTGTGTCCACCGCGACTCGCCCGACGGAACGATTAATTTCGCCGAGATCGGCTCGGTGTCCCAGCAGTTCCAACCGGGAGAAACTCTCAACACCGGCGTGATTGAACGTCTGGACGATATCTGCCTGACAAACTGTGACGATGTCTCGATCTTCTTCAGCATCGGTGGCAACGATTTTCTTGAGTTCCCTACCGACCCAGCCGGCCAGGTAGAAGCTGCTGGACAGCTTGGCCAGCGAATCGCAACCAGTATCGGAAGCTTCGCTCAAGCGGCGCCGAATGTCGAGGTTGTTCTTCCGGGGTACGACATACTCAATGTCGACAATTCGGCCCTGTGTCGTGCGCTGCCTGCGTTCATCACCGGCGACGCTGACGCACCGCTTGGCGTCACCGCAGTTGTTCCCCGATCGATGGCCACGATCAACGACAATCTGGCCGCAGCGCTGCCTAACACTAAACACGCAGACCTAATCGGAACGCTTCAGGGTGATCCGGGCAACCGAGACATTACGACCCTGCCATCTCGTTTCCTGACCCGTGAAGACTGCATTCACGCTACCGATGAAGGTCATAAGGTCTTCGCTGAAGAAGCAGCGATGGTAATTGATCCGACCCTTTCGCTGCCGGGCGCTTCCGCCATCGACGTGAACGCTCCCGACCCGATTGTCCCGAACCCTATCGGACCAAATGAACGTCCCGGTATCGGAATTCAGCCAACGACTGACATCCCGCCGAACCCTGAGACCTACGACTCTTTGACCATCGACTATCAGATCATCAACAACATCGAGATGGACGATCCGAACCTAGAGATCTTTGGCCGAGATATCTCAGATGATGAGATTGAGCTGAAGGTAATCGAGTTCGGTATTACGCCCGGCAAACCGGAGACGGCATATACCAGGGTTCTGCCCCGACAAGGCCAAATTAGTGCCGACGAGGGAGACAAGAAAAATATCCCTCAGCACGTTGGGCTGTACGGATTTAGTGACCTGAACCCAATTGGGTTCAAAGAATTCCGGGAGGACGCCGTTCTTCCTGACCTGATTGGCCACGTCGTTATAGCGTACGAAAACGACGACGGTGGGCTTGGAGACAGTTTGGAAGACGATGTTGTTCAACGAGCAGCTGACCAGTTGAAGATCGAACTTGTTGACATAATCGGCCCGATCAAAGAACCGCTTGATATCGCAGTGGCTCCGCAGCAAATTATTGATCAGGTCTTCGACGGTACCGACAGGGTGAATGACGCCGCTAAGCCTCAGACGTGGTTCAACGAGCGACTGGCTGAAGGATTTGGGCAGTTGGTAGATGTTAATGCCATCTTCTATTTCGTGACCGATCCAGAAACTTCAGACAAGCTAAATCCCGCCTTTAACCAGTTCCGCGAGATTGATACGCCAGCCTTAGGTGGGGCGGCGACTAACCAAAGCTTCGTTCTTGATTTCCGTCGAGGCAACCCGGACGACCCCGACCCGCACTACGAGGTAGTAGTTGACGTGCGGTTGGGCACTGGGCTCGCAACTTCAGCTGATCCACCACCTTCGCCTCCTATGAACAGCTCTGGCGATGAGCGCAACGAAATCGCTGCCATCGATCCTCTGCCTCCGCAACCTCAGTCTGACTCCGATGGTTCGCAGGACAACTTTGCCCAGGAAGTAGCCGATGAATATTCTGGTGGTGATCTAGGAGGGGAATTCGCAGGAACGCCGACCGCTCCGGCACCTTCCCCGTCCGCTCCAGCACCGACACCGGCACAACACAATTCCATGGCCGATGAGCGAGCTGAACAAGCTGATCGCGGTGGTAATGATGGCGGCGGAAGCGATAACAATAATGGTGGTGGTCAAGATACAGGTAGCACCGCTCAAGGGGCCGCCGACACATACTCAGGTGGCGATCTCGGCGGAGAGTTCGGTTAGAGCTACTCCTGGCGAAGCCCATCTCAATGTGAGTATTTGATTCGGTCTATTGGCGTCAGTAACCAAGAAGAAGTTAGCCACAAAGCCGTTTTGAAGGTATCTGCAAAACGGTGCTCTATGTCGGACGCACTGAACCTCCCGTGTTGTCAACGGCGACCGCAGCTGTAATTCGGTCGCGACCAATAGTTTTTGGTGGCCTGGGCTATCGTCAAGTTCATTGTGAACCAGCCCGGCCACAAATTCGCAATTTCAACAGCCAAGGTTGTTCGGCTCGGCCTACGGCTCGCACTATTTGGCGGCCTTGCCGTGTTGGCCGCTATCTCGGTTGCGTGGCTGGCCGCAACGTGGCTGTCGTACGGACGGATCTACGAAACTGAGGCCCAGATTCCAGGCCGTGACGTGGTGATCGTCCCCGGTGCCCGGATCTTCAGTTCGGGCGAACCGTCGCAAATGGTGCAGGGCCGAACCGGCGGAGCGATCAGCCTGTACGAGGAGGGAACCGTCGGCCACATTCTCGTTTCTGGGGACAATCGAGAAGCCAACTACAACGAGCCAGCAGTTATGAGAAATACGATCGTCGACCGTGGGGTACCGTCTGAGCAGGTAACCCCTGACTACGCCGGTTTGGACACGTGGGATACTTGCATTCGGGCAGCCGAGCAATTCGGAGTTGACAACGCGGTTGTAGTAACACAGCGTCTTCACGCCAAACGAACAGCTGCGCTTTGCCGAGCCGCCGGAATTGATGTTGTCGTACTTGCCGTGGAGCCGCCGCCACAGCGAACCGCGACCAAAATCAGAACTAGAGTTCGGGAATCTCTTGCCACGGTTAAGGCCCTAGGCGATATGGTCAGAAAGCCGCCGGCCGAACACGGTGGAGCGTTCGTTGGTTTAGTTGGTTCGGTCGACATGCCTGCGACCGGACACCCGCCGGACTGGGACTGGGAAGCGAACACACCGAGCGACTCAAAAGACTGAACCAATAGCGTCTGTTGCGGCGTCGCCGAATGGTAGATGCAGTCGACGGGGTTCCGTGAGTCGACCTAACCGAAATCCGATGGTTAGCCCGCTCGATGCCGCCTCGTCCATTAGCAATGGACTATCGAGCCAGTACTACCCGCCCTGCATCAGTTCAACCACCGGGTTGGTAAAAGTCAAAGGGCGCCTCGTCCATATGGAACGAGGCACCCTTTTGACGATCGTGTACTCCTAGCTATCGATGTAGTTAGTTAGCTAGCGATTTCTGCAGATTGGCTAATTGAGCAGCAAGCTCAGTCGGTAGCCGGTCACCAAAGGTCGCGTAGTGTCCGTCGATTAGCTCGACCTCTTGTTGCCACGCCTCAGGATCAACTGCGAACAATTTGGCCATTGTCTCTTCGCTCAAGTCCAGACCGGAAACGTCGATCGATCCTGGAGCCGGGATATTGCCGATCGGAGTAGACGTTACTTCGCCCTCACCGTTCAGACGTTCAAGAACCCACTTCAGAATACGGGAGTTCTCGCCGAATCCAGGCCACATGAAACTGCCGTCTTCATCTCGCCGGAACCAATTAACCCAGAAAAGCTTCGGCAGTTTGTCGGCCGAGCTGGCTTGGCCCACTTCGAGCCAATGTTCGAAATAATCGGCCATGTTATAGCCACAGAAGGGGAGCATGGCGAAAGGATCGAATCGTACTTGGCCGGTTGCCCCTGCCGCGGCTGCAGTCTTTTCTGAACTCATGATTGAGCCAAGGAAAACTCCGTGGTCCCAATCCTTGGCTTCAGTGATGAGCGGAACGTTGGTTGCACGACGGCCACCAAACAAGATGGCTGAGATTGGAACGCCCTTAGGGTCTTCCCATTCTGGAGCTATCGATGGACACTGGCCAGCTGGAGCGGTAAACCGAGCGTTGGGGTGAGCGGCTGGAGTTTCCGTTTCCGGTGTCCAGGTTTCACCCTTCCAATCGGTCAATCGAGCTGGCTTTTCATCAGTCATGTCTTCCCACCACACGTCGCCATCTTCGGTGAGCGCCACATTGGTGAACACGCAGTTGCCGTCAAGGGTGGCCATCGCGTTCGGGTTGGTGATATCAGAAGTGCCGGGAGCAACGCCGAAGAAGCCAGCTTCGGGATTGATGGCATAGAGCTGGCCGTCGTCACCAAACTTCATCCATGCGATGTCATCGCCGATTGTCTCGACTTCCCATCCAGGGAGTGAAGGAATCAGCATGGCCATATTGGTTTTGCCGCATGCTGACGGGAACGCTGCCGCCACATACTTCTTCTCGCCATTTGGAGGAGTGACGCCGATGATTAACATGTGCTCTGCCAGCCACCCATCAGCTCGGGCCATGGTTGAGGCAATACGTAGAGCGAAGCACTTCTTTCCCAGCAACGCGTTGCCGCCGTACCCGGACCCGTAGCTCCAGATCTCTTTCGATTTGGGGAAGTGGACGATGTATTTGTTTTCACCGTCGCATGGCCACGGAACTTCTTGTTGACCGTCAACTAGTGGAAAGCCGACGGAGTGAACGCAAGGAACCCATTCGCCGTCGCCGAGTACCTCGAGCGCACCAGCGCCCATTCGGGTCATGGTGCGCATGCTCACAGCTACGTAGGCAGAATCGGTGAGCTGAACGCCGATATGAGCGATTGGAGATCCGAGAGGTCCCATTGAGAACGGAACAACGTACATCGTCCGTCCTCGCATCGAGCCTTCGAACAGACCACGCATTTCGGTCTTCATCTCTTCGGGTTCACGCCAGTTGTTGTTTGGTCCGGCTTCTGCCTCGGTCTCTGAGCAGATAAACGTCCGCTCTTCGACTCGGGCCACGTCGGCTGGATCAGATAGAGCAAGGTAGCTGTTTGGTCGCTTGGCCTCGTTCAGCTTGGTAAAGGTTCCTTTTTCTACCAATTCGGTGGCGAGGCGATCGTACTCTTCGGCTGAGCCGTCGCACCAGTAGATGTCGTCAGGCTGCAGAATTTCAGCCCATTCACTAACCCATGCCAACAGCTTTGCGTTGCTAGTTGGCGCCGTAATTACTGTCATTGGTCTCTCCGTTGAGTCTATTTTTGATCAGTTACTGGCGGTATTTTGAGCTATTGCCCGTTCATCAGAACAAACTGAACGTGCTAATAACTCGGTAACATCGTTCAGTTTCTACAGTTGTTGTTTGATTGTTTGCTTGTGAGCGCCCACCGATGGGTGCTCTATTGCTCCCAGGTGGGGGTGCCCATGTCGGCTTCCGAGCCGAGCCGAAGCGCTGTTGCCTGCGAGGCCGCATCTAGGTCGAATACCACTCGTTGACCTGGTCTGAGCATCCGAAAGACGGAACCTTCAAGTGCATTTTGGGCCAGCTCATACTCGGTCATGTCGATAGTGTCAGTTATGACAACTCCGTCGCGAGTGGCTGGATCGTAAGACTTAACTACGCCCTGCATGTCGGTGCCTTTCAGTGCTTTCGTTCGGTTCCCTTAGCGCTTTTGCCGTGCTACCCGTGGCGTTTTCGCTTAGAGCTCGTTGCATGACTTAACTGAGTTGCCGCTGTAGCATCTCAGATTTTCACCTGGAATGACCAGGTAGTAGAACTATTCGAACTCCTATGGTTCAAATAACTCACTTTGGTCAAGATGTTTGCGTAAAGGTTAGTTGATAGATCGTCTCGATCGATAGGTAGATGCAGAAAAGGCACAAACTATCGTCGGATGAAATAGTCGGAATCAGGTCGACATATTGCACTGAGGTGAGCACCGGCCTGGGCTGACTAAGTAGGCTGCCGATGGCAACCTGTGACAGCATCAGAAATGATGATGCCACCTATCAGTGGCTGCTTACCGAAGATATTCACCGGAGATTCCAGAAAGTTTGAGGACCGAGACACGTATGGCAGGCTCAATGATTAATGCTGGAAAACTACAGATTGGCGTCGAGCTATACCAGTTCGCTACCAATGAAGCACTCCCAGGGTCGGGGGTAGATCCGGAGAAGTTCTGGACTGGATTGTCAGATCTGGTGCAACGATTTGGTCCTCGAAACGCCGAGTTGCTGAGCACTCGAGCCGAAATGCAAGCAGCGGTTGACCGGTGGCACAAAGAAAATTCAGGCCAGGCA
The DNA here is from genome assembly GCA_937922805.1 of uncultured Acidimicrobiales bacterium. Lineage (GTDB taxonomy): Bacteria > Actinomycetota > Acidimicrobiia > Acidimicrobiales > SZUA-35 > JAHELU01. Next base: position 148,970 of record CALAJV010000006.1, on the reverse strand, counting down.
TCGAGCGCCGACTATCAAGCGTTTTTGTCTGAGATCGAATACCTCGTACCGGAGGGGCCTGATTTCTCTATCTCGACTACTGGGGTTGATCCAGAAATTGCTTCTGTCGCAGGTCCTCAATTGGTCGTGCCGGTGATGAACGCCCGATACGCGCTGAACGCCGCCAACGCTCGATGGGGCTCGCTGTACGATGCGCTTTATGGCACCGACGCAATGGGCGACCTTGCGGCCGCCGGCCCCTACGACCCAAAGCGGGGTGCTCGCGTAATCGCATGGGCTCGTAAGTTCCTTGACGATGCTGCACCGCTTGCCAGCGGTTCTCACGCCGACGCAATCCGGTACCAGGTGCAAGATGAGACCTTGCATGTTGAACTAGCTGATGGTTCGGCCACTGGCCTCGCGGCACCGGAATCGTTCGTCGGATTTTTGGGTGGACCTGATGCTCCATCGTCACTGCTTGTAACGAACAACGGTCTAGGAATTGAGATCGTATTCGATGCCGAGCACATCGTCGGTCGCGACGACCAGGCCGGAATCGCCGACGTGATGTTGGAGTCGGCTGTTACTGCCATCATGGATGCTGAAGATTCGGTTGCCGCGGTTGACGCCGAGGATAAAACAACTGTCTACCGAAATTGGCTCGGGCTAATGAAGGGTGACTTGGTCGAGGAAGTCGAAAAGGGCGGTAAAACATTCACCCGACGGTTGAAGCCAGATCGAACCTTCACCACGCCTGATGGCGTTGGCACCATCGGCGTTCGGGGCCGAGCCCTAATGTTGGTTCGAAACGTCGGTCACCTGATGACAACCCCGGCGATACTCGATTCGGACGGCAATGAGGTTCCGGAGGGGCTGATCGACGCCGCTTTCACCGCGCTGTGCGCCACCCACGACCCCGGCATCTCTTCCCGTGCTAGCTCGACTGACCGTGGATCTGACGCCTTCATTTCGAACTCTCCGGCTGGCTCAATGTATGTAGTGAAGCCGAAGATGCACGGTCCGAAAGAGGTTGCGTTTGCTATCGAAGTTTTCGCAGCAGCAGAAGAGCTTGTTGGGATGGCCGCCAAGACGATCAAGATTGGTGTTATGGACGAGGAGCGTCGAACCACGCTGAACCTGAAAGAGTGCATTCGGGCTGCGTCCGACCGGATTGCCTTTATCAACACCGGGTTTCTTGATCGGACTGGCGACGAGATCCACACATCAATGCAAGCTGGGCCGATGGTTCGCAAATCAGAGATGAAAGCCCAGCAGTGGCTTGGATCGTACGAGGACTGGAACGTCGATATCGGCTTGGCCTGCGGTTTTACCGGACGAGCGCAAATCGGCAAAGGGATGTGGGCGGCCCCAGACCTCATGGCCAACATGCTCGACCAGAAGATAGGCCATCCACAGTCGGGGGCAAACTGTGCCTGGGTTCCTTCTCCAACCGCGGCAACGCTTCACGCTACCCACTACCACAAGGTTGATGTGGCCGCTTGCCAACGGGAGTTGGCCAATCGACAGCCTGCCAAACTCGAAGACCTGCTTGTGATCCCGGTCGACAGCGAAGCAGACTGGACCGCTGAAGAAATACAAGCTGAGCTCGACAATAATGCTCAAGGGATTCTCGGATACGTCGTTCGATGGGTCGACCAAGGGATCGGTTGTTCAAAGGTGCCCGATATTAACGATGTTGGTCTCATGGAAGATCGAGCTACCTGTCGAATTTCCTCTCAGCACATGGCCAACTGGCTTCATCACGGCATCGTTTCACCCGAACAAATTCGGGCCACCATGGAGAAGATGGCTGCGATCGTCGACCGGCAAAACTCTTCCGATCCGGTCTATCAGTCAATGGGGCCAGACTTCGACGGACCGGCCTACCGCGCCGCCCTTGATCTAGTTCTAAGCGGAGTTGAACAGCCTTCTGGCTACACCGAACCCATTCTTCATGCCAGAAGACGAGAAGCGAAACTAGCGCTCGGCATCAACTAGCGCTCTCAACGGTGATCCGCGAACAAGGCAATAGTGATTTACTGTCGGCAACGCCGGTGTCTGGCTCGATGAAATTCGACAACTGTTCTGAGTCGTCCTAGGGCAGGTGTAGTCTTGACCCTGTGTCAAAACTGGCGTTACTACGGGGGCTTGCGGTGAGGCAACGGTGAGCGATGAACGTCCCCCAGTCGATCTTGGTCGGCTAGCTGACCTTTCAGTCAAAGAGCTGAAAGGAGTAGGCGACAAGAAGGCCAAAGGTCTAGCAAAAGCAGAGATCGACACGCTGCTCGACTTGGTAACCCATTACCCCCGCAAATATTTGGACCGGACTAAAGAAGCGCGAATCGCTGAGCTTATGGAGGGCGAGGAAGCGAGTGTGCTAGTTACGGTCGACACCACATCGGCCCGGCGGGTTCGGGGTGGCAAAAGCATGGTTACCTCAACGGTCAGCGACGGCAGCGGATCGTTAAAAATTACGTTCTTCAACCAGCCGTGGCGAGAGCGGCAACTGACCGCCGGGCGTCAAGCAATGATCTACGGCAAGGTTGGCCTTTACCGCGGGCAACGGCAGATGGTAAGCCCCGTGATCGATCTTGTCGGCGACAAAACCGGTCGTATCATCCCGGTCTACCCTCAATCGGAAAAATCTGGTCTTCACTCGTGGGACATCGCCGAATGGGTAGCGGAGACTCTTCGCAGGACGCTGCCACCAACCGGTCGTGGCCTGGCTGACCCGCTCCCGCCTTATCTGCTTGACGAGCACGACTTCATTACTAGGGACGCTGCGTTCTGTGGAATCCACCAGCCAGAAAGTATGGCCGAGGTAAGTGAAGCTCGCCGGAGGCTGGTTTTCGATGAACTGTTTCGGTTGCAGGTGGCCCTAGTTCTGCGTAAACGAGCTATCGAACGGACCGCGGTCGGGCTCCGCCATATCGTCGATGGTCCGTTGCTGAACAGCTTTACCGGTCAACTTCCGTTTGCGCTTACGGGCGCCCAGCAAAAGGCGATCGGCGAGATCAGCGCCGATCTAGTTCGACAAATACCAATGCATCGGTTGCTGCAAGGCGATGTCGGCGCCGGCAAGACCTTGGTCGCCGTTGCCACAATGTTGGCCGCAGTTGATAGCGGTCATCAGGCCGCCATGATGGCACCAACGGAAGTCCTGGCCGAACAGCATTACTCCAGCATCCGAGAGCTGCTGTCGGGCCTGTCGGTTGAAGACACCACGTCGCTGTTCGCCGACCGGCCCCTTCGAATCGAGTTGTTAAGTAATCGAGTCGGTACCGCCGACCGGAAACGGATTCTTAGCGGCCTCATCACCGGTGATGTAGATATTGCTATTGGAACCCACGCCCTAATCCAGGAGAACGTCATGTTCTCGTCGCTCGGGGTCGTCGTCGTCGATGAGCAGCACCGGTTTGGCGTGGAGCAACGAGCAGCTCTGCGTGATCGGAGCTACGGCGATGCATCACCGGATGTATTGGTAATGACAGCAACCCCGATTCCTCGAACTGCGGCCATGACGGTTTACGGCGATCTGGACGTGTCGGTGCTCGACGAACTCCCGCCAGGGCGAACCCCGATTAAGACCATGTGGGTTCGAGCGCCTGGTCGCCTCGATCAAACCGGCACCTCAATTGACAGCGCCGATGGCGAACTACCGCTCGACCTTGCCGGCCTAGAACAAATGTGGGACGACGTACGGTCAGAGATCTCCGAGGGGCGGCAGGTGTACGTTGTCTGTCCGTTGATAGACGAGTCAGAGAAAATTGAAGTTGCGTCGGCCGAGTCAACGTTCGACTGGCTTCGATCATCGGAACTGGACGGGCTTCGAGTTGGTCTATTGCATGGCCGAGTATCACCGGCCGAAAAAGACGAGACGATGGAGATGTTCCGGACTGGACACCTCGATGTGTTGGTAGCAACAACAGTGATTGAAGTTGGTGTTGACGTACCAAACGCAACGGTTATGGTAATCCTCGACGCCGACCGGTTTGGTATAGCGCAACTTCATCAGCTCCGTGGTCGAGTGGGCCGTGGGAGCCATGCCTCCACCTGTTGGCTGGTCGGCGCTGCTGTAACACCTGAATCTGAGGCCAGGTTGCAGGCATTGGTTGATTCCACCGACGGGTTCGAACTAGCCGAGATCGACCTCGATCTTCGAGGCGAAGGCACGATCATGGGCGAGCGACAAAAAGGCCGTAACGACCTGAAGTTGGCATCGCTACGCCGGGACCGGGAAGCGGTGGCGGCAGCTCGTCGGGCTGCTATTCAACTCGTCGATGCTGATCCGGGACTAGAAACAGTTCCTGAGCTAAGCCGAGAACTCGAACTGTTCCTCAATCCAGAAGACGCCGAGTTCTTACTCAAGGGGTAACCAGAAACTCTGACCCGGATCGTGATGTCCGGGTGTCGAGGTTTACCACTCGTAGTCTTCGATGACCACGTCCCAACGATCGTTGCACCCCGAACACCGATAGGGAACAACTGTGCCATCCTCAACTTCACCGTCTTTGGGTTGCCAACCGAGCGGATAACATTTCTCTCCGCAGTCGACGCAGATAATTTCCAGATCGGGCATTGGCATACAGGTGACGATAGCTTGAACCAGTGCGCGTAATTGCTGGCTCGGCTCGAGGGCGAAAACTACTGGCCCCACAGAGCGGTCAAACCAGACCGATAACCGATCGGGCCAAAGAAGGTATCTTCAACATGTTGGCCACCCTTGGTGGGGTAGTGGACGAAGCCATTCTCGATCTTTATGCCGGGAGTGGTTCGTTCGGGATCGAAAGCCTCAGCCGTGGGGCAAACCACGTTACCTTTGTTGAACAAGACCGGGAAGCGCAAGCAGTGCTTGGTAAGAATCTGGACACTCTTGGCTTCGCCGATCAGGCCACGATTATCACCCGGCCTGTCGCTAGGGCTTGGTCCAACATCGAGCCGGTCGGGATCGCGTTCTGTGACCCGCCCTACGCGGATGACCCTTGGACCGAGATCTTCGAGTCGGTCCAATGCAAGCTGCTTGTCGGCCATGCCCAATCGCCGATTGAGCTGCCACCGCAGTGGGAAGAGCTGAAACGGCGAGAATACGGTCGCTCACGGATCGTTATCGCCCGTCCAGTTACGGCCTGACCAGGTCCGATAATCCCCTCTTGTGCTGTCTCAAGATGGTTGTCGACGCTAATTTCGGCTAGTAGCACCCTTTGGTCACTCTGAGGCGACTAAGTTAGGTCAAACGCTTCCAACTTGTTGGTTGGGGTGTGCTTGCTGGGTTCTCGGGTCGAGAAGGGATGGTGCGAAAGTTGAATACTGCGCTCTACCCAGGATCATTCGATCCGTTGCACAATGGGCACCTAGCCATAATTTCAATGGCCGCTTCGGTTTTCGATCGAGTTGTGGTTTCCGTTGGCTACAACCCCGAGAAAAGCGGCTTCTTCGATCCGGCAGAGCGGGTTGAAATGATTGCCGAAGCAACCCGAGAGTTGACCAACGTTACTAGCCAGTCCTTTACCGGCCTGGTTACCACTGAGGCCGTTCGATGCGAAGCCACTTGTTTGATCAAAGGCATCCGCAGCGCTAGCGACCTTGACGTAGAAATGCTGCAAGCAAAAATGAACGCCGAAACAGGCGACGGTCTCCCGACCCTGTTTCTTCCGGGTATCGGCACCAACGCGTTGCTGTCCTCTCGATACATTCGCGAGGTTTCCAGCGCCGGTGGACCCATTCGATCTGTTGTTCCAGCCTCAGTGGCTGAACGTCTTGAAAAGAGAGCGGCACAATGAGCCACGATGACTATCTCGACGAAGTAGATGACGAGGACATGACTGGCGAGTCAGAGCGACCGTCACGGCAAATGCTGCCGGATCCGTACTCGGTGCCTGAGGTCGAGGACCTCTTGGAAGAAGCCATCGAGATGCTCGCCGAGGCGCGTCCGCTGCCGATGTCAGCCACCGTTAAGGTCAATCGCGATGAGTTGCTGCATTTACTTGAACGAGCTCAAGAACGACTACCGGAAGAACTTCGAGCGGCTCGCTGGTTACTCAAAGAGCGCGACGATTTCGTGGCCAAGGCTCGACAGGAACATCGAGATCTGATCGAAGAGGGTCGAGCTCAGGTCGGCCGAATGGTGGAGCGTCAGCAGGTAGTGAAAGCGGCTGAGCAGCGGGCCCGGCAGATCGTTTCTGAAGCGAAAGAAGAAGCCAACACGTTGAAGCGTCAGGTCGAAGACTATTGCGATCAGCGGCTTGCTAGTTTCGAAGTGGTGCTAAATCGAACTATTGGCACAGTGCAAAAAGGTCGCGAGCGTCTCATGGGTTCAGCGAAGACAACGACTGAAGAGATCTTGGCCACCGCTGGACCTCGTCGAAACGGTGGAAGTAACGGGTCCCGTGAGCTATCTAGCCGTGAATCGATCGATCTGCGAGACGAAGAATACGAAGACGTCGAGCATCTGAGTTTCTCGACTGAAGACGCTTAATCTCGATTGAGCTGCGCCCGCCGTGGCGTAAAAGGCGAGGAAAGTGGTCTGGTCTGATCCAGACTGGTTGTATGGCTGGTTCTACCAACGGTCCGAGCGCAGCGAGTTTCGACCTCGACGGACAACTATCTAACAACGACGCTAACAGTGAAACTAGCAGCGTGGCTGCTAGCGAAGACAGCAGCGTGGTTGAGGCCCCTGCTCATAAGCCGCCGCGGATCATTCTTAACGTGCGGGATTTGCGTCGTCGATTGGGTCAGCGGCGCGAAGAACCAATAGAAGTAACGCTCGCTACTCAGAAAGTTATCGGTTCGTGGACCGATGACTACCCGGTCACTGGGCAGGTGGTAATAGAGTCAATTGAGCGCGGCATAACGATGTTTGGCGCCGTGACCTTCAGATGGAGGGGCGAGTGTCGGCGCTGTCTCGAAGAGACCGGCGGCGAACAACAGATCGAAATTGCCGAGATCTTTCAAGTTCGATCACCAGAGGATTCCGAGGTGAGTGATTTCGATGGCGATCAGATCGATTTAGTACCGGTGGTCTGCGATGCGGTTGCGCTTTCGCTGCCGCTGGCGCCGCTTTGTCGAAACGATTGCGCTGGTCCCGACCCGGATAGATACCCGGCTATGACAATCCAGCAGTCCGAGGAAGCAAAAGAGGTCGAACGGGCCAAACAAGGCCCGGACCCCCGCTGGGCAGCATTGAGTGATTTGAACCTAACTGAAGGCGACTGAGACGCTGACTGGCAGGTTCGATCTCCGAGTTGCTAGCGGTGAAGACGTTGAAGCGATTGTCGGCATTGCCCAGGCGGCCTACGGTAAATATGTCGAACGGATCGGACGTCGTCCGGCACCTATGGCCGCCGATTTTGCTGCATCGGTGGAAGCGGGCCAGATTTGGGTGGCGGTCGATTCCAGCGATCTAGTGGGATATGTCGTCTACTACCCAGACGGCGCTGCTATGCATCTGGAGAATGTTGCTGTTGTTCCGGAATTGGCTGGGTGTGGACTCGGTCGCCGTTTGATTGGCCACGTCGAGAGTGAGGCCGTCCGTTTGGAATTAGCCGCTGTCGAGCTGTATACCAATGCCAAAATGTGGGAAAATCTGGATCTTTATCCTCATCTTGGATATGACCTGGTTGAACGCAAAGCTCAAGATGGCTTCGATCGGATCTTTTTTCGCAAGCGTGTCGGCTGAAGTCGGTTTTGGGCTAACCGTGGCACTAGATATCGAATTTGAGACACATACCCGAGATGCGGTGCCAGAGGTGGAGACTTCCTAGGACCTCGGTAACATGCTGTGTTGATCTATGTTGCCGACGGTGGCCTACTTCTAGGTCCGTCAAGCAAAACGACATGCACATCGCAGCAAGTACGTGCCGCTGAGTAGCGGCGCAGCAGACTAAGGGTAAGAAAAATGGCTGTTCCAAAGAAAAAGACGTCAAAATCGAAGACCCGGAGCCGTCGAGCTTCGTCTTGGACTCTTTCTGCCCCGTCACGTAGCACTTGCGATCGGTGCAGCGCAGTTAAGCTGCCCCATCGAGTGTGCGGCGCATGCGGTTGGTATAAGGGCCGTCAAGCAATCGAAGTCTGATCTCAGACGTACTCCAGCAGCACATCTAAGAAGACGGACATCTCAGTGAGCGAGCGGCTACCGGTAGCTGTCGACGCCATGGGAGGCGATAACGCCCCTGGGCCTGTTGTGGCGGCAGCTAAAATCGCCTCGGAAGAGTTCGGCGTGCCCGTTCTTTTGGTTGGTGACCCAGATCGGCTCGGTGATGTCGACGGCATCGAGATCCTCCCGGCCAGCGAAGTTATCGAGATGGGGGCAGATCCGGCTGGAAGCGTCCGTCGGCTTAAAGATTCATCGATCGTTCGGGCCGCCGAGGCCGTGCGGGACGGGCGGGCATCTTCGATGCTTAGCGCTGGCAACACCGGGGCGGTAATGGCTGCCTCGCTGTTGAGGATTGGGCGCATTCGGGGGGTCTCTCGTCCGGCGATAGCGGTGCCGTTCCCGGTGATCGATTCCACCCCGACGACGTTGCTTGACTGCGGCGCCAATGCCGATTGCCAACCCGAGTGGTTGGTTCAGTTCGCCAGATTGGGCACCGCCTACGCCAGAACTCGGTTTGGGTTAGAGCATCCCAGGGTCGGAGTGCTAACCATCGGCGAAGAAGCAGGCAAGGGCAACGCCCTGGTCAAAGCGACCTGCGAGTTGCTTGAAGACGGCCAATGGGCCAGCGACTGCGGAGCAAATTACGTTGGAAATATAGAGGGTGACCAGCTCATGGCTGGCGTAGCTGACGTTTTGGTTTGCGATGGCTTCACAGGGAACGTGGCCCTCAAATCTCTGGAGGGCGCTTTCGCAATTTTCAGGAAGGCGCTGCGAGCTGATCTGGCGACGAATACAGAGCTAGCACCCGTACTTCCTCAAATCGCTGCCGTTACTGAGCCGTGGTTTAACTTCTTCGACTCCGGTCAAACTGGAGCAGCCATGTTGCTCGGAACGAAGGGGATTTCGATGATCTCCCACGGATCGTCTTCTGAGATGGTTTTGGCCAACGCCATTCGCACTGCAGATGAAATGGCTACGGCTGATATCGTCACCAGCTTTCGGCAGTCACTCGTCGCAGGCCCGTAGCGCAAGAAAAGTGGCTCAAAACCTCCAATTGGCGAACAAATTGCCCCGCCTGGGGTAAGAGCGTCTAATCATCAGCTTAGGCAAGACCAATAGTTGGTAAGATACGACCGATAGACGCATCGTTGCGGAGTCGATTGAGCAAAATTGCTTGGATCGGCGAACAATGTCAGCCGAATTAGCACTGAGTTAAGCAGTTAGTTAGGCAGTGAGTGAAGGGAAGTCACAGGCGGTCGTTCACCACGTCGTCGTTCAAAGGCCCAGGCCTGACTTTGCCCGAAGCGTAGCTTCCAAGATCTAAGCGCTCAGGCTGGTTTGTTGGTTGAGCCTTGAACTCAATGAAAAACGTAAGTCGGGAAGTCGAGCAAGTAGTCGGCAGTAGTTAAGAGCAGAAAGAACCGAAAGAATGCCAGCCGAAACACACATGGAACAGTCGCCAATGACACGAGCTGAGATCTTTGAGTTGGTCCGCGATCGTCTCGCCGACATCCTCGAAATTGAGCCAGACCAAATCAAAGAGGGCAACTCCTTCGCTGACGATCTTGATGCTGACTCGCTCGCCTTGATCGAACTAGTCGAGGCCCTAGAAGAAGAGTTGGCTGAGCGTACCGTTGGATTCCGAATCGAAGATGAGGACCTCCAGGATCTGAAGAGCGTGCGCGACGCTGTTGACTACGTGCACAGCAAAGCTGGGGAAAACTCCTGAGCGGAGGTCTCACTACCGAAGAATTTTCGCAACGTCTTGGCTACCGGTTTGCCAATGAGGTTGCGTTGACCCTTGCGTTGACCCATCGCAGCTTCTGCGCTGAGAATCCCACGACTACCTCTAATGAACGTCTAGAGTTTCTGGGTGACTCCGTCCTCGGTCTCGTTGTGACCGATCACATCTATTCCAGCTATCCGGATCTTGCTGAAGGCCAGTTAGCTAAGCTACGCGCTTCGGTCGTCAACACCGCAACCCTGGCTGGCTTGGCTGACCAATTGGGCGTCGGAGATTTGTTGCTGCTTGGCAAGGGCGAAGATCAATCAGGCGGCCGACAAAAAGAATCGATTCTGGCTGATTCACTCGAAGCCATTTTCGGGGCCGTATACATGGATGGCGGTTGGCAAGCGGCCAAAGAAGTAATTCTTAGCCTAACTAAAGAGGCAATTGTCGATGCGGCCGAAGAACCGGGCGGCAAAGACTACAAAACACAGCTCCAGGAGCTAACTGCTCGTATGTCTCTCGGGGCCCCAATCTATGAGATCAGCGGAGCTGGCCCAGATCACGACAAGCGCTTTACCGCCATCACCATCGTCGACGGGGTAGCTCGAGGTCACGGAGCTGGAACATCGAAGAAACGAGCTGAGCAGGTCGCGGCGCGATCTGCGTACGCGGCGGTACTAACCCTTTTGGGGAACGGAGAACACCGCAATGAGCACACTTGAGCTGCCCGAGATTGAAACTCTTCGACGAGATCTTGATCGTGACACCACGACGAGAAAGATCAAGAGCGCAGAGGCCATTGGTCTGAAGTCGTTCCCAGCAACCAAGGTTAAAAAGGACTTCGACGAGCACCTACTTGGAGCCAAGGTTGATCTGGTGGAGCGTGTTGGCGTTGTCATAGTCATGCGTCTCGACAACGAACATGCGGTGACCATTCAATTAGGCGAACACGGCCGACTGGAACGCTCAACTGGGCGGACCAAAGTTGCCAGTGATGTAGTCGGTGTAATTGGCTTCACCCAGGGTGGGGATCTTCGAATCGCCGACAAGAAAGGGTCAAGTCAAATACACGTTGTTCATAACGATGAACTAGCGACGGTGCTTCCGCCACCAGAGACGGTTGGGCTTGACCTGTTGGAAAGTCCATTGTCTTGGATCGACTTCGGTCGACTGGTAAAGGCTCACAACCTGCCGCTTAAAGTAATGCTCACTGATCCCGAAATATTTGTCGGCATTGGCGATATCTACTCAAACGAAATTCTGTTCGACGCCGGGCTCCGTCACGACCGAGTTAGCGCTCAGCTCTCGACCCAGGAGATTCGTCGGTTGTATAGATCGGTCGTCGGGATTATGCACGAGGCGATTAAGTACCGTGGTACATCAACAGAAGATCGACCGTTTTTCGATCTATCTGGCGAGCCGGGCGAGTTTGCAGAACATCTTGCGGTTTTTGGCAAAGACGGAGATCTCAGCCCCCGATCTCGGGAGCCGATTCTGAAGACCAGCTTCAAGCATCAAGTGGTCTATTACTGCAAAACCCAGGTGTAGCGAACTCCAACCAACGGTGATTTCACGTCGATGTGGGCCGAATCCCGTCTCCATTGATCGACAAACTGCTGTGTGGGTCCGTGAGTTGGACCTTTTCGGTTAGGTCAGTGAAAACTGCCCTGGGAAGACCAGCCGGTTAGTAGCAAGCGGTAAGATCGTTGGGGTCTGTATGTTCGCGGACCGGGGCTGGTGTTTCAGTCAACGGTTTCGTGGTACTGCTAGGTGGTTGGTCCGACCGAGCATCCAGCTCGTGTTGATAACGGTAACGAAGAGTGCGAAAACAGTGAAAGCGAGTTCTGTGTGTTTCTGAAGGCTCTAACCATCAAAGGGTTTAAGTCGTTCGCTGAACCAGCAGTCCTGGAACTCGAACCTGGAATTACCGTTGTGGTTGGACCAAACGGAAGCGGCAAGTCCAACGTTGTTGATGCCATGGCCTGGGTCCTCGGTGCGCAGGCTCCGACCGCTGTTCGGTCCCAGAAAATGGATGACGTCATTTTCGCCGGCACCGCGGCCAAAAAAGCTCTGGGGCGAGCCGAAGTGTCGCTCACGATCGACAACGCCGACAAAGTTCTCCCCATCGAATTCAACGAAGTAACGATTGCTCGAACGCTTTTCCGTAGCGGCGATTCTGACTACGCAATCAACGGCGTCTCCTGTCGACTCCTCGATATTCAAGAATTGCTTTCCGATTCAGGTATCGGACGACAACAGCACATCATCGTTTCTCAGGGGCGGATCGATGACGTGCTTAACGCTCGCCCAGAAGATCGGCGAGCCATCGTTGAAGAAGCCGCTGGCGTTCTGAAGTACCGGAAGCGACGGGAACGAGCGGAGCGTCGGTTAGCGGCAACGGGAGATAACCTAAGCCGACTCCAAGACCTCTTGCGAGAGGTGAAGCGACAGATTCGACCACTCGAAAAGCAAGCAGACGCAGCGCGGCGCCACGGCTCAGTTGTCGCCCAGCTCAATGATCTTAAGATTCACCTGGCTGGTCGTGAACTGAAGGCGTTGACCGGTCAGCTCTCAACTTCAGCTCGGCTTCGCGTTGAGTACGACGACCGGGAAGCTCAGCTTTCTACGCTGCTTTCTACCCTTGACGCTGACGTGCTTCAGGGCGAGGCAGAGTTAAGTGCACTAGGAACATCCGATATCGGAGAGGTTCTAAGCCGGGCCAAGAGTACCGCTGAGCGGATTCGGGGCCAAGCGAACGTGATGGCGGAGCGCAAACTTCGGTTGGAAGGCGAGTTGCAAGCCGCCGTCGATGACGGGTTGGTCTCATCGCTAGAGGCCGAATCAGCCCGCCTTACTGCAGAGCTGACTGAGGCTTCAGCTGAGATCGATCTGCTCCAACCCGACTTCGCTGATCTGATGGAATCAGAGAAGCGGCTTGTGAATGAACAGCTGACCTTCGACACTGATTGGGGCGACACATTGGCCCCCGGCTCCGGACGAGCCGCTGAGGTCCGGGCCCAAATTAACGCTTTGGGCCTTTCAACTGAGCGTGATGAACAAGAACTTGGTCACCTCGGAAAACGAATTGAAGCGCTCGACACTCGTAAGGAACGAGCAGCGCAGGCGAAGGCCCAAGCTGAGGAACAGCGACGACATAACGAATCGATCCTGCCCGACCTAAGAACCAAACTTGGGCAATGCAAAGACACTGTGGCCGGGCTAGACATACGCCAGAGTGCCGTCGCCGAAGAACGACGACAAGCAGAGAACGAGGCCGGCCGGTGGCAAGCTCGGGCTGAAGCATTGAGTCAAGCACTCGATGAGGCTCGTATCAAGGCCGGATCTGAAGCGTTGGCCAATAACGCCGGAGTGCTCGGCACCCTTCTTGATCTGATAGACGTCGACCCTGGCTATGAGCTAGCTGTCGAGGCTGCTCTTGGCGACGCGTTGATAGCGGTCGTCGTTGAAGGCAACGATAACGCTGAAGCTGCGTTGCGCTCGCTTGATGACCAGGGTCTAGCCGGAGCGGTGCTGTCAGTTGGCGGACCAGTGCCGCCGCCGACAACCGGTAGCTCCCAACAGCTCGGGCCCGAGGCTGACCAGATCCGTAGCTATGTTCGACCGCTACGGCCTGACATCGGCCCCGTCCTTGACACGCTGTTGGCCGATGCGGTTCTACTCGATTCTTCGTGGCAGCAATCGGTTGATCGGCTGGTAGCGAATCCGTCCACGACCTTCGTAACTGCCCAAGGTGATCGCTTCGGTCCTCGAGGCTGGCACCTCCGGGCCGGAGGAACCGGTGCAACCGCCACCGCTTTAGAAGAAGCGCGGGCACAAGAGACAGCGACCCAAAATGTGGTTCAGCAAGTTGTGTCGGAATTGGCGACTATCGGATCGCAGCTAGCCGACGCTACCGCCGAGTTTGACCGAGTATCAGACGAAGTGGTTCAGTGCGAGACCGTTCTGGAACGCTCGGGAGTGGTCCTCGACCGCGCAACCACTGAATTGACCGAGCTAGAAGCTGATCGCGAACAGCTTGTTGGGCAACGGCAGACCCTTTTCTTACGGAAGCAAAAAGACGCTGACGAGATGCGGGAGCTGTCAACCGAGCTACCGGCCGCTGAAAACGAGGAACGTGAGTATCTGAGCCGAGCAGAAGCGCTCAACGAGTCTCGAACGACGCTCGATGAACGATCACGAGCCGTGGCTTCTCGCCGTACTGAACTTGAGGTCCGGATAGGCGCGATCGAGGAGCGGCGGGAGCTATTGAGGAGTCGCCAATCAGCCACTGAGGCCCGTCTTGAACGGCTGGTTAACGAGCGTGAAAAGGCTCGGGTGCGGCGAGAACGAATTGAGCATGGCTTAGGGGTAGTTGAAGAGCTGTCTAGCAGTCTTCAAGAGAAAAAGATTGTCGTCGCCGATTGGATCGAAGTTCTTGAGATTGAGCAGAAAGCTCAGTCGGAACAAGCCAAACTAGTGTCAGATATTCTGAGCGAGAAACGAGGAAACCGACTTGCGGCTGAGAAAGAGACCGTTGAACTGCGCGAACGTCGGAGTCGACTCGAAGTAAACGAAGCCGAGCATCGGATCAAGCTCGAAGCGCTAACTGAAGCGCTCCGTCGAGAACTTGATACCGATCCCGAATTCGCTATGAGCGCTCCGCAACCGGAGTTTGAAGGAAGTGCAACTCCTGAGAATAAGGTTCGAGAGTTAGAGCGCGAACTGAAAATCATGGGAGCGATCAACCCTCTTGCCCTTGAAGAATTTGAGGAGCTGAAGGAGCGTTTCGACTTCTTGGAGACACAGGTCAGCGACGTCAAAACGGCGCGCCGAGACTTACAGAAACTGATTCAGTCTATTGATCAAGAGATTGTCGGTGTATTCTCGTCGGCCTTCGCTGATCTCGCCACCAACTTCACGCAGCTGTTCGGGACCTTGTTTCCGGGCGGCAAAGGTGGCCTGAAGCTAACTAATCCGAACGACATTTTGAACTGCGGCATCGAAATCGAAGCTAAGCCATCGGGCAAGAATGTGAAGAAGCTTTCTTTGCTCTCTGGTGGTGAGCGCTCGCTGGTAGCGCTGGCATTCCTCTTCGGTGTGTTCCGTTCCCGTCCGTCTCCGTTTTATGTGATGGACGAAGTCGAAGCCGCGCTAGATGACGTCAACTTGTCTCGATTCTTGGCTCTGGTTGAGGAGTTCCGAAAAGAAGCTCAGCTCATTATCGTCAGCCACCAAAAGCGAACAATGGAATCGGCCGATGTCCTCTACGGCGTCAGTATGAAACCCGGTGGTTCTTCGAGAGTGCTCACCGAAAAGGTGCAAGAGCGCAAGGTTGCTCGAGCGCCAGCATTCGGGGCCAAGCCAACGGTCAAAGACGATAACCAGACAATCGAACTTGATCAGCTCGATGGAGCCGAAACGACCGCAGATCCTCAGATATCAGAAGGCCTCGACGCTTCTGAAGAACCGGTCGAACACCTCACCGAAGATTGAGCGCCGGATTTTTGGGTAAGCCGAAGCGCCGCTGATGAACCGGGTGAACGCTGGTCAAGGCAGGCGTTGGAACCAGGCCAGGTTTAGCATTGCAGCGAAGGCCAGCAACGCTAGGGCAGCCCCAACAAACCAATCAGTGATTTCTCGGTTGATTGTCTCGAATCCTATTGCTGATCCGATGTCTTGATAGACCGCCTCTAGCTCTTCAAGCGACGCCGCGGTGAAGAAAACCCCGTCTGTTTCGTCAGCGATTTTCTTTAAGTTGTCTTCTCGGACCGGAACTGGAATCAAGTCGTCTTCTACCGCCTCAGTTCGAGGGTCGTCGTAGATGATTGCCCCTCCACTGGTTCCGAACGCGATAGTCGAGACCGGAATTTCGGCTTTCCGGGCGGCACTAATAGCTTCCTCGTCGGAACGCCCGATCGTTGTTTCCCCATCAGACAACAGCACGAGTCGGGCAGGGGGAGGTTCGAGCTCGCCATCTTCGGTCGGCACCGCTTGGAGAGCATCGATCGAGGTAAAGATCGCTTCACCGATTCCGGTGGATTCGGCCAATCGAAGGTTGTCGATCGCCGCGTGAGCTGGCGCTCGGTCGAGGCTAGGTGGCACCAGCACGGCGGCAGTACCAGCGAAGGACACGATTCCTACGTTGAGGGTGGGTGGTAGCTCGTCAATGAATCGGTTAGCTGCCGCTTGGGCGGCCTGAAGGCGATCAGGGTCTACATCGGTGGCCTGCATCGAAAGCGAAACGTCAATAGCGACGATTACAGTGGCCCGTTCTCGAGGAACCCGCACCTCGGTTGCCGGTTGGGCGAACGCTAGAACGCCGACTGCCAACGAGAAAAGAAACACTACGGCGGGCACGTGACGTTTCAGCCCTGGCCGGTTGGGAGCAATCGAGTCGAACAGCTCAGCTGAGCTGAAACGAACAACATATTTTGAACGTTGTCGTTGGACAAGAACATAGGCAACGGCAAAGGCGGCTACTCCGAGCAGAAACCACAACCGCCAGGCTGAAAGGAACGTCATCGGGCAGAACCACCGGGTTGGTTGTAGTTCATTCGTTGCTTTCTGTCGGCGATGAAGCGGAGAAGGTCGTCGAGCCAAGGCCTGTCCGTTGATAACACGAGGTGATCAATTCGAGCGTCTCGGAGCATTTGAGCGATTTGGTTCTGTCTCTGTCGAGCTGCGGTCTCATAGGCCTGGCGGACCTTTGGCTTACTAGTAGAGATTTCGCGAACGGCGCCGGTCGCTGGGTCTTGAATTAAGATAGTGCCAACATCGGGCAGCGTGTATTCACGGGGGTCAGTAACTTGAACGGCGACGACATCGTGTCTCCGAGCGAGTACCGACATGCTTGTTTGCCATCCAGGGTCAACTAAGAAGTCCGAAATGACGGCGACCAGACCCCGTCGTTTCGCTAGCGAGGACAAGCGGCCGAGGCCTTCAGTTAGATCGGTGACTCCGCTCAGGTCATCGTGGGGAGTTTCTGCGATCTGATGCAGAACTCGAAGAAGGTGTTTACGAGATCCGCGGGCCGGGACCATTTCTGGGCCGCCTCGCCCGAGCAGAATTGCGCCGAGTTGGTTGCCATCTCGACTGGTCAGGAACCCGAACGCGGCGGCCGCGGCGAGAACCAGATCTCTCTTCTCGCAGTTTGCGGTTCCAAAGTCGAGTCGAGATGACCGGTCTACCACGAGCCAAGATTGGAGCTCTCGTTCGGCAATTGTCTGACGAATATAGGGCTGACGAAGGCGGGCAGTCACGTTCCAATCGATTCGACGAACGTCATCACCGGGCGCATACATTCTGGTCTCGCCCAGTTCAGAGCCGTGCCCCGGAACTAGTCCTCGGTGGTCACCTTGCAATAAGCCGTCGAGGCGTCGGGTGATATCAAGTTCAAGTCGTCGAAGGACCTGCCTGGTCGAAGAATCGACGACGTCGATTGGGTTCACCGGTGATCCGTTCATAGTTGACTGGGAGAAACCCTAGGGGCCGGTCGGCGGTTGAATCGGAGCGCTGGCCGATTCGTCGGCTTGATGAGGAGTGAGGACATCACCGGTGTCTACCAGCGATGAGCTAACTGCGGTGTCAGATGGGTGAGCCGGAGTGTAGGGCGGCAAGGCTTGCTGTGATGCTTCCGCCTGAGAACCGGCCCGCTCCAGTTCAATCGGTGACACATTAGCGGCCGGTACGACTGCTAATACTCTATTCAACACATCGTCGGCGCTGAGGCCTTTTGCTAACGCTTCATAGCTGAGCATCAGCCGGTGGCGAAGGACATCCCTGGCCACATCGAACGTATCTTGGGGAACAACATAGGACCGACCTCTGAGCACTGCGAGGGCCCGAGATGCAGCCACTAAACCAAGAGAAGCTCGAGGGCTAACGCCGAAGTCGAGAAGTGGTTCAATTTCTGGCATGCCCCGAAGGCCCGGTTCGCGGGTAGCCATTACTAGATCGACGGCGTATTGGGCGATCGCGTTGTCAACGTAAACTTGGTCGGCCTGGAGCTGGTACGCCTCAAGCTCATCAAGGCTCATCACCTGATCTGCGACCGGCATCGAAACGCCAACCCGGCGAATTATCTCAAGTTCCTCGGCTGGCGAAGGGTAACCGACGGTGACCTTCATTAAAAAACGATCTCGCTGCGCCTCGGGCAACGTATAGACACCCTCAGATTCGACTGGATTCTGTGTAGCTAAGACTAGGAACGGCGTCGGCAGCGGATTGGTTGTGCCGCCGATTGAGACTTGACGCTCGGCCATTACTTCGAGCAGTGCGGACTGCACTTTGGCTGGCGCCCGGTTGATTTCATCGGTTAGCAGCAAGTTGGTGAAAACTGGCCCCCACTCGACATCGAACTTCTCGTCAGAGGAACGCCAGATTCTCGTCCCGATAAGGTCTGACGGTAGGAGGTCGGGGGTGAATTGGAGGCGGGTGAAGCTGCCGCCAATTGCATCAGCCAAGGTTGATACTGCCAACGTCTTGGCTAGGCCGGGCAATCCCTCAAGCAGGATGTGACCTCGGGCCAGCAACGCAACAAGGAGTCGCTCGACCATGTGGTCCTGCCCGACGATTACTTTTTTGACCTCGAAAAGAACTCTCTCAAGGTGAACTGCTGCGCCCTGACTGCTATCCATATTTCTCCGTACTTGCTGTGAGTCTTGCTACTAGACCGTGACTTTACTGAGGGCAGATTTTTAGCGAATAAGCAGCAACGTCTAGGTGACTACTACCAGCCCAACCTTATTGTGGCCGAAGAATACGAAAAATGGTTGAAAGGGGCCAAAGTACTGCGCGAACACTAGCCAACTCACTAGAACTGACTGGTTTCAGGCTCACCGTCACGGATCGGTGACCACAGCAATCGTTGACATGCTCATAGACTGGGTTGGTGCGATTGCTCGTTGTAGATGATGAAACGGATCTTGCTTCGGCCGTAGCCGAATACCTCAGACGAGAAGGCTACGCGGTTGATGTTGCCGCCAACGGTCATGAGGCGTTGGACCGGTTGGCGTTGAATCCGTACGACTTAGTCTTGCTTGACCTAACGTTGCCCGACATCGATGGTCTGGAAATTTGCCAGTTGGTGAGAACCGATTCTCGTTTCGACCCGGCTACCAGAATCCTGATGGTGACCGCGCGGGCTTCGGTTGACGAACGGGTTCGTGGACTTGATCAGGGAGCTGACGATTATCTGATAAAGCCGTTCGCTTTACCGGAGCTTTCGGCTCGGGTTCGTACTCTGCTTCGTAGGGAAACGACTGGCGAAGACGCTGTGTTGCTCTCAGGAGAGCTAGCCCTAGACACAGCGCGCCAGATCGTTTCCTGGAGAGAGCAGCCAGTAACCGATTTAACTACGAAAGAAATAGCGCTGCTGCGCTATTTCATGACTCACGAGGGCGAAGTGCTAAGCCAAGAACGATTACTCGAACATGTGTGGGATGAAATGCTAGATCCGTTCACAAACACTGCTCGGGTAACGGTTGGAACGCTTCGTCGTAAACTCCAAGCCGCTACCGGAACCGGGCTCATCGAAACCGTAATTGGAGCTGGCTATCGCTTTGGTCCAATCGACGGGGTCTCGGCTCAACCTGAGTCATCGGGTCAAGAAACGTAGTTTGGGTCTGTGCAAGTTCGTCTCCTTCGGTTGCCACAAGGCATCCAATCGATTCGGTTTCGGCTCTCTTTGACGTACGCGTTAACTGTTTTTGCCGCTGGCTCAGTGTTAATCGGCGGGCTGTATTTCTGGCAGGTAAAGCAGCTAGACGATCTCACGTTGTCAGCCCAAAACTTCTCGGTCAAAGATCGTCGCACCGGCGATGAATACGAACTTCAAGTACTGACCCAAAGCGAACTGCAGAGAGCGACCTTACAAGCCTTCGAAAATGACGCATATCGCGTGGCCATAACTAACCTCCGCCAAGCATCGCTGTTCGGTCTGGCCATATTGTTTGTTGTGGCGTTTGGTGTTGGTTGGCTGTTGGCCGGCTGGGCGTTGCGTCCGGTAAACCGGATGGCGTCGGTGGCCAGAGAGATAAGCGGTAGCGACCTTTCTCGTCGAATTGGTTTGGTCGGTCCGGAGGACGAGTTAAAGTTCTTGGCCGACACGTTCGATGCCATGTTGGATCGAGTACAAGGGGCGTTTGAGAATCAGCGTCGGTTCGTTCAGGACGCCTCTCACGAGCTCCGCAACCCGTTAGCTGCTGCCAGATCGCACCTCGAACTTGTTTTGGCCGACTCAGGTGCCACCGCCGCTGAATTTAGGTCCTCGGCCGAAATTGCTCACCGGTCAACTGAGCGAATGGGCAACTTGGTCGAAGATCTGCTTTCTCAAGCTCGAAGCGGAGTTCCCCAGCTCGAATCATCGTTGCTCGATTTGAGCGAAGTGGTTACCGAGGTGGTCGAGGAGTTTGGTGGGGCCGCTCGTCAAAACAAAATCTCGCTGTCGGCTGATGTGGCCGATGAACCTATCGTGGTAGTTGGCGATCGAATGGCCTTGCTGCGGGCCACAAGCAACCTCGTGTCTAACGCGGTCCGACTCAGCGAATCAAATACGTCGGTCGTAGTGCGAACACTACAAGTGGGGGAGCAGGCCTATATCAGCGTTATCGACCAAGGGCCTGGTCTTAGTAGCGAAGATCAGCAACGAGTATTCGAGCGTTTCTGGCGAGGTGAACACGACGGCTCGGGAACCGGACTTGGCCTTAGTATTGTCAAACAAATTGCCGAACGCCACGCTGGTTCGGTTTCGGTCGAGTCAGCTCTTGGAATCGGCTCAACCTTTGTTTTGAAGCTTCCAACGTCGCAGACCTAAGCTGGCGTTGGTTACGCCGATCAGCCGACGATGAACCCCGATGGGTCGAATTGACTAGTTCAGTGAAGAACTTATTTCCGCTTTAGGAACCCCCCGGTAGGGTTATGGCACAAAGTGGTTTGATTTTTCGGTTAAAAGTCGATGGAATCAGGTTAGAACATTTCAGGCAGAAAATTTTCAATTTGCGGAAGGTAGAGCGTGTCAGAGTTAGATGAGGGACAGGCCAATGCGGACTTGAAGGCTTCGCCCGATCCGTCGCTGCCACCAACGGTTCCTTCTGACCCAATTCTCCCTGCTCCCGATTCTTCGGATTCGAGTTTCGCTGCCGACAGCCCAAGTTTCAACCCTGACGACACAGCCCGGAGGATGGACGTCACGAAACGTTTGCCGCTAGGTGGCGAAAGCAATACGACGCCAACAAGCCCGCCATTGTCTGACGTTCCTAGTAGTAACGGTGGCAACGGATCGAGCTTGGCTGGGGCGTATGGATCCAGCCCAGGTCCATCAGCCGTTGCGCCGCCAATGCCGTCGGCGGCATCCCAAACGGCTGGCCTTCAACCTGACGATGGGCGGCAGCTAATTTCGACGACGCCGACAACCGAAAAACTTGCAGGAGAGCAACCGACTGCTGGCTCGGAGAGTTCCCGACTTGACTCCAATGCCGGAGCTATTCCTCCATCGGTACCCAACACTGGATGGTCGACCATGGGGGAGACCCCAACCGGGCCGCCAGCTCAAACCTCGTTGGCTCAAGGGGCCCCGAAGTATCTCCCGCCGGTTGATCCCCCTGGATCAGTCATTGCGCCAAAGGTTACAGCACCAGCAAAGACCAAAGGCCGTTGGGGTTGGCGAGCGCTTACCTCGTTCGTAGCCGGCGGGTTGGTGGCTGCTGCCGGATTTGGCGCTGCCCAGCTTTCTGACATCGATTCTCAGAGTGATACCGAGGTAACTGAGACGGCGGCTTCGGTCGCTGGCGATGAAGTCACGACGACGAGCGCGCTTCAGCAGCTCCCGCCAGTCGATGTCGATGAACCGGCCGCTTATGTGGCCACGCTGCTTGGCCCCGCGGTTGTCCAAGTCGAGACAGACTTCGGAACGGGATCGGGCGTTATCTATGAGGATGGCTTGGTCCTTACGAACCAACACGTTGTTGATGGCGCTCGCACGATGCGAATTCGACTTTCGGACGGGCGTATCCTTCCAGCCGAGCTTGAAGGTAGCGACTCGAATACCGATATTGCGGTGCTCTCAGTCGAGAAAGGGCTCGACTTGCCAATCGCGGTACTGGCGACCGGTGAGAAGGCAGTTGTTGGGCAAGTTGCGATCGCCATCGGCTCACCCTTTCAACTGCAACAATCAGTAACTGCAGGAATCGTGTCGGCCGTGGATCGGCCATTGCCCATTGGTAACCAGCGGGTGGTAGCCATGATCCAGACTGACGCACCCATCAACCCGGGAAATTCCGGCGGGGCCTTAGCCGATAAACAAGGTCGAGTAATCGGAATCAACACGTCAATCCAAACCGACGGAACAACCAGCACAAATGCTGGCGTAGGGTTCGCAGTGCCTATCGATACTGCTCGAAATATTGCTGATCTATTGGTTTCCGGGGCGCCGATTGAATCAGGCTTCTTGGGCGTGACGGGAAGACAACCTCAAGGCGGTGAGGCCGGCGTCGAGATCTCTGAGGTAACGAGCGGCTCTGCTGCCGACACCGCTGGCCTTGAAATCGGCGACCGAGTGCTCAGCCTCGACGGGGCTCCGGTTACTAGCCTTCCAGAACTAGCTGGTTTGGTTCTGGCTCGCCAAGCCGGTGAAATTGTGGAGCTCGAAGTCGTTCGAGCGGGTGAAACAATTGTTGTTGAAGCAACTCTTGATGCTCGAGAAGAGTAAGCCCGAGCGTAGGTTCGCCAAAGCAGGCTGGTTACCAGCCTAAATAGGCCCTAGCACGGCTCAAGAGCGGAGAAATAGCGGATTGGTTGAGTAGGATCATTTGTCGATGCTCGAAACGCCAATAATCCTCATTGCTATAGCTGTCGCCTTGCTGGTTTTCCTCGGTGGGGCTTTCATTATGGGCCGCCGCCCCGGTCGAGACTTGGAGCTCGGCGACGGTGAAATAACCGGGGCCAAGGGGGCTGTTGGGGGCAGTACAGCGGTTCTTGACCGCCCGGACGTCGAGCTTGACCTTACCGACGGTCGCGGCCTTGACGAACTGGCGGTCGACGAATCCGAAATTGATCTTGATGCGGTCGACACCGCCGATGCCGACGTTGCGGTTGTTGAAGAGGTTGAAGCTCCTGTAGCCAAGCCGTCGTTCTTCGACCGGCTTGGCAAAGCCAGAAATGCCTTTACCGGCTATCTCGGTGGTCTGGTTGGGTTAAGTAAGATCGGTGACGATGACTGGGAAGAACTTGAAGAGGCGCTGATCCGAGCAGACGTTGGCGTGTCGACCACGATGAACCTAATCGGCGACGTCAGAAGCAGGGCTAAAGAGGCTAAAGCCGAAAATGGCGCTGAAGTGCTTGCCCTGCTCAAGGCACGGATGCATGAAGAACTAGAAGACAAAGATCGCAGCCTTCGGATAGACGATGGCAAAACGAATGTTTGGTTGTTTGTCGGAGTAAACGGGGTGGGCAAGACAACCACGATCGGTAAGTTAGGAAAGAGGCTTTCAGCCGAAGGCAATACTCCCTTGATGGCTGCCGGCGACACGTTCCGAGCTGCGGCGGCGGAGCAGCTCACAATGTGGGCCGAGCGTTCAGGGTCGGAAATTGTTCGAGGGAGCGAAGGTGGTGACCCCTCATCGGTAATCTTCGATGGTGTGGCTGCGGCTGCCGCTCGTGGGTGCAACGTGGTCCTGGGCGACACTGCAGGACGGCTACATAACAAGTCGAATCTTATGGAAGAGCTGTCTAAGGTTCGTCGTGTGGCCGCGAAAGAGCCAGGTCACGTAGTCGAAGTTCTGCTAGTACTCGACGCCACAACCGGCCAGAACGGGATGGCCCAAGCGAAAGTTTTCACCGAGGCAGTTGATGTAACCGGGGTTGTCCTGACCAAACTCGACGGCTCGGCTAAGGGTGGAATTGTCTTTGCTATCGAGTCCGAGTTGGGTCTACCGGTTAAACTTGTGGGACTCGGCGAAGGGGTTGACGATCTTGTTGACTTTGAGCCGACAGAATTTGTAGATGCGCTATTTGAATAACCTGATGTTCAGCCAGCCTGATTGACGCCGATTACTTGCCAAGGCGTACCGTGCGAATCCTGCCTTAGTCACCGTCACAGATAAAGGGTGAGAGCTTACTGCCCGCCCAGTTCCGATCCAGATCAAGAAGTTTGCGAGTCCAATGTTTGAATCACTGACAGACAAGTTTGAAGGCATCTTTAGCCGTCTCGGTAAGAAAGGAATGCTTACCGAAGCAGACGTTGACGAAGTGCTGCGAGAGATTCGGGTTGCCCTTCTCGAAGCCGATGTGAACTTGACCGTGGTCAAGAGCCTGCGAAATCGGATCAAAGAGCGCGCTATCGGCGAAGAAGTGCATAGCGCCCTTAATCCGGCTCAACAGGTAATAAAGATCGTCAACGAGGAGCTGACTGCCAGCCTCGGTGGGGAAACCATCGAGATCACGTACAACTCCAAGCCACCGACTGTGGTAATGATGGCCGGTCTGCAAGGCTCTGGTAAGACAACGAGCTCGGCCAAGCTAGCCCGATGGTTCAAGAGCCAAGGGCGAAACCCGCTGCTGGTCGGCGCCGACTTGCAGCGACCGGCGGCGGTCGAGCAGCTACGAACTCTGGGCACCCAGGTTGACGTTCCGGTGTACAGCGATCCGTCTGATCCAGTACAGGTGGCCGCCAACGCTTTGGATGAAGCTCGCTCATCGGGACGAGACGTAGTAATTATCGATACCGCAGGTCGTCTCGCTATTGATGAAGAACTGATGGAAGAGGTGCGGCTAATCTCCGAAGTCAGCTCGCCCGATTACACCTTCCTGGTAGTCGACGCGATGACTGGTCAAGACGCCGTCAACGTGGCCGAAGCGTTCCATGACAAGCTCGAACTCGACGGCGTTATTCTCACCAAACTCGATGGCGATGCCCGCGGTGGTGCGGCTCTGTCGGTGAAAGAAGTTGTAGGTCGGCCGATTGCGTTTGCCGCTACCGGCGAAAAGCTTGAGGATTTCGATCTGTTCCATCCGGACAGGATGGCCAGTCGCATACTTGGTATGGGCGACATGCTCACGCTGATCGAAAAGGCCGAGCAGACCTTTGAACAAGAAGAGGCCGAAGAAGCGGCAGCTCGAATGCTCGATGGGCAATTCACCCTCGAAGACTTCTTGACTCAAATGCAGCAGCTCAAAAAAATGGGTCCCCTTGGCAACCTGGTCGGAATGCTACCCGGCATGCCAAAGGAGATCCGCGATGTTGAGATCGATGATCGCCAAGTTGGTCGGATCGAGGCCATCATCAAATCGATGACAACCGAAGAGCGAGCCGAGCCGTCGATGATCGATGCGTCTCGACGACTAAGGATCGCAAACGGATCAGGTGTCAACCCAACGCAGGTTTCTGAACTGGTTAACCAATTCGGTCAAATGCGCAAGATGATGAAAAAAATGGGCGGCATGGGCACAAAGAAGGTTCGCCCCAAAAAGGGTAAGAAAGGCAAGAAGGGGAAGCGTTCGGGCGGTCGGGTCACGCCGAAGGGCGGACGAGTCACGGCCAAAGGAACAAAGTCGAACAAGTCTGGTTTGATGCTTCCTGGCATGGAACGTTTGGACGATCTAGATATGGGCGATCTGGAAAAAATGGCAGCTGAACTTGAAGGGTTCGAACAGTAACAGCTGCCAGCCGAGCCGACGGCTGCTGCGTTGCTTTTTAGTCTCAAGCGAATTTTCTTGGGTGTTGTAGTCAACCAGTTGCGATAACCTCAATCTCAGGTGGGCAGTGCGTCAGGTGGTATTTGGCGTATTTTCTGAATTTTGGATTCGTGAATTCAATGGAACTTGAGCTCTGCTCTCAGACTGGCCTTTTGGGCTGTACCAAGCCATGTTGTTTGTCGGTTCGTCCTCGTTGGAAGCGTGGTAGCCGAAATATCTTGGCGTTGTCATCGGCCGCTGCCGGCCTCTTTTTGGCCTCTGGCTTCGTTGCGGCTGATTCTGTTTCCGCTGCGTGCGCCGAAAATGACGGCCACCAAACAGACGGCACGGCCGACTGTCCCACTTCAGAACATGAAACCCCCTTCGGTGATTCTGATACCGGTGAGGTGACGGAATCGGCTGATGACGCAACATCTAACCCCGAGACTCGAGAACATCCATGCTGCGCCGGAGTGGGGCTAACCGATCAACAGATTCGGGATATGCCCGAAGCCGAGTGGACCGAGTTAGTCGAACGGTCAGAGGCGGAACGGCGTAATCAAGAGCAAATGACGCGCGACCAGGAAGCCTACGATGACTGGGAGTCGGTCTACGACGAGGCCAATAGTTTGGTTCAGCAGTCGGCACAGGCGTTGGAGATGAACGACCTGGTTCAAGCCGAAGAACTTCACCGGCAGGCCAGCGAAGTGTGGAGCAGGGCACCGGAGCTTTCGTACCTCTTCGGATCTTCGCGGGGGCGAGAATTGTATGGGGTAGAGAATTCCCTGGTCGCCGTCGACGAGGCGTTGAACGATGGTGGCCGACCCGTAATCGGTGGTGCTCGGTCCAAACTAAACCTTCCCGAGCTTCCGTCCCGAGTCATAGACCCGCCATCGGAATCTGAGAATGTCCCTGGTCAAGAGATTGCGGTTGACGACTTGGATGTCGGTTCATTGTCGTGGGCTCTCGATGACGTCTTGGATGGGGACCCTCAGGCCACGAGAACGGTAAAAGTTACGTTGACTCAAGCGAATAGCGGCAATGTAGTGACCGCTGCGGTTGAGGTAGCTCTGGTCGATGGCCAGATAAGCGAAGTAACGGTCGAAGGTGTGCCGATTCAGTCGGTTCGTGACCGAGTCGAGCGGGATCTACGTCGGATTAGACCGCCTCAATCAACTGACGGCTCACGGCTCGAAGATCCGGAGCCCAAGGAATCCCAATCCGAGCCTAAGAGGTTTGGTCTGGAAGGTACTGGTTCCGCCAGTTCATCGCCCCCAGTCGACCTCGACTTTACATCTTCAATCGATGCGAACATCTGGGGATTACATACCGCAGATGGAACTTACGTTGGAGAATGGGGTAGCAATACTGGGACAGACATATGGTCCATCGAAGATTGGCTTTCTGAAACCTCATCAGGAGGTTTCGGCTTCAGCGGCCGCTGGTCCTTCAACGGCCAAAGCGAAACTGCACCTTCACCGGATGTAAAAAACCCTGATGAGGCTACCGAGCCCGTTGGTGAATCGAAGACTGATCCGCCAGCAACTGAGATTCCGACTCCGGCAACTCCAGCTGACTTCAGCTGGAGTGACCGCGACGGAGACGCACATAGAGACGGAGACAACCAGCAGTTCTCGCTAGGGAACACATCGACGTTCGGCAACTACGGCAGCGATTTCTCGTTTAGTGAAATTTTGGGTGAAGGTTTCTCTACCAGCGATTCGCCCGGCACCGACGAGAGTCAAAGCGGCTTTGGGCATGGCCTAGCGAACGATGACTTTAGTTTCGAGCGTTTCTCGTTTAACAGCGATTCAACCGACGATGGCGTCGTCGATAACAGCTCAGATGGCTCTTCCTCTGACTCATCGTTTGATGATGGCCCACAAGACGCCAGCTCGTCTTTCAGCGATGGTTTAGGCGAGAGCTCGCTTGACTCCTCGTTTGGTGATGATTCGGCAACTATTGATTCGGATCAGAGTCGGTCTGATTCCGACTCCGGCAATGGCTTCTCTGGTTTCGGTGATCTGTCGTTCGAGAGTTCGCTCGACAGCGATTCGCTTAGTGCAGACGATTCCGGACTAGGAGGGTTCTCCTTCGACAGCTCCATCGATCGTTCGTTCAGCGCCGAGCCGGTTGATATCGACCTAGGAACTCAAGCCACTGGTTTCGGAGACCTATCAATTGACAACAGTTCGTCGATTAGCGACCCAGGTTTTGGTGGGCTCTCGCCGACCGGCTCGTTTGGCCAGGAACCACTGGACATCTCGGTCGACGAGCCATCTGCTAGTACCAGCGACAGCGGTTCGTCCGAGGGATTCTCGTTCACGTTCGGCGGTATTTCGTTCGACTGGTAAGAGTTACCTTGAGATCGGTAGGGGTAGACAGCAATAGGATTCGGGTCCGTCGATCGTTTCTGGGCGTTCTGGGGACACTTGAGCAGGGCCAAAAGGGTAGCCAATCACTGGGAGGCCACCGATTCGAGGCTGGATCTGAACGATTTCAGCTTTGAGATATCGGTTGGGTCACGAGTGGAGCCCTGATCTAACCGAGATAGCCTCTATTGGTGCCTCTTGCGCGCCTTGGCAATCAGCCTGGCAACGGCGAGATGGTGACGAACGATGGGTTTATAAGCCCCAGCTACACTAGTGGTGCTGTAAACAGAGCCGCTAAGCAATTCAAGACACAAGCAAACAAGCCAGCAATAAACTACTCAGCAATAGTAGAGACTAGAGAAGAGAATCCTGTGGCAGTTCGACTGCGCCTCATGCGAATGGGCAAAAAAAAGCAACCGACCTATCGAGTCGTTGCAGCTGACTCACGCTCGCCGCGTGATGGTCGGTTCATCGAGATCGTTGGGACCTACAACCCACGATCCGAACCATCATTGATCAAAATAGACAATGCCAAAGCGGTTAAGTGGCTTCGAGAAGGAGCACAACCCTCCGATCGAGTGAAGAAGCTTCTCGACGTTTCTGGTGCTTGGTCTGCGTTTGAAAGCGGAACCTCAGTCGAAGAGCTCGAAGCCCTAGCGGCCCAAGAACGTGAAGCAGCAGCAGAGGCGGCACAAGCTGTTGCCGTTGGTGCTGAGTCGTGACTTCTCCTGCTCCAACCGCAGAAGCGGTTCTATTGCATCTTTGCCAGTCCGTAGTTAGCGAACCTGAGGACGTTTCTATCGAAACGACTGCAGATGGCGATCGAGTTCGTCTTGACGTAACCGTCAACGCTGAAGACATGGGCCGCGTTATCGGTCGGCGAGGACGAGTAGCTTCTGCTATCCGCACCGTCGTCGGCGCCGCTGCGGCAAAAGACGGAGTGGTAACCGAGGTTGAGTTCGTCGAGTAGCCTTGGCTGATTCGACAAACAGCTCTGACCTGCTCGAAGTCGGCCGAATAGACCGTGGCCATGGTCTAAAGGGCGAGGTTCTGGCCACTATTACCACCAACATGGTTGCCGAGCGGACCGCTCCGGGAGCGGAACTGAACGTCGGTGGCGTCTGGATGACGATCAAGTCGTCACGCCCGCACCAAAAGAAGTGGTTGTTGACCTTGGACGGCGTTTCTAGCCGGGAAAAGGCCGATGAACTTCGGGGATCGACCATCGCAGCTGAGCCGATTGAGTCCGAGGGGCAAGTCTTTGTCCACGAACTAATCGGCAAATCGCTTGTAGATCAGCATGGCAATGATCACGGCAAGATCGTGTCAGTCATCGATAACCCGGCGTCTGATCTGATGGAACTGTCGTCTGGGTCTCTTGTCCCCCTGGCGTTCTATTCGATTCACAACGAACAAGTCGTTGAAGTCGACGTTCCAGCTGGCCTGCTCGACGATGATTCCGTCGAGTTACGCCCCTAACCAGGAGAGCTCGGTGCGAATATGCGAATCGACGTTCTGACCCTGTACCCCGAAGTAATTGAGAGCTTCACATCGGTAAGCCTTATCGGGCGGGCCTGTCGGTCAAACTTGCTTGATATTCGCACTCACAACATTCGGGACGCGGCAACTGACCCCCATCGGACTGTTGACGACAGCCCCTTTGGTGGAGGTGCGGGAATGGTGATGAAACCTGAGCCCATTTTCGAAACCGTTGAGCAAGTCGATCCGCCCCGTCCATTGATTTATTTGACTCCGACTGGTCGTCCGTTCGATCAGAGTCGGGCTTCAGAGCTTGCTCAGAGTAACGGATTCACGATGCTCTGTGGCCGCTTCGAAGGTGTAGATGAGCGGGTTCGAACCGAACTGGTAGACGAAGAGGTGTCGGTTGGGGATTTCGTACTTGCCGGCGGCGAGGTGGCGGCTGCGGCGGTAATTGAGGCCGTTGGACGACTAGTTCCGGGCGTGCTTGGTAACGAGTCATCAATGGTCGATGAGTCATTTGGCGATGGCTTGCTCGAGTATCCGCAGTACACGAGGCCCGCTAGCTATCGGGGCTTGGACGTCCCAGACGTGTTGTTGTCGGGCGATCACGAAAAAGTCCGCCGCTGGCGAATGGCTCAATCACTGGCCAAAACAAGGGCGGTCCGGCTCGACCTAATTGCAGCCCGCGGCGGCCTAAGCGACGAAGATGTCCAGCTTTTGGCTGAATTTGGCCTCAATTAGCGATCGAAACCGAAATTGGGGCTAAATCAACCAAAAATGTCTTTGTTGATCCGCTCGGCGATTATGTAACCGTAGGCCCATATAGGTGTGACTTTCTCTTGTCCACCGTTAGGCTTGACAAGCCGAGTTAGCCAAACAGGCGTAGTGCAAACTGTGTGGTCACCACATTGAACCTTGGTGCCTGGCTAAGTGAAGCAGATGTACTGAAAAAGAGTCTCCGTCGCGGGACCGATCGAAGCGAGAGAGCTATGAACCTGACAGATCTAGTGGAGCAAGACCAGCTTCGAGACGACATCCCAGACTTCGATGCTGGCGACAATGTCAAGGTTCACGTAAAGGTCATCGAGGGCAACCGAGAACGTGTCCAGATCTTTCAAGGTGTTGTAATTGCACGTCGAGGCGAAGGCCTCCGCGAATCGTTCACGGTCCGCAAACTCAGCTTCGGTGTTGGGGTAGAAAGAATCTTCCCGCTCCATTCTCCAGTGATCGAAAAGATCGAGCGAGTAAGCCGAGGCGATGTTCGTCGAGCAAAGCTCTACTACCTGCGCGATCGAGTTGGCAAGGCAGCCAAGATCAAAGAGAAGCGCGACAACTAGTCACTAGTAGGCCGGGTACGTGAGTAGCGAAGATCTCGAGCGGTACGAAGCCGAAAACGAGCTTGCTCTCTACCGCGAGTACCGGGATGTGGTTGGAATGTTCCGCTACGTCATCGAGACCGAGCGTCGTTCCTACTTAGCCAACAAAATTTCCAAACTCTCGTCTGCCGACGACGATTTCATAGAGTACGAGTTGACCGACGCCTGGGTATGGGACGTTTATCGGCAGTCTCGGTTTGTGGCCAAGGTGAACATCACCACCACCAAGGGAATAACAATCGAGGAGCTACCCGAGCGCGAGCTCTAGTAACGGTTCTGTAGTTCTTCGAACAAAGCGAACGTTGGTGCCCGATCGGCGCCAACGGTGGAGGGCATCGGATGTCCAGCGGAGCAATACCGGCAAGGCCGCCCGGATGGTCGAACAAGGATTTCGGCCGCTGGGGCGAGAATTTGGCCGCCGAGCGTTACGCGTCACTAGGCTTCAAAGTTCTCGAACGCAACTGGCGCTGCCGAGACGGCGAGATCGACCTGATTGTTGCCCGCCGCTCAACCGTGGTTTTTGTCGAAGTAAAGACCCGGATCTCGAATCAATACGGATCAGCGGCCGAGGCCGTCGGTTGGCAAAAACAGCAGAAAGTCCGTTCGGTAGCTCTTCAATGGTTGGCCGAGGCCGCTAGTGCGTTCGGCGAGCTTCGATTCGATGTGGCCACCGTCGATGGTACTGGAGAGGTCACTGTCTATGAGTCGTGCTTCTGATCAAGGGTGGCTATGGTCAGGACACGCTCCGATTTCTTCAACGCAACGATCAACAGAGGGGTTGGCAATGGGTGTTTCGGTACGGCATAGCGATGAGGTTGCATCGGCCATCGCCGACGGCACACCTATTGTGGCCTTGGAATCAACTGTCTATTCAACGCTCGGGCTACCGGCTCCACAAAACCGCAACGCACTGGACCGGAGCGTGGCCGCAATTACCCAACAGGGCGCGGTGGCGGCAGTAACGGCTGTGATCGAAGGCGAGCTTTGGTGTGGGATCGAACCGTCGTTGATCGACCGGATCTTTAGCTCCAGCGCTAAAGCGGCAGAACGAGATTTGCCAATCGCTGTCGGCCAACGATGGCCGGTCGGCGTTACTACAGTTTCAGCATCGTTAGCTATCGCCGCTGCTAGTGGAGTATCAGTGTTTGCGACTGGCGGCATCGGGGGAGTGCATCGAGGGTATGTTCACACCGCCGATGAAAGCGCCGACCTTGGAGCGATCGCTCGTCATAAGGTTGCGACCGTGTCGGCCGGAGCCAAGTCATTCCTCGATCTGCCCGCCACCCTTGAACGGCTGGAAACTCTTGGCGCTCCCGTCGTCGGTTGGAACACCGACACGTTCCCGGCTTTTACTGCTCGTAGTTCAGGGATCGCTATTCAACACTCCATCTCTGAACTTTCGAGCTTGGCTGCTGTGGTTCAAACTCAGCTCGGATTTGGCCGGGGAATTCTGGTGGCAAACCCAGTTCCGGTTGACCATGCGTTGGATCAGCACGTCCACGACGAGGCACTGACCCAGGCACTAAATCAAGTAGCCGAGCAAGGTTTGTCTGGTCCCGAGGTTACCCCGTTCGTCCTAGGAGCAATAGCTGAGGCTA
Organism: uncultured Acidimicrobiales bacterium; assembly: GCA_937922805.1. Classification (GTDB taxonomy): domain Bacteria; phylum Actinomycetota; class Acidimicrobiia; order Acidimicrobiales; family SZUA-35; genus JAHELU01. The sequence goes on along the minus strand of CALAJV010000006.1, from coordinate 116,673 downwards.
GCGCTGGCCAATCGGTCCCAGCTAATTTGGCTTTGCTCGAAAACAACTGTCGGCTGGCCGCTGATTTGGCTCGCCAGCTAACAGAAATCGACTAGCACGAGAGAGTGATTGTTACCGTCGGGTTTTCCGGTTGGTCCAACACCCTCGGTGCCAATGCCGACGGAGATCGGGGGCGCTGGCTGGCACAGCCACGAGATGTCCCATTCCATTTGGAATTTCTCGATTGCAACCGGGGCAGACGTAGGACTTAGTTGCCTCGTATGGCTGAACGAATCGTGTCTCGGTATCGTCAGCGTCAGAAGGGTCGGGTACAAAATGGACGCCGGCTGACCCGATTGGACCCTTTTTCGGTCGTTTCTTTGCGACCTTGCCTTTTGCCGATCGCCCCTTCGTCGGTCGACTCTCGGCCGACGTTGTTTTTTGGTTAGATCTCTTCCTGGCGGGCATGGTTTAACCGGCAAACGCCCAGACAAGGAGACCAATAACCACTAGGAATGCGGCAGCGACAAAGAAATAGTCGAACGTTGACGACCTATGCTTGCGTGACGGATCTAATCCCACAGGAGCAGTATGGCGTCACAATTCGTTCGAGAGAACCATTTGGGCAGTCCAGCAGACACCAAAAGCTTGATATCACAGCTCACCGGCCTCATTAGGCCCCAAGCGAACGGTCGACTTGCTGGGCTACTTGCCGCTTTTTGTTTCGCTGGTTTCATTATGGCCGGATGTGTTGACGATGTCCCAGAGCTTGTTTCTGACGATCCGGTGCTTCAGCAAGGCCGAGATATCTACGTGGCTCGGTGCGTGAGCTGTCACGGGGCCACCGGCGCTGGAGGACTCGGAACCAAACTGAATGACGGCGAAGTGACGAAAAAGTATCCTGATATCGACGACCAAATCGACGTAGTCACAAACGGTAAGAACCAGATGGCTGCGTTCAAAGATTCTTTGACTGAAAGCGAGATCGAGGCGGTCGTTCGCTACACCCGAGAAGGCTTATAGACCCTGCTCGATAGATCCCGATTCACCGTTCTAGCCCATTGTCTCGATGTCAATGATTGGTGTTGGTTGAGCATGAATTTCTGAGCGGTCAGGCGCGAGTATTCTTCGGTTTTCCGCCGCTTGAAAGGGTCTCCTCGCATGCAAGCAATGACCTCCGATCAGTACCTCAACGCCACGCTCGAAGTCGGTGGTGTTAAAAGAGAAACGCTCCGCCATCTTGTAAGCTTCGTGACCCCAGCTCAAAGTGCGGTCGCCTTGGTCGGCTTCAATGACTACGCCAAGCACCTGATCAATTTGTTCCCAGATCAAATTGCAGTCGTTCTCGACCCTGATCCGCTCTACCAAGGAATATCGTTTCGGGGTATCGAGGTGGTTGCGGAGCTTGAGGGCCACATCGACTTGTTTGTTATGACCGAATACGACTACCTCTATTCGGCTGTGTCGATTATTGAAGCCGGCCCTTATCGGAGCGTTCCCATCCGAATGGCTCCAAATTACGCTGGCCGTTCTGGCCGGGTTATTTCGCCGGAAGATCACCTGCCGTTCTATCGAGATCTTTTCGCCGGGGAAGATACTCGAACCTCGGCTGCCGAGTCGTCGATGATGAGCCGGACGAACATTGTCTTTCTACTCGAACTACTGCAGTCGACGATTCACCTGGAGGGTGCAGTTGCCGAGATCGGAGTCTGGCAAGGCGGCAGCGCTCAGTATTTGGCTAAGACATTAGCTAAGGCCAACAGCGACAAGTCACTGTACCTGCTTGACTTTTTCGAGGACCACGAAGCAAAGCATCCGAAGGGAATAATGTGCATTGATGAACTGGAGAGAAACTTCAGCTTTTATCACAAGACCGAATTCTTGGTTGGCGATATTCGCGAGACGGTCAAGGCGCTAAGTGGCAACAAGTTCTGCTTCGTTCACTACGACATGGGATATCAGCGGCCCATTCTTGACTCAATTGTTCCCGGTTTGGTTCCGGGTGGAATCATTTTGCTCGACAACTATGGGCATCTGGCGTCGAAGCCAGCATTGTTTGATCAGTACTTCGAGCAGAACTACGGTCTGCACATTTGTCGGGTTCCGTATAGCCAACAAGCGCTGCTAATCAATAGCGCCTACTAGTCGGTCTTGCTGATCTTGCCGACCGCTACGTGTTGATTGCTGATCCTGGTCTCGATTAGGAACGGCTCCTGTTGTAGCGTTAGAAGATGGAGCTCTGGTTGGCCAGCGGTACGAAATATGAACCGTTCGTTTGACAACGACGTGGGTTGGATCGAGATACCCGATTTCCTCGATACAACGGAAGTCACTGAATTGTTGGCCCAATGTCGCTCGATCGTGCAGCAACCTGAAAGCGAGCAGTGGCCCCGAGACAAAGAGTCTGGCACGCAACGCCTCGTTGGGCTCGACCAGCGATTGGGCATGGTCGAACGTATCCTCGGCCGGGACATCCTCAATTCGATAGTTATCGAAATTCTCGGAACTCAGTTTCGGCGTAGCGAGGTCGGCTTCAGAAATCCTCAGCCAGGGTTCGGGTGGCAATTTCTTCATGCCGACGCGCCACCGCAAACATCGCCTGGTCCGGCGACGGTTGCGACCGCGATTGTTCCCTTGGCTAATTTTGGACCAACCAACGGTGCGACTCGACTAATTCCGGGAAGTCACCGGCGCCCTGATCTTCAACGCTCAAGCGGTTCTCTTGAGTATCACGAGGGTGAGATTTTGTTAACCGGCACGATGGGAACAGCGTTTGTGTTCTCCGGCCATGTTCTTCATTCAGGAACGATGAACAGATCAGATCGAGATCGTCCTGCGTTGCACCTGCTTTGGCGGCAGTCCTAGTTGGGCTACCGGCCATTTGATCGCCGATCTTGGTTGAGTGTCACTGCACTCTTCTAGGTTGGGGTCAATCGAATAGCGCGATTGTCTCGGCTCCGGACGACGAATCAAATTGCCCAAACCCCAGCGGACAAAGCTGGTTGATTGGGTCAACCGTTGGAGTCAACAATGCTTGCAACCGTCTCTTCGGCCGTTGTTCATGGGGTCGATGGTCGTTCCGTTTCTGTCGAGGTGCATGTCAGTAACGGTCTTCCTGGCTACACGCTCGTCGGACTGCCCGATGCATCATGTCGTGAATCGCGTGACCGGGTCCGGGCCGCCATCTTGTCGAGCGGTCTCAAGTGGCCAACAAAACGAATCACAATCAACCTGGCGCCCTCAGGGGTTCGGAAACAAGGTTCATCGTTAGATTTGCCGATAGCTCTCGGACTGCTGGCTGCGTCCGAGCAGATTCCGATCGAATCGTTGAAACGGTTCGGCGCGGTGGGCGAGCTTGGCCTCGATGGCTCAGTTCGGGCCGTACCTGGCATGATCTGTCTGGCCGACGCAGTTGAAGCCCCCGAAATCTTTGTTCCCAGCGATGGAGCTGAACAGGCTGCTGTTGTTCGTCCCGGCTCCGTTAGGCCGGCTGAAAACCTTCATCAACTAGCTGTCGGTCTTGGTGAAGCAGACGTTTTGCCAGCGGTGCTCGAAGCGGCATTGCCCGAAGCCGGAACCTGCGTAACCTCCTCTCCAGACCTAGCCGATGTGAGAGGTCAACCATTGGCACGGTGGGCGCTAGAAGTGGCTGCCGCTGGAGGTCATCATTTGTTGATGATCGGTCCGCCGGGAGCAGGAAAGACCATGCTTGCGAGTCGGCTCGCTGGGCTATTGCCATCATTGGAGCCGGATCGAGCTTTGAGCGTCACAAGAGTGCACTCTGCGGCGGGGCTTGCTCTGCCGTCGGGAGGCCTACTAACCCACCCACCGTTTCGAGCGCCCCATCATGGAGCCTCCATGGTGGCAATGGTCGGCGGGGGTACAGCGGCCATGAGGCCGGGTGAAATCAGCTGCGCTCACGGAGGCGTGTTGTTTCTCGATGAGCTCGGCGAGTTCTCGGTTCCGATTCTTGACGCTCTTCGTCAGCCTCTGGAACAAGGGGTAGTTCGCATTAGTAGGGCCGCTCGGTCCATCACGTTGCCGGCAAATTTCTTATTGGTCGCAGCTATGAATCCGTGCCCATGCGGGGAAGGTGGAGCCGGTGGTAGGTGCCGGTGTAGCGACGCTGCTCGCGCCCGATACTCCCGTCGATTGTCAGGCCCGTTGCTCGATCGGTTTGATCTGCGAGTTGAGGTGCGCCCACCTGCGCCCGCGGTGCTACTGGGAGGGGGGAAAGAGGAAACCTCAGCGATCGTGGCCGACCGGATTGCCAGAGCCCGAGCCGTAGCGGCCACCCGGGGCGTGCGGTGCAACGCTGAACTCAGCAATTCCGAAGTCGAGCGTTGGGCCCCTCTGTCAGCCGACGCCACCCAGTTCCTTCGGATTGCGTTAGAGAAAGGCGAACTAACCGGTCGAGGGTTGCGGCGAGTGAGAACTGTAGCTCGAACGATCGCTGATCTTCGAGGTGACGAGTTGGTCCTTTCAGCCGAGACCGTTCAAGCTGCGTTTGGCTTGCGAGCGACTCCTCGATCCGTTCTAGGAACACCGTGATGGAACACGTGTCTGAAAACACCAAAGCGAGGCTTGGCCTGTTGGCCTTGCCAAAGTTGGGGCCAGCGCGTGCCCGGTGGCTATTGGGAGACCAAGAGCCAGCCGCAGTCTTGGATTCGGTTCGTCGGGGTCGGTTTCCCGCAAATTCGGACCATCCGCCGCCAGGAGTGAACTTGCGGCTACTAACCGAGTGGGCCCAGGCCGCACGTAGTCTAAACCTTGATCGTCTCGTCGAGGCGCAGACGCTGGACGGTCGTCGCATATTGGCACCGACTGATGATGCGTGGCCATTCGATGAAGACCCTGAACCCCCAATACTGTTGTTTTACATTGGTCAGCTCGATTTGTTGGATCACGATCCAGCGGTAGCTGTGGTTGGAACGAGGCGGTGTACGTCTGTGGGGCGAGCAGTAGCTTACGAGTTCGGCGCCAGTCTGGCTGATGCCGGCGTGGCCGTCGTTAGCGGTCTTGCACTTGGTATAGACGGAGCGGCTCACCGAGGCTGTCTGGACCGAGATGGTCAGGTTGTCGGGGTAGTTGGTACTGGCCTCGATGTTGTCTACCCAGGCGCCAACCGAGGCTTATGGGCCGATGTGTCGACGTCGGGTCTCCTGCTCACCGAAGCGCTGGCCGGTACTCGACCCCAACGATGGCGCTTCCCGGCCAGAAACAGGCTCATCGCCGCGTTGTGCAAGGCAGTGGTGGTAGTTGAGTCGCATGACAGCGGTGGATCCTTACTAACCGTCGACGAGTGTCTTGACCGTGACCGGACGGTCTTTGTTGTTCCAGGCTCGGTGGCCAGTCCGGCGTCAGACGGTGTCAACCGGCTACTTATCGAAGGGGCAACCCCGGCCCGAGATGCGATGGATGTACTTGGAGCACTGAACTATCAGCCTCACAAACAGACCCGGGCTGATCAGCAACAAAGGCTACTCTTGGCCGAGAACTCGAGCCCGGCGACGAATCACGGCTCGCTACAGCAGCTGATCTTGAACGAGGCATCGGCGGCTCCAACAACAATCGACATTTTGATTGCGGTATCAGGCACTGAACCGTCTGAAGTTGTGGCCGAGCTTCAACGCATGGCAGCACAACATTTGATTGAGGTAGACGGTTCGATCGTCTCGGCCATATCCCAACGTAGTTAGGATCCGGGGCCGATGACGGTTCGAACGCTTTCTGTCTGTTGACCGAAATGGGCAAAACGGCCAACGCCGGGACTGATGTTAGCGTCGGAGCAGTAGTCCAGAAGATCTGGATAAATCCAATCCGTAAGCGTCACTCTCTGCGGTTAGACCGCTACCCTCTATGGTCGTGACTGCCGCCGCACGTGACCGCTATTTAGACATTCTTGGCTTTAGGAGTCGTTCAATCGACCCAAAGCAGCCAGGACGCGCCCACCAAAAACCAAACACCAACCAGAACCAAGGCTCAAATCTAAATTTAGATTCAGGCCAGGGCCTGGGTCAGAAGGTTCAAAAACAGTCAATTGCCACAGATTCCAATTCGGAGACTCACTTTAGGTGGTTTAGCTCCGACGGAGAGTGGGAGCGAGGGCAAGGCAAACAATCGCCTATCGCTTCGACAGATGGCACTCCACTCACCTTGGCGGGACTCGTGGCAATTGACAATGACAATGAACTTGATGCAGCGTGGGCGCGGTTTAAGCGCACCGACGCTCAATCCGACCGTGACGAGCTCATCGTCTACTACGCACCTTTGGTCAAATATGTGGCCAGTCGTATTGCGGCCGGATTACCACAAAACGTAGACCAGGCTGATTTAGCCAGCTACGGGATGTTCGGGCTGATCGACGCAATCACCAAGTTTGATCCGGAACGTGGCTTCAAATTTGAGACCTACGCCATCTCGCGTATCAAAGGCGCCGTGCTCGATGAACTCCGCTCCATCGACTGGGTTCCACGATCGGTACGGTCGAAGTCGAAGACGCTTGAGCGGGCAATGACCCGTCTTGAAGCGAAGCTCCATCGAGCTCCAACCGATGAGGAGATCGCTGAAGAGCTGAACATGACGTCAACCCAGCTGTCGGCTATCTACAAGCAAATCGGGTCCCTCGGAATGGTAGCGCTCGACGAAATGCTGTCGTTCAACGGAAGCGACAGCCTGACCTTCGGAGACACGCTGGCCGATCGTCGAGACGGCCCCGGAACAACCTACGAGCGAGTTGAAACCCGTCAGTTGTTGGCCGAAGCGATCAACAAAATGAACGAACGAGAAAAGATCGTTCTGACCCTCTACTACTACGAAAATTTGACGCTCGCTGAAATCGGACGGGTTCTCGGCGTTACCGAGAGTCGAGTTTGCCAGATACACACCAAAGCAGTTATCCAACTTCGATCAAGGCTGAGCGCAGCCGAACGGGAACCGGCCTAATTCTCAGGCCGTTGTTCGGCAAGTCGCAACGGCGGCCCATTGTGATGGCTTACATTCTCGCTGACGCGATCGTGTAGCCGAGAAGTTGAAACAGGCAAGGTCGAAGACCAACTGAATTCTTAGCGGTCTGGCCCGGTACAGTATGCGGTTCGGGCCTCGCCGACGAGTTTGACCGTCCGGGCTGCACTACTCTCCAACGAGACGCTGCTGGGCAGGCGTTGACTACGGATTCGATGATCAGCATGGGTCGTCCGGTTTCGATAGCGGTCGTAGAGGAGCCTCGATGGCTTGTTCCCCGAATCGGATGGTCTTATTGGCTTTGGCCTGCATCGTCTTGACCAGCGGGTGTCAATCGAGCCCCCGACCCGATACCGGCCCATTCGGCAATCAGGTCGACCTGCCGTCAGCCAGGGACCAGGACAATACAATCAACCAACGGGGGCTAACCCCGTCGTCGAGCTTTGAGTCAACGTGGTCGATACACGACAAAGGCGGAGATATCAGCGCCGGCCCGTCAGCCGAACCATGTGTACCTCGTTGGATTAAACCAGTCGAAGCTGAAATCGTCGACCGGTTCCGACGGCCAAACAACGAGTATTCGGCTGGCAACCGCGGTCTTGAGTTTGGAACCGTTGGCGGTGAACCAGTGGTTGCAATCCAGGCCGGCGAGGTTGTGTTTGCTGGTCCCGTCGGTGGCAATCGGTTTGTAGTGATTCGCCACGTCGATGGACTCAAACTGACTTACGCGTACCTGGCTGACAACGAAGTCTTTGCCGGGGAAACAGTTTCTCAGGGAGAGCTCCTTGGCCATGCCTCGACCGGGTTTCACCTGACCGTGAGGGACTCAGGTAGATATCTCGATCCGCAGCCGTTCCTCGACCAGTGCAACAGTCTAGTTCGGTTAGTGCCGCTTAGTAGTAGGCGGTGATGACCGAAAGGTAGGAGCGTACGGGCCCGTCGGATCGGAGTTGGCAGCTGATAGGGTAGCAGATGGCCAATTCCCTGGAATGAAGCCAAAACCCTAACAACTAACCAATACGTTCGATCTAAATCCACGGTCTCGACAGTTCGCAACTAAGCGGGCAACGAGCAGATCGGGCCACCTAACCGGAGGAATAAACGTGACACCAGTAGTCACCATGAGGCAAATGCTCGAAGCGGGCGTCCATTTTGGTCATCAGACCCGTCGATGGAACCCCAAGATGAAGCGGTTCATCCACGGAGACCGCAACGGCGTCTACATCATCGATCTAGAAGAGACGCTGCGCCGAATCGAAACTGCGTACGCCTTTGTTCGCGATACTGTCGCCGATGGCGGATCAGTACTTTTCGTAGGAACGAAGAAGCAAGCCCAAGAACCTATTCGTCAAAAAGCGCTGTCCGTTGGCATGCCATTTGTCGACCAGCGTTGGCTCGGCGGCATGCTCACCAACCACCAGACCATCTCGAAGCGTGTAGCCAAAATGCTCGAGTACGAGCGAATGCAATCTGCTGGTGAGTTCGAAGAAATGCCTAAAAAAGAGGCTCTCAAATACAGCCGTGAACTCGAAAAGCTCCATCGCAACATTGGTGGAATAAAGACGATGGGTAAGCTTCCCGACGTGGTCTTTATCGTTGACACGATCATTGAGCACACAGCGGTAACCGAAGCTCGAAAGCTCGGTTTACCGATCGTGGCCGTTGTTGATACCAACTGCGACCCCGATCTCATCACCTATCCAATTCCAGGAAACGACGACGCCATCCGATCGGCTGAACTGATGACGCGAGTAATCGCCGAAGCAGTGGCCGAAGGCAAGATAATTGCGGCCCGTAAGTCCGGCGTCAGCCAGGCACCACCGGCAGAGCGAACTGCAGAAGAAGAAGCAGCTATCGCCGCTGAGCAAGATCAGGCCCGCCAAGCTGCTGCGGCAGACGCTGCGGCCCGCGAGGCCCGCATTGCCGCTGCACAAGCAGAGGCCACGGCCTCGGCTCCTGAAGCGGCTCCGGTTGCTGAAGCGGCCTCGGCTCCTGAAGCAGCCCCAGTTACTGAAGCGGCCTCGGCTCCTGAAGCGGCTCCGGTTGCTGAGGAGACAGTAGCCCCCGACGCTGCGCCGGCTACTGAGGTTGCTGCGGCTCCTGAAGCCGACGTGACACCAGCCCCGGCTGAAGCTCCCGCCGCTGAAGGCGATTCTGAAGCGTAATTTTGCTTCCGAAATAGGAAGGTCATGGCCCGCCCCGTGAACATTCGGTGGCGGAGTCAATTCAATTGTGCTGCTTGCCCCGGTAGGTAGCTAGGCATTGTGATAGACAAAGTTCGAACGAGTACGTAGGAAGAAACGAAATGGCAGCAATTACAGCAAAAGATGTTCAGGAGCTTCGACAGGCAACTGGGGCCGGGATGATGGACGCCAAGAAAGCGCTCACCGAGGCCGACGGCGACTTTGATGGCGCTGTTCAAGTACTCCGAGAAAAGGGTTTAGCTAAGGCAGCGAGCCGTAGTGACCGAGACAACTCCGAAGGTCTGATCGTTGTCGCCCAAAACGACAGCGGAGCCTCTTTGGTGCACCTAAAGTCAGAAACCGACTTTGCGGCCAAGTCTGACGAGTTCATAACGCTGGCCAACGAGTTGGCTGAGCTTGTTCTGGCCAAAGGCCCAGAAGCGGTCAGCGAAAAAGATGCCGAGATCGAAGACCTCAAACTGACGGTCAAGGAAAACATCGACTTCGGTCCAATCGTTAAGTTCGACCTTCCACCGGGTGGCGCCATCGACGCATACATTCATGGTGGAGGCAAAGCGGGCGTTCTGATCGAAGCCGAAGGTGTTAACGAAGAACTCCTTCACGAGATCGCCATGCATATTGCGTTTGCCAAGCCGACCTACCTCAGCCGCGAAGAGGTTCCCGAAGCTGAAGTCGAAAAAGAGCGCGCTGCCCTTCTGGAGATCACCAAGGGCGAAGGTAAACCGGAACAAGCATGGCCAAAAATCGTTGAAGGTCGCCTGAACTCTTGGCTCGGGGAGCGCGTGCTTCTCGAACAAGGTGTGTTTGGCGAGAAAGAAACGGTTGCTACCAAAATCGGTGAAGGCAAGATCAACCGATTCGTGTTCGCCAGCGTTGGGTCAGCCTGATCGACCTTTGCTAGTAAGTGCTAGTCTCTCCAAAGGTCCTAGCGGGCCTGGATCAATCGCCATAGGAGCTCAGAATGACCGAAGCTACGACGCCGCGTTGGCGGCGAATTCTGCTCAAGTTGTCAGGCGAAGCATTCGCTGGCGACAAAGGGTTTGGTATTGATGGGAAGGTGATCGAGCGGATCACCGATGACATCATCGATATCAGGGGTTCCCTTGGGGTCGAGGTAGCCATCGTCGTCGGTGGCGGCAACTTCTGGCGGGGGATAACGGGCTCGGAAGGCGGACTCGACCGAGCGCAGGCCGACTATATGGGAATGCTCGCTACCGTCATGAACGCTCTGGCGTTGCAGGACGTGTTGGAGCAGAAAGAAGTCCCAACTCGACTCCAGTCGGCCATTCGGATGCCGCAAGTTGCCGAGGAGTACATCCGCCGCAAAGCTATCCGCCACTTGGAGAAAAACAGGGTAGTAATCTTTGCGGCCGGTACCGGTAACCCATTTTTCACCACCGACACAACAGCTGCGCTGCGCGCCGTCGAGGTCGACGCTGATGTGCTGCTAAAAGGAACCCACGGCGGGGTAGACGGGATCTACACCGATGACCCCCGTAAGAACCCTGACGCTACTCGGATCGACAATTTGACCTACTTGGACATCCTGAATAGGGACCTCCGAGTCATGGATTCCACCGCGATTACCCACGCTAAGGAAAACAACCTACCAATAGTGGTCTTTGACATCATGGCCGAAGGGAACTTGCGCGGTCTACTGTGCGGTGAGTCGATCGGTACGATGGTGCAATGAGCGAGTTCGCAGAGTTAGTACTGATCGATGCAAAAGAGCGAATGGACAAAGCAATTTCCCACTCGCGAGAGGAGTTTGCTTCAATCAGAAGCGGGCGAGCAGCGCCCCAGTTGGTAGAAAAATTGACAGTCGAAGCGTATGGCGTCGATGTACGGATGGTTGAAGTGGCATCGGTAGCGGTTCCTGAAGCTCGCCAACTTATTGTCACCCCCCATGATCCGGCAAATTTGGAAGCCTGTGAACGGGCGATTCGAACATCTGACCTTGGTCTACAGCCAAGCAACGATGGGCGCTCTCTCCGGCTGAACTTTCCTCCGCTAACCGAAGAACGGCGCAAAGAGTTAGTCCGAATAGTAAAAAAGATGGCCGAAGATGGCCGGATCGCAATTCGAAATATCCGACGAGAGGCTCGACGAGATCTGGAAGCAGCTGAAAAAGACAATCAGCTGAGTGCCGACGAACTAACTCGGGCCGAAAAAGACTTAGACAAAATTACTCAGACAAGCGAAGGCACCGTTGACGAGGTACTTTCGAGCAAAGAAGAAGAACTTCTTGAGGTGTAGCGATAGTCCCAGGTTCTATCTCGGGATTTGAACTAACTACAAGTGACGTGTACTAAAGAGGAATCTGGCAGACAGTCTGCATTACTATCTCGGGGATGAGGATCTCGTGGAGATGGGGGAGCACCACCTAGTTAATTCGCTCCTGAATTGAATTGACGCAAACTCACAACGAACACTCGCAACGCGACAGTTTCGGTGACAGCACGGTGGAGAAAGGCAAGTTCATGGCCGATAGGAAACGAAGAGGCTCACAAGATCAACCTGCTGGCGACAATTCGCAGAGCATTTTTGATTTGTTCGAACCAGCGCCTGAAAAAGACAGCGATTCATTCGGGAAGATTCCCGTTATTCGTGGCGAGCAAGAAATCGATCTAAGCGACGGCGCAACCCATGCTGAAGTGAAAGCAGCTGCTGATGCCGAGGCGGCTGGGCTGCAACACTGGACTGCGCCGCCCACTGGCCAAATTCCGGCCGTGCTTGGAAGCGACGAGAAAGCAGGACTTTGGGGCAATGTCGAAGGGCCAAGTTGGCAGGGCGGCGACACGTCGTGGTCCGGGCCGGACTTGTCTGACGTCTTTGCTGAAACCGAGTCAATCGATAATAGTTCCGGAAGCGTCAATGAGCCGGAAGAAGACGGTGCCTACCGAACGGCCAAAGAATCGACTCGGCGAGTAAGTCCGCCTCCAGCGCCGACGCCTGAGGGAAGGCCAACAGCGCGGACATCCACCCCGAAACCGGCGGGTGCTCGAGATGCCTCGCGCCCGGCGCCCCAACCGAGACCGGTGGAGAATCCGCCCAATGGGCGTGCCGATCTATCCCAATCGCGGCCGACGCCTACACCCCCTCAGCCGATCAAGCGTCGGACTGGTCCGGTTCCTCGTTCACGAGTAACCCAACGGCCAGGCACCGATGCAACAACAAACGAACTGTGGTCTGACAACGGAGTAAAAGGAAGCCCTCCTCCTCGTCAACCGTCTCCCCAAGGTAGGCAGTCAACACCGCCACCTCGGCAGCCGTCGCCCCAGGCTAGGCAGCCTATGCCAGCTCCGGAGAAGCCAAGCCCTTCACCCCGCCAGCCGACGCCGGATCCGGCCAGATCGTCGGGTCGGCCCGAGCAGCCCCGGCCCGAGCGAGACAGTGTGTTCGATGATCGCACGCAACGCCCGAATCCAAACGACGAACGTCCACCAAGCGGCTCAGTCCCAGTTGATCCCGATCACCAGGTGCATCAGCAGCAAAATCCTCGACCAGATCAGCATGCATCTGGTCTTGGTTCGCAAGACAGCGGTCGGGACTTACCGAAGGCCATAGCTGTAGGTGTTGGCTTGGCCGTGCTAGTCATTGGCGCTCTGATTCTGGGCCCACAAGCGATGCTGGCTTTGGTTTCAGTGGTTGCATTACTGGCCGTCCTTGAATTGTTCAATGCCATGCGTTTGGCTGGGCTTCGACCAGCAACACTGCTTGGTGCCGTTGGTACGGTCGCAGTTCCTGCGGCTGCGTTTTACCGAGGCGATGCTGCCTTCCCACTTATAGTTGGGCTTGCCGTCGTCTTTAGCGCATTGTGGTACCTAGTCGGCGCCGACTTTGAGCGACCAGTTTTGAATATGAGCCTCACTCTCAAAGGAATCCTTTGGATTGGTGGACTGGCTGGCTTCGCTGGTCTGATGCTTCGGGAATCTGGAGGCATCGAGCTATTGGCCGCCACGGTGCTAATAACCGTTGCGTCAGACACGGTGGCCTACATCGGCGGAAAGTCTTTTGGTAGTAAGCCGCTGCACCATGTGAGCCCAAACAAGACTTGGGAAGGAACCTTGTCTGGCTTCTTCGCCGCTGTGTTTGTTGGACTAGCTCTGGGACTTACCGAGGTCGGTTCGATTTGGGACGAATCTATCCTGGCTGCGCTTTGTTTGGGAGTGGTTGTCGGAGTTCTCGCCCCAATTGGAGATCTAGCTGAATCGCTAGTTAAACGGGATCTGGGCGTAAAAGATATGGGCACGCTGTTGCCGGGTCACGGCGGCGTCTTGGACCGGGTCGACGGGTTGCTGTTTGCTTTGCCTGGTGCTTACTATCTCGCGCTGGTTTTCAGCTTGTTCTCATAGAACGCTTTCGTAGCGGAGGTAGCGTGAAGACGTGATCTCCGTAGCGATAGCAGGCTCAACTGGTTCGATTGGTACGCAGACGATTGATGTCGTTGCCGCTAATCCAGAAAACTACAACGTCGTGGCGTTGGCCACAGGAACTCGGCTAGACGACTTAGTCAGACAAGCCGAGCTTTTGCGGCCCGGCGTGGTTGCAATCGGCGACCAAACAAAGGTCGATGAGCTTCGTCGACGAGTGCCAAACGGAACAGCGGTGATCGACGGGCCGGAGGCGATGGCACAGATCGCGGAAACGGCGGACGTAACGGTCAACGGTGTTGTCGGTTTCGCCGGATTGCCGGTGACGTTGGCCTGTCTGAACGCAGGCAAGCGCCTAGCGTTGGCCAACAAGGAATCGTTGATTGCGGCTGGGCCGGTCGTGCAAAAAGCCCGAGCGACTCCGGGAGCCGAGCTCGTTCCTGTCGATAGCGAGCATGCCGCCATTCATCAGTGCCTTCGAGCTAACAACAATCCGGATCGAGTCGATTCGATACAGCTCAGTGCCTCAGGCGGACCGTTCCGAGGTATGAATCGGGACGAGCTTCGATCGGTGACAATTGAACAGGCATTGGCCCACCCGACGTGGTCGATGGGTCCCAAAATTACGATCGACTCATCGACGCTCATGAACAAAGGGCTTGAAGTTATCGAAGCGTTCGAGCTCTTTGGAACGCCAGCCGGGCTTGATGGCGTTGGTGTCGAGCTTGATCAGATCGAAGTTGTCGTGCACCCCCAGTCGATCGTCCATTCGATGGTCACCTACTCCGACGGCTCAACGATTGCCCAACTGTCGGAGCCAGATATGAAACTGCCGATCGCTTACGCCTTGGCGTTCCCCGATCGGTATCCGGCTGCGTTTGGCCGAATCAATTGGGGTGAGGTCAAACGGCTAGATTTTGAGCCACCCGACTATGAGGCTTTCCCCTGCCTGAGTTTGGCTTTCGAAGCCGGTCGCGCCGGCGGCACAGCTCCGGCTTGGCTAAGTGCGGCCAATGAAGTCGCTGTAGACGCGTTCCTTCATTCTCGCCTCGGATGGGCCGATATATCTAGTGTGATTTCATCCACCATGGATCGTTACGACAACCAGCCTGCGGACAGTCTTGAGTCGGTCCTTGCCGCCGACCGTGCGGCTAGAGCGACTACGACCAAAATTGTCGAGCAACGATGAAAAATGCTGGTTCGATATCGAGAACCAGTGACCGAAACTGGCAATGCGACTGTAGCGTCGCGACCAATTGGTGCCTCTATGGCGCTACCGTAGATTTGACCACCAGTGGGTTAGATGCCGCTGGATTTGGCCCAGAACAGGCGTGAGAGAGCGTATGAGCGAAATTATCAACGACCACGGCAGTAAAGCGAACCAGCCGATTATGGCTGACGCAACCGGCGATTTGTCAGAGACCGAAAAAGCCCCGTGGGCGTTCGCCGAACCTAAAGAGGTTGAGGAGGGTCGAACGAATCCGTTTGGGCTGGTGTTGATTGCCGGCTTGTTTGGGTTGTTGTGGTTCGGCGCTGGGCCTCGGTATTTCCTGGTTGTTGTTGGTTTGATTGTGATGATCTTTTTGCATGAGCTTGGTCACTTTATGACTGCTCGCTGGACCGGGATGAAGGCGACTCAGTTCTTTTTGTTTATGGGGCCGCGGTTGTGGTCGTTTCGTCGAGGTGAGACCGAGTACGGGATTCGTTTGATTCCGGCTGGGGCGTTTGTCCGAATTATTGGGATGCATAATCTGGATCCGTGTGACCCCGAGGATGAGCCGAGGGCGTATAAGAATCAGTCGTATCCGCGTCGGATGCTGGTGATAACTGCTGGTTCGATCATGCATTTCATTCAGGCGATTGTTTTGTTTGTTGTGATTGTTTCCATGGTCGGTTTGCAAGACGACTCCAAATGGAGCATCGGAGAGATTTCCCGATTGAAAACGTCTGAAACCACTCCTTCTCTTCTAGCCGGTCTTGAGATCGGCGACGATATTCTCGCTATCGACGGGCAAGACATGGCCGTGTGGGGCGACGCTGTCGAGTACATCCAAGAACGACCAGGAGAAGCTGTTCTTCTCACGGTGGAACGGGATGGCTCGACCTTCGAAACGTCAGCGGAGCTAGCCTCAGTCGACCGAGACGATGGAAGCACAATTGGTTATCTCGGCGTCGGCCCAACCTATGAGCGCACCAGGGAGAGCCCTTTGCTCGGCTTTCAACTCTTTGGCGAGTCGGTGTGGCAGACCTTGTCGTTTATCCCAGAGTTTCTCAACCCAGTGATGTTCTTCGAGCTTGGCCAGTTGATGTTCGAAGGGCAAGCTGATGTCGATGTGCAAGATGAAGAAGCTCGGCGTCCAATTTCGGTGGTCGGAGCGGTTCGATTGGCGGGCCAACCAGATTTTGACGTGACTGTCCCGTTGGGAATGCTAGCCACCATCAATGTCTTTGTCGGCATCTTGAACCTGTTGCCGCTTCTCCCACTCGACGGTGGTCACGCACTTATTGCCACCTACGAACGGATTCGTTCAACCAAGGAGCGTCGCTATCGAGCCGATGTAGCCAAGGCCCTTGTTCCGACCTACATCGTCATCGCCGTGTTGGGCTTTTTGTTTGTGTCTACTCTCTACCTCGATCTCGTTCGCCCAATCTCCGGCTAATTTGGCGCTTGGTCCAGCTCGGTCGCACTGCCGGTAGTCGGATTGCCCAGACTTCCAGCGATGAATGCATCGTTGAATCCGACGAGAAAAGCTGTGATCCGTTACCCTCAGGGCCATGGACGCAGGTGCAGTTCAATTCGATCGAGCAAAGACCAGGCAGATCATGGTCGGCGATGTGCCGGTCGGCGGCGGTGCTCCGATAACGGTCCAGTCGATGACAATCACCAAGACGGCCGACGTCGAAGGCACGCTGCAACAGATTTATGCGCTAACTGCTGCTGGCGCCGACATTGTGCGATGCACCTGCAATGAACCAGAAGCGGCTGAAGGGCTCGCTCGGATTGTGCCGCGCAGCCCGGTGCCAATCGTGGCTGATATTCACCACCAGTATTTGCGGGCGCTGGAAGCGCTTGAGGCTGGGGTCCATTGTTTGCGATTGAATCCTGGGAACATTCGCAAACCAGAGCACATCAAAGCGGTAGCGGCTGAAGCTAAAGATCGCGGCGTGCCAATTCGCATCGGTGTCAACGGCGGCAGTCTCGATCCGGCCTTATACGAAAAGTATGGCGGTCGAGTTACTCCTGAGGCAATGGTCGAGTCGGCTCTTCGCGAGATCGAGTACTTCGACCAGGTGGACTTTGATTTGATTAAGATCTCGGTCAAGGCATCGAACGTTCCGCTCATGATCGAGGCCTATCGTCAGCTAAGCGAAGTAACCGACCACCCGCTCCATCTAGGAGTTACTGAAGCCGGTCCGCCGCCGCAGGGAATATTGAAAGCTACTGCGGGCATCGCAACCCTGCTAGCCGAAGGGATCGGCGACACCATCCGATATTCGCTCACGTCAGATCCAGTTGATGAAGCTCGGATGGGTCGAGCATTGCTTGAGTCGTTCGGGCTCCGGGAACGAAAGAACGTTGATTTGATCGCCTGCCCATCTTGTGGCCGGGCCGAAGTAGACGTGTACAAGATCGCTCAAGATGCTCAAGAAGCGTTTGCTGATCGAGAGATCCCGCTTCAAGTTGCGGTTATGGGTTGCGTGGTCAATGGACCTGGCGAGGCTCGTGACGCCGATATTGGCATTGCCGCTGGCAACAAACGAGGCCACCTGTTTATCCGAGGAACAAACGTTGCTGTTGTACCAGAAGATGAGATGGTACCGACCTTGGTCGAATGGGCTGAATACATCAAAGAGAACGGAATCGACGCTGCGTTAGACCGGGCGACAGCGACCCGTGATGAGGCCCGCCGGGCCGCGGAAGAAGATCGGCAACGAAACCTCAACGAGCTTGGCGACGACGCCAACGATTCCGAACAAGTAGTCGAACTGCTCAAAAAAAGTCGTTCCTAGCCGCCGATAGCTACTCCGGCGAAGTTCTCTAACGTCGGCTGCGACTGGTTCACTGCTCAGTATCACCGCTGTTATCTGTTTCGGCTAGAACCGCGTCAGTGATTTCGTCGTCACCGTCATCGGAGGTGGCGTTAGTGGTGTTCACGGTTGGGTGCTGATCGGCCTGCTGGTTGCTTTGCGCTCGATCAAGACTGGCCTGACGCTCTTGTTCGTCTAGTTCTGTCTCCGCAAGGGCGACCGCACCTTTGCGATCGATCTTTGATTGGAGATCTTCGAACGCGGAGTCGTTGTCTTCAATCTCGTCTTGAAGCATCTCCATTCGTTGCTCAGGCGTCGCGTTACGTTCGGCTTCGCGTCGGCTCAGATCTTCATCCAAGGACTTCGTACCCTCTGAAAACATCGCTTTGATCGAATCTAGGAATCCCATGCCCATGATTCTAGACCTTGCGACCATGACAGGTGCTGCCCGCGATACCAGACTCAAAATAGGATGTGCGGCCTAATCCTCGAGATGCGACAATGATCGAGTCAGAAATCGATACCAGGGGGAAGCCATCATGTCAGCCAGTTCTGCGTTCGTAGATGCCCGAGACTTCTTGGTCAAGCATCGGCTCGACTACGAAACGGCTTACCAAGAATTCAGCTGGCCGGATCTGCCGACAGACTTTAACTGGGTAACCGACTACTTCGACGTCGTGGCGGCGGGCAACGATTCACCGGCGTTGCACCTGGTTGAAGAAGATGGCTCCGAGACCATCTTGAGTTACCACCAACTGGCGTTGCGTTCTAACCAGGTTGCCAACTTCTTGTCCGGCAACGGCGCCCGAAAAGGTGATCGAATTATTGTCATGCTGGGCAACCAGGTCGAGTTGTGGGAGACGATGCTGGCAGCGATGAGGATCGGAGCGGTAGTAATCCCGGCAACCACGCTACTGGCCGGAAGCGACCTGGCTGATCGGTTCGATCGGGGCAAGGCTTCCATGGTCATCACCAACTCGGTTGGAGCCAAATCGGTCGATAAGCTCGCCCCCGAAATTAAGGGCGAAGCAGTGAAGGTATGTCCCGGTGGTGGGAGCGGGTGGCTCGCCTTCGAGGAGTCAGCCGATGCCGCCGATGCTTACGTGGCCGAAGAACCGGTCGCAAGCACTGATCCTTTGCTCGAATACTTCACCTCCGGGACCACATCCAAACCTAAGTTGGTTCGCCACTCTCACCTGAGCTACCCAGTTGGCCATCTGTCAACCATGTATTGGCTCGGACTCCAACCGGGCGATATTCACTGGACGCTGAGCTCACCGGGGTGGGCTAAACACGCCTGGGGCTGCTTCTTCGCGCCGTTCAACGCGCAAGCGTGCGTTTTCATTTACAACTACGAGCGTTTCGTTGCCCCTGAAGTTCTCGATGTGGTTGTGGCCAAGAAGGTAACCACGCTGTGTGCACCGCCAACGGTATGGCGATTCCTCGTTCAAGAAGATCTCAGCGCGTACCCGGTTGCGCTTCGCGAACTGCTTTCGGCTGGCGAGCCATTGAATCCAGAAGTAATTGCCCAAGTAGAAAACGCCTGGGGCACGACAATCCGGGACGGCTACGGTCAAACCGAGACAACCGCGCAAATCGCGAACTCGCCCGGTTCTCCCATCAAGCCTGGTTCGATGGGTCGGCCGATGCCTGGCTACCCGATCGTCTTAGTCGACCCTGATGACTCGCCGGCTGATGAAGGTGAAATAGCGGTTCAACTGGGTGATCTGCGACCGCTTGCGATCATGGATTGCTACGCCGATGATGACGACAAAACTTCAGAAGTGATGCGCAACGATTACTACCACACAGGCGACGTCGCGGCTCGAGACGAGGACGGCTACATCACCTACGTGGGAAGGGCCGATGACGTATTCAAAGCATCTGGCTACCGGATCAGCCCGTTCGAGCTAGAAAGCGCCCTGGTTGAGCACCCAGCGGTGGCTGAAGCGGCAGTAGTTCCTTCGCCCGACGAGCTACGCGGGTTTGTACCAAAGGCCTTCGTTATTACCAGCGCAGGACATGAGCCTACCGCTGAGACCGCTGCTGACATTTTTGCGTTCCTCCGTGATCGCGTTTCTGGGTACAAGCTGATTCGGCGTCTAGAGTTCAGTGATTTGCCAAAGACGGTGTCGGGCAAGATTCGTCGAGTCGAGCTCAGACAAATCGAATCGAACCGCACGGATGGACAACCACGTACGGCGCAAGAGTTCCTTGAACAATCCTCCAAAAGTTAGGAGCGAGGTGTTTTGCTCCGAACGAGGTGGACACGCTGAGTGGCAAGGAGCGTCTGAGGCGGTGCCGTAATGAGGTTCGGATCGGGTAAGATGTCAAGGCGTGGGCTGCGGCCCACGCTTTTGATTTCTGGGAACAGGTCGAATCCAGCGTTGACTGGGTTCGCCAGTACCTTTCGTCCGTTCCGATGTGTTAGAACCTCTAAGACTCGGAAGTAGTCCAGTCAAGGAGGATTTACATGGCAGGTGAGGATTCACCGGTTGCCGACGCTGTTCGCGACCTCCTGAGCCCAGTAATAGCAACTACTGGAGCCGAATTGTTAGATGTCGAATGGGTAGGTGGCACCTTGCGGTTGGTCATCGATGAGCCTGGTGGCGTCACTACTAAAACGCTGGCTAGCGTGAATCGCCTGGTTTCGCCCGTTCTGGATCAGCACGATCCTGTCCCAGGTCGATACACCCTTGAAGTTTCTAGCCCTGGCATAGAACGCCCGCTTCGTCGCGTCGAGCATTTCCGTCGTGCCATGGGGGAGCAAATAACAGTAAAACTGATTCCGTCGGTTGAGCCACGACGAGTGCAGGGCCTACTGGCCGCTGTCGAACAAGATCAGATCACGGTCGAAGCAAAAGAGATCAATGGTGTTCCTCTCGACGAGGAAGAGAACCAGGTCATCCGGCTAGACGACATCGCTAAGGCCAAAACCGTGTTCGAATGGGGGCCAACCCCGCGCAAGGGTGGCAAGGGCAAAGGCAAAAAGAAAAAGTCGAAAGCAAGTAAGTCAAAACAACAAGCGGATAGTGCCGACGATGCCAAGGCAGCTGTGGGCTCACATCCAAACATAGATGGGAACGGTGATACCGATGGCTAATGAGATGACAGAGGCGCTTCAAGCGCTGGCAGAAGATCGTGGAATCTCAGTCGAGAAGCTTTTCGGCATTATGGCCAACGCACTCGAATCGGCCTACAAGCGAATGCCAGAGTCATACGAATACGCGTGGGTAACGATTGACCCGACATCGTTTGATATTCGCGTCTTTGCCCAGGACCTTGACGAAGACGGCGAGCCCGAGGGCGAAGAGATGGACGTTACTCCCGATTCGTTCGGTCGAATAGCGGCACAAACGACCAAGCAGATTCTCACCCAGGGAATTCGTGAAGTTGAGCGAGAGATGAAGTACGAAGAGTACGCAGGCCGAGAGGGCGACATCGTTACCGGCATCGTTCAGCAGACTGATTCTCGCTACACCCTGCTCGATCTAGGTCGGGTTGAGGCCCTTCTGCCTCAAGCTGAGCAAGTGTCTATGGGGCCTCGCTCTGAGGGTGGCAATAGGATCAAGGCCTACATCGTTGAGGTTCGCCGAACAGTCAAGGGTCCGCAAATCGTTGTTAGTCGGACCCACCCTGGGCTGATCAAGCGGCTGTTTGAGCTAGAAGTTCCCGAAATTGCCGACGGCATCGTCGAGATCAAGGCCTGCGCCCGGGAACCGGGACACCGAACCAAGATCTCCGTTTGGTCGAACGATCAAAACGTCGACCCGGTTGGCGCCTGCGTAGGCGCTCGCGGCTCACGAGTTCGCATGGTTGTGAACGAGCTGAACGGCGAGAAGGTCGACATTATCCCTTACAGCGAAGACCCGTACGACTTCGTAGCTAAGGCGCTGTCTCCAGCCAAAGTAAAAGAAGTTCGGATCGACTACGACACCAGTACCGCTGAAGTAATCGTTCCCGATTTCCAGCTGTCTCTGGCCATTGGTAAGGAAGGGCAAAACGCTCGGTTGGCCCACCGGTTGACCGGTTGGCGAATTGATATCAAGAGCGAAACCCAAATCGAAGAAGAAGCTCAGTACGCCGGCGAAGAATGGGCCGAAGGCGAATGGATCGTCGACGAAGAGAGCGGCGAACAAATGTGGCAACCTGCTGATGGCAGTGCCGCGATGTCAGTCGACGAGTGGAACGAATCGGTTGGCAATGCCTCTGAGCCGGCCGATAGCGCCGACGCCCCGGCTGATAGCGAAGAGGCTTCTTCTGAGTCGGCTGACGAGGATTCCGCTGAATCGACTGACGATACTCCTGAGGCTGAGTCGACCGACGAGGCCGACGAGGCTTCTTCTGAGTCGACTGGCGATACTGATGAGGCTTCTTCTGAGTCGGCTGACGATACTGATGAGGCTTCTGCTGATTCTCGTCAGGATGACCCTGGTGGCTCGGCTGAGGATGGATCCGACGAGGTTGGAGCATCGGAGTCCGGCGACGAGTCCGGTGCCGACGACCACTCAGCTGATTCAGCTGACGGCGAAGACACCTCCGAAGAGGAATGACGGTCGAACCAACTCGGACTTGTGTTGGCTGCGGCGAGCGTAAGCCGCAGTCAACACTGCAACGTTTGGGTCTGGTCGGCGATGGTATAGAGCAAAAAATTCAACTGGGTCGAGCGATTCCGGGGCGGGGAGCTTGGATTTGCCGGACCAGCGGACCGGAATGTTTCCAGCTCGCAAATGAAAAAAAGTCGTTCAATCGGGCATTTAGATGCCGGCTGAACCAGACCGCTTTAGACGATTTGGTGCGCCACTTCGTCTAAATAGGTGCGGTTTGGACCCTGGCCGTACGTCGAGGTACAAGCATTTCAGGCCTCACAAAAGGTCCATGCAAGGTTAATC
Source organism: uncultured Acidimicrobiales bacterium (assembly GCA_937922805.1). Lineage (GTDB taxonomy): Bacteria > Actinomycetota > Acidimicrobiia > Acidimicrobiales > SZUA-35 > JAHELU01. The sequence goes on along the minus strand of CALAJV010000006.1, from coordinate 94,233 downwards.
GCCGTCTTTGCAGGTATTTCGCTAGGGTGTCAAGTGTTCCTCTTGCCCTCGCTACGCATGGCGTACCGAATACATGGCGATAGGCTAATTTGTCGCCGTCGGGGTTCTCCTGGGGCGCTCCACTAGAGGTGATGTTGTCGCAGTGCCAGCAAAAGTACGGGTATACGAACTGGCGAGAGAAATGGGTCTCTCCAATAAAGAAGTAATTGATCTCTGCAACGCTTTGGGCGTCGGGGTCAAGAGCCATTCCTCGAGTGTCGTCGAGGCGCAGGCAGATCGGGTTCGGCGAAAAGCCGAGCGCGAAGGTCTGATCCGAGAGCCGGTTGAAGAACCCGCAGAAGAAACGGCTGAACCGTCCGAGGCGAAAAAGGTCATCTCGACCAAGCCAGCTCCGAAGAAGGCGGCCAAGAAGTCGACGAAGAAAGCGACAGCTGCAAGTTCAGAAGCAGAGTCGAAGTCTTCTTCTCTCGACGCTGAGCCAGCTGCACCGAAACCTCCGTCGCCTGCGGTGGTGTCATCGAAGCCCGACCCACCTAGTTCGAAGGCGATTCCACCTCCGCCACCATCAATTCGGCCAGTTGAGGCTGACGTAGCACCGGCCCCAGCGCCAGCACCGCCAGCGCCAGCGCCGGCCCCGAGCGCTCCCGAACCAGTTGTTGAGCCGCCGGTCGTCGTTGAACCAACGCCAGAGCCGCCAGCTCCGGTCGAAACACCAGCTCCAGCTACTCCAGCTCCCGCTACTCCAGAGCCAGCTGCTGCAGAGCCTGCTCCAGCTGTTGCCGAACAGCCTCCAGCTAGCGCACCAGGATCGAAAGAGGCTGCGCAGGCTGGCTCTGATGCTTCTACGGCCTCAGCGGCCCAAGGTGCATCGGCAGAGGCTGCGCCAGCCAAATCTCCCGGCGGTAAACCTATACCTCCTCCGCCTGGGCCTCCACGAGGCCGTGGTGGCAAACCGATCCCTCCTCCTCCTGGTGGCGGCGCCCGATCGCGCCCTACCCCTCAAAGTCGCAATGATGGCCCTCGCAGTGGTGGAGGCGGCGGCTTCCGAAGCTCGCCAAGCGGGCCCCGACCTGGCGGTAGCTCTCCCGGTGGTGCCCCTGGTGGTCCTCCTAGCGGAGGCCGTGGCGGTCCTCCCGGTCGCGGTGGCCCTCCTGGTCGTGGCGGTCCTCCAAACCGAGGGCGTCAACGACGCAAGAGTCGACGTCGTCGCAACCGTGAAGAACTCACGCCAATGGACGTGCCGACCTACTCAGCTGAGGATGCTCCAATCCCAACCGGATTGATCGTTATCGAACGAGCGTCGACAGCCCAAGATCTCGGTCCTCGACTCAATCGAACTGCCGCAGACGTCGTCAGATTCTTGTTGACCAACGGTGAGATGGTCACTGCAACTCAGTCTCTGACCGACGAAATGATCGAGCTCTTTGCCGAAGAGATCGGTGCCGAGATTCGTTTGGTCGATCCGGGCGAAGAGCAAGAAGTGGAGCTGCGAAAGCTGCTCGAATTTGCTGACGAAGAAGACGACGAAATCGTCGACTCGTGGCCGATCCGGCCGCCGGTTATAACAGTGATGGGCCACGTCGACCACGGCAAGACCCTCCTGTTGGACAAGATCCGTTCAGCCAATGTTGTCGATAGCGAAGCTGGTGGCATTACCCAACACATCGGGGCATACCAAATCGAGCGCGACGGTAATCGACTGACCTTCCTTGACACTCCTGGCCACGAAGCCTTTACCGCCATGCGGGCCCGAGGCGCCGATGCTACCGACATCGTAATTTTGGTGGTAGCGGCTGATGATGGTGTAATGCCTCAAACCCTTGAGGCGTTGGATCATGCCAAAGCGGCTGAAGTGCCCATCATCGTGGCCATCAACAAGATCGACCGTGAAGGTTCGGATCCCCAACGCGTTATGACTCAGCTTTCGGAACGTGGACTTGTTCCAGAGGCATGGGGCGGCGACGTCATCATGGTTCCGGTCTCGGCGATGACGGGCGAAGGCTTGCCTGACCTCATCGACAACCTTTTGCTTATTGCTGAGGTTGAAGATCTCCGAGCCACCCCCGAGGGCCGTTCAGCTGGTTCGGTTCTAGAAGCTCATCTCGATACCGGCCGGGGTCCTGTCGCAACCGTAATCGTCGAGCGAGGCACCCTGCGAGTTGGTGATCCGCTAGTTAGCGGTGCCGCTTGGGGCCGAATCCGAGCTCTGGTGAACGACAAGGGCGAACGAGTCGAAGAGGCTCCACCATCTACTCCAGTGCAGGTTCTCGGCCTTAGCGAAGTTGCTGAAGCCGGAGATACGTTCATCGTCGCTCCGAACGAAAAAGTGGCGTCAAAGGTCGCTGAAACTCGGGAACACTGGCACCGTTTGGCCAGTTTGGGTCGAGATGCATCGGCAACTAGTGGCGGAGCGAAGCTCGAAGACATTTTCAAACAGATTCAGGCGGGCGAAACAGCAACGTTGAATCTGATCGTCAAAGCCGACGTAAACGGTTCACTCGAAGCAGTTTGCGACAGCTTGAAGAAGCGAGAGCGTGAAGACGTAAAGCTCGCCTTTGTTCTGCGCGGTGTTGGCGGCATAACCGAAAACGACGTTCAGTTGGCAGCAGCATCAAATGCCACGATCTTGGGCTTTAACGTTCGCCCTGATCGCAAAGCTAGAGAACTAGCCGACAAAGAAAAAGTCGAGATCCGAAACTACGAGATCATCTACAAGTTGCTGGAAGATATCGAGAACGCAATGCTCGGCTTGCTGGCTCCAGAGTTTGAAGAAGTTGTTACTGGTGATGCTGAAGTTCGAGAGATCTTCCGAGTCCCTCGACTAGGCGCTATCGCTGGCTGCCTCGTAACCAACGGGGTCATAACCCGAGGGTCCAAGGTCCGCTTCTTGCGAGACGGAACGATCATCTGGAAGGGATCAATCCAATCGCTCAAGCGCTTCAAAGAAGATGCTCAAGAAGTCGCATCCGGCTTTGAGTGTGGTATTGGTCTCTCCGACTTCCAAGATCTCAAAGAAGGCGACATTATCGAGACCTTCGAAGAACGAGAAATTCCCCGCGAATAACTCGGGCGAATAGTATCTCTAGTACATGTATGTCCTGGTAGCTGAGATCGATTTTCGCGTACCGCAGTCGCAATCGTTGAAAGAAAAGCGATCCGTCGTTCAGTCGATCGTGCGTAATCTGGATCAGATGCATGGTGTCGGGGCGGCTGAGGTCAAGTTTCAGGAAGATCACCAGCGGGTTCTACTAGGGGCCAGTGCAGTAGGGGACTCGGTTGGCCACGTCGAGAGCCTGATTGATTCCCTTGAACGATATGTGTGGTCCCGTACCGAGATTGAAGTACTTGAAATCCAGCGAAGCTGGTGGGAGGCAGACTGATGGCTCGTAAGCCGAATCGAAGTAACTCCAACCGAAAGTCCTCAAACTCTCGTCGAGCGGCCAGACCGCCGACGAACCGGCAGTATCCACGAACGGCCCGACTAAATACGTTGCTCCACGAAATTGTGGCTGAGTACTTTGAACGGACTGACGATGATCGGTTCGACATGGTCACGGTCACTGGAGTCGATGTCGACGCTGACCTCAACAAGGCTCAGGTTTTCGTGAGTACCTTAGGTTCGTTGCTCGACAATCAAAGCGACGATCCGGCAGCTGGCAGCTCAGCTGCGAGTGACGATGATGACTTACTGGACGCTCTGGCCGAGCACCGGAAGCCAGTGCAGGCGATGATTGGGCGACAGACTCGCATTCGAAAGACTCCCGAGGTGGTTTTCGCTCTTGACCCCTCGGTCCGTTCTGGCGCCCGGATCGAAGAAATACTAAGTTCGCTCGATTCAAACGAAGACGAGCAGTGAGTCGTCGCCGCCGACCGGACTCGGGGGTTAGTGGCTGCGTTGTGATCGATAAGCCAGCTGGCTGTACCAGTCACGACGTGGTCGATGTCGTCCGGAAGGATTTGGGCACCCGAAAGGTTGGGCACGCTGGAACGCTAGACCCAGATGCCACCGGGGTTCTTGTCCTCGGTGTTGGCCGAGGAACTAAGCTGCTCGAATTTGTCACTGGTTCCGACAAGACCTACACCGCCGACATTGTTTTCGGTATTGAAACCGACACACTCGACGATTCCGGCACGGTTACTGCCCAGTATGAAATGGACCCTTCGGATCTCTCCGAGGAAAAGGTCCAGATTGCGGCATCTCAATTTGTCGGAGCGATCGAGCAGATCCCGCCGATGGTTTCGGCGGTTCGAGTTGACGGCAAACGTCTGCATGAACTGGCTCGGGAAGGCAAGGTTGTCGAGCGTAAGCCTCGTCCCGTTACCGTTCACTCCTACAACGTGACGGCAACTGACGATCCGATGGTGTTCGCAGCCGCAATCGATTGCTCATCAGGAACCTACATTCGGACCCTTGCCGCTGACCTAGGCTTGGCCCTTGGGGGTGGCGCCCACCTGAAGAATCTTAGGAGGCATTCGGTGGGCAAGTTTACGTTGGCCGACGCTCAACCTTTGGACAACGTCGAACTTTTGCCAGTCGGGGAGATGCTACGGGGCATGCCGATCCTTGAAGCCGACGATGAGACGGCTAAAAGAGTGTCACATGGTCAGAAACTTGGCCCCTCGGCTGGGTCCGGCCGATTCGCAATTGCTGATTCCACCGGAGCGGTTCTTGCCGTTTATGAAGCCCGAGACGGAAATCTCTGTCCCCTAAAAGTTCTTACTGGCCGCTGAGACCCGATAGCGTCAGATCTCGTGGACGTTGTACGCGACCTAAAACGGTGTCCCGCCGAAGCAGGCGGACACGCGGTGACAATCGGGACTTATGATGGAGTTCACGTCGGCCACCAGGCGGTTATTAGGGCAACCCAAGAGATTGCCCGCCGGCTCGAAACAAAGATGGCGGTAGTCACGTTCGACCCCCATCCGGCCTCGATCATTCGGCCTGAGAATGCCCCCCTTCTGCTCACTGATCTAGATCAGAAGCTCGAATTGCTGGACAAACTTGGAGTTGATACCTGCGTCGTTGTTCCGTTTGACGCTGACCGGGCGTCCGAGACAGCAGAGGAGTTCGTGTCGAACGTCTTGGTTGATTGTGTAGGCGCTCGATCTATTGTCGTTGGCCAAGACTTTCATTTCGGGAAGGATCGGGCTGGAAGCGTCGAATCGTTAGTCGAATTCGGCGAGACCTACGGTTTTGACGTTGAGGGAATCGAATTGTTGCCACGGCCTGATGGCACCGTCGAGTCCGTTTCCTCGACCGCAATTCGACGGGCGTTGGCCGGAGGTGATGTCGATACGGCTCGCTACTTGCTTGGTCGGACTCATGAAGTACGCGGCCCCGTAGTCCAGGGCGATCAACGCGGTCGGACGATCGGCTTTCCAACCGCAAACGTCGCCGTACCCCACACTCGGGCCTTGCCCGCTGACGCTGTTTACGCCGGTTGGTATATCCGCCCCGATGGCAGTCGCCATTTAGCGGCCATAAATATCGGCAAGCGGCCAACGTTTTACCAAGACGCCGAGCATTCTCTAGTCGAAGCCCATCTCCTCGACTTCGATGGTGATTTGTACGGCGAGCTAGCCCGGGTTCAGTTCGTCGAGCTGTTGCGCTCAGAGCAGCGCTTTGACGGCATAGAGGCGCTACGGGACCAACTGCAGATAGACATCAGTCGAGCTCGGGCTGCATTGTCCGAACACTAAGTTGGCCTAAGCGATCTCCATAGTGAATCGCATCGGTCTACTAGGCTGATGACGGCTTTGTAACGGCTATCTTGCTGGGTTCTGAAGCCTTTCCTGGAACAATCGTTTTGCGAGTGACCAAGATGTTACGGCTCGCGATGAAATCACGGTGATGGGCACCAATTTGGTCGCGTTCGTTGTACTGTGAGGCGCTTAGCATGACACATGGTCGGCGCATATCTTGCAAAGGCAGAGTTGCCCTGCGGGATCGACCAAAAACCGGGGAGGTTTCTAACAGTGTCTACAACAACCCTCAAGCGTCTTTTGGCGCTTCTATTCGCTTCAACGCTCGCCCTCGCGGCCTGCGGTGGTGGCGATACTGACGCCGATGCCGATGGCGACGATGGCGATACCACTGAAGAAGGTAGCGACAGCGGAGACAGCGGCGATGATGGTGATGACGGCGACGTCGAACTAACTCAAGGTGGCGGCACCTTGGCTTCGGTCATTTCTGCCGGCACCCTAAAGTGTGGCGTTTCTGGCGCTGCAGTTGCATTCTCTGAAGCTGACTCTGAAGGTGTTCAGCAGGGCTTCGACGCCGACTACTGCCGTGCAGTTGCCGCTGCAGTGCTTGGCGACGCTGAAGCTGTTGAATTCGTTCCTCTAACTGCTGCTGAGCGATTCAGTGCGGTTCAGTCTGGCGACGTTGACGTTCTCATGCGTAACTCGACCTGGACCCAAAGCCGTGACACCGAAGTAGGCATGGACTTTGGTCCGACCACCTACTACGACGGCCAGCAGGTAATGGGCAAGGCTTCTGCCGGCTTTACCGCTGACTCAACGCTAGAAGACATGGACGGCGCTGTTGTTTGCACCAACGCTGGTACCACCACTGAAACCAACATCTCTGAAGCAGCAGATGTACTTGGTATCCAAATCACCTTGAACACCGCTGAAGACTTCGACATTGTGACGGAGAACTTCATTGCTGGTTCTTGTGACTTGATCACCACCGACGGTTCTGGACTCGTTGGCCGTAAGGCTAAGCAGCAACCAGAGGGTGAAGAGTGGGTTATCTTCCCATCAGCGCCTATCTCTAAGGAACCACTTGGCCCTGTTTACGCTCAGAACGACTCTGAGTGGGCTGACGTTGTTAACTGGACCGTATACGCCACCATCCTCGCTGACGAGCAAGACGTAACGTCTGCTAACGTCGACGACGCTTTGGCTAACGGCACCCCAGAAATGCAGCGACTGCTCGGTTTCGAAGGTGAAGATGTTGACGGTGAGAAGCAGGGTGGAGAACTTCAGACCAAGATGGGTCTCGAAGCTGACGCCTTCTACAACGTAATTAGCCAAGTTGGTAACTACGACGAAATGTTCACCCGAAGCCTCGGACCTGTGGGCATCAAGCGTGACGGCAGCCCTAACGCTGCTTGGAACGAGGGTGGCCTCATCTACGCTCCGCCAGCACGCTAGTCAACTGGTTGAGATAAGCAATAATCTTGTAGTTACAACCGGGAGTCGGCACTAGATTTCCGGTGAACTAGTCGATACGTTTAGGGGTGAGCCGTATGGCTCACCCCTTTTCGTTTGCTGGTCTTCGGGCCGAATCGCCGTCGGAAGTGCAAATTGGCGATGGCCAGTATCGTTGGGGTTAGGGTGTGGCTTCGACAGTGCTGTCGTGGTTGAAGAGAAAAGCGCAGGGAGAGAAATGGCGTCAGCGCAACAGAGTTCACAGCTGGTCCAACAAAGGCGGCCGCCTCCGTGGCGGAACGTAACTGTCCTCAGATGGATTTTGCAGATCGCAGTACTCGCAATAACTATTGGTCTGTTCTGGTTTCTTGCTGTCGTAGCCAGGTCGAACTTGGCTGCCAAGGGCTTTACCGTCAGTTACGATTTCTTATCTGACCCGGCCAACATTCAACTTGGCGAAGGTATCGACCAAACGCCTGACACCGCTGGCCGAGCGCTTTGGGTCGGTATGGTCAACACCCTCCGGACGTCCATCATCGGTATTATCGCGGCGACGATCCTCGGAGTTATCGTCGGTCTGGCCCGGCTCTCAACCAACTGGATGGCGAACAAGGCCGCGTCGGCCTACGTCGAGGGCCTACGAAATATTCCGGTGTTGGTCCAGATCATTTTCTGGCTAACGGTTTTCAACACGTTACCTCAGCTCGTTAACAACTCGAGTGAAGTTGAACTGGCTGCCATTACCGCAGCAGTCGACGATGGGGTATCAGGTGAAGAAGGAACAGAGCTCGCCGCTCGCCTTACCCAGCTGGCGGCCCCGCAAGATCAGGCGGCAGCCGGTACCGGGTTTATCAGGGAGGCGGCCGCCGCGCTGGCTGACGGAAACGTCGAGCTCGCATCGGAGGCGCTCGCCAGCGTTGAAGTAACGCCTCCGTCCGGTCCGATTCCGGGGTGGCTCTACATCTCCAACAAGGGAGTGTCGATCCCTCGGGTGTTCATCTCTGACGGTTTCTACCAGTGGCTAGCCTTGATGATTCCTTTCGGACTCATTGCATGGTTTGTCTACCGGAACCGGGTTAAAAAGAGAGAGCTTGAAGGCGGCGAAACCCATGCTGGTCTGATAGGTCTCGGCGTGGCGTTCGTGCTGGCAGTGATTGCTTGGTTCTTGAATCCGGTGATGGCCTTTCTGGGGCCCGTCTTCCAAGCCATCTCTGATGCATGGGGTTCAGTTCCCCAGGTAGTCGTGCAAGTGCTGCTCACGGTCGTAGCCGTCGGAGCATCGCTTAACTGGATCCGCCGGTTCCTCAACAGCCGTCGATCGCCAGCTGGTATGGCCAAGCTGACCGACGACGATTACTTCAGGATGTTGTTCTCGCTCCTCGGCGCAGCGATGGCTGCTCTAGTTCTGTGGGTGATCTGGCCTGGTCTATCGAGCTGGATTATCAATTCGGGCAGCGATTTGTTCCAAGTCATAGCTGACAAATTCGGCGACGGTCGGAGTAACACCGTCATTGACGCCGCTCGGCCATCAGTAACTGAGGGTCGATTCTCTAACTACGATGTCGGCGGCGCAACCTTAACGAACTTCCATGCTGCGTTGCTGGTCGGACTCGTGTTGTATACCGCCAGCTTCATCGCCGAAATTGTTCGAGGTGGCGTGCTTGCGGTAGCGAAGGGGCAATCGGAAGCGGCAGCTGCTCTTGGGTTGTCCAGGATCCAGTCGTTGCGCAAAGTTGTTCTGCCCCAAGCCTTCCGAGTCATAATGCCGCCGCTCGGCAACCAGTATTTGAACATCACCAAGAACACCTCGCTCGGCATCGCCGTTCTTTATTCCGAGGTCGTTCAGGTTGGGCAAAGTATCTTCAACAAGAACAATCAGGTGCTGGCCGTGTTCAGTATCTGGATGGCTTTCTACTTAGCCTGCTCGCTTACTATTTCGTTCGTCGTCAACTGGATTAATGGCCGACTAGCCATTGTGGAGCGCTAAGATGACCGACTCTTTCGTTACAGACACAATCACTGATGGCTCTGATCCGATCGATAACGGACCACCAAAGGCAAAATCATCGGCCAGCGTCGTCGGCTGGATGAAAACCAATCTGTTCTCCTCGGTAGGGAACAGTATCTTGACGGTGGTTTTCGCTATTGTCTCGGTCTACGTCCTTCGGTTTGTAATTACGCTCATCTTCCAAGAAGAAACGAACTGGCAGGCAGTCGGCACAAACATGCGCCTGCTGACCACGTTCAACTATCCCGGTGATGAGTACTGGCGGGTTTGGGTTACTGTTGGTGCGCTTTTGGTAATGGCAGCTGTTTCGTTTGCTGCTTTCAATGCCAGGCCATCAATCGACGTTCGCAAATTGGGCACAACCATCGCTTCGACCGGGGCATTGATCATGGTTGGATCACTGCTTGGCGGTTGGTCCGACGTGTTGGAAAATCGCAGCATGTTCCAGTCGATCGTAGTCGGAGCACTGATTTTCCTACCGGGGCTGATGCTGGCTGGCATCAAGAACTCTGACGAAATCACGATTCCGTTTGAGGCGTTGCTGGTCGCTACCGGACTCTTCTTCGCTGGTCTGCTTTGGTTGGTTCCTTGGGGACGACATGAACTCGTCGACGGTGAGATCATTCACCTGCCAGGAACGGTCAACATCAGTACCAAACTGCCTTGGACGCTGGTCATTGGGGGAGCGATCCTCAGTTACTTTGTCGCTAGAGCACTTCGGTCAGTCATACCGGAGCGGCCGTGGCGAATGTTCATGGGACTCTGGTGGATAGCTGGCCCCGCCTACATGATCTTCTATGTGTGGCGTGGTCCGGTCTTCGACTGGAACTACGTGCTAACCACCGATATCCCGATGCTTTTGGGGTTTGCTCTCGGTGGCGGATTCATTCTGTATCTGCTTACCAACCCGACGATCGGGGAGAAAGCACGACTCATAGCCGGTGGCTTGTTACTACTTGCTCTAAGTACGTTCTTCTTCGCTCTGCTCGGGTTCAACTGGGTCGAATGGTTGGGCGGCCCCGAGTGGGCCCAAACACTGTTCGGTCTCTGGCCGATGCTTCAGAAGGCTCGCCTGAGCCTGCTGCTACTGGCGTTGTTCGCGCTGGCTGCTCCAACGTTCGCTGGTGAGTTTCGAGCCAGAGTTCGGTTTGTCGCCGGTTGGATCGTCATCATCACCTTGGTGCAGGCGTTGATCACCGCAATCAACACTCCGGCCAGTGTGAAAGTCAGCGCTGGCCCGATCTTAGGTGGACTAGCCTTAACCCTCGGCATCGCTTACTACGTAGTGCTGTTATCGTTCCCGCTTGGAATCGCTTTGGCGTTGGCCCGAACGTCGAAAATGCCGATCTTTCGAGTGTTGGCAACTGGGTATATCGAGTTGATCCGCGGTATTCCTTTGATCACAGTGCTGTTCTTTTTTGCCAACATGGTTCCATTGTTCTTGCCGGAGGGGATGGGCATAGCCGAACTCGGAGCAGTACTCCTTGGCTACACCTTGTTCTCTGGTGCGTACATGGCTGAGAACATTCGCGGTGGTTTGCAGAGTATTCGCAAAGGGCAATTCGAAGCGTCAGACGCGCTCGGCTTAACGACTGGTCAACGAACTGCGTTCATCGTCCTACCGCAGACACTTCGGGTGAGTATCCCGCAGCTCGTCGGTCAAGCGATCGCGACGTTCAAGGAAACGTCGCTGATCGCGATTATCGGTGGCTTCGATTTCTTGCGGGTCGCTGACAAATCGATTCCCGCTCAGACTGACTTCTTGGGTGACAAAATCCCCGGGTTGTTATTCATCTCGCTCGTGTACTTCATCTTCGCCTTCGCAATGTCGAAGTACTCTCAGAATCTGGAGCGCAAGCTCGCAGTAGGAGCACGCTAATGACCGGCCCCTACGGTGAACGACCGCTATCTCAAAGATCTATTTCTCAAAGTTCCATTTCTATTCGTTTCGATCAGGTAGTTCAGGAGTTGCAGCCATGAGTATGACCAATGCAGATGTGAGCCAAGAGCTGCTCAACCGCCCAGACATGATTCGGTGCGAGGGAGTCAAGAAATGGTTCGGTGACTTCCAAGCGCTTGGCGGCGTCGATCTAGACGTTAAGGAGAAGGAAGTGATGGTTGTTCTCGGGCCTTCAGGCTCGGGTAAGTCAACCCTAATCCGATGTATCAACCGGCTTGAAGTTCATCAAGAAGGCCGCATTGTCGTTGACAACATTGAGCTGAGCAACGACCTTCGAAACATTGAGAAGATCCGGTCTGAAGTAGGAATGGTATTCCAGAGCTTCAACCTGTTCCCGCACCTAACCGTGCTCGACAACATCACCTTGGCCCCAATCTGGGTTCGCAAAAAGCCGAAAGCAGAAGCAGAAGAAACTGCGATGGCTTTGTTGGAGCGAGTTGGAATCCCGGAGCAAGCTGAGAAGTTCCCCGGCCAACTCTCCGGTGGCCAGCAGCAACGGGTTGCGATCGCCCGATCATTGGCTATGGAACCCCGAGTGATGTTGTTTGATGAGCCGACCTCAGCGCTCGACCCCGAAATGATCAAGGAAGTTCTTGACGTAATGAAGGGTCTGGCCGAAGACGGTATGACCATGGTCGTGGTTACTCACGAGATGGGCTTCGCCCGTGAGGTAGCAGACCGAGTGGTCTTTATGGAAGACGGCAACGTAGTGGAAATCAACGAGCCGGAAGCGTTCTTCACCAACCCGAAGAGCGATCGAACCAAGCTGTTCCTTAGCCAGATTCTGTAGTTGCGACAACCTAGTCCGCTGCTATCGGCGAACTATCCATTTCAAGATGCAGGGCGGACCCAAGGTACGGGTTCGCCCTTGCTATGTCCTCATCGAGTTCGACTCCGAGACCAGGCGCAGTTGGAGCCAGCACGTGGCCGTCTTCGAACGGCATAGGGGAGCGAAGTATCTCGGAATGGAAACCGCCCCAGTCTTCAATACTCTCCAAAATCAGAAAATTTGGGCTGCAGAACCCGAGTTGAGCGTTAGCGGCCCCTTCGATCGGTCCGCAGTACAGATGGGGCGCTAGCTGGGCGTAAAAGGCCTCAGCCATGCCTGCGATCTTCTTGGCCTCTAACAGGCCACCGACCCGACCCAGGGCCATCTGGAGGATCGACGCGGCCCCCGTTTCAAGAACTCGTTTGAACTCGTATTTCGTGGTCAGCCGTTCGCCGGTTGCGATTGGGATGCTGGTGCCCGCTGCCACTTTGGCCATTTCTTCTGGCATCTCTGCTGGCGTCGGCTCTTCAAACCACAGCGGATCGAACTTCTCGATTCGTTTGGCTAGCCGAATCGCTCCTGATGGGCTGAATTGGCCGTGAGTGCCAAACAAAATGTCAGCCCGAGAACCAACGGCTTCGCGAATGGCGGCCAACATGGCCTCGGCTAGGTCCAAACGTTCCAGAGAAGGTTGGCGAGGATCGAAGCTTGAATACCCACCCATTGGGTCCAGTTTTAACCCTGTGAACCCCATAGCAACGTAGTGTTCGGCTCGGGCCGCCGCTATGTCGGGAATCGAGTAAGCGCTTTCGTCGATGTCGTCGTCGGCTGGGTAAATGTAGGTGTACGAACGGAGTCGCTCGTGGACTCGGCCACCAAGCAGCTCATAGATCGGCTTGTCGTGCGCCTTGCCGACGATGTCCCAGCAAGCCATCTCAATGCCGCTCAAGACCGAGACCAAAGACAGGTCGGGTCGAGCGCTATAGCCACTGCTGTAGGTCCGTCGCCACAATTTTTCGATGTGGTGCGGATCAACGCCAACGACGTGCCGCTCGCACACATCTTCAATCATCGCCGCCACAATGTTCGGGGAAAACGTGGCGGTGTAGATCTCTCCGTAGCCAACAATCCCGTCGTCGGTTACAAGCTTGACAAAGATGAAATACCGCCCACCTTTGTGTGGTGGGGGGTTTCCGACAACGAACGTTTCATACTCGGAGATCTGCATCGTCACATTGTGGGGCCAAACGGAGCCACTACCTCAGGAGCCATTCCGGTAACACTAGTAGACGATGCAATCCCGGCTCTCCAGGGTTTGTTCGACCGTCGGCCACCGCAACTGATTCCAAAAAAGACAATTAGTACCAGAGAAACAGCAACCCGCCTGACAGGCCCATTCCCGCAATTAGCAGACCTATGCGCTTGCCTGGAGATGGTTCTAGCTCGAGTTCATTGTTGCCACCGCTCCAACCAATCGGAGGTTGCCCGGCTGTCGGCGTCACTGACGGGTGTCTGGTTCGCCGGTTCGGCTAGATCTGTCGTCCATATTTGCGCTTCCTGCTAGTTTCCCCGGTACCCTGCATGGGCTGTTACTTTTCGGATATCGAAGGTGATGGCCGGGCCCCTGGTCCCAACTCCATGTAATCCTCTACGAATTCGGAGCACCGACAATGAGCAACAAAGCAGCCAATCTAAAGCCTAAGGCTGGCACGATCGAGAAGTTTCAAAAGACGGCAACCGACACCGGTTCGCCTGAGGTACAGATCGCCTTGGCCACCGATCGGATTAACCATCTGACCGAACACCTGAAGATCCACAAAAAGGACTTCCACAGCCAACGTGGCTTGCTCGCCCTTGTCGGCCGCCGACGTCGAATGCTGGACTACCTCGCATCAATCGACGTTGAGCGTTACCGTTCGCTAATCGCCGAACTCGGCCTCCGACGTTAAAGCCGCATCTCCGTTCACTAGGGGTTGCTTTACCGCCCGATCAGTGAGCGAGGTTATCTGGTTGCGCCGAACAGCTGCGTCCAGTAATTGCCGGAACTGCTGAGGCCGACGCCGAGATCTTTGTAGTTACAGTTCAAGATATTGGCCCGGTGTCCAGGACTATTCATCCAGCCCGTCATCACAGCTTCGGCTGATCGATAGCCTTGAGCGATGTTTTCTCCAACGGTTCGCCCCGGGTACCCAGCGGCCCCTGATCTATCCCATGGTTTCGAACCGTTTAGTCCGGTGTGGCTGAAGTAGCCGTTGGCTCGCATGTCTTCGCTGTGTCGTTGGGCCGCTGTATTCAGGTTGCCGTTAAGGACGAGAGCGCCGCACCCGGCGCTAGCTCGCTCGGAATTGGTAAGCGCCAAAATTTGTTGAGCCGCTGAAGCATTGACCACCGGAGCTTGGGTGACGGGCGCCGCAGTCGAGGGCGGTGGGTTAGTCACCGCGGTAGTTGTCGGCTTCGCCGTCGTTGTAGGAGCTGGGGTTGCTGGTGGCGCCGAACTGGCAGACGTCGCACTGGTTGGGGGCGCAGTTGTTGAACTGGCGGTTGTCGGTGCAGCGGTTGTCGGGGCAGCGGTTGTCGGTGTCGCGGTTGTTGACGGAGCTGACGTCGAAGTAGCGGTGGTTGAGCTAGCGCTTGTTGTAGGTGCTTCAGTCGTTGTCGGGGTTTCGGTTGTCGCCGTTGTCTCGGTTGACGGGATTGCGGACGGCTCGGTTGTGATCGAGTCAGCGGCTAACGGGTTGACGTCTACCTCCGATGCGTCTTGACTCAGTCCGTCGCCCGCCCCAGCCGATGCTGGCTCTAGTTCAACCTGACTGATGGTTTCCCCGTCAGTCGAACCGAACGGTTGATTGGCGGTGCTGGTGGCATCGTCGCTACCACGGGTAGCCAAGGCAACGACGGTCAAGATGAGCAGCGCGAGGATCAAAAAGCCGACAATGGCCGCAAATAGCCTGTTTCTCGGCTCATCGAAAAATCGGTGTCGAGCGCTTGGTACGATCTGGGCGGTTGGCGGGGGACCGCTATAAACCTGTGTCTGATCCGGTCTTGAAGTCTCAGATGATAGAACTGACACAATAGTCTCTTTCGTCAGGGCGAAAGCGTCGTTCTGACCGCCGTAATCACGCGGCGCCAATCTAACAGCACCGTCACACAGCTGCAACAACCAAGGTGCAGCGTGGTGTCGTAGTTGGTTAGTTTCTGCTGCATGCAGGGCCTTCAACTGTTTGCGCCGTCCCGGCCACCGAGGTAGCGTCAGTCCAGATGTGACCTGAACTGACCCATGCGAGGGTATAGCTATCGAAAGTAGTAGGCTTGGCCACTTGGCGAGTAGATCTCGCTGGTTGATATCGGTCGTAACTGGTATCAAGTTCTCCCAAACGGCCGATTGGCTACTGGGAGATTCGCAACAAAGAGGTAGGTCAGCGACCAGTTTCCGGCTCCTCAGGCAAAGAACGATGCCCCCGCCCGGGTTAGCGTTTTACTTGAGTGGTCGAAATCTGGGATCTGGCCTGTCAATACCTGTGCCGACGAAGGACGTCTGGCACCACAGAAACCTAGAGGAGTACAACCATGACGGAAGCAGTTTCCGTTACTGGGACGATCACCGGCGGTGATGGTCCTGACCTAACCTTAGAGACTGGCAAATTGGCCGGTCTCGCTAGCGGTTCAGTAATGGCCCGCTTGGGCGACACGAGCATTCTCGTTGCCGCTACGGGAGCAAAGAATGTCCGAGATGGCATCGATTTCTTCCCCCTAACCGTCGACGTTGAAGAGCGTTCATATGCTGCTGGCAAAATTCCCGGCTCGTTCTTCCGCCGTGAAGGTAGAGCCGCTGACACGGCCACCCTTACCTGTCGACTAATTGACCGCCCACTGCGCCCCTCGTTCCCTGAGGGCTACCGCAACGAAACCCACGTCGTTGTCACCGTTCTTTCGGCTGACATGGTTAATCCCCACGATGTGCTCGCGATCAACGGCGCTTCGGCCGCTCTGATGGTGTCCGACGTACCATTCGATGGCCCGATTGGCGCCGTTCGGTTGGCATACACCGCTGAAGGCGAGTGGCTTCCACACCCAACCTATGCCGAAGGCGATGACTCGTCGTTCGAAATCGTTGTTGCTGGTCGCGAGCTCGACAACGGCGACGTGGCAGTGATGATGGTTGAGGCTGGCGGCACCAAGAAGTCGTGGCCGAACTACGAAAACGGCGCTCCAAAGGTCGACGAAGATGCGCTAGCCGCAGCTCTCACCGAGTCTGAACAGTACATTAAAGAAGCCATTGCTCTACAGAACCAACTAGTAGAGGCAGCTGGCGGTCGCAAACCAACCATGGACTTCCCAGTCCAGGTCGACTACTCAGATGAGATGTACGCGGCAGTAAAAGCGGCGGCCGAGACCAAGATGGTCGAAGTTATGGGCATCGCTGATAAGGCCGATCGTGGCGCCGCTGAAGGTGCGCTCAGAGACGAGACCGTGTCTGGGCTGATAGCTCAATTCGCCGGAGACGACGAAGCGCTAGCTCAAAAGCAACTCAAGTCAGCGTTCCGGTCGTTGTCGAAAGCAACTGTCCGACGACGAGTTGTAGAAGACGGCGTACGTATCGACGGTCGTGGACCAGCCGATCTTCGTCAGTTGTCATCAGAGGTTGGTGTCGTTCCTCGAGTACACGGCTCAGGCTTGTTCCAGCGAGGCGAGACCCAGGTCTTGAACATCACCACGCTTGGCATGAAGCGAATGGATCAGCTGATCGACGGTATCGATCCGGTCGACCGCAAGCGGTACCTGCACCACTACAACTTCCCACCATTCTCAACTGGTGAGACCGGCTTCATGCGCGGTCCGAAGCGACGCGAGATCGGCCATGGTCTTTTGGCTGAACGAGCGCTTGTTCCGGTTGTCCCATCGGAAGAAGAGTGGCCATACACCATCCGCCTGGTTTCAGAAGTTCTCTCCTCAAATGGTTCAACCTCAATGGCGTCAGTTTGTGGGTCAAGCCTCTCGCTGATGGATGCCGGTGTGCCAATCAAGGCGCCAGTAGCTGGCATCGCCATGGGACTCATCTACGCCGAAGGCAAGTACCTTCCGCTAACTGACATCCTCGGAGCCGAAGACGCCTACGGCGACATGGACTTCAAGGTTGCCGGAACGTCGGAGTTCGTGACTGCGTTGCAGCTCGACACCAAGATCGACGGAATCCCATCAGACGTTCTCGCTAAGGCTCTTCAGCAGGCTAAAGATGCCCGTCTGAAGATTCTCGACGTGATGAACGACGCTATTGCTGCTCCTCGCGAGAGTGTTCGAGACGGTGCACCGAAGATCATTAGCTTCGAAATTCCTGTCGACAAAATCGGTGAGGTTATCGGGCCTAAGGGCAAGGTAATCAACGCCATTCAAGGCGAGACCGGTGCTGACATTTCGGTAGACGACGATGGCGTTGTTGGCATCGTTGCCATTGCGGCGACCGACAAAGCTGTTGTTGACGAAGCTGAACGTCAGATCCGCTTGATTCTCGATCCGCCAACGGCCGACGTTGGGGCCACCTACCCTGGCCGAGTTGTCAACATCACCAAGTTTGGCGCCTTCGTCAATATTCTTCCTGGTCGAGACGGCCTGCTTCATATCTCGAAGATCGGCCAAGGTAAACGGATTGACCGGGTAGAGGATGTACTTGAGCTCGGTCAAGAGATCGAGGTCGAGGTCGAAGACATCGATCCGAACGGCAAGGTGTCACTGAAGATTGCTGGCGACACCAGTGAACCAGCTGGTGGAGGCGGTGGAGGCGGACGTCGCTCTAACGGCGGCGGCCGAGGTGGTGCAGCTACGGCAACCCGACCTGTCGAATCGAAGACCGATGACTCGGTTTCAATGTCATTCGAAGACAATTTCGAGGCTGACGGATTCGGCGAGCTTGGGCCAGAAGGCGCCCCAGTTGTTTCTGATGACGACCGCCGAGGCGGAGGTCGTGGTCGGGGTCGCGGTCGTGGCCGAGGCCGAAGCTAACTAAGAAACGTTTAACGATTGTGACCATTCGTGTTGGTGTATTCGGAGTGGGGGGCCGCATGGGAATTGCGGTGGCCCACGCCATCACCGATGCGGATGGTCTCGATCTTGTAGCAGCGGTTGACCCCTCATTTGAGGGGATCGACATCGGCGAAGTAACCGGCATCGATGGGCCGAGTTTCGCTGTGGTCTCCGACTCGGTCGGATTGACCGCGTCCGAGGTTGACGTAATGGTCGACTTCACCCACATCGAAGCGGCTCGCCAGAATCTGGCGTACTGCTCCAAGAATGGTATTCACGCCGTCGTTGGCACCTCAGGCTTTACCGAGGACGAGTTTGACCGCATCAAGTCCGTCTTCCAAGAGTCAAACTGTCTAATCGCGCCGAACTTTGCCATCGGCGCAGTTCTGATGATGCGCTTTGCCGAGTTGGCAGCCCCGTTCTTCGAATCGGGCGAGATAATCGAACTTCACCACGAAGGTAAGAAAGATTCACCAAGCGGCACGGCAATCTCCACTGCGGAGCGTATGGCTGCAGCCAGCAGTTCATGGTTGGATGATCCGAACGAGTCGGAAACAATCCCTGGCGCCCGGGGGGCGGTTGGTCCAGCCGGCATCCCGATCCATTCAGTTCGAATGCGCGGCATGACCGCTCATCAAGAAGTTGTGCTCGGCGCCGAAGGGCAAACGCTGACCATCCGTCATGACTCCTACGATCGTTCGTCGTTCATGCCCGGCGTCGTGCTCGCAGTGCGGCGCATCTCTGAAATGCCCGGCCTTACCGTCGGACTGGACGCTGCGCTCGGGCTCTAACCAGCTAGGTTTGCGTGCTGCCTTCATCGGTTGGGCCGCCATCGTCGTTCTCGTCGCCCAGTTTGCTGAACGCTTTGAACGGTGAGGTCCCGCCTCGGAACTCTCGAAAGACAGTCCAGGCCACCAAAATAGCTGAGACGATCAACACCGGGGTTTGGTATTCGGCAATGCGATCAACCAACCCTCTTATGGGCGACTCAAACACTTCGCCCAGCCGTCGGATCAAATAGAGCCGAACTACGGCCCCGCTCATGTAGCAGATCATGAAGGTTCGCAGTCGAGCCCCGGCGATAGCGGACAATCCACAGAGAAGATTGTTTGGGAACGCGAAGACCAGTGGGTATGACATTTTTCGCAACGGGCCCTGGCCGTCGCGAAGCATGGGTCCGAACGTCTTGCTGCGCTTGTCTGTCCACGCCATTGCTTTGTCGCCATACCAATAGCCAAGAAGAAAGTAGAGCGGCCCAGAAATGGACATTCGGGCCATTCCAACGATGTAGTACGTCCACGCATCAAGCTGGTTCGTGGCCAAAACAAGGTTTCGATTGTGCGGATTGAGCGCAATTAGCAGTTCTGGGCGCTCATCAATGATGGCCCCAAACAGCAGATCACCGATCTGGGCCCCAACGTAGATTGCGATAACGATCACTACGACTACTCGTACGATCGCCTTCCGAGGCGGATTACCTCGCTCAAATAGCACATGGAGAGTGTGTCACCAATCAGCCCGAATGCCATGCGCCGAGCAGAAAATTTGTCTAGGTCGCAATTTCAGCTGACCTAACCGAGATTGTGGGCAATGGCACTTTTGGGTTTAGCTCCTTGGCGTAGCTCCGTACAGTAGAGGTGTGTCGCAAACGAATCGGAGTATCGAGCGAACTGGTGGCGGTCACCGTCGCGTCACCAATCGTCGCGATTGGGGTTTCTCCCGCCGACCGTTCTGGATTTTCTCTCACCTGTTCGCTGCCTCGGTGATCGTGTCGTTCGTTTGCCTTGGATTTTGGCAACTGAACCGGCTTCAGGAACGACGAGCCGAGAACGAAATCATTGCTGCTCGATCGTTCGGCCAGCCCGAGCCAATATCTTCGCTCCCAGCCGACGTTTCAGACCTTGATTATCGGCTTGTTCAGATCGATGGGGAATATGTCGACGAAGACTTCGTGCGGGTTGCCAACCGCTCCCAAGGGGGCGTGGCTGGTGAATGGGTTGTAGGGATCGTGCTGCTCGATGACGGCAGCGAGATTGCGGTAAACCGAGGATTCGTTCCCATAAACAGCGACGGTGAGTTGACGGCAGTTCCTGCTCGGTCTGTCCGGTTGACTGGGTGGCTTCGGCAATCAGTGGCCCGAGAGTGGCCCGGCGCAGTCGATGCTGGAGCTGGCGACGTTCTACCTCGACTTGACACTGAAAGAGTGTCGTTTCGACTGGAGCGAGAGCTGCCGCTAGTTTGGCTCCAGCTCCGACCCGAAGACCAAGCGCTGGCATCGTTTCCTGACCCAGTGCCGCTTCCTGGCCTCAACGAAGGTTCGCACCGCAGCTACGCCGTGCAATGGTTTATCTTCGCCATCCTCGGAACCGGATTCTATGGGGCGGTTGTGTTCCGTCGGGCCAGAACTGATGCTGAGGGCGGCGACTAATCGGCCAATATTGCGCCAACTGGGCACAAGGCACCACTGATGATCCACCCCAACTCGCCATTTCGGCGACGTGGCCTTCATGGCAGTATGTTCACGAGAGGGTGGGAGCCTTGGCTCTGGCAGCCACTCTGGTAGTATTTGAACCTTATGGCTGAACCAAATATGTCGTTGCTTGCGCTCCACGGTCTTCGGCTCAAGGGATTTGCCGAAACCAAGGTAATCGCCGACTTTCTCGGTGTCTCGGAGTCCGAGGTAAACGATGCTCTGAACGAGGCGTCAACCGGGGGATTTACCAACTATCGAGAAGGTGCCCGGTCAGGTTGGATGATGACGGCCGAGGGACGAGCAGAGAACGAGCGGCTCTTGAGCGCAGAGCTCGACGGTGCCGGCCAACGAGACGCTGTTGTGTCGTGCTACCAACAATTCTTGGCTCTAAATGGCCGGATGCTGGCCGCTTGTACGAGCTGGCAGGTTAAGGATCAAGATGCCCAGATTATGAACGATCACAGTGATCCGGCCTACGACGCTGCGGTGATTTCTGAGCTCGAAAAAATTGACGAGGCGGTTCAGCCGATTTGTGCTGAACTAGGAGAAGCGCTCGAACGGTACGGCAACTACGGACCGAGGTTCGTTTTTGCCTTAGACAAGCTTCGAGGCGGCGACAACGATTGGTTCACGAAGCCAATAATCGAGTCGTATCACACAGTCTGGTTTGAATTACACGAAGATTTGCTGGCAACTCTCGGGATAGACCGAGCATCGGAGAAACACTAATGGCAAGATTTGGATCCGTTCTGACCGCGATGGTCACACCGTTCACTGCGACGGGCGACCTCGATCTCGATGGAGCGCAGAATCTAGCCAAGTACTTGGTCGCCAATGGCAATGATGGTGTCGTCGTCGCCGGAACCACCGGTGAGTCACCGACGATTAGTTTCGAAGAGCAACGGGATCTTATGGTGGCAGTTCGAGAAGCAATTCCGAATGCGATTATGGTCGCTGGGGCTGGAAGTAACGACACCCGAAGTGCGGTCAAAAACACCGAGATGGTTACCGACGTTGGCGCCGATTGCGTGCTGGCCGTCACCCCCTACTACAACAGGCCATCGCAGCAGGGCTTGTACGAACACTTCAAAGCATCAGCCGAAGCCACCGACTGCCCAGTCATGCTTTATGACGTGCCGGGGCGCACGTCTCGCAAATTGGAATCGGCAACAATCGTCGAACTGGCTAAGGTGCCGAATGTCGTGGCGCTAAAAGACGCAGCTGGAGATCCATCGGCTACGGCCGAGGTCATCGCTAGCGTGGGCGACGACTTTGAGGTTTACTCAGGTGACGATGGAATGACCCTCCCGTTGCTATCGGTCGGCGCTGTCGGCGTCGTGGGAGTCATCACCCACTACATGGGCCAAGCAATGTCGGACATGGTTGCAGCCTATGAAAAAGGTTCTGTGGCCGAGGCGATGAAACTGAACCAGTCGATGATGGCAGCCTACGGCCACTTCGCCTACGACGATGCTCCAAGCCCGGTCCCGACCAAGTCGATCATGAACCTACTTGGCGTTTCAGTCGGCTCGTGTCGACTCCCGATGGGACCCGAACCAGCTGATATGGCTGAGCGATCTCGATCGGTTATCGCCGCCCTTAGTTTGAGCGAGGCATAAGATGGCAGCTCCAGTACGAGTCACATTCCTTGGAGGCTTGGGCGAGATCGGTCGCAACTGTGCTGCGGTCGAAGTGGATGGCCGAATCATGCTGATCGACTGTGGCCTCATGTTTCCCGACGCTGATACTGCGGGCGTTGATCTGGTCCTGCCGGACTTCACCTACTTGCGAGAAAACGCTCACCGAGTAGAGGGTGTTGTCTGCACCCACGGCCATGAGGATCACATTGGGGCGCTCTCATTTCTGTTAGAAGAGATGCCTCTCAAAATCATTGGCTCGCCACTGACAATCGGACTGGCTAAGAATCGAATCAAAGAGCGGGGCCTACTCGACGAAGCGAGCTTCATCGAAGTAAGCGACGGCGATCGAATCAATGTCGGCCCGTTTGATCTCGAATTCTTCCCCGTTACTCACTCAGTGCCTCACGGGTTCGCCACAGCATTCCACACGCCACAAGGAGTGCTGCTCCACAGCGGAGACTTCAAGCTCGACATGCGCCCGGTAGACGGTCGCATGACCGATCTTGCCGGCCTTGGGCATCTAGCAAAAGACGAGGGCATTCGTCTGTTCTTGTGTGATTCGACCAATGCGGAAGAAGAAGGTTTCTCTGCGTCAGAATCGTCGATTGGCGATTCGATTCAGGACTTGTTCCGAGCACGAGCCGACAGGCGAATAATAATTGCCTGCTTTGCCAGCCATATTCACCGAGTTCAACAAATCGCCGATGCTGCCATTGCTTCTGGACGAGTGGTCGCCACCCTCGGCCGGTCGATGAATTCCAACGTGGCATTAGCCAAGGAAATGGGACTTCTCCATATTCCAGACTCCAAACTCCGCGACATCGAAGAAATCGACGATCTTGAAGACGGCAAGGTTTGTGTTATCTCCACCGGTTCGCAAGGCGAGCCCCTGTCGGCGCTCGCTCGAATGGCATCGGGAGACAGCAAATGGCTAGCGGTCAAAGATGGCGATTGCGTGATCCTGTCATCTCACCCAATACCGGGTAATGAGTCAAGCGTTTCAAAGGTAATCGATGGGCTGATACGGGCTGGTGCCGAGGTCGTACACTCCGGCAGTGCCGACGTTCACGCTACCGGCCACGCTAAAGCCGAAGAGCTCCGAGTAATGCATTCAATTGTCGCCCCCGAATGGTTCATCCCCGTTCACGGCGAGTATCGGCATATGGCCGCTCATGCTCGCTTAGCTACCAACATGGGAACCCCGGCTGATCACGTTGTCATGTGCTCAGACGGTGATTCAGTGATCGTAAGCGACAATGGGGTGAAGCGAGGTGAAGCGGTACCAGCTGAGTACATATACCGGGCCGGTTCCGTTGGCGCCATCGATCAGAGCGTGCTGTCAGACCGCAAAGTTCTGGGACAAGACGGATTCGTCTCGGTTATCGTTTCGCTGTCGATAGTTGGGCCCAACGCTGAGCTGTTGGGTGAACCTCAAATTGTTAGTAGAGGCTGGGTTGACGGCGACGAGGGCGACGAACTGTCCAAAGAGGCAACGCTGGCCGTTCGCGAAGCGATCGAAGAAGCGATCGCCCAAGGCAAACGGGCAAGGCCTGACTTTGAACGAGCAGCCCGTCGGTCAGTAGGGCGATTTATCAACAAACGCACGAGGCTTCGACCAATGGTAGTTCCGGTTATTTTGGGGGCTCACGAGGAAGCGGCACCACGCAAGTAGGCCCGGATCACGAGGTTTTGTCGGCTGAGAGACTGGTCTAATTCGGGCCGAATAGCTGAATTTCGTTACCTTCTGGTCCAGCAGGCAGGGGCGGAGAGGCGAAATTCGTTGACCCTCCCGCCAATCACGATCTGTGTCCACTATTGTTAGTTCACTGTGGCAACAACTACTCGGAACTCAAAAGGTTCCGGTTCAGGGGCTACGGGCGGACGGAAACCGGCACGCAAGAAGAGTGCCAAACGTCGCGCCCAAGAAGACCGCAGGGACATCCAAGGGCTTGCACTAGTTGCTCTTGGCGTCATTCTCGGTCTTGGCCTCTACACCGGAGCGACTGGTATTCTCGGCCAAGCATTGGCTACGGCTACCGGCACCGTATTCGGGCTCGTACGTTTTGTCGTACCGCTCGCTTTAATCGCGGCTGGTTGGCAGCTGGTTAGAGGAAAGACAAAACGAAAGACAACCCGACGCAAACGGAAGGTCGCGTGGGCTCATTACCTGGCGTGGGCTTTCGTCGTTGCCGCCATCTTCTGCATTCTTGATATGACTGGTGGTCGACCGTTTTGGTCGTCGTCGACTGCCGACTTGTCTCGCGCTGGCGGTTGGGTTGGCGTCCTCATCGGCGGCACCATTGAACGTTATCTGGGATTCTGGGGCGAAGTAATAACTACTGCCTTCATGCTGATCGCAGCTGCGGTGCTGCTGACTTCGCTGTCTCTTGGTAGCGCGGCCGACTCGGTAGCTGATGGTTGGAGCCTGGTCTGGGACCGGGCCAGAGGATGGTACGACGGCCTGGAACTGGAGCGCCGTTTCGCCCGGGAAATTAACGTCGACCCGGTTGATGATCGCCCAGATGGGTTGGCATCGCTGTTTGAAGATTCTCCCGCCAAGTTGGACGAAGAGGAATCAGAAACTTACATCGACCTTCGGGCCGACGCCGATGACCAAACCACCATGTTCGAAGACGGTTCAGGTCCAGTGGACGATGAACCTGGTTCGGATCGGGCATGGGAAAACGAAGTAGAGCCGCTCATTGAGGTTCCTCAAGTTGCTGTGGTCGAAGGATTGACCGTTGCAGCGCCACAGCCCCAACAAGGCAGTTGGCATCTTCCATCGATGGACATTCTTGATCGAACCGAAGTCCAAGACGTCGATCGGGCATCGGTTGAACAAACTGGACGCCAGCTTGAGCATGCGTTGGCCGAGCACGGCGTTGAAACTCGGCTAATCGGAGTCGTAGTTGGACCGACGGTCAGCCGATTCGAACTCGAACTTGGCCCTGGCGTAAAGGTCAGCCGAGTCACGACCCTGCACAAAGATATCGCCTACGCCATGGCTACTCCCGATGTTCGGATCTTGGCCCCCATCCCGGGAAAACAGGCCATCGGCGTGGAAGTTCCAAACGTTCGCCGACAAATCATCACTGTTGGCGATTTGCTCGTTTCTGAAGAAGCAACTCAGGCCGTTCACCCACTCGAAGTCACCCTTGGCCGCGACATCACTGGTCGAACAATCATGGCCAATTTGGCTTCCATGCCTCACCTTTTGGTCGCCGGGCAAACTGGTTCCGGTAAGTCGAGTTGTATCAACTCAATGTTGACTTCAATCTTGATGCGGTCAACGCCCGATCAAGTGCGGCTTATCTTGGTGGACCCGAAACGGGTAGAGCTGACCCAATACCAGGGTTTGCCTCACCTGCTCACTGAGGTTGTCACCGATCCTAAGAAAGCGGCTAACGCTTTAGCTTGGGCCGTCCGAGAAATGGAACGACGCTATGACATGCTCAGCGAAGTGGGCGTGCGCGATCTGAACGGCTTCAACAAGGCAGTCGAGGAGGAACGGCTTGACCCGTACACCACCGCCGATGGTGCCCAGGCCGAGTATCAGAAACTCAGCTACATCGTCGTAGTTCTCGACGAGCTCGCTGACCTGATGATGGTGGCGGCCCGAGACGTTGAAGAGTCAATTTGTCGAATCGCTCAGAAAGCCCGAGCGGTCGGAATTCACCTCGTGATCGCAACTCAGCGACCATCAACCAACGTTATTACCGGCCTGATCAAAGCGAACGTTCCCGCTCGTCTAGCCTTCGCCGTTTCCAGTCTTACCGACAGCCGAGTGATTCTCGATCAACCAGGGGCCGAACGGTTAGTCGGGCGAGGCGACGGCCTGATCAACGACGGAACTACGAGCACTCCCACCCGTTTCCAGGGAGCCTGGGTAACCGAAGACGAAGTAACGTCGATCGTCGAGCACTGGATTAACCAGGCACCCGAGGTGGTATACGACAGCCGGGTGCTCGGTGAAGAATCGGGCGGAGATGCTAGCTCGTTCCTTC
The DNA here is from genome assembly GCA_937922805.1 of uncultured Acidimicrobiales bacterium. GTDB lineage: Bacteria > Actinomycetota > Acidimicrobiia > Acidimicrobiales > SZUA-35 > JAHELU01. The sequence goes on along the minus strand of CALAJV010000006.1, from coordinate 68,206 downwards.
CTGGCGGAACAACCGGCGACGAGGGTGACGACGATCTTCTACTTCAGGCCATGGAGCTTGTTGTCCGGTCACAGTTGGGATCGACGTCGATGTTGCAGCGTAAGCTGCGGGTTGGGTTCGCTCGAGCTGGTCGACTAATGGACTTGCTGGAAGAGCGCGGTGTCGTTGGCCCGTCAATTGGTTCAAAAGCTCGTGAGGTGATGATGACCAGCGAAGACCTTGACGCCGGTCGCTTCCCGAAAGGGGTTACCACGGCGCAGCCGGTGGCCCCGGTCCGGCCTCAATCCCGAGCCTTGCGAAGAGACCCACAACCATCGACCCCAGAACCAAAACCAGCCGTAGCCTCGGACTCAAAGCCAGAGCCGGTAGCGGCGAGCTCGGCCGTGACCACAGAATCGCCGACCGCTCAAACGGCGAGTCAGCCGGTCGTTGATGAACCGAAGCCGAGACGCAAAACGTTGGCCGACATCCAGAACCCGATGCCCGAACCGGCCCTATCTCCGAATTTGAGAGTCATTCACAACGACGAAGTGGCCGAGGACCTTGGAGCAGCCCAACCGTTTGATGTAGACGCTGAATCTGGGGGAGCGAAGACGCCTCGGAGCTCAACCCATCCGACCTCATCGGCTCGTTCCAAGGAAATGAGGGCCGCCAGCGAGAAGTCACTGTCAGCGGACGACTTCGATGAGGCGTTCAACGTTGAAGGCGAGAATCCCGGAAAAGGTAGCGCTGATGAAGCGGAAGCTTCGCAAGATCAGAGTGGTTCCAACTGGGAAGACGAGCATCTCGATCCGGTTGTCGACGACCACTCAGACATTGCTTCCGACGATGACGATGACGATGACGATGACGATGATTTTGCCGGTGATTTTGATCCGGCGCTGGCTCCACCTCCGGGTTACAAGAATCGAAACCACGACAACTAGTTCGACTTCACCGTTGTTTGTTGCTGTTTCTGACGAGCAGTCTAAGTTGTCTGCGGCCCGTATAGCCTCAGTTGAGTGGGCTTTCTCGCTGAACCAACACTGCTGATAGCAGCTATAGAAATTCTTGTTGGCCTGTTTTTGCTGGCCAAAGCAGCCGACCTTTTCGTTGACGGTGCCGTCAATGTGGCCCGTGGCCTCAAAATATCCCCAGTCGTCATTGGGGCCGTGATCGTCGGGTTCGGAACCAGCGCCCCCGAGCTTCTAGTGTCAGGAATCGCAGCATCAAACGGCGATCTCGATCTCGGCGTTGGAAACGTTGTTGGTAGCAACGTGGCCAACCTCACGCTGGTGCTTGGCGCAGCAGCCTTACTAGTGCCATTGCTCGTTACCAAAGGGGTTTTGTCGAGGGAGGCTCCGCTTTCGCTCTTCGCCGTTTGTCTGTTCGGGTTCTTTACCCGGAACGGGTTGACTCGTTTAGAAGGTGCGATTCTCCTGGTTGCTTTGGTTGTTACCTTGTGGCTGATCATCTCAAGCGGCCGGGTAGAGATCGAAGATGACGGAGCCGAACCACGCTTAGGTAAGGATCTGCTGATGACCCTCGGAGGTCTTGTCGGCACCGTCATCGGTGCTCAGCTCCTGGTGTGGGGAGCGACCGCGGTGGCGGAAGAGTTTGGTCTTGGCGGAGGATTCGTTGGGTTCACCCTTGTCGCCATGGGAACGTCACTGCCAGAATTGGTGACAGCGGTGGCAGCAGCCCGAAAGGGTGCGACTGACTTGATTCTTGGAAATCTGCTTGGAAGCAATATTTTCAATAGCTTGGCGGTTGGAAGCGCAATTTCTCTGATCGGTCCTGGCCAAATTTCAGATGACGGTCTCAGAGTCGTCGGCGTAATTTGCATGATCGTCGTGGCGGTGGTGGCGTGGCTATTTATGGTTACCCGTAAACGGGTCCATAAGGTTGAGGCCATCGTGTTGCTAGCGGTCTGGCTGGTTTCAGTTGTACTTATGGCTGGTGATTCGGTCGATGAAACCGCGATTGCGATGATGCGTTCTTTAACCGGAGACTTCTTCTAGCGACATTTCGTTTCATGCAAATCTGTCAACCAGAATTGAGATCACCGTTGCTCCGGGCCCAGGCCACAATTTTAACTGCTACGTTGAACTGCTATTTTGGTGTTGAGTGGACGGCTGAAAGTACAGTGTGCACGTGACTACCCGAGTGAGGACCGGTGGATCCGAGTCTATGACTGAAATAACGACGCTAGCCACCGGGCTGTATTTCCCTGAGGGGCCTCTTTGGTATGTCGATGGATCAATAATTCTGGTCGAGATCGCCCGTGGAACAGTAACCAGAGTCACCTTAGATGGCGACGTCGATGTTGTAGCTGAGGTTGGTGGTGGCCCAAACGGTGCCGCTCTCGGTCCCGATGGGAAGATTTATATCTGCAATAACGGCGGCTTTGTTTGGCATGAGGTCAACGGGCTAACCGTGCCCGGTTTGCAACCTAGCGATTACACGGGCGGCAAGATCCAAAGAGTTGACATTCACACCGGTGAGGTCGAGACGCTTTACGACGAAGTAAACGGGATCATGCTCAGAGGCCCGAACGATCTCGTCTTCGACTCTTCCGGCGGATTTTGGTTTACTGATCACGGCAAAGTTCGAGCCAGGCAGCGCGATCGGGGTGGGCTGTACTATGCCCAGGCTGATGGCTCAGAAATCACCGAGGTCGTGTTTCCTCTCGACGCTCCAAATGGTGTCGGACTTTCGCCAGATCAAGACATGCTCTACGTAGCTGAAACTCACCAGGGTCGGCTGTACCAGTGGCCGCTTTCAGGTCCAGGCAAAATCGCCGGGTATTTCGGGCGCGACCATCGAGGCCAGTTGCTAGCAGACCCTGAAGGCGGGCCACTATTCGACTCGTTAGCCGTTGATGGGCTAGGCAACATCTGTGTTGCCACCATTGGCAAAGGCGGCATTACTAGTATCACCCCCGATGGAGCTACTAGACATGTACCGCTCGACGATCCAATAACCACCAACATCTGCTTTGGTGGTCGAGACATGAAGACTGCCTTTATTACGTTGTCCGGGTCGGGGCGGTTAGTTAGTTGTCCGTGGGAATTCGCCGGTCTATCGCTGGCTTATCCGAAGAAGTAGATTCGCCGTGCGCGCTGCAACGAACCGGACTATTCGCGCTGTCGCTGTTGTGGCGGCGGTGACCGCGGTTGTTGTGGGCTCGTTTGCTCCGATGGTGAGCGCTCACACTGAGATGTTGCAATCGTCTCCGTCGCCTACCCAACGCACTGGTGGCACCGTTGACTTTATCGACTTGATCTTTTCTGAACCGATCTCAGACATGAACGTAACGGTCGAAGATCCAAACGGTGTGTTTGTTGAAGGCGAGACGCTGAACTCCGACGGGCAGCTTATCCGGTATGAGATGCCGGCTCTCTCAGAGGTCGGGCGTTATCTAGTCCGCTACTCCATGATTTCGGCCGATGGCGATCCAACCGAATCTGTCTTTTTCTTCACCTATCATCCCGATGCGTCCCAGCCGCTTCGACTCGGCGATGCCGAAGTTCCCAAAACCCGGTTCGGGCCGAGTGCCCCGGTGGCAATGACGATCGTCCTCGGAATTTGCCTGGCTGGCCTTGCCATGATGTATCTGTCCGGCCTCGAACGTCGTCGAGCGCTAGCAGACGGTGCCGGGACCAGCGAATCAGCACGAGAACCGGACGACTAGCACCGCAATCGCGAATCTACTACTTGGGCCAGGATGCTGAGACGGGTCGAGTTTCAAGCACTGGATCGCTGAATATGTGTGACTGTGGCTCAATGACGGGCCTGACGGGCGTTAACCGCGTTAGCCTGAAGGAATCATGGCTCAAAGCTATTGGATCGAGACACTTGGTTGTCCGAAAAATCAAGTTGATTCCGACAAGTTGGTCGGGACTATGGCCGCCGACGGTTTGAAGCCAGCGGCTTCGATCGACGATGCCGACTTAGTTGTGGTTAACACGTGCGCATTCGTGGAGGAAGCTCGACAAGAGTCGATTGACACGATCCTGTCGATCGAAAAGATCCGAAGCGAAGGTTCAGAACTGGTCGTAACCGGTTGCTTAGCTGAGCGCTACCCGGTCGATCTTGCCGCTGCTCTTCCAGAAGTTGATCGAGTCGCTGGATTCGGTGTTCCGGTGACGCTTGGACCAGTTGGGGGGAGCAGCAAATCTCTCTCCGATGGTGAGGATGCTGCGGTACCGTCGCTCGACTTGCTCGAGCTGCCGAGGCCAAAGTCAGCGTCCCCTTGGGGATATGTCAAAATTGCCGAGGGTTGCGACCGCAATTGTGGATTCTGTGCCATTCCTACATTTCGCGGAAAGCAACGTTCAAGGTCGATCTCGTCAATTCTCGCTGAAGTCGAGGCGCTTGAAGTATCAGAAGTTGTCTTGGTGGCACAAGATCTAGCCGCTTACGGTCGAGATCAAGGCCAAGGTGAACGCCAAATCGTCGAACTGGTTCGTGCCGTTGCCGACCGAGTTCCATGGGTCCGGCTCCTCTATCTCTACCCGTCGGACCTTAGCGAGGAACTGATCGAGACGATATGTCAGACCGGGGTTCCCTATTTCGACTTATCACTTCAGCACGTCTCTCGTCCGCTGCTTCGCCGGATGCGGCGGTGGGGAAGTGGAGACATTTTCACCGAACGGATCGAACGGATCCGAACCGTTGAACCATCAGCCGCTTTCCGGTCGAACTTTATTGTTGGCTACCCGGGTGAAACCGAGGACGACCACGATCAGCTCCTCAAATTCGTTGAGCAAACCCAGCTTGATTGGTGTGGATTCTTCTCGTTCTCTCGAGAAGAAGGCACTCACGCCTACGATCTTGACGATCAAATCCCGAGCGGGTTGATGAACGAGCGACTAGCTGAACTCAGCGAGCTTCAGGACCGAATCACATCGGAGCGCCAAGACGCTCGAATTGGCAGCGTCGTTCAATGTTTGGTGGACGAGCCCGGAATAGGCCGAACAACGTCTGAAGCGCCTGAAATCGACGGGGTCGTGCGACTGCCCCAACATGTGGAATTTGGGCAGTTCGTACAAGCGCGAGTTGTTAATGCAGAAGGCCCCGACCTCATTGCCGAGCCCACTTCCTAGCTATGACCGAAGAGGCGTTTAGTAGCGACTCAGTTAGTTCGCTCCCAAATGGCGGCGACACTTCAGTGGGCGACCGTTCAACCGGGTCGATGAGCATGCTTGGTCGGTCTGGTTGGTCGTTAGCAGCCAACTCACTAACTATCGCCCGCATCTTGGGTGCTCCAGTGCTTTGCGCACTGGTGTTGTCAAAGAACCCGTGGTGGTTGACCTTTATCTTTGGGTGGCTGTTAGGGGCCACCGATCTGCTGGACGGGATTTTGGCTCGCAAGTCGGCTCCAACTAAGGCCGGAGCTTTTCTCGACCCGCTCGCTGACAAAGTCGTGGTGCTCCTCCTTGGCTATACATTCGTAGTCATTGACCGGTTTGGGTGGCTTCCGATTACGTTGATCGCGGTGAGAGAAGTACTGATAATGGTCTACCGAAGCTATTGGGGCCGCCGGGGGCTCGCCATCCCAGCCCGGCAGTCGGCAAAGTTCAAGACTCTGGTTCAAGGGGTAGCACTTTCGGCGGCGTTGTTACCTCCGCTGGAACCGTATCCGGAGGTCGCCGATGTGCTGCTTTGGATTGCCGTCGGATTTACCTGGTATAGCGGTCTGCAGTACGCCATCGATGGCCGCAGTGCCCTTCGCACGACTGGGTCTCGCTAGCCCTGACCCGATCGACATGCCCAAATTGGGCCCGATCATTCGATCTAGTAACGCTCAACGAGGAGTTATGCTGATGATTTCCCTCGATGGCAAGGTTGCGCCATAGTGACATCTCACTTCATTTACCGGTTGGTTGTTCGCGTCTTGCGTCGGCCACCTCGTGGCCCTCTCACTCGATCTCTGATTCAATTTCTCGGTCGAGAGGGCAACTGGTCCTCAGGAATCGTTATCTTGGCCGCGGTTTCACTGGTAGCCGCAGGCTGCTCCGTGTCTCCAAACGAGCTGTTAGGCAGCGAGTCCTCGGATTTCGGGTCGACTGGAAAAGACAGTTCAGAGTTGACAAGATCGGCCGACTCCGACCCAGATCGTGAAAGTTCCGGCGCCGAAGTCGACGTTGGGGCGTTCGAGCCAACGTTCGACGAGGGAGCGTGCGACGAATCGCTGCCGACATCGCTCGAAATAGACTGTGGCACAGTTCTCGTTCCTAGCAACTGGGAACAAGGTTCCGGGGAGATCGAACTGGCAGTAGTGGTCTTTCGAAGCTCTTCTAACTCTGATGTCGGGCCGATCGTCAATCTCGAAGGAGGGCCCGGAGGTCACAGCCTCGAAACGATCGACTTTGTGGTTGAGGACGTTGTAAAGCCCCTTCTCGAAATCGGTGACGTCGTCTTCTTTGACCAGCGCGGCGTTGGACTTTCCCAACCTCGGTTGCGTTGTCAAGAACTTGCGGAGCTAAGCCGAGAGCACGAAGACGATCCCGGCCTTGATGATGATGAAGCGACCGATGAGTTCTATCGAACACTTGAAGATTGTCGCAATCGCCTTCTCGATGACGGCATTGCTCTTGTCGATTACAACTCGATAAACAATGCTCATGATGTGGAAGCAATACGGATTGCTCTTGGCTACGAGCAATGGAATCTGTTTGGTGTGTCGTACGGAACCAAGCTGGCACTCGAAGTGATGCGCCGTCACCCTGAGCATGTACGGACTGCGATTCTCGATTCGGTTTACCCTCCCCAGGTCGATTCGGTCAGCGAGAACCCATCAACCTTTTTGGCCAGCCTCAACAAGGTTGTGGCGGCTTGCGCCGAAGAGCCGGAATGTGCGGCCGAAGGCGATCTAGGGGACCGCATCCGGGCGGTAGTTGCCGATCTTGAAAAAGATCCACTTCGAGTTGAGATCGAAGACTGGATCAGCGGTGAAACTGATGACGTGTTTGTAACTGGTGACACCTTGTCAGGGGTAGTTACTTCGGCTCTGTATTCACCGTCTCAGTTCGTAGATCTGCCCGAGGTCATTGAACAGCTAGAGAACGGCGATAGCGACGGGATAGCGACGTTTTTGAGCCAAGACCGAACCAGTGAGCGATTTTTCACATCAGGTATGTTCTACGCCATTGCTTGCCAAGAAGAAATCAGTTTCGCTAAGCCCGACATAGTCAAGGCCGCTTTACCCGATGACCCTTTTGGGTTAGACGACAAGTTCGAACTTGCATCCAACACTGGCCTCAGTGCGTTCGAAACCTGCGCTGCTTTCGAGAACGGTCAAGCACCGGCCACATCCAACGAGGCAGTAACAAGCGACATTCCGACGCTTCTGATGGCCGGCGACTTCGATCCAGTTACGCCGACACAGTGGGCAGAGTTGGCAGCGGAAACTCTTTCCAACAGCCATCTTGTTGTGTCGGAGAACGGGTCGCATGGGCTTTCAGGCGGTGATTGCGGATCGTCTATCGTTACCGAGTTCCTGACTGCTCCCGACTCAAAACCAGACGCCAGTTGTTTCGACGATGAAGAGCTAACCTTCCTGGCCCGAAGCCAGCAAGAGGTAGAGCTGGAAGACTTCTCGTTCGAGGTTGACGACGGCAAGACATTGAGTTCGGTCAGGCCCGAAGGTTGGCGAGTCGGATCATTAGACGGTGACTTGTACCGCGATCAGTCTTTCCTCGACCCAACAGTGTTTTTCCAACTTTCGGCTGATCAGAACTTAGTCTTGGGCCTCGAAAGCTACGTTGGTCAAAGCGACATATCGTTGAGTGACCCAACGGAGTTGACCGGAGCGGTAGGCCCCATCGAACCCTCAGAGTTGGGGCGAAGGTGGAACCGTCGGAGCGGTTCTAGCGGGGACACTCGAGCTGAGTGGTTCGAGACTACGATTGACGGTCAGCCAGTCCAAGTAATTCTGATCACGAGCAACGAGGACTACGAAGCTAATTTGGAATTCGTGGTGTTGCCAGCTTTGCTGGACATCGATATTTCTTAGCTAGCCGAAGAGGGAACTGATGAACGTAGAAGTTGTTGCAATCGGTAGCGAGCTGTTGCTCGGTCAAATCGTTGACACAAATTCGTCTTGGATCGGTTCTGAGCTGGCGGCCGCTGGTTTGAACTCTCATTTTCAAACCAAAGTTGGTGACAACCCCCATCGGATGCGGGAGGTACTCGAACAAGCGTTATCTCGAAGCGATGCGGTGATCTGTTGCGGTGGGCTTGGTCCAACCCAAGACGACGTGACTAGAGAGGTGCTAGCGGAGGTTTTGAGCGTTGATCTGATCCCTAATGATGCGATCGCCGACAAGATCAGGATGATGTTCACTAGTCGAGGCCGGGACATGCCGGAAAATAATCTGCGACAAGCACTGATTCCAGATGGAGCGAGCCCAATTCCAGAACAACCTGGCACCGCCCCCGGCCTGCTGTGTCCGCTGGAACACGCCGGTGTTGAGAAAGTGATTTATGCCGTTCCCGGAGTTCCCTATGAGATGAAAGAGATGGTTCTCGGGACAGTTATTCCCGATCTGGTAGCACGAACCGGAACGCCGGCGGTGATTCGTTCCCGGGTTCTACGAACCTGGGGCATGTCGGAATCTGGTTTGGCCGAATTGTTGGCAGACCGAATCGAGGAACTGGATGAAGCAGGCAACCCGACGTTGGCCTTTCTGGCTAGTGGCGTCGAAGGGCTGAAAGTTCGAATAACAGCCAAAGCGGACGACGAAGGGAGCGCTGACCAGATACTCGACGTAGAAGAAGGTGAGTTGCGAGCCTTGATGGGCGACATCGTGTTCGGAGTCGACGACCAAAACATGGAAGCAACGATCATTGGCGAGCTTACGTCTCGGGGGCTGACCGTAGCGGTCGCTGAGTCGCTCACCGGCGGATATGTAGCTGGCCGGCTATGCGCTGTCCCTGGTGCCAGCAACGCATTTCGAGGTGGTGTTGTCGCCTATCAGCCTGACATCAAGTTCTCTGTCCTTGAGGTTCCAGAGGGCCCGGTCGTTACCGAAGAAGCGGCCGTTGCCATGGCTAACGGCGTGCGCAGCTTGCTAGGAGCAGACATCGGATTAGCTACGACTGGGGTTGCTGGTCCGCAAGAAGCCGAAGGTAAACCGGTAGGTACAGCTTGTTTGGGGATGGCTGGCCCCGGCGGTCACCGATCTACCACTATTCGATTGCCTGGTGATCGGGAACGTATCCGTCAGTTCAGCACAATTTCGCTGCTCGACCTTCTCCGGCGGGAAATAGACAGCCTGTTGTAGCTCGGTTACTGAGCAGGTTTCAGCCGGCTTGAACTACTGTTCGCCAGCCGTGAGTATCTTCGGCTTTGCCAAGCTGGATTCCAACCAACGCTTCCCGCAACTTCAACGAGTTCGGGCCCGGTTGGCCGTCACCGAACGAGATCTTTTCGTCGTTGACTAAGATGTTGCCAACGGGGGAGATGACTGCGGCGGTGCCGGAAAGGAACGCTTCGCCGTGCTCAGCAAAAGCCTTTACCTCGTCAAGCGGAAGCGCCCGTTCTTCAACGGTGTAACCCATGTCAGAAGCGATGGTTAGAATCGAATTCCGAGTGACGCCATGCAAGAAGGACTCATCCAGGTTTCGAGTGATCACTCTGTCGCCATCTACCAAACAGAAGTTGGCCGCTCCGGTTTCAGTCACATCTCCATTGGTGGCGAACAAGATTTGATCGGCGGCGTGATCGCGTTTTGCGTCGAGCGTAGGACCCAAGGCCATAACGTAATTGGCTCCGCTTTTAACCATCCCGAACTGGGGCGTTGTCCGAGGTGTTGATGTTTCGATGTAGATGGTCAAAGGCCGGATGCCTCCGGCGAAATAGTCGCCGACTGGCGATGTTAGAACGTAGAACAATGCGGTCGAGCTTGGCGAGGCGGCAGCACCGATGTTGGCGGCGGTGCCTATGAAGGTTGGACGCAGATAAAGCGATCCTGGTGCATCGGGAGTGGCGTCGATGTTGGCGGCAACCGCGTCGACGATCATGGTCCGAACCATATCGAAATCGGGTGGCGGCATTCTAAGCCGACTGATCGACTGCAACAGCCGGTTGATGTGGTCGTCGAGCCTAAAAATAGCGACGGAGCCGTCAGCCTGGCGGTGGGCCTTCAAACCCTCAAAACATGTGCTGCCGTAGTGGAGAGCGTGCGTTGCCGGGTGCAGGGACAAATTCTCCAGCGGTACCGGGCTGCCGGAATAGTGATAGGTCCCCTCAGCCATGGTGGCCACGGTGTACTGATCACCGAAGAGTGTTCCGAACGGAGCTGAAAATGGATCTTGCGTTTCTGCCATTCATTCGTTGTACTGCAAAACGGCCGCTCCCGTGCACCTTTTTTCGGGTTGTAAGAATCGGCTATACGCTTGTGATTATCCGGGTACCTTGAGCGCGATCAGGTTCGGCCCAGACCGGCAGGAAGGGCGGCTGCGGCGCTTGGAGGCACAATTTGCTCACCGTACGTCGACTGGGCCAGAGTCAGGTCATGATCGAGCGATGGCGCCGTCGACCGGCAATGATTTGGGTCACATATATTGGCCACCATCTGACGAAATTGGGCCGCTTCCCGGTCGAGCGTAAAGGCGGCCGGCGTTTGGTATCCGCTAAGGCGCAGGTCGTTGACAATTTCTGGATGAGACGTTGCTAAATCATCGATCTTGTCGACGTAGTCCGATGCTGAGTCGTGTCTAACCTGCAGGCAATTTTTGCCCCACTGAGCGTAGGCCCGATTTCCGCCAGCGTCCGACATTAGTAGGATGGCGCCGGCGGCCATGGCTTCTAGCCCGACGAGGTAAAAGCCTTCTTCTGGTCCAGGGCAGCCAAGGAAAATGTCGGACCAGTGATACAGCGATCGGATATCAGACCACCCGGCCGTTGTCTGGATCGATTGAAAAACGAATCGATCGTCGTCGGCTAGGAGCTGTTCGACTTCTAAGCCAACCTCTGACTTCCAGGTGGTGTAGCCAACTCGAATAGGATTGTTGAACTGACCGAACCGAGCTTTCGAAAAGTAGTCGGCAGCATGTCCCTCAATGATTGTCTCGGTGATTGAGTTTGGGTTAACCCACGGCCGACAGGCAGCCTCGACTTCATCGGTGATCATGATTCTCGATAAAGGCCGTCCGAGTAGCCGCGTTGCGTAGCCTTTGATCCAGTGAGGGTTAGCGTGCCGGACATTTTGCACGATGTGAATTAACTGGTCGTGGCTGTAGCCCGCTGGCAAGCATTCAGCGATGTCACGATAGTGAGTGGGCCAGGAGAAGAACGCTAAATCGTCTTGTCCGATCGGCACATCCAAACTGCGGTGAATCTTGATGGTATTGAGGGCATCAGCGATATGAGGGATGTCTTGTATCGGCCCCTCGTGCGGAAACGGTTTTGGGCACGCGAACTCGACGTGCATGTCGGCCGCCAAGGCATGATTTACGTAATCGAAAATCTTCACCACGCCGCCGACCGGATCATAGGTGGGGCTGTAGAAGACAATTCGTCGGTCAGCGGTATTGCCCAGTGGGGCTTGTGGCTTCTGACCCGCAACGAATGTTGGTCCCGGTTGGCTTGAAGGTCGGCTCATGGTTAGAGGGATTTCCGTTGACTAGCGATTGTATTAATCTGTTGCACTAGTGGGCCAACGGCAGCTTCCGGATTGAACACTTCAGTCCATAGGCGGCGAGCATTGGCTGCCTTTTGGGCGAGAGCGTCTCGGTCGTTCAGGGCCTCGGCCAAGGTAGTGGTCAGGGCGAATTGATCGTCGGGGTCAACGAGCCATCCGGCGTCGTAGCGTTCGATGTAGGACGATGTCTCGCTCCAGGGCGGATGAACAACAGGTAAGCCACAGGCGATGGCTCCAACTGTTCGGGTGATCATGGCGTATTGGCGTTCGATGCTGTTAGAGAAAAGATCAATGGCTAGATCCATCCCGGACATGAACCGTTGGAAATCAGGAAAGAGCATTTCTTTGTGCGGTTGAACTGCGGAGTGGTTGAATACTTCATCGATTTGGCCCCCTCCGTCGTCGGTGCCTCGTCGGGGCACGAGTAGGACATTAAAGCTGCCGTCGGATGCGCCCACCAGGTCGGCCACTGTTGAAAACCACTGGCCCGGTTTGCTCCAACCCTGTAAGTACCCTGCAGTTACAGCTTGAATGTTTCGGTTGGTGACGTCGACGGTTGACCGTTCGGAGGCGTGGCCATCGAACCCTTTCGTCATCGTCATCGGCACTACGTCAAGTGGAACCGTTCGAGGATCACGATCGACTTGCATGAGCCAGCCGAGATAGAAAGGTACTTTCTTGGCTCCGTTCACAATGAAGCCGTCAGCACGAGCAAAGGCTTCCAGGTTTCGAGCCCGGATATCGCGCAACTGCTCGATCGGGTAGTGGTCCGATTGGCAAGCAACTTCTAACATCCGGGGGGCGAACAAGTCCACGATTAGGTGGATGTTGGGGTCATCGGGGATCTTGTCGATTTGGTTTGAGTTAATGGCGACCACGATCAACGGTGCTCGGGTACGGAGATAGTCTGCAAGGTCCCCGGTTCGGATTATCTCGACGTCCGGCAACTGGGGTGGCGGAACAGAGCCATGCCACTTTGCTCGAGTTGGCCCCTCAGCCACTGTTTGAGTGACGGTAAAGCCGGCTGCTGTCAACCCTTCAGCTAATCCGTGGCTACGTAGACCGGGAGCGGCAACGGCCATCCCCATTCCGGGCACTACATCGTTGGAGACAATCACGACTGGCAGTCGCTTCCCCTCGGGACTAGCAACTGGACGTGTCCGGTCAGCCCGTCCTGGGATGGCGTTGGCTGCGAGGTCCAAATATGGTGGCCCACCAACCCCAGTGGCAGATGCGGCTGGGCTTGACGACTGGGCGTCGGAGTAAATTGTCATCGTTTTGGGGTTCCTAACTTACAAAATGTCATCACGGCGTATCCGTGAGTTTCATCGCTTGGAACTCGAACAGTCTCCATGTCGTCCATGACCAGATCGTGGTTCGACGCATCGAGCAGAAGTTCGAGCAGATCGTTCGGGCCGTAGACACCGTTGAGCCGTTCACAGATGATGAGGGCCCCTCCTACTCGCAGGCTCTGAAACATTGCGTCAAACGCGTCCCGGATGTCTTGGTTGCTGGGTCGCCTCAAATTGCCAATACCTACGACAATGTCGGCTGATTCGACTAATTCATGCCGGGACCCAGGTCCAAGGGCCGGATCGATTAGCTCGAACGGGGGAGCCAGATAGTTTTTCTGAAGAAGTAGTCGCCCAGCTCGATTGTGTTCACACACGCCAGCCAGTCCAGACCACATCATTGGAACGAACGCCGACGTGTGGCAGCCATGAATTTGGATAGATGGGTCTCGGTAAAGGAGTTCGGTCGCTCGGTTCACACTTCGCCGCACAATGGCTCGGACCGCCAGCAGGCGTTCTTTGCTTTGTGTCGTTCTAATCGAAAAGTTGTCGTAGGGGCTTTGGCCGTGTTTAGCCCGTTTTAGCTCGATCGCTTCGGTGTCTCTGATCTCGGCCGCGGTGGTGAACGACCCTGAACTAACCCTCATCCAGTCTGGCCACCCGTACCGTTGTTGGAGCTGGGGCCACACGTCATCTGAGGCTGAAACAGCGTCGAGTACCGTGAGCCGAGAAAAGACATCGGACCCCAGTAAGGCGACGAGCGAACTGGCAGTACTTCCAGGGGATCCTGGCTGAGGCAGATGAATCGTAAGCGGCATGGTCCACGCCCATGACGGCAAATCCTCGAACGGAAATGACATGGGCTCGCTAATGTCGAGTCGTTTAGCGCCCGAAATTTTGTCGCTCAGGTCCAAACGCATGACGTCGAAGTCGGTTAGCTGCCGAGCTCCCGACAGAGGCGACGCTTGGGTGACGCGAGCACCGCGATAGTGGACTGCTAAAGCCACTGCTCGACCATCTTTCTAAATCCCCACTTGCGACGAGCAACAAAGCCGAACGGACTGTTGTTTACCATGGTGAGCAATCGACGAAGCTGATGTTCGGCTTCGGTCAAACGGTGGATCTCTTCATGGGCGGCGCTCAGTCGCTGATGGAGATCTGCGATTTCTTGATGGAGCCTGTCGGCCTCGTGGCGGGTGGATCGAAGGAACTGTGATTCGATCGTGAGCAGCTCAGATTCCATTCTTAACCGATGATTTTCCTGCCGTTCAACAATTTCGATGTCATCGTCTTTCCGAAGGCGACCCTGGCTCTGTTCCGCCGGCGATCGGCTTCGCTCGTCGTTAGCGTTGTTGATTAGGTCCTGAGCGGCCGCTGACTCTAAGTGGCGTTCCACGGTTCTCCTAGCTTTGATGAAGATTGTTTAGGTGGTCCATGAGCTCATTTGCCTCGGCTTCGAGTTGGGGACTGCAAACGTCGATGGGGTCGGGAGCCGTAGTGGCCTTCGGGTCGAACAGAGAGGTAACCGACGATGGCTCCAATGGGACGTCCCAGACTTTGATCAGTCGTTCCATGAGCGGAAAGCCTTCGGTCAGATTTTCGAATGAAACCACCATGGTGTTCTCGGGTGCATTTCTGGCCTGACGAAGTAGGGCTTTGTTGTGATGAATCCACATTTTCAAACCGAAGTCCGGTTCTTCGAAGAATCGCCGATGAACCTGGGGTGGCCCTTCGTTCTTGGCTAGTTGCATTGCGTGTCGTCGGTGTAGCGATTGGACGCAGCCGTCGTAATGTCGATACACAACCAGAACCTTGGCTCCAGGCATAACATGGCGCCACAAACCCAGGAAATGACAGACTCTTGGGTCTTTGAAACCCCAGAAGACGTGATCACGGCGCCGTCTGGCGATGAAGTTTTGCACGTGGCCCCACTGAGCTGGAGTTACCGCAGGAATAAGCGGCCGCTCAAGCTGCCAGGTCGCTCCGTTCGCTTGCAAGAGATCCTCGTGGAATTTGATGACCACTCGATCCTCGAAGTGTCCGTACGGATTAGATGGAACTGCCCCAAGTAGATCGTCGCCGACGAACAGCCCGGCGGCATGGAGCGCTTGGGTTGTAAAGGAGGTGCCACTCCGGTGGAAACCAGCGACAATCAGTTCCATCCACAGCCTCGGCTTAAGGGTTGAGAATAGACGCGGTAGGCGCGGTTATCGAACGCCAAAGGTGAGCCTGTCCGAAGGCGCGGTTCGCTTTGGACGCGACAGAATTGCTCTACTCCAGGTGCGGCGGGCCCCATCGGAACTAGCGTAACGCGCGTTGGGTGGGTATCCGCGGCTGCCTATTGGTCGACATTGATGTCGCACCATGCGACTGACTCATGGTCGTTTTGTGTGTTCTACCCGTGTCTTAGTGCTTGTCTCTGGGCGGCTCATGCGGAGAGCAAGTGCTTAAGAGTTCGCTCTTGGCGCCGATTGGCCGGTATCAGAGAAGCGATCAGCTGTTCGTCTTGGAACAGTCGTGGGTGTTACACACCCGGTGAACGAGGGCCCCGTCTGCCTGTCGATTTCGTAGTGAACAACGTGTCTCGACATTGGACCATTTGGTTTGGTGAGTTAGCTGCCGCCCCATGTTTGGTGGCTCTGTTGGAGTTCATGTCCGGCAAAAGATTCGCCCGGGTTAGCTCCTGCTAGCTCGGCAAGGCTTGCTCGATCTTGGCAGCCCAAGATCATTAGAGCAAGGGTGGGCCAGCCCGTCGTAGAGACCTCGACAACTACCGCCTCTCACGGTGAGGAATCTAGGCGGGTTTGGCCCCCTAACTAGTAACTAACCAACTAACGAACTAACGGGCCGATCAGGTTCATGCCTGCTCGGGTCGCCGATGGCCTTGTTGGCACCAGAATGGCTAGAGTCAAGCCATGCGGTTCAGTTTTTGGCTTGGCAATGGACACCAATGGGGCGAGATTCGGCGTAGCGCCGAACACTGCGAGCAGGCTGGCTGGGACGGTCTTTGGCTTGCTGATCATTTCATGCCCAACAGCGACGATCGAACCGGACCGATGCATGAAGTGTGGTCATTGCTAGGGGCGTTGGGTGAGGTTACCTCAACCGTTCGACTCGGTCCTATGGTTTGTGGCAACACCTATAGAAACCCCGCCGTCCTCGCGAAGCAAGCGGTCGCAGCTGACCACGTCTGCGGTGGCCGAATGGTCCTGGGAATCGGATCTGGTTGGCAAGAGAACGAACACGTTGCCTACGGCATGGAGTTTGGAACGTTTACTGACCGGTTTGAAAAATTGGAGGAAGCGCTTCAAATTGTTATTTCTCTGCGAGACAATGATCTGACGTCGTTCGACGGCAAGCATTACCAGATGTTCGATGCCCCGTTGGCTCCGAAGCCGGTCGGACCTCTACCAATCCTCATTGGTGGTGGGGGGGAAAAGAAAACGCTTCGAATGGTGGCCCAGTACGCCGACGAGTGGAATGTATGGGCCGATCCGGAAATCATGCGCCACAAGATTTCGGTCCTTGACCGTCACTGTGAGCAGCTGGAACGCGACCCGGCTTCGATTCAACGGTCGTCGGTGGCCCTGCTTTTCTTGTGCGATACTGAGGCGGAGTCGGCCAAGCTCAGAGAAAAGGGAATAGCCCGTCCGTCGCTGATCGGCACCGTTGAGGAACTCCGGGCTCAAGTAGCCGAGATGCAAGAAATGGGAGTCGATGAGATTATCGTTCCCGACTTTAATCTTGGCGATCCGAACCAAAAAGATGAGATCGGCGATCGATTCTTGACTGAAGTTGCCGCTTCTTTCCGATGAGTAGGTTGAGGTCAACGTCGACCTTTCGGCTCAGGGCAGCCTCGTTGCTGGTAGCAGCCGTTGCTGTCCTAGCTGTTTCGGCTTGTAGCGATCCGGAGCCAGAGCTGACAATCGGCGAACGGCTTGAGCTGGTCGCTGGGAGAACGCTTTCGCCCGCTGAGGTTGTGAGTCAACTTGAAACCGCCGACGATCTCTGCCAGCTCGACGACCAGCTGCTGCTGCGGCTTTGGGCCAAACTGGATGAGCAGCAGTTCGCGTTTCAGCAATTTGTATTCAACCATCATTGCCCTGATCGCAGTGCTTTGATCGAAGGTTTCGTTCATTCGCCCACAACAGTGTCGACGTCGACAACATCAGCTAGATCTCGGCCTTCATCACTACCGACGACTACCGACCCTCGAAACTCGGGAGTAATCGTCAACTCCAATCCTGATGCTTCCACAACCACAACAAGTGCAGCCTCTGTCAGTACGACGACACCGCGGTTTGGTGGCCCGGACACCGCTGGCCCAGATTCGACTCGAATCGGTGAAGGGGGCTGACCTGGCCACCATGGCCCGGTGGGTTGGCGTCTTGAACGAAACTGGGTGAGTGGCTCGAATCTCTCAGCTTCTCCGCTCCGTCGCAATCAGCATCAAACACCGAAGCATGGCTTGGGTGTCATCGCGTTGGTTGTCATCGCGTTGGGGGTGGGGGAGTGAGTCAAAGGTCGAACGTGACCCAATCGTCGTCGAGGAGCCGGCCATCGGTGCTGTGGGTGCTGGGTCGCCGGATCAACTGGTTCATGAACAAGCAATTGCCGCCATCAACGCTCTAAACCTCTCTGAGGTTCGAGCCGACCTCGGCTTCGTAACCGAAAGTAATCCTGAGGTTTCGATCATTGTTCCCGTTTACAACAAAACGGCTTTCACCCTCAATTGTCTCGATTCTCTTCGCCAATTAAAGACCCGCCGTCGATTTGAGATCATCATCATGGATGACCGGTCAACCGAGGCTGAAGTTGGACTCCTTCGGGATATCCCAGGGGTTCGTTACGTCCAAAACGATGAAAACCTAGGTTTCCTTCGCACCTGCAACCGGGCCAGTGAGATAGCCCGGGGTCGGTTCCTGTTGTTCTTGAACAATGACACCCGGGTAGCCGAAGACTGGCTCGATGCTATGTGTTCAACGTTCGAGCAGCACGACAGGGTCGGAATCGTCGGCTCAAAGCTCTGCTATCCCGATGGCAGCCTGCAAGAAGCCGGGGGTGTTGTTTGGCGCGATGGAAGCGGCTGGAACTATGGGAAAGGCAATGATCCCACCCACCCTCGTTTCAACTACGTTCGCGACGTGGACTACGTCTCTGGGGCATCGCTTATGATTCCGTCTGAGCTCTTCGCTCAAGTCGGAAGCTTCGATGAACGGTTCGCTCCTGCATACTACGAAGATACTGACCTGGCGTTCGCTGTTCGCAAAGCTGGTTTTCGAGTGCTTTATCAACCAGCGGCTGAAGTCATTCACTACGAAGGAATTTCTTCCGGTACGAGCCTGACTGCTGGAGCGAAGAGCCATCAGGCGTCAAATGCGGTGACCTTTGAGCGGAAGTGGCGGCTTGAACTGTCCCGGCATTTCCCAGGAGGAAGCGCTCGGCCCCTCATGGCAGCCGACCGAATCGCGTTGGGCCACATACTAATTATTGACGCCTGCACGCCGACCCCGAGCAAGGATTCGGGGTCGCTCGACATGGTGAACCTGATTCAGATCTTACTCGATCTGGGCTATCGAGTTCACTATGCCAATGCGTACGAGAACTTGGAAGATCAGGGAGCGTCAACTCGTCGTCTGCAACAGATGGGAGTGGAAACGTTGCTGGCCCCGCACTATGCCTCGGTTGATGTTTACCTGGCCGCCAATGAAATTGTTTTCGACCACGTTGTATTGAGTCGGTATCTCATCGCTCAGAATCACATCGACTCGGTGAAGAACCATTGCCCGGGTGCCAGCGTTATCTTTAACACGGTCGATTTGCATGGACTCCGAGAATTGCGTGAGGCCGAACTGCTCGGCGATCCCAAGCTGATAGAGCAGGCTCGGTACACCGAGCACTGCGAGCTACAAGTTATTTCTGCCGCTGATGTCTCAATCGTTCTCAGTGAAGTTGAGCGTAAGCACCTGGCCGACCTTGGGCATGATCAGGTGGCAGTGCTTCCACTCATTCGAGTCCCTAACGGTCGTGGTCCAACCCGGTTCGAAGAACGAAGCGGGGTCGTGTTCATCGGCGGGTTCGCTCACCCGCCAAATCGAGATGCACTTGATTGGCTACTATTCGATATTTGGCCTGCGGTGCGCCGGCGTTGTCGAGATACCGGCGCTCCCCCAATCACGTTGAAGATTATTGGCGGTGGTTTGCCAGATCGAATTTGGAACGAAGCCGCACCTGATGTGGTGATCTTTGGGCATCTCGACAACATCGAGGTGGTGTTCGGTGAATCTCGGTTGAGCGTCGCCCCGCTGCGATATGGGGCCGGGCTCAAAGGTAAAGTCGCCACCAGCATGGACTACGGGCTGCCAGTCATTGGCACCGATGTGGCGTTCGAGGGAATGCCTCGATCAGAGGTTTCGTTTAGCGACCTAGTAGTCGAGGCTGGCTCCACCGAAGAATTTGCCCAGCGAATCGTTGAACTTCATCGTGACCCCGTTCGGTGGGAGGCACTCTCAGCGGCTGGTGTCAACTATGTCCGGCAACAGTACTCAGTTGCGGTTCTCGCCGACCGGGTTCGCCGCCTGCTGGCATCGTTGGAGGAACAAGCATCAGATTCGGGGGCCGCAACTTCGGGAAGTCAGAATGTAGGAGTTGAGGTTTGTGGCGCGGCTCAAAACCGTACAAAGGCGAAAATTGTTGATAGAAGTTCTCCCTAGTCGTTGACCGAACACCTGTTCGGCGCTAGAGTTCGAAGCAGTGAACGCCGACAGTGTAATTACGGTCGTGTGGTCCCAGATATGTAGGTAGAAGCGGTGGCAAATATGCTGCCAACCATGCTGCCTGATATGTAGTGAAACCCTGTTATCAAGCCAAATTTTAGCCTAGTCAGGATTCGCAAGTTGTTAGTGCGGAGCTTGACCGTCACAGGCCAAACGTATGGTCAAGATTGCAAAAATATGTAGCCACCTACGTGGACCATTCAGAACCGTGTTGGCACCTGTCTAGGTTGATCAGCAGAACACCAGGAGAAGATCGTGGAGAAGAACAAAGCGCTAGATATGGCGCTCGGCAATATCGAAAAGCAGTTCGGCAAAGGCGCTGTCATGAAGATGGGCGACCGGTCGGATATGGAGATCGCAACCGTGCCTACGGGTGCTCTCGCTCTCGATCTTGCGCTAGGTGTAGGTGGGTTGCCACGCGGACGAGTTGTAGAGATCTACGGTCCTGAGTCTTCGGGTAAATCTACGCTCGCCATGCACGTAGTTGCTGAGGCTCAACGGAACGGTGGTTCGTGTGCCTATATCGACGCTGAGCATGCCATGGATCCTCTCTATGCTTCGAACATTGGTGTCGATGTTGATGAGTTGCTGATTTCACAGCCTGATACCGGAGAACAAGCGTTGGAGATCGCCGACATCTTGGTTCGTTCCGGATCGATCGACGTCATCGTGATCGACTCGGTGGCGGCCTTGACACCTCGAGCCGAGATCGAAGGGGATATGGGTGACACCCACGTTGGCCTCCAAGCTCGATTGATGTCTCAAGCGTTGCGGAAAATCACCGGCAACCTCAACAAGACCGACACTATCTGTATCTTCATCAATCAGTTGAGGGAAAAGATTGGTGTTATGTTCGGCTCACCAGAAACTACCCCTGGCGGTCGAGCGCTTAAGTTCTACAGTTCAGTTCGTCTCGACATTCGCCGTATCGAATCGCTAAAAGACGGCGCCGAAGTTGTTGGCAACCGAACCCGAGTCAAAGTAGTCAAGAACAAGGTTGCTCCACCGTTCAGGCAAGCCGAGTTCGACATCATGTACGGCAAGGGCATCAGCCGTGAGGGATCATTGCTAGATATTGCTGTTGATCGTGAGATAGTTAAGAAGTCCGGCGCCTGGTACACCTACGAAGGTGAGCAGATCGGTCAAGGACGCGAGAACGTCAAGAACTTCTTGATTGATAACCCTGATTTGGTTATGGAAATCCAGGATCGGGTTCTTAAAGAAGTCGGGCTTGCAGAAGTCGACGAGGCTGAAGCGGCCGAAGCCGCCGCCGCCGAGGCAGCAGCAGCAGCTGATGATGTAATAGATCTCGAGCCCAAGGGCAAGTCAAAGGCAAGCGGTAAGTCGAAGAAAGCAACGTCTGCCGACGATGAACCAATTTCATTAGATAAGTAGTTGTTGCATAGAAGGCGTTTCCCGGGAAGCCTTCTTATTCCTGGACACTCATCGAATTCCTTGTTTCGTTGAGTTGAAACGCTTGAGAGCAGCAAATTCCAAGGCGCTTCTAAGGCGCTTGCAGAGTCGAGCCACGGCAACGAAGCCAAGGGCCCTACCGTGTTTATCGGTGGGGCCCTTGGTGTTTTCCGATCGTTTCGCCAGTGTGAGCCGCCCGGGATACGATGTGACGTAGCGTCACCTGACCGAGAGCAGATGGCCATCCAGCTACGGCCGGTCGGGATCGGTCAACTCAAGCTGAGTCGGTGGCAATGACAAATCACTACCGAGTATTTAACTACCGAGCCAAAACGCTATCTTCGCAAAACGGGAGCGGGCCGAGTCGACAAATTGAGAGGTTTCAGTGCTGACTGACAGCGGATCGAGGGAAGTTTCGAACTGGCAGGGGCTTCAGCGGCGAACCTTAGCGGTGCTAATGGCGAGCAGTATCTTCGGCCGGGCTTCTATGTCGCTTAGTTTCGTTTTCGCCGCCCTTCTGATGGAGGACATTCTTAACTCGAGTACCTGGGCTGGTGCCGCTACCGCTGCCATTACTGTTGGAACGGCGCTCAGCTCAAAGCTGTTAAGCAGCTACATGGCCCGACGAGGTCGCCGACCGGGACTTACGCTCGGCTATATCGCCGGTGCCGCCGGAGCTGGCTTCGCCGGATGGGGAGGTGAGGGCTTAACACTGGTTCTTTTCGTGGTCGGGCTGGTGTTGGTCGGCGTTGGGCAGGGCGGTAACAATCTGGCTCGATACGCGGCTGCCGACTTGGCTGATGACAAGAACCGGGCTAAGGCCATCAGCTACGTTGTTTTCGCCTCCACTATTGGAGCAGTCGGTGGCCCAGCACTGGCCGGCTTTGCCGATGATTTGGGTAAACGATTTGGTCTGAACGAACTCATCGGAGCATACGGCTTCGCTGCCGGCTCATTCTTGATCGCTGGGCTAATCCTGTTCTTTGGCCTGAGACCGGATCCGCTCGTAGTTTCTGGTGGGCTCTTGTCGGATAAGGCTCCCGTTACCGATGCTGGTTCGGCGTTCGCTCAGTACAAGAAGGGAATTGCTACGTTGTTCTCGCAGCCTCTGGCCCGGCTGGCTGTCATTGGATTGGTGATATCGCAGCTGGTTATGGTCATGGTTATGGCCATGACACCCCTTCATATGCGGGCTCACGATCATGAAGTGGGAACGATTGGCTGGGTTCTCGCCGCTCACACTGCAGGCATGTTCGCGTTTGCTCCGCTCGCTGGCTGGGCTAGCGACCGTTTCGGCCGAGTGCCAACAATAAAGCTAGGCGCAGTCGTGCTCGTCATCGCTACGGTAATGGCGGCTCTGGCCGGTCAAGCCCCAGCGATTCTGATGTTCCCAAGCCTCTATTTGCTGGGCTTAGGTTGGAGCTTCGGGATGGTGGCCAGTAGCACCCTGCTTACAGAATCGGTCGAACCAGAAGAGCAGGTAGCGGCTCAAGGCACCGCTGACTTAATGGCTGCTGTCGTCAGCGGCGTCGGAGCGCTTGGGTCGGGGTTAGTCTTCACCATGGCTGGCTTCCATATTCTGTCCACGATTGGCATCTTCGCAGCAGGCCTGATGTTTCTCGCTTCTGTACTTAACAGCCGGTTTGCCGTCGGCCCGCCGAAAGCACCACAATTAGGCTGACACTAGTCAACGCTGAGAGCACGAGGCTGGCTAATCCATCGGCTCTCGGGGTGGAACATCGAACGTCGCCAGGTCGTAGGCCGCTTCGACGTTGGGATGAAACTCGCTGGCCTCAGAAGCAAATACTTCGTGATCGGGGTAGCGGGCCGAAAAGTGGGCCAGAACCAACTTTCGTACTCCGACTTTGGCTGCCAGTCGGCCAGCATCGGCGGCCGTCATATGTTTGTACTGAACGGCTAGCTCCGCCTCAGTAGCCATGAAGGTAGACTCGCACACCAACAAGTCAACGCCATGGGCCAAACGCTCGGCCGCCTCGCACGGCGCCGTATCCATAATGAAAGCCATCGACTGGCCCTTTCGGGTGGCGCCGAACTGCTCGATCCCGACTCGACCAGTGGCTGTTTCGAGCCAGCCTTGCCTGTGCAGCCGACCAACATCTGGCCCTCGTATACCCGCAGCCTCAAGTCTGGCGCCATCGAAAGCGAAGCTGTCAGGTTCTTCAAGTCGGTATCCGTAAGTAGAGATCCGGTGGTCGAGCGCCCCTGTCGTTAGCGTCAATTTTCCTAGCTCGGCTTGCTCGCCATCGGATTCGATCGGGCGAGGTTCAACGTTGCTGGTGTCATGAAAAACCGAAATCTTACGCATTCGATCGAAATATTCTTGACCTTCCGACGGATAAAAAATCGGTAATGGGACAGGGGGACCAGCATCAGCGTTACGGTTGTCGAGCGCTCGACGCTGGATAATTCCGGGTAGACCTAGGCAGTGGTCACCGTGGAAATGGGTAACGCAAACCGCGGTAAGTTTGGCCACCGCCACGCCGCCCAACGTGCATTGCCTTTGGGCCCCTTCTCCTGGGTCGAAAAGAATTAGCTGGTCGTCCCACCGTAGGGCGTAACTGTTATGGGCCCGGTGCCGGGTTGGCGCTTGGCTGGATGTGCCTAGAGCGATCAGCTGTCGAGAAGTCATGGCTCATCCTTTCGGGGCCGAAGTCGGTTCAACCAACCTACCTGAACAGGCCCCTCAGCCCGGCTGATTATTGGATCGGTGCTACTTGTTTAGAGCAACGTTGGTTATCGTCGATCCTGACAGATGTTTCTCGACACTACAGGATGGTTCGGATGCAACTTGGGATGATTGGCTTAGGGCGGATGGGCGCCAATATGGTTCGACGGCTAGCGGCCGGGGGGATCGAATGTGTTGCCTACGACCGCAACGACGACAAAGTAGCTGAGCTTGTCGCTGATGTCGACGGAGTCTCGGGAGCCAACTCACTAGATGAGCTGGTTGCACAGCTGGAAGAGCCTAGGGCAATTTGGATTATGGTTCCGGCAGCGGTAACTGGGGCGGTGGTAGATGACCTAGCTCCACTGTGCCAAGCAAACGACATCATAATCGATGGAGGCAATACCCATTACCCTCTAGACATCGCTCGATCCGATGAACTCCAACCGCGGGGAATTCACTATCTCGATGTTGGCACCAGCGGCGGAGTCCACGGCCTCGAGCGTGGTTACTGCCTAATGATCGGTGGTGACAAATCGGCTGTTCAACGGCTAACGCCTGTGTTTTCCGCGCTAGCCCCCGGGGTCGACGCGGCGCCAAGAACCCCGGGACGATCCGGAGAACCAGGTGCGCCTGAGTTGGGCTTCTTGCACTGCGGCCCATCGGGAGCTGGCCACTTCGTCAAAATGGTTCACAACGGAGTTGAGTACGCGATCATGCAGGCCTATGCGGAGGGTTTCGGCATGTTGAACCGAGCCGATGTGGGATCTGAAGCAAGGGCAGCTGACGCTGAAACTGCGCCATTGAGCGATCCGCGCCTTTTCCAATACGACATCAATGAGGCCGACGTGGCTGAACTGTGGCGCCGGGGGAGCGTGATTGGATCATGGCTGCTCGATCTGACCGCTTCGGCTATGAACGCCAACCCAGAGCTCGACAATTTCCAAGGGACTGTTTCTGATTCTGGCGAAGGTAGATGGGCAGTAGAAGCCGCAGTTCAGTCTGGAACCCCGGCTCCCACCATCAGCCAAGCGTTGTTCAGCCGATTTTCGTCCCGAAACAACGACCTCTTTGCCAACAAGGTGCTTTCTGCGATGCGGGCCGAATTTGGAGGCCACCACGAACGGAAAGCGGAATGACTACTAGCGATAGCACGGCCACTAATCAGGGTGCGGCCACACCTCCTGTCCACGCCGATGCGCTACTGCTGTTTGGTATTACCGGCGACCTGGCCCGCAAGAAGTTGTTCAGTGCGCTATACCAGCTGGAGCTCGAGGGCCTGTTGAGGGGGCCAGTAGTAGGGATCGCCTCATCTGATCTTTCGGTGAACGACATTCGTGAACGCGCTCGAGAGTCGCTGGAGAAAACTGGGTTAGCTATCGATGAGGTTGCGTTTGACCGATTGTCAGGCAGGCTTGACTATGTCTCTGGCGACTATCGAGAACCCCAAACGTTTGAGAAGGTAGCGAGTCGGATTCCTGGCTCGGAATGCCCCGTTGCCTATCTGGCCATCCCGCCGTTTTTGTTCGCCACTGTCGTCGATGGACTGGGTGCAGCCAAGCTGAACTGCGGTCGAGTTGTACTGGAGAAACCGTTCGGTCGCGACCTCGATACGTCCAGAGAGCTTGATCGAGCGGTGAAGGAACACTACCCAGAAGATCGTATCTATCGGATTGATCACTTTCTCGGCAAGGAACCGGTCCTAAATCTTCTTGTGTTCCGATTCGCCAACTCGATTCTGGAACCGCTGTGGAACCGACACTACATTAAGTCAGTCACCATCAACATGGCAGAGGACTTCGGCGTCGAAGGCCGTGGGAAGTTCTTTGACGAAGTCGGGGCGCTCCGCGATGTGGTCCAAAACCATCTACTTCAAATCGTTGCCCTTCTGGCAATGGAGCCACCGGTGTCGGACGACGCTGACGCGTTGTCAGACGAGGTGGTAAAGGTTCTTCGCTCCATGCGGTCGTTCGATCCGGCCAAATCGTGGCGAGGACAATATGACGGATACCTGGACGAAGGAGGGGTCAAGCCCGACTCCGACACAGAGACATACATTTCCGTCGAATGCGAAATTGACTCCTGGCGTTGGGCTGGTGTTCCGTGGACGATCCGAGCCGGAAAAGCACTCGACATAACTCGAACCGAAGCTATTGTCGAGTTCGATCAGCCACCTCGACCACTCTTTACCGACATGAATTGTCGCCCGGAGCCAAACCGGCTGCGGTTCGAAATGAAGCCGAATGATCTCATCGAGTTCGAGATGCAGGCCAAATCCCCGGGAGCAACACTTACCAGCGAGGACGTTCACCTTCAGGTAGACCATCGGGGGATGGAGTTCGGACCGTCCCCATATCACCGTCTCCTTGGCGACTCGTTGGAAGGAGACCGTCGGCTGTTCGCCCGAGGCGACCAAGTCGACGAAGCCTGGCGAATCGTTCAACCAATTCTGGATAACCCGGGCCCGGTGTATCAGTATGAGTACGGGGCGACCTATCCCGATCTGGCGTCGAACGTATCAACTGACCAGGACGGCGACTCTCCATGCAGTCAAGGCGGAGCGGTATCGTGATCAGGTCAAGCCAAAACGCTGACTCTCAAACTCAAAGCGCTCTACCCGAGAGTGGGCAGACAGCGAGCGGTTCGATTACGGCTGCGATCGACTTGGGAGGCACCAATGTTCGCGCTGCCGTCGTCGACGACAGCGGATCTATCTTGGCCCAAGATCGTATTCCTACACCAACTGGCGACGCCGACACTCAGTTCCTGGTCGGGTTAGTCGAACAGGTTTGCGCTCAGGCGGAGTTGCAGCCGGACCGGGCCGTCATCGGTCTGCCCGGAGTGGTCGATCACGTCTCTGAGCGACTAATAGCAGCCCCAAACCTTCCTCAACGGTGGATCGCTGAACTGACAGAAAAGACCCTTCAAGCCAAGCTTGGTTGCGTAGTCAGCTTGGCTAACGATGCCGATTTGGCTGCCGTTGGCGAAGCAACATTCGGATCTGGACGCGACCATCGAGACGTCGTGTACATAACGATCTCTACTGGAGTCGGTGCTGGTGTCGTCGTCGGCGGGAAGCTGGTAAAGGGAACGCTCTCCGGCGGAGAGATAGGCCATACGATTGTCGACATTGGGGCGGCCCAGAATGGCATGCCGGCAACCGTTGAAGAAATCGGCTCAGGAACGGCGATAGCCAACTCTGCCGCTGCGGCCGGACTGCCACGAGATGGAGCTGAGTTTGTGGCCCGCGTCAGATCGGGCAACGAGCAAGCAATTGCGATTTGGGAAACAGCGATAGCAGCAGTCGGCGTTGGACTAGCTAATCTGGCATGGATCGTAGCTCCGGAAGTGATAGTCGTGGGTGGAGGCGTTGGACGGAACCACGATTTGGTTGCGCCAATAATCTCTGCTCAACTTACGCGGTTCGGGCCAGAGCGGGCGGCCATGATCGCAGTCGAGTCTGCTGCACTTGGCGATGACGCAGCCCTACACGGGGCTGCTGCCTGGTGGAACGCGGTTGGGCGAACCGGCTGACCGATGACGCCAAAGTAGCCAATTTGCTAATGGCGTATGTCGACAAGTCGATGAGAGAGGTTACGGCGTTCTAACTAGCTGAGCGCTTCTTCCAACATTTGCTGACCTAAGGCGAGTCAATGGCAATCCAATCCAGCTACGGTAGAAACTTCGTGGCAGATGACGTACATATCCTCGATATCGCATCGAATGAAAATTGGGCTCGCCGAGCGGCAGACGTTTTTGCTGCCGCTATTGAAGCATCGGTGCGTCAGCGAGGCCGGTGCGTAATCGCTCTTAGCGGTGGCGGAACCCCAGTTCCCGTCTTCGAGTTGCTGGCGACCTACGACCTTCCCTGGCAAGACGTAGTGCTGGCCCAAGCCGATGAGCGGCTAGTACCAATCGACTCAGACGACCGGAACTTCGCCATACAACAAGGGATGTTTCAACATCTAGCGGTTGAATGGCTTCCCTTTCCGGTGAACGATCTCCTTCAAGCCGGATCTGACGCCGAAATGACCGCCATCATCGACGGGTACTGGTTGAAACTGGCCGGCCTCATTGGGGAGCCTCCGATTTTTGACCTAGTCCATCTTGGTATTGGGGCTGATGGTCACACTGCTTCTTTGTTTCCTGGCCAGGATTTGACTGAAGACCTTCGCAATTACGTTGGCATCACGCCAGAACTAAACGGTCATCGTCGAATAAGTCTGACCCGACCGGTACTTGATCGGGCGCAAATGGTCCTGTGGCTTGTAAGCGGTTCCGACAAAGCTGCCATGCTAGGACGCCTTCTCGCTGGCGATATGTCTATTCCGGCCGGTTTGCTGCGACCTAGTCATTCGGTCGTGATCGCCGACATGGACGCGGCTCGCCAAGGGTAAAGCCTCACTATCTCAGGGGCGTTAGGCCAGAGGTTAGCCTTCGGCCGACAATCGAACGCGGGCCAAGACGGCATTGTGATCGCTGCCGTTGGCCGGGGCGACAACGTTAACGCTGATCACTTCGAAGTGGTCGGTGACCAAGATGTGATCGATACGCATTAGGGCAACCGGGAAACGGTTTGAACTAGGGAACGTAGCGTCGAACCCACAACCTTTCTCTTCATGAACATCTTCCCAGCCAGAAGCTAACAATGCTCGAAACGGTCGATGGTCCTCTGACGCATTGAAGTCGCCGACCAGAATCGCAGGCTTGTCCTTTTCCATCTGCGCTAGTGAGCCAAGCTGCTGCTTCCAACGAATCGTGTTGGACGACGTCAGTGGGGCGTCCAGGTGCAACGCAGTTATTGTGAACTGTTGACCAATCGGGTTCCGGTCAGAAATTGGGACGACTGTCGTAGTTACTCGGCGGTCAGGAGAAGCTGATTCCCGAGGGGGGATGGGAAGCTTGGCCAGAGTAGCAGTGAAGAACGGAGCGTCAGAGCCGGCATTGTCTTTGTATACGTAGTCGGCGAGCACTGGGTTATCAACCAAGGCCGCAAATATTGCCGGAGTCATTTCTTGAAGAGCGACCACATCAGCATTCGATTCGGCAATCATGGTCGCCAAAGCTTCTGCACCCCCTGCGCTATATAAAACGTTGGCGGTCAGGATCGTTAGCTCGCCGTTTCGGGGTTGACCTTCTTGAATCGAAGCACTGCTGGCCGGACGGCAACCAACGATGGCATCCAATGGGGTAGTTGTAAAAAAGAACACGCTGGCGACCAAACCGGCACTTAGGCGAAGCGTGCGCCCCCGGCTGACAAACGATCCAACCACGCCGATCATCAACGGGAAGGCGGCGAACGCCGTGATTCCGGCGATAGCTATCGATAGCGGGCTCGATGCGTCAGAGGATCGAAACCAGATGATTACGCAGACAATGACCAGCATGCCCCAGCTAACGAAGCCAACGAACAGGCGTGGGACTGAGCGGCTGGGCGCCGCAATCCGTTTAGGTTTGTCGCCAGCTCCGGCCTCCGATGCTGCGCGTCGCCCTTCCGTTGTTGAGCCGGCGACAGTCGAGCTGGGGGAGGGGAATCTGGGCACGGCATTTAGTGTCTCCCATCGGGACACGAATAGGTTGGCACCGGCGATGAAGATTCTGTGCAGATCACTTGACGGCCCGAATAATTGGCTGGTCTAGATATGTGAACCAGATAGTCAACGACATTCACGTCGATTAAGTTGCCGCCGGGCCTACCATTAGTGAAGTGAAGCGGTACCACTTAAGAACCTACGGTTGTCAGATGAACGAGCACGATTCGGAACGGATCGCGGGCATGCTCGAAGCCGATGGCTACAGCCAGGCCGATAACGCCGAAGACGCCGATGTTGTTGTACTCAACACGTGCTGCATTCGCGAAAATGCGGACAACAAGTTGTACGGGACGCTCGGCAATCTAAAGCCGCTCAAAGACGCCAATCCGGATCTCCAGATTGTCGTCGCTGGCTGCTTAGCCCAAAAAGACCGGGACGGTATCCAAGAACGAGCAGGCCACGTTGACGTTGTGTTTGGTACTCACAATGTTCATCGGGCGATGGACCTTCTGGCTGAGGCAAAACAAACAGGACCAGTTACAGAAATCTGGGAACAAGCCATGGTGGATGAGGACGCAACATTTCCTTCTGCCCTTCCAGCTAAGCGAGCGACCGACTACGCCGGTTGGCTAACAATCCAGATTGGTTGCGATAATTCCTGTGCTTTTTGCATTGTGCCCGCGGTACGAGGTCAAGAAATCAGTCGTCCGTTCGACGACATAGTTGCCGAGGCAGAACAGCTGGCAGCCAATGGCGTTACCGAGGTAACGCTGCTTGGTCAGAACGTGAATTCGTATGGTCGAGACCTGTCCCTAGCGGCCCGCAAGGCAGCTGAGCAGGCGCAAGCTTCAGGTGAGCAGCCAGCTACGGCAGCTAACTCAATTAAGATCCGACCTCAGTTCGCGTCTCTGCTTCGCTCTGTTGGCCAAATCGACGGTATACGTCGAGTCCGGTTCACTAGCCCCCACCCCAAAGATATGACTCCTGACGTCTTCGCAGCAATGGCGGACGTTCCATCGGTCGTTCCCCACTTGCATTTTCCGTTGCAGTCTGGATCAGACCGAATTTTGTCGGCCATGCATAGGGGTTACACCGGCGCCCGTTTTCTAGAGAAGCTGGCGGCGGCTAGAGAAGTGATTCCTGATTTGGCGGTTAGTACCGACATAATCGTTGGTTACCCGGGTGAAACCGATGACGATTTCGAGGCCACCCTTGAAGTAGCGGCGGCAGCCGAGTTCGATAGCGCTTACACCTTCGTGTTTTCTCCCCGGCCCGGAACCGAGGCCGCCGAACTAGTCGATCAGTTCTGCGACCCCAAGGTAGTTCAGGATCGATACGAACGGCTACGGGTTGTCATCAATCGATTTGGCTTAGCCAAATACCGAGCCCGCATTGGGCTGATCGAAGAGGTTGTGGTTGAGGGAGCGTCTCGAAAGAACGAAGGTGTCTTAACCGGCAGAACCAGTCACAACAAAATCGTCCACTTCAAAGCCGAAAACCTTAAGCCCGGAACCTATGCTCTCGTGGAGATTGTCGACGCAACGCGTCAGTACCTCAGCGGCAATCTGGTGGAGGTCACCGCTAGAGCAACCCACCGGACAACGATCCCGGTAGCAGCGCTGTAGGTTAGCTTAGTAAGGGCGTTGCTGTACCTAATTGCTGGTGGGCCTCGATTGTCCATTGTTGACGTGGCAGGTATTGGCTTTATCGACGGCGCCGGTGGACGGTTTGGAATCAGCTAGTTCTCTAGGAGGATCTCAGATGGACTTGCAGGACAGCTGCATCTTTGCCACTGTGAAGACGTAGGACTGGGCAGGGAGACATTTGTGAAAGAGCGCCGTAGTTGGCTACTAATTCCCAGCCCTTTGCTTGGCCCGGCCAGCTGGCACCCGGTCGCCGATGTGCTGACCCAACGCGGTTGGTGTACCGCAGTCGCCGATGCCGAGATGACAACAACTGCTGATATCGATCACCTCACACCGTGGGTCAACGATCTGCTCACAATGAACGTTCCCGACGACGGGGCGTTCACCACCGTTGTTGCCCACTCGGCCGCCTGCCCTCGAACTCCGTATGCAGTGGAGGAGCTAATAGGCAAGGGTTGGGCTGTCGATTCCATGATTCTGGTCGATGGGCGGTTCCCCGATGGGATCTCTTTCACCGAGTCGTCAGCTCGATTTGGACAAACGCTAGACGGAATGGTTCGACCAGACGACTATCTACCTCCGTGGCCCCGGTGGTGGGGGTCTCTCGTAAACGGTCTTGTCGTTGATCCGATAGCTCGCGATTTGGTGTTCAACGAAGCCCGACCGGTTCCAAGGTCGTGGTTTGATCAAGCAGTGCCGGTACCTGATTTGGCGGATCGGGTGGCCGCCGGATTCTTATCGTTCGGGCCCGGATACGCCGAATCTTGTGAGGCTGCCCGCAAAGCGGGTTGGACAACTCATCAATTGGGTGGCGATCATCTTCACCAGGTAGTGGCGCCCGATACTGTCGCCGCAACGTTAGTTGACATGGTGGCCACAATGACCGGTGACGCAGCTGTCTAAGGCGAGAACGACAACATTGCAAGCACGGATATGCAATTCGGACTAGCGCTAGTGGCAATCGATGAGGTGGCCGATGTCGAGGCTATAGACTCACATTGTGAATCGTCCGCAGAAGTTGTCGTCAACCCAAATCCAAAGTCAACTCATGAACGTCGACGGTTGGGAGTTGACTGATGACGGTCGGATCAAGAAACTATTCGAGTTCGCCGACTTTGCAACCGCGTTCGCCTTCATGGCTCGCTGCGCCGAAATGGCTGAGGATCTGAATCATCATCCTGAGTGGTCTAACGTCTACAACAAAGTTGCCATCGAGTTGGTCACCCATGATTGTGATGGTCTAACCGAGCTTGATTTCTCCTTCGCGATCAAAGCTGACGCGCTGGCCGCCCAAACCTGATCGTCATGTCATCAACTGACCAATTGCCTGCTAGTTGCCCACCCCGCCTCGTCGAAGTGGTTGGCCAGATGCCGGTTGTGGCGCAAACGCAAGCCGAGATTGCCGGGTACCCGACTCGCCCCGATGAAGCGGAACCGGTTCGCTGTAGTCGGTGGTTGACCGAGAACCTGGTGATCGATCGGTGGCCGACCGTGGCCGACGCAGCTGAAGCTATTGGTAACCAGTCAGTGCTAGCCCGCGAAATCGGCGGTCCGATTCCAGCGGAGATCTCTGGCTGGTCTGGTCAAGAATCAAAGTGGACGATGTTGACACGATCGCAGTCCTGGCCGGCCTCGATGGTGACTAGCCATCCCGACCCCGGCCAGCTTGCTATTGGAGTCGGCGCTAGTCTGAAACGATTACACGACCTTGATGTCAAGGTCGTCGGCGAGTTGCGAGGCAGCAACGTCGAAGGCGGTCTGGAGGGCGCAGCGGTCGACAGCTGGGACCGACTAGCTAGTCAGGTTCGCAGCGAGTTGCAATCCTCACGGTTCGTCTCGGCTCAGTTGCCCGAGCCTTACAACCGGTATGGAGCCGATCAGCTCCTTGAGATGTTCGAAGGCGGCCGCCCGGCGTCGGCTGACAACGTGGTGTCTCATGGGAATTTCACGCCGGCAAATGTGCTGGTCGCCGACGGACGTCCGGCCGGCTTGCTCGGGCTGTCGGCTGTTCGAATTATCGACAGACATTTCGACATGGCGAGAATGCACCTAGCCATTAGTGGTCAAATCGGTTCCGAAGCCGTCTTCGGCTTCTATGAGGGCTACGGGATGGAACCAAACCTCATCGCCGTCGATCACTACATTTTTGCTCACACGTTGCTTCAATCATCGGCCAAATTTTGAATCCGTCAATTCCTGATCTAGCGCCATTGGTTATCGTCGGGCCGACAGCCTCCGGCAAGTCGTCGCTGGCAATCTCAGTCGCATCTCGATTGGCCGCTGAGTACCCGTCGGCCCATGCCGAGATAGTGTCGGCCGACGCGATGGCGGTCTATCAAGGAATGGATATCGGAACTGCGAAACCTAGTGTCGAAGATCAAGGCCAAGTTCGACACCATGTCATCGAT
This sequence comes from uncultured Acidimicrobiales bacterium, assembly GCA_937922805.1. Taxonomy (GTDB): domain Bacteria; phylum Actinomycetota; class Acidimicrobiia; order Acidimicrobiales; family SZUA-35; genus JAHELU01. Next base: position 34,821 of record CALAJV010000006.1, on the reverse strand, counting down.
ATGGTCCCGGTATCGCAGGGGTATACGGTGTCGCAGTTTCAACACGACGCCAACCAAGCTTTAGCCGATATCGAACACCGGGGCGGGGCAGCCATTGTGGCCGGAGGAACCGGACTTTACGTTCAGGCGGTCATCGATAACTTCACTGTTCCCGACAGCTATCCGCTCATTCGAGCCGAACTCGAACAAGAGCTCGACTCGCTAAAACTCTGGAAACAACTAAACAGTCTTGACCCAGTTGCTGCGGCCCGGATGGAACCGACTAACCATCGCCGAATTGTTCGGGCGTTAGAAGTGACGTTGGGCTCTGGCGCTCCATTCTCTTCATTTGGTCCCGGCGTTGACAACTACGGCGAAACCCGGTTTGTGCTGGCTGGTTTGGAAATTGATCGAAGTGTTCTCGATCAGCGGATCGACGAACGCTACAGAAAACAGATGGAAGACGGGTTTCTGGCTGAAGTCACACGACTACAACAGCAACAATCTCTCGGACGCACTGCGTCCCAAGCCTTGGGCTATCGAGAGTTGCTCCAACACCTTGCCGGCGAATGTTCGGTCGACGAGGCTGTGGACGAGGCAAGTCGGCGAACTAAGAAGTTTGCTCGACGGCAGCAACGTTGGTTTCGTCGCGATCCTCGGATTACTTGGTTTGACGCCGAATCGGCCGAAAAGACTGATGATGTGTTCGCCTATTGGGTCTCCCGATCTGACCAGCTCAAGGCGGGCGGCCAAAAACCGGCCTGACCTGAAGACGATTTCACTACCAAGACCAGAAAATGTAAGCAGTGAAGCTCACTTCCTGCGACACTGGACCGTCAGATGACTGTGCATAGGTTGACGAAACATCACGGACTTGGCAACGATTTCTTAATCGCGCTCGATCCCGATTCTCCGATTGGTTCGGATCACGCAACCTTGTGGTGTGATCGCCGGGTTGGAATCGGAGCCGATGGACTGATCATTGGCACTAAGGTCGACGGTCGGTGGCAAATGGTTCTTTGGAACGCTGACGGAAGCCGGGCTGAAATAAGCGGCAACGGCATTCGTTGCCTCGGGCAGGCCATCACCAACGTCGAGCAACCAACTGATCCGACGGGTGGGGAGTTGGAGATTATGACCGATGCCGGACTGCGAATGCTTCGGGTCCTGTCTTCGGATGAAGAAACAATGATGCTTCGAGTCGGGATGGGTAAAGCGACCGAAGGGCCAGAGTCGAGTGATCGATGGGGCGAAGTCGGAATCGAACCAATCGCTCAGGCCGGAGTGGATATCGGGAACCCGCATTTAGTCGCGGTTGTAGCATCACATTCGGATGCCGACATGGCCACCATCGGACCGGCAATCGAAGCCGACTACCCAGCGGGAGTTAACGTCCACTTAGTTGAGGTCGAATCCCCGAACGCTCTTCGCCTACTCATTTGGGAACGTGGCGCCGGTGTTACTCAGGCTTGTGGATCCGGTGCGTGCGCATCGGTATGGGCGGCCAACCGACTGGGGTTAGTTGACGCCAAAGTAACGGTCTCAATGCCTGGCGGCGAGGCATCAATCGATTTGGCCGAGGACGAAATCTTCCTGACTGGTCCGGCTACGAGAGTCGGCGAGGTTCTCATCAGTGAGTGACTTGACTGGCGGTACCGCTGGCCCCGGATCGACAGAGCCAAATGATGCAGATGAAGGTAGTGGTCAGGAGGGGGTCTTTGATGAAGGCGGTCGGCTAGAAGATAGTGATGGAGATTTCCTCGCCCAATTTGATGACGGTGAGTTCGAACCGGCTCAAGCTGAAGGCGATCACCGAGGAGCGTTCGGCGACTACGGAGCGACTGTTGAAGGCGGCTTCATCGACCGCAGCTTTCGCGAGCGCATTATCCTTGTCGGTGTTACTCGGGGCGGCCAATCAGACGAAGAGACAACCGCCTCACTCGACGAGCTTGAACAGCTGGTTGATACCGCCGGGGCCGACGCGTTGGATCGAATCGTTCAGCGTCGCGATCGTCCCGATCCAGGAACATTCGTTGGTCGAGGCAAAGTTCAAGAGATCCTCGACTCATCGTTAGCGATTGACGCTGACACGGTTGTTTTTGACGATGAACTGAGCCCCGGTCAGCAGTTCAACCTAGAAAAGATGCTGAAACGAACCGCTCTTGATCGAACAGCGGTAATTCTCGACATCTTCGCTCAGCACGCTACCTCGGCTGAGGGTAAAGCTCAGGTCGAGTTGGCCCAGTTGCGATACAGGTTGCCTCGACTTCGAGGAAAGAAAGACTTCAGCCAGCAGGGTGGCGGCATTGGCACAAGGGGCCCCGGTGAGACCCAGCTCGAAGTTGATAGACGACGCCTGGTTCGACGAATGCATAAGTTGGAGCGCGATCTCGCCGGTATCACCGCTAGACGTAACAACCAACGGAAAGCTCGCAAGCGATCGCCGTATCAAACGGTTTCAATTGTTGGCTACACCAACGCCGGGAAGTCGTCTCTACTACGAACAATGACAGGCGCTGAAGTTTTAGTCGAGGACCGCTTGTTCGCAACTCTAGATCCAACAACCCGTAAGTTTAAGCTTCCAGGCGGTGAACAAATTCTGCTCACCGACACAGTCGGATTTGTTCGAAAGCTGCCCCACCAACTGGTAGAGGCGTTCAAATCAACGCTCGAAGTTTCCGCCGGTGCCGACTTGCTAATGCATGTGGTTGACGGGTCTGGTCCCGATCCAGTTGGTCAAATGAACGCGGTTCACGAAGTGCTGAGCGAGATCGAAGTGAACGATATTCCACAGTTGGTGGTCTTCAACAAGGCCGACCTTTCCGATCAGGTACGATCCTTGGTCGCTCACCATCCTGGGTCGGTTGCTGTTTCGGCTGTGTCCGGCGAGGGCATTGATGATCTGCTCGAAGCTATCGGCAATTGCCTGCGAGCGAAGACTGACGTGTACCAGTTGTTTATCCCGTGGTCTCGCGGTGACATGTTGGCGGCTGCCCATCGAGAGGGCGAAGTTTTGTCGGAGGTGTCCGAAGATGACGGAATGCGGGTAGAAGCTCGCTTCGAAGAAGCGTCAGCGCTGAGGCTCGGCGACTTCGTAACGGCCAAGCTAACTGACTGACTTGCCCTGGGCGTCATCGCCCGCTACCGGCGAGCGAACACAACTAGCGCCAGGCTCGGCCACCCCAGCATGTTGTCGATTGAGTGACTGTCGCCTCGATAACTCTCGGTAGAGTAACTTCGGTGACTGTGCCCGAAAGTTTCGTTCCGCCACCGTACCCATACGACCGTCTTAACGAGCTGAAAGCAATCGCTGACGCTCACGACGGAGGCATGGTCGACCTGTCAATAGGAACTCCGTTCGATGAGCCGCCCAAAGTGGTCGAAGACGCTCTGTTGAACTCAAGCTCGGCTCGGAGCTACCCACCTAGCATTGGTCGGCCTGAGTTCCGCCAAGCCGCAGCTGATTGGCTTAACCGAATTGCCGGGAGCTCGGTGAGAGCGGACGATATTGGCGCCACCATCGGTTCCAAAGAGTTCGTGGCAGGCCTCCCACATTGGCTTCGGCTTCGAACGCCAACAAAAGATACTGTTCTGTACCCGGCCGTAAGCTATCCGAGCTACGCCATGGGAGCGACGCTAGCAGGCTGCCGAGCGGTGCCGGTTGCCGTTGACAGCAATTGGCGCATCGATCTCTCATCAATCGACCCAGCCGACGCCGCTCGGGCCCTTTGCCTTTGGGTTAACAGCCCGGGTAACCCGGCTGGTGCGGTTGATGATCTGAACGTGGCTGCCACCTGGGGGAGAGACAATAATGTCCTTGTCGTTTCCGACGAGTGCTACATCGCTTTCACCTGGAACGGAGAACCCACCACGATCGTTGAAAAGTCGTTGAAAGGAGTTTTGGCCGTCCATTCGTTGTCGAAGCGATCAAACTTGGCTGGAGCTCGTTCTGGATTTTATGTTGGTGACCCTGATCTGGTGCACTATCTTCGCGAACTGCGAAAGCACGCCGGGTTTATGCAGCCGGGCCCAGTACAGGATGCAGCGATTGCGGCGTTCGAAGATGAGGCTCACGTTGAGGTCCAGCGAAGCAACTATCACCGTCGTTTGGAGCTTGGTCGACAGATTCTGATGGCGTTGGGCTCCGAGGTGTCGATGCCGGAGGGTGGATTCTACCTGTGGGCTCCAGCTCCCTCTGGTGACGCTTGGGAGTTCGCTCAGACCTTGGCCACCGAGGCCGGAATCCTAGTTTCCCCAGGAGAATTCTACGGTGAACAGGGGTCGGGCCACGTTCGAGTCGCAGTTGTTAGATCCGAAGAGCAACTACAACAAGGAGCAACCCGGCTCGGCCTCTCTATCGGATGAACACGCAAGTATCTCCCGCTACGTAGCCGGCCCCGATCAGCTGCTGATAGCCAACACGCAAGCTGGCGCTGCCCTTTCAGCCGCCGATGGATCCATCCTCGTAGCTTTGTCGGTTACGGATAGGCTGTCGGCATGAACGTAAGCGCAACAGGACATAGCTATATCGACGCCGCGTCAGGGGCAACCCTCGATGTGTGGTATCCAGCGGCGGATGTTTCTCCCGCTCGGACGTGCCTGGCCAACCAACTTGGTCTTGTCAAAGCCGAAGTTATAGAAACCACAATAGATCCAGACACCCCTCCAACCGACGCTGCTGACGCCTATTTGCGGCTTCACTTGCTGTCAAGAAGGCGCTATCAACCGCACGCAATCAACGTCGAAGGAATATTTGGCAAGCTCACTAATGTGGCTTGGACCTCAGCTGGGCCTGTCGCCCCTGAACAGATTGACACCTTGATTTCGGCCGCAGCCGAACAGGGCCATCACGTGACGGTCAATGGTGTTGACAAGTTCCCAAGAATGACCGACTACGTAATCCCGGCCGGTGTCCGTATTGCTGACGCTAGCCGGGTCCGGCTAGGGGCCCATTTGGCTGAGGGAACGACGGTCATGCACGAGGGCTTTATCAACTTCAATGCCGGCACCTTGGGGCCCGCAATGGTAGAAGGTCGGATCAGTGCCGGTGTTGTTGTTGGCGCTAACTCCGACGTTGGTGGCGGGGCCTCGATCATGGGCACGTTGTCAGGCGGAGGCACCGAGCAGATTACTGTTGGTGAAGGATGCCTGATCGGTGCCAACGGTGGAATCGGGATCTCGCTCGGAGACGGCTGTGTAGTAGAAGCCGGACTCTACATAACCGGCGGATCGGTCGTAACGCTTCCTAACGGCGACCAAGTTAAGGCGAAACAGCTGTCAGGCCGGTCAGGAATGCTCTTCATCCGAAACTCGACGTCAGGCGTTATCGAGGTGCGAGAATCTGACCCATCGAAATGGGGCGGAATTAACGAAGCGCTTCACTCGAGTCAGTGACGATCGAGTCAGGGTTTGCTGCTCGATAGGCCAGGACTTTCTCTCTGGTTGGGACCCGCCACCCGACATACCAAACACCGATAAGGCCAACGGCGACAACAACGAGCCTCACCGCTAGGTTCGGGATCAGAAAGCCGGCGCTTATTCCTACGGCCACGACGATGCAAGAGATTGCCAGAACTTTGGCTTTCTTCGGCATACCCAGTCCATCGCGAAAGTCTCGTACCGTTCCGCCAATAACCGGAAGGTTGAGTACCCAGTTTTCGAGGCGTTTACTAGATCGAGAAAAGCACCAGGCGGCGACGATAAAGAACACGGTGGTCGGCAGGCCGGGCACGAACACCCCTACGCCACCAACCGCAACGCAGCTCAGGCCCGAGAAGAGATAAAGAAGTCGCATCAGGCTAAGAGCTCTCGAACGTCAAAGGCGATCAACACCAACATAAGGGCGATGACGGCGAGGTGGATGCCGGTGATTGGCTTCTTCCATTTGTGGTCGGCTCTCCAGAATCGGCGGATGCTAAATCCGTTGGCTGCGATGGCCACTACTCCGACCAAGATTCCGATTACTGGGCCGATCCCTGGAGCGAAGCCCAGCAGCGGAGCCACAAAGGGTAGAACTACATAGGTAAGCATGCACCGGATACCCGAAATCATGATTGACTTCGAAAAACCCCGTTGGGCGTCGGCTGCGGTTGCTTCTTTGGCGTCAGCGCTATCGCCCGATGGGCCAAAGGTAGATTCTGTTGCCGTCATCGACTGACCTTTACGTAGGCGATTTTCAACACTGTTCTTAGCGTACCCGCTACTGTGCAATCATGGCCGATTTGCTTGAACTGACCGCTGAGCTAGTTGCTATGCCATCGGTCTCTTTTGAAGAGTCAACGTTCGTGGATTGGCTCGAAGATCAGCTGGGACAGCTCGATCATCTCGAAACGGTTCGTGTCGGCGACAACCTGGTAGCAAGAACGAACCTTGGCCGGACCCAACGGCTCGTCATCGCCGGTCACACCGACACAGTGCCTCCAAACGGTAACGCTCAAGCCAGAATTGACGGTGACACGCTCTGGGGCGTTGGTTCGGCCGATATGAAGGGCGGCCTGGCGGTCGCTTTGCAACTAGCTCGAGAAGTGACAAATCCCAGATACGACCTAACGTTTATCTTCTACGCCCGAGAAGAAGTAGCTCAGGAGCACAATGGGCTCAATGAGTTGACGGCGGAGCGGCCCGATCTACTTGCCGGCGACTGCGCCATCCTGGGCGAGCCAACCTCAGCACTTATCGAAGCTGGCTGTCAGGGGGCGATGCGGTTCCAACTGACGTTGGCTGGCGCTCGTGCTCACACCGCCCGCCCTTGGATGGGACGCAACGCGCTACATCGCCTCGGACCGGTGTTAGCCGCCCTGGCTGCCTATGAAGCTCGGACACCGACAATTGATGGTTGCGTCTATAGAGAAGCTATTCAGGCGGTATCGGTCGAGGGTGGGGTAGCAGGCAACGTCGTTCCCGATCAGGTCGTACTCAAGATTCATCACCGGTACGCCCCCGATCGCTCGCCTCAACAAGCTGAATCGTTCGTTCGAGAGCTTCTGGCGCCGCACATCGAGTTGGCGCCCGACGCTGTTACCGCCAACACCGAAAATACCGACGGGGCTAAACGAGACGAGAGTAGTGGGGCCCGCTCGGGTGATGAGTCGGCGAGGAAAGGGGGCTACGACGAGCTTGTAGTTCTGGATCAGTCTCCGGCTTGCTTGCCATCGATGAATCATCCAATCCTGCAGAAACTTGTCACTGACAACAATCTTGAGGTGAAGTCAAAGCTCGGATGGACCGACGTCGCCCGCTTCGATCAGCTCGGCATCCCGGCCACCAATTTTGGGCCGGGCGATGCCACCGTTGCCCACGCTGCCGATGAGCGACTTGAACGGTCTTCGATCGAATCGGTCTATTCCGCGCTGCGAGCCCTAGTTCAGCCCGATTGAGCAATTGACAAGGCGCATTTAGCTTTCTTGAGACAGTGACATTTGATGATCGTTTCTCCTCTAAAAGGCCTTGACTTGGTCGATTCTTCGCCGGTTTTGGAACAAAACCGGCGTTTCGCCTACAATTAGGAGGCTGGTCCGTCGTTAATCGGACAGCAGCCGGAGCTATGACGTCACTTGTAGCTACCTACAGTTCGGAGATTCTCAATGCGAAAGAACATTCCTCCATCAGCGCTAGCCCGAGATAGTCGGTTCAATCGAATCGACACCGAGCAACGAATGAGCGACACCCGAGACACCATGGTTGTAGGGTTCGTCGACGCCGAGGCAGAAGATGTAGCTGACCGGGCTCGTCGCCGAATGCACGGAATTTTCGTTGGAGAGATTCAAGCCCTAGAAGGTGCGGGGCGCACAGCTTATGATTTCAGCACTGAAGAAGTGCCATACGAACTGAAACTAGACATGGCCCGACAATGCTGGGACGAGGCTCGTCACTGTGAGATCTCGGTAAAGCTGGCGGAACACATGGGTGGCGAACTGGGCGAGTACGCCGAATTCACCACGTTGTTTGAAGCGGCTTGCCACAAAGATGCCGTATTCCGTTTGGCTGGCGTCAATAGAGCGCTCGAAGGTCTAGCGATAGATGTCTTCACCCAAATGCGAGAGTTCGGCGAATCAATGGGAGACCCAATCCTCGAATACTGCGAGGACTACATGCTGGCCGATGAGGTGACGCACGTAAAGATGGGATCCAAATGGCTCCGTGAGGTTACCGAGAACGACAAAGAGCGTCGCAAAGAGGCTCTGGAGTTCCAGCGAATCGTTGATGGTCTATTCAATTTCCGAGGCCAGCGAGGTGAGGAACAAGACTCGCCGATCCGATTGGCCCGGCAGTTCCGAAAGATGGCCGGGTTCACCGACGGCGAGGTTGACGACATTGCTGAGATGTCGTTGAAACAGCGGGCCGAGGTGGCCGGCGAGCGCATGGCAGCCACACAGATGGCGGCTGAAGCAAGCGCTGGCTGACCAACCCGCTGAGTAAGGGGCTCTTAGAGCCTTCTCATAACGGTCACAACTCGACCATAAATGTGGACCTCGTCGGCCGAGAAAGTCATTGGCGACAGCGCTGCGTTGGACGGTAAGAGCACTACTTTGTCGCGCTTACGGGTGTAGGTCTTGACCGTCGCCTCGTCACCAGGGATACCGGCGACGACAATGTCGCCGTTGGTGGCATTTTGTTGTACCCGGGCCACTACATAGTCGCCGTCGAGGATGCCGGCCTCAATCATAGAATCGCCGCGAACGGTCAGCATAAAGAGGTCGCCCTCACCAGTCAGATCAGCTGGAACGGGGAAGGTCTCTTCGATATGTTCCTCAGCTAATACATCGGTACCAGCGGCTACTTGTCCTACCAGAGGGACGTGCCGGACGGGTCGGCGCTCAATATCTACTGCGCCACTAGTTGAATCCCACTTAACCTGTATGGCGCGAGGTTTGGTCGGGTCGCGAACCAAATAGCCCTTGTCTTGAAGCGTTGCCAGATGAGAGTGGACCGACGACGGTGAGGTTAAACCGACTTCAGCACCGATTTCGCGAACTGATGGTGGGAATCCCCGTTCCCGCATTTCGGACTCTATGAATTCCAAAATGGATCGTTGACGGTCGGTTAGCTGATGTTGGCCCATCGGTTCCTCGGTTCTAACGCTGGTTTTCTCGCAATGGTTTTCTAAGACTGAGATCTGCTGCTCGTTTTTGTAGACAGCTGCTGTTTAGCCAACTGTTTACAACGGGGTAATCTTCGAACGTGTGTTTGTTCGTTACTTCTTTCGTACTATGCCACAGGAACCAAACAAATGTTCGACAATGTAATGTTTTTCTTACCGGTTGACCTTTAGACCTGCCGGGAAGTGGCTGAAATGGGATCTCTTTCCAAAAAGTATCGAACATTTGTTCATCATGGTTTGCATCGAACGAACGTTCGTCTATAGTCGGAGGTGGCAGATTACATTGGAGTGATTTCGAACAGTAGTTCGTTCGGAATATCAGAAGTGCAAGTAAGTAGCAAGCGGTCGATTGTCGACCATTTAGCCCATTTTCATCGTTTCAAAATTCTGAGTGTCACACCTCCAAGGGAGACTTAGCTGATGGTCGCTCTCATTCGCCCAAACAATCTGTCCGAATCGATTCAGTCTGGTTCCGGTAATCCTGGTACCTATCGTTCTGGTTCCACGTATTCCGATAACCAGACGAGTCAGCGTTGTCATCTACAACTTGTAGTCGACCGTGAGAAAACCTCGCCTTCCCGGCACCATCAACGACGGGGGATCGGCGGATTGGTTGGGCGACGCGCTGATAGTGAATCTTCGGTGAGTGCATCGAGGGGTTCTGCGGTGGTCTCCACGTCGTTCGGAGCCGATTTCGCTCAAGCTGGTATGGTCGCTGTCGCTGCTGCCATGGCCTTTGTTGTGTTCGGCTTCCTGTTGAGTATTCGGTTGGTGCAGGGAAGCCCTGATCCATCGCTGTCGCTCTCACCTGGTTCTACCCAAACCGAGCTGTTTCAAGATGAATCTGGTCCGGTTCGACCTATCGGGTATAGCAACACTCGCATTGTGGTCGCTGAGCCAGGCGATTCTATGTGGTCGATCGCGGCCGATCTGGGGGCTACCGAGAACCCTCAAACAGCTGTTCAGGCGCTGATTGAAGCTAATGGTGGGTCATCGGTGACCGTAGGACAACAAATCATTGTCCCGGAGCAGCTTGTTGGGTGATGTTGGCCGCTAAATTTGGCGGAGTGCAATGTCCAGTTTGTTCAAGCGAAGAAACGAGAGTTGTTGATTCCCGTTCGGCTGACGATGGTCAGTCGATTCGGCGACGAAGGGCTTGCAGCGATTGCGGGCATCGGTTCAACACCTTTGAACGGGTAGAAGTCAGTGCACATGCTGCCGTTCTAGTAACAAAACAGTCTGGACAGACCGAGCCATTCGAAGCGGCCAAGATCGTGGCCGGGCTAACGGCGGCGGCCAAGGGGCGGCCGCTGGCGGCGGCAGACTTTGAGTCTCTTGTCTTTGAAGTCGAAGAGCTAGCCCGTCGGCGAGGCGGCGTTGTCACCAGTCGATGGATTGGGTTGGCTGTGCTGGAGCGCCTAAAGCAGCTCGACGACGTTGCCTATCTGCGCTTCGCTAGTGTCTACAAAGATTTTTCTGAAATTGGCGACTTTCAGCGTGAAGCTCAATTGATCAAGCACGAAAGTTCTAGCGGCCCAACCTGAGTGGACAGTCGGCGGCTGACTGGCCCATCATCGGATCAGGGTTTGCGGGTCCAACGGCAGAAAAGAACGTCGTCTCCCAACCAAACTCGCGCCAGTTGCATGCCCTGTGGTGGGCCGCTTGAGGCCTGACCAATGGCGGCCCGTTTGGAATCTGATCCGAGTAAGAGCGGCGAAATCGATAGATTCCACTCATCAACGAGGTCGGCGGCAACCAATTGACCATTGAGGTTCGGGCCGCCTTCGCATAAGACCGTTTTGGCGCCGAGTGTGGTCAGGTAATCGATCGCCTGAACCACCTCAACACCGGATTCGCCTGCAACTACCACGTCCGCCCGCTCAGCCAGAGCTTCTCGCTCCTTGGTCGGGGAGTCAGAACCGGTGAAGATCAATGGCCGGTTTGTTTCGTGATCAAACAGCGGTAAGTCTGGCGAGAGTTGAAGTGTCCGGGACACAATTGCTAACCGAGGGTACGGCTGCTGTCCCCGATGTTCTCGTGCTGCTAGTGAGTCAGGGCTAGAGCCAGGGGCTCGATAGTTTTCTGCTCGGACGGTGCTGGCGCCAACCAGGATTATGTCGGCTACCGACCGTAGCGCGGCGAAGACCGACTTATCCGATGGAGTCCCGAGACCGCCTGAGACGCCTGCTACTGCGGTGCCTCCGTCGGCTGAAGTGATCATGTTTGTGTATATCCATGGGCGACCAGCAGATGATCTTGCCTCAGCTGGAATATCAACCTTCGGTACGACGGCAGCGTCGTTCGACCCCGATGGCGGTGAATCGTTCGTTGGCTGTGAATCGTTCGACGGAAACAAGCGTTGCACGTTGTTGTATCTCCTACTTGCTGATGTTTCTTGGGTGGTTGATCAGATGTCTGGGTCGAAACAATTGGGGGGTCGAAGTCGTCATCTATTGGTCAATATAGGGCCGTTCCCCGTAGCGGTACTCACTGGTCCACAACCTAGGAGGCTCAATCCCCACAAAATCCACAACTTGCTCCACTTTCGATCCACAACCCACAGTCAATAAGATACGGGCAGGCCCAGTTGTTGGGCGCGGGCTGCGACGGAGGTTGGGTTAGAACATCAGTATGAAATGGGCTTTGGATTGGTAGAGCCTGGTGGAGAGCACAGCCGTGTTCGAGAAGCCAGTATTGACCTGCTAGCTGCGTACGTTGGTTACAGGTCTTGTTATTCCACTGAAAAGGTCCTTGGGTGCGTAGGGCATTCCGCTCGGCGGAATTCGTTGCTGTTGATCGTCGCCTCGTACCTTGACCTGTTAGTTCTGACTAGCCTCTTTCGCCCCGATCGATGTATTGCCAAACGGGTAAAGCTGTTAGTAGCCGCCTATCAGCTAACGACCAAACGCAGATTGACCAACCCAAAATTGACCTAGTTAGAACGGCTGTAGCTAGAAAGCGAAGTCTTGAAAAATAAAAGCCGGATTTCTTGGTAGCACTGTTGACAGCATCGTAATTACAATGATGTAATGTCTACCCACATGTTGTGTGCGATCCTGGCCTAGCTAAGGGGAACCACAAGATCTAGTGGGCGGAGTTTTTCACAGGAACTACGCTAAAAGTCCAAAGTACGGTTGTTTTGAAGCAAATTGTTCGTGAACTAGGCGGTTCTCGAATGGCTGCTCGGGGGAACTGTTCTGGATGACGAAGTGAGCGGAGCGTCGCCCGGATGAGTTGCCAGAAACGCGAGCAAAGCACCACCAAGAAAGTCCAGCGAGAAGATCCAGTTCAAGAGACGGTTCATATAGACACGGCAAAGTTTGCAAGGTAGTAAGAAACACCAAAAAACAAGCTGTTCGGCTTAGTCGAGCGAGTAGCTAGTCACCCGTAATTAGTTATCCATGGTCGGCGAATGACAGTTAGTTGCCGCCAGTAGTACTTGACAGTTCATGATGTAGGTAGTGAGCCAGAGTGATCTGGACTGCCACCTAGATCTAGGCGAGAAGCCCGAACGGGCTTCAGAAACACCGGAGTTCTTACCGAGCTCTAACTAAAAGAGAAATAGAGAACGGACGTGACGGTAAAGACACGGGCAAGTCGGCGGCGGAGTCGACCTGCACGGTGAACGTGCCCCGGCCGCTCAGGAAAATTAACCGAAAACAACAGAAATCTAACCCGCTATCTGATTCCCCAGAACAGCCCACAGTTCGAGACGTCGAGTCCGAACATCGAATCGACATCACACAGATTGACGTCGAAAGAAGTGTTTGGACCCGGAGCAATATTTCGGACAACCGACTGCGATGGTGAAGAGAAATGCAGAAAGAGAATTACCGAAAATGGCACTAGCCTCCGAGCAAACACATATAGGCCTCCGCCGATACTTCACTACTCCGGGAGTTGATCCCTACGACACAGTTACGTGGGAGAAGCGAGATGCTCGGATTTCAAACTGGAAAACTGGCGAGATAGCGTTCGAGCAGCTTGACGTAGAAGTACCAAGTACCTGGTCAGTTAATGCCACCAACATTTTGGCCCAGAAATACTTCCGTGGGACCCAAGGCACGCCAGAACGAGAAACGTCTCTGAAGCAAGTTGCTGATCGAGTTGTGAACACGATCACCAAGTGGGGCATCGACGATGGTTACTTCGACGCTTCCGAAGCTGAGACGTTTAACGCCGAGCTCCGGCACATGATTATCCATCAAATGGGAGCGTTTAACTCACCGGTCTGGTTCAACATCGGTGTACGCGGGGTGCCACAACAAGCCTCTGCATGTTTCATCCTTTCGGTTGAGGATCAGATGGACGCCATTTTGAACTGGTACGTCGAAGAAGGAACCATCTTCAAAGGTGGTTCGGGCGCTGGAATTAACCTTTCTCGTATTCGCTCGAGCCACGAGCTTCTCAAAGGTGGCGGAACGGCCTCGGGCCCGGTCAGCTTTATGCGGGGCGCCGATGCATCAGCAGGAACCATAAAATCTGGTGGCAAGACCCGTCGGGCGGCCAAGATGGTGATGCTCGACGTCGACCATCCAGACGTTGAAGAGTTCATCTGGTGCAAGGCAACAGAAGAAAAAAAGGCCCGTGTACTGCGCGAAGCGGGCTTTGATATGGACTTAGATGGCGCCGATAGCCATTCCATCCAATATCAAAACGCCAACAACTCGATCCGGGTAACCGATGAGTTTATGCAGGCAGTCGTCGATGACGGCGATTGGAATCTAATGGCTCGAACCGACGGCAGTATCGTCCGCACGGTTAAAGCTCGTGATCTTATGCGGCAGTTCTCGCAAGCATCTTGGGAATGCGCTGACCCGGGGATGCAGTTCGATTCGACCATCAACCGTTGGCACACCTCAGCTGCAACGGGCAAGATTAACGGTTCTAATCCGTGCAGCGAATACATGCATCTGGACAACTCGGCGTGCAACCTAGCCAGTTTGAACCTGCTCACCTTTCTCGATGACAACGACTCCTTCGATGTCGAAGGGTTCAAGGTTGCCATTGAGCATTTCTTTACCGCTCAAGAGATTCTTGTCGGGCGAGCAGACTATCCAACTGGCCCTATTGGTGACTCCTCACGAGCGTTTCGCCAGCTCGGTCTCGGTTACGCCAACATTGGCGCTCTGCTCATGAACTTGGGTCTTCCCTACGACTCAGAGGACGGACGATCGTTGGCAGCATCGATCACAGCTCTGATGACTGGCCACGCCTACCACACCTCAGCTAAGACAGCTGCTCGAATGGGTGCTCATGACGGCTACGAAGTCAACAAAGAACATGTTTTGCGTGTTCTTGACCAACACCGAGACGAAGTAGCGTCGATCTCTGAAACATCAGAAAACGGTCTTCTCCTGTCCGAAGCCAAGCAGGCCTGGGATGGCGCCAATGAGCTGGCGTCCTCGGTCGGCGTACGTAACGCTCAGGCTACTGTTCTGGCGCCAACAGGAACGATTGGCCTGTTGATGGACTGCGACACGACTGGTATCGAGCCGGATCTTGGGTTGTGCAAGATGAAGAAGCTCGTCGGCGGTGGGACCATGATGATTGTCAACCAGTCAGTGCCACGAGCGCTCAAGCGCCTTGGCTATGACGCTGAACAGATTGTCGCTATTACCAACTACATCGACGAGAACAAAACAATTCTTGGAGCGCCAGGCCTGCAATCGCAACATGTCGCAGTCTTCGCTTGTTCAATGGGCGACAACCCGATTCACTATCTCGGGCACGTAAAGATGATGGCTGCGGTGCAACCGTTCATTTCGGGCGCAATCTCAAAGACTGTGAACATGCCCGAAGAGGTAACGGTCGAAGAAGTTGAACAGCTTCATATCGATGCCTGGAAGATGGGCGTGAAAGCCATCGCTATTTATCGAGATAACTGCAAGGTTGCTCAGCCGCTGTCGATGGCTAAGAAAGATGGCGAAGACAGCGATGATAGTCCGGCCGCACTTGCGGTAGCCGAGGCTCCCGAGCCGGTTACGAAGATTGTTTACAAGCCGATTCGAGAGCGGCTGCCTCGGGACCGACGGTCACGCACCTTCGAATTCCGAGTAGCTGATTGCAAAGGCTACGTGACCATTGGCGAGTACGACGATGGTCGACCAGGCGAAGTGTTCCTCCGTGTCTCTAAGCAGGGCTCAACATTGGCGGGAATCATGGATTCCTTAGCCATCTCGTTAAGCCACGGCCTCCAATATGGCGTACCGCTTCGCACCTATGTAGACACCTACACCGGGATGCGCTTCGAGCCGGCAGGCATGACTGACGATCCTGATATCAGAATGTCTACCTCGATCATGGACTACCTGTTCCGCAAGTTAGCGGTTGTCTATCTCAGCTATGAGGAACGAGCGTCTCTCGGCATTTTCACAACTGGTGAGCGAACCCAGCAAACGCTGCCTGGGGTTGATGAAGTTGCCTCCTCTCCCGGCGATATGCCAGTAGATCCTCCAACTGTTGAATCGGCCGACGACTTGATCTCAGCTCTTGAGTCCATTAAGGCACCGGCAGGACCGTCAGCGATCGATCCTGATGCTCCTATCTGTATGCAGTGCGGAATTACGATGCAACGGGCCGGTAGCTGTCACGCTTGCCCAGGTTGTGGGAACACTAGTGGTTGTAGTTAGGGAGTTTGCTGCTTCGGTACGTTCCTGACAGAAGCAGCAAATCATCGAAAGGGTCGCCCGACACAATGTCGAGGCGGCCCTTTCGGTTTTTGGGTGCTGTGTTTACGCTGGCCTCAGACGACTTCGCGACAGCTACTGTAGAGGCAGCTTGGTTAACTCTCCCTTGGGAGTGTTGCTGACCCCGACGATTCGGACTTTTCGATCAGGTAGATGCTCAGACAGAATCGACAATAGGTTTGGTCCCGAGATGAGCTCTAACGGCTTGCCGTTTGCGAACTCGTAGCAAGCTCGTCCGAATCCGGCTGTTGTGATCATGACACCTTTGAGAGCCCCTTGGCTTTGTACCGAACGGTAGAGCTCCCGCATCGCGCTTACCGTTACTGGCTCGTTGTCTTGTGAAGCTCGAATCAGAATTGTGCCACCGAGAACGGCTCTGGCATCGTGCGCGGCCACATGAACAGTGTTGTCTTTGGTTAACGTCGGTTTGGATGGTTCTAAACCCATCTTCTTAATCAGGTTGCCGATCAGAGCGGCATAGTCTTGCGGGGAGAAGTCGAGCAGGTTCTTTCGGCTATCGGTGGCCAGAAGAATTTCGGGGCCGAGGCCAAAACGAGAATCGATTTGACGTAGGTCGAAGATGGGGTGAACGGGCTCAAGCTCTTGGCAATCCGGCGAGATAACAGCGCCCAGTCCTTCCAGGCACGGAATGGGCTCTACATGGGACATCCGTAAAGTGCCGAACTCGGCTGCTGTAGTTCGGACTGAGATAAGACAAGGGGAATTTGGCTGGCCGGTCGCTGGGTTTATTGTGTCCACCCGACAATTCAGAGCGACGGTTTGAATGGCCTCGAACTGGTCCGCTCCGAATAGTTCTCGCAGCAATCTGAGAGCGCTTTGGCACATGATCTGCTCATAGAGTTCGCCCGCTGCTTCGTCGGAGGGAAGAACATGATCGAAGGCGTCAGCCTTTTTGTCGTAGTTACACTCTTTGGCCGGGATTACGTGAATGTCTGGGAGGTAGTAGTCGAGCGCCAACAGCGAGCTAGAACCGTCGAGGCGCAGCTCGAACCGAGAAGGAAAATCGGGGGGCCAAACCATCGAGTTAAGTACCATGGTGAAGAACGAGAGGATGGCGTCGCTATCGCCGCCGTTTATCAACCCGATAAAGCGATCCAGTTCAAGCTGCTCTCGGGTCGTTCGGCCCTTCTCTCTCGTTAGCCACTCGGCGTACATCGCCTCGGACTCTTCAATCTGGCGGACTCGATCTTCTTCAGCTTCACGCCACTTGACCAGGTCGCTCCGATACTGCTCTACCGCAGCGTCACGAAGACGTTGGCGGCTGTCTCGCAGGAGCGGAATGAGATCAGCTAGCCGATTGGACGGGGGATTGTAGTCTTCCCACTTCGGTCTGGGCTCTGATACCGCCAGGAATTTCGGCTTGTAGGTGCCCACCATCATGGTATTGCGAACGTTGTCGAGGTCTAGTCCGGTCTCGACCTCAAGTGAGTCCTCAAAGATCGACGACAGCTCGGTCCAGTCATCGCTGAGGAGCCGATTTCGGGCTTCGACCTCCGATCGGCGAGCCATAGCAAATGACTTGCGGGCTCCAGGTTCGTCGCTAATAGTAGCTTTTTCCGCCGCCGCTTTAGCTAGCGACCGATCTCGATTGTTTTCCGACCGCCTAAGGGCCCACTTGTTTCGGTGGCTCTCGAGGTCATACTTAGCCTCGAACGCTGCCGCCAAGTTCGCTACTGGTTTCATGACGCTCCAACGCAGTCCACACTCGTCGCCTTTGGGCCACGTTAGGGAAAAATTTACTGAAGATCAATCGAGATAGCTACGCTGCGCAAGCTCGGTGTTCGCAAGCGCAAACGCTCGATGCTGGACCTGGTCTGCCACCAGTATGCAAGCGACGGTGTTGCGCTTGGCTATCGGGGTATTGGAATAGTGTTGTTACCCGTGAAAGCCTGAAGCGGGTTGAGGGCCGCGAGTTTCTTAGGGGTGCCAGTCTGGCCGAACGAACAGTTCCTGCCTCGACGGACGCAGGTATCGATCCAGAGGTTCATTGTTGCGTCGTGCCACCCTCCCATCCAGTCGGCATGGAGAGTTGCGCCCGGTCCAGTATTAAACCCGCCTGATCGATCGGAGGAGAGGTACCACGTGCTCGAATTTCCTGGAGGGTAGTAGAGCAGGTAGGTGAGCTGAGGGAGTCGAACTGGGTGGCTCGATGGGCATGAGCTGGACTCGCTGATTTCTTTCATGTGAGATGAAAAATCGGATGAGGTCAGGTTCTTGCCGTCCCAGCATTGAGGAAAGGCGATTGTGGCGTTTATTTGATCTCCGCCACAGCTAGGAATCCGATTAGTGTGGTTATACGAGTGGCCGCTTGAACCGCATGACCAAAAGAGGGTTTCTTTGGGCGAGAAGTCTTGCCCGTTGGCGTTGCCCCCGATGATTTGGAGGCCCTGTGGCATTGCTTGTACTTCGTTCGGCTTCTTGGTCTTGTAGTAGATGATGATGTGGTCAGGGACGATGGCGTTCCCCTTCCCATCGAGCACTGCTGGAGTCCAATACGATGACCGATTGAGTTCGAAGCCATTGCAGGACCCTCCACCACTATTCACGAGACTGTTCTTTGTGGTGTTGGCGTCAGTTCGGGTGTTTCCGAAGTACATGTGAAAGTGTGACTTGCCAGGCTGGCCGGGATACACGATCGGGTCGTCGTAGTTGAAGTGTGAATACTCACAAGCGATTCGGAACTGGCCAGTCCCGTTGCCACCGTAGTCAACCGGTGACACTGGCTCCATCAGGCTGTCGACGTTTAGTTGATTAGACGGCGTATTTGCGAACCGGCCGAATTTGTCGTTGCTGTTGCGCATCGACTCGTACTTGCTTGCCTGAGCTGGAGGCGACGTTGTGGCTGGGGCCGCTGTTGTACTTGGCAATGCGGTTGTGGAGGTCTGAGTTGGCTTGTCCGACTGCTGGCTCGTGGTCGATTTTGTTGTGACCTGGGTTTTCTCAGTCGATTGAGAGTCGGTGTTCGACGACGTGTCTGACGGTGAAGACGCAGACGGTGTTGGCGATGAAACCGGATTCTTGGCTGTTTGGGAGTTCGGTCCAGCTGGTTCTGTGCCGGTTGCTGGGGCCGGGGTATCGGTCGTTGACGAATCGTCGGATCCAGCTTCGCTATCGCCGGTTGCTGTCATCGAACTCTGGTCGGCCGAACCCTGCTCAGTCGAATCTTGGACTGAATCCTGCATTGTTATTGCGTCGGCTGGCGTTTCGCCTCCAACATTGACACCGTTTCGGGTGGAACCACTGTTACCAGCGAGATCGCCAACAACAAGCAGCTCATCTGTTGGCGCTGTTTGGTCGCTCTTGTTAGATCGAGTATCGGCCGAGGCCGAGATGGTTTGTGTCTCGCCGTCATCAGTAGAAGGGACTGAGTCGGCGGCGAGCAGAGTCGTCGACAAGACGGCAGTCAACGCAACGCAGAGCGTGCTTATCCGAAGTGGTGTAAGCATTTTTCTTAGAACACGTCCTCAGCGCCCGAGTTCTCCGCCGAACTCCTCGCTTATATTTGTACCGGCTAGGGGATGTATCTGCAACCTGAATGACATATTGTCCGGTGAATGACGTCCGATGGTGGATCTAACCTAGATTTTCTATCGGTTTCCATGGCGTCTATGTCGAAGCACAAACAATTACAGGACTGTGGTTCGCATCACGTTTGTCATATTTGTCAACATTCGAACGTACGTCATCATCGGCGGGCTAGCGTCGAACCCGTGACTGATTCCTCCCTCACCAAGGTCGACGTTGTCGGCGTAGGTAATGCCATGGTCGACGTAATTGTGAGTAGTACTGATGAGTTCCTTACTGAGCAGCAGCTCACTAAAGGGGCGATGGCGCTGATCGACGAAGATCGAGCTAACGCTCTCTACGAGATGGTAGGAAACGACGGAATTGAAGCTTCTGGAGGTTCCGCTGCGAACACCATGGCCGGCATTGCCTCATTCGGTGGCACCTCGGCCTATATAGGCAAGGTCAGCGATGACACCCTAGGCAAGGTTTTTGCTGAAGATATGCGTAGCCAGGGAGTGATATTTGATCAGCCGCCAGCGAACGAAGGCCCATCGACGGGAGTGTGCGTCGTTCTCGTTACCCCTGACGCCCAGAGAACCCTGAATACCTACTTGGGGGTGTCGTCCCTGCTTGAACCCGGCGATATTCGCTCTCAGGCAGTTACCAGGGCCAAAATCTTGTTCTGTGAGGGGTATTTGTGGGACGTCGAATCGGCTAAACAAGCAATTCGAAAAGCGATGGACATTTCGGTCAGCAACGGTCACCGTGTTGCCCTGACGCTGTCCGATACCTTCTGCATCGAACGTCACCACGGCGAATTTCTGGAACTAGTTCAAGGTCCGGTCGAAATTTTGTTTGCCAATGAAGCGGAAATTAAAACCCTCTACGGATGCGAGCTGGAAGAGGCCATCGCTAAGGCGGCCGCTGATGTTGGCTTGGCCTGCATTACGTTGGGCAAAAACGGGTCTGTACTCGCAAGCGGTTCGGAGCGATTTGAAATAGCTCCCGAGCAACTGGGACCAGTGGTTGACTCCACCGGGGCAGGTGACCAATACGCTGCTGGCGTGTTGTTCGGTTTGAGTAAAGAGCTGCCGCTGGCCGAAGCCGGTCGCCTCGGCTCACTTGCCGCGGCTGAAGTGATCTCCCACATCGGGCCTCGTCCCCACCAACCTCTATCCGGACTTCACTAGTCGGGAGATACCGAGAAGGTAACGAGTCGGTGGATTGGTTAGCTTCGGTGAGTTTTGGTGGCGAATGCCAACATTTTCGATTGCTCTGATCGGCTAACCATCGATCGGCCAGTCAGAGCCATGACGGCGCCGACCAGTACCAGCAGGGCAGTCAAATTCGTTCCGGTCTTTGGCAAGATCGGTTCTGGCTTGTTGTCTGAAGCAGTTGCGTTGTCGTCGGTTTCCCGATCGGTGTCTGAACTGTCCTCGACGATGGTTGTGTCGTTGGCCGAACCATCGTTGGCCGTCTGCTCGGCCGTATCAGAACCGATTTCGACTCCATCTTGAACATCTCGTCCCAAGTAGAACAACTCGGTGACAACCGAGTTGTTGTCAAGCTCGGGGTCGCTCAAGGTGCCGATGGCGGCAGTCGTGTTCAGATACGAATCACGAAGGTCCGGGCCTTTGTCGGCTAGCAGTACCAGCTCGGTTCGGTTGCCAGCAGGAAGGGGTGCTTCGTGCTTGCAATCGGCGGTCCTGGTTTCCTCATTGTGCTCGCAGACCCAGTTATCGCCGCTGAATGAAGCAAAGGTTGTGCCCTCGGGAAAGGTGTTGACGACCGAGATTAGTTTTGGCTCATCGCCTGGCCCAACGTTGGTAACGGTCACGGCTAGCCGAACGCGATCCTCAACCACAATGGCGTTGGTGACCAAGACGGTGTCGGCTACCTCAACTGGTTCTGCCGATTGGGCTTGAGCGAAGTTGCCAACGGGTCGAGACAATATGAATAGCGCTCCAGCAAAGAGAAGTGGTAGGAAAACGAATAGTAGAAGTCGAGGTTTCGTTCTTTTCTTGTCTGATGTTGCTTCGTAGCTCACGACGGCCTGCCCCTGGTGGTTGGATTTCTAGCGGTCAATTGAACGGGTGTTGTTCTCGGCCGCTAAGCACACTTCTAGAAGTATCAGGGCGCGCCGGTATCGAAACAGAGTCCGCAAGCCCGGCTCGGGCGGGTACATGTTCCCGGAGCCGCCGACACCCGCTAGATATTCGCTACGACTGGCCGCGTTTCAAGGGCTGAATTTGGTGGCTAAGGCGTGTGCGGTAGTCCGGCCGGCCTATTCGGCGGGGAGGAGTTCCGGACCGCCGAAAAGGAGACCTTGGCCCCAATCGACTTGAAGTTCTCGCAGTTTGTTCGCTTGCGCTTCGGTTTCAATTCCTTCGGCAACTACCCATGCGCCGGTCTGGTGGGCCAGATCTACCACCGCACTGATTATCGCCGTTGCTTCAGTGCCGGGGAGTTCCTTAATTAGGTCGCCAGTGACTTTCAAAACGTCGGGCTTAAAACTGGTAGCCACCCGCAGACTTGAGTAGCCGTCGCCAACGTCATCAATTGCAATTCTTACCCCGGCGTTTCTTAGCTTGGTGAGCTGGGCGGCGGCTAGATCAATGTTTGTGTACCGGTTGCGTTCGGCTGTTTCGAAAACCAACTGATCTGGTTCAAGGCCAATGTCTTCGGCTTGACGAATGGTCCGTCGGGCGGCGGCCAGATCGAATGTTCCGTCAGGGGCCATAATGTTCAGGAACAGAAGCCCTGCTCCAAGCCACGACCCTACGCCGCGAACTGCCAGCTCTCGTCCGAGCTGATCTAAATCGCCGAGCCAACCGCCTTTGGTGGCGCGAGCTATCAGCTCGTTGGCGGAAAGAATGTCACGCTCGACTCGAGCTCGAAGAAGCGCTTCGAAGCCGACAATGGTTCGATTACTGAGACGCACTATTGGTTGATAGCGAATTTCGTAGTTCAGTTCGGCGTTGGCGAGTTCTTGCTGTTCTAGCGCGTCCGAGATCGTGGTCAGATCAACCGCCAAAAGGGCAGCCTTCACCAGTTCCTGCGGGGACGAGTTCGGATCGGCGACCGCAACTTTGATACCAGGATTGGTGAGAACCATAAGGTCGACCAAGCGCCGCATGAACGTTCGCCCGTTTGGAACTTCGAGCCAAACTACTCCAGAGCGGATATCAACTGTGTCCGCTTCGGCTACCAGGGATTCATCAAGATGACGCACTTCGCTGGGGTCATTGGCCCCAAGTAGTACAAGCGTAGGGTCCGCCCCTGGTAACTCGAACGTTTGCTCAGCACTGCGCACAGGTTAAGGCTAGCCGGAGCTAGGCCTCAGTGGCAGGCTGAAACGATAGTGGAAGATCCCCAAGTCGTACCAAGGCCGATGTAATCCAGCCCCCTACGGAGCCAAAGTGGTGGTCGAGCGAGGAGCCATCTTCTAAGGTTTTCTCGTCAAGTTCGTACGAACCGGTGTAGGTAATCTCTGCCGCATGGGAAATCACATCCAGATCGACGTCGTAAACCGTCTCTAGAGTTGGGCCCAAACCGGTCAATTCCTCTTCGCCTACCTGGGGCGGATTTTTGGGCATTCCTTGCATAATTACCGCCGGGTCTGGCGGTTCAGCCAGCCGCTGGACACGGAAAACTACTTCAATCTCGATAACTGGCCCCTCGGTGAATTCCTCGTCCAAATACCAGGTTCGATACGCAGTTTGAGCCCAGGTTGGCCATTCAAGAGTCAGATCAGCCTGAACCCTTGGTGGCGACCCTTCGCCCGGGAGCCCGTAGCTAGTTTCCCAGGTGACGTCGCCGAGTAGAACATCAGCCTGGAATCTCTCTTCAAGGGCTTGTCGTTCTAATAAGGCTGATTCGAGAGCGTCCCGGAGGGCGCCAATTGCGTCGGTAAAGACATGATCAAGCATTGATTCCTCAATCGGCCTTGTTCGAAGAAATGTGTGAGGTCATGAGAATCATTGGTACCGATATATCGAGTTGGTTGGTTGCGACAGTGGCTACGAGACGGCCTGGTTGAACCGCATCTTTAGGTTTGCTAAGCGAAGACCCTAACGTTTCGGCTGCATCTTGTAGGTTGTTGCTTGTTATGGCCAAACCCCAAAGAGTGGCTGGCGCTGCATCGGTCCGGCCGCTTGAGTCGTGTTGTTTCACGCTGCCAACTACCTCGAGGATGGTCTCGCCCGCCCACAAAAACACTTGTCTTTTGTTCGAATTCGGGACGTCTCTCGATCGGCGCACCGCAAACCCGGCGTTTTGAAGCGCTTCAAGGGTTCGAGGCAAATCGGGCGTTGTCACGACAACATGATCGATTCGACTGGCGCCATTGGGGTGCTCAGCGTCGATGGGTTCGGCCGGTCCGTCGTCGGTAACTACGGTTCTGATTCCATCGATGGAACCGTCAGTCACCGTGATCTGTGATGAACCGAAGGCCCAGTGGGTGATCCCGTTCGCTGACGTGTCGGGCTCTAGTACGATTCGGATTGTTCCGATTACGACCGATCGTTCGCGTCCGTTGTGGCGAAGACTAAATCCAGCGGCCGCCCACCCTTCAGCGTCGTCGGCGACGAACAGGGTGCGAAGCTCAGGGTTGGACCGTGGGGCGCCGCCGTCGTTCGGTTTCGATACTCCAGCTGAATGGCTATCCACGTGTCTCACTCCCGTTCGAACCGATTCTTCAACTAGGTCGAAACATCGCCGGCCGAAGTCGGCTGTGGATCTGAGAGTCGAATCAAAGCCACAGGCACGAGCATACAAGAGTTAGTCGAAGATCTCCGTTTTGAGCGGCCAAGTCTGGCGTTGCATGTGGTCTGGGTGCTAAGAGTGGCCAAGGGATGACTTTGTGAAGATGGAACGGTACCGATCATTAGGGGAGAGCATGGACCAGCTAGAAACAGATCCAAAATTTGACAAGATTCGAGTCGAGGTCGTCGACGGGGTGGTTGACGCCGCGATCGACAACGGCCCAATAAACCTGATTGACCGCAGCTTGTTTCGGGAGCTGCGGAAGCTGCCAAGTTATGTGGTAGCGCACCCCGAAGCGCGAGTGCTTCATTTGCGCAGTGCTAATCCGAAGTTCTTCTTGGCCCATTTTGATGTTGAGTTGATCTTGGCCTCTCAAGCGGCAGTTGATTCGGCCCAACCCATAGTTAAACCGGAATCGCTGCACGGCTTTCATCAAATGTGTGAAGATTTTCGGCAACTTCCCATCCCAACGATCTGCGAGATCAGCGGAAGGGTCGGCGGCGGAGGCGGTGAGTTGGCGGCTTCATGCGATATGCGATTCGGGGCCATCGGAAAAACGATCTTATGCCAGATGGAAGTACCGCTTGGGATCCTTCCCGGTGGAAGCGGAACACAGCGGCTACCTTCGATGGTTGGTCGAGGTCGAGCGCTTGAGATTGTTTTGAGCGGCGACGATGTTGACGGTGCGACGTTAGAACGTTGGGGGTGGCTCAATCGGGCCCTAGCCCCCGAAGCTCTCGCCCCCTTTGTGAAATCGCTGGTCCAGAGGTTGGCCGCAATGCCTGCAGACGCGGTACGGCTGGCTAAGCAATCGGTCTTGGCTGCTATGCCCGACCCCACTCCAGGGTTGTTGAACGAGGCATTTCTATTCGACCAAACTCTCCGTTATCCCGAATCGAAACAGCGAATGGAATCGTTCTTGGCCAAAGGCGGTCAAACAATAGCGGGCGAGATGCGAGTTGGCGACCTCGGAGCTGAATTAGGCTAAGGCCCAATGAGTACGCCTGAACGGTCTAGTAAGAACGAACATTCTGTGGAC
This sequence comes from uncultured Acidimicrobiales bacterium, assembly GCA_937922805.1. Classification (GTDB taxonomy): domain Bacteria; phylum Actinomycetota; class Acidimicrobiia; order Acidimicrobiales; family SZUA-35; genus JAHELU01. The sequence goes on along the minus strand of CALAJV010000006.1, from coordinate 9,722 downwards.
GGAAGTAGCCAAGAGCATTCGAGGTGTGAGCTTGATGATGCGATCGCCCGGTGGCTGGCCGAAGATCCAGACCAAGAAACTGTCCGAGAGCTAAGCGAACTACGAGCGTCGAACGTCGAAGCAGCTCGGATGTTGTTCGCCGGGCGCATTGCGTTTGGCACCGCCGGGCTTCGAGCCCCAATGGGGCCAGGGCCACTACGAATGAACCAGCTAGTTGTTCGTCAAACCACCGCAGGTCTAATGCGGTGGTTGTCGGATAGGTCCACAGGGCCGGTGCGTGTTGTGATCGGTTTTGATGCTCGGACCAACTCCAAGAAGTTCGCTGACGAAGCGGCTCGAACCGTGGCAGCAAATGGGGGGATAGCAGAGCTAATCCCAGAGCCAACCCCGACCCCCGTTCTGGCCCGAGCTGTGCTCGACCGCTCGGCGTGTGCCGGGGTTATGATCACCGCTAGTCACAACCCGGCGCCCGACAACGGCTACAAGCTGTATTTGGATGACGGGATTCAGCTCAGCTCGCCAGCTGATGCCGAGATCGCTGCCGCGATCGACCAGGTCGTTTCTCGGGTACAGCAACCCTCAGACGCTTCATCGGAGCTGGCGATGGCGCCGCGGTCAGAGCGGGTGCACGAGTTGGGGTCTGCCGTTATCGATCAGCACAAAAAAGTTGCCATCGGGGTGTTGCACACTGATGCTCGAAATATCTCGGTGCTGTACACCCCGGTCCACGGGGTCGGTGGGGCTCAGGCGTTAGCTTGTTTTCACGCTGCTGGCTTTCCGGTTCCTATGGTCGTGGCGGCCCAATTCGGTCCGGATCCGAACTTCTCCACCGCCCAGTACCCGAACCCAGAAGATCCGGGGGCTCTAGCTCCGGCGTTGGCTGAGGCTGCGAGGCTCCAACAAAGCGGGGTCGACCTTGACCTGATAATTGCCAACGACCCTGATGCCGACCGATTAGCGGTAACGGTCTGGCAACCAGACCAGGGCTGGATTCAGCTGAGCGGCGACCACCTCGGAGCGCTGCTGGCCGACCACATCCTCCGCCACTCCGAGCTGGGTGGTCATGACCTTGTTGTTTCTTCGGTTGTCTCTTCTTTGCTCGTTCCCAAAATGGCCGCGGCGGTTGGAGTGGAGAGCGTCCGAACCCTAACCGGATTCAAATGGATAGCTCGACCAATTGTCGACCGGCCAGAGGCGAGGTATCTATTCGGCTATGAAGAGGCCCTTGGTTTTTGTATCGGCAATCAGGTCCGAGACAAAGATGGCATCAGCGCGGCCTTGCTTATTGCCGAGGCCGCAGCGGAGCAAAGGCGCAACGGGCGAACGCTGCTGGATCGTCTTGATCGGCTTTTCGTTCAGCACGGGATCCACCTGACCGGGCAACTTGTGGTTGATTTGGGCGCCATGGATCAATCGGACCGAGCCCTAACCAAACGGAAAGCGCTGGCGTTGTCTCCGTCTTCGCTGGCCGGGATTCCAGTTGCTGATCGGGAAGACTTAGCTGAAGGGCGACGGTTGCCGCCAGCCTCTGGGATACTACTTAACCTACAAGACGGCTCGCGAGTGGTAGTCCGCCCGAGCGGAACCGAACCTAAGATAAAGATCTATCTTGAAGTTGTAGCCGCAGTTGAGTCGCTAGACGAGGTGGAAGAGGCCAAAGAAGTGGCCAAGCACAAACTAGAAGGGCTGAAGCGTTCAGTAGCGGATCTGGTAGCTAACGACTAGTACGACGACGGTTGTCCCGGGGTCGCAGTAGCGAGCAGCGATCGTGTTCTTAGTTACGACCTACGGTTGGCTTGCGACCGTGGTTTGCCTTCTTACGTCGAGCAAGCAGGCGCTTCTTTTTTCTGCGCTTTGACATGCCATCAACCTTATCGGCTGCGGAGCGCGTATCCGCCAGCATGTTACGGACTGGGATGGTAGTGTTCGACTATGTCAGCCCGAAAGGTATTGATCTTCGGGAATTCTGGGTCGGGCAAATCAACGTTGGCCCACCAACTGGCCGAAGCCCAGCAACTCGCCCACCTCGATCTCGACACGTTGGCATGGCTGCCAACTAATCCACCTACTCGCCGGGAAAAGTTAGATTCAGCGCGAGAGATAACCAGCTTCATTCACGAGAATTCTGGTTGGATCGTTGAAGGTGGCTACACCGACCTGCTGGAGATAGCACAGCCATTCTCAACCGAGATCGTCTTTCTAGACTTGCCAATCGAGGAATGTGTCAAGAACGCTCGGAGCCGACCGTGGGAGCCGCACAAGTACGAATCTAAGGCCGCCCAAGATGCAAATCTAGAATTCCTGATCGACTGGATCAGGCAATACACCGCTAGGAACGACGTGTTTTCTCGACGAGCGCACGCAGACCTTTATCGGAACTTCGATGGTAAGAAACAACTGATCACAAGCAATCGCCGGTCAGATTAGGGCGAGTCGGCATTGCACAGTTCGATTAGGTCGTCGGCTGACCGAGTATTGATGATCTGCTCGACCGGAATGCCCGCCGCTGCGGCACGATCGCAGCCGTAGTTCACCCACTCCAGCTGACCAGGAGCGTGAGCATCTGAATCGATGCTAAAGCGACAGCCCCATTCTAGCGCCAGCCCTATGAGGTCATCAGGTGGGTCTTGCCGTTCCGGCCGGCAGTTGATCTCGATTGCGGTATTGAATTTGGCACAGGCGGCGAAAACAACCTCTGCGTCGAACTGGCTTGGTTTGCGGGGCTTGGACAGAATCTTGCGGTTGGTGCAGTGACCCAAAATGTCAACGTTCGGGTTCGATACCGCCCGGACTAAGCGTTTCGTCATCTGGGTTGGGTTCTGGTGGATCTTGTAGTGAACCGAGGCTACAACGACATCAAGCAGGCGGAGAAAATCGTCAGGTAAGTCGAGCCGGCCGTCCTCGAGAATGTCGACCTCCATGCCAGTTAGTATCTGGAATGGAGCAAGCTGACGGTTCAGCTCGGCAATCTCCGCTACTTGTTGTCCGAGCCGTTCGGGGGAAAGACCATGGGCGATGGTAAGCCGAGCTGAATGATCGGTCGCTACCAGATAGTCGTGTCCAAGCGCCTTGGCCGCCAACGCCATTGCCTCGATATCGTCACCGCCGTCGGACCAGGTCGAATGAGAATGACAATCACCGCGAAGTTGCGCCCTAATCTCTGCGCCCAGCCCCAGAGGAATCTCGGTTGCCTCTTCAAGTTGGTCGAGGTACGAGGTAGGTCCGTGGCCATACGCGCCGCGCACAACGGCGCTAATTGATTGCCCAATACCCTCGAGCTGCGTCAGGGTATTGGCCCGAGCCCGATCTTCGACTTCGCTCGGATCAAGCTGGTCGAGGATCGCTCGACCCTTGACAAAGGCCCGAACCTTCTGAACCGGAGCTAAATCCCGATCGAGCAGATAGATAGTCCGATTAAGAGCAGCTCGGTATGGAGCTACCTCCAACCCGCCAGCGTCTGTCGGTTTCGGCACCGCCCCAGCCTACAACGATGGACGCCAGCCGTTCACGAAATCTCCGACGCCAAATCAGACCTAGATGACCGGTGTTTCCGACCGAGTAGTTTGAACTGCGTGAAGATACCGGTGGTTGGGCGTGCGATGATTCAGCCCGAAGATACTGTGGATCCCTATGGAGAAGTTTGGATTTGCCGGACTGCCCAATGCGGGTAAGTCCTCCCTCTACAACGCACTGACTGGTGGCAGCGCCCTCGCTGCCCCTTATGCCTTTGCCACCACAGACCCAAATATTGGGGTGGCCAAGGTGTTCGATGAGCGGCTCGACAAATTGGCCGAAATGAGCAACTCGAAGAAGGTTGTAACCGCCAGTGTCGAGTTCGCCGATATCGGTGGGTTGGTTGAGGGTGCTAGTAAAGGGGAGGGTTTAGGCAACAAGTTCTTGGGAGGTATCCGCGAGGTCGACGCCATCGTGTTTGTCCTTAGGGCCTTTCGAGACGACGACGTTCCCGGGCCATCTGATCCGCTGGAACATTTGCGAATTGTCGAGCTTGAGCTGACCTATGCCGACCTTGAAACGGTTGAGAAACAGGTCTACAAGAAACGTAAGGCACTAAAAGGCGATCCTAGTTTGCGGGTTGAGGTCGAGGCTGCGGAGAAAGCGCTCGCCGTTCTTGAGTCCGGAACGCCACTCTATAGAAGCGACCTAGCTACAGAAGACCGAGATGCTCTCTATCAGTGGTTCCTCCTGACGAATAAGCCAGTCCTGGCCATCGTCAACCTTGACGAGGAACAATTGGCAGACGCCGACGCCGTCATTGACCCAGTTCAAAAAGAGCTTGGTGACTTGGCCCCGGTTTTCGGTGCTTGTATTCAGCTTGAGGCGGAGGCAGCTCAGCTCGACCCCGATGATCGAGCTGAAATGTTGGATGGGTTTGGGCTGGGCGAGGGCGCTCTGGTTCGATTTCTGCAGGCGGCGTACCATACGCTGGGCCTCCGAACGTTTCTCACCACCGGAGAACAAGAAAGCCGAGCCTGGACCTACAAAGTTGGATCAACCGCTCCGGAATGCGCTGGGAAGATCCACACCGATTTACAACGAGGTTTCATCCGAGCAGAAACAATTCGGTGGGATGAGCTGTTGGAGATCGGCTCGTGGTCGAAAGCTCGCGAGATTGGCAAGGTCAGGCAGGAAGGCAAGGACTATATTGTCGAAGATGGGGATGTTTTGGAGATCCGGTTTAACGTTTAGCAGCGACACGGTCGTCCGGCTTCAAACCGCAGATCACGTCTCATGATCGGGTGGCTCGGATCGGAGTGTTTATTCGAGCCGGGCTGGTTGGTGCGCGACGGCACTGTTCTAGCATCTCTCGAACTAGCGGCTAACCGTGGGGCCAAAGCCAAAGGGCTGCTCGGTCGGTCTGGAATCGACGGGGTGCTGGCTATACCTAAGACCCGTTCGGTGCACACAGTGTCACTAGGGTTCGATCTTGACGTCGCTTTCCTCGACTCTTCAATGACTGTTATCCGCACGGTCCGACTTCGACGAAATCGAGTTACGTTTCCAGTTTGGAAGGCCCACATGGTTATCGAAGCCGAGTCCGGCGCATTTGGGCGGTGGAACTTGAACGTCGGTGACGTTCTTGAGGTCCGCGCCACTGAATCGGGTGGCCAGTGACGTCAAGCCAACCAGTTAACCAAGAGGCTGGCAGCTCTGGCCGTCTCATCGTCATCGGAACACCCATCGGAAATTTGGGTGATTTAGGCGAGCGGGCCATTCGGGCCTTGCGTCAGTGTGATGCGATCGTATGTGAAGACTCTAGGCGGACCGGTAAGTTGCTCGCTCATATCGGTTCTGGCGACCGAGGTCGAGCCGCCCTGCTGGTTGCAAATGAGCACACTGAAAAAGACAGGTTGTCAGACATTATTGATCGCCTCGAGCAAGGGCAAATAGTGGGTTTAGTAACCGATGCCGGGATGCCCACAATTTCTGACCCGGGCCAAATGGTTGTGGCTTCGGTGGCTAGCGCTGCGATCTCAATCGAGGTGGTTCCGGGGCCGACCGCGGTCTCAGCTGCTCTTGCGGTAAGTGGCCTGGTGGCTTCTCGATTCGTGTTTGAAGGCTTCTTGCCACGCAAAGGAGCTGAGCGAAAACGGCGGATTGCTCAACTCGGTGACGAAGAGCGAGCAGTAGTTTTGTACGAGGCACCCCATCGGCTACAACGAACCTTGGCCGACTTGGCCGACGCGGTAGGCCCAGAACGGTCGATCGCGGTCGCTCGTGAGTTGACAAAGTTGTACGAACAAGTTGTCCGTGGCTCGATCGCTGACGCTATTGCCCACTTTGACTCTACTGAACCTCGCGGCGAGTTTGTCCTGGTTATCGAGGGCAAGGTCGACGATGGCGAGCCACTCGACGACCAACAGATTGAAGCTCAGCTAGTCGTGCTCCGAAGCAGTGGTTTGAGCACGAGGGATGCAGTGGCTTCAGTCGTAGCTAAGACTGGCGAACCGAAGAGACGGATTTACGACTTGGCAAACCGGTTGGCGGCCGAATCCGATGGCTGAATCGATTCGAGTCGACAAATGGCTATGGGCCGTACGGGTATTTAAGACCCGGACGTCGGCCACCTCAGCCTGCAATGCTGGTCGGGTCAAAATCAATGGCGAGCCAGCTAAACCGGCGAGCAAAGTCGTGGTCGGCGACGAAGTCGAGGCTCGAAGAGGCGACCGCATTTACCTATATAAGGCGCTTCAACTCGTGGAAAAGCGGGTTGGGGCCAAGCTGGTTGAACAGTGCGTTGAGGACCATTCTCCGCCGGAACCGTCCAAAAAATCGGCGGATGCATTACTAGCTCCTCCTGGCGGGGCTCGAGCACGAGGTCAGGGTCGACCGACAAAGAAGGAACGTCGGACGATTGATCGACTTCGCAATCGGTCCGGAGGATAACGGCTGCACTAGCTTGCAGACAAAATCAACTAGCGGCTGCAGGGCGATGGCACGTACTGTTACATCATGGCCCAACCATCCGACCAGAAGCGAGTGAGTACCGGTTCCTCAAAGAAGTCGGCCCGGATCCCGGTCTCGGTTCGGAATCAACAGTCAACCGGTCTGCCCGCCAAGCAGCGCCAAGTCGTTGGGGCTTGCCCATTGGACTGCCCGGATGGATGCTCTTGGGTTGTCACAGTTGAGGATCGAGAACAACCCGACGGCACAACAAAAGCAGAAGCGGTCAAGTTGCGCGGCAATAGCGAGCACCCGTTCACAGATGGCGGACTCTGCAAGAAGGTGAACCCTTGGCTCGACTATGCCGTTGATCGAAACCGTTTACTTACTCCGCTTCGGCGAGTGGCGCCCAAAGGGTCATCGGTTTCAATAGATGATCAATCGTCCGCGTTTGAGCCCATCTCATGGGACGAGGCGCTGGCCGAGATCGCCGGTCGGTTCATCGGAATAATCGAAACGACTGGACCTTCAGCTATCTGGCCGTTCCCTGGGACCGGCAATGTCGGCTACCTTCAAGGTGCTCACGGCCCTGCTGGTGGTCGGCTCTGGAATCACTTGGGTGTGTCTGATCACAGCCTTACTATTTGTTCTGTCAGCGGTCATGCCGGCCTTGGCTACACGATGGGTCATGGGTCTGGGATGGATCCGGAAGATGTTGTTCACGCTGGCATCGTCGTGCTCTGGGGATCGAACACGTTGATCTCGAATCAGCACTGGTGGCCGTTCGTTGAACAAGCCCGTAGCAATGGGGCAAAAATCGTCGTTATCGACCCGACGAGAACTCGGACCGCGGAACGGGCCGATGTTCACATCGCTCCGAGAGTCGGGACTGACGGCGCCTTGGCCCTCGGTCTATGTCGTGAACTGTTCATCCGCGGTGCAGTTGATGCCAGCTATCTGGCGGCCCGAACTGCCGGGCCCGATCAATTCCGTGATTCGATTGAGCAATGGACGCTGGCCCGGGTGGCTGAGGTCTGCGGTCTCTCAGCTGATGAAATTTCCCAGCTTGTGGATGACTTGGTCGACAGAACACCGTTGGCGGTCAAGTTTGGACACGGGGCTCAGCGCCACGCTGGTGGCGGCCAGGCCGCCCGCGCTATTTCGTGTCTCCCCGGATTGCTCGGGTCGTTCGATCATGTTGGTGGAGGGCTCGTCTATTCGACCGGGCCAGCGTATGAGCTCAACATCGACGCAGCTTCCGGTCGGAACGGACGAGGCCCTCGGAGCCTAGCGATGACGAATCTGGTCGCGAACCTCACGAGTTTAGACCCTCCAGTTGAAGGTTTGTTCGTCTATGGCGCCAATCCGGTTGTCTCGAATCCTGATACTGGCGGGGTTCGCCGGGCTCTAACTCGGCCCGATCTCTTCACCGTCGTCGTTGACCTATTCCACACAGATACGACTGATTACGCCGATATTGTCCTGCCTTCGGCTATGCAGCACGAACAACTTGAGCTGAACAACTCTTTCGCTCACCTCTACCTTCATCTGAATCTTCCGGCTGTGGCTCCGCCAGGGGAGTGCCTAGCTCACACCGAGATCTTTCGCCGATTAGCTCGGGCCATGAAACTTTGTGATCCCTCGTTGTACGCCGGTGACCAAGAGTTGATTGATGCCCTTCTCGACACTCCCGAGTTGGCCGACGCCGGTATAACGTTCGAATCGCTGAGCGAAACCGGTTGGGCCCGCCTGCCCAACGCAAGTCGTCCGTATCAGCCGTTCGCTACTCGGTTTTCGACGCCGTCTGGCAAGTTCGAGTTCTGGTCTGAGCGAGCTGACGCTCACGGGCTGGGACCGTTGCCCTCCTATGTCGCCCCAGCAGAAGTGGGCGGCAACGACGGGAGCGCTGGCGTCTACCAATTAGTTGCTGCTGCCGGCGACTACCACCTCAACTCAACCTTCGCCGGAACCGAAGTTACGTTGGCCCGAACAACAACGCCTTCGGTGATTGTTCACCCTGACGATGGTCTGCGAGACGGTCTGAGCGATGGGGCAATGGTAGAGCTGCGAAATGATCGAGGGGGATTCACTGCTCAACTCGAATGGTCAACTGCCGCTCGGCGAGGCACTGCGGTCAGTAGCAAGGGCTGGTGGTCTATGGAGTTGAACAACACGGTGGCTGAACGCGATTCCGACATGGCCCGAGGTGCCGTCTATCACGACAACCAAGTAGTTATCGTCCCAGCGTCGCTGTGAGCCGGGCGGCTTCTGGGTACAAACGCATGAATCGCCGAAAGCCACCAGGACGAATCAGAACCTAAGTAGTACTACCAGCACCTAATTGTTTTGTTTTGATGTACCTCGGGTATGCGATCCGTGGTCCGCGCGTTCGCGGTGTCACCGTTGCTAGAATCTATGACGGCTGTTTCAAGACTTGAGACAGCAGTGAGATGCCGGTAAATCGCCGATGTGCTTGTGTTTTTTGGATAACCCTAAAGATGCGACATCAAATGCCGAGTAAATCACGGGCGATAGTAAAAACAATCTAAAACCGAAAACACCCAAGGTTTACCGACTTCCGCTTTGACGCGAAAGAAAGGTGGGCACAACAATGCCTTCCCTATTTGAATCTGTAACTTCTCTCCTTGGACAGGGTGACTCCCTCTCCAAGATGGCCTCTGTGATCGGAGGTGACAACAAGCAAGCGAAAACCGCAATCGATGCGGCAACGCCAGCAGTTCTCAACGGACTAGCTGACAAAGCAGCGCAGCCGGGCGGTTCAGACGCAATTGTCGACATGCTCGATAGCGACAATGGCTCGACGCTTAGCGACCTTGGTGGCTTCCTCGAAGGCGGCAATACATCAGTTGGCAACGGCATCCTAGATACTGTGTTTGGGGGCAGCAGAACTGATCTCGTATCTTCGTTGGCTTCCAACACTGGCCTAAGTGGCGGGATGATCGGCAAGCTCCTGCCAATGCTCGCTCCCGTTGTCATGGGTGCGATTGGCAAACGCCGAGCTGACGATCGTCTCGATGCTAAGGGCCTGTCGGGTCTACTCGCAACCGAAAAGGCCAGCATGGAGAAATCGGGCGTTCTTGGTGGCCTGATGTCTTCCACGACTGGCAAAATGGGTGCTGGTGCCGCAGTAGGTGCCGCTGCCCTTGGTGCTAAGGGAATGGCCGGCAAAGCTGGCGATGTTGGTAAGGGCGCTGCTGGCAAGGTTGGCGATGTTGGTAAGGGCGCTGCTGGCAAGGTTGGCGATGTTGGTAAGGGCGCTGCTGGCAAGGTTGGCGATGTTGGTAAGGGAGCTGCTGGCA
>CALAJV010000005.1 GCA_937922805.1 uncultured Acidimicrobiales bacterium | reverse complement strand
TGGTTCGCCGTCGATCCACAGGAGTGAGTTTATTCCTTCGTTGTTTCCGATTTCTGGGTGGCCGATTACGCAGAAGCCGTCGGTGTTTGATCCCCAGATGGGGTCGCCCATGTTGTAGACGTTGACGCATGCGTCGCCGTTATTCGCCCCAGGCTTTGTTGGCTTAGGGGTAACGGGGTTCGGATTCACCCCGTTAGGGAAGCATGTTTTGCTGCCGTCCCAGCCGTACCCGTCGCCGTCGGTATCAGTACACTCAGCCGACGGTGGGCTGTCAACTGGTGCGGCTTCATCTGCGCTATCCGGGGTAGATCGGTCAGGTTGGTCGTTGTCGCCGGGCTGGGTCGTCTGGTCCGGTTCGTTGTCTCGTTGCGGTTGGAAAGTCTCACCAGATTGATCGTTTTGGGCTGGTTTCTGATCTGCCGGGTCAACACCGTTAGGAAAGCATGTTTCGCTGCCGTCCCAGCCATAGCCGTCGCTGTCGGTATCGACACACTCATTTTCTTCGGGAGCAGTGCCAAACATCGAACCATCGATGTCGACAATGTCATCAGTTGCAGCTGCCGGAAGCGCAGACATAAGCCCTAAGGAACTGCCCATGACAGCGGAGGCCATCATAAGTCTTCGGCCGTTTCGCACCCAGCGACCGTTTGGCTTATCGGCCAATCGAATCCGACTAGAAATATCGCAAGCAGAACGAGTTCCGCAGTTCTCTATACACATATCTGGTCCCACCTAGATCTGAGTGTTTTGTAAGGAGTCTCAGAATTCCATCTGAAACTTAGCAACTACGGTACTGGAGTTTGTGGCTAGAAGTCAAAGTTTTTCTTGTGCGGCGGCTCCACTAGATGAATAACACAGCGATGACGGCTTTAGCCGTATGATCGGGGCATGCCAGCACCGAAACTTCTGCTAACCAACGATGACGGAATAGATTCGGTCGGATTACATGCATTGGCCCGAGCTATGCAAGAAGTGGGTGACGTCACAATTGTTGCTCCCGATACTGAATACTCGGGAGCGTCTGCGTCGGTCGGAGCCCTTCATCTTGGCGGAACGCGAGCTCGTCGAACTGAAGTAGAAGGCATCGAGACGTCTTGGATAGTCAACGGTCCACCCGGGCTCTGCGTTTTCTACGCTCGGATGGGCGCATTTGGATTTACCCCTGATCTTGTCGTTTCAGGCATTAACCCTGGAGCGAACTCTGGTCGGGCGGTCTATCACTCTGGAACTATTGGAGCAACGCTAACTGGACGTAACGGAGGGATTCCCGGACTAGCAGTCAGCCAATCGTTTGCTCAACTCGAAGAAGGCGAGACATCCATGCCAGCTTCCGAGCCGGAGCGGATCGCACAATACGAGGCCCGAGTAAAACGACAGCAGTGGAGCTCTGCCGCTGCGATTGCGGTTGAGGTAGCGCACGGCATGTTGGAGGATCCGCCCGAAGATTGCGGCGTGTTGAATTTGAACGTACCCAACCTACCGATCGAAGAGTTGAAGGGATTCGCGTGGGCGTCTATCGGTACCACGCCGAACTTCGCGGTTCAGTCAGCACGACTGGTGCCGACCGACTCAGATCCAGAAAACGAATTTCGTATCGAATCTGATTGGGGTTCGGCGATAGATCAACCTCCGGGAACTGATACGGCTGCCTTATCAGAAGAACTCGTCGCCCTCTCGTGGCTAAGTCGAATCACCGCATTGGACCGCCCATCTCCGTTCATCAACGACCGACTGCAACGTTCAATTTCTGGGGTCGAGCCTTCCGGTACCCAAGTCGAAGCCGAGAGTTGACCCGCCATTAAAGTTCCCTGCTGCCAAAGTTGTCGATCGAGTCCCTATTCTGAACAAATATGAGTCAACCAGGGTGGTACGCCGATCCAAGTGCTCGTTTTCAGTTTCGGTGGTGGGATGGGTCCGTGTGGACGAACCAAGTGTCGTCGAACGGTGCTAGCAGCGTGGATTCCAACCCCCTCGAACCACCCAGACCAACGCAGTCGAAACTAGGTCCGGAACCTGATCTCCCTCTGATCGAAATGGCCAATAGCGGGCCGATAGTCGACCCGTTGTTTAGCGAATCAGAGATCCACATTGAAGAAATTGGCGACGATCTTGGCTTGTTCGCCTTCGGTGAATTCAACATCTCTAGCCCAACCAAGGGACCACTTGGGCATGTCGAGCGGACCGGTAAGCGATCTGAGCGCACATACGCGCTAACAAGTGTAAGTGGCCGGCTCCTGGCCCAACTCCAACCAACAGACAACATACGACTATGGGTGCTCGTCGACCCGACCGGTCGCCAGCTCGGTGAGTACAGTCACAACGAGCGTTTTGGCGTCGACATGCTTATGCCAATCAGTCTTGGTGGTGACCAAATTGCTGAAATTAGAAGTCATGACGGGGGAGGAAAAAAACTAACGATTAGTGACCTGTCTGGTCCGCTAATTACGATAAATCGTCCAAAAGGTTTCTTCGCCGATACTCTTTCGACGCTCGACAAGTATGTAATGACGAGGCACCGACTTTCCTCCGGCTTTTTGGCCTACCTGGCCCTAATGGCACCGGTTGCGATCGACGAAGCGCGTTACCGGCGCGACCTTCGTCGTCGATAACCATCTAAAGATGCACCCTGTTCGAGACGCAATTTGATTCGAACAGGAGTGTTCTTCAACACAATCAATAGATTTCGTTTCGAACGGCAATGACTGCTTGTTTCGTTTTTGGTTTTTACACCTGAACCGATTTGGGTTAGAGTCTCTCACTTAACCTGTCGTAACGACAGGTCGGATCTGGCAAACAGGGGAAACGTGGCTAGGGACGAAGAGCTGTCAGGGAACGTAGCTTCGGCATTGCCGTCTTCTGGCGCGGGTGAAACTACAGAGGTTCTTGATCGGTCGGAGGATGCCGACATCGAACTGGTCGACGACGGCGATGAAGGCGTTGACGGAAATCAAGAACGTGAAGCATCGGCTCCAACGAACGGCGATGTCATCCCTGATTCTTTCTACACACCGGCGTTCCAGAAACTACATCCAATTGGTTGGGTGGCAATCGGAATCGGGTTGCTCGCTGTTGTGGCATCAATTTTTGATTGGGATTTGCTTGTGGCTCGGATGCCTCTGTGGCTTTGGGTTGCTCTCGCCGGAACCGTCATCGTCTCAGCTATACCAGATCTACTGCACCATATTCGTCGTGGCATCGAGGCAATATCGACAGCCGGAGGTGCGATCGCAATGGTGCTGGCATGGGCCATTTTCCTGCTTTCGTTGTTCAACGTAATAACCCGCTACACCAACAATCTGTTCGAACGAGACATTTTGTTCGGCGAAACCGTCAGCCTGGCTTGGATGAGTTTCGCCGCCCTCTTCCTCTTTGGAGTAGCAGCGGGAGTGAAGAACGGAATCAACCCTCGCATCGATTTTTGGTGGGCCGAATTCAAACCAAAAACCAAAGCATGGCTCGATTTTGTCATGCACACGCTCTTTCTCATGCCCTTTCTAATTCTGGGGATCCGAGTGCTCAAGCCGTATGCGGCTCAAGCGCTTGGGTTTAACCCTCGCCTTAACGATGGCGAGGGTGCTTGGAAGGCAGGGTGGCGAGTGTGGGAAAGCTGGGAGCAGTCGCCAGACGCTGGGCAACTACCAGTCGGTCCAATCAAAGCGCTGGTAATCGTTGGATTCGTTTTGTGGGCAGCCCAAATCTTCGCCGAGCTCATCAAGACTGGCTACGTCTTGGCTGGCCGTCACGACTTAGGCGAGATAAAAGAATCGGACGCACCAGCTCGAGTCGAATAACGGCTGAACATCGCTTCTGGAAGATTCACAGCACACGAAATGGTTGAACGGAAACACTGAACACACGAAGTTAGGGGGATGACAACTCAATGATCGCTGCTGATGTGATTGTGAACATTTTCGGTCTGACATTTGGCGAGTTCCTAGCCATTTTGATGTTTGTAGTGTTCATGTTTTTGATCTTGAGCGGATACAACGTGGCCTTCTGCTTTGCCTCGGTGGCGCTCGGGTTCGCCTTCATCGGCGATATGTCCAACGCCTTCAGCTTCCAGACCTTCGACCCCGTCACGCTGTCGGGTCAGTTGCCCTCGAACTGGGTTGGTGCTCTCAATAGCGGCACCCTTCTGGCCGTGCCGCTGTTTGTAATGATGGGTGCCATTCTTGAACGGTCCGGTTTAGCGGAGCGCCTCCTGAACGCGTTTGGTTTGTTGATGGGCTCGCTACGCGGTGGCGTAGCAGCAGCCGTAATCGTGGTTGGAACGCTGCTCGCAGCCGCTACCGGGGTAGTCGCCGCGACAGTAATCGTGATGGGATTGTTGTCGCTACCGGCGATGCTTCGTCTCAAATACGATCATCAGTTGGCAACTGGCGCCATCATCGCATCCGGTACTTTGGCTCAGCTGTTGCCCCCCAGCATCGTCTTGATCCTGCTCGCCCAAGAGCTTGGAGTCGGCATCGTCGGTCTGTTCGCCGGATCCATATTGCCCGGCTTGTTGTTGAGCGGCCTCTACGTTGGCTATGCGCTGTTCATTTCCGCTATTCGCCCCGAGGCCGGCCCCGCGATGCCGGTGGAGGAGCGAACACTTGAGGGGCATCCGTCGATGCGATCGGCCCTTATCGTCGGCGCCGCCCTAGGCTCGGCGGTCTTCCTCATCACGTTGCTGATCGGTTTAGTTCCCGCCATTGCGGTAGGAGCTGCCACCTTTGCCACGTCAGTACTAGTCGTATCACCGGTTACGTCAAGGCTTAGCGGCCCAATCGGACCGGTGCTTGCTACTGCCGGTGGCGTTGCTGCCGCCGTGATCTGTGTTCTTGGCCTCGGTATGGATTGGCGAACGGCCATGATCATCGGCGCTGTGACCTTCCTAGTGCTTCGGGCTGCGGTCTCCGAATCGAAGATGCTGATGGCCGAGCTGCTCGTGTCCATCGTTCCCGTCTTGGTTCTGATATTCGGTGTGCTGGTCTCGATCTTTCAAGGAGTAGCAACTCCTTCAGAGTCCGGGGCGGTTGGTGTGTTCGGGGCTCTAGTTCTCTCCGTACTGAACTTTGTCTTTGACCGAACGTTGGCCGAAGATGGGGCCAGTCATTTGGAGCCAAAGTGGCGACTTACTTGGGAGTCGGTCAAATCATCGGCTATGTCAACGGCCAACATCACGGTCTTGGTCATGACGCTGCTGTTCTCATCGTTGTTCTTCCGCCTAATGTTCCAAGAGCTTGGCGGCTCCTCTTTGGTCGCCCAATGGCTGTCGAGCATTCCCGGTGGCAAAGTAGGCTTCGTTGTTGTCGCCATGGTCGCGGTGTTTCTCCTCGGAATCAATCTTGAGTTTCTCGAGATCACCTTTATCGTGGTGCCGATCTTCGTGCCAGCGATGGAACTGCTGCAGTTCAACGATCAAGAGATCGTTTGGTTCGCAGTTCTAATGGCAGTGAACTTGAACATGGCCTTCATCTCACCTCCTGTCGGGTTCTCGTTGTTCTACCTTCAATCGGTAGCACCACCCGAGGTTAAGACCGCTGACATCCACAAAGGGGCGATCCCTTTCATGGGTCTTCAAATAGCGGCATTGATACTGCTCGGACTGGTTCCCTCGATCACTAACTTCTCGTACTGCTATTTCAATCCGACCGCGCCACCATCGCTATGTAATCCCGACTCCCCGGGAGCTAGTCGCGTCTTGACCGGGCTTGCGGTCATTTGCGTGGCCGTGCTCGTTCTCGGTGCTTACACCGCGGTTCGATCCAGATCGAAAGGCGACCGACCTCCAGATATCGATCTCACCGACTCGGACAAGCAGGTCGCCACGGCCCTGTAACGGAGCGGTTGAGTCGCCACCATTCTCCCCAAAAAGGTAAACCACAAAGCGAAAGCAAATTCAACGAGCAAACGAAGTAATCAACCCACCAATCAACTACGTGTAATTGGGTCAATCTGCCAAGGAGGCGCAATGACAATCGAAGAATCCGAAAAGCCGACGATTGATCGTCGGTCGTTTATTGGAAAGGCCGGCCTTGGTGTGGCCGGATTCGCGGCTAGTGCTGCGGTCCTCGCCGCCTGCAGTACGACCGAAGTGGCAGATACCGACGCTGATCCGGCGGGACCAGATAGTGATTCTGACGGCGACGACACCACCGCGGCCACCACTGGCGATGACAGTGAAACGGTAACTGAGGTTCAAAGCGACGGTCCTGAGATTGAATGGAACATGGCCACAAGCTGGCCAACTGCGCTCGTCACCCTGTTTGGTTCGGCTCAGGTATTTGCCGACCAGGTATCGAAATTGACTGGTGGCAAGTTCAAGATCAATCCCAAACCAGCAGGCGAAATTGTTGGCGGCACCGAAGTACTCCAAGCGGTTCGAGACGGTGGCGCCGAGATGGGCCACACTGCCTCGTACTACTACGTTGGCCTAAGCCCGGTGCAGCAGTTTGGAACGGCCGTACCATTCGGTCTAACCCAGCGTCAACAGAACGCCTGGCTCTACGGCGCTGGTGGAATCGAACTGCTAAACGAGTTCTACGCGGAAGAGCATGGCACCATTTCGTTCCCATGTGGATCAACAGGTTGTCAGATGGGCGGTTGGTTCTCGAAAGAGATCAACACGGTCGATGATCTTCAAGGGCTCAAGATGAGAATCCCCGGCCTTGCCGGCCAGGTGCTGAACAACCTTGGCGGTGAGCAGGTATCGATGCCAGGTGGCGAGATCCTAACCTCGATTCAATCAGGCGCGATCGACGCCGCCGAATTCGTTGGACCAACCGACGACTTGATACTCGGCCTCGACGAACTTGGCGACAGCCTGTTCTACTACCATCCAGGCTGGTGGGAGCCAGGAACTGCGGTCGAGGTTCAAATGCCGCTGAGTCTTTGGGACGATCTGCCAGAACAGTACCAAGCCGCGGTTGAAAGCGCGGCCGCTCATGCCAACACCATCACGATGGCCCGGTACGACAACTTGAACCAAGCGGATCTTCAAACGATCAAGGGGTTTGCCGAGATTCGTGAGTTCTCGCCTGAACTAATGGATGCGTTCAAGACCGAAACCGAGAATGTACTCGACGGAATTGCGGCCGAAGATCCGAGGTTCGCTGCCATTCTCGGTCCGTGGCGAGAGTTCCGCGATGGCGTAGCTGAATGGCATGGCTTAGCTGAACGCTCGTACCTGACCCAACAAACTGCGGTGTAATTCACTAATTGAATCACTAGTAGTGAGCACCATCGGTTTGCTTCCAGCAATAGAAGGTACTGCTGGAAGGTCGGTGGCACAAATATAGGGTGAGGCAGGCGTCAGTCCGAAATTGGGCCGTCTGCCTCACCTGTTTGTAGGCTTCAATTGACCTTACCTATCCAGCACCTTCAAGGGGTCGGACGCTATTAAGAGCAACGCTCGGTTCGGAACAACACTGCTTGGCCTGCTGGCTGTGGTGGGAGCGTTGTTAGCCGTCGGTGGAGCCGGTCGGTCGGGCCGACAACAAACTCATCTGCCACCAGCCGCCGGCTTATTGGCCGCCGACGTTCAGGCGTCGGCCGAGGCCACCAATCGGGCAGTCGTACTTCGTACTACTGCTTGCGGCGACACCAGTCGAGCCCTCGGGTCGGGAATTTTGATTGGTCCTAGTCGAGTACTTACCGCCGCTCACGTCGTCGCCGGGGCCGGTAGCGTCTCGGTCGAAGTTGGCTCGTCGTCAGCAGTAGGGACGGTCCGAGGGTATGACTGGAAGCGAGACCTTGCATTAATCGACGTTCAGGAGATTCTCCCTCTCCC
Source organism: uncultured Acidimicrobiales bacterium (assembly GCA_937922805.1). GTDB lineage: Bacteria > Actinomycetota > Acidimicrobiia > Acidimicrobiales > SZUA-35 > JAHELU01. The sequence continues at coordinate 57,078 of CALAJV010000005.1, read as the reverse complement.
CATCCAAGGCCCAGTCAACTTTGGCGTACTTGGCGTTGGTGATGAAGGTCATCTCGTCGGCGGCGCTACCAGCGGTTCGATCCCATTCACCGTTCTGGATCGAACCATCATCGAGACCGACGATGTCCGTTCACCGACTCGTTCTCGTCGTGCTGGCTACATTATTGACGCCCCAACCCAACAAGGGGATAGCGGAGCTGGGATCTACAATTCTGCCGGAAAGCTAGTTGGCATGGTTTTCGCTGCTTCGAGCGAGAGCGAACGTAGATCGTTCGTTACCGGCTCTTCCGAGATCTCAACTTTTCTTTCCGAAGTTCAAGATGGGGCGGAGTTTCGATGCGATCCGGCCGAATCAAAGCTCACTAAAGTCCTGTAAACCCTCTGTTTAGGGCTGTCGAGAGAGCCCCTGACAGTTAGGAACCAGGTCTGGCCTATCAACCTTGTTTCTAGCCCAGGACTAGAGATACACTGTAAAGCAGCGGTCCGGTGGGTCCGCTTCGAGGTACTGCCCTCAAAATTGGCGGTACTCCGGTGGGATCAAAATGTGTATGGAGTTTGAGTGCGGCGTTTGTTGTGGACGTTCGGATTCTTGTGGGCTGTCGTCCGCAGACCGATAGGACTTTGGTGGGGCGTGGCGACGTCGCGTTTTGGTGTCCGTCGAGTGCTCTGCGTTTTCTCGGTCCTGTTGGTGACGTCTGCGGTATTGGTAGCAGTTGAAGGCAACGTTTCTGAAGCTGCGGTCGAGTGTCAGTCAGCTACTTCTGATCCCGACGGTGATGGATGGGGATGGGAGAACGGGGAGACGTGCTCCGTTTCCGATAGTGGCCCCGAATCTCCAACAGTCGATGAGAACACCGGCGGCCAAAATACTGACAACCAGGATGCTGGCAATCAGGCCGCTGACGATCAGGCCGCTGACGATCAAGATGTCGGTATTGATGAAAACGGTAGTGGCGCCACGCCGACTCAAAATCCGCCCCAACATTCTGGTGGTCCACCCGACTGTTCGGCAAACGAGTCCGATCCAGATGGAGACGGATTCGGCTGGGAAAATGGGGCTACCTGCAAAGTTCTTTCCGGAGTAAAGAGCGCGCCGAATCCGACTGTCCAACCAACCGAGGTTGCGCCAGAAACTACAATCGGAACCGGACAGATTGACGAACCGGAACCGGAACCGGCACCTGCTCCAACTCAGGCTGAGATTTTTCGGGACCGAATATTCGAACGATTGGGTGAGCAGAAGTTTCGACGATTTCAGGATCTGATCGTCGAGCTCGAACGACTTCTAACCACCGCGTCCGACTCCAGCGGTGACCGCAAACGAGTTGAAGCAGCGTTATGGGCAGTCGAAGAAGAACTAGCTCCGTTGACAGTTTGTACAGAACACACGGTCGCTCTAGGCGTTCTTTTGGCCGACGAAATATCCCTAAGCTACGCCACCAACAACGGAACCAATCTCGGCGACGACCTAGCTGAGCAGTTGTGGGATTTGGTGAACACCCTCGACAGCGAAGGCAAGATACAAGTCGACCAAGATGCTTGCCCCGCTCCGCAAACGGCAAACAGCTACCCGGATTGCACCGGAAGTGAAGATCCCGATGGAGATGGCTTTGGCTGGGAGAACAACAGCTCGTGTAGAATAGTTGCGCAACCAACAACCCCCGATCAGCTACCTGAGGTACCAGGATCGGATCTTAACGTTGTTGTTGCCGATGACTCTCCCGAGAATCCGGGCTCTGTTGTCGACGACCAAAGCAATCTTGATCCTGCGTCGTTGATGGATGAACTTGTGGCCGCAAGCGAAACGCCACTAGCTGACGCCAACGAAACGCAGCCATCATCAGTTGGTGACTCGGGTGGGACAATGGCCGTGGAGGCCCCGCCAAATCCTGGTGACTATCCGGTTTGTTTGAACGACAGCTCGGGAGGGTTTGGTTGGGAACAGAACATGTCATGCCTGGCTGTCGCCGCTCCCAGAGTGGTTACCTCGGTTTGCGCCATCGAACAATGGGCTGGAGCCGGCTTCGACTTCGGACGGATAGCGAACAGTTGGTGTTCCATCCAACCAGAGTCGGCTCAATCAAACGACATCACCGCAACGGATCCGGTCGCTCCCGAACCCACTCCTCCCACTTCGGTTGACCCCGCCCAAGTTGCGACACAACCGGGCGGTGTTGATCCGAGTGATGTTGATTCGAGTGGTGTGCAGTCGAGTGATTTTGATTCGCTGATAGATCCTGAACTGGTCAGTCCCGGGCCGAGCGGCGACGTTGCCGCTACCGAACCGGAACCACGCCAGCAAGCCAATTCCGAATTCACCGGTGGTGCGATCGAGAGCCCTGATGTGGCGACTACGGAAGTAGTATCGCCAGAATTGTCTGACCTGGCTGAAGAGGTGACGAAGGTTAGCGCCGGCAGTGGCGACCTTCCGGTTTGCGTCGAAGAACAATCCGGGGCGATCGGGTTCGAGCAGGGAATGTCGTGTCTCGCCCTGAGCTATGAGCCCGAAACACCCCAAACCTGTGTAGTAGACGAATGGTCAGCAGCCGGATTTACTCATGGCCGAGTCAACGGTCGCTGGTGCACTCTCGCTGGGCAGCCTGCGTTGCCCAATCTCGGGTCGGTAGTTGACGAGAATTTGGCGGCTAGCGAAACGCCTGATGAACCCCAGGCCAAGCTCGACCCGACTAATCCTGACTCAACGGTAGACGCAACTACCGCCGGTGAGTCTGGGGTTGAAGACGGGCTGGATGCAGTTCCTGAGCAGGCAGCGACCAACAACAACCTGTTAGGTTCGGAAATCTTGCAAGTAGGTACGGCTGGAGACATGCCGATCTGTCTAGTTGCAATGTCGGGCGAGACCTCAGTTGAACAAGGCATGACATGTTTGCCGTTGACGTTTTCACCGACCACCACCCAACCATGCACGGTGCCAGCGTGGGTCGGAGCTGGCTTCGAACAAGGACGCCAAGGCGGACGTTGGTGCAACGTCGTCAAAGCAGCATCACCGGTGGAGTCGGGTCAAGGCATCGGAGTTGTTCAAGGATTGTCGGTCTCCTACTTCTCGTATGCCGGTTGGATCGAATGGGATGCTCCAGTCAATGGTTCCCCAACCCGCTATGAGGTCCTCCGAGATGGCGAATATCTCGCAACTGTGGTTCCGGGGTCGACCAATCGCTTCCTCGACAAATCGTTCACCACTGGCCGGACGCACCTTTATACGGTCTCAGCGGTCGACGATTCGGGTGAACGGCCGATTGTCGGCGCTCCGGTAACGGTTCCGTTCTTTTATGACGCCGACCAAGGCTTTGTCCATGTTGACATTCACAATCAAATGCTTGAGGGCGGCTCAGCTGGCGATCCGCTTACCGATGAGCCGGTTACAACTTCGTCAGTGGTCGACGACGGTTTTTCCACTGATGCGGTTCGTCCAGTTCAAGGATTGACAGCGAGCCAAACCGCTTTTGTCAACGAGATAGTTCTCTCCTGGACCGTGTCTAGCGAAGGGCCGAAACCTACTGAATTCGAGATCGTTCGAGACGGTCAACCTGTCGGGTCAGTCGACATACCGTTCTACTACGACACCGACATATCTCCAGGCCGTAGCTATACCTACACGGTTTCTCCCGTAGTAGTGGAAGGAACCGAGATCAGATCAGGTCTGGGGCTATCAGTCCAAACCGATCCGGTTGTACCGATTCCACAATCGATAACTGCCGGAGCGGCGACCGGCTTGACCGTCACGCAGTTGCCCGGATCGAACAATATCGAAGTTACGTGGGATGCACCTACCGGGTGGGCTCAAGGTTTCATCGACAGTTACCAGGTGCTCCGCAATGGCGCCCCGGTCGGAGTAACCATCGAACCCGACTTTGCCGCCACCGGCGATTTCCCCTACCCCGGCCGGTCATTCATCGACAATTCAGTGCCAGTCGGCGCTGCGCTCGGCTATTCGGTTGTGGCTCGAACCATTCGCGACGGTTCGGTCGTAGAAGGCCAAGCCACATCGTTGGCGGTTATTACCCCCATCGACTCGAGCACGGTTGGAGTAACGTTCAACGAGGGCACCGAAAACGAATCGCAGGGAGTTGCCACCAGCCCCGTCTCATCTCAACAGGTTGTGCCCCAACAGTTTGTGGATGCAGTGGCCCTCGCTCTCGATATTTCCGGCGCCGATGCCGAACGACTCGGATCTCAGTTGTACGTCATCTACACGTTGCGAGATGATCTGACCGTTGAATTCCGAGACTTGCTTCGAGTGTTCAACACCGAGTTGGCGAACTTTGATCGTCGAGATCTATCGATCTCAGATCAAGAGTTCGCGGCGTCGACGTCGGCCGAGATAGCCGACTTGTTGCTGCGTCGCCTCACCGCTCCGCTTCAAGGAACTAATATTGGAGTGCAAATCGAGGGCTATGGATTGGCGCCAGTGCAGAACTGGCTTCGATCGGGTGGAGAGAGCGCCGACCAACTCTCGACCCTTATTGCCGAAAGTCTGGAGTTGCTCCAAGCGACACAGGCGGCGATCGATGCTCTACCGGCAGGGAATAAACCGTCGTCCAACGCCTTGAAGAACGTCGAAACTCCAGCCCTCCGAATAGGCCGAGCCCTTCTGAACGGAACTCGTACCGATCCGACCAACGTCCGAATGATGTACCGAGATATCACAACCGGCTATCGCCGAACGGTGGGAGTCCGAGTCGACGACGGCGATATCGGTTCTCAAATTCGCTATCAGGACGCACCGTCAACACCGTTCTCAACCTTGTTCAACGCCTCGTCCGAGATCGAGCGAGCACAGGCCTACGGTATTGAACCGGGCCAATGGGAAGTGGCGAAACCGTTCCTGCAAATCCACTACGACACCTACCAGTATCGAAAGGCCAACCACGGTTGGGGCAAGATCCGGAGCCGGCTCACCAGCCTGGTAAAGATCGGCTTCACGTTAGTTCTCGCCACTACGTTCGGCCCTGGTGTTGCCGGAGCATTGGGACTTAAAGGGGCAACCGCAGCGGTTGTCGGCGGAGCGATTGGCGGCACCGCGTCAACGCTATTTGCAACCGGGGGCGATTGGGAAGCCGCGTTCAAAGGAGGTTTGATCGGCGCCGCCGCTGCTGGTTTGAAGCACCTGGCCAGCCTGAAAGATCTGACCACTTCGCAAAAAGTAATGAAGGCGCTGCTCGAGTCCAGTGTGGCCGGTGGATCTGGATCGTTCGAAGATCGTTTGCTGGCGGCCTTTGCCAATAACTTCGTTGATGGCATGGGTGCCAAGATCGCCAAGATGGCCGACACATCGCTCTTTACCGGCGAACTGTTGGAAACGATCTTGGCATCGGCTGTGGCCAGCGGCGGCGACTGGGACAAGATCACACGAGCGGCCGAAACGTACGTACTAAACGCTATCGGTGGTGAGGTAGCGGACTTCACCACCGATGTCCTGGGCGACCAGTGGAACGACCTCGGAAAGACGCTCACCGGGTTCGCTAGTTACGCTGCTGCTTCCAATGGCGATGAATCGCAAGCGAAAGATTTCTTCTTCCGCCACGTGATGCCGCAGATGGAATGGGGTGCCGGCGGGAAGTTCACCGAATGGTACGGTTCGAAAGACGAGATTTACACCGGTATCGGCAAGGCCATCTTAGTAATCGTCAACCAGACGCTAGCCACCGGCGGCACGATGGAGGCGTTGGAAAAAAGCGTTGAATCCTACGTCTACGGTTTAGCTGGCGATTTTGCGTCGAACAAGTTGGTTGCTGCGTTCACTACCGACGGAAAGACGCCTTCGGTAGTTACTCAGTTCGCTAGTCTGCTCGATACCTACATCTCAAATGGATACGACCCGAATGTACAACGAAACGCGCTAACTCGAGAAGGGTCGAGAATCGCCGCGAACGCTCTTTCTGAAGTCTTGCCTAACTGCAATAGTGTCTCGGTTGAGTTCACCAACGAACGATTGATAAACAATCTAATCTCGGCTCGGAACGCCGATGAGTTCGAAACCGAGTTAGAAAACACGTTGACCGATATTCTCTCGCCAAACAGCGCATACCATGATTGCGCTGGCCCCGAAGATGAAGACCAACTGTCCTTTGTTGATAGTGAATGCCCGGTTGAGTTGTCAACAACCGAGCTATCAGGAGTTGGCGCTGGGTTTCCTGGAAGTAGTCGACGAGTCGCCGGCTCTGCTACTCGGCGATTTCAAATTGAGAGAATTGATCCAGACAGTAGCGGCGAAGTTTGTCAGACCCCGGAACTGTTCCGACTCGCACTGTTGAATCTCACGCCCGCTCAGGTCATAGATCAAGTCTCAGTGTTCGAGCAAACGTTACAGGCCGGAACCGAACCGGTTGAGCTGGTGACGTTCTCGTCCGACTTCGTTGACTATCGGCTAGTGGTCGCTGGAGGCGCCAACTTCGGACAAGTCGAAGAGTTGCAAGAAAGCGGCGTCTGGTACAAGACGGGGATCCAGATCTCCCTAGCCCGTGACGAAGAAGGTTCGATCGAACGGTTCGGTGATTCGACTAAATCCGCTGATGGGCGAGCTGATCCCGGTGATCCGATAGAAAACCTGCAGGGGTTCATGAATTGGCTCCGAAGCTTGTCGTCGTCTGACAACGATCTGAACGACCGCTTCGATGTTTCGACCGATCGGATTATCGCTCGGCCCCCAAAGAACGTCGATGTCTTCTCGCCGAAAGTTGTTTTTCAAGATTTCCGAATCGTCACGTCCCAAACTGGTGATCGCACCATTGGAACAATCCAACAACGACAGCCTGGCAGTAGCACCTGGTACTCACCTTCTGGTGGTCGGATGACCATCTTCTGGAGCGGCGACAAAATAACCGGTTTCGGTACCCCAACGTTCGGGGGAAATTCAATTGGCGAAGTGCTAGCCACAATTCCCACCGATCAGATCAGTAATCAAATCACCGAAACGACCGAAAACGGTGTGGCGGTAATAACCGTCGACCAATTTCCGAACCAACGAATTCATGTCGCCGATGGCTTTGGCTTAGTGCATGCGTGGGGATCGTGGGGTAACCAATGGTACCCAACTGAGAACTTCGTAAAGGTCAACTACGATGCGGCCGGAGTGATCATCGGCTTCACCCACCTTGGGGCCAACACTGCCTCGGTAAACGCTGATCTGTTCGGACTGTTCCTCTCCAGCACGATTCGAACGTGGACACTCAATGACAGCTGGGGCGAGCTCGGGCAACGACTTCGTGGGTGCGGCGTTGCCATAAAGCAAGCGTGGGACGAGATCATCGGAATTCTTGGTGATCTCCCGCAGGCGGTTGCAGATCTAGTTGCCGGGCTGAAACAGATGCAAGCTCAAATTGCGGCCAGTCCGGAAGGTTTCTTCAACAACATCATCGCTTCGGTCCTTGACGCCGATCAGCTGGAGCAATTTAAACAAGAGTATGGCGACGCCGCCGGGGTTGCCCGATGGTCAGGCCGCGTGATGTGCAGCATCATTTTGGCCATTGTGTTTGAAGTGGCCATCGGCGTGGTCGGCGTTGTTGTAGCCAAAGCAATCATGAAGAAGGTTAGCTCGGGGGACGCTACACCTAGTGACCCGGTTGACTTAGTAGAAGATGGCGAGGATCTAGCAATTGGCGTCGACGACGTGTGCGATGATTGCATCGAGGAAGATGGTGGGTACGCCGAAACGTTGGAGCCGGGATCTTCGATCTACGCCCGAATCGAAGACGGTGAGTTTATCTTCAACATCACTTCGAGAACGCCAGGAAACGGACGTTTGCTGTTCAATCGTGCGTTCGACGCACTGAACAATATCAGTGGCCCCATCCGGGCCGTGATTGGCGAATGGGGTTCCGGGTCAAATCTCACATCGTTCAATGCAGCCCTGAGGGCAGGCATCACGCCTGAGGATGCTGCTCGCACAACGTTCACCGGTCAGGTCGCAGGCGAGCGAGGATTTGATCGAGCCGAAATCGTAGCGTCGGCACCGTCGGGGAGTCCAGGAGACTACGACCACGTGCGGGTCAGGTTCTTTCAAGGGGAGGCTTCTGAGTCAGCCTCGGATGCTGATCCAGGTACTGTTCCGACTAAGAGCTTTTCCCGCCTCCGCGCCACTCGTGACGACGCGGTCGATCTGACCGTGGGATTCAAGGACGCGGCATGGAAATTGGGCATCGATCACCCGGAACTTACCGCCGAGATCGAACAGTTTGAAGCAGCGGTCGACAACTTCGTCCTTGAAGTAGATGCGCTCACCGATACCGAGTTGATTCCACCCGTTCAGCAGCGAGGCGATGTGCTGCTGGCAAATGGTCAAGAAATCACCGCAAGATACTTGGCAATCACTGACCCCGACGCAGCACCAGATGCCGGCGACGCTGACGTTGATGACGCCGAAGTTTCTCCTGGTCTGGCCGTGTCTCCCGCTGCACGACTCGCTGAGCTCGAACGCCAGGCCGTCGACTTTATTGATAGTGCCCAGTCCCTGTTCGACCGAATCTCGAACAATGCCTCAACTGGTGGACCAGGAGCAGCTCCGGCACTACTGGTTCAAGCCGACGAGTTCCAGGCCGCAGCGGCCGCGTTCCAGATCGACGTAGCCCAGCTTGCTAATACGCCAACGAACATTGCTGAACTAGACCGCTTGGCTGGGGTCAGCGACGAACTACTTAAGACCCAAGACCAGCTGTTGGAAGACAGCAGCGAACTGGCGGACGGTGCCGGCAACGGAGCGTCAACCGCAGCAACACGCTACGAGGACCTAACCGACAATGGGTCTGGAATAGTGGCCAGCAAAAATCTGCAAGGCATCGTCGAGCTCAATTTTCTCCCCGGGAACAAACCCGCAGCCGAGTACTACAAGGAGGCCCTCACCGCTTTGGCACCGGTTGAAGGTATCCAAGTAGTTTGGACCAAAGGCGGCGCGGGAGAACTAGACACATTCAATAGCGAACTGAAAAGTGGCAACTCCTACGAAGAAGCGGTCGCAGCTACCGAAGCAGCCCGACTAGCGGCCGAAAACGGCTTCGAACACAGTCACATAGTGTTCCTAGACGGGGAGAACGTGGGTGAGCACAACACAGCCATAATCGTCTTCGATCGAAACCCAGCCGAGCCTTATGTCGACGCGGCCGATCAAGTTACTCCCGGGCAAGCTGCTTTGGCCTTGCGACTTGAACAGCTCAACACAGACTTCGTCGGCTTAGAACAACTTGACCTATTCATAACCGATCTGATTGAAACCAAAGACACATCAGATTTTGAGCAATTAGTGAATGAAGTTGAAGCATTTCAATCGGAAGTGGCCCGCTTTGTCGCTGAGTATGGGGTGACCAATCCTTCCGATATCACTACCATTGACCGGTTCTCGGCAACGATTGAAGATCTGCGAACTCGCGGGCGAGCGCTCCTACTGCAACTCGGCTACCTCGAACTCGATCCTGATGCAAGCGAATTTGGTGTCCAACTTGATCTAGGGCCGGAAATGCCCGACAACGTAGTGGCAACTGTCAGCATCGATGGTGAACTCGAGGTAACGGACGGAAAGGGATCCGATCTAGCGGCATCGATCGATGACGGTGAGCTGGTGTTTGGCATGCTCGCCGCCGGTGATGTAACCGGCCGACAACTATTTCAGATCGCTTTCGACTGGGCCAACGAATGGAACGGCCCTGTGTTGACCATCCTGGGTGATTGGGGCCCAGATCTCCCATCCAACCTAAACAGTTTCAATGCCGCAATTGAAGCCGGAATGAGCCAGGAGCTAGCTGCGTTAGCCACCGCCACCGGGCGACTGGCCTCTAACAACGGCTACGGCGTTGTCGAAATACTCACCACCGACCCAGCTGGCGGTCCTGGTCCATATACCGAGGTGTCGGTCAGATACAGCCGAGGGCGTATGGACGTCTCCGACGCCGAGTCAATGAGCGTTCCCCTGTTCGCTCGACTACGGTCCATGAAAGAGACAGTTGAGGAGTTGTCAACCGGTCTTCAAACCCGGTTGGCGACCAAAAATATCGACCAGTCCTCGACGTTGGCCGACGAAGTCGAACAGTTCGCCGTGAGCGCCAATAGTTACATCAACGTTGCCGCTCCAGCCGACGATGCCGGCGCCTTGACCAATCTCGTAGACCGAGGGAAAGCCTTGGTCGACGAAGCGGAAAGGCTCGGCACTCAAATAGACGAACTTGCAGACAGCGGTGTCGGGCCAGATAAGACAGCTGAAAATACCGATACGGTCGAACCAACCGGCAGTCCCGATAGTGACGATATTCTCTGTGATCCCGCTGGATGCGTCGACGGTAATGGTCAGTTCGTCGCACAACTAGAAAACAAGTCAAAAATTAGCGGTCGGGTGGGAGATAGCGGACTCATCAAGTTTGATGTCACGTCTGTCAAAAAGGGTGACGGCGGCCGGCTGTTTGAAGCGATGTTGGCGGGTCTTAGATCTTCTTCTGGGCCGATCAACGGAATCAAAGGGGTTTGGGGTTTGACCTCAACCAACACCGAGGTTTTCAACTCGTCCGTCTTGGCCGGGTCCGACCTTAACGAAGCAGCGTTGAGCACCCCGACTGGAAAATGGGCCGCTCGGGCTGGCTTCGGTAGAGCCGAGGTTGACCTTGAGTCACTTGAGGGGGCCCGTGGATCCTACACCGGCGTCGACGTGTATTTCTGGCCCGACGGTTACCAAGTAGACCGGACTGATTCCGGAGGCAGCGAGAATAGCGACAACTCTGAGGCCGGTACCAATGAGTCAGACGGGGTCAGGTACGAAGCTGATAATGAAGATGGAGCCGGCGCCTCAGGGTGGAAGGACCGGAATGGGTATGTACACCTCACCATTGAAGCCGTAGAAAGATCAGGTACCGAATACTTCGAAGAAGCGCTGACTGCATTGGCCCCAGTGAACGGGGTGCGGGCAACGTGGACAATGAGAATGCCAGCCAATCTCGATACGTTCAATGCCGAGCTTCGTCAGGGTAAAACTCACGAAGAAGCGGCGGCCGCTACCTTTACTGGCAAACTATCGGCTCGCAACGGATTCACTGAGGTTCACATTGTCGATGTAGAAGGGGAACCGGGCGCGTATCGCCGAGCAGAACTAGCCTTTGATCGCACCCCTGCCGAAGCACCCTTTACCCCTCGACTTCGAGAGAGTCAGGCCGACCTACCGGCGTCGGCTGAGATTGCCCGGCTCCGTCAATACGCAGGCCAGCTGACCGACTTAGATGCCGAGATAGTCCGGCAACTTATACTTACCGACGATACGCCAAGCGTTAACCTGGCCAAACGGGTTGATCAGTTCCAGCTCGAAGTTTGGACCTACAGATACAGCGTTCTCGACATCGACGACCCGGAAAGCGTCGACATTGACGTTCTAGAGAGTGAAGGCGAACAGCTCCTTAGCGCGGGTGAAGGATTACTCCAAGAGGTTAACTATCGAAGGCGTACGGCCGCTGATCGCGCTGATTCGGGTGACACCGACGGAGCGACAACTGGGGAGCCCGATTGCAACAGCTTCCCAACGGGAACGCTTGTGCGTATGGCGGACGGATCATTGCGACCGATCGAACATGTTGCTGCCGGTGACCGAGTGCTAGCCGGCGATCCAACAACCGGACTGTTTGCCGACGAGGTTGTTCTCGCTCAGTGGTCTCACGTTGACGATGGGGTCATGGGCACTGTTGGCCTAACGGACGGTTCACAAGTTAGTGCTACCGATCATCACTTGTTCTGGGTTGCTTCTGATGGTTCGTGGGTTGAGCTTGAAGACGTTCTTCCCGGCGACTATCTGCTAACGCCAGCTGGGGTGGCTAAAGTTGCCAGCGTTGCCATGTCCAACCCGGCGCCGACTTTGGTTTGGGAGTTGGACACTTCCGGGCCGGACACCTTCACCGTTCATACCGGAACTCGCGACGTGTTAGTGCACAACGCACCTTGCAATATCGATGATTTCATGAAGGAGAACACCGCAACTAGCTTAGAAATCAACGATGGACAGGGCTCATACGTGACGGGCAAGATCGATGCCGGCATTCTTACCATCGGGATGCGAGCCAACGGCCGGTTTACCGGTACTGAGCTGTTCGCTCGGTTAATGGAATGGGCCGGCGATGTTACCGCGATTCGGGGCCTCTGGGGATCAACACTTCCGACAAACCTCGAAACGTTCAAAGCGGGGATCAGGGCGGGGCTAACTCCGGAACAGGCCGCAGCGTCAACGTTTACTGGCCAAATGGCACTCGACTACGGCTACGGCGACATTCGCAACGTCTCACCACTACCTAGTTCCCGATCCTTTGAAGAGGCACTATCGGTTCGGGTTTTGTTCTACCGCGGCGAGTTCGATGATACGCCGGAGAACACCGCAGCGGTAAATGATCTATCTCATCTACGATCGTCGGCGTCCAAACTCGACCTCGTTGCACAGGAACTCGCTACCTTGGTAGGCCAGAAAGACCTTGCTGGTGATCCAGCTTTGATCACAAAAATCAACCAATTCGTGGCAACTGCCAAGACTTTTGTCGTCGATATCGACTCGTTGACAGAGCTCGATCAAGTAGCCGTTATAGGGCAACGAGCTGATGATCTGCTCGACAGCGGCCGGGACTTGTTGGTCGAAGCCCAACAGCTCAGCGATCGAAATGACACCAACGCGGGGGGCGCCCAAGAACCTCTTGAGTCGAGCGAAGCGTCGACTGGTGAAGTAGTGGCAACGATTGGCCCGCTAGGTCGAGAGCTGGATCCGCTGAGCCACATGCCACCGGGAGCAACTGTGTATCGTGGTGGGGTAAACCTTACTGCTCGCCCGGTTGATCTTGAACCAGGTCGATTCGTAGTTGGTGGTGCTGTAGATAGCAATGGCTCTCTTCTCAACCGCTTGGGCCAGCCACTGGACGCTATCGGTTTCGCTGATCTGGCGAGCGAGATGTTCAGAGCCGGTTTTCGGAGTGGCTCCGACTTAGAACTTCCTAACCCTGGTTTCGGAAACGAGCGAGCTCTCGAAGACAGGGTAAAAGCAGCCTTGGCCGAACTCGGCGTGACGCCGGGAAATGTTGTGTTTCGGGACCAACCAGGAAACCAAAGCCAATCAGGTCCGGCGGCCGTTCTCGACGATCCCCTAGCTACTAATTCAGCGACGAATGGAACCGAATCGCCGACGGAAAATCTCAGTATCAGTCCGTGGGCTGAGGCGGATGAGTTATCTAACCACTCGGGCGAAGCGATTAGTGAAATTGTCGAGATCCTGCGTCGGGTGTATGGGCCTCGGGACAACTGGCCGGAAGAGTTTGATGAGCTAAGCCAGGCGTTCTGGATGTGGCACGATGCCTACCATGAAGATTTGGAAGTGTTAGCTCAGCACGAGCCAAGTCAGCCGCTTCCAAACGACATAGCCGAACTTGTCGAAACCGGGCGCGAGATCCGCGAGAACGTTGAAGATTATTTGCTCGAACTCCGTAGCAACACTTCGGCTTCTCTCCCTCCTCCAGCGGCTCGATTCAAAGCGGTAGCGATACCACCTCAAGGTGATATTCAAGGTCGAGGAATCAACGTCACCAACAAACCTGATCTAACCAGCACAGCGATGGAGATCTTTGTTCTCGTGGTTGACGTTGAAAACGGGAACTACGTTTCAGAGTTAGGCACTGGCAGCGCTCCGTTGTCGGTGGGTGAGTTGGCTAGTCGCCTTCTCAATGCTGGTCTGAGGTTGGATATGGACATCCTAATTTCGAGTGGCGGCGGTCCAGACGCAGAGCTACTTTCTGAATTGAGGAGACGAGGCTTTGACGGAGATTTGGTACCGTCCTTCGTGACCGGTCGAGCGGTTGATGCAGCCGCCGAAATTCTTGCTGTGCAGACAAGAATTGCGGAGCTAGACAGTCTGTTGCGATCCAAAAACTTGTTTAGTAATCGAGCGTTTGCCACCAACCGTCAACTGATAGTCGACGAAATCGCCGAACTAGCCGGAGAAGTCCGTGAGGTGTCTGAGAGGACTCCAGATGAACTGGTTGCGCTTTCGGCTCGAGTCAAAGATGTAGATACCCAAATCGATCAGATCATCATCGAAATAGGCCACCACGTTCCAGTCGAAATAGTCAGCCAACCTCTTGTTCCGTTCGTTCCGATCGCTGGGCGTGGCTTGAACCTCACCGCCAAGCGGGCCCGTATCAGCGATGATCCGAATGTGTTTGTTGTGGTCGTAGCAAGCTCCAGTGATGCTGGCCTCTTCTTCAAAGCTCAGCCGGACGGCCCCGATGTGGTCCTAACGGCCGACGAACTAGCCGACGAAATTCGAGCAGCCGGATTTCAGCCGACCATGAACCTTGAAGTCTTCACCGACATTGTCGATGAAGCGATAGTGGCAGAGCTGCAGTTTCAAATGGCGCTCGACGGTGATCAACTCAGTGTCCAAACCATAAACGTGGGCGAGCAACAAATCGGTGATCTGGCCGCCAACGACGGTCAACCCGGACCTCTCGGCACCGTCGAAGGCGTTCAGCCGCTCGGAACCGGCAGTGTAGTGGGAGGGCGAGGACTAAACCTTGGGAGCACAACGCTCTCGACTCGTAATCAAAGCAACTACTTCGTGTTCGGTGCTGACCTAACGCCAACCGGTGCGTACGCAAACTTCGGCGGGCAGACGTTAACAGCGTTGCAAGTAGCCAACGCGATCATTGATGCCAGATTTGATCAAGGAATGATACTCGAGATACCCCGGCCACTCGGCCCAACAGCGGTCCAGTACGTGTTCGATATTGCCGACGCCTTGGGCGATGCGGGCGTTGAGCCCGGGCAAATTGTTCAACGAGATGGCACGCTGCCGTTCTCTCCGCAACCGGGTCAAAACGCGGCCAACGACTCGGATCCAACTGCGGTGGTAGTCGACGATGATGGTACCGACACGCCGACCACCCCCGAACCGCCGGACGGTGATACGGCGTCGAACTCAACTGGATCGTTTACGTATGAAGATGGTTTGGTACTGGCCCGTCAAGCTACTGACCTTGGTAGCCAACTAGAACAGCTACTTCAAAATGTCGGTGCCATAAGCTTTAGTATGCTGCGCCGTCAAACCGATGAGTATCGGGTCGAAACCGCCGACTACTTGTCCAAGCTCAGGGCGTACCCCACCAGCAAAGATCCGGACCTAGGCAGTGCATCTTCGTCGGACACTGTTGATGGGCTTGAGATCGAAGCCGAGGGCCGCCGCCTGGTTGAACGAGGCCAGCAGATCATTGACGACTACCTAAGGGCGACCGACAACGAGCCTACGGCAGCCGGTTTAGCACTCTCGACCTTCGAACCTGAATTTGTGGTGGCAGGTGGTGAAGTTCCTGGCCGAGGACTCAACCTAACGAGCCGACTCGGTATCACGAGCGCTGAGCCAAACACCTTTGTGCTGATGGTGGATGCAGGTGTTGACGGTTCGTTTGTTGAGTCGGTTGCCGGTGGTCAACTACGGGCACTTCCCACCGCTGAACTTCTTCGACGCCTCGTTGCTGCTGGGTATGTTCGAGGCATGGAGCTTCGATTAGAGGGACGAGCCCTCGCGTTCGAATCTGATACTGAGGCAGCGCTTCGCTTTCTCGGTGTCGGTTTGTTGGAGGCTGGGTTGGATGCGTCCGATCTAGACTTCGTCGATATCGATCGTCAGGCTGTTGATGGGTTTGGGATAGTCGGCATTGATGGGCCTGAAACCGAGGTCGGCCTGCGTAATGAAGGGCCTGGCAACGGGCCGACTCCTACCGAGTTGTATCCGAAGCTGGCAGCAGCCAACGATCGCAATCGATCAGTCATGCTCGAGTTCAAAACGATTCTTGACGACAAGAACCTGTGGGCCGCTGAGTCATGGCTTGCTGCCTACGAACAGCTGGCGCTTCGCGTCGACAACTTTTATTTGGACTGGCAGGACTTAGCGGGAGCGAAACCAGCTGGGTTGGTCGATGCCGAGGCTTTTGTCGACCAGACGAACCGTGCCGAGGCCGAACTGCTCAACGTCAGCGTCGAACTAGATCAAGATGGACAGAAAATACTCGAAGCACTGCGACAGTTGCCGGTCAACACCATTGTTGTTCAAGAACTGACACCCTCTGAGAGAATTTTCGGTCGCGGGCTGAACTTAACCACGGTGGACTACCAAACTACCGCTGACCCGAACACATTCGTGCTCGTCATCGACCGGGACAGCGCAGGGAACTTCGTCAAAACCGATTGGACCGGAACACCGACGATTCTCTCGGTTGACCAAGTAGTTGGGTACTTGCATGCAGTGGGCTTCCGTAGTGGGATGAGGCTCGAAGTTGTCGGGCAAGCCAATACAGATGTGGCCGCCTTACGAGGAGCGCTCGCTCTTAGGGCCTATCGACCTATCGAGATAGCGGTAATCGCCCTCGATTAGCCGACGATCGAAGGTAGATCGAGTGGCTCTGTAGCGACAGACCTTGACTAGTCGACGGTGAACGAGACGGTCGGGCCGAGCTCTTCAATCCCAGTGGCGTTCGCGCCTCGCACGCTCACCGAATAACTGCCGGGCTCGAGGCCGGTTAGCTGGTATTGCCACGACGCCTGATCTTGATTCTCGTCGATCGGAATTTCAAACCCGACAAATGTATCTTGCCAACTTGCTTCGTCTGGATTCCAGTATTGTCTGCGGTTCGGGTCGAAGACCATAGCCACGATTTCATCGACGCCGATATTGCTGCTAGTCGACCCTTCAACGATTAGTGAGCCGAGCAAGTTTTGATCAGATTCTATTGAGTCGCCTTCCGATGGTGAGGTAATTGTCGATTCGATCGGTGCCGTTGCCGCTGCGAGCTCAGGATTCTCGCTGAGGTAAATAAATTCGACAAACCTTCCGTCCAACTCGTTGTTTATCAAATCGGCGCGTCGGGACCAAACCCGAGCCCGATATCGGCCTGGTTCTAACTCAACTGGAAGTTGGTATGACCAACCAACGTCAGTTCCACCGGACTGGGATACGGCAAACGGAAATTGGTGTTTCTTTTTGTCGTAGGTCTCTTGCCACTGTTGATCTTCATCACTCCAGTATCGGTTGCGCGACATGTCGTTGATGGTTATGAATACGTCGTTCACGCCCATCTCCGAGGTTGATTGCCCGGCGAAGATCAGTTGACTAGATGAGAGGTAGCCAGGAGACGGGCTGGCGATGTTGGAAACAGGCGAGTCGTTCGAAGATGCCGTCCCTGTCGATTGTTCAGCGTTTGCATTCTCATCACCGGTCGGTGCTTGACCGGTTCCGTTTCGCAAGCGAAGACCAGCGAAGCCGCCGATTATCAAAAGAGTTAGTA
The DNA here is from genome assembly GCA_937922805.1 of uncultured Acidimicrobiales bacterium. Taxonomy (GTDB): domain Bacteria; phylum Actinomycetota; class Acidimicrobiia; order Acidimicrobiales; family SZUA-35; genus JAHELU01. The sequence continues at coordinate 39,784 of CALAJV010000005.1, read as the reverse complement.
TGCCGATGACGGCGGCAATGGTTCTAATTGGCCGTTGCTTTGATTTGGCTGGTGATTGGACGCCATCGAACCAAGCATCTTCGAGATCAGACTAGTGACGGTGGTTCCCCGGTCGGTCTGACCCTTCGGGAGCTAAGGAGCGAAGCTCCTCTTCGTAGTTTGGTTTTGGTTGCTGGTCCTGCGGTGGTTCCGGTGTCGAAGGGACGGGCCAATGGGCAACGAATCGAACGTCTTCGGGTTTGAGCGCACGTTGGATCTGTTCTAGCGACGAACAACCAGCGGCGTCGAGTAACTCGTTGGCTTGTTCGCGGTCGAGGCCGAGCACGGTAGCTAGCGTTGCGATCTGACGCCAGTTCTGGGCGCTCCGGGACTGCCCGGTCGCCCAGTTACGGATGTTGGAGCGGTGAACAAACAGTGGGTCGTCAGCGAATTCGCAACAGAGTCGGGCCAATTTGGCGTCGCCCAGCTGTGTTGCTGCTTTATGCCGACTTAGTAGTTCAGCTAGAGGTGAATTTTCAGACATCGAATTCGGAACAGCAGTCCTGTCCATCTGGTACAAGCAAAGCGCATTCTGCCAGCATCATTTGGTAGAAACAACCGCTGTTTAGGGCGTTTGGTGCAGGGTTGGTGCAAGCCTAGTCCTGGCGGGCCGCCGGCTCATGATGTCTGATTGACCTTGTTCGAAGGCCTAGTAGGCCACAAGCGAGGTGTGCAGTGAAATCAGGTGCAGTGAGCCCAAGTGCAGTGAAATCAAGTGCAGTGAAATCAGGCGCAGTGAAATCAGGGCGAGTGAAATTTGCGGCACGGTCGATCGGTATTTGTCGGAGGTTGGCATCAGCAGGATTAGTGGCGGCAATTTTGTGCAGCTCGGTCTCGGTCTTGGTAAGTTCTTCGGCCGAAGCAACCTTGTCTTCGCGGCCTCGCCCGGTGGCTTCGTGTTGGGCAACGTTCAGCCGTGACGGGGAGTCGGTTGTGGTGACCAGAACTCGTTCCTCCAACGACAAGGCGTCGGCCATAATCGTTGAGCGAAGAGCTGATGGTGGCAAGTGGTGGTGGGCGGCCCGCCTCGGTCCGACGGAGGCTGTCTGGACCGACTCGACCTTGCGGCCTGGAGTTAATTTTGACTATCGGATGAAGGTCGTAGGTGCGAACGAAATCCGATCAGCGGCCAAGCGTTGCGGGGAGTCGGCCGCTCTGCCTCCATTCTCGGTTCCTCGGCTAGTAGCCTCGTGTTGGGCCACCTTTACCAGCGACGGTAGTTCAGCAGCGCTGACCAAAACCCGGTCGCACAAAGACGAGGCGGCAGCCATCATCATCGAGCGGCGAGTTGACGGCGGGTCGTGGTCTGGCGCCACCCGAGTTCCGGCCACACAAGCTATTTGGACCGATACCAGTTTGCTGCCTGACGCTGAGGTCGATTACCGGATGACGGTCGTTGGGAAGAACGAAGACCTTTCAAAGCCTCGTCGGTGCGGAGAAACCAAATCGGCGTCGAAGGAACCGCCAGCAGGGCCGACCAACGAGTGGTATCAAACGGCCAACGTAGATGGGAGATGGGAAATTGTTCGATCTTCAGATCGAACTCAACCAGCCCTATGGAAGGCAGTGAGTCTTCGCGGTGACGCATTCTGGAACGGAAGCTACTCGGTGGACGACCAGACCGTGGCCGATCTGGCCACCCGGTTCGACGTCGTTCGGATGCCACTCCACTGGGATGACGTTGAACCAACCGGACCGCAAACTCAGGCTCAGTTGAACGCTGACCCACGGATGCGTCAAGTAGCTGATCTGATCCGGCGGTTGGGTGACGCAGGGGTAGGTGTAGTTCTCGACCCTATGCACGCTGGGGCCAATGAAACTAGGCGCTACTGGCTACCCCAATGGGCTTGGGATGAAGCTAAGTCGGCTCGCGACCTCCAACACGCCTATGACAACGATGACATGTTCGAAGTCGTTAGCTATCGGACTGAGACCGGTGCCACTCTTGGGGGCGACTACCTGCAAAGGATGTTGATCTGGTCGCAACAGTTCGAAAATATCATCGCATTCGAACTGATGAATGAACCCCATCCGCCGAACCACAACCCTTACGAAAGCACTGATGAGATCATTAGCTTATTCAACGAGTGGATTCCCAATTTGCGGGCCATCGATAACGACAAGCCTCTGATTCTTAGCGGATTCTTCGGTGCGCAGCTTTCAAAGTCGACCGCAGTTCGAGCTGGTCTAGTAACTGAGGACGGAACGTCGAAGTATCCAAACCTCATCTGGTCGGCCCACAGTTATCACACTGGCTTACCAGCGAAGGCCGATTCGAGCACTCGCGGAGGAGACGAGATTGATTTCGACGCCGATGACGACGGCTTCGGCGACCCAGATCTCTCGGGTCGCGATGAGTGGCGCCGCGGAACTGCCACTGGTACGAGTGCCGCCAACTGGCGCACCGGAGGCTGCTATGCGGTATCAGACAAGATTGTTCCGGACCCGACTCGACTATTCAGCTGGGAGGAAGTCGCAGCACGTTCCGCTGAGCCGGATTGCGGTACCTCCGACCCGGCAGTTCGAGCCATCGCTCGCGCCAACATGGCCGAGGGTTTTGCCGAGCAAGACAGAGTGGCTCAGGCCGGGAATATGCCATTGTTCATCGGCGAATACGGACACTCGCGGGTGTTCTTCAACGCGCACCCCCAGGTGAAGGGCTGGGTTGGTTGGGGCAACGCCAAAGATTTGGCCTGTGATCGACTGTGGGCTATCAACTCGGTTGGCCGCCACGGTGCGGCATCGGCCTGGTGGCACTTCGACTCGCGGGTCGGCACCGGCTTTGGCTTATACAATCCGCGAACTCACACTTGGTACGACGACCCCGCTGATCGCAACAACGGCGATCAAGGAACTGCTCGACCGTTTCAACGGTCAGGTCGGCACTGTTAACAATCTGAACAGGATTGGTCGCCTAGGCAACGGCTCTCGCCGAAGCGATCAAAAAGGCTACGCCCGGTGGTTTCACCGGGCGTAGCTACGGTCTGACCTATTGAGAAACCTCTCAGAGCTGGGCGCAGGCGATTTTGTCGCTCATCTGACCGGCCAGGTGTACGACAACTGATTGACCTTCATCAGCAACGGCCATGTCGTTTTCAGCGGTCATGAACCCCAGGCCTTCGGGGGTCGAAGTGAAGGTCAAGTGAATTTCGTTTGGTGGTGCATCGGCGCCATCCGGGTCGAACTTGAAGTGTGGACCGCCGCTCTCGTCGCATGAGCCGGCGTGGAGGTGGCTAATGTAATCCAAGCCAGGCTGGAGTCCGGTGAACTCAATTGTTATCGTCGTTCCTTCATAGCGAGCAATGGTGGCTACGCCATCGAGTTGCTCGAAGCCTTCGGGTGATGAATCAAGCAAGGCGAATGAGGCCTTGGTGATGTCGGCCCCGACGACTTCGCTGGCCGGTGTGGCGTCAGCGTCACCCATTGCCATGCCGTCCATGTCGTCGTTGCTGTGGTCCATGTCGTCCATGTCGTCCATGTCGTCGTTGCTGTGGTCCATGTCGTCCATGTCTTCGGCGTCGTCGCCGACCTCGGTTGTCTCGTCACTCTGGGCCTCTGCGCCTGCGTCGAGTGCACCGTCACTGGTGGAGCCACAGGCGGAAGCAAACAGGCATAGAACAACCAGCGCGATGAGCGTTTTCGGCTGTTGTTTCTTGATTCGGGTCATGGGGCGCCTCTGTTTTGTAGTTTTTGTCCTTCGAGTTTAGTCGACAACGACCATTGCTGAGCTCGGTGCGCTGTGTGTCAGCTGCCACCTTTTTGACCTTTTTGAGTTCTTTTTGAGACATAGCGAAGGCTCGTTGCGACGTAGTTGATGGGCCCGGTAGCTAACCGGTTCCACTGCTACGAATCGGGAACAGAGAATGGTACTAAATAGCCGCAGAAGCCTTGGTCGGAGTAGGCGTCGATATTCGCCTTCGGCCCTGATCTACCTAGCCGTGTTTGCCGTGGCTGGAGCTGGTTTCAGTATTCCGATGCTGTTGGCTGCGAACGAGTCGCCAACAACGACAGTCGACTTCCCTACCGACAACTCTGCGGTGGGTGGCGATTTAGTAGTGAGTGGGTCGGCCCGACTCGATGGCGGGGCCAAACAAATCCAAGTGGCCGTTCAGAACATCGATACTAATGAATTCTGGACTGGCAAGGGGTGGAGATCTAAACCCGCCCGTTTCAGCGTTCGAGTCGAACCATCTGGCCGATGGACATACCGCATGCCCTCTGGCGAACTTCGTCCTGGTCGATACTCGGCGAAAGCCTTCTCTCAAGAAGATACTGGCGATAACGACAACGGTGATGTTGTCGAATTCACTGTCGGCCAACGGACGGAGGAATTGGCCGCCCTTACAACAACGGTGGTGAGTGTACCTGACTCGGTTCAGGCGCTAGTGGTTGATATTGACGAAACGTCTAACACGGCCTCAACCGAATCAACGCCGACAGATAAACAACAAAGTTCGATCGCACCAACGTCGTCCACCACGGGCCGATCATCTGAGCCCGCGTCTGAGACGACATCGAAATCGCAAACACGGTCGGCCAAGGCAACGCAGCGCTCAAGTGCCAAGACCGCTACTACAGTCTCTGCCGCTCAAGTTCGTAGTACCGAGCGGAGAGCGAAGAAAAGGCAGAATCAAACGACGCCTGCTGTAACAACAAGTCCAGCTGCAACTGAAAAGGCAACGACAAGTACTCGTCCTCGAACAGTACTAACCCAGTCGCCGACAACGAAGCCGACGCTGAGTACCCGCCCGCCGACCACGAGAACGAAGGCAACGAAGCCTCCGACAACCAAATCTCCGACGACGAAGGCACCAACCACGAAGCCGCCGACGACGAAGCCGTCCACTACGAAGCCGCCGACCACGAAGCCGCCGACAACTACTCGGCCACCGACGACGAAGGCACCAACAACACAACCGCCAACGCCCGGAATTGTCTGGGAAGAGAACTTCAACAGCTTCAACACGTCAGTCTGGAAAAAGGAGCACTCAACGTATGGAGATGGGAACAACGAACTGCAGTGCTATCGACCCGAGAACGTATGGGTGGCTAACGGGAAGCTAGTTCTACGAGCGCTCAATGAAAGCTACACCTGTCCTAACGGTTCGACTCGAAGAGTTACATCGGGCATGGTCAGAACTAAGGGCGTAACGTTTAGACCAGGCCAGGCGTTGGAGTTCAAAGTGAAGCTAACTCCGGCAGATCACGACAACCAAGGCGGTTTGTGGCCTGCTGTTTGGGCTTCGGGTTGGGGCGGAGGGGGCTGGCCACGGGGTGGCGAGCTCGACTTCTTAGAGGTCATGACAGCCGTTGACCCTAAGCGAACCATCAAAACACTTCACTACACGAAACCGAACGGTCAGCATGGCCACACCAGTAACGGTGGCCACTACCTGTCGGAGTATTTCTCAGCCCGATGGCATACGTTCCGCTTCGACTACGGTCAAGATGGCGTGCTCGTGTGGTATCAAGACGGCCAAGAGGTGCACCGAGTAACCCATGTCGACACCATTCAGGGATATCCGGATCCGTTCAACAAACCGATTACGGAGTTGAAGATCAATCTTGCCCTCGGTGGTAGCCCGGGCCCGCTCGACACCCGAGCGTTGGGAAGCCAGGGCGCCACCTACGAGATCGACTACATTCGGATTCTGAATTTGGGCTAGCTAGTCCGTAATCATGATATAGCGACGATCACTTACCGGATCACCGTTGGTCGCGGTGCTTTGGGCCCAAACTCGAAGCAAATATCGGCCTGGTTGAAGCGCGTCGCCATTGACCGTGTAAGACCAGGTCACATTTCGGCCGCCAGTCGGAGAAACAGCAACCGGAAAGCGAACCCACCGGGTGGCAAAAGAAGACGTCGAATCATGCCAATACATGCCGGTTTCATCGCTCATAATGGTGATCTGCACTTCTTGGACTCCGCCAAGTGGATAGGTAGCGGTACCGCTCATAGTTAGGTTTCCGCTAACAGTCGACTCAGATGCCGGTGAGTTGATGTAGGCCCGAGGTGAATTTCGATAGAGCGGGATGGTCGTCGTCGAGCCCAGGGTTACTGTGGTCACGCGTTGCGTCGTGGTGGTCCGCTGAGTCGTCGGTCGCTGGGTGGTCGGTCGCTGTGTCGTCGGTCGCTGGGTGGTTGGTCGCTGGGTTGTGGACTGCACGCTTGTAGTCGAACGTTGCGTGGTTGGGCGCTCAGTGGTAGTTCGTCTAGTGGTAACGGTCGTTGCTTGTGAGGTTATTTGGGTCGAAGACGATTGTTGGGTTGTGGTTGTGCTAACGGCGTTCTCTGTTGTTGGTGTCGACGATGAGGTTCTGGTAGAAATCGTTGGTTCGTCTCGTGACTCGCTCGTTGTGACCGTCTTCTGTGTGAGTGGGTCTGATGCCTCGGTGGTCGATTCGTTCTCGTTTGGTGACGGCACGGTGGTTGGAAGTGCACCGAGGTCGCTATCAGACCCGGTGGCCGAAGCATCTTCTGGCCCTAATGGAACTGGTTGGCTTTCACGGTCAGCGAACTCAGGTTCGGTTGGTTCGTCTATTTGGGCGGCTATCTCGTCACTGGTCGAGCGGAAGCCAAAAAATGCTCCAGTAGCGATTCCTACCAGGGCAATGATGCCAGCTAGCACCGCTAACTTCTTGGGCGAGACCAGTTGGCCTCTGGGTGGCTTTGTGCCAACGATGTGTGGCGCCGTAGAGGCTATGGCCTGGCCTCGCCGTTGTTGCTTCGCCGGTTGTTGTTGTTGTTGTTTCGCCGGTTGTTGCTGCGATTCGAGAACTTGACGGGCCGCAACGAGCCAATCGCCAATCGAGTCGAATCGATCGTCTGGGTCGTCGGCCAGGCCGGTTTCGACGAATGCTTCGAAGCGCTCGGCGTTGGCACTTTGAGTAACGTTGCTTCGAGCCGCTACCCATTCCAGAAGAGCGGTTGCGCTATAGATGTCGGATCGATGGTCGACAACGGTGATGTCGTCTCGTTGTTCTGGGGCGGCGAACCCTCGAGTTCCACCGCCGGCCGTTAACCCAGATGCGTATTGAAGATCCTTGGCGAAGCCTAAGTCGATTAACAGAAACCGTTCATCGGTACGAAGGAGGGCTGGTTCGCCCTGTGCTACGCTCGCTGTCAATTTTCTTGTGACTGTAGGCAGGCCGCTCTTGATGAGTACGTTGCCGGGCGATACGTCGCGATGGACAATTCCGGCCTTGTGTAATGTGCCGAGCGCATCGGCCAGATGCTCAGCCAAAAGTAGTAAGTCAGACTGAGCGACATGTCGCCCATCGCGGCGCAGATCCTCGATGCGGCGGCGAAGGTTGCCCCGGTCGGCCAGTTCCAAGACCATGAAAGGCTGTTGGTTTTCTGTCTCCCCAACCTTGAAGATTTTGGCAATAGCTGGGCTTTTGATGGTGGAGAGTAACTCGACCTCGTCGACAAATCGATGACGCATTTCTGGAAGGTGGCTATGGTTATCGGCCAGGACTTTAATCGCTACTTCGGTGCCGCTCGCTTCGTCTAGGGCGCGAAAGACCGTTGAGGAGCTTCCGACCCCGATCGGTGCGATTATGCGATATCCACCGATTCGGTGTTTGGATCCGATTGCTTCCATCGGTGCAGCGATTACGGAAGCTTGATTGCGAGCATCGAGCGACCTCGCGATAGGCGGGTACGGATAGTACTGATTTCTAATCCCTGTCTCTCAGCTATTTCTGCGTAGCTGAGTCCTTGAATGTCTCGCATTACTACGGTGTCTCGATACTTCGCCGGAAGCTCGGCGATGGCGTCACGGAGCGCGTCACGTTCAACCACCAAGGATGACATTCGACGTATTCCATCGACTTGTTCGACTCCACCTTCGGGCAGTTCACTGGTTGGTCGCTGGCGACGGAGGTAAGAAACCGAAACGTTGCGGGCCAACGTATAGAGCCAGGTGGTGAATTTCGAATCGCCTCGGAATCGATGGATCGAGTCTGAGATTGAGACCAGAACCTCTTGTTGTATGTCCTCGATCATGGTCGGCGAACTCACGACCTTAGCGATTGAAGGTTGGGCAAGTTGTTGTTCGACGACGAATCGAAGCAGTAGCTCCATGCTGTACGGAGATCCGTTAGCTGCCGATCGAGCTAGGTCGTCGAAGATCTGCGATCGCAGCTTCTCGCCGGTGGCTGTTGTTCGATCTAGGCTAAGTCCAACCAGTTTCGCTTCAGCAATCGCTGAACCGCGTTCTAGTTGGCCGATAAGACCTTCTATTAGGTTCGACTGAGTGGCCAGTCGTGATTGGGCTTTTGGATTTGTTTGGGCAGGAGTTGTGCTGCCGCTATCCCGCCGGGGAGTCACCATTTGACCTCAATAGACACTTGCTAACTGCCACATTGTCACCTGAATTTCGGAGCGAAATTCGGATAGTTAGCCGCTAAATACGGCCCGCTCTTATCCATTGTTGCAGCTTAGTGACGCGACTACTACCCCAATAGCTTGCTGATTTGCCCAGCAAGGCTCAGCGAAGGCTTGATTGCTGCGATCTTGAGCACTCCTTGCTAAATAGCATTGTTCTATATATAATAGAACAATGCTATTCAAGGTGGATACTGCGGTACGAGAACCACTGCATGAACAAATAACGTTCCAGATTCGACGAGCTATCAGCAAACGAGAGCTTGAGCCGGGTGACCGGCTGCCGGCAGCTCGGCAATTGGCCGAGTCGCTCGATGTGAATATGCACACGGTGCTTCGTTCGTACCAAACGCTTCGGGACGAAGGGATTCTCGAAATGCGAAGAGGTCGGGGAGTAAGCGTTGCTCAAACAGCAAAGCGAACCAATCGGCTTCGGGAATTGGCCAAAGAAATTGAAGTCGAAGCCCGCCTACAAGGACTAAATCAAGCTGAAGTAGTCGCCCTAGTAAAGGAGTACGTGCAATGAACGCCCCACGAGACGAATCAGGATCAGAGACCACTCACAGACTTTTACTTGGCGTTGTTGGCCCGATCGTCTGCGTTGCTATTGTGTCGCTTCCGATGCTGGTGACCTGGTCGGAACTTCCCGATCCGATAAATGTCAGCTGGGGCCCTGACGGTCAACCGAACAACGCAACCCCACCAGGTGACTTTCTCGGATACAACGTTGCCGTAGGCGTATTTTGCGCCTTGATGTGCATTGTCGCTGCGCTCAAGAAATTGCCGACGGCGATGCTGAACGCTACCGCTGGCCTACTAGCCGGAATTGTTGCTCCACTGTTTGCTGTGACATCTCTTCAGATTGCTTTGGCAAATCGGGGAATCGCTGATTGGACCGAAGCGCCATCGCCTCCGATGTGGTGGATTGCGGCGGTCATCGCGGCATCGCTGCTTGGAGCAGTAGTCGTGAGCTTTCCGCTGCGGAACCTTTTTCGGCTCGAGCCAATGGACGTGGCCAGCGAACAATCGGCTGGTCTCACAATTTTTGAAGGTCAGACTGCATCGTGGCATTCTCAGGCGACGTCACCGTGGTGGCGGGTTGTGGCCATAGCGTTCATACCGTTTGGCGTTGTGATGGTTGGGGCCGGAATCGGTTTCGGTGGATCGCTTTCAGTTGCCGGATTGTTCGTGTTCTGTCTTGGCTTGCTGTTCTTAGCGTTCTCCCGAGTTAACGTTTCGATCGACCGCCGTGGGTTTACGGTTCAATATGGGGCTTTACCTTGGCCCAAAAATCATATTCGATTAGCTTCGATTCGATCGGCTGAAGCCGTTCATGTCAAGCCACTGGAGCATGGAGGTTGGGGATACCGAGGTAGCAGGAAGCTTCTTGGCCGAGCAGCCGTGGTTGTTCGAACCGGGCAAGGAATCCGACTGGCACTAGCCGACGGCACAGACTTTATCGTCACGGTCGACAACGCCGATCAGGGGGCCGGAGTGCTGAACGACCTACGGGCCAGGGTTTAACTACCGCCAGCGCGTTGCGGTTTAGAGCTCCCAGTCCCACGTCCAGTTGCGGACTTCGGCGGTATGGGCGGGAGCACTCTGGTTGGGACCGGGGTCCAGCGAAATGATTTCTGCCTGCAATCGGGCGGCAGTTTCGCTACCCCAACTCTCCGGTTTGACCCGACGGGTGTACACCCGGTCAATGCAGACATCGTCTAGGCACAACTCGGCGAAACGGCTACGCGGATCCAGTTCGATTTTCACGGTGTGCCATTGGGTGTCGGGCTGGACGAAGGTAACTGGTTTCCAACCCCGGTTGCTCTGATGCCACTTTTGCACCATGCCGTATTCTGGTGACCAAGGGTTCAGTACCCACTGAAATGCCAAACCATGGTCCCGGCGGTCTCCGCTGCCATCCCAGATAAAGAAGCCACCCTCAAAGGTCTGAGCATTCCAGTGCAGGTTGGTGGTCCTGGGCACCTCAGGCAGGCGAAACTGGAAGCTTGCTTTGTGTCGGAAGTCCAGCGCTTGGTCGTCGATTTGGCGTTTGAAGGTAATGTTGTGGGCCATGACGCCGCGTTCCAAAACGTTGGCTTGAAGTTTGCTGTGGTCGGAGAAGTGGCGCGTTCCAATATCGCTCAAAGACACCGGTGCCTGGCCGGGCTTAACGAGAAGCCCGTCGCCAACAACTGTTTCCCATCCGGTCAAGTTTGCACCTTCAAGACGGCGGGGGCTGGCTACAGCTTGGGCGGTCCCAATTCCTAGAACGTTGGTGGCAACAAGGGTTGAAGTTGCTGCTGCACCGAGGAGGAAGTTGCGACGTTTCATTCCACAGATATCGGGCTGACCTGTGGAAACTTAACTCAAGAACTCCTCAAGAATTGGTCAAGGACGAGTCTCGCTTCTAGCCGATCGAGCGCTTTACAACAGGTGGATTGGATGATCGATTTTGGGCCTGGCCTGCCCGCAAGATTGTTCAGCGAACCGCTTAGCTTGCGATCGACACGAATACCCAGTGGCGACAGCACTAGTGCCCGATGCCAATGTTGGTTCCCAACTGAGCTGCCAGAGTGCCTTAGACATGTTCTGATTCTCGATCTCGTGGCCAAAGATGCCAGCCATTCCACAACATCCAACTTGAGGTGTTTCCACCGTGTAGCCAGCCGATTCGAGCACCAAAGCCCAGGCTCGAAGATTCTCCGGGGCCAATGCTTGTTCGGTGCAGTGACTGAGCAACGATACGCTGCCAACCGGTTTCTGCCTTTCTAGGCGGCTCAAGGTGGGCGCGACTTCGGCCAGCAGGTCGACCAGATGCAAAACGCTTTCCGATGGATATTGGTTAATGAGCGTCGGATATTCGTGATGGTGAAGCAACGCAACAGCCGGCTCGATCACAATTGGCCTCGCGCCGGTCGCCGCGATCGAGTTCACCAATGCTTGTTGTGCTTTGACTGCCCTGGCGAACGATGAACGCTTGCCTTTGACGTGATCGAACTTTCCCGATGCCACAAGCGAGGCAACGGTGACGCAAAACCCGAGGTTAGTTAGCACGTCGAAGGTCTTGTGTAGCGTGGTTGGCTCCAGCACAGAGGTAAACACATCAGGCAGGATGACAACGTCAGACCCATCGCCAGGAACGAATGATGGCAGCTTTCGTTTAGGGCCCCGTGGCGGCAGTGGCAAGTCGACCAAGCCAAGCGCTTTACCCAGAGCCTTGCCTCCTAGTCCGGCACCGAGCCAACTTGGTCCTGGCGTGTTCGCCGCCAGGGACGCCAAACTCTCAAACTGCGAGAGTATTGCGTGGCTAAGCGGGCGACGCCGAGTTGTGTAGTAGCGCTCCAAAAACCTCGACTTCAACTCCGGGATGTCAACTTCCACTGGGCATCTACCAGTACAAGCCGAACAAGACAGACACTGATGGAGATTATCCGAGATGGCATCGGCCAAGCTTGGATCGCTCCTACTACTAGTTGCCTGACTCGACTGGCCGCTCGAACCTTCAGTCTGAGCTAGCCACGCTCTAAGCAGATCAGCCCGACCCTTAGGGCTAAGTTCGGGGTTGCCCGACGCTTTGAACGACGGGCACATCACTTCCGCCGCTGAATAGTCGTGGCAGAGCCCGTTGCCGTTGCATGCAAATGCCGATTCAAAGTGGTTTCTTACCGTCACTGGCACCGTTCGGTTGACGTCACCCCGCAGGGAAGGCTCGTCAACGGCCACAATCGAGGTATTGCTCCCTGTCGGTCGATACAACTTGCCGGGGTTGAATAAGTCGTTAGGGTCGAACGCAGTCTTGACCTGTTCCATGATCTGGATCGTTTCCGGGTTCAAAAACGATGTGACTGAATCACCCCGAAACCCTCGGCCATGCTCGCCCCACAAGATGCCACCGTTGGCAGCTACCAGAGCAACAACTTCATCGGTGACGACTCGTACTAGTTCAACGTGATCGGGTGACGTTAGATCCAACGCAGGTCGGACATGGACGCAGCCGACATCGGCGTGTCCGAACATTCCGTATTCCAAACCGAATCGGTCAAGGAGCGCACGGAACTCAGCGATGAATACTTCCATGTTGGCGACTGGGACGGCGCAGTCTTCAACAAAGGCGGTTGGCCGTGCCGACAGGGGTGGCTCGCCGGTCGCTACTTTGGCCAGCAAGCCGACAGCATCAGCTCGAACCTTCCAAGCGTCGGCTTGATCGCCAGGATCGATCAGTATTTGATGGGCCCGACTACGACCGGTCGCTGCCAAAGCGTCTGAGACACGAGCTACGTCGTTGGCTTGCTCGTCGGTGTATTCGATGAGCAGAACAGAACCACGGTGATTGCCAACCACGTGTCCTAGTGCCGGCCATGCCGGTGATGATCGGCCTCGTTCAAGTGTGGTTTCATCAAAGGATTCGATCGCAGTCGGCTCAGTGGTTCGAAGCGCCACCGCGTCGGCTAACGCACCACTAAAACTGTCGTAGCTTGCCACTATCAGCACGGTCGTTGTTGGCAGGGGCGTCAAAGCTAACGTTGCCGCGGTGATAACAGCCAGTGTTCCCTCAGATCCGCACAACAGCGGAATCGGATCGACCAATCCACCCCGTCGAACCCGATCGATGCCATAGCCGGAGAAGCCTCGAGCGAGCTCAGGTAGTTCGTAGGTGTCGCCCTCTCTCAGTGGCAGATCGAGTAACGATCGCCAAAGTTGCCCTACTCGGTCTGACTCTTTTGCTCGCTCCAACGCGTCGGTTTCGGGCATTGGTTCTGCGGTCCACATAGTCCCGTCGTCGAGAACCACGTCGAGGCTGAGCACGTGTCGGTGGGTTCGACCATGAACCAACGATCCCTTCCCAGCAGCGTCGGTGGAGATCATCCCAGCCACGGTCGCTCGGTTTAGCGTTGAGGTGTGAGGAGCCCAGAAGAGACCATAGTCAGCTAAATGAGCGTTGAGTTGGGCCGTTACCACGCCGGATTGCACCTTTGCAGTTCGGGCGGCCGGGTCAACAGAAACGAGTTGGTTCAGGTGACGTTTTACGTCGATCATGATCCCGCTCGTAAGGCTTTGTCCGTTAGTCCCGCTGCCCCCGCCACGAGCCACGATCGGTTTCGGCTCTACCGATAGAGCATTTGCCTTTACCAACGAAGCTATTTGTCCTGGAGTTGTTGGAAAGGCAACTCCAGCCGGTTCCACCTGATAGATCGAGTTGTCGGTTGAGTAGACAATTCGTGTTGTTTCGTCGGTCGTAACCGCTGCTCGCTTATGTGACGCAGAAAGGTGGTGCATTGACGGCCATTCCAATGTTGTGAACTGGCCTGTTGCCAGCGTTGCTTCTCCTGCCGTAGGTTACTCCTATGTGGTGTCAACACTATGAACTTGCGACCGACGACGGTGACACCACGTTCGGTGCCGGCTGTCTGCGTGAAGCCGGCGTCGGGTCTCGTCAAAAACTTCAAACCATCTGGGTATCCGACAGGGGCCCCAATGGTTCCGCATGGGATGTCGGTAATCGTAAATTCGCCATCGGTTTTCCGACATACCGCAGCGGGCAGCAGCCAACGTCACCTAGACGGAGCCTCGTGGCTTGGCGCTGATATCGCTGGCGCCTCGACGGCTGATGCTGGAGACGTGTTAGCTGATCAGCTCATTGTTTTGATGAGAGCCACGAACATGCCGAATGGCTTGAAAGGCGTTGGGTACGACTCGGGCGACATCGCTAGCTTGGTTGAAGGAGCGCTACCTCAGCGTCGCCTATTGGACAATGCACCAGTCGATGTCGACCGCGAGACGTTGACTAGCCTTTTCGAAGGAGCGCTTCGCTACTGGTAGCGATACCGATCTAGCTTTGGAACGGGCGCCAAAACGGTTTCGCCTTGAGTGGTTTTGCCCAACTTTTGGGGCAAACCTCGACGAGATGCTGTCGCAGGTCGCTTTTTGTGAGTCGTTTTGTTCTAGTTATGGCTTAGCTCTTCAACAAGCACCGACAAACATATATATTTTAGGCATGTCCGAGGTCCGTCAAAACACCAATAGTCACTATCCCTTCTTAGATGGTGTTCGAGGACTGGCAGCGCTAAGCGTCGTGTTCTTCCATGTCGCCGATTCAGATCGACTGCCTGAGGTGGAGGGAGGGATCGCTGGTTTCGTCTGGAACACCCTGTTTCTCAACGGCCTTTTGGGCGTGGCCGTATTCTTCGTTTTGAGCGGTTTCGTAATTTCTCATTCATTGCGGCGTGGTCTCGAGACCGGTGGGAACTTTGGCGACTTCATGGTTCGGCGTTTGGTTCGTCTTACCCCGCCGTATTGGGCGGCCATCATCTTTGCCATTGGTTTCCATATGCTTGCGGTTTACGTGAACGGAGAAGAGTTCGCGCCAGGTGGCGAGGAATTAACGGCACCTCGATTTATTCATCACTTCTTCTACACTCAGGAGCTCGCTGGCTTCGTGAACATCAACGATGTTTTCTGGACGCTGGCGTTGGAGCTTCAGTTCTACATCGTCATCGGACTTATCGTGTTGTTGATTACCGGCTTGTCCCGTCACGTCAACGTTAAGCTTTTCGATATCGCCGCCTGGCTGCTTGCTGGTAGCTCGCTAGCCTTCGCCTTTTTCCATTCCGATCCGAACCGTGCGACCACGGTCGGTCCGTTTCTCTACTCTTTTGTGATCGGCGTGCTCATCAATTGGTATTGGCGCAAGCAAATTCATTTCTCCGTCCTCACCATATTTCTTGCCGGTGCGGGGGTTCTTGGGTTCGTTGCCAAAGACGCCGCCTTCGCTCGAGCGGCCTTCGTTTCCGGACTGCTTCTTCTAGTGGCGTTAAAAACCGGTGGAGTTAACACCTGGCTATCTCGCCCAGTCTTTGAATTTCTCGGCAAAATTTCCTACTCGCTCTATCTGATCCACGTCCCAATCGTTGGAGCCTGCCTACTAGTTGCAACGCAGCTGTTCGGTACCGGCGCGGCTGGCTACTGGATCGGTACTTCTACCGCTGTTGTTGGATCAGTGGTGGCATCAATGGTGTTCTGGTGGTTAGTGGAGCGGCCATCGCTTCAGTGGCTATCGTCTCGTAGAAAAGCAGCTCCCCCGAAGACGTCAGGAAGCCACGAGCTCAGCGGCCAGAACTCCTAACCCTCGTCAGCGAGGTGGCCTTTGTTGGTCGGCCCGTTAGCAACGAAGAGCTGCGATCAGCGCGCTACCCCTAGTGAGTTATCGGCGAGTTCGAAATTACGAAGTCGTCGAAGTCGATGTATTCGTCTTTGGTAGGGGCCCACTCGGATCCACTGCCACCAAAGAACGTGCTGAACATGAAGCTATCAATGCTGAACGAGTCGACATCGCGGAATCTAATGTTGGTTCGGTTCAGAATTCGCTGCCCGTTCAGCCACGACTGAACAACGCCATCTTTGTCTCCGGGCGTGTTCATCTTGATCCGAGTTTCCACTGTTATCCACTGATTCTTGGGGAAGCGGCGTCCCCATTGAAGATCTTCGCCCCATTTAGAGGGCTGGTCGGGGTGATAGAGGTATTGGACGGCGGCGTTGTCGGGGCGCCACATTATTCGAGCGCTCCATCCGTCGCTTCCGTTTGGTTTGTTGCCGCCGGTATTTCGAGCACCGCCAGCTAACCCCGGTAGTTTCCCACCGAGGACCGGGTCGAAGTCGCCCACGAACCGGAGCCGGTAGGAGGCGTAAAGCTCGTCGCTCGAGTTTGATTCAAGTTTGATCTCCCAAGTAGCACCGCCGCCGTCGTTGCCAACCTGGCCCTTCGGGTACTTGACTCGGACAAAACGATTTTGACCGTCTTGGGTAATTTCGGCTCGGCTCGATGCTTTCGTGTATCGGATGTTGTCCCAGTCGGCTCGGATTCGGGCATCGGTGTAGGTTCCAATCGGAGACTGCTGGAAGTCAACAGACAAGAACGCACCCGTTCGCGGTTTAGTCGTTGTCGCCGGTTTGGTAATGCTCGACCTGGTAGCCGTTGACGTAGTTGCTAGTTGAGTTGTCGACTTCGGTGAGCTTGGGCTTGGCGCCGTCGAGCCATCGGCGGCGGACGAACTCGTCGGCGTAGACGAAGACGTAGGCGACGTGACGGTTGACGATGGCGAATCGGTTGTCGCTGTCGTGTTAGCTGTCGACGAATCAGTAATTACGTCGCCGCCATCTTGCGCCGTTGTCTCGACATCGTCGGCTTGGGTTGATGTCTCAGCGCCGGCGGTAACGACTAATCGATCGTCACCAACCTGAGGCTGGACTTGCTGAGTATCTTCGGTCGGTTGGGTTGCCGAAGAAGATGCTTGATCAGCCGTTACATCGTTGCCCAGAGTCTCGGAGTTACTGCAACCAGCGGCGGCTAGCACTCCGACAATTGCTACCAAGAACAACGCTTGAACAGAGACGTGCGAACGTGCTGCCTGTTTTGTTCTCCGCCGAACCATGGTTTCTATTGTGCCGGTGTTTCAATTGTTTGGCTAGCAGCGGTGCTGCTATTCGTAGCCAGGAGGAGTTTGGTAGCCGCCGAGCTCACGTTCCATTATCTCGGCAAAGGCAATAGCATCTCGGTCTCGCAGGTAGCCGGTGACGATCTGTAACCCACAGGGCAGTCCCGAAGCAGTGAATCCGGCTGGTGCTACCGTGCCCGGCAAGTACACACCGCACGATATACCAGCCCAAAACAGTTGGTCAGTAGTTGGTTCTTGTTCTCCGTTAATGGTGATTGTTCGGTCGAACCGCTCCCCTTTTTGGTCGTGGGGATAGGCAGCTGACGCTGCGGTTGGGCACAGAAACACATCGTAGGTACGGAAAAAGTCCTCCCAAGCAAACCGGGCCTCTTCTCGTTCTCGGTGGCGGGCGGCCCACTCCCAATGGCTAAGGCTCACTCCATAGGCCGACAGCGCCCGAACGTCACGGTCGCCGTCTCGGTAGCGATCGGCATGAGGCTGTTGTTGTTGATATCGCTCGGGCGCATACTCAGTGCCGGTCGCTCCTCGTAGTAGCATCGAATACGTTTCGTGGGATCGCTCAAGGTCAAGCTCTGGTCGGGCGTCGTAGTCGACGTCGACCCCTAGCTCCCGTAACGCTTCGACGGTGGCGGCAAGCTGTTCGGTCAACTCATTATCTTGGGCCACGCACGGGCTTTCAAGCATCACAGCCGCTCTGATTTGATCGGGCCGAGTTTTGCGCGCTGCTGGTAGTTCCAGCTTCCATCCAATTTGGTCGAGGCCGCTGGCCCCAGCGAGCACGTCGAGACCCAGGGTCAGATCGGACGCGTAGCGAGCCATTGGTCCGCCGACGCCAATGTCGATTGGGACTGGGTTGCCCGGATCGCCATGACCTGCGGTCGGGACCAACCCATAGGTTGGTTTGTGCCCGAACACGCCGCAATAGTGGGCCGGGTTGCGAATCGACGCACCGATATCGCTGCCGACTTCGAGCGCCGTCATGCCGACTGCCAACGCGGCGGCAGCTCCGCCGGATGAGCCGCCCGGAATGAAGTCAAGGTTCCACGGGTTGTTGGTGGTTCCGAAAATCGGGTTGAACGTCTGCCAGTCAGCCATGCCTACCGGCAGGTTCGTTTTGCCGTAGATAACGGCCCCCGCTTCGATTAGCCGGTCGACCGCCTCACAGTTTTGCTCTGGGCGGTGGTGAATCAGTTCTTCTCGGCCGGACGTCGATGCGGTACCGACCCAGTCCCATGCTTCTTTGATTGTCATCGGCACCCCGTGAAGCGGACCCCACGACTCGCCGGCGGCGGTGGCATTATCGGCTTGAAGGGCCCGATCCCGGGCATCGGCCAGTTGAGTAACCACGACGGCGTTGATCGAACGGTTGTAGCGCTGGTAGCGCTCGATTGTTGCGTCGAGCAGTTCGACAGCTGAAATCGATTTGTCGGCGACGGCGCCAGCTTGGTCTGCGGCACTTCGTAGGGTGATGTCCATCATCCAAACGTAGTGAATGGCGGCCGACTACTCAATTGCGGCTGTGGCCGACTAACGGTCGGTGGATCAGATTCGCTTGCTGTTGATTACGCCGGTATCAAATCCGGCTAGGTGGAGTCCGCCAGCGAATCGGGCATGTTCGATTTTGGTGCAGCGATCCATCACGACATCAAGCCCCGCTTCGGAGGCGATTTGAGCTGCCTCGTCGCTCCAAACGCCGAGTTGAAGCCACAGCGAAGATGCTCCAGCGTCAACCGCTTCTTGGGCGACACCTGGGCAGTCTTCGGCCTTGCGAAATACGTCAACCATGTCTGGGACTATGGGAAGCGAAGCAATTGAGGGGTAGACCTTCAGACCAAGGATGGTTTCTTCGCCAGGGTTGATTGGGTAAAGCTCGTAGTCGCAAACCGAAGACTTCAAATATGTGAGAACGAAGTTGCTGGCTCGGGCTGGATTGGCCGATGCGCCGACCAAGGCTATCGAGCGGGTCTCGTCGAGAATTCGCTTGCGTTGTTGAGCGGAGGGAGGAGTCCACATGGTCGCATCGTAGTCGGCTCGGAGCGGTGGGGTGAAGTGTGAGCCTGGGCCGTCGGGTCAGGTTGAGCTTGGAAGAGCGGTTACTTGGCTGACGCTAGTGTCAGTGCCTGGTCGATATCCCACAAAATGTCGTCGACATCTTCGAGGCCGACGGAGAGCCGAATCATGTCTGGACCCACCCCCGCCCGATCTAGTTCGGCGTCGGTCATCTGCTGGTGGGTGGTGGAAGCCGGGTGAATGACCAGAGTTCTGGCGTCGCCGACATTCGCCAGGTGGCTGATCATTTGAAGGTTTTCAATAAATTTCTGACCGGTTTCGCGCCCTCCGTTCACGCCGAAGGTGAAGATGGCGCCAGCTCCGAGCGGCAAATACTTGGCGGCCAGATCGTGGTAAGGAGAGGATGGAAGGTCGGCGTGGGCAACCCACGACACCCGAGGGTCTTGATCTAGCCATGAGGCTACGGCCTTGGCGTTGCTCACATGATCGTTCATCCGTTGGGTCAGGGTTTCGACCCCTTGTAATAGGAGGAACGCATTGAACGGGGACAGGCTGGCCCCCACATCTCTGAGTTGTTCTGATCTCAGAGCGGTACAGAACGCGTATTCGCCAAAGTTGTCGTGCCATCGAACTCCGTTGTAGGTGTCGACTGGTTCAGTCATTCGTTCGAAACGGCCCGATGCTGACCAGTCGAAGTTCCCAGCTTCGGTAACTATCCCACCGATGCTGGTTCCGTGTCCGCCGATGAACTTGGTAGCCGAGTGTAAAACGATGTCGGCACCGAACTCGATCGGTCGGCACAAGTATGGTGTAGCAAAGGTGGCGTCAATAACAAGCGGGATCCCAGCGTTGTGGGCCACATCGGCTAGGGCCTCAACGTCGGCTACCGCTCCGGACGGATTGCCAATTATCTCGGTATAGAGCAGTTTGGTTTCGGGGCGAATTGCCGCTTCGAAGGCAGCGGGTTGGTCGTTTGGAACGAAGTCGGTTTCGATACCCATGCGCCGCATGGTGGTACTAAAAAGGGCGTAGCTACCGCCGTAGATGCTAGCGGCCGACACCATATGGTCGCCAACGCCGCACAGAGTGGTTGTGGCCAGGAAAGCGGCAGCTTGACCCGACGCGGTGGCGACCGAACCAATTCCTCCCTCAAGGCTTGCCATTCTTTCTTCGAACGCAGCTGTTGTTGGATTCGAGATTCGAGTGTAGATCGTGCCGAATTTCTGTAGCGCGAAGAGATCGGCCGCGTCTTCAGTGTCTTCGAAAACGAAGCTAGTTGATTGATAGATCGGTACCGCCCTAGCCCCCGTGGTTGGGTCTGGTTGGCCGCCGGCGTGAAGGGATCGAGTCTTGAAGCCCCAGGTACGGTCAGCGTTGCCTTCGTCGTGTTCTCCGAAACCAGTCATGGTGTCCTATTAGATCAGAACTGGTTAGGCCTCGGACAATTCTGTTGAGATCAGCTAGCTGTTCAGAAATCTTGGGTCCGACCGTTTTGCCATAGCCACGAGACAGCCAGGCAACGGAGCCTTTTTCGGTCTGGCTGGTGTTCTTGCAGGTAGCTGCAAGTTAGCTTCCGGCTTAGCTCGCCCGCGGCCAGGGTTGACAGAGTACAAATCATTCAATGCGAAGGGTAAGACATGACGAAAATTGGAGAACGAGATTGGTTGAGATCGTCGAGACCGGGGCGTATGCGGGCGCGATCTGCTCTGCTTGCGCTCGGACTGATCGGCAGTACGTTGTCGATAGCGCCTCCGGCGGCGACCGCAATGCCGGCAGCGCCAACAGTACCGTCGCCGACAGCCAGCGCGAACCTGAACCTGAATGTCGACGATCAGGTGATAGCGACCAACGTCGAGATGGTCACCGTTTTGTTAGCTGTTGCCCACGACATTGAGACTACCGACGCGTTATTCAACGGTGGAGAAGTGGCCAGTGATACAAAGCAGCAAGTTGTCGCCAATCGGGCGAGGAGGGAGCTGGCTACGAAAGGTCTCCACCCTCGGTTCGAGAGTCAAATGGCTTTCGACAACGTGCTTGGACGGCCAGCCCTTGTCGCCTTAAAGACAATGCGCCCGGGCGTTTCGGAGAATCGCTACCGTCTTGTGCTTAACCAGATCCGGGACAAGTCGCTCGGCCAGGGTTCAGCTGAAGATGCGGTCCGCCGAGTCCTCAATCGGCACAACATGTTTGGTGGCGGTGCCACGGTAACGAGAGCCATGAAAACCTTCCGAGGGCAAGGCTTTATTTGGGAATTGTTGTGCCCAGCACGGGATTGCTCTGGCCTGGGACAAGGCACATACTTTGTCAAGAACCCAGGTCGCAACGGGGTGAGCGAGCGGTTCTGGAAGGATCAGGCGTTTGCTTCTACGGCCCGAGATGCAAAAGGGCTACGGCAGCAGCAGACAATTTCGAAAGCGAAGACCGAGGCCAGTCGAACCCGTAAAGCAGCGGAGCATCGAGCCCAACTAGCGGCCACCACCACCGGTGCAGCTAGACAAGAAAATATTCGCAAGGCCATATCGGCAGCCAACCAAGCAGAATACTGGGCCAACAGGGCGGCAAGTCTCGAAGGCCTGTCCGGATTGAAGATCTCGCTGTCGGAAGAAAAGAAGGCGATCGCTTTAGAGAAAGACGCTATGGTTCGACTTCGCCCGCACACCCGGTGGCGACAGGGGAGCGAAACACCTTTTGTCGGGTTGAACGGCTGGCGGGTATCGCAAGTAGCGAACCCGGTCGGTACCGGTGATATTCCGTATCGGATGCGTCGTTCGGTTGAGAACATTTCGAACCGATCGGTATATGTTCCGAACAGGCGTGGAGCCGAATCTCGAAGCATCAGAGTGGTGAAGGGCCAGATTGCGCCAGCTCCGGGTGATGCGGCGGGCTACATCGGTTCGGTGCTCGAACGTAAAACGTCGCAACTCCTGAAGGCCCATTCGGCCGTCGGGTTTCGCAGTGATCCGATGAAAGGCGGATTTTCTCCCGGCCTGAAAATAGCGTTCGGTATCATTTCGATCGCACAGGTATTGATTGACTTTGCTACTACGCCGGGTGACATCGCTGAGTTTGTCGACACTACCAATTCAGCACTGGATGATGCCGGCTACGGCAATCGCTTATCTGACGCTCAGGCCGTCGGTAACAGCGGGAGCAGCGTTGATCAGACCCAACAGGCAATCGCTATGGACGGGGTGCGAGAGGCGAAGGGCCTACACAACGACATTTTCGGCGACGGTAGAACTCCAACGCAAAAAGAGATTGATGACTATCTCGAAGCTGTAGACAAGATTGCGGCCGACACTAACAGGGCCATTGCCCGAGCCGGATTGGCCGATAGCCAACTGGCCAACGCAGTAGCCGAAGGTCGGGCCTCTGACCGGCAGGCAGCTGAGTTTCTTGGTAACACCGAACTCGAAGTAGAGCTAGCAATCGAGGAAGCTGATGCGGCCAGAGCGGCTGCCGATTCGACGTCTGGCCTTGGTAGTGGGACATCGACCGGCGGAAGCTCGACTAGCAGCGGCAGCAGTTCAGGCGGTTCGTCATCAAGCTCGTCTTCGTCAGGCGGTAGTGGCAATAGTGGGGGTAGCGACGGCGGTCAAAGCGACGCTGGCCAACTTGATGGTGGGATGATCGGCGAATCCGAGGGCAGTAGTAGCGGAGGCTCAACTGGGGGCAATCCGCACCGGTAGCTAGCGTTGAACGTTGCGGCCAATTTGGCCGCTCAAAAAGGCGGACCGAGGATACTCAGCTAGTTGGCGGGGCATTCTCGGTCCGCTTGCACTGTCTGCCCTGGTTAATGGGCTTTGGCAACTCTGAGGAGTTACTGAGCGGAGAGGGTTACGAGTTGCGTCACACAGCGGTCACTTTGCAGGCCGAAGCTGGGCACTCCGCTTGGGCTATCGCTGACTGGGCAGGTACGTCCGAGCGTATGATCGCCGACGTCTACCGCCATAAGCTTATGGATGCCTCTCCACTCGATCCGGCAATCTAGCCGGAGTTATCGAGCACCCGGAAAGCGCCGTTATCGGGTGGTTCAGCGGGAGGCGTCATGAGTGCTATCGGATGGTTAGCTGGTTGGATCTGTTGTGGTGGAGGACTTGTATTACGCTTCGTTTCTGACCGGTAAGAGGAGGCTCTGGATTGGCACGAATTGATCAGGCTCATCCCGACGATGTCGAGGGTCGTTGGTTCGTTGACACTCGTTGTGTCCGGTGTGATTCTGCTCGGCACTGGGCGCCTGGCCTGGTCGAGATGGACAGCGAGGGCCGGTCGTTCCTGGCCCGACAGCCTCAGACCGGTGAAGAGGAGGCAGCGCTGTGGCGGGCCTCGGTTGCGTGCCCGACTAAATCGATCGGTAACCGCGACACCGCACGGCCACCGGGTGGGGCGTTCCCTCACGAGTTGACCCCGCGGGTGTTCGCCCTTGGTCATAATGTGCCAAGCTCATTCGGGGGTCACTCCTATCTTGTGGTTCGCTCGGACGGGAACCTGATGGTTGATTCGCCTCGCTTCACTCGCACGTTGGCCGATCAGCTCGACGAACTGGGTGGGGTTGCGCACGTGCTGTTGAGCCACAGGGACGACGTCGCAGATGCCGAGCGGTGGGCTGATCGTTACGGGTCCCGGGTGTGGATCCATGCCGCTGATGCTGACGCAGCGCCGTTCGCCACCGACATCACGACCGGTGATCAATCCGTGGCTGATGGGATCGTTTCGATCCATACGCCCGGTCATACCGAAGGGCACGTTGTCTACCATGTTGATGGCCGCTGGCTCTTTACCGGTGACACGCTGTTCTGGAACCAGCGTCGAGGGGAACTCGACGTTACACCGAAGCAGACCTGGTTCTCCTGGGATGTCTTGGCTGACAGTATGGACCGTATCGCCGATCTGGCAGTGGAGTGGGTCTTCGCCGGTCACGGGAAATGGCACCATGTCGGCGCTGAGACCTACGCAGCGCAGATGAGCTGCCTCGGCCCTGAGATGCGAGCGTACGGACAAGCTGACTGGGCTAACAAGCCAAACACGATGTTCGGCTGGTACTGAGCCAACCGGATGCGCAACCGGCGATATCGAGTGGTCAAGCCGCTCGATAATCGGCGGACTGTGGCGCCGTGGCTCACAGCGTGGCTCCAAATCGAGCGTTTCAACTTCGATCTGCTTCGGTCGAGAATCTCAACCCAAAACGCAAGAAACCCGCTCCAACAGAGGCGTGAGCGGGTTTCCATTGAGCGGAGAGGGTGGGATTTGAACCCACGGTGGGCGTAAACCCACACCTCCTTAGCAGGGAGGCACAATCGGCCGTACTCTGTCACCTCTCCAGGTGTAGCTACCAACGTAGCGGCCAGTGTCAACGCAACCTATTTTCGAACGATCGCCTTTGGCAGCTACACCTGGATACGGTCTACCAACCAGCGTCAGCGCTGGCGAAGTCCGGGAAATTCCAGCTCGGAATCTCGCTTGGTTTCAAGCCGGTAACGTCATCCTCGGTTCTGTCGATAGCTTCGGTCCGCCCGCCATTGTGAATCATCAGCTCAAGGTCGCAGCCGTTGAAGTTTTTGGTCAGGTGAGGGAAACAGAATGCGTTCCCGTCGGCATCGAACGCCAGCGAGTTGTAGCCATCACCCTCAACCGGTTTACCGAAATCTTGACCATTGTGGAAGTTGAAATCAAGTAGCCCACCGTCGACTGGTGTGATCCGAGGTCGGTCCTCATCGCCATAGTTCAGATGGTCGTCGTCTGCTTGGTTCATAGAGTGCGACCGTAGATCCATGTCGCAGTCGTTCAGATTCTTAGTCCAATGAGGTAGGCAGTAAGGGTCACCTTCATCATCGAACGCAAGGTAATCTACGCCAGGGATACCTTCTGGAGATTGGTTGGTGGGTCGTTTCACAACCATGCCGGCGTAGCAAACGGTTCCGTGCTCCTCGCCGTATCCATCACCGTCAGGATCGCTCGCTATTCCCTGAATGCAGACTGGGGTCTTGCGACCGGTAATAACGATTCCGTGCCCGTCGCCCATTTGGTCTGCGACATACAGGCCTTGACCGGTGGCTTCCATTGGAGTTTCGACTCGGACCAAACTTCGGTCGTAGTGCACGAGTGTTCCGTCGGGGGCTGTCACCACGATCGGGTTGGCCAAACTATCGGGAAGTGCTGGCTCCCAAACCGGTAGCAGATCTGCCGGATGGCGCGAGCTGTTGTGTTGAGAGCGGTCTTCCTCGTTGCGTTCAACGTCCGACGATGGCCGCTCCGAATTATCTGGGATCGGCCGAGGCTCCTCAACGCCACGATGTGATGTTTGGTCGTGATCGAGGTTGGTGTTGGCTTCTTCACCCCAGGCCAAACGGTCGCCAGAAACCGGATCAATGTCGAAACACTCCATCGCATACTCTTGTTGCGCCACGGTGCCAAGATTCGGCCCGTTGCCAGCCCAAGAAAGTTCTTCGTCGATCAGGTGGAGAGGGTCAGCGCAGACCGAGCATTTGGCATACTCACCAGTTGAGCTGCTGTAGTTAGCGGTACCTCCATGCGCAGCACATAATTGAGCCACCGTTTTCGGTCCGGTTTCTAGCTCGGGTGATGGTTCGGATGGTTTCGGATTAGCAACGATCTCCTCCTGAGACCACCCTAGGTCGTCAGTTTCGTTGGCGGTCTCAGTCTCGTAACCAGTGTCATAGCTCGTGTCATAGCTCGAGTCGTAGCTCGTGTCGTCGTCAGAGTCTGGATCCGAGTTGGCCTCGTCTCGAGCTTCTGATCTTTCGTCCGATCCGGGTAGATCACAAACCTCGTTGAGTGCTGGGTTGAAGCCTCGGCCATCCCCATCACGGTCGAGGCAAAGCTCGGCCGCATTTGCGCCAGGCATTAGGCAGCCGCCGTTCGTCTCTAGGTTGACTCCCCAGTCGTCGCCGTCGCCTTCGTCGACGCAGGACTCGCCGGCTGTTTCCGCCGCCGCTGGGGTGATCGCGCCGATAGCGGCCAGCCCTCCCATGCCCGCAGCCGCTGCGCTGGCTACCGCCAATCGTCGACGGTTGAAAGACCACCGTGATTTGGGTGAGTCGGACGCCATCTCTAAGCTACGGAAGGGATACTTTTGGGCGGAAGCTGGGCCGAAACTAATGCTCGGTGCGTTCTCGCAGGTTTGTGTCCCACCGCTGCCGATCTGATCTAGGCACTGTTCGTGCCTCAAGGTAAGACCATGGCAGAATTCTCTACACATCGTTACTCCTGTCTGTGTTGTACCCCTTTCCTAACTCGCACGGTTGGCCGACCCTGGGGGACGGGTCAGTGAGAAACCTGTGACGTGGCGGATCATCGACGATGGGCGTCTCCAGCACGAAGATCCGAACGGCGGCGGGGGCCGAATCCGCTTAGCGCTGGCCGAAAACTAAGGAAACCCGCTGAAACGATGAGGTCTCAACGGGTTTCGCAGCGGAGAGGGTGGGATTTGAACCCACGGTGGGCGTAAACCCACACCTCCTTAGCAGGGAGGCACAATCGGCCGTACTCTGTCACCTCTCCAAGGTTCGATAATTGTAGCGCTCTCGCTCGCTGAGGTGACCGGATTTTGGGGATCATTTCCAAAGTCCAGACATGGGACCAAAAAGCCCGGTTCAAAAACATCCCGCTACGGGCATAGACCCGCTTGTGTAGGGCCCATTTCTGGTCAACGTTGAATCGCTAGAAGAAAATTTCAGAACAGTTCGCACCCTGGTTGTCAGCTGCGTGGTTCCTAGTTTTTTCTTCACCGAACGCGGCGCTCAATCCAAGCGGGGTAACACAGTCAATCACGCAAGCACCGTCATCGCTGCGGATCTGGCCCCCGAATGAATCTTGACACACCCGGTCGACCACTGATGCGTAGTCGTCCTTGCTTGGGGTGCGATCGTCGAGCTGGCCGATACCGGTGAGATCAATGGGGGCCACCGGATACTGCCAGCACGGGCTCATGAAGTACTCGACGTCTGTGCCATAAGGCCGACAGGTTCCTGCATCGTCGCTACATATGCCGTGACCGAAGGTCAGCTCGGTATTTTCGATTGAGCGGCACCGAGCTAACTCGGGTGGCGTCGCCCGGTCAGGGTTCGAGCCGACGATTTCCGGCATTGGCCTAATGGGGTACTGCCAACATGGATCTCTGATGTATCGAACGTCTGCTCCGAACGGTCGACAGAACCCATCGTCGTCGGAACAGATTCCGGGATCACCGGTGGAGGTATCTGGACGGCAAGGCGAGAGCGTACTTGGACCCTCCGAGGCCAGTTGCTCGCCTCGCGAAATCAACGAGGGAGGTTGCGATGAAGAGGCATCGGCTACAACACCGGCATAGCACGTTCTCCCATTTTCGGAGCCGTAACCGTCGCCATCGATGTCGCTTTCGATTCCTTGTTCACAGATAGGGACTGGGTCTCCGATGAGCTTCGTGCCGTGTCCTTCACCGTGGCCATCAGCCAAGTAAATGTAGGGAGCGTCGGTATGTTCGTTGCCCCCAATAATCGTGACCTTGTCTCGGTCGTAGTGAACTTTGACGTTGTCCGGCGTCCAAATAACATGCGGAGACGATGCCGTGGCTGATGAACTGCCGTCGCTCTCGTTGGTGTCACGGTCGTTGGTGTCACGGTCGTTGGTGTCACGGTCGACGTTGACTGGGTTGGGTCGGATTGGCATGAAAGGAAGTCGTTCGCCCGTTTCAGGATCAACGTTGTAGCACTCGGTAAAGCCTGAGTGTTCGAAGTCATCGTCGGGGCCGAACCCATCCTGGATCGGTGCAACATGATCTATGCATACTGAGCAACCAGCGAAACTCCCGTCTGAACTGTAGTAAGAAGCGCTGGCGCCATGCTCGGCGCACATTGCGTCTCTAGTCAGTGGCTGTTCAGCAGTTTCATGGTCGCTACCCGGCGAGTAATCGTCATCGAACTCTAGTTCGTGCGCTGAGTAGTACGTGCTGGAATCGGTTTCAGCATCTCCTTCGTAAGGCTCATTCGATGGATCAGCCGGGTACGTTTCCCCGTCTGGACATTCAAATACAGATCCAGATTCTTCACAGGTCGAAAGGTCGATGCCCTCGATCCAACACCCGTCGTTGGTTGTTGGGTTGACTCCCCACGGGTCGCCATCACCTTCATCAACACAGTCTTGCGATCCAACTGGCTGCGGTTCTGGTTCGGGTTCCGGCTCTGGTACCGGCTGGCGTTGTTCGAGTTCAGCTGGCTCTGGTTCCGGCTGGCGTGGTTCACCTGGATCTGATTCATGATCTGGGTGACCGTCGAGTTCACAGGTGTCGTTGAGCGCAGGGTTGAAGCCACGGCCGTCCCCGTCGTCATCTAAACATATTTCACCGGTAGTAAAACCTGAGATCAGGCAACCCTCGTTTGTTTCTGGGTTGACGCCCCAACCGTCGCCGTTGCCTTCATCAAGACAAGGGCCGCCCCCATCGGCAGACGCCGAAGAGATCATGCCAAGAGTTCCAAGGCCCCCGAGTCCAACCGCGGCTGTAGCGAGGAATAGCTTGCGACCTCGGAGCATCCACGTCGACTGGGTTTGGTTCGCTACCGCAGTGTTAGGGGCGGTTCGAAACGATTGCGGTTGAATGAATTGAATAGTGTTGGATTTGTTGTACCGATCTGGCTCCCATCGACTATCCGGTTTGTCCAACCGCTCGTCGTGCCCAAAAGAAGGACCTTGGCAAAGTTTTCCACCCATTGCTGCAAACTCCTGTTAGCTAGCTCTTTGACCCCTAACTCGCACCAACTTGGCGCGGCGAGGTACAACGAGTGAAGAGTTTCTAAAGAAGTTCTAGGCAGTCAGTTGACTGGTTGGGAATTGATGGTTGTTCGAGAGCCACCGGTCGAACTGGTCCAACGCTACCGCGGGCGAGTAGTAGTCGCCTTGAGCTGTTTCTACCCCTAGCTCCCGTAGAAGCTTCATCTGGGTAGCGGTTTCTACCCCTTCAGCGATGACAACCTGACCGCGCCGAGCTGCCAGCTCAACGACAGATGCGATGGCGGCCACGGCAGCTTCGGTTTCGATGTCAGCGACGAAACTTCGATCGATCTTGTAGCCATCAACATTGAGTTGGGTAGCCATAGCTAGCGACGACCGACCTAAACCGAAATCATCCACGAGCACTTCAGCACCTAAGCTATGGGCTTGTTCGACAAGACTTTGCGCTTCACTAATCGAGTTGAACCCCTCTTGCTGACTGATCTCGATTGTTAGGCCATCAAGAGCAGAGGTCTTGGTGAAGGTGTCAAGAACCCGTCGTAGCTGGTTTGCCGTGATATTCACGGTTAGTCGGATCGGTGTAGGTAGTCGAGCTTGGGTGTCAAGACAGAAGTCGGAGACGGACGCCACGACCATCTGGTCGATTGCCGGCATGAGACCTTGTCGGGCTGCGATGTCGAGGAACGCAGCGGCAGTTTTGATTCCATCAGGGTGTTCCCATCGAACGAGCGCTTCGCCTCCGACGATGTGGCCAGTCGACAGGTCGACGATCGGCTGAAAATACGGCTTGATCTGGTTGGATCCGAGAGCTTCGTTTAGCTTCTGTTCGATTTCGATGTCTTGGGCGAGTTGACGGCCCATCTCGGAATCGAAAATCGTCACCTTGTCATTGACGGCAACTTTTGATTTGTAGACCGCAATGTCGGCTTGTCGTAGAAGCTGATCGGCGTTGGTGGCGGAATCCGACACAGCTATGCCGCAACTAGCCGCTACGTCAAGTTGCCGGTTGTCGATCACAAACGGTTCGGCGAAAACTGATCGAAGTCGCTGACTCAAATTTTCGATGCCACGATCATCGTCAAGGTTAGGGCAAAGCAAAACAAGTTCGTCGCCGCCTTGTCTGGCCACAAGTTCGCTTTCGTCGGCGATATTGGAGAGGCGGCGGGCAACGGCTACAAGTAGTAGGTCTCCTACTCGGTGACCCATGGTGTCGTTGACTACCTTAAAACCGTCGAGGTCGATGTAGACCAGGCCCACGGTTCTAGTTGGATCGTTATCTCGGTCGTTCAACGCTTTTTCTAGCGCCTCAGTGAACCCAAGTCGGTTTGCGATACCGGTTAGGGAATCGGTTCGGGCCTGGCGATCGAGCCGTTTGTTAGCTTTTTCCAGTTGGACTTTGTTCGTGGCCAAGCCCTTAGCTAGTCGACCGTTGTGCACCCCAAACTCGGCCGCCTCTCGATGTGTGGCGTGATTTACTTCAGCCATGGCCGCGGCATAGCAAAGGCAGAAAGTCAGGAACGACAAACTGGTCCACAGGCCTACACCTGTGCTGTTGATGAGGAAGCCCGCGATCGCAGTGATCGTCAGCGTCATGTGAAACCGGTAGTACATGGATTTGATTGGCGCCGATGAGTTCGTGTTGGCGGCGATGACTCCGCTGAGGTAGGCGACGACGGCAACCTGATCGGTCGGGTCTCTCGGCATTGCCAATATCGGAAGCAGACCCCACGAGAACGCACCGGTTATGTGGAAGAAGGCACCCCACTTCATCCATGCGTCGTTGATCGGCTTCTTAACCTGGCGCAACCAGGCAATGCTGTTGGTAGAAATGATCGCGGCCCAAACGAGCAACCCGATGTGCGACGATCGACTCCAAAATAGAACAACGACGATTACTACGAGCGGAATAATACCGTAGAGCGACCGGGCTTTCGATGTTTGGAGCCGTCGCTGCAGTTCGGATTCGACGTCGGGGTCGCTGGGTTTGTGCTCACGACTGAGTTTCGATCGCACAGCGTCAAGCAGGGCCACAGTTAGTTGTCGACCAGTTCCGACCATTTCATGAGAAAGATCTAGCCGCTACCGTATCTAGGTGGCATGGATTGAAACAGTTCCTGATGACCAATGGTCTGAGCACGATGGACTAGCCAAAATCTACGATGACGTTGTCGACAAGACCTACGGGCGAGTAGATCAGATTATGGCGATACATTCGCTGAACCCGGTCGGGTTGGCAGCTCACAACGCTCTCTATACCTCGGCGATGGCTGGTACCGCCACCCTGAGAAAAGTCGAGCGAGAGCTGCTGGCTTTGGTGGTTTCGCTTGAGAACCGCTGCCACTATTGAATTGTTCACCATCGGCGCGGCCTGCGTCGGCTTTTGAAAGATGATGAACTGCTAGCGGGAATCGAAGCCGACTGGCAGAACGCCGGGCTTTCTCCGGCTCGGCTCGCCATGCTTGCTTACGCCGTCAAGTTGACGAAAAACCCTGGAGATATGACGAAATCAGACGTTGATGGCCTGCGAGCCGTTGGATTCGATGATCGAGATATCCTCGATATTGTTGAAGTTGTTTCGTACTACGCATATGTAAACCGCATCGCTGATGGACTTGGGGTCACCCCGGAAGCATGGATTGATGACAGTGCAGATTAAGAAATTCAATTGGGCGGCTGTCCTACCGTTGGTGCTCGTCCTAGGACTTGCCGCTTGTGGCCAGTCGAGCGCAACCAGTTCGGTCACAACCGGCGCCCCAACGTTGACCGGCGACACTACCCAGACCACTGCGGCTGAATCAACCACAACAGAGCCAGAGGTTTCCGTCACCGAACCGGTCTCGGTTCGAGTTTCCGAACTCGATGTTCCAAAAGCGCGAGCGGCCTTAACCGCAGCCAAAGATCTCTGGGCTCAAGCGGCAATATCGGACTACACCTTGGTGCATGAGAACTCCGAAACCACGGTCAACGTGGAGGTGCGGGCAGGTCAAGCGACAAATTCCGGCGAGGTCAGCAACGCCAGCCAGTTTGGTTTAGATCCAACCGTTGACGACATGTTTGTTCGAGCCGACAGGGCAATATCGGCCGCCGAGGCCAACCCGTCCGACATCGGTGATGCCGAGGGAGCCTGCGAAGGACTGTTTTTCGACATTGCCTTCGACGGCACAACTGGAGCTCCGCTTGTTATTGACCGGCTCACTCCGTGTGAAGACGGCGACCCTTTCTGGTCTGCCGTAGTTCCAGCTAGCTAATATGGCCGACCACGATGTGAGGTCAATGGATCAACTTCGGGCCCTTTACCGGGAACCTTCGGAGCGGGTGGCGAACAAAAAAGGGAAAACGATCGTCGGAGCCGCAGCTGAATTCGTTGCCGCATCGAGGTTCTTCTGTTTGTCGACCGCTGGCCCCGATGGAACGTGCGATGTTTCGCCCCGAGGCGGCCCGGCCGGTCAACTGAAGGTTCTCGACGGGGGGACCAAGGTTGCCTTCCCCGACCTTTCAGGTAATAACCTGATTGATTCTTTAACAAACATTGTTGCAAACCCCCAAGCGGGCTTGCTAGTGATGATCCCAGGGTCGGACGAAACGTTGCGGATCGACGGAGCAGCCAGAATCACGACCGATCCCGACTTTCTCGCTCTTTGGGATAACGAGCTTCGCCGACCGAAAGTAGCGGTGGTCATAGAAGTTGAGGCGGCCTTCCTCCACTGCGCCAAAGCATTTCGGCGGGGCGCAGTGTGGCAGCCAAATGAGTGGACTGCGGTCGACGACACTGTTGGCCCTAAGGTCTTCAACGACACCGCAGGCAGCGATACTGATCCGGCTGAAATGAGGCAGTTTCTTGAAGCCGACTATGAGCAATCGCTCGAATCGGAGAAACCGGACTAACTCACAGGAAGGTAGACCCGTTCTTTCGCCTTCTTGTGGTCCAAAATCTTTGGTTCGAAGTGCTCGCCGTCCGCTTTGTTGACGATTTTTCGGAAATCTCTGAACCGATCTTCGATTCGTTCCGTCTTAGCGTTACAGACAGATCAAAACTACGAGTCAAGCAACCGTTAATCCTCGGGGTTGACAAGCGCAAGATGCTGGCTGCCTATACCGTTGGAAGGCGAAGCTAATAACGATCAAGGCCTTACGCCTTACGTTTGCTTCGTTGTAAAAAGCTGAGGAGCGGGACAATGAAAAACAAGACTATGAGCACGCTGGCCGCGTTGTTTGCGGCCATGATGATAGCCAGCGCCTGCGGGTCGGGGACTTCCCAGCTGGGAAGCGCCCCATCGGATAGTTCGGACACCCAGGACCCGGTAGAGAACCCATTGCCTGATGATTCCGATGACGCTGATGGCGATACCGCGGAAGGCGACGAAGATTCTGACGACGATGCACCGGCGAGCGGCTCGGGTGATGCTGACGTAACCGCGGAAAACCTGGCCACGATTCCGGCAGACGATTCCGGCAGTGAGATAGTCGCTCTTGTTGATAGCTTGCACGGCCCGACCGACGACGTCACTAGTGTCGCTAGCCAGCTCTACCCGTTCCCTCAGGTCCCAACCCAGGCAGGGGCCCACGTGATGGAAGTTTCGGCCAACAGCAGCTTCAGTAGCAGTAGTGGGCCAGGCCTAAGCCGGGTAACCACAGAAGTGACGGTGAAGGTTGATGGGGAGCGGCCTGATGTGGTCGAAGAGTTTGAAGCGGCGTTCGCCCCACTCGGTTGGGTTCTAGATAGCACCGAAGAAAAATCAGACCCTCCGACCGGACAGCCGGGAACATTCTTATCGTTTACTCGGGATAAGAGCCTGGGCTATGAATCCATGACGGTCGCTGTTATTAGCGACGCTGAACTGGAAGCGATCCGGCTACGGCTTCGTTACTCAGCCAGCGAGTTCCCAGACCCCGACGGTTCTATTGCCAATCGTTTCAATGGTTGGCATGGCGATGTGCCACTCCACGACAGTGCCGAACCAAACTTCATCCAGGTCGGTAGTACGTGGGGACCTGGTCGGACCAAAGTCGACCTGGGTTCAACCTACATTGCCGAGGGGCTCCCAACGGAAGATGACGAAGAGTTGGTCCAAGAGCTGGTCGACAAAGCGGCCGACTTAGGTGTCGACGTTGAGGCGTCAACCTCTGGTGTCAAAGTCGAGCGGGACGGCTACGAGAATTTCTACGTTGCT
The DNA here is from genome assembly GCA_937922805.1 of uncultured Acidimicrobiales bacterium. Classification (GTDB taxonomy): domain Bacteria; phylum Actinomycetota; class Acidimicrobiia; order Acidimicrobiales; family SZUA-35; genus JAHELU01. The sequence goes on along the minus strand of CALAJV010000005.1, from coordinate 5,996 downwards.
GCTGGTAAGTCTCAGAGTGTTCGTGCCAGAGTTCTTGTAATCACGCCCCCGTTTGACGGAGTGAAAGTTGTTGGCGAAGAAAAGTCGGAAGATCCGCTGCCAGAATCTGGCGCTACCGCTGATGAGATTCAAGCTATTGTCAGCGACATTTACGGGCCGACTGCTGACGTGTCAGCCCAGATGCAGCGCATCGGAGCCTTCCCAGATATTCCAACCCCTAATGGTGCCGATATTGTCGACCTCCGGTCTGGCGTGAACAACGTGATTTCGTTCAGTGGCAATAGCGAAGATTTCCGGGCCATGAGTTCTGAAGTCGAGATGTTCATCGACGGTGAGTACGACGATGTGAACGCGTTCTACGATGCCCAGCTGGCCAGCCTTGGCTGGACCGAAGACAGCAACAAGACCGAAAAAACTGATGATGGCTTGAGTACTGTTCGAAGAGTTACCTACGATGTGCCGGAGCAAGAGGGCAAACAGATCAACGCTGATCTCACCATTACCGACGATGTTGACGACGCTCGGACCAAGGTCAACTTGTCGTACGCCGAGATTGTGCCGGTTGCCGATAGTGGCCTTGAACGATGGGCTTCTTGGTTCGGCGACGATCCGTTTCCCGAAGGCGGTGAGCTATACAGTGCTGGGATCAGCACCTTCGGGTTCGGAAGCTCAGCCGTGTTCTACAACGTCGAATATCTCTACCCGGACCGAGAGCCAGAAAGCATGGTCAGCGAAGTTGAATCTTCGTTCGGTGCCAGCAAATTCATTTTGGGCGACGGTGAAACGTTTGAAGCGGGAGCGAACACCAAGCTGATTAACCCCGACTTTGTAAACGCCGACCTTTGGATTTGGGACGCCAGCACCGGCACTCGGCTCGAACTCGGAGCGGCACGACGCTTCGCCGAATAAGGCGCAGTCGGTAAAGCACCGTGAGGGCTGATTAGCCCGAAGCAAAACTAAGCAACGCTCGGCTATTGTCTCGAAGGTTCGATTCAGTAGCCGAGCGTTTCGCTTTTTCTGGTCTGGGCTGGGCGTATCTCTAGTCTTTTTCGGACTGCGCGGCCCACGACTCTAGGTCGGAGGGCCTTGAGCGCCATAGGGAGCCGTTTGGGTTCGGGTGAATTTGCTCTCAAGCTCGATTGCTTACCTTCGTATCTTCGGGTTTGGGAAGACGGATTTCCGGTCGGTAAACGATCGTTATGGCGAGGCGGTTTTGGCGTTGGCTACCACACGGGTGAGCTTTCGAAATTGGAAGGTGGCAGCGGCCACGATCGTCGCGACCTTACTGCTCGTTGGGGTCGGTCTGGTCGCAAGCCCGTCGGACTCAGACCGAACTGAGACGCCGACCCAAGCCCAAGGCGCTACGGCACACTACGAGCAGATCGACACTCACGATCACGGTGCGCACGTCCACGGAGATGACCCATCAAGCGATGCCCTTCCGCTAGGTGAAGAGCTTGCGTTCACCGCCCAGCGTGACCGCACCCTAGTTCGTCTATACGTTGCCTACTTTGGTCGAGATCCAGATGTGAGCGGGCTCGACTACTGGCGGGGAAGGATGTGGGAGGGGGTTTCGGCTCACGCTATAAGCAGCGCTTTCGCTTCGAGCCAAGAATTTCAGCAGCGATACGGTCATCTGAGCAACGAGCAATTTGTTGATCTCGTTTACCGCAACGTGTTGGAGCGATCGCCAGATCTGGCTGGAAAGCAATACTGGACTGGAATGCTCGGTAAGGGTTTGAGCAGAGGTGAACTCATGCTCGGGTTCAGTGAGTCGGGCGAGTTTGTTCAGAAAACATCCGACCGGGAAACTCCTTCCGGCTTACGTCGGTTCAGCAACGAAGACCGACGGGGGCAAGCAGTTCTTGACCGGATCGCCTACCCGTGGAAGCAACAACTTCCAGAGTGGACGATCGATTTCGTTCCAGGCAAGGCTGGCTACTACGGCCTAACGTTTGTAGGCCAACAGAAAATCGTGATCTATGTGCGATCGTCGCAGTCGGATACGCACTTGGCCCATGTGGTTGCTCATGAGATCGGCCACGCCGTTGACGTGTCGCTAAACAGTGGAAACGACAGGCGACGGTGGCAGAAGGCTAGAGGAATCGAAGGGTCAGATTGGTGGCCTACTCGTTCTGGCGCAACCGACTCGGCAACCGGGGCCGGAGATTTTGCCGAGAGCTTTGCTGATTGGCAAGTATCGAGCGGGATTTTCCGAAGCCAGTTAGCGGGACGCCCGACCGCTAGCCAACGAGCGTTACTGACCGAACTGTCTTATCAGTAGCGTTCGCCGAACTTGAGATGTCGACAAAAAGAAAGTCAGAGGCGCCGGGGTGAATCGACGCCTCTGACCTGTGTTGGTTATGTGGAGTGTTAGGGGTTTTATGTGGTTATGTGTGTGACTATGTAGGTGTAGCTATGTGTATGTGTTATGTATGTGTGTGGGGGAGTTGGATGTATTTTTTGTTTTTTGAGCTGGCTAGTAGCTCATAAATAACATCGGGAAAAACCTAGAAATGGTTTATGGGTAGACTTGCCCACGGGCCAATCAGCTGCCGGTTTGCCAGGGAAACGGGGCCGACTGAAGGATCTGGCTGACCCTTCGGTGCGTGTCAGGGAATGGGCGAACACGCTGCCCGCTCTGGACGATCGACGATGTGTTGATCGGGCTCCGCATCGAGACACCCAAAACTGTTCGACTAACCATGGAGCGGGCCGGCCGTTGCGGTTCTCGAACTGGTTAAAAACCTTCGGTTTAAGCGCCTCTACGGGCGAAGAATCGAGTCGATTTTTGGCGGGCTGCCTTCCGCTTGGTCCTCCAATCAGATACTATGACGGTTTCATGACACTCGGCACCCCTCTTGTTGAAGAGGAATCAGCGGATAGTGCGTCGACGTCGTCTAACTGGCTCTACAAGGTGGGGCTAGTTGTCGTCGCTAGTTGCGTTATTTGGGCTTCCACTCTTTTGATGGGGCCAGGCTCAGTCGAGGACGAAACGACCACTAACAGCGACCAAGACGAAAGCGCTCTTCTGGGCGATCGCGTTACTGCCACTGACACCGATCAGGAACTAGAGAGTGATTCGCTTGTCGTGAACGGCACATTGGTTCCGAGGGATGATGATTCTGATGAGGCAGCGGTCGCCAACGATGATGCGGTAATAACCGGCGGCGATTCCATCTCAGCGTCGCCGGCCAGCGAAACAACTGCGGGAGGGGATGGTTCGGGCTCTGATTCTGACATGCCCGACTCTTCGACAACCACACCTTCTACTACTGGGCCCTCAGGCGAGTCGTCTAATCCGCCGTCGGCGGCGCCAGGCAACGGTTCGTCGAATCTGAAGATGATCTTGGCGTCGTCGACTCGTAACACTAACCACGACAACAGCCCGCACATTGCCACCCCGTCGGCTCAGCTCAATTTGTCCGACCACTATGGGCCTCGGAGCGACTACGTTGCTTCCCGAGCCGGCAACGATGAACGGGCCTATCCGGTAGCGAACGGCGGCCAGTTCCGAGCCGGTTGCGAGTTTTCTCACTTCAGCTATGACGATCCACTGATCTTCCCGAACCAGCCTGGTGCTTCGCACTTGCACATGCATTTTGGCAACACCCACGTGAATGCGTTCACCACCTTTGATTCCTTGTTGAACTCAGGTTCGAGTACCTGCAACGGTCAGGAACTAAACCGGACTGGCTACTGGGTGCCAGCGTTGTTCGATGGGAACGGCAATGTTCGTGTGCCGGAACGGGTAGTCATCTACTACAAAGGTGAAGGTCTAGCCCGAGGCAACTCTCAGGTCTATCCCGATGGGGCCGCCATCATCGCAGAGAAAAACTTGAATACAGCACCGGCGTCGGAAGGAGGAGCGCCCGGCAAAATGACCTTCGTTTGCTCCGACAACCGTTCCACCAACACCGGGATCGGTTCGCACACAATGCCGAACTGCGACGGCTCCAGATTTACCGCTCCTGGTCGCCGGACCGTTCTCGAAATGAACGTCAAGTTCCCTCAATGCTGGAATGGGAAGGATGCGGGCAACTACAAGAATTTCCGGCCGCCAAGTGGCCCGTGGTACGGGAGCAACTGCAGCGGCGAGTACAACCAGACATTCCCCAACCTTGAATACTTCGTGAACTACGTGGTAGAGCCGGGCGAAAATACCAGCAACTGGTTCCTTTCATCAGATGTTGACGCCACCGCGTTTGGCTCGAACAAGAAGCCAGGTGGCACTACTACCCACGGCGACTGGTGGGGTGGTTGGAACAAAGAAGTGGCCAACATGTGGATTAAGAACTGCGTCAACTATCGAACTAGCGCTCCCAGCGGTTGCGGGTTTGGTTACTTGACCGACGGCGGCCCGAGCACTCCTTCTCCCTACGATGGGCCAGCGCTCAAAATGCGGCCGGAATACACCGGGCCAAACAAGGTTGCGGCCGGCACCATATTCAAAGAGCTTTGTCCCAATAGTGGTCGCAACTTCAACCGAGCTGAAGACGCCGCATACTGCACGCCCAAATAGGGGCGCGAAATAGCAAGATCGGCCAAAGACGCGTTCTGGTCATAGAGTGGTTTGATCAATCAAGCAGCGGCACCTACTTCTACCTATATCCCATCACTGGATGGGATTCGAGCTGTCTCAATAGCGATTGTTTACCTAGCCCACGCTGGGTTGTCGTCAGTGCCGGGTGGCCTTGGAGTCACAGCGTTCTTTTTCCTGAGCGGCTACCTGATAACCACGTTGTTGCGACGGGAATTTGAAGCCAACGGGAACGTGGCGTACCGAGAATTCTATTGGCGTCGAGCGTGGCGGATCTTTCCGCCGATGTATGTTGCTCTCGCCTTTGGCACGATCGCCTCGGTGTTGGGGTTGACTACGAACGAGTCAACTGGTCAGGCGACCGTTACCGGCGTTGCCCTGCAAGGCCTTCATTTGTCGAACTACGCTCAGCTCACCAGGTTCGCCCCTGAACTTCCTGGCGGTACGGGAGTGTTCTGGTCGTTGGCGATTGAGGAACACTTCTATTTGATCTTCCCCGTATGCGCAGTGTTTCTCATGCGCCGTTTCAGTCGTCGAGCTCAATCGGCGGTTGTGATTGGTGTTTGCGGATTGGTGCTGGCATGGCGAATTGTTTTGGTGCAGGTCTTCGACGCCGTTTCGGATCGGACGTATTTAGCTACCGATACCAGAATCGATGCCATCTTGTTCGGCTGCGCCATGGGCATGTATCTCAACCCGGCAATGGATCGGGTGCCAAAACCCAAAGCGTCGATAGCTGTCGGGGTTAGTCTCGTAGCGTTGGCGGTAATCGTTGGATCAATTGCTGTGCGGGATCCGTTCTTTCAGACAACCGTGATGTACACCGTGCAGTCAGCCGCGCTGCTGCCTTTGTTTTTCTTCGCCGTTCAACGCCCTTCTTTGTGGTTGTTCCGACCGCTCAACTTCGGGTGGGTCAGATTTATTGGGGTGTTGAGCTACTCGTTTTACTTGATTCACCACGTGGTGTTGTAAGTCTGTTTTTTCAGCGCCCCAGCGGGGCTGTTGCCCATTCTGCGGGTGCTGGCAGCCCCCATTTCGTTAGGTTTGGCCTATCTCATGTATCTGGCAGTGGAGCAACCGGCAGCCAAAATGCGTAAGCGATACGCCGTGGCTATCGGCTGATTCAGCCCTTGGGGGCTGCTCCGGGTTGGATGGCTCGACGAAGTCTCAAGAAGAGCAGCAGAAATGATTCCGCGCTGCCCAATTGGCAGCTATGCTCGTCTACGGAGAGATGGCAGAGCGGACGATTGCGTCGGTCTTGAAAACCGTTGAACCTTTGCGGGTTCCGGGGGTTCGAATCCCCCTCTCTCCGCTCGAATTTTGCCGGAAGCGTTCTCTGCTGAGATGCGCTTCCGGCAGAATAAGTTTTGCAGGCGAGTGGTGGTGGCGGCTCGGTCGGTTCAAGTGTTCTTGCTACCTGGCTACTCGTGGGGCGGCTCGTCGACCCAAATATCGA